>JBBCIU010000021.1:0-92827 GCA_037190325.1 Verrucomicrobiales bacterium | reverse complement strand
AAGGACGAACCCAAGGACGAACCCAAGGACGAACCCAAGGACGAACCCAAGGACGATCCCAAGGACGATCCCAAGGACGATCCCAAGGACGATCCCAAGGACGATCCCAAGGACGATCCCAAGGACGATCCCAAGGACGATCCCAAGGACGAACCCAAGGACGAACCCAAGGACGAACCCAAGGACGAACCCAAGGACGATCCCAAGGACGATCCCAAGGACGATCCCAAGGACGATCCCAAGGACGATCCCAAGGACGATCCCAAGGACGATCCGGGCGCCGCTTTGCCTGACAAAGATCTAAAGAAGCGTCCCGTCTGGCTCCATCTGATCGTTCTTCTCTTCCAGATCCTGTTTCTCGCTCCGGTCTACGCCGCCCTTGCGCTCGCTTCGGTCGGCGCCGGGGTGGGCTGGCACTACTTCGACCGCAGCGCCTCGCTCGACGTGGAGTGGGTCGGGCGTCCCGAGATCGGGGCGCTCGTCCGGGACGCGCGCGGCGTCGAGATCGGGCGGGCGGGGTCGATGAACCGCCTCCTCGTCGTCCGCGAGGACATTCCTCCGCATTTCGTCGATGCCCTCGTCGCGTCCGAGGACCAGCGCTTCTTCGTTCATCCCGGTTTCGATCCCGTCGGCTCCGTCCGGGCCGCCCTGGCGAACTACCGTGCCGAGGCGATCCGCGAGGGGGGCAGCACGCTGACCCAGCAGCTCGCGCGGGACGTCTACCGGCTCGAGGGCAAGGACATCGACCGGAAGCTTTCCGAAATCGCCGCCGCCGTCCGCATCGAGGAGCGATACAGCAAGGACGAGATTCTCGTCCATTACCTCAACCGCATCTATTTCGGCAGCGGTTTCTACGGTCTTGGCTCCGCGGCGCGGGGATACTTCGGCAAGAAGGCGAGCGAGCTGACGGTGGACGAGTCGGCCCTGCTTTGCGGCGTCATTCCTTCGCCCAGCCGCTACTCGCCTTTCGTCAACGCCGGGCGGGCGCGCGAGTACCGCGACCAGACGCTTCGTCGCATGAACGAAATCGGGAAGCTCCCGAAGGCGGATCTCGACCGCCTTCTCGCCGTCGAGACCCGCGTGGCCAATTCCCGCGAAGATTCGCTGAGACGCGGTCAGATCGCGTATCTCATCTCCCGGGTCGAGCGTGAACTGCGCGAGGAGACCGCGTCCTGGCCCGTGCCGCCGAAGTCCCTCGACGGGTACGTCGTCGACACCTCCGTCGACCTGACGGGGCAGCAGGAGGCGGCCCAGGCGATGGACCGGCATCTTCGCGAGCTCGTCGGGACGGAGGACGAGAAGGATCCTCTCGAAGCCGCCTTCGTTCTCATCGAAAACCGCACCGGACAGATCCTCGTCTCCGTCGGGAGCCGAGATTTCCAGCGGAGCGAGTACGACCGTGCCGTGGAGATGAAACGCCCTCCCGGATCCGCCTTTCTGCCTTTCCTCTACGCCGCGGCCTACGAGAGCGGGCCCTTCACTCCCGCGACGATCCTGCTCGACGCGCCCTTCGACAATCGCGAGGTCGGTCTCGGGGCGATTGGCGGAGTCCTCGGCGAATGGAGCACCGAGAATCCCGAAAACCGGTGGGAAGGCGAGATCACCGCCGCCGAGGCCCTGGCGAAATCCAAGAATTCGCCCTCCGCCCGGCTCGCCGCCCGTGTCGGACTCCCGAACGTGCGCCGCATCGTCCGGGCCGCCGGGATCGCGACCGAATTGCGCGAGATGCCCGGCAGTCTTCTCGGTGCGAGCGAGGCCAGCCTTTCCGAACTGACCCGCGCCTACAGCGTCTTTCCGAACGGCGGCACTCCCGCGCCGCTCCCGCGTTTCATTCGCGAGATCCGCGATGCCTCGGGGCGCATCGTCTCGCGTCCCGCCTCCTACGCGCCCGCTCCGGCGATGAAGGAATCGACCGCCCGGACTGTCGCCCAAGGGCTGCCTGCCTCCGGGGCCGTCCCCAACGCCCGCGGAAAGTCGGGCACCACCCCGACGTTCACCGATGCCTGGCATTTCGGATTCGACGAGGGACGCACCTGGGGGCTCTGGATCGGACGCGACCGCTTCAGTGCGATCCGGCCGCTCGCCTTCGGCGGAGAAATCGCGAAACCGCTCGCCGAGAGCCTCGCGGCGGATCTAAGGAAGGAATCCGCCCCCGTCGCGAGCTCGGCGGCCCCCTGACAAAGCGACATGAGGATTTTCACTTTCGTTTGCTCCTTGGCCCTCCTCGGGGTCGGCGCGGCTTCCTACTACGGCTGGGAGAGCCGCGGTTGGGAGGAGCCGGTGTTCAGTTCCGCCGTTCCCGCCTTCGTCGGCGCGGCGATGCTGCTGGGAGTGCTCGTGGCTTTGCTGTTCCGGAAAACCGGTCTGCAGATCGCCTTTCTCGCCGCCTTGGTGGGGGCGGGGCTCGGCGTGGGGAGGCTCCTGCCCGATTATCTGAAGGAGGCGTTCGATCCGGCGGATCCGTTCACTCGCCTTCTTCTAGCGATGGTGGGCGTGTGTCTGCTCCATGTGCTGGCGGCGGTGGCGGGGTTCGTCTTCCGGCCGCGCCCGGCGAGGAGGGTCAAGGGCAGGAGGGAGGAGGAAGCGCCGGTGGCCGAGGCATCCGTTTGATGGGCGCGGGGGGGCTCTCGCGAACTTCGCTAGGGAGGGAAGCAAAATCGTAGAGAAACTCGTGAGAGTTTCTCCCGCGGATGGCGAGGCCGAAGCGCCGAGCGCTTCGCTACGGTTGCTTCGCGATCACGTTTCCTTCCTCGACGATCCGCTCGGAGGCGGCGTCCTTCGCGACCAGGGGCGTTCCTTCTGGAAGTCCGGAGACCAACCAGTCCTTCACTGCGATGTCGCTCGATCCTTCGATGCGCACGCCGCCCTGGGATTCGGCGAGGAGGTTGCCTTGCAGGGCGATGCGGGCGGAGTTCTTCACGACGACCGCGCCTTCCGGAGCGAGCAGGCCGCGGAGGGTGTTGTCGGAGACGATGCAGTCCTGGCATTCGTCGAAGACGATCCGGCCGGGGCGCTCGAACTCGCGGGGGTTGAAGGTGTTTCCGTTCACGACGACGCGCTTGCTCCGGACGACGTGGAGATTGTCCGGGTTCGGGGCGAAGAGGACGTTCCCGGTGAAGGCGATGTCGGTGCAGTCGCGCAGGTCGACGTTCAGGGAGACGTCGCTGAGGACGTTGCCGGTGATCGCGATGGAATCGATGGGATAGATCTCCTTTCCGAGGAAGCGGATGTTCGCGGCCCCGGGGGCGATCTCCTTGTAGTCCTTGCCCGAGTAGTTCGAGCTGTGCTGGATGGTGCAGCCGGTGATGGCGACCTCGCAGATGGAGCGGCCCTTGTCGCCGGCGGAGCCGGAGACGTCGAGGAGGATGTTGGCCGTCTGCGTGGGAGCGTCGTCGCCGGGCATGTTCGCCTCGATGTCGCAGCCGGTGATGTGGAGGTTGCGCACGTTTCCGTCGCGGACGACGATGCCTCCGCCGCGGTTGTAGCTGATGTGCGAGTTGGAGACGTCGATCTGGTGGAGGTTCACGTCGTCGAGGTGGAGGCCGATGCCGCGGTTCTCGTAGAGGTTCACGTCGGAGATGGTGACGTTGCGGTTCCGCAGGGGGAGGCGGATGCCGTCGCGGCACCAGCGCACCGCGACCTTGGAGACGATGGCCTCGAAGGTGCGGACGAGCTCGATGCCGTCGGCCTCGGGGTGGTTGCCGACGATCTCGATGCCTTCGACGAGGGGCATGCGCTCGTTCCAGGTGGTCGGCTGGAAGGTTTTCGGCGAGGCCGAGCCTTCGTGCGAACCGACGATGCGGATGGCGGGCCCGGGACCATCCATGACGAGGGTCGCGGCACCGCCGGCGGGACGGATCACGGCGCTGTGCCTGCCTTCGAGGACGACCTCGAGCGTGCCGGTGATGCGATGGACGCCGGGTTCGAGGAGGAGGGTGCCGTTGCCTTCCTCGAGCCGCTGGCGGAACTCCGCGGTGCGGTCGGGAAGACTGCCGAGGTCGGGGAACTGCGACGCGGCGAAAGGCGGTTCCGCCGCCAGAAGGGGGAGGGGGAGCAGGGCTAGGAGCGGAAGAAGAATCCTCATCCACCACCTTAGCCGGAGGCCGTGCCGGGAGACAAGGGCGCAGACGCGGCGGATCGCTGCAAAGGGGAAGGGGGCAACCTTTTGGATGAAGGATTTCCTTTCGGAAACCTTAACTTTTTAGCTTGCCTTAAAAGAACTTGGGATAATATAATTAGGCGGCTTTATTTTCCTTTTTTATGGAAATTATAAAAGTGAAATGGATTGAATCCAAATTTCAATAGTAACAATAGTTTTGCCTCTCTGATCCGATGATCATCCCCATTCAACCTTGGTTGGATCTCGCGAACGGCAAGGGGGCTTCCGGGCGACCGATTCCTCCGTTTTCGGGTTTGGTCCTGTCGTCCGGATGGGACGTATGGGAAGGGAGGTCCACGGAACGAAGGGGAGGAGTGATTTCCGGAGGATTCTCTGATCGAATGGACTTCTATCACGACCCGATTCTGGCGGCGGAGATTCTCGAAGCCCTGCAACCGCTCGAAGGAAAGCAGATCTTCGATGGAACCCTCGGCGGCGGCGGTCACTCCGAGCTGCTCCTGCGCCACGGCGCCCATGTCGTCGGCTGCGATCAGGATCAGGCCGCGCTCGACTACGCGACGCGACGTCTCGCGGTCTACGAAGACGCGTTTCTCCCGGTGAGGGGAAATTTCCGCGAGATGGACGGGATTCTCGCGGGTCTCGGGATCGAGCAGGTCGACGGCATCCTGCTCGACCTCGGCGTCTCCTCGCGCCAGCTCGACGATCCGTCGCGCGGCTTCTCCTTTCGCGAGGATGGCCCTCTGGACATGCGCATGGACGACCGGGCGCCGTTCTCGGCCCGAGATCTGGTGAACGAGTGGGAGGAGGGGGAATTGACGCGCATTTTCCGCGACTACGGGGAGGAGCGCCACGCCGCCCGCGTGGCGCGCGAGATCGTGAAGGTCCGGGCCTCGAAGCCTCTGGAGACCACGCTTGAGCTCGCCGGCCTCGTCGCCCGGGTCGTCCCGAAAGTCTCCGGAAAGCATCCCGCGACGCGGGTCTTCCAGGCCATCCGCATCGCGGTGAACGGCGAGCTCGAGGCCTTGGAGGCGGCGTTGGAGAAGTCCGTGCCGCTGCTCGCGCCGCAGGGG
The DNA here is from genome assembly GCA_037190325.1 of Verrucomicrobiales bacterium. Taxonomy (GTDB): domain Bacteria; phylum Verrucomicrobiota; class Verrucomicrobiia; order Verrucomicrobiales; family DEV007; genus Arctic95D-9. Next base: position 87,637 of record JBBCIU010000021.1, on the reverse strand, counting down.
GTGCTTGCGATCCTGACCTTCCATTCGCTGGAGGACCGGATCGTGAAGCGCTTCATGCACCGTCGCAGCAATCCCTTCATCGACCGGCCCGAGTGGGCCGAGCCTCGCCCGAATCCGGACTTCGCCTTCCGCCTGCCCTCGCGCAAGGCGATCGCGCCGGGCGGGGAGGAGACGGAGCGGAATGCGAGGTCGCGCAGCGCCAAGCTGCGGGTCGCGGTGAAAGTCTGAAGCCATGGAAAAGCGGAATCGATACAAAAGCCGGGTCGGGGGAGGCGTGATCCTCCGTCTCGTGTTCGCGGGCGGGCTCGTCCTGGCGACGGGAGCGGGCTTCGTCTACATGCGCAACGAGCACGTCCTGCGCGGGAACGAGATCGGGGCGGTGGAGCGAGAGATCGCGGGGCTCGACCAGGAGATCGAGCTCTGGGAGCTCCGCATCGCGGCGGTCCGCGACCGGCACGAGCTCTCGCGCCGCCTCCGCTGGGTCCAGAGCGACCTTGCGGACATCGATGTTTCGAAGGTGATCGAGATCGAGCCCGGCGCTTCGGGCGAGGCTCCGGTGGCGAGCGCCTATTGAGTTTGAAAGGGAATTGAAAGGCCGCGCCGTGGACAATGGACTGAAAACAAGGCTGGTGCTGGGCTGCGCGCTTCTCGTCGCGGTCCTCTCGATCCTGAGCGCGCGTCTGCTGCACATCGAAGCGTCCAGCGGCGAACGGCTGGCGGCGCAGGCGCGCGCGCACTACGAATACAAGGAGACGCTGCCGGCGAGGCGCGGCCGCATCTTCGACCGCTCCGGCGAGTTGCTCGCACGCAGCCAGACGGTCTACACGCTCGTCGCGGACCGCTACCATCTCCGGGATCCGCTTCTCGCCTGCATCGGCCTCGCGAAGCGGGACGGAGTGTCGCCGCAGGAGATCCGGAAGAAGCATCTGCCCGAGGAGATCGCAGGGCTCTACCGGGAATACGTCGCGGAGTGCCTGGCGGAGATCCTGAACGAACCCCGCCACGAGATCGCGCGTCGTCTCAAGGCCCCGGGAGGAGGGGACGTCGTCCTCGCGAGGAATCTCGAGGACGATTTCGCCGGCGAGATCGAAGCCAGGCTCGCCAAGCGCGAAATCCGGGGCATCCGCCTCGATGCGGGCGAGCGCCGCTACTATCCCAGTCCGATGTCCCTCACCCAGGTGATCGGCTACGTCGACGAGGAGGGAATCGGCGTCTCCGGGATCGAGAAAGTCTACGACGAGGAGATGCAGGGGCGGCCCGGCCACCGCTACTGCGAGCGGGACCGCAGCCGCCGCGAGATCCACGCCTACCGCGGCGCGCAGGTCGATCCCGTGCCGGGGCGCGACGTCCATCTCACCATCGACATGGCGCTCCAGGCGGTCGTCGAGAGCGAGCTCGACGCGGTCATCGACCGCTTCCGCCCGGCGAAGGTGACGGCGATCTTCATGGACCCCGCGACCAACGAGGTGCTGGCGATGGCGAGCCGACCGCATTTCGATCTCTCCACGCGCAAGGGGATCCGGGGGCAGGAGCCGCTGCGCCGCAATCCGGCGGTCTCGGATCTCTACCAGCCGGGCTCGACCTTCAAGATCGTCGGCTATGGCGGCGCCTTCGACCGGGGCTTCGCCGATCCCTCGATGGAGGTGGATTGCCACATGGGGCGCTACGAGCTCGATGGTTTCGCCTTGCGCGACCACCATCCCTACGGTCGCCTCACCGCGCGGATGGCCTTCGCGAAATCCTCGAACATCGGGGCCTATCTCGTGGCGCGACCGCTGAACAAGGGACTTTTCCATCACTACGTGCAGCAGTTCGGCTTCGGGCAGAAGACCGGGATCGAGCTGAACGGAGAGCACGCCGGACGGATCATCCCCCCGGAGCGCTGGTCGGCGACCTCCTTCTCCAGCCAGGCGATGGGCTACGAGATCGCCGTGACCCCCATGCAGATGGCCGTGGCCTGCTCGGTGATCGCGAACGGCGGCATTCTCCGTCCCCCCACGATCGTGAAGGGGGTGAAGGAAGACGTGCGCGGCGCGGCGATGATGAAAGGACCCGAGCGCGCCGGACGTAGGGTGCTCAGCGAAAAGGCGGCGCGCCAGGTGACGCAATGCATGATGGAGACGATGGGAGAGCACGGCACGGGAACCAAGGGCGACGTGCGCGGATACAGCGTGGCCGGCAAGACGGGCACGGCGCGCAAGCACGTCGAGAACGTGGGCTACGTCGAGGGGCGCTACATCGCCTCGTTCATGGGTTTCCTTCCGGCGGAGAATCCGCGCCTGCTCGGGCTCATCGTCATCGACGAGCCGAAGGCGAACGGCCCGCAGGTCTACGGCGGCGCGGTCGCCGCTCCGGTTTTCCAAGGAATCGCGACGAGCGCGGTGAAGATTCTCGGCATCGAGCCGGATCTTCCGGAGGAATTGATCGAACCGGCGGCCACGCCCCTCGCGGCCGCGAAACCGGGGGAGGAAGGGCGCTGAAACCATGACATTGGCTGATCTCATCGAAGGCATCCACGTGAAGCACGTCGCCGGAACGCTCCAGACGCCGGCGACGGGCGTCTTTTTCGACTCGCGCCAAGTGGTGCCGGGCGGGGTCTTCTGCGCCCTGAAGGGGGCGGGCCGCGACGGCAACCAATACGTCCAGGCGGCCATCGAGCGGGGTGCCGTCGCGATCCTCTCGGAGCAGCCGAATCCCGCCGAGTTCGTCGCGACCTGGCTGCAGGTCGGCGATGCCCGCGCCGCGATGGCGAAGGCGGCGGCGAATTTCGAGGGCCATCCGAGCCTGCGCTTTCCCGTCGTCGGGATCACCGGCACGAATGGAAAGACGACCACGGCCTTTCTCGTCCATCACCTGATGCAGTCCATCCTGCGCCGGGCCGGTCTGATGGGCACGATCCACTATTCGACCGGCGACCAGCTTCTCGAGGCCTCGCACACGACGCCCGAATCGCCCGAGGTGCAGCGGCTTCTCCGCGAGATGGCCGATTCGGACTGCCGGGGCGCGGCGATGGAGGTCTCCTCGCACGGCCTCGTCCAGCACCGCGTCACCGGGGTGGCCTTCGACGTGGGCGTGTTCACGAACCTGACGCAGGACCATCTCGACTACCATCGCACGATGGACGACTACTTCGCGGCGAAGCGGCTCCTCTTCGAGCAGATGGACGCGGAGACGGCGAAGGAGGGCACGGCTGTCGTCAACCTCGACGACGTCTACGGCGACCAGCTGATGAAGCTCCGCTTCGACCGGCTCCGCCGCATCACCTACGGACGCGGAGCCAACGCCGACTTCCGGGCCGGGGAGATCCGTTCGGACTTCAACGGCACGCAGTTCAAGCTCTCCTTCCGCGAGCGCCAGTTCCTCGTGCGCATTCCCCTGATCGGGGCCTTCAACGTCTACAACGCCGTCGCCGCGATCGCCTCCGCCTGGGCCATCGGACTGAACCTGCGCGAGGTCGTCGCGAAGATGGCCGAAGCCCCGCAGGTGCCGGGCAGGCTCGAGGCCGTGACGGGACGCCAGACGAACTACCGCGTCTTCGTCGACTATGCCCATACGCCCGATGCGCTGGGCAACGTCCTCGCGACGTTGAGGGCCCTCAATCCCCACCGGATCCTCACCGTCTTCGGCTGTGGGGGCGACCGCGACTCCTCGAAGCGTCCCCTCATGGCCGCGGCGGCGGAGGCGGGGAGCGATGTCTGCCTCCTCACCTCCGACAACCCCCGCAGCGAGGATCCCCAGCGGATTCTCGCCGGGGCGGCGAAGGGTTTCCTCCGCGGCGGGCACGAGGTGATCGAGGACCGGCGCGAGGCGATCCGCCGCGCCATCAATCTCGCGGGCGAGCGCGACATCGTCCTGATCGCGGGCAAGGGGCACGAGACCTATCAGGAGATCGACGGCGTCCGCCACGACTTCGACGACCGCAAGGTCGCGGCGGGATTCATCCATCGCAAGGCGGAAGGGGGAGTGGCATGAAGCGGCTTTCCCTCTTCCAGATCGCCGAATGGGTCGACGGCGCGCTCATCCAGGGCGTGCCCGCCGCGACGGTGGACAAGGTCTCGACCGATTCCCGGAAGGTCGGGGAAGGGGACCTCTTCCTCGCGCTCAAGGGAGAGCGCTTCGACGGCCACAAGTTCGTCGGAGACGTCGCCGCCTCCGGTGCCGGGGCGATGCTGCTGAGCGCCCTGCCCGTGGAGACGGAATCCTACCGGGGCGGGATCATCCGGGTGAAGGACACCCTCAACGCCTTGCAGACGCTCGCCTACCGTCATCGCAAGGCCTCGTCCGATCTTTTCGTCGTCGGCGTCACGGGAAGCAACGGCAAGACCTCGACCAAGGACTTCCTCTCCGCCGTCCTCGCCCGGAGCGGCAAGGTGAACGCCACGGCGGGCAACTTCAACAACCACATCGGCCTGCCGCTGACCATCCTCTCCGGCGATGGAGAGGACCGCTACGGCGTCTGGGAGATGGGCATGAACCACCCCGGCGAGATCGGCGTGCTGGCGGACATCGCGCTGCCCGACACGGCCGTCGTGACGACGGTCGGAACCGCGCACATCGAGCACATGGGCTCGCGCGAGGCGATCGCGGCGGAAAAGGCCTCGCTTGCCGAGGCGGTTCCCGCGGGCGGTTTCTGCGCGATGCCGGTCAAGGACGACTTCTACGGCTTCGTCCGCGACCGGGTCCGCTGCGGGATGGTGCCGGTGGGGATCGGCGAGGGTGCGGTGCGGGCGGAGAATCTCGTGGCCGACGCCCAGGGGCGGATGCGCTTCGACCTGGTTTCCGACGCGGCCCGGACGGTGCCGGTCGTCCTCCCCGTGCGCGGCGAGCACATGGTGACGAACGCGCTCCTCGCCGCCGCCGTCGGGCTCCACCGCGGGATCGATCCCGCCGAAGTGGCGGAGGCGCTTTCCTCCGTGCGGCTGACGCATGGACGGCTCGAGGAGAAGACCGTCAAGGGCATCGCCTTCCTCGACGACAGCTACAACGCCAATCCCGACTCCATGCAGGCGGCCCTGCGCACGCTGCGCACCGCCGAAGTCCCGGGTCGCCGCGTCGCCGTCCTCGGCTTCATGGGCGAGCTCGGCGACCACGAGGAGGCGGAGCATCTCCGCCTCGGCGAGCGCGTCGCGGAGAATGGGATCGACCTCCTCGTCACCGTCGGCGAGCGAGCGGCCCGCATCAACGAACGCGCCGGAGCTCTCGCCGCGAACCGGAATTTTCCCACCCACGAGGAGGCCGCCGCCTTCCTCCTCGAGACCCTCGCGCCGGGGGATCTCGTTCTCGTCAAGGGGAGCCGCTCCGCCGGAATGGAGCGCGTCATCGCCACCTTCGCCGATCCCGCCTGACCGCCATGCTCTACTACCTGCATCTTCTGAAAGACCAGACGGAGTTCCTCGAATTCCTCAACGTCTTCCAGTACCAGACCGTCCGCGCGGCCGGAGCGGCCCTGACCGCCTTTCTCCTCTCGGTACTGCTCGGCAACCGCGTCATCCTCAAGCTGACCTCGCTGAAGATCGGCCAGCCCATCCGCACGAAGGAGGAGGTCCACCGCCTCGCCGAGCTCCACGGCATCAAGACCGGCACGCCGACGATGGGGGGCATCCTCATCGTCGGATCGGTTCTCGTCGCGGCCCTGCTCTGGGCGCGGCTCTCGAATCCCTTTATCCAGACGCTCGTCTTCGTCACCATCGGCACGGGCCTGCTCGGCTTCTTCGACGACTATCTCAAGGTTACGAAGAAGAACTCGAAAGGCGTGAGCGGCCGGGTGAAGCTGGTCGCCCAGTTCGCGGTCGCGGGGGTGGCGGTCGCCTACCTCTACTTCCTGCCGGAGACCTCGGCCTACATCCGCCAGCTCTTCTTCCCCTCGGTGAAGTTCGCCATCGTGCAGGACATGGGCGTGTTCACCCTGCTGCTGCTGCCTCTCGTCATCGTGGGCGCGTCGAACGCGGTGAACCTCACCGACGGCCTCGACGGCCTCGCTTCGGGATGCACCGTCACCACCGGGCTCGCCTACGCCGCGCTCACCTACGTCGCAGGGCACCAGGTGCTCGCGAAGGACTACCTCTTCGTGCCGTTCCATCCTTCCGCCGGCGAGGTCTCGATCTTCTGCGCCGCGCTCGTGGGGGCGGCGCTGGGCTTCCTCTGGTTCAACTGCCACCCGGCCCGCGTCTTCATGGGCGACACCGGGTCGCTCTCCATCGGCGGGATGCTCGGGACGATCGCGATCTGCTGCAAGCAGGAGCTGCTCCTCGTCGTGATCGGCTTCGTCTTCGTGATGGAGGCCGCCTCGGTGATCCTCCAGGTCGCCTCCTTCAAGCTGACCGGGAAGCGCATCTTCAAGATGTCGCCGATCCACCACCATTTCGAGCTGCTCGGTTGGGAGGAGAGCAAGGTCATCAACCGCTTTTGGATCATCTCCATCATCGCCGCCATGGTCGGGCTGACGACCCTGAAGATTCGCTGAAATGGAACTCGCCGGAAAAGAGATCGCCGTGCTGGGAGCGGGGGGCAGCGGCTACGCCGCCGCCGCCCTCGCGCTGTCGCGTGGCGCGAAGGCGAGGGTCTTCGACAGCGGCGCTCCGGAGAAGCTCGCCGCCGCGGTCGCGAAGTTCGAGGCCCTCGGCGCGCCGCTTGTCTGCGGAGAGGCCGCGCTTCAGGACCAGGGGCGCTACGATCTGACCGTGATCAGTCCCGGCATCGATGCCTCCTGGCCCATCGCACAGGCCTTCGCCGCCGCCTCGGATGAATTGATCGGCGAAATCGAGTTCGCCTTCCGCCTCGGCAGCGCGCCGGTCGTCGCCATCACCGGAACGAACGGCAAGACGACGACCACGTCGCTGGTCGCCGCGATGCTCCAGGCCGCCGGGCTCCGCGCCATTGCCGCCGGGAACATCGGGCTGCCCTACAGCGAGGTGATCCGCTCCGGAGAAACCTACGACTGGATCGTCCTGGAACTGAGCTCCTTCCAGCTCGAAACCGTCTCGACCTTCTCGCCCCGCGTCGCGGTGTGGCTGAACTTCGCGCCCGACCACATGGACCGCTACCGGACGGTGGAGGACTACCATGCCGCGAAATGCCGGATTTTCGAAAACCTCGCCGCCGACGCGCTCTCCGTCCGCAAGCTGGAATGCGAGGTCGGTCCGCTCGGACGCGTCACCACCTTCTCCGCGTTCTCCGAGGGCGGCGATCTCGCCTACGCCTCCGGCGAAATCCGGCATCCCGCGACGGGCCGCTCCTTTCCCTTCGCCTCCGGGCAGTTGCAGGGCAAGCACAACGCCGAGAACGTCATGGCCGCCCTCGCCGTCGCGGACGAGCTCGGGATCGTTTGGAACCGCGTGCTGCCGGCGATGGCGGACTTCCAGGCGCCTCCGCACCGCTGCGAAAAGGTCGCCGAGATCGACGGCGTCCTCTATCTGAACGATTCGAAATCGACCAACCTCCATTCCCTCGAGAGCGCCCTCGCCGGCCAGGAGGAGCCCGTCGTCCTCGTCGCCGGGGGCAAGGACAAAGGACTCGACTTCGCGGAGCTGCGCGGGCTCGCCGGACGCATGGTCCGCGAAGCCGTCTGCATCGGCGAGATCGCCGGACACATCGCCGCCGCCTGGGACGGCGCCGTTCCCTGCCGCCCCGCTGCCGGACTGGACGAGGCGGTCGCTCTCGCCCGCTCCATCGCCCGTCCCGGCGAGATCGTCCTCTTCTCCCCGGGCACCTCGAGCTTCGACATGTTCAGCGGCTACGAAGCCCGCGGCGAGGCCTTCCGGCGCGCCGTCAACGCCCTTCGGGAAAACCCCACCTTTGCCTGACACCACCACCAACCACCACCATGAGCAGCAATAGAAGAAGAAACCGACGCACCGCGAAAGGAGCCCGCAACGGGCTCATGGGCAAAGCCCGCGCCCAGATGAAGCTCGCGGCGAACCTCACCGAGGAGCAGGATTGGTACCTCGACACCCCGGACGTGCGCCTCACCCGCATCTTCGGCGTGGTCATCCTCCTCCATGCCATCGCCGTGGGCGGCATCTTCGCCTACAAGATGGTCGACAAGGCCTCCGAGACGAGTTCCGTGAAGATCAGCACCGCCCGCCAGCAGATGGAGGATGCCGTGCAGAAGGCCCGCGAGACCGCCGCCGCCGTTCCCGTGGCGACGCCGGTCGAGGCCCCGGCCCGTCCCCCGGTGCCGGCGCCGCTGCGTCCGGATCCGACCAAGCCGCAGCACAAGGTCCAGGCCGGCGACACCCTGCCGGAGATCGCGAAGCAGTACGGCATCACCCCCGAGGCGCTCCGCGCGAAGAACGCGATCCTCTCGGACAACGAGCTCTATCCCGGACGGTATCTCGACCTGCCCGGAAAGGACGAGCCCGCCGTCGTCGCGACGCCGGTCGCCGCTCCCGCGGCCCAGCCCGCCGCTCCGGCGACGCCGCGGCCTTCGGAATACACCGTGAAATCCGGCGACACGCCCTGGGCGATCGCGCGGAAATTCAATGTGCCCTTCAACAAGCTGATGAGCGAGAACGGGATCTCCAACGCCCAGTCGCTCCAGATCGGCCAGAAGCTGCGCATCCCCGCCAACTGACCCTGTCCCGTCCCCGGCCCGACCCTGTTCCGTCCGCCTGCCCATGCACCGCAAAAGCGTCTTCCTTCTTCTCGCTTCCGTGTCGTTCCTCGTCGTCGTGGGATTCGTCATGCTCGTGAGCACCTGCGTCTTCAGCGCCGACGCGCCGGAGACCGACGGCTACCGCGAGGCGAAGCGGCAGGCGGTCTCGCTCGTCCTCGGGGTGGGCGTTCTGTGGGCCGCGGCGACGATCGACTACCGATTCTGGAAACGCCACGTGTGGACGATCCTCGGCGCGGTCTGCTTCTTCCTCGCCCTCTGCTTCCTTCCCGGCGTCGGGGTCGAGGTGAACGGCGAGCGGCGCTGGATCGGCTTCGGTCCGGCGCGCGTGCAGCCTTCGGAAATGGCGAAGCTCGCGGTCGTCGTCTTCCTCGCCTACTGGTTCTCGCGGCATCCGGACTGCGGCAAGGATCCGGTGCGGGGCTTTCTGCTGCCCCTTGCCATCGCGGCGGTGCCCATGGGTCTCGTCCTCTTCGAGGTCGACATCGGCACCACGGCCGTCATCGCCGCCTCGGCGATGCTGGTGCTCTTCGTCGCCGGCGTCGATTGGAAGTATCTCTCAAGCCTCGTCATGGCCGGCGTGATCGGCTTCATCGGGATGCTCAGCTACGCGTCGAACCGGATGGAGCGCATCATGGCCTTCCTCGATCCCGAGGAGCACAAGCTCGGCGCGGGCTTCCAGCAGTGGATCTCGCTGATGGCGCTCGGCTCCGGCGGAATGGGCGGACGCGGCATCGGCGAGGGACGGTTGAAGATGCTCTACATGCCCTTCGCCCAGACGGACTTCATCTTCCCCATGATCGGGGAGGAGATGGGATTGATCGCGACCTTGCTCGTGGTGCTCGCCTTCATCACCATCGCCGTCAGCGGATTCGTCATCGCCTTCCACGCGCCGGACCGTTTCGGAGCGCTGCTCGCGGTGGGACTCGTGGCCTTCATCTCCTTCCAGGCCTTCGTGAACATCGGCGTCACCACCTCGATCCTGCCGAACAAGGGCATCACCCTGCCCTTCGTCAGCTACGGCGGCTCCTCGCTGGTGATGGCCCTCTTCGCCGTCGGCATCCTCGTGAACATCTTCCGCCAGGGCCGTCCTAAGGAAGGCGAGGCGAAGGAATGGGTGCGCCGCCAGCGGATCACGCCGCGCGTGTGAGGGAGAGGGGAACGCGGGCACTCCTGCCCCCGCTCCTCTCAACTCTCAACTAGTCACTCTCAACTCCCTCAATACACCGCCCGTCCGCCGCTGAGATCGAAGGTGAAGGCGGTGCAGAAGGACGCCTCGGGCGAGACGATCCAACTGGTCAGGGCGGCGACCTCGTCGAGGGTGCCGCAGCGCTTCATCGGGATCTTGTCGGTCATGTACTTGACCTGGTCGGGATGGATGCCGTCGACCATGGGCGTGCGGATCACTGCCGGAGCGATCGCGTTCACCGTGATGCCGGTCTCCGCGTATTCCTTGCCGACCGATTTGACGAGGCCGATCACACCCGCCTTGGTCGAGGAGTAGGAGCACATCCCGGCATTGCCCTCCTTGCCCGCGATGGAGGCGAAGTGGAGGATGCGTCCGTAGTTGCGGGATTCCATCGCGAGGAGGGCGTACTTCGTGATGAGGAAGGTTCCCCGGAGGTTGATCGCGGCGACGCGGTCGAACTCCTCCGACGTCACGTCGACGATGCGGCGGTTCGTGGGGCCGACGATGCCGGCGCAGTTCACGACGACGTCGAGACCGCCGTCTTCGGTGCGTGCGAGAGCGGATTCGAATCCCGCCTTCACTTGGGCTTCGTCGGAAATATCCACCGTTTCCGCGTGGACGACGAGGCCTTCGTCGGCGAACTCGGCGACGGCGGCGGCGGATTTTTCCGGGCTGACGTCGAAGAAGGTGACCGAGGCCCCCTCGGAGGCGAGACGGCGGACGACGGCCCTTCCGATGCCGTCGGCTCCGCCGGTGACGATGGCGGTCTGCTGGGAGAATCTGGGTTCGTTCATGCGCCGGGAGTGTGCGCGAGATTCCGAGGAATGGCAGGGGAATTTTTGGCGAAATCGAGTCTTCCCGCAGGCTTGGTTGCGCCATGGGGGAAATCCGAAGTCCGAAGCTCGAAATCCGAACGGCTCCGTGGGCGGGAGTTGACCGTGAAACACACAGAACACACGAAAGGCTTGACCTGCTTTCGTGTGTTCCGTGGTTGCCCCTTCCATTTGCCGGGCTTGGGGAAGGCGGAAAGGGATTCTGCCCCACGCAAGGTAGTGGAAGAGGCGACTCTTCCGACCTGTTGGCGGAACGCTCGCGCGATCCGCTACGCCCACAAAAATTCGGATTTCCCACCCGCACCTACTCGCTCATCCTGAAGGCTTTCCTGGCCACCGGCCCCTTGCCGAGCGGGTTGGCGGCGCGGACCTCGGCGGTGAGCCTGTGGACCGCGGCGCTCCTGACCTTCTTCCTCTTGATCTGCTTGAGCAGAACCCCGCGGGCGAGGCTGTGCTTCGGCTTCGATGCTCTCAATTTCTTGCTGACCAGGCTCTTGCCCTTGGCCTTGACGGTCAGGTGGTAGTTTGCGACCGGGCGGATCGCGCTGGTTCCCGCAGGCTGCTTCCAGGTGACCTTGTAGGTCCTGGCCGTCGGCCCGCCCTTCACCTTGAGCGATCCCGGCTTCTTGTTCGGCTTGACAACATTGGCCATCCGGAACACGCGCTTGCTGCCCGCGCTCGTTCCCGGCCCGTTGGTAAAGACTCCGCCGATGACATAGCCGCCGCCGTCCCACGCCACCGAATAGACCTCGGCGTTCAGGTTCTTGACGATGTTGCCGTTGAAGACGGCGTCCGGGGTGCCGTTCCGGTGGATCCGGAAGACCTGGCGGGTTCCGCCCGGTCCGTTGCTGAAGTATCCGCCGATGAGGAAGCCGCTGCCGTCCCACGCCACCGATTCGACCTCGTCGTTGAGGCCCTTGACGGCGTTGCCGTTGAAGACGGTGTCCGGGGTGCCGTTCCGGTGGACCCGGAAGATTCGGCTGGTTCCGCCCGGCCCGTTGGTGAACCATCCGCCGATGAGGTAGCCGCTGCCGTCCCATGCCACCGAGCTGACTGGGCCGTTGAGACCTGCGGGGATGTTGCCATTGAAGGTGGCATCCGGAGTGCCGTTCCGGTGGACGCGGAAGACATGGCTGGTTCCACCCGGCCCGTTGCTGAAGAGTCCGCCGATGAGGTAGCCGCTGCCGTCCCACGTCACCGATCTGACAGCGTGGTCGAGGTTCTTGACGACACTGCCGTTGAAGGTGGTATCCGGGGTGCCGTTCCGGTTGACGCGGAAGACACGGCTGGTTCCGCCCGGTCCGTTGGTGAGGCCTCCGCCGATGACGTAGCCAGAGCCATCCCACGCCACCGAGCTGACCGAGCTGCCGAGACCTTTATGAATGGCCGCGTTGAAGGACGAGTCGCTCTGGCCGTTCTGGTTGACGCGGAAGATCTTGCTGGTTCCGCCCGGTCCGTTAGTGAAGGTTCCACCGATGACGTAGCCGCTGCCGTCCCACGTCGCTGAAAAGACCTCGTTGTCGAGACCCGCGGGGGTGTTGCCATTGAAAGTGGCATCCGGGCTGCCGTTCTGGTTGACGCGGAAGATCTTGCTGGTTCCGCCCGGCCCGTTGCTGAAGAGTCCGCCGATGACATAGCCGCTGCCGTCCCACGTCACCGAAGAGACATAGCTGTTGAGGCCTGTGGGAAAGGCGTTGTTGAATCCGCTGTCAAGGACGGCCGGACCGGCGGCGGCGGGCTGGGTACCAGCCATGAGTCCTGCGGTCAGGGCGAGGGCCGCAGCGATGGTCCTCGCGGGCCGCCTGCGGGGAACCCGGACATCTTCCGGTCTCCGGATGCTCCCCCGTGCGTTCGGCGGCGCATGGCCGGGGCGGCGCGGAGGGAGGAGAGGGACGATCCGGGCCGTCATGGTAGCAGGATGGCCCGGTTTCCGGGCAAAAGTCAATCCTTTTGGGGCGGTTTTTCCGCATATTCAGGGACTCTCCTGACGGTTTCCATGGTCCGGAGGCGCCGTTCTGCGTCAAGGTTTCGGAATCCACCGGGGCGATGCGGTTGGCCTCTCCGTCCGTGGCACCCGGGGTCGTTCGTCGAAGTTCTCGCGAACTTCACTACCACGGAAGGAATCCGAACCCTTTTGCGCGTTCTGCGCCTTTTCGTGGCCGATTCCACAGGCCGCATTCTTTGCGCCGTTTCCCTTTTGTGCTTTTTTGTGCCTTTTTGTGGCCCAATCCAACCCCGTAGACCATGCCGACCCGCCGATCCGCCCTCGCCGCCGCTGGAGCCCTGCCTTTCGCCCTTTCGGGAATCGCCCGGGCCGAGGCCGCCAAGTCCGGGAAACCCCTGCGCTACCTCCAGATCGGCACCGGGCACGCCCATGCGAACAAGCTCTCGGTCTACGGCGAGAGCGGCGAATGGGAGGTCGTCGGTATCGTCGAGGAGGATCCCGAACTCAGGGCCGTGGCGGAGGGGCATTCGCTCTACGGGAAGTTTCCCTTTCTCACGCTCGAGGAAGGGTTGAAGACGGCCGATCTCCGCGTCGTCGGCGTCGAGACTCGGGTGCGCGATCTGCTCCGCTACGCCCGCCTCGCGGTGGACGCGGGCTGCCACGCCCATCTCGACAAGCCGGCCGGGGCCTCGCTGCCGGAATACCGCGAGCTGATGAAGCGGGCCGACGAGAGGGGGCTCGTCGTCCAGATGGGCTACATGTACCGCTTCAATCCCGCGGTGCAGTTGCTCCACCGCATGCTCGAGGCCGGCTGGCTCGGCGAAATCTTCGAGACGCACGCGGTGATGTCGAAGCTCATGCCGCCGAAGGACCGGCAGCAGCTCTCCGAGTTCGCGGGCGGAACGATGTTCGAGCTGGGCTGCCACATCATCGACCTGACCCTCGGCGTGCTGGGCAAGCCGGACAAGGTCGTGCCCTTCCCGCGCCGCACCGTGGAGACTCCCGAGGACACGCTCGTCGACAATATGCTCGCGGTCCTCGAATACCCCAAGGCCACCGCCACGGTGCGGACCACCGGCCTGGAGGTCGACGGCTTCGCCCGGCGGCATTTCACGGTCTGCGGGACCGAGGGCACCTTCCACATCCAGCCGCTCGACCGGCCCTCGGTGACCTTGTCGCTCTCGCAGGAACGGTCCTTCGGCGAGGGAGGGAAGGTCTATCCCAAGGGGACGAGTACAATCACCTTCGAGCCGCCCTACCCGCGCTACGTGGGCGATGCCGCCGATCTCGCCGCCATCGTGCGCGGGGAGAAGGAGAATCCGTATCCCTCGAGCCACGACCTGGCGGTGCAGGAGACGGTGCTGGCGGCGGCGGGGATGGGCTGAGCTTCACCTCCTCGTCTCGCGCCGGGCGGTATCGAGGTGGAAGAGGGTCGTCTGGCCGTAGGCACGGAGGACGAGTCTGTTGCCGCGCACCCGATGGTTCGCATACCACCGGTAGGTGGCACGTCCCGGCTCGGTGTAGAGGACGTCTCCGTGGAGGATGTGGTCGGAATGCTTGCGCAGTTGCTTCGTCAGGGTGCGGATGCGGTGGCGCCGGACGGTGAAGGTTCCGTCGCCGAGGCGGCGGACGGTGGTCACGCCGGTGCGGTCCACGCGCGACGAGGGCAGCTCGGGGGCCTGGGAGGAGAGGACAAGGCGCCAGGACATCACGACCATGAGAGTGTTCCCGGCGTTGCCGACCTCGAAGGAGTCCCAGCCCGGCACGCTCTTTTTCCAAAGCGGCGCGGTGGCCTCTCCCGGATTGGGATTCGACTTGGTTTCGAACACCTCGATGACGGGGCTGCCTCCGGTGAGGGGCACGGCAGTGGGCTGGGCTCGGGCGAAGAATTTCCGGTTGGGGGAGTAGCGGACTTCGTAGTAGCGGATCGAACCGTCCTCGCCACGGCCCTCGACCCACTTGGCCGCCGCTTCGCGTGCCGGAAGGAGGGGCAGGCAGAGAATGGCGAGGATGAGGAGGCGGGCTTTCGGCAGGGCGGGGGAGGTTGGCATGGGGAGAGAGCGGTGTTTCTCTCTCTGATGGCTTGCTTCGGGAGTGGAGGATGTGACCGGGATTCTCTCACCCCACCCGCTGCCCCGGCACGGCGCCATCGTCAGGCGAGAGCAGGAAAATATCCTCCCCGCCCGGACCCGCCGCGACGATCATGCCTTCGCTGAGGCCGAACTTCATCTGGCGCGGGGCGAGGTTGGCGACCATCACGACGAGTCTCCCGACCAAAGCCGAAGGCTCGTAGGCAGCCTTGATGCCGGCGAAGACGTTCCGCGTCTCGCCGCCGAGGCTCAGGGTGAGGCGGACGAGCTTCCGCGCCTCGGGGACTTCGTCGGCGGCGACGATGCGGGCGACGCGAAGGTCGATCTTGAGGAAGTCGTCGATGGAGATCTGGGGCGCGATGGGGTTCGCGGCGAGGGCCTCGCCGGAGTCGTCCCATGACGGACCCGCGGCATCCGCCGTCGCTTCGGGAGCCTCCTCCCGCGATTCGGCGATCATCGCCTCGATCTTCGCGGGATCGACGCGCTGCATCATGTGCGAGAACTTCGCGACGGGGCGTCCGACGAGCGGTGTCCGTGCCTGTTCCCACGAGACGATCTCCTCGCCGAGGAGGTCGCCCGCCTTCCGCGCCAATCCGGGCAGGACGGGGGCGAGGTAGACGACGAGGGTGCGGAAGAGGTTGAGGGCGACGGTGCAGGCGTCCTGCAGTTCTCCGGCCCGGGCCGGATCCTTGCGCAGCTCCCACGGAGCCTTCTCCTCGACGTAGGGATTGGCGAGGTCGGCGAGCTCCATGATCATGCGCATGGCCTTGCCGTAGTCGCCCTTGCCGTAGGCCTCGGCGATCTCCTCGCCTCGTTCGGCGAAGCGGTCGAACAAGCCGCCGTCGTCGGGGTAGCTGGACGACAGGCCGCTCTCGGCGACGAACCTGGCGGTGCGGCTGGCGAGGTTCACGACCTTGCCGACGAGGTCGCTGTTCACCCGCGCGACGAATTCGCCGATGTTCAGGTCGAGGTCCTCGACGCGCGAGGAGAGCTTGGTCGCGTAGTAGTAGCGCAGGTATTCGGGGTCGAGATGCTCCAGATACTTCGAGGCGCGGATGAAGGTGCCCCGCGACTTCGACATCTTCTCGCCGTCCACGGTGAGGAAGCCGTGGATGTGGACCTGGGTCGGCAGGCTGAAGCCCGCCGTCTTCAGCATGGCGGGCCAGAAGAGGGTGTGGAAGTACTGGATGTCCTTCCCGATGAAGTGGTGGATTTCGGTCGCGTCGCTGCGCCACCAGTCGTCCAGCTTCTCTCCCTCGCGCTCGCACCATTCCGCGGTCGAGCCGATGTAGCCGATGGGCGCGTCGAACCAGACGTACCAGTAGTTGCCGGGCGAGTCGGGGATCTCGAAGCCGAAGTAGGGGGCCGGGCGCGAGATGTCCCAGTCGCGGAGCGGCTCGTTGAGGAAGAAGTTCTTCAGGTAGTTCGCGCTTTCCGGCGGCAGGGTGCCGGACTGGGTCCATGCGTCGAGGAAGGCGTGCAGCTTCTCGATCTGGACGAAGAGGTGGGCCGCGCCCCGGATCTCGGGCCGCGAGCCGGAGAGGGTGCTCGTGGGATCGACGAGATCGACGGGGCTGTAGGTGGCGCCGCAGCTCCCGCAGTTGTCGCCGGGCTGGTCCTTCGAGCCGCACTTCGGGCAGGTGCCGCGGACGAAGCGGTCGGCGAGGAAGGTCCCTTGCTCGACGTCGAAGAGCTGGTCGATCTCCTCCTCCACGACCATGCCGGCCTGGCGCAGGGCCGCCCAGATCTCGTGGCAGACGGTGCGGTTCGCCTCGCTGTGGGTGCTGCCGTAGTGGTCGAACTCGATGCCGAAGCCGGCGAAGTCGCGTTGGTGCGCCTCGCTCATCTCCGCGATGAGGTCCTCCTCGCCGCGGCCTTCGGCGCGGGCCCGGATCATGATGGCGGCGCCGTGGGTGTCGTCGGCGCAGATGTAGACGCAGCGGTGCCCCCGCATCTTCTGGAAGCGCACCCAGATGTCGGTCTGGAGATACTCGACGAGATGGCCGATGTGGATGTGCCCGTTGGCGTAGGGCAGGGCGGAGGTGACGAGGATCTGGCGCATGGGGCGAAAGGGGCGGCAAGGTAGGGGAGGGGGACGCGGAGCGCAAGTGGGGGCGGCGGATCGGCGAGGAGTCGGCGGAAGGAGTGAAATTTTTGATGCGCGTCCGGGTTTCGCGCCTAAAGGTGGACGCGACCGAGCGACCCAGTGAACGATCCGGAAGCCATCGTCCGTGAGCAGATCCTGAATCCCGAGGAGATTTCCGAGGGGGTGGCCTCGTTGGCTCGCGAGATCGCCGACCGCTGCGGCGGGGACGAGGTCGCCTTCGTCGGGGTTCGCACCCGCGGCGTCACCCTGGCGAAGCGCGTCGCCGCCGTCCTGGAGGAGCGGGGCTTGCACTACCCGGTCGGCACGCTCGACATCTCCCTCTACCGCGACGATTTCGACAGCCGGGGACCGGACCTGCCTTCGCTCGAGACGTCCGACGTGCCGTTCTCCCTCGATGGCGTCCGCGTCGTCCTCTTCGACGAGGTCATCTACACCGGCCGCACCGTCCGCGCCGCGCTGGAGGGACTGATGGACTACGGTCGTCCCGCCAGGATCGAGCTCGCGGTCCTCCTCGACCGCGGCCACCGGGAGATCCCGATCCAGCCCGACTACGTCGCCCGCCGCGTCGACACGGAGCGAGGGCAGTATGTGAAGGTGCGCTTCCGGGAGGACGACGGAGGCGAGGAGGGCGTCTTTCTCGAAACCCCGGGCAAAGCTCCCGCCGCATGAGCGAACTGAAACCCCGAAAGGATCTGCTCGACATCGAGGGGCTCGACCTGCCCGAGATCGAGTATGTCCTTTCCAATGCGGTGCCCTTCAAGCAGCTCTTCCAGCGCTCCGTCAAGAAGGTGCCGACGCTGCGGGGCAAGACGGTCCTCAACCTCTTCTACGAGCCATCCACCCGCACGAGCAGCTCCTTCGAGGTGGCGGCGAACCGCCTCTCGGCCGATGTGACGAACTTCACCGTCTCCAGCTCCTCGGTGG
Organism: Verrucomicrobiales bacterium; assembly: GCA_037190325.1. Lineage (GTDB taxonomy): Bacteria > Verrucomicrobiota > Verrucomicrobiia > Verrucomicrobiales > DEV007 > Arctic95D-9. The sequence goes on along the minus strand of JBBCIU010000021.1, from coordinate 69,938 downwards.
TGAAGGGCGAGTCGCTCCTCGACACCATCGAGACGCTCCAGGCGATGAGGTCGGACTACATCGTCATCCGCCACCAGGCCGCCGGCGTTCCGAACATCGTCGCGAAGCACACCGGCGCCTCGGTCGTGAACGCGGGCGACGGCTACCACGCCCATCCCACCCAGGCGCTCCTCGACGCGATGACCTTCCGCGAAGTCTATCCCGACTACCAGGGACGCCGGCTCGTCATCGTCGGCGACGTTCTCCATTCGCGGGTGGCCCGTTCGACCAGCACACTGTTCAACAAGCTCGGCATCGAGGTCGCGGTGCTCGGTCCCGGTTCGCTCGTGCCGGCGGGACGCCACGATTTCATGACCCGCCTCCATTCCTGGGACGAGGTCTTCGACTGGAAGCCCGACGCGGTCTACCTGCTGCGGGTGCAGCTGGAGCGGCAGGAGGGCATGTTCTTCCCCAGCATCGCCGAATACCACAAGATGTACGGGATGAACACCGCACGGCTGGTGCGGCTGCGCCAGCTCGGGGCCTACCTCATGCATCCGGGACCGGTCAACCGAGGGGTCGAGATCACCGACGAGGCGATGCGCTACGAGCGCAGCCTCATCAGCACCCAGGTCGAGAACGGCATCGCCGTGCGCATGGCGGTGCTGCATTGGCTGAAACCGGAAACGGACACGGACTGACGCGATGCCCTCCCCGAAACCACGGCTCTTTCAAAACGGACGGATCGCCTCCGCGGCCTCGGCCGATCTCCTTGCCGCCGATGTCCTCGTCGATGGAGAGGGCCGCATCGCCGCCGTCGGGGCCGGACTGTCCGCGCCGGAGGGTGCAGAGGTGGTCGATTGCCCCGGCTGCGTCCTCGTCCCCGGCATGTTCGACGTCCACGTCCATGCCCGCGAGCCGGGACAGGAGCACAAGGAGACCTTCGCCACCTGCGCCGCCGCGGCCTTGCGCGGGGGGATCACGGGGCTGGTCCTGATGCCCGACACCTCGCCTCCGGTCGATTCCGGGCATCTCGTGAAGAGCGCCATGGACCTCGTCTCGGAATCGAGCCCGATCTCGATGCATCAGTCCGGCTGCCTCACGAAAGGACGCGAGGGCAAGGAGATGGCGGGTTTTTCCGGCATGGCTTCGCGGGGCGTGCCCCTGCTCACCGACGCCGACCGCTCCGTGCCCTGCCCGGACCTGATGCGGCGCTGCATGGAGTATGCCCGCGACTTCGACCTCCTCGTCGCTTCGCATTGCGACACGCCCGCGCTGTCGAAGGCGGGGGCGGTGAACGAGGGCCGGGTCTCCTACCGCTTCGGTCTCGCCGGCATCCCCGCGATCAGCCAGGAGATCGCGATCGACCGCGACCTCCGCGTGGCCCAGCACACCGGGGCGCGGCTCCACCTCCAGCAGGTCTCGACGGCGCGCGGACTGAAGTCGGTCCGGGCGGCCAAGGAGGACGGCACCCTCGTGACCTGCGAGGTTTCGCCGCATCACCTCGTCCTGACCGAGCAGGACATCCGCGACTACAACACCCATTTCAAGTTCAACCCGCCGCTGCGTCCCGCCGCCGACGTCGAGGCTCTCGTGGCCGGCTTCATCGACGGTTCCATCGATCTGCTCGCCTGCGACCACGCGCCGCACACCGAGTTCGAGAAATCGAGCGACTTCGGCGGAGCGCCCTTCGGCGCGGCCGGGCTCGAGACGACGGTGCCGGTGATGTTCGACCGCTTCATCCGCACCGGGATCTTCGGATGGGATCTGCTGATCGAGCGCTACTCCGCCGCTCCGCGCCGGCTCGTCGGCTTCGCGCCGGTGGCCATCGCCGAGGGCGAAAAGGCGGAGTTCTTCGTCTTCGATCCGCAGGCGGAGACGTCCGTCGCGCGCGAGACGATGAGGACGAAGAGTCCGGTCTCGCCTTTCCTCGGCGAAACGCTCGCCGGGAAGGTTTTGGGAACTGCCTTCGGCTCCGATTGGCACGCGCAGGCGTGAGACGAAGACTGCGGGAGAGGGGAGCGCGGGCATTCCAGTCCGATGGACGTCAGGACAACTGACTCGTCCGGTGAGCGCATCAGCGCTGGAAGGGCATGCCTCCGAGTGCCCGCCGAATCTCCTGGGGACAGCCGATGCGGGCAGGCAGGAATATGCCCCTCCACTCCCTCTTCGTCGCCAGTCTATCCTGACGCTCAGGGGCTGCCGCATCTCGTTCCCTTTTCGCGACCGATGCCTGGCTCGCAAAGCGCTTGATACGGCGACACTCCGACCCTGTCGAGCCGGGTCGGATGGGAGGCGATGGGAGAATTCAGGCGATCCTCGTCCTTTCCCGCCTCGGCGGCAGAGTCTCCGGCACCTTCACTCCCCGGGCGAGGCCGAGCGCGGCGAGGAGACGGACGAACCACCAGCCCGGGTCGGTCTGGCGGGTGCCGTGGCCCAGCCTCGCGGAATCGGGATAGGCATGGTGGTTGTTGTGCCAGCTTTCGCCCATGGTGAGCAGTCCGAGGCCGGGAAGATTGTAGCCCTGCACCGCGTGGCCGTGCAGATGCCAGGTCCGCCGGCCCCGGTTGTGCGCGAAGTGGCCGATCAGCCAATGCCCGGCAAGGGACAGGACGATCCGCACGGAAATCCCCCATGCCACCCAGGCGATGCCGCCGCAGAGGAAAAGGATCAGGGCCAAGGGAAGCTGCTGCAGCATCCAGGTGCGCTCCAGCGTCCGGTAGTAGCGCGACTGCGAGACCTCCGGCTCGATGGCGAGCACGGGTGGATGCGCCAGATCGATCCGGCAGTGCAGGTTCCACCACCCATCCTTCCAGAAGGAGGCGCGGTGGATGAAGAAGGGATGGCAGTCCCGGTGGCGCTGCGCCCAGTCGCGGATCTCGTGCAGGTGGATCATCGCGAGCGGTCCACCCATGCCGACGAGGGTGCCCAGATAGACGAGCAGGCGCTTGAGCCATTCCGGCGTCTCGAAGCTCCGATGGATCAGCAGCCGGTGCAGGCCGACGGTGTGGCCGCAGCAGAGCGTGACTGCTGTGAGGACGGCACAGAGGGCTGCCGCATCGGGACGGACCGTGGCGATGGCGATGGGGATTCCGACCCCGGCATGGAGGGTGAACCAGAGCGATTTCCTCGGGCTCCACCGCACCTGGCCTTCGACCGGATTGGTGAGGGAATCGGCGGGGCGCATCCGCTCGGTCGTGATTTGCGGGGGTGTTCCTTCGTCGATCTCCCCGGCAGGTGGGGGAATTTCCGTCAGGCGTTCGTCTCTTTGTTCCGTTAATTCTTTCATTTCTGTATTTACAGAAATATAAAAATGAAAAGGCGCAAATGCTTTTTGCGGAAGACGGGGACGTGGCCGGTTTGCGCCAGTGAGCAAATGTCCTTTTGGCTTGAGTGGGGAAGCGGGGCCGGGTAAAAGCGGTCTCCATGAGAAGGTCATGGTGGGCTGCCGTTGTCGTGCTTGGGTTCCTGATGGACAACGTGGTGGCCCAGGAAGCCGTGCGCGAGTGGACCGATGCGGAGGGGCGGAGGGTGCGCGCCGCCTTGGCGGGATTCCAGGACGAGGGGACGGTGCTGCTGCGTCTGGAGAATGGGAGCACGGTGCCCTATCCGGTCGACAAGCTCAGCGCGGTCGACGGCGCCTATGTGCGGGAGCAGCGCGGCCAGTCGGGCGACGCCGTCCAGATCGACTGGAAGAATCCGAAGCAGTCGGCGGACTTCTTGATCCGGGGCATGAAGCGGACGAATGCCCCGGGCTACATTGCCGTCAAGTCCGGCTGGGAACTGAGGATCAAATGCGTCGAAGTGAAGCTGGTATACAAGGGAGCGGAGGGAGGCAGCGCGGCAACGGTCCGCGCCTACTACTACGACCGGCAGGGCAAGCTGATCGACCGCTTCGACAGACCGCCCCGGCAGCAGGACGAGAACCGGAAGTATATCGCCGCGCCCGAGTTCTTTCCCAAGGGCGAAACCATCGAGGTCTACTATCCCATCAGCGACTTCCATGAGAGCAGCGGCCTCTCGACCGTGCTGATCGCCTTCGGCAAGGACGGGGACTTCGCGGTGGACACCATGCCGAAGACGAGCCTGGAGCCCCTCGCCTTCGAGGAGAAACCGGATCTCTTCCCCGGCTGGAAGCCGTCGGCCGATGGGGAGGACGCCGCCGACGGGCGGGTTGCGACCGGCGGGCTGGTCGAGGGCGAGGTCGAGATCCGACGGGTGAGGGAGGAGAACCACCGCTATTCGATGATCTTCGACGGAGACTACCGCTCCGGTATGCCGTGCGTGATCGCCGAGGTCCGCGCGAAGGGAACGATCGCTCCGGGCCGCAGCGTCGCGAAGCTCTACGCCTTCGACAGGTCGGGCTACCGGGTGGCCTTCCGGGGGAGGCCGTCCACGGCCGACGTCGGCGGGCGGAAGTATGTGGGCATTCCCGAGATCGCGGACGAGAGCTGGCATTCCGTCTTCTTCGCGCTCGACGGGGATCTGAAGGAGAAGCACCCGACCTACTTGGTTGTTTTCCAGTTCGGCGGGAAGACGACGGCGGCGGTGAAGAGCTCCGTCGGAGCGACGATCGAGAGTCTGGATTTTCCCGAGAAGGGGGAGATGACGGCGAAGCCGTAAATCCGAAGCTCGAAATCCGAAGGGTAGAAACCCTTCGCTTGGCATGGTAGAGAAGTTCGTGGGAACTTCTCCCGAGCGGCGCTTCAATGGGCGTCCCGTCGAAGTTCTCACGAACTTCGCTACGGCGTCCGAAACCGGCTATTCGGATTTCGAGCTTCGGATTTCAAAGTCACGCCGCTTCGCTGAACGTGTATTCGAGGTCGAGGTGCCTCGAAATCACGGAGAAGAGCTCGTGCGAGCGGAAGGGTTTCGCCACGAAGTCGGAAGAACCCGCCTCGAGCGCCTCGAGACGGGCTTGTTCCAGCGCGTAGGCGGTGAGGGAGACGATGATGGGACGCTCCCCGTCGGGGGCGATGGATTGGATCTCGCGGGTCGCCTCGCTGCCTTTCTTCACCGGCATGTCCTCGTCCATGAGGATGAGATGGGGTTTCCATTCGCTCCATTTCTCGATGGCGGCCTGGCCGTTCTCGGCCTCGGCGAGGGAGAAGCCGGCTTTGCCGAGGATGCGTTTGAGCAGGAGGCGGTTGGTGGGCTGGTCTTCGGCGATGAGGATGCGCACCTCGCCCAGGGAGGAGGTGAAGCCGTTGATGCGCCTGGCGGATTCCTCGTCGAGGCTTGTCCCGGCGGCGGTGGACTCGATCGCGGCGGGAGCGAGCTCGACGCATTCGATGGCGAAGCGGAAGACGGTGCCTTCGCCGAAGACGGATTCGACTTCGATGTCGCCGCCCATCAATTGGATGAAGCTGCGGGCGATGGGGAGGCCGAGGCCGGTGCCTTCGGAGGAGCGGCGGCCGCTCTCCGTCTGGGTGTACCGTTCGAAGAGCTTTCCGATTTCGTCGGGATGGATGCCGCGTCCGGTGTCCCGGATCTCGAAGTGCAGGCGGACGTTGCGGCGGAGCCGTCCATCGACGAGCACGGGCTCGCCCGCGACCTCGGAGGAGACGGAGACGCCGACGGCGCCCTGGGCGGTGAACTTGATCGCGTTGCCCACGAGGTTGATGAGGATCTGGCGCAGCTTGCTGCGGTCGGTCGAGATCTCGCCGGGCAGGGCGCTGCGGGCGGCGAAGGTGAAGCCGATGCGCTTCTCCTGCGCCTTGATGGAGAGCATCTCGTGGACGGATTTGAGGAGAGGGACGAAGGCGAAGGTCTCGTCGTGCCGCTCCATTTTTCCGGCCTCGATTTTGGACAGGTCGAGGATTTCGTTGATGACGTCGAGAAGGTGCTCGCCGCTGTGGCTGATGATGTCGAGGATCTCGCGCTGCTTCGGGTGGAGGGTCTTGTCGGCGCCGAGGATGCCGGAGAAGCCGATGATGGCGTTCAGCGGGGTGCGCAGCTCGTGCGTCATCTTCGCGAGGAAGTCGCTCTTGGCGCGGTTCGCGACTTCGGCATGGTGGCGGGCTTCCTCGAGATGGCTGCGGTATTTCTCCTCGATCGCGGCGGTGTCGATCTGGGCGATGGCGACCCCGAACTGGCCCGTGAGGGCTCCGAGCAGTTTCACGTCGTCGTCGCTCCAGGAGGGGGCGTCGTCGGTGCGGAAGAGGAGGATGAGGCCGTTGGCGGCGTCGAGGAACGTCGTTCTTGCGGCAAGGAGCGAGACGTTCGAGCGGTCGGCGAAGGCTTGGCGCAGGGAAGGAGGAAGTTCCGACGCGCCGGAGATCTTGACGACGGATTTCGAAGCGAGGACATCCCGCGCGAAGGGATCGTCGAAGGAGAGAGACGGACGGGGCGAGTCGCTGGCGGGGGCGGGGGCGGCCTTGCGCCAGTAGCCGATCGGCTTCAGGTCGGGAGTCTTCCGGGCGTCCTCGTCGGGGGCCTCGTTGGAGACGATGCGGAGGACGAGGCAGTGGGTCGCCCCGAAATCCGCGACGATTTGGCGGAGCGCCTCGCTGAGGATCTCCTCGTCGGGCGTTTCGTTGCGGAGGTTCCGATACGAGCGCATCAGCAGCACGTGGTTCTGCAGCTGTCTGCCCAGGGCGGCTTCGGCCCGGTTGCGCTGGGCGGCCAGCATCTCCCCGCGGTGCCGCAGTTGCTTGTCGCGGGAGCGGATCGAGAATTTCGTGAAGCCCACGGTGGCGAGGACGAGGGCGGCGAGACCGAGAAGACGGGCCCACCAGGTCTGCCACCAGGGCGGAACGATGACGAGGCGGACTTTGGCGGTGGACCCGGGCCAGTCGCGTCCGTCGAGGGAGTTTTGGACTTTGAAGAGGTATTTGCCGGGAAGAAGGTTCGCGTAGGTGGCTTTCCGATCTTCCCGGGAGAGATTCCATTCCGTCTCGTAGCCTTCGAGCATGTAGCGGAAATGCCCTCGTGTGGGGAAGCGGTAGTCGAGATTGGCGAAGCGGAGGCTGAAGATCAGGCGGCGGTCGAAGGGGAGGCGGATCTCGTCGGTCGCGGCGATTTCGCGTTCGAGGAGGCCTCCCTCTTCCGGCACGATCTGCTCGCCGAAGTATTCGAAGCTGGTCAGAAAGGGAGTCGGAGGGCGCGGCATGGCGGGAAGCTTCTCCGGATCGATGGGATTGAAGCCATCCCTTCCGCCGAAATAGAGATGGCCCCGGGCGTCGCTGCCGATGGCGCCGGTGTTGAATCCGTTGCGCAGGAGCCCGTCCTCTCCTCCAAAGACCCGGAATTCGTTCTGCATCGCGTTGAGACGGGCGATGCCGTCCCGGGTGACGACCCAAAGGAGGTTGTTCCGATCCTTCGCGAGGGAGGCGATCGAGTCGTCGGGAAGCCCGTGGACGGCGCTGTTGAAATTGGCCACCTCGCCGGTGGTCGTATTGAGGCGGTCGAGGCCGGAGTCGACCGTGCCGATCCAGACGATGCCGTTGGCGTCGGGCAGGATGGTGGAGATGCGGTGGCTCGTGAGGGCGGCGTAGTTGGGAAAGGCGGACGCCAGTTCCCTGAGTTCGTCCTCGCCCGACAGCAGGAGACGGACTCCTGTCCGGGTGGGGATCCAGAGGTTCCCGGCGGCGTCTTCGGAGATGGCGGTGACGAATTCGACGGATGCATCCGATTCCGCGGGGATACGGGTGAAGAGGGACGTCGCCGGATCGAGGCGGAACAGCCCGCCTCCGAGCGTGCCGACGTAGAGTTCCCCCCGCTTTCCTTCGTGCAGCGCCGAGACATTGTCGTGTCCGAGCGAAAGCGGCTTCGCCGGGTCGTGGCGGTAGAGCGCAAAGGAGCCCTCCTTGCGCTTGGCGACGAGGCCTTCGCCGCGCGTTCCGATCCAGAGCGTGCCATCCCGTGCGGCAAGGAGGGCGTTGACATTCGCCGTCGCCAAGGGGGAATCGTCCGCGAAAGGACGGAAGGAGGACGAGTCGGGGTTCCATCGGGCCACCCCGCGTCCGGTTCCGATCCAGAGGTCGCCGCCCGGGTCGGAGGCGAAGGCCCGAACGGAGGGGTGGGGGAGTCCGTCGCGGTGTTCGGGATTGTGCCGGACGTGCGTGAACCACTGGCGGTCGAGGCTGAAGCGGCTCGTCCCTCCGCCCAGGGTTCCGATCCAGAGCATTTTCGACCGGTCCTCGAAAAGGGTGCTGATCCGATCGTCGGAGAGACTGTCGGCTTGGCGGGGTGAATGGGAGAACCAGCCGAAGGATTCGTTGGCACGGTCGTAGAGGCCCAGTCCGCCGGGCGTGCCCACCCACAAGTCGGTGTTCGAGTCGATGAAGAGCGAGGTCACGGAATTGGACGAGAAATCGGGGAATCGCCGCGGCTCCGCCCCCTGGTCGGAGGAATAGGTGAAGAGCCCCTTGCCCCCCGTCCCGATCCAGAGGCTGTTCTTCGAATCGATGGCCAAGGCCGTTACGGGAACCGAAGTCGACCAGAACCGGTCGAAATGCAGCTTCTTCCGGTCCCAGCGGTACAATTCCCCGGCGGTGGTGCCCACCCACACTTCGCCTTTTCCGAACGTCGTGATCGAGGAGATGGCGCTTTTTCCGAGCGGTCCCTCGACGACGGCGAGATTTTCCGTGGCGAGGTCGAGCTGATTCAGTCCGGCGTCGGTGCCGATCCAGAGAAACTTGTCCTCGGAGATTTCGAGATCGACGATGTGGTCGCTGAGAAGGTTCTCGGCTCCGACGGTGCCTTTGACCAACCATGCCGTCTCGCCGGAGTCGGTGTGGAACTTTATCAGCCCCTTCGACGAAGTGCCGATCCACAGCGGCCCTTTGCTTCGGCGAGGCGTCGCGAGGGAGGTGAGGTGGTCGCTGCTGAGCCCTCCCGCTCCACCGGATGCCTGATGGTAGTGGGTCGTCTCCCACCCGTCGAAGCGGCAGAGGCCGCGGTCGGTCGCGATCCAGACGTAGCCGTTCCAATCCTGGGCGAGGTCCCGGACCAAATCGGATTTCAATCCGCCCGCCGTGGAGGAGGAAAGGGGAGTGAAGCGGATCCGGCTGGTCTCTTCCTGCGCCGCCGCAAAGCCAGGAGACAAAGCCATCACGCCGAGGAGGATGCAAAGACCGTGGGGATGGCTCCTGCGGGGATCCATGGAAAAGAGGTTCAGAGCCTTCGGAATGCGGCGAAATTGATGATAATTATGAAAGAATTGAAAGTATTCAGATTGCCTTAAATTTCATGGAATATCAAGGCAAATAGAGAAATCGACCACGCGTCGGGGATGACACCGACGGAGGACGGGCGGAAACGGGCGATCTTTGAGCGATTCCGCGGAAGGGGGGCGTCCGATCACGCGGCCGTTTCGGCGACTTCCTCGATCGAGCCGACGCTCTTGAGGCGGTCGATCAGGTCCGCGATTCCCGTGGCCCTGAGTTCCGAGAGGTAGCTCTCCTCGAAACCGGGGATCTCCCCGCGGGGAATGGGCGTCGCCTCCTTCCGGTCGGTCACCTTGAACAGGTGGAAGCCGAAATGCGTCGCCACGATCGGACTGATTTCGCCAATCTCCATCGAGAAGGTGATCGATTCGATCTCCGGCATGGTCCGGCCCTGCTTCATGAAGCCAAGGTCGATGTCCCGTTCCTCGTCCGAGCCATGCTCGCGGGCCGCTTCGTCGAAATCCTTTCCGGCGAGCAGTTCCCGGCGCACGGTCCGCAAGGCGAGATAAGCGTCGCGGGCCGCTTCGTGGCTGCGCGGCTCGATGAAGATCTGGCTCACCCTGACTTCCTCCTCTCCCATGAAGCGTTCGAGATTCGCCCGGTAGTGGCGTTCGAGCTCTTCCTCGGTGGCCTTTTCAGGCACCCTGACCTCGGCTTCGATGAGCCGGTCGACGACGAGGCTGCTTTTCAGTTTCGCGAGGATGGTGCCGCGGTCGCCGCGGTTGAAGCCGGTGTTGTCGTAGAAGGCCTGCTCGCCTCCGTGCTCGGTCTTCAGCGCCTCGAAGCGTGCCTCCACCGCCGCGTCGTCGATCTCGCCGAAGCGTTTCACCGACTCCTGTTCGAGCAGGATGCGGTTCACCACGTTGTCGCGGGCGTAGCCCCGCAATTCGACGTCGCGGTCGCAGCAGACCACTTCGCCGAGGCGCTGGTAGTGTTCCTTGAGAGATTCGAATTCCTCCTCGATCTCCTCGTCGCCGACGTGGGTGCCGTTGATGATGAATGCCATGTCCGCAAGGTGGCGCAGGATCGATCCGCCTGCAATGGGGGGAAGTGCAGGGAAGTTCGTGAGAGCTTCTCCTCGCCGAGGGTTCAATGGGCGTCCGTCGAAGTTCTCGCGAACTTCGCTACGGCTTCTTCACCAACGACGCCAGGTAGTCGAGCAGGCTGGCCGTCTCGTGGACGGTGAAGCTGGCCATCAGGCCCGGCGGCATCATGCTCGTGGGCAGGGTCTCGCGCTTTTCGATGACGGCCTTCTTGAAGGTGTGCTCCTGGGCGGCGATGTCTCGGAGGGTCACTTGCTCGCCCTGCTCGTCGGTGACGAAGCCCATCTGCGCGGTTCCGTCCTTCAGGGTGATCACATTCGTGGCGAAGCCTTGGGCGATGGTCTTGTTCGGGTCGAGGATGTTCTCGGCGAGGTCGGCGCGCGGGTAGGTCTCGACGATGTTGCCGAGGTAGGGGCCCTTCGGCTTCTCGCCTTGGCTCACGGTGTGGCAGGCGGTGCAGGTGGCGCGGGCGTAGATGGCCTCGCCGAGGGCGGTGTCGCCGTCCCGGTGCGCGAGCACGGCGGCGAGGGCCGCGTCGGGGGCAAGGGTGCCGATCTTCGGCGTCTTGTCCTCGCCCTTGGGCTGGAGCCTGAGCTGCTGCATGGCGGACTTCGCGGCCTTGGCCACGGCGGGATCGGGATCGTTCGCGGCGACGAGGATGCGGTCGTCGAGGTTCCGGTTCTTGGTCCTCGCGACGGCGGCGATGAGGACGGCCTTCTGCGCGGGGACGTTCCAAGCGGCGTCGAGGGCTTTCTTCGAGAGTTCGCGGGATTCGGGGGAGCCGCCCTTGCGGTGGGCGAGCGCGACGAGGGCGGCGTTGGCCCAGAAGCCTGCGGGGGTGTCGGTTTGTTCGGCGGCGGTGTGCTCGATGGCGAGATGGTGGTTTTCGAGCTTCGGGGCTCCGAGGAAGGCTTTGGCCGCGTCGTCGAGCTGCTTCTCGGCGTCGCTGACCTCGTTGCGGGCTTTCTGGGCTTCGCTCTTCGCGAGCGCCGGATCGGGGTTTTCCCCGGCTTTCTTGACGGCGCTCTGGAGCGCGGCGATGCGGTCGGCGATGGCGGCGAAGGCCCGGAGGGCGGCGGTGAAGGGGGCCTCCCCGTCGAGCTTGGACAAGGCGGAAACGGCGAGGGCGAGGGTGGCGGGGGTGGAAGCGGGATCCTCGACGGAGCGGAGGAGCAGGGCGACGCCTTCGGCGGGGATGGGATCGGCGGACGCGATCTGCTGGACGGCGTCGGGCAGCATGGCGGGGTTGTCCTTCGCGAGGGAGAGGATGCGGTGGAGGGCGTCGTCGGACTGGAGGCGGTTGCGGCTCATCTCCTTGACGAGGAAGGCGGCCTCCTCGGGCGGAGCGGTGTCGAGCACGGTCTTGAGCGCGGCGAGGATCTTGTCGGACTCGGCCCACTTCACGGGCTGGTAGTAGGGGCCTCGTGTGTCGGGCCGCGTGCCCCAACTGTCGCCCGCCCACTCGCCCTCACACTGGGCGAGGCGGCAGAGGGTGGAGAGGAGGAGCTGGCGGGTTTCGGGGCGTTTTTCTTCCGCGAGTTTGGTGAGTAGGTCATCGACGACGCCGGGGACGTCGTGCATGCGCATCAGGGCGAAGGCGGCGCCTTTGGGATTCGGGCCGGAGAGGAGGGCTTCGAGGGCGGCGTCTTTCGCGCTGAGATGGGCGAGGGCTTGGAAGGCGGTGTGGGCGACTCGCGGGTCGGGGCTTCCGAGCTGGATGGCGATGGCTGGAGCCACTTCGTCGAGGTGAAGGCGGGCGGCGGAAACCATCGCCTCGATCTGGCGCTGCGGTTGATCTTTCAATGCCAATCCCCAACCGTGGAGTTTAAAGACAAGATGACGGAAAGGAGAGTCCCTAGGTATGGATAGATCTCCGCCTGCCCGCTGGGCATAAGGTGCGATTTCGTTGTCTTCGGCGAGCGAAACCAGATTCGGAATCAGTTCTTCCGGGATTTTAGATCCAACGCCACGCTGCGAAATCGCATATAGCGCCGCCACCCGAGCCTTGAGATCCTTGTCAGGATTCTTCGCCAGTTCCAGCAGAGCCTCGGACATGACAGGGTTCGCCTCCCGACGCAACAGGGTCCGCTGCGCCGCCAGCGTGCGGACGTGGCTCGGCGAATCCAGAGCGGCGACCAGTTCGGCGTCGCTCATCCTCTCGAAATCCGGCAGCGGCTCGGGCTTGTACCCCTTCGGCGTCACCCTGACAATGTAGCCAACTTCCGGTCCTTCCCACTTGAAGGTCGCGGGGCCTTTCCAGCTTGCCTGATAGACGGCGCTTTTGCCGTCCACGTCGGCGTCGGTGGGGCGGGTCATGCCGATGAAGGGACGCGGCTCGGTCGTCTCGACGAAGCTCGCGCCCTGCCGCCGCACGGTGTGGTGGAAGGAGGCGGCGCGGCCCCAGTCGCAGGTGACGGGGGCGTGGTTCCACTCGTCGGGGAAGCCGGGCTCGTGCAGATAGACGGAACCGCAGCCGGAGCCGCCGCCGTAGTCGGCGAGGGGATGGACGTGCTCCTCGGGGAAGTTCTTGTAGAGGCGGGGATAGCCGTGGTCCTCGAGGCCGGTGAAGTGGTGGAAGCGCACGTCCCAGCCGCCGCCGTCGTTGGTGTTGTCGCGGGCGTAGAGGTCGCAGAGCGGGCTCATGGGCGTGCCGAGGATGTTGCGGGTGCCGGTGGCGAAGATCTCCAGCCCGGTCCCGTCGGGGCGCACGCGGAGGACGCCTCCGTTGCGGTGCTGCAGGGTGCGCCCGTCCGTGCCGGTGGCCTTGACGAAGCCGAAGTCGCCGCCGGCGATGTAGAGCCAGCCGTCGATGCCGAGCTCGAGCCCGTTGGTGGTGTGGTCGGCGGGACGGCCCGAGAAGTCGAAGGCGATGCCGTCGACGAGCTTCTTCGACTCCTCGGCGATGCCGTCGCCGTCGCGGTCGAAGAAGACGCTCAGGTGGGGCGGGTGGACGAGGTAGAGGAGGTCGTGGTCCCAGACGAGGCCGCGGGGCGAATCGACGTCCTTCACGAACTCCTTCACCTCGTCGGCGCGTCCGTCGCCGTCGAGGTCGCGCAGGCGGAGGACGCGTCCCCGCCCCGGGTCGCGCCCGAGGGAGCCGTTGCCGTCGCTGGAGACGTAGAGGTCGCCGTTCGGCGCGGCGGCGACGTAGACGGGATAGTTCGCGGCCTGCCAACCGGAGAAAAGGGTGAGGTCGAAACCCTCCGGGACTTTCACGTCCTTGAGGATCTCGGCCTCCTCCTCTTGCGACCGCTTCACGATTTTGGGAGGGATGTTGCCGCCTTTGGCGTAGGGATCGGCGTCGGCTTTTGCGGCGGCGGCCTGCTTCGCGTCGAGCTTGGGATGGAGCTTGGTCAGGCCGGGTCCGGTCAGCGAAATCTCGCGGATGCTGGCCCAGCCGCCCGTTCGGGTGCCGAGACAGGTGATCTTGAGAAACTTCGCGTCCTTCGCCTCGAAGTTCATGGAGCTGTCGCCGGGTGGGTTGTTGTCCCCGGCGGAGACGAGGGTTTTCCAGGTCTTGCCGTCGTCGGAAAGTTCGATCTGGTAGCCGTAGGAGTTGCCGCCGCTCTCCCAGACGATTTTGTAGCCTGTCAGGGTCTGCGGTTTCTCGAACTCGAGCTGGATCCATTGAGGCATCGACCCGTTCGCGGCGCACCAGCGGGTGTTGCGGTCGCCGTCGATGGCGTGCCAGACGAGGTTGCTCTTGCCGGTTTCCTCGCTGCTGGCGGTGACGGTCGCGAGAGTGGCGTCTTTGGGCGCGGGGCCGGGAGCGGCGGCTTTCGGGGCTTCGGCTTTGGGCGGAGCGGGCTTGGCGGGCTCGAAGGTGACGGTGTTCTCCCCCGTGTAGGCGGTGCCGAGGTAGCCGGGTTCGTCGAGCTTGCCGCAGGTCCAGAGGAGGCCGCGGATGACGAGATCGAGATAGCGGGGATCCCCGACGGTGGCGGTGTTGTGTCCGAGGGTCGTGCTGAAGCTGCGCGCGCCCTGCGTCTCGTTGGTCCAGGCGACGATGGCGACTTCCTCCTTCTCCTGCCCGTCGCGTTTCACGATCTGCTTGCCGACGGCGAGGGGGTGGGCGTCGAAGACGTTCACGTTGTTGTAGAGTTCCTCCTTCCCCGTGGTCCAGTTCTCCAAGGCGGCGGTGACGGGGTGCTCCTGACCGACATACTCGACCGAGATCGGCTCCTGCGGCCCATGGGAGCTGGACTGGATGCCGAGGTGCTTGAACCACTGGTCCGTCCCGTTGCGGAAGCTGTGCATGGCGCAGTGCAGATGCACCGCCGGGACGGTCTGGTGCGCGTCGAGGATGCGCTTCATCACGGCGGGATCCTTGTTCCCGGCGGCGCATTCGTCGTGGATGACGACGTCGTAGCCCTCGGCCCAGTCGTCCTTGTCGTAGATCGTCAGGGGCGGATCGGTGGACTTGTCGTCGGTCCACCAGACATCGACGCGGACGTTGGCGCGGGCGGCGATGCCGTCGGCGAGGATTTTCTGCTGTCCGGCGTAGTCGTGGCAGCAGCCTCCCGCGACGAGGAGGGCTCGCAGCGGTTTCGGCTGGGTCTGGGCACGTCCGGGCAGGGCGAGGAGCGCGGCGGCAAGGGCGGCCGCGCCGAGGGAGGCGAGTGCTGGCAGCTTCATGGGGATGTGGATGGAGGGTGATGCGCCCGACCGCCGGGGTCAATGCCGAATTGGCGCCGCAGTTCCGTCCCCCGGGGCGGAGGGGGCCGAACGCGCCGGCCGCGTGTGGCACGAGAAGGGACATCCCGCGATGCCGCCCCAGGAAAGGGCGGTTCTTTCTTGCCTGGATCGGGCGAATCTCGTCAATTGCCCCCATGGAAGACACGCCTTTCTCTCCGACCCGTCGCCGTTTCCTGAGAAACTCCGTCCTGGGGTTCGGCGCTGGCGGGCTTTTCCCCTCCGCGTTCGCCGACGACAAGCCCGCCCCCAAGCCGAAGATCGGGCGCTTCAACCACTATGACGACGCCGTGCTGGTGAAGGGCGAGCCGCCCGCCATCGACGAAGGCTCCTTCACCATCGCGGCCCTGCCGGACACGCAGCGCTACGCCAAGGACAATCCGGAAGGATTCCTGGCGCAGACCGCGTGGCTCGCCAAGAACCGGCGGAGCCGCAACATCGCCTGCGCCCTGCACCTGGGGGACATCACCGACAACAACCTGCCCGAGCAGTGGGACCTGGCGCAGCGGGCGATGAGGCAATTGGACGGCGAGGTGCCCTATTTCATGGCCTTGGGCAACCACGACTACAGCGAGGGCGGCGTCTGCTCGGACCGCACCACGCTCTTCAACGACTACTTTCCTCTTTCCACCCACGGGAAGCTTCCGACCTTCGGCGGCGTCTACGACAAGGAGCCCGACCGTTTCGAGAACAGCTACCATCTCGTGTCCGCGGCGGGCCGCGACCTGCTGGTGCTGTGTCTCGAGTTCGGGCCGCGCAAGGACGTGGTGCGCTGGGCCAACGAAGTCGCGGCGAAGCACCGCGACCGCGCCGCCATCCTCGTCACCCACGCCTACATGTATTTCGACGACACCCGCTACGACTGGAAGCAACACGGCACCGGGCAAACCTGGAATCCCCACAGCTACAAGGTCGCCGCCGCGACGGGCGACGACGTTTCCGACGGGGAGGAGCTCTGGCGGAATCTCGTGAGCGTCAATCCGAACTTCATCCTGACCCTGAACGGCCATGTCCTGGAGGATGGTCTGGGGCTTCTCACTTCGGAGGCGAGCGGTGGCCGCCAGGTGCATCAGATGCTCTCCAACTTCCAGATGCGGCCCAATGGAGGCGACGCCTGGATGCGGCTGATCGAGGTCAAAGCCGACGGCACGGCCGTCGTCTGCGACTATTCCCCCTTGCGGGACGAGCACAACACCGCGCCCGAGAACCGGTTCGACCTTCGGCTCTCTCCCGTCGCGTAGGGAGCGGAAGGCACGGATCGGGCGTGGGAGGCTCCCCGGCAGCGGGATTGCGCCACGTTGCGGCATCGTTTCGTCTTGAAGAAAGCCGCTCCGGCTGCCAGCCTCGCCTCCATCGCCATGAATCGACGTCATCTTCTCCAACTCGGCGGCCTCGCTCTCGGGGCCGGGTTATCTGGAACCGTCTCCGCCGACATCGTTCCGCCGCGCCGCGGCCGCTTCGCAGGCAAGATCCGAAAGTCCCTGAAGTGGAACATGGTCAAGCGGAAGGACGAGCAGTCTCTCGTGGAGACCTTCGGGAAGCTGCGGGAATGCGGCTACGAGGGCCTCGAACCGAGTCTCGCGGATGTGGGGGAGCGGGCGGACGAATGGATCGCGGCGAGCAAGGAGAGCGGTCTCGTCCTCGACGGCACCGTCGCCGCGCGCACCGAGGATCTTGCGGAAGGAATCGATCTGACGAAGCGGCTCGGAGGGGATTCCATGCTCGTGGTCGCCCGCTACGACCACAAGCAGCCGATCCAGCCGCAGTGGGATCTCGCCCGGGACCAGTTGAAGGAGTTCGCGCCCCACGCCGAGGCCCAAGGGGTGTCGCTTCTCGTCGAGAACGTCTGGGCGACCTTCCTCATCAGCCCTTTCGACATGGCGCGCTTCGTCGACGAGGTGGGCCACCCTGCGGTCCAGGTCCACTTCGACATCGGCAACATGGTCCGCTGGGGCGTGCCGGAGCACTGGGCGCAGATCCTCGGGACGCGTTCGAAGAAGCTCGACGTCAAGGAGTACGATCTGAAGAAGGCGATGGAGGAGGGCATGGGGAAGGGCTTTTCCGTGCCGCTCGGAGAGGGCAGCATCCAGTGGAAGGCGGTGATGGACGAACTGGAGAAGATCGGCTTCACCGGCTGGGCCGCCGCCGAGGTCGCGGCGGGCGATTGGGACTATCTCGCCGACGTCGCCCGGCGGATGGACCGGGTGCTGGAATTGTGAGGGACGGCGGACCGGAACCACGCGATTTGCTTGCGGAAAGGAGCGCTTTGTGGCGATAATCCCGGGATGAAAGCTCCCCAAGCCGTTGCCGTCGCTCTTTCCGCCTTGGTCGCCGCGTCGTCGCTGGTCGCACAGGCCCCGGCCCCCGACGGGGTGCAGCCGGGAATCAACGGATTCTGGGAAGTCGTCACCGCGGGCGGACGTTTCGTCGCCCGGCTCGACCAGATCGCTTCGGTGAGCGAGCAGGAGTATCTCATCGACGGAGCGGTCCGTGTCTTCGAATGCACCGTCGATACCACCGGGGGGCAGACGGCGAGGTTCTACTATCTGGAGACCATTGCCGAAACCCTGCCGATCACGACCGGGCCGGCGGCTGTGGAGCGTCTCAGGAGCATCGCCAACCAAGTCACGAACAAGGCGGGCGTGGGCGACCTCGATGCCGTCGTGACGAAGCACTACCCCGACACGACCCACGCGAAGACGAGCGAATACCGCGTCAAGAACAGGGCCACCGTCAGCCAGATCTACGACCATGTCCGTAAAGTGTGGGCCGAAGAGCGAGGCAACGGCGGAGAGAATCTGCTCGTCATCCGCAACGGCTGAAGCGTTCGCGGGCTCTCCCCTCCATGAAATACCGTGAGATACCCCATACCGATCTGAGCGTCAGTCTCGTCGGGCTGGGTACCATGACCTGGGGCGAGCAGAACACCGAGGCGGAAGGGCACGGACAGATGGACTACGCCTTGGAGAGAGGCGTGAACCTGTTCGACACCGCCGAGATGTATCCGGTGCCGCCACGGGCGGAGACCTGCCACGAGACGGAGCGCATCATCGGCACCTGGCTCGCCGCCCGCGGCACGCGCGACCGGATCGTCCTGGCGACGAAGGCGGTGGGACCGGGCCCGCATGTGACCCACGTGCGCGAGGGCGTGCGCCACAACCGCGCCCATCTCGCGGCCGCGCTGGAGGGCAGCCTGCGCCGGCTGCGGACCGATCGGATCGACCTCTACCAGCTCCATTGGCCCGACCGTCCCGTGCCGCTCTTCGGCAAGCGCGACTACGTCGCCCCCACGGGCGGCGAAACGGTTCCCGTCGAGGAGACGCTCTCCGTCCTCGCCGAGTTCGTGGCCCAGGGGAAGGTGCGCTACATCGGTCTGTCGAACGAGACGCCCTGGGGGACGATGCGTTTCCTGGAGCTGGCGAGAAGCGGTGCTCTCCCCCGCATGGTCACGATCCAGAATTCCTACAATCTTCTCAACCGCACCTTCGACGGAGGACTCTCCGAAATCTGTCACGAGGAGGGATTGCGTCTCCTCGCGTATTCGCCGCTTGCCTTCGGGCGCCTCTCGGGAAAATACCGCGGAGGGAAACGTCCTCCCGGCGCCCGGCTGACCTTGTTCTCCCGTTTTGCGCGCTACAGCGGCGAGAACGCCGATGCGGCGATCGAGGAATACGCCAGGATCGCGGAGGAAGCCGGTCTCGACTTCGCGCAGATGAGCCTCGCCTGGATCAACGGGCGCCCCCATGTCGCCAGCAATCTGGTCGGGGCGACGACGATGGAGCAGTTGCGGTCCAACCTCGACAGCGCCGATCTCGAACTCTCCGGCGACGTGCTCGCGGCGATCGACGCGGTGCATCGCCGTTTTCCGAATCCGTGCCCTTGATCGCCTGGGCAGTCGGGCGCTCGATCCGGCACGCGCCATTGCGGGGAAATCGGAGTTGCGGCGCCGTCCCGCACGCGTCACGATGCGCCTTCGAACCGCCATGACCGAACGTCCCACTTCCGTCCGCCATTGGATCCTCGCCGCGACCACTGCGGCGGCCTTCCTCATGTATCTCGACCGCATCTGCATGGCGGCGATCATGAACTCGGATTCCTTCAAGAAGGACATTCCGCTCGATCCGCTCATGGACGGTTGGATCAAGGGAGCCTTCTTCGCCGCCTATGCCCTGGGGCAGCTCCCGGCGGGCTATCTGGCGGTGCGTTTCGGGAGCCGTTCCCTGATGTCGCTCTACATTCTCCTCTGGTCGGGATTCACCGTGCTCACGGGGTTTGCGACGGGAGCGATTTCGCTGCTCCTCGCCCGGGTTGGCTGCGGACTCGCCGAGGCGGGCGCCTACCCGATCAGCAGCGGCCTCCTCGCCCGCTGGTCGGAGTGGTCGAAGCGCGGCTTCACCAGCAGCGTGGTGTCGCTGGGGGGGCGGATCGGCGGAGCGCTTGCGCCCTGGTTGACGGTGACGGTGATCGCAGGCTTCGGGAACTGGCGATGGGCGGGGTGGATCTACGGGGCCGCCGGGGTATTCTTCGCGCTCTTTTTCTGGAAGGTGTTCCGCGAGCGGCCGAAGGAGCATCCCAAGGTGAACGAGGCCGAGCTCGCTCTGCTGGAGGCGGGGCGTCCGCCGGAAACGGAAGCGGGGGAGAATAAGGCCTACGTCTTCCCCTGGCGGCTCGCGCTGACCCACGGCAGCCTGTGGATGAACTCGGGAGCTCAGTTCTTCACGAATCTCGGTTGGGCCTTCCTCGCGGTCTCGCTCTCGAAGTACCTGATCGAGGTGAAGGGCGTCGAGAAATCCCTCGCCGAGACGATCAACACCCTGGCCCTCTCCATCGGCATCGTCGGCCTGATCGTCGGCGGGTTCTTCACCGACACCTGCCTGCGGAAATGGGGCGTGCGGCTCGGGCGCATCATCCCGCTGGCGGGGTCGCGCTTTCTCGCGGCGCTGTTCTTCGTGATCGCGATGGGCTTGGACAATCCGTGGGCGCTGATGGCCGCGTTCGGGATGGCGGCGTTTTCGACGGACTTCGGCCTGCCCGCGCTCTGGGCCGGCCTTCAGGAGATGTGCGGAAAGCACACCCCGCCGCTCTTCGGCTGGGCGAACATGTGGGGAAACATGGGCGCGGCCGTGGGGATCTGGGTGCTGCCGGTGGTGATCAAGGCTCTCGACCGGAACGGCGACTGGCGCGAGGGGCTGATCTTCTGCGCGGTGGCCTTCGTGGTGTCGGGGCTCTTCTGCCTCGGGTTCAACGCGGAGAAGCGGATGGAGGAGGCGTGAGGTGGGCGCGGGTCCATGGGCACGGGTGGACCCGGACCAAGCGCAGCTGTGTCGCGAAGTCCGTGAGAACTTCGACGGACGTCCGTTGAAGCGTCGGTCGGAAGAAGTTCTCACGAAATGACCTCCGGTATCCGCTTCGCGTATTCTCACCATGCCTTTCAGGTGGAGCCGGATTGAAGCAAAATGCCGGGCTTGGTGAGGATGTCGCGCCACAATCGGAGCAAAGCGGAGATAGATGCGAAGCATCAACTGGCACAGATGGCACGGATGGAGAAAAGCGCATCAGGCGCTGATCGACGCTATGTTGCCAGTGGTCCATTCCCGCAAGATTGGGTGGCTGGGATCCCCCTCGATAGACGCGCAGCGCTGTAGCCGCGTCATCGGGCGCGGGCCGGATGTCCTCTCGACGTTCGCGCCCGAGGCCAGTGGCCTCGGCTTGTCCACATCGCTCAGCGGGGGAGACGGTCGGTGCGGAAGAGGCTTTCCCCATGCAGGCCATACTGGTGGAAGTTCTCGTAGAGAATCTCGAACTCTCCGGATTCGGAGAACTCCTTCTCGCGGTCCCGCAGCCAATCGTCGAGGATCCGGTCGCCGAGGAAGAAGGTCCACCAGGCCGGAGAGGGATCGACCGGTTCGGTTGGGTCGGTCGGGAGGGTAGGAAGCGGTATGTTCGGGGGCGTGATCCCGGGGTCATCTCCTCCTCCGGGGGGCGTGACGCCTCCGCCCGGAGGGGTGATGCCGGCACCCGCGACGAGGGTGATGGTGTCGTAGTAGAAGGCGTAGCCCGCCGCGTTCGAAGGCGCAGGACCGGTGCCGAAGGCGTTCCCATGCTCGTTGGGGGAGGAGGGCGTGTCGCCGAGGATATGGATGGTGTATTCGTCGTCCCGCTGATGGTCGTAGGGATCGGGAGCGGCTCCGGGAAAGACCGCTCCGTTGAGCAGGGCTCCGGCGGCGATGCCGTTGTTGATCCGCTGCGGCAGGTAGAAGCGCAGGCCGTCGGCCCCGTGGAATTCGCTTTGTCCGTCGGCGACGAGGGTGCCGCTGGATGGATCGGCGGGGTCGGTGGTGCCGACGGCGATCTGGGTGTCGCCCCCGGTGGTGGTGGCGGTGCTGGTCGCGTTGAGGTGGCCGATCATGCCGTCGGTCAGCGAGAGATCGGTGGCCACGGCCACGCGGATGTCTCCGGTGATCTCCTGCACCGGGACGAGGGGGAGGATGCCGGCCTGGATGTCATGGCCATGCCCGATCTTGGCGTAGGCGGAGTCCGCTCCATTGGTCGCGACGATGGCGAGGTGGGCGCCCGAGGTCACGGAGAGGTCTCCACCCATGCGGGCGTGCGAGGCATGGCCGAAGTGCCCGATCTGCGAGTAGGCGAAGAGCCCCGCGCCTCCGGTGAGATCGAGGCCGCCCAGGGCCTGGACGCCGATAGCACCGGTGAGCGAGGAGCCGGTGGAGCTGAAGCCTCCGTGCCCGATCTGGGCGTTCGAGCTTCTTCCGGTGCCGCCGAGCAGGGTCAGCGCGCCGGAGGTCTCCACGAGGATGCTCTGGTCGGTGGCCGTGCCGTTGAAGGCGTAGCCGCCATGGCCGATCTGGGCGGTCGTGGCGATGCCGCCTCCGCCGAGGAGGCCGAGGTCGTCCCCTGCGGTCACGACGATGGCGCCGACGGCGGTGTTCGAGGCCTGGCGTCCGCCGTGTCCGATCAGGGCGGAGCTGCCGAGGCTGTCTCCCGCCTCCAGCAGCAGGTGCGTGGCGGCTGTGACACGGAGATCGCCGCTGGAGAGTCCGCCTGCTCCGGTGCCTCCGTGGCCGATGTGGGCCGCTCCATCCTCGCCGGCTCCGGCACGCAGGACGATCTCCGCTCCGGAGACGACGTCGACGTTGCCGGTGCGCGAACCGCCCAGCACCGCTCCGCCATGTCCGATCTGGGCCGAGGCGCGGGAGCCTTCTCCGCCGAGCAGCTCGATCGAGCCGCCCGCGGTCACGGCGATGTCGCCGATCGTCTGGACCGATACGCTCGCGTAGGCGGGGCCTCCGTGGCCGATCATCGTGTAGCTCTCGAGGGTCTGTCCGGAGGTGAGCGTCAGGTCGCCGCCCGCCTCGACGAGGATCGCTCCGGAGAGGGTGGTGCCGCCCAGCGTGTCTCTTTCCCCTCCATGGCCGATCTTGGCGAAGGAGGCGAAGCCGGTCTGGTCGACGCCGTTCCAGGTGCCGCCGGTTCCGGCCGAGCCGACGCCGTAGCGGTTGGCCTCGAGGAACACGTCGTTGAGGGCGGAGACCCGGATGCGCCCGGTGGCCGCATCGCCGGCGGAGCCTCCTGTGTCGGCGCGGTTGTAGCCGATCTGCGAATATTTGTTGGCCCCGAGATTGACTCCGCCGGTCTGGGCGGAGCCCCAGACGTGCACGTCGTGGGCCGCCACGCTGGTCTGGCCGGTGCGGCTGCCCACGGCCACAGAGCGGTCGGCGGCGGCCAGGGTGGAATCGGCTCCGACCCAGACGCTGCCGCCGCCGTTCCCGTAGGAGCCCGCGGTGGCGAAGAGTCCGGCTTCGGCGTCGATGTCGCGGACCCAGTATTCGCGGTAGCTTGGCGCTCCCGCCGCCGTCGGCAGCGTCTCGCCGACAGGATGGAAGGGGGCCAGCGCGGGATCCCAGCCCGCGAAGACGTTGACGTCGCCGCTCCCATGGTTGAGGAGGTCGTCGAGGATGTAGATGTGCGAGCGCGAGAGGAGGTTCAGGTCGAAGGCCGAGTTCCCCACGAGGCGTCCGCCCATCTCGAGCCCTTCGCTTCCCGTCGCCACGAAGCTGAGGTGCCCCGCGTTGAGGTGAGGCGAGAGGATGGAGCCGAGGAAGGCGTCGATGCGGAAGAGGCCGCCGCCCGAGTCTCCCGAGGTGGAGTCGATGGAGCGGGCGCGGATCGTGACGTCCGCATTGGTGATGCCGTTGGCCGTGGTGGTGCGGTGGCCGATCCAGCCGGGCCGGTCCGTGCCCACGAAGGAGATCTCGCCCGCCACGTCGACGAGGATGTCGCCCTGCCGCGTGCCGGAGGCGGTCCCCGAGGCTCCGTGCCCGATGTAGACGGCGCCCCGGCTCTCGGCGTCGGCGGCGTAGGCGACGACGTTGTTGGCGAGGGTGGCGTCGAGTTCGAGGCTGCCCTCCCGCGAGATCACCTCGATGAGGCCGCTGATCGGGCCGCCCGCGCCGCGTCCGCCGTGGCCGATCACCACGGGCGAGCCGGGACCGGTCCCCGCGCGGTGGAGGGTGGCGCCCGGGGAGTGGACGCGCACATCGCCGCTCATGCCCGAGGTCACGTTGTAGCCGCCGTGCCCGATCGAGGCTCCGTGGAGCCGCAGGTCGGCGGGCGTGTTCTCGTTGTCGGAGGTCGTGCCGGGCTGGCCGTTGCCGCCCTGCACCGTGACGCCGCCCCGCTGCACGTCCACGAGGATGTCGCCGCTCAGGATGGTGCCGCTGGAGTGGCCGCGGTGGCCGACGGAGGCGAAGCTGTAGTAGGAGGTGTTGACGTTCGCCACTCCGTTGTAGTCGCCGCTGGCCGCCTGGACGACGAGTCCGTAGTCGCCGAGGCCCGCCACGGTTCCCGCGTTCACCGTGATGTCGCCACTGTGGACGCCCTGCGAATTGGAGGAGTTGAAGGAGGTGTGGCCGATGAGGGACCAGTTGAAGGTGGCCGCGTTCTTGCCGGCGAGCAGGTCGATCTTTCCGCCCGCGGTCACGTCGAGGTTGCCGCTGTATCCGAGGACCGCGCCGTCGGTGGCCCGCACCGTGGCGCTGGTGCCGCCGTGGCCGATCTGGGTGCCGGAGCTGGATACGGCGCGGTAGGAGTCGAACTGCGGGGAGACGAGGCGGATGTGCCGCCCGGCCTCCACGGTGACGGGGCTCTCGCCGAAGCTCGACAGCCTCAGCCCGTTGTTGCCGTGGCCGATCTTGGCGCCGGCGGTGCTCGCCGCCCCGGCGAGGAGGAGGACGTCTCCCGCCGCCGTCACGGTGATCGGGGAGGCGGCGATGGAGGAATCCGTCGTCGTGGCGACGCCACCATGGCCGATCTGGGTGTAGGTGGTGCCGACGCTGCCGCCCTGGGCGGTGATGCTGCCGCCCGATGACACGGCGATGGCTCCGCCCAGGTTCCAGACATTGTTGGCGACGGCGCCCGCTCCGCCGTGGCCGATCTGGGCGTAGGAATAGCCGGCGCTTCCCTCGCCCATGGAGATGTCTCCGCTCGCCTCCACGGTGATGTCGCCCACGAAGTCCGCCGTGTCGGCCACGCCCGCGCGGATGCCTCCGTGGCCGATCTGGGCGTAGTTGGCAATGGCTCCCCCGGCGAGGAGTTCGATGTTGCCGTCGAGGACCCGGACCACGATGCCCAGGGCGCGCTGTCCGACGACGTTGCCGTTCCCGTCGAGGATGTCGGCGAAGCCGCTGCCGCTGCTGGCGGTCATGGCCCCGCCCCGGCTGTAGCCGCCGTGGCCGATCTGGGTGTGGTTGTAGCGCTCGCCCGCGTTCGTCCCACCGGCCTTGGCGGAGAGATCGCCGGAGGCCACGGTCACGCGGATGTCGCCGCTCTTGCCGCCGACGGCGTAGCTGCCGCCGTGGCCGATCATGGTGTGGGAGTAGAGGCCCAGGGCGGAGGACTGCATCTGGATCCCGCCGCCGGCGACCTCCACCTCGACGTCGCCGGAGAGCTCGACGGAGCCGGCGGCGCTGGTGGGGGTGCGCTGGACGAGGTGGCCGATGTGGGCGCTGCTGTAGGAGTCGTTCCCGGACTTCAGCACGATGCCGTCCTCCGGATCCGTTCCCAGCGAGACGACCCGGGTGCCGCCGGAGATGGTGGTGCCTCCGGTCGGGTCGTAGCCTCCGCTGCTGCCGATGACCGCGTAGCTGGCTGCCCTGTTCCCCGATCCTCCGCCTTGCAGCAGGATGCCGCCGTCCTGCGAGACGACGGTGACCTGGCCGTCGATCTCGTTGAGCGAGCGGTAGGAGAGGTGTCCGATCTGGGTGAAGAGGGTGTCGGCGCCGCTCCCGGCCAGCAGGGAGACACCGTTCGCGGCGGTCGCGGTGATGTCGCCGATACGCTTGCCATTGCTCTGGATACCCCCATGGCCGATCAGGACGGGATTGGCGTTGGCAAGGGAATCCACCGACTGGAGGAGCAGCGCTCCGCCCTGGGCCGTCACGGTGATCTCGCCGGAGAGATCGCCGTGGGCGGTGTGGTTGAAATGCCCGATCTGGGCGAAGTTGTAGTTGGTGCCGGTGCCGCTCCTGAGCTCGATGCCTGCCCCGGCGGTCACGGTGATGTCCCCGCTGTGGTCGCCGTCGGCGGCGACGCCCCCGTTTCCGATCGCGGCGAGGTTGTAGGCGTCGTGGTTGCCCGCCTCGACGAGCACGGCCCCGCCTGCGGCGACCTCGATGTCCCCCTTGTAGCCGTAGCCCGATCCCGCCGTGCGGACGGCGCCGGTGGTCGGGTCCACGAAATCGGCGTCGTAGCCGCCGTGCCCGATCTGCGCCTGGGCGCGGCTGTTGCTCTCGGTGCCCGCGACGCCTGCACCACCCCGCACCGTCACGTCCCCGCCCGCGTTCACGGTGATCTTGCTCTCGACGAAGTCGGCGAGGATGACATTGCCGCCGCCGTGTCCGATCTGGACGTTGGCGTGGTAGCCGAACCCGGCCTGGAGGGTCACGTCGCCACCGACGGTGACGCTGATGTCGCCGCCCTTGATGGAGGCGACGCCGGGGAAGGCGGTGTCGCGGTTGTCGTAGCCGCCGTGCCCGATGGTGGCATGGTTGTTGTAGGCCAGTCCGCCGAGGAGGCTCAGGTTGCCGCCCGCCTCGACGAGGATGTCGCCGGACAGCTCCATGTTGGTCACCGAATCCCGCTCGCCCCCGTGGCCGATCTGGGCGAAGGAGGCGTTGCCGGTGTTGTCCGTCGTGGCGATCCAGCCGCTGCTGCCCCGGATGCCGACCTCGTACTTGTTCGCGACGACCGCGATGTCGTTGACCGCGCCCACCCGGATGCGTCCCGTCGCCGCCAGGCTGGTGGCGGTGCCGGCGTCGCGGCGGTTGTAGCCGATCTGGGCGTAGCGCTGGGCGCCCTGGTTGATGCCGCCGGTGAAGGCGGGGCCCCAGACGTTCACGTCGTGGCCGGCCACGTTCGTCTGCCCGGCGCGGCTGGCCACGGCCACGCTCCGGTCGGCGGCGGAAAGGTCGGCGTAGGCGCCCACCCACACGCTGCCTCCGCCGTTTCCGTAGGCGCCCGGGACGTCGAAGAGCTGCGCATCGGCGTCGATGTCGCGGATCAGGTAGCCGCGCCAGGGAGAGGCCGTGGCGAGGGGCGGCAGGATGTCGCCGCTGGCATGGAGAGGAGCCAGCTCGGGATTCCAGCCCGCGAAGAGGTTGAGGTCGCCGTCGCCCCGGTTGATGAGGTCGTTGGCGATGAAAATATCCGAATAGGCGAGCAGGTTGAAGTCGTAGGGCGAGGTCCAGAGCATCTGGATATCCATCTCGATCCCCGTCGTCCCCATCCCGACGAGACTGAGGTTTCCACCGGCGAGATTGTTGGCGAGCATGGTGCCCAGTTCCGCGTCGGGGCGGAGGATCTGGCTGCCCGAATCGCCCGTCGCGCGGTCGAAGGAACGCCCCCGGATAGTGACGTCGGCATTGCTGATGGCGTTGGCCGTACCGCTCCGGTGGCCGATGTAGGACAGGTTGGCCACGGTCCTGACGAGGGAGATCTCGCCCGCCACATCGACGAGGATGTCGCCTTGCCGCGTGCCCGAGCCGGCGTTGCTGGGGGCTCCATGGCCGATCATGACCCCCCCCCGGGTCGTGTTGATCGCGAGGGTCGAGTCGAGTTCGAGGCTCCCGTTCCGCGAGACGACCTCGATGTCGCCCTCCATGGGGCCGAAGGCAGCGTAGCCGCCATGCCCGATCATCACCGTTCCCTGCCGCGAGGTGCCCGAGCGGAGGGCGATGTCCCCCTCGGCATGGACCTTCACCGAACCGGTGAGGCCCTCGGTGAGATGGCCCGCCGCGTAGCCGCCGTGGCCGATGGAGGCACCGTGGAGGCGGATTTCGGGAGGGTCGTTGGCGGCGGTCGTGCCGTCCACGCCGTCGCCCCCTGCCACGAGGATCCCACCCCGGACCGCATCGACGAGGATGTCGCCGTGGAGGCCGGTGGAGTAGGTGGCCGAGGCGTTGCTGTGGCCGCGGTGGCCGATGGAGGCGAAGCTGTAGTAGCCGTTGATGTTGGTGTCGGTGGTCGCGAGGGGCATGTAGTCGCCATAGGCCGCCTGGACGGTGATGCCGTAGTCGGCGGGGGCCAGACCCGCCAGGGTTCCGGTCGTCACGGTGATGTCCCCCCGGTGGACACCGTTCGAATTGAAGTAGGAGGTGTGGCCCAGCAGCGACCAGTTGTAGCTGCCTGCGTTCTTGCCGGCGATCACGTCCAGCTTCCCGCCCGCCTTCACGACGATGTTTCCACTGTAGCCGAGGGCGGAGGCGCCGGACACGGGTCCCACGACGGCGCCGAAGCCGCCGTGCCCGATCTGCGTGCCGGCGTTGGTGGCATTCACGAAGGTCTCGAACTGAGGGGAGACGAGGCGGACGTGCCGCCCGGCCTCCACGGTGACGGGGCTCTCGCCGAAGCTCGACAGCTTCATGTTGTAGCCCCCGTGGCCGATCTTGGCTCCGGTGCTGCCCGCCGTTCCGGACAGGAGGAGGACGTCTCCCGTCGCCGCCTTCACGGTGATCGGGGAGGCGGCGATGGAGGAAGTCGTCGTCGTGGCGTAGCCCCCGTGGCCGATCTGGACGTTGGTGATGCTGGCGCTGCCGCCCTTGGCGGTGACGCTGCCGCCCGCCGTCACGGCGATGGCTCCGCCCAGGTTCCAGACGAAATTGGAGGCGGAACCCGGCCCGCCGTGGCCGATCTGGGCGTAGGCGTAGCTGGCGGTACCCTCGCCCATGGAGAGGTCTCCGCTCGCCTCCACGGTGACGTCGCCCGTGAAGTCCGCCGTGTTGGCCGTGCCCGAGCGCAGGCCCCCGTGGCCGATCTGGGCGTAGCTGCCGCCGTTCTTCCCGGCGAGGAGCTCGATGCTGCCGTCGAGGACCTGGACCACGATGCCCAGAGGGCGTTGCCCGACGACGTTGCCGCCGCCGTCGAGGATGTCGGCGAAGCCGCTGCCGCTGCTGGCGACCATGGCTCCGCCGTTGCTGTAGCCGCCGTGGCCGATCTGGGCGTGGTTGTAGCGGAGGCTGGCGTTCGTTCCCCCGGCCAGAGCGGAAAGGTCGCCGGAGGCCACCGTCACGCGGATGTCGCCGCTCTTGCTCCCCGCCATCTCCCGTCCGCCGTGCCCGATCATGACATGGGAGAAGTAGCCCAGCGCCGAAGCCGTCATCGAGAGCCCACCGGCGGCCACGTCCACTTCGACGTCGCCGGAGAGGTCGATGGCGGTGGTGAGGGATTCCCGCTGGGCGAGGTGGCCGACGTGGGCGGCGGCGTGGCTGCCGTTCCCCGACTCCATCACGAGACCGTCGGTGGCGTCGGTGCCCTTCAGCGTGACGTAGGTGCCGCCGGAGATGCGGCTGCCTCCCAGAAGGTTGTAGCCTCCGCTGCCGATGGCCGCGTGGCTCGACCCCGATCCGCCGCCCCGCAGCAGGACGCGTCCGTCCTCGGCGGTGACGCGGACATCGCCGTCGATCGCATTGACGGAGCCGTAGGCGAGGTGCCCGACCTGGGCGAAGAGGATGCCGCCCCCGGTTCCGCCCGCGAGGAGCTCGACGCCATTTCCTGCCGTCACGCTGACGTCGCCGGAGCGAGCCCCGGCGTTGGAGACGCCCCCGTGCCCGATCAGCGCGAAATTCCCGCTGCGGGTGCCGCCGGCCTCCGCGAGCACCTGTCCGCTCGCCGCGACGGTGATGTCCCCGCCGATGTCCGTGACGGTGGCCGCGCTCGCACTCAGGCCGCCGTGGCCGATCTGGGCGTAGCTGTGGTCGTTGAGCCCGCCTTTGAGCACGATGTTCCCGGCCTCCGCCGTGACCACGATGCCGAGTCGCCGCTGGCCGACGACGTTGCCGCCGCCGTCGAGGATGTCGGCGAAGCCGGTGCCGCTGTCGATCGTTCCGGAAACGCCGTTGCCGTAGCCGCCGTGGCCGATCTGGGCGTGGTTGTAGCGGGCGCTGGCATGGCTTCCCCCGCCCAGCAGCGAAATGTCCCCGGCGGCCACGTTGACCCAGATGTTGCCGTTTTTGACGCCATTGATGTCGCGTCCGCCGTGGCCGATCATCGTCTGGGAGAAATAGCCGTTGGCGGAGGACTGCATGTTCAGCCCCCCGGCAGCCACGTCCACGGCCACGTCGCCGGAGAGGGTGATGACCGGACCCGCCGAACCCCTCTGGGCGGTGTGGCCGATCTGGGCGGAGGAGTAGGAGCCGTTCCCCGATTCCATCACGAGGCCATCGGTGGCGTCGGTGCCTTTCAGCGTCACGTAGGTGCCCCCGTCGATGTGGCTGCCTTCGCCGATGACGTAGCCTCCGCTGCCGATGGAGGCGTGGCCGACGGTCGATCCGCCGCCCCGCAGCAGGACACGGCCGTCCTCGACGGTGACGTGGACATCGCCGGAGATGGCGTTGGCGGAGTTCATGGAAAGATGTCCGATCTGGGTGAAGAGGTAGTCGGCCCCGGTGCCGCTCAGCAGCTCGAGTCCGGTTCCGGCGGTCACGTTGACGACGCCGGAGTGGTCCCCGTCGGAGGCATTGCCGCCGTGCCCGATGACCGCGAAGTTGTTGGCGTCGTAGTGCCCCGCCTCGAGGCGGATGGCCCCGCCCGCATCGACGGTGACGGCTCCCTTGAACCCCTTGCCGGAACCCGGTGCGAGCACCGCGCCCCCTGCGTCGACGAAGTCGCTGGCATGGGACCCGTGCCCGATCTGGGCGCGGGCGTAGGTGCTGTTCTCGGGGCCGGAAGTGCCCGCTCCGCCCCGCACCGTCACATTCCTGCCCGCGTCCACGTCGATCGTGCTCTCGGCGAAGTCGGCGAGCAAATGCTGGAAGGCCCCGTGGCCGATCTGGGCGTGGGCGAGGTAGCCGAGCCCGCCCACGACGGTCACGTCGCGGCCCGCGTTGACGGTGATGTCGCCGCCGAGGGTGGCGGTGAAGTTGGTGGTGCCGGTGTTGTCGTAACCGCCGTGTCCGATCTGGGCGTGGTTGTTGATGGTCCTGCCGCCGAGGAGGCTCACGTCGTTCCCGGCCTCGACGATGATCTCGCCGGAGAGCTTCATCCCCCTCACCGAATCCCGTTCCCCGCCGTGTCCGATCTGGGCGAAGGAGGCGTAGCCGGTGTTGGTCGTGCCGGTGCCCCACCCGCCGGGGCCGAGGCCGAGAGCCCCCACGTCGTGCTTGTTGGCGACGAGCGACACATCGTTCACGGCCTTGACCCGGATGCCGCCGAGGACGGGATCGGGATCGACGGACGCGGTGCCGGCGTCGCGGCGGTTGTAACCGATCTGGGCGTATCGCTGCTGCCCGGTCTCGATTCCGCCGGTGAGGGCCGGTCCCCAGACGTTCACGTCGTAGCCGGCCACGTTGGTCTGACCGTTGCGGCTGGCGACGACCACGGAGCGATCGGCGGCGACGAGGGAGGGATCGCCGCCCGGGGTGCCGCGAAGGCCGACGTAGACGCTGCCGTTCCCGTTTCCGAAGGAGCCGGGGGTGTCGAAGATCAGTTCGTTCATGTCGGGAGCGCCCGTCACCGTCGAGCTGCCCGGCGAGCCCGGCGATCCACCGAAGAGGGAGCCCAGAGGCCGCACGGCGGGATTCCAGCCGGCCACGAGGTTCACGTCGCCCGCACCCCGGTTGATCACGTCGTCGCCGATGTAGAGATCGCCCTCGGCGAGCAGGGTGAGGC
This sequence comes from Verrucomicrobiales bacterium, assembly GCA_037190325.1. GTDB lineage: Bacteria > Verrucomicrobiota > Verrucomicrobiia > Verrucomicrobiales > DEV007 > Arctic95D-9. The sequence continues at coordinate 38,875 of JBBCIU010000021.1, read as the reverse complement.
TGTTGGCCGAGGTGTAGACCACCGGATTGAGGACGGCGATGTGGCCGGCCTCCGCCGTGCCCGAATCCAAGGTCGAGACGACGACGTGGTTCCCCGCGACCAGCGATGCGAGGGTGCTGTTGTTGAGGTTCGTTCCGGTGGAGGCGGCGTTGCTGATCGTCAGGTTCCGCGGATCGAGGAGAAGGGTCCCGTGGGCCCCGCTCTCGGCGAGAGTGGACACGGTTCCATCGACGAGCAGACCCTCTCTGCCCGAGACTTCGACCATTCCGCCCCTGCCGCTGCCGCGGCCCAGGGCGGTGATCTCTCCCCGGAAGAGGGTGTCGCCGTCGGACCAGAGCACGACGCTGCCTCCGTTTCCGGTTTCCGTGGCGTCCGCATGGATCGCCGCTCCGCTCTCCATCTCCAGCGCGCGGGCGTTCGCGAAGGCGGGATCGCCGCCCTGGAATCCGCCGCCGATCCTCACGGAGCCGCCGCCGGTGGTGCCGCCCACCTCGATCGAGGAGCCCGATTTCAGAACAATGTCAGGGGCCTCCACATCGACCGAACCACCGACGCCGGAGCGCCCTGTGGCGGCGATCGTCGCGCCGATCTCGGCCGCTTCGGTCGCTGCGATCCTCACGCTTCCTCCGATGGAGTGGCCGCTGGCGCGCAGCTCTCCATCGACTTTCGCGTAGGCGGCCGCGATGAGGACCGCCCCCGCCTTTCCTGCGCCGGAGGAGGTGGCGCGGATCGAGCCGCTGTTCGAGACGCGGCCTCCGATGCCCTGGAGATGGACGCGGCCGCCCGAGCGATGCACGCCCGTGGCGCGGATGGAGCCCTTGTTGTTGATGGCCAGGGCGTAGTGGTTTCCGTGGGCCTTCAATTCCGCCGCCGCGCCTTCGATCGTGCCGTCGTTGAGGATGCCCGTGCCGCCCGCACCGGCCCCTGTTGCCCGGATGAAGATCCGTTCCCCGTCCGGACCGGTATCGGCCTTGATCAGCACCTCCTGCCCTGCGGCGAGCCCCACGGTGCCGGAGGGCGCGTGGATCGATCCGCTGTTGGTGACCGTCCGTCCGATCAGGAAGACATCGCCTCCGATCGCGTGGATGCGGCCGAGGTTCGTCACGCCGGCCGAGCTGGCTCCCTTGAAAACCCGGTCCCCGCCTGCGAGGAACTCTCCGTTGTCGACGTCCAGAGTCGAGAGGACCAGGCCATGCACGTCGATCGTTCCTCCCGGGCCGACGAGAATGCCGTTCGGGTTGATCACGAAGACGTTGCCGTTCGCCCGCAGGGCGCCGTGGATCTCGCTCGCATTCCCTCCGGTGACCCGGTTGAGGACGGCGGCGCTGGTTCCGGGCTGGATGAAGCGGGTCATCTCGCCCGCCTCGATCGAGAAGGCCTCCCAGTCGATGATCGCGTTCGCCGAGGTCTGCTTGATGTTGAGGACCCCGCCGCTGCCGGACATCGCGATGTCGCCGTGGACGACGACGCCTCCCCGCGGATTGGCGGTCGCGGGCCCGCTCCACCACGCCAGGGCGGGGAGCAGGGTGGCCATGATCGTCGTCCGCATCGCGGCGCTGCGGAGCCTAGGTCGGATTCGTCCAAAGGGAGGGATTGGCGGGTTGCTTTTCATTGGAAGGAGGGGAGGGAGTACAGGTTGAAAAGCAGATAGCGGACCAAGGGGAGGGAAAATCCGCGCTGATGTCTCCAAACCCGAAAAGATCAGCGAAGATCAGCGGTCGCCGTGCCATTCGGATTTCGAGCTTCGGATTTCGGGTTTTCTCCACCCGATGGAGACAGCGGGCCGTGAACGAAAAAGGGCGGGTCTGGTGGACCCGCCCTTTCGGCTAACAAGGATTTCGAAGGATCCGAAGGATCAGCGGACGAGCACCTGGAAGTTGCCCGCGGCCGTCGGAGCGCCGGGGGCGCTGGCACGGTAGGAGCCTTTGTAGGTCTTCTTGACCACGCGCACTTTCTGGCCCTTTTTCTTCTTGAGCAGCTTCTTCTTGTTGGGCGTGATCTTCGCCGTGATCGTCACGGGCGCGGAGGCGCTCGAGAGCGAAGGCGTCTGATACCTGCCGGCGTTCAGCGCGGAGGTCAGGTTGCCGCCGGGACCGCTGTAGACCACCTTGAAGAAGCCGTTGCCCTTGGAGGCGGAGACGGTGATCGGGCTGGGCAGGTTGCCGGTGTTTCTCACCAGGGCCTTGCCTTTGACGGCTTTCGCCTTCTTGGAGGTGATCTTCGCGGGGGTCGCGGTGACGGCTGGACGCGCCGAGGCGGTCCGCGTCGCATCGACGGCGAAGGAGAAGGCCGCGGCGCTGCCCGTCGGATTGGAGATCCGGAGACGGTAGGTGCCGGCGGAGAGCAGCCGGGAGAAGCCGAAGATACCGCTTCCGCTCGCGATCTGGTTTCCGCTGGCGTCGAACAGCTCCGCGTTCAGGCCGGCCGCGCCGCCGGAGATGGCGACTTCGCGGGCGTCCGCCAGGGTGAAGAGGTAGTTCTGTCCGTCGCCAGGCTGGATGGTCCCGGAGGCCGAACCGGTGTTGCCGGTCAGCGTCAGAGTGGCGTCCGTCGTGAAGAAGGCGACGGCCGAGTAGCCCGTGCCGGCGTCCGAGGTCGCGTAGCCTTTGTAGGCGTAGGTGGTGCCTGCGGCCAGGCCGCTGACGGGGACGGTGAACACGCCGGTGGTGCCGCTCGCGGTTTCGTTCGACACGCCGATGCCTCCGAGAACCGGATTGGCGTTGTCGGCCACATTGGCATAGACGATGCCACGCGCGGCGATGGTCTGCCCACCGTCGCCGGTCACGTTTGCCCCGAGAGTGGCCTCCGTGCCGGTGATGTCCACCGAGGTCGGAGAAGTGACCGAGGGGAGGGCGGCGAAGTTGGCGGTGACCGACTTGTTCGCATCGATGGGGAGGTTCAGCGGGTTGGCCGAGCCGCTGGCGTCGCCGCTCCAGCTCACGAAGCCGAAGCCCGCATTGGGGACGGCGGTGAGCCTGGCGGTGGAGCCTTCGGCGTATTTCGTCACCCCGTCGGCGCCGACGATGCTGCCGTTGGCCGCCGTGCCGGAGACGGTGAAGTAGGCCGTGGCTGCACCACTGTCATCGACGGTGACGTCGCCATTCGCGGCGAGCGATACGGTCGTGACGTAGGTGCCGCTTCCCGTCGTGCTCACGATGCGGTGGACATCGGCGTGCGCGACGGTCGCATTGACCGCGGACTGGATGCCGCCGGTGAAGATGGAGAAAGCGGCTCCGGGTACGGGGTTCCACTTGCTCCACCCGTTGTTCCATTGCACCGGATTGGCCCCCTGGGAGAGGGTGGCCACGCTGTTCCCGTTCGCACCGATGGCGGCGAGCGCGGCGATCTGGCCCGAGTGCTTGGTGGCGGCCGACGCAAGCGCGGTCACATTGAAGCCCGACCAGGGGATCGAGGCTCCCGGAGTGGCGGCGGCTTTCGACACGTAGATGGTGCTGGCGGGATCTCCGTTTTCGGGAGCGACTGCGCCGAGTCCCGAGGGAGGCATGTTGGAGCGGTTCGCGATGAGCCCGAAATAGAGATCGGTGCGGGCTTCCCAGCCGGCGCCGAAGGCGGCGGTGAGCTCCGCGTCGAGGTTCACGACCGTGCCGGGACTCGGATTGTCGCGGAGGGTGTGGGCCGGACCGAGGTTGAAGAACAGGTTGTCCGTGGACCCCATGCCCCCGGTGGCTTGGACACCGAGGATGAGGTCGCCCTGGGCGGGCGGCCAAGGCGCGGCCGTCGCGAGATTCGCTCCGAGAGCGAGCCCGGCGACGGGCAGGAGAAGATTTCGGATCAAGGATTTCATCTAGGAATCATGGAAGGAGTTCAAAATGGGAACTTGAATGGATGGAAGTCGGGCGACGCCATCGCGCGGGTCGCCCGGCCTAGTCAGTTCGGGGTGATGAGACCGCCGTCGCCACCGTTCCGGGTCACGTTCATGTCGGGGATCTTGATCCCGGTGGAGAGCGGGTTGAGGGCGTTCGGGATCTCTGCGGTGAAGGTGTCGAGGAAGGTTTGCTCGCCCGCGGTGATGCCGAGAGGACCGTAGAACTGCTGGTAGCCCCAGAGGGTGTAGGAGCCGTTCTTGACGTTTTCCTCGCTGTAGGCCACGCCGTTGTAGGTCAGGGCCTTGGCACCGACGCCGGCACCGCCGGTGAGGGTCGTGATCGCGGCGGCGTCGGAGAGGGTCAGGTAGCTGACGAGGACGACGTCCTGGCCGGCGGTACCGTTGACGGTGACGTTCGTCGACGTGCGGGCGAGATTCTGGCGAACCCAGCCGTTGCTGTTGTAGCCGCTGTTGCCGACGTTGTTGAGGATGTTCACGGTACCGGTTCCCTCGGCGCCGGAGACGGTGGTGGCGTCGTTGGGGCCACCCCACTGCACGACGGAGCTGAAGGAGCCATACTGGGTTTCGGAGAGGATCGTGGCGCGGGTGCCGGAGCTGTCGTTGCGCCCCATGTTGAGGACGAGCTTGGTGTCGGCGGGGTTGCCGGTGTACATGCTCAGGGGGAGCTGGCCGGAGGCCCACTGGGCCTCATGGAGCTGGTCGGTCATGTTGGTGAGTCCGGCGGGAGCGCCGACGTTCGCGACGAAGACGAAGGGCACGACGCCGACGGGCTGGCCGGGAAGGGCCGGGGTGGGGGTGGCGGTGATCGCCTGGTCCACGTCGGAGAAGCTGAAGCGGGCCACGTCCGTCTCCGTCTTTCCGGCGGTGGTGGCGTCGGCGATGGCGGTCGCGATCTGGACGCCGGAGGTGCTGAGGTCGTCGGGAGCGGTGAGGTTGGACCGCAGGTAGGTCAGGCTGGTCGCGTTGATGACGGCGTCGATGCCGGCGGCGGACCCGCTGAAGCTCGTGCGGATGACGTAGGGGTCGCTGCCGATGGAGCCGACGAAGATGGCGTGGGCGGAGTTGTTGAGCGTGGCGCCGACGTAGCCATACTGGGTCACCCCGGGGCCTCCGAGGAGATTGATGATGGCGGTGTGGGCGGCGGCGCGGAAGGCGGTCGCCCCGGTGATGTTGACAACGGTTTGGGCGGAGGCGGAGGATGCGAGCCCAAGGGCCGCGAGCCCCGCGAGAAGGCCGAGTTTCATTTTCATGGCTAGAGGAGCGTGGTTGTTTTTCTGGTATATTTTGGTTTTGATAGGGTTGCGGGAGGCGGGTCCGAATACTCGATCCCCGGATCGACCCCGACTCGGATGCGGTCGGGGAGGAGGAGGAAAGCCTCTGGCGAAGGCACCTACCACTGCATGGGAAAGGGCTGCAAAAGATCCTCGGAAACGTTATCGACACACGGTTCGGGCGTTACGAAAGCGTTGCGTGAGCTCTGCCGTTTTGGGTTTACCTGTCTGGTTTTTTCACTCTGGCCGAGGATCCTGTGGGCACGGGAAGCGGCGGATTTGGTCGGTCCGCTCTCTGGGGGAGGGCGCGTCGAAGACCAAAGGGAGCAGGGTTCTCTTCTTTCGCGCGGCGAGGGAGAGAGATGGGAAGGGGGCCGGGGCAGAACAGTGCGAGGAGGAGCCCTCCCGCTGGAGGAGTTGGGGAGAGCGCCGACACTTCGGAAAGCCTATGGCCGGCTCTGGCGGAGAGCCAAGCCGGACGGAATCCACTTTCTCCAGGGCACGGTCAAAGGAGTGACCGAGGAGGGAGCGGCGCGACGCGCGCCGCCGCTCGGCGTGGAGCCGTGAGGGCTGTGATCCTACCCTAGGTTGCCGCCGATGTCGGGCCCGAGCCTCAGGCGCAAATCGGAAGCGGTGCCCTCCCGGGCGGTCATTTCGCCGCCGCCTTCTTCGCGGGGGCTTTCTTCTTCGTGTTCTCGCGGGGAGGGAAATCCCAGGCGAGCATGCGCTTGCCCTTCGTGTTGCAGACGAGGGCGGCGGAGAAGGGGCGGCCCTTCTTGCTGATCCATTTGTCGATGACGTCGGTACGGCCTTCGGTGAAGTATTTCACGGCCTGCTCGCGCGGGATCTGGTATTTGCACATCTCCTTGGAGAGCCGCGCCTTGCAGCCGTCGCCGGAGACGCGCCGGTCGCAGATGTAGCTGCCCGGCGTCTCGTAGATGTCGCCCTTTTCGCAGAGGGGGCATTTGCAGAGCTTGTTCTCCGGCCGGATCGATTCGGCCTCGGCCTCCTCTTCGACTGTCTTCTCGAAGACGAAAGCGGCCTTGAGGCCGGCCTTCTTGTCCTCCTGCAGCTCGATGGCGGCGTCGAAGGGCATCCGGAAGCGGTTCACGAAGCCGGTGAGGGGACCGACCAGCTTCTTGGTGAGAAGAGTCTTCGCCTCGTCTTCGGAGAGGGGGCGGCTGGCGACGACCTTGGCGAGGGTGAACTTGCAGCCGGGCTGCTTGCATTTGTAGCGGCCGTCGTCCTGTCCCAGCGAGGGCGCTCCGCAGACGGGGCAGGGGACGGGGAACTCGGGCCATTCGCGCTCGACGGCATCGCGGGCGTAGTCCTTCGCGGTTTCGACCACGGTGCCGGTCAGCTTGCGGATCTCGCGCATGAAGGTCGCGCGGTCGAGCTGGCCCTGCTCCATCTGCTTCAGCTTGTATTCCCATTCGCCGGTCATTTCGGGCGAGGTGAGAATCCCGATCTTCATGTTGTGGAGCTGCTCGACGAGCCTCACGCCGCGGGTCGTGACGAAGAGATCGCGTCCGTCGCGGGTGAGGTATTTGTCGAGGATGAGTCCCTCGATGATGGCGGCGCGGGTCGCGGGCGTGCCGAGGCCGCGCTCGGACATGGCGTCGCGCAGGTCCTCGTCGTCGACGCGCTTGCCCGCCGTCTCCATCGCGGAGAGGAGGGTGCTTTCGTTGTAGCGGGCGGGGGGACGGGTCGCCTTCTCGAGGATGTCGATGCGCTTCAGGTCGGCGGATTCGCCGGGCTGCAGGGGCACGATCTGGCGCTCGCCTCGCTTGGCCTCGTCCTCCTCGTCGTCGGAACCGTTGTCGGCGGGGGCGGAGGCTTCGGCGGTCTTTCCGTAGACGGCGAGCCAGCCGGGCACGACGAGGACCTTGCCCTCGGTCTTGAACTGGTCCTCCCCGATCGTGGAGATGCGGGTGGTGGCCTCGAACTCCGCCTGCGGATAGAAGGCGGCGACGAAGCGGCGGGCGACCATGTCGTAGAGTTTCTGCTCCGCTTCGTCGAGGCTCGACGGGATCTGGCCGGTGGGGATGATGGCGAAGTGGTCGCTGACCTTCGCCCCGTTGAAGATGCGGCGGTTGCTCCCCTGGACGAGGCGGTCCCGCAAGGCCTTGGCGGCGTGGCCGGGGAGGTCGGTGACGCTGCGCCCAGAGGCGGCCGCGATTTTCTCCAGCGTGGCGATGGAGGTGCCGACGTAGTCGTCGGGCAGGTAGCGTGAGTCGGTCCGCGGGTAGGTGAGGGCCTTGTGCTTCTCGTAGAGGGCCTGGGCGAGCTGGAGGGTGCGGCGGGCGGAGAAGCCGAAGCGCCCGTTCGCCTCGCGCTGGAGGCTGGTCAGGTCGTAGAGCTGGGGCGCGATCTGCTTCACCGGCTTCTTCTTCTCCTCGACCGAGGCGCGTTTCCCTTCGCAGCGCGTCACGATGGCCTCGGCGAGGGCGCGGTCCCAGAGCCGCTCGGCGCGGGCGTGGGGTCTGTCCTCGCTCTTCTTGAAAACCGGATCGAACCATCGGCCCGCATAGAGGCCGGCGGCGACGGAGAAGCTCCCCACGACTTCGAAATAGTCCTCGCTGACGAAGTCGGCGATCTCCTGCTCGCGTTCGGCGAGGAGGGCGAGCGTCGGCGTCTGGACACGGCCCACGGGAGTCTTGTTGAAGCCCCCGAACTTGCTGTTGAAGGCGGTCATCGCCCGGGTCGAGTTGATCCCGACGAGCCAGTCGGATTCCGAGCGGCAGTAGGCGGCGTCGGCAAGCGGGCGCATCTCCTCGTCGCTGCGGAGCGCGGCGAAGGCCTCGCGGATGGAGCCGTCGGTCATCGACTGCATCCAGAGGCGGCGAACGGGTTTGGAGACGCCGCAGTACTGGACGATGTAGCGGAAGATCAGTTCGCCCTCTCGTCCGGCGTCGCAGGCGTTGATGAGTTCGGTCACATCCTTCCGCTTCATCAGCTTCTTCAGCACGGCGAGGCGCGACTTGCCGCCCTTCTGCTCGCTGGGCTCGAGGGCGAACTCCTCCGGCATGACGGGCAGGCAGTCGAAATTCCACGGCAGGTTCTTTCCGTCGGCGGTCGTGGGCAGGGCCTGCTGGACGAGGTGGCCGACGGCCGAGGAGATCACGTAGTGCTCGCTTTCGTAGTATTCGTCGTGCTTCTCGAAGCGTCCGATGGACGGATCCTTGCCGAGGACGCGGGCGAGGTCGTTGGCGACGCTGGGCTTTTCGGCGATGATGAGGGACTTCGACATGGGAAGATGGCGGAAGGGAGGGGAGACATGGAGTGCCCCGGTTTCCCGGAAAGGTCAACCCGCTTTCGAGAAGGTTTTTCCCGGCCGCTGGCGGACGAGGCGTTTCATCTCGAGTTGGAGAAGGGCGGCGGAGACGAGCCCGGGCGGCATGGAGACGGCTTCGGCGAGCCCGTCGATAGTGGCCTCCCCGAGGGAGAGCGCGTCGAGAAGACTCCGCTCCAGATCGCTGAGTTCGACCTGCCGCGACGGAGAGGCAGGGTCGGTTTCGGAGGCGAAGTCGAGGGGCAGGGAACTGAGCCCCAGATCGAGTTCGTCGACGATGTCGTCGACCGTGCAGACCAGCTTCGCACCTTGCTGGATGAGGCGGTGGCAGCCTTCGGAAGTGGGCCGGTCGATGGGCCCCGGCACGGCGAAGACGGCGCGTCCTTGCTCCAGCGCATGGTTCGCGGTGATTAGCGCACCGCTCCAGGCCGGCGCCTCGACCACAAGGAGTCCGCGGGAAAGGCCGGCGACGATGCGGTTGCGGAGGGGGAAGGACTGCTTGTCGGGAACGTAGAGGACGGGGAACTCGGAGATCACCGCTCCGCTCTCCGCGATGCGGTCGGCGAGCGCCTGGTTTTCCGGAGGATAGAGGTTTCCGATGCCTGAGCCGAGGACGGCGAGGGTGCGCCCGCCAGCCGCCAGCGCCGCTTCGTGGGCGGCCGTATCGATGCCGCGGGCGAGGCCGCTGACGATGGTGAAACCTGCTTTGGCGAGCTGGAAGGAGAGTTTCTTGGCCTGGTCCTTGCCGTAGTGGGTGGTGCGGCGCGAGCCCACGACCCCGACGGAGGCGGCGTCGGCTGGGGTGAGGCGGCCTTTCACATAGAGAAGGAAGGGGGGATCGTGGATGTGCCGGAGCGATTCGGGGTAGGTGGGATCGTCCAAGGTGAGAAGATCGATGCCATGGTCGGCGATGCGACGCTTTTCCTCGGCGAGGTCGATATGGTTCTTCCAGTCGGAGAGCAGGGCGGCCATTTCCTCCCCGATGCCGGTGACGCTGCGGAGTTCGCGGGGCGAGGCGGAGAGGATCGCCTGGGGCGAACCGAAATGCTCCAGGAGCCGTCTCACCCGGATCGGCCCGATGTTCGGGAGGAGATTGAGGGCGAGATAGGCTTCGGTGGGGGTCATGCAGGGCAGGAATGCCTCTACAGCAGATCTTTTGAACAGTCAATGGAATTCCCTGTTCCTCTGCCTCCGACGTCGGTGGAATGAGGTGCTGAGACAGGGGAGGAAAGGGGGATCAGGCCTGACGACGGATGCGCAGCACGGTCCATTTCGAAGGCGTCTTCGAGGAGGAGATGGCCCGGACCCTCACGACGGTGTTCGGACGCACGAGCTTCACGCGGAAGTTGGCGGTGCCGTTGCTCTTGGTCGCGACTTTCCGAGGTGCCGTGCGGGTGGCCCGGTACTCGACGGTGGGCGTGATCGGAATCGCCCCGACCTTGGCTCTGACGCGATGGGAGGCGGCGCGCGTGGTGATGCGTTTCGGTCCAAGGATGCGGAGCGAGGGGCGACGCTCGAGGATGTTCCAGATACTGTCGAGATCGACGGTCCGGGGATGGGCGTAGAAGGCCCTCACTTGAGCGGGGCTGTTGCCCGAGGTGCCGCTGGGGGCGGCGCCGTAGTAGGTGTTGTCGAGGTCGCCTCCGTACCAGACCACGGCCCAGGCATAGCGGGCTTGCTTGCCGCCGGGGTAGAGGATGCTGGGGGAGGGGAGCAGGCCGGTCTCCGTGAGGGCGGTGGGGCGGGCCCCGAACCCTTTCACGGTCTGGTCGCGAGAGACGAAGAGCGGGTCGGAGGGATTGCTGGTGTAGAAGTCGATGCCGGCGAAGTCGACGTAGGCCGTTCCTGGGAAGGTGGGCGCTTGGCCGGGGAAGGCGGCGGAGTAGACCCAGATCAGGTTGTTGAGGTTGTAGTCGCCGGGGTCGGTGAAGCGCTCGAACATCCGCTGCCAAAGGAGACGGTAGTTGGCGGGGGTGTTCTCGGCGGTCTGTCCCCACCAGAACCACCCGCCTTCGGGTTCGTGATAGGGTCTCCAGAGGACGGGCACATTCGCGTTCCCGAGTTCCCGGATGAAGCCGGAGGCGAAGTGAAGATGGTCCCTCCAATTGAAGAAGATCTGTGTGAAATTGAAGTTTACCAAGCTGTTCCACTCCCCGGCGGTGAGGGAGGAATAGGAGCTGTTCGGGTCTCCCGCGTCGGGGTTGTCCTGCGTGGGTTTCGCCTCGTGCCAGGAGAGCGAGACGATCCCGCCGGCGGCGGCGTGGGCCTTGGCGAGACGCATCAGTCCGCCCCGGCGGTCGGGGTGGTTGAAGCAGGTGTTGATGTCGATGGCGAGGATGGCGGGGCGTTTCCCGGTGAGCTGCCGGACCCGGGTGTACTCGTTCACCTGCGGCGGGTTGGCTGCGTCCGCGACCCACGGGGTGAATCCGATCTGCTGGCCCGAGAGGGTGTAGCCGGCGGCATGGAGGCGTTCGATGCGGTCGACGAGACGGCGGGTGGCTGCCGAAGCTCCCGGAGAGACCGGCGTTTTGGCTTCGGCCGCGGAGACGGCGAGGAGGGAGGTGAGGAGGAGGGAAGGCGTTTTCATGCGGAGGGAACGAGGACGTCGATCATCTAGGGGACGAGAGGGAGGATCGGTTTATTTGAAAGTCTGCGTTTTTTTGAATGCGCCCCTCTTTTCCGTGTTCTCCCCGGGGGAGGTTCTCCCGAATGAAATACCGTTGGCGTGGGGCTCCGCTCCGCCTATGGTCGGGTTTTCGACATGGGGAGACATTGGACACTTGAGTCGGCGGCGCGGGAACGGGCGCCGGGATTGCATCCGTTCGCCGGGGCGAGGCTGCGGGTCTTTCTGCGGCATGCCCTGCTGACTCCCGGCCTCGACCCGAGGACGCGCTACCAGCGCTTCATCGGCTGGGTCGCGCAGACGGTCCGCTTTCCCTTCGCGACGATGGAGTCGCTGCGGCACGACGCCGCGATCCGCCGCCACCGCCTCTCCGCGCCACCCATTTTCCTGATCGGGCATTGGCGCAGCGGCACGACCCATCTCCACAATCTGATGAGCCGCGATCCGCAGTTCGGCTACTTGAAGTTTTCCGAGACGGCGATGCCGCTCGACATGCTGGGTCCGCTCCTGCCCTTCGCACGGAGCCGCATCGAAAAGGCCCTGCCCGAGACGCGCGGCTTCGACAAGGTGAAGCTCGCCCTCGACGAGCCGCAGGAGGAGGAGATGGCCCTCGGCAACCTCCAGCGGCACGGCTACTACGGCGTCTACCATTTCCCCTCCGACATGGCGGGGCAGCGCGACCGCTCGATGTTCTTCGAAGGGCTTTCGGGGGCCGAGGTGGAGCGCTTCCGCCGCAACTACGATTTCCTCGTCCGCAAGGTGGGCTACGTGAAGAAGGGGAGGAGGCTGCTGTTCAAGAATCCGCCTTCGACGACGCGGATGGAGATGATCCTCGACCTCTTTCCCGACGCGAAGTTCATCCACATCGTCCGCAACCCCTGGCCGGTCTTCAGCTCGACATGCGGAAAGTTCCCCCGCCTCTACAACGCCTTCGCCTGGCAGCCATTCCAGAACGTCGACATTCCCGAATTCGTGCTCGAGACCTACGAGAAGGTGATGCGCCGCTACCTCGAGGACCGCGCCCGGCTGAACCTCCCCGCGCATCAGCTCGCCGAGACCAGCTACGAGAGGGTCGCCGCCGATCCCGTCGGCGAGATCGGGCGCCTCTACGACCGACTGGGCATCGCCTGGAGCGAGGAGAACCGCGGGGCGATCGCCGCCTACGCCGAATCCCTGAGCGACTACAATCCGAACGTCCATCGCATCTCCTCCGAACACGCCGAGGCCGTCCGCCGGCGCTGGCGCTTCGCCTTCGAAGCGTGGGGCTACGATCTCGATCCGCCGGAGGAGATCGAGATCGTTTGATTAAGTGGAAGATCGCAGAATGGCAGCGGATTTGGCCGCGAAAAGGCACGGAAAGCACAAAAAATGCGGCGGATGAAATCCCTGGGCGGTCCGGATTTCGGATTTCGAGCTTCGTTTTGTGCCACTTGCGCCCTTTGGCGGCCATCCCTTGCCTCTCGACTTTGCGGCACGAGCCACTAACTTCCCGCCGTGAAATCCCTCTTCCTCATCGCCGGCGAGATCAGCGGGGACACCCATGCGGCGGCCTTGATGCGCTCCATGGCCGACATCGGGGAATGGTCTTTCGCCGGATTGGGCGGGCCGGAGATGCGGGCGCTCTCTCCCGCCGTCGAGGATTGGCTCGGCGAGGCCGCCGTGCTCGGGCTCTGGGAAGTGCTCAGAAAATACGGCTACTTCCGCCGCAAGATGGACGAGACCGTTGCCCGCATCCTCCGCGAGCGGCCCGACGGCATCGTCTTCGTCGACTATCCCGGCTTCAATCTGCGCCTTGCGAAGCGCCTCCGCGCCGCGGGATATGGAGGCAAGCTGATCTACTACATCAGTCCCCAGGTCTGGGCTTGGAAAAAGGGCCGCATCCGAACCATGGCGGAACTGCTCGACCTCATGGTCTGCATCTTCCCGTTCGAGAAGGAGCTCTACGAAGCCTCCGGCCTCCGCACCTTGTTCGCCGGGCATCCCCTCGTCGATGCGCTCGCGCCGGTGAAGGCGAGCGGCATTCCGCGCGAGGAGGGGCTCGTCGCCTTGCTGCCCGGCTCCCGCGAGCGGGAGATCGCGGCCCTCTACCCGGCCATGCTGGAGGCGGCGTCGATCCTGGCGGAGCGCCATCCCGGCCTTCGCTTCGCCACGACCGGAGCGACCCCCGTCCTGACGGAGCGGCTGCGCGAGATGACCCGCGAGGCAGGACTGGAGTCCGTCGTCGAGGTCGGGACGAGCACGAGCCACGAGATCATGAGACGTGCCGCCATCGGGGCCGTCGCCTCGGGCACGGCCACGCTGGAGGCGGCCTGCCTCGGGCTGCCCTACTGTCTCGTCTACAGGGTCGCGTGGCTCACGGCGGCGGTGGCGCGGCGGGTCATGTCCGTGAACTATCTCGGCATCGTCAATGTCCTGGCCGACCGGGAGGTGGTGAGGGAGTTGCTGCAAGGGAAAGCCGACGGACCGTCGATCGCGGCGGAGCTGGAGCGGCTGCTCTCCGATCCCGCCGCGCGCCTGCGTTTGCGGGAGGAGCTCGCCGCGACGGTGGCGAAACTGGGAGAAGGAGGCTCGCACCGCCGTGCCGCCGAATCCGTGGCGGCGGCGTGGACGGAGGGAGCGTAGAGTCTCGATGGACATTCGATGAAAGAAGGAGCCCCCATTCGATTCTTGGTTGTCGCCTTGCCGGTGGGGCTTCTGGTTCTCGGCGTGCTGTCGATGGTGGCCACCTATCTCAAGCGCGACGAAGCGCCTGCCGATCCCAACGAAGCGGTGCGGTTGGAGGCCGCCTCCTTGAAGCGCCGTCCGGTCGATCGCGAGAATCTCGCCCATTCCCTCGACGTTCTCGCGAAGCGCATCGGCGAGAGGCACCTCGGCAAGCCCGAGGCATTGGAAAGCGCCGCCTTTTGGATCGAGTCGACCCTCGGGGGCGGCAACATCGGCTACTCCGTCGAGCGCCAGGTCTACGAGGTCGAGGGGAAGGACGTCCGCAATCTCGTCGCCGAGCTGCCGGGCCGTTCTCTCCGTTCCGAAATCGTCCTCGTCGGCGCGCACTACGACACCGTTCCCGGCAGCCCGGGGGCGAACGACAACGGCAGCGGCGTCGCCGCTCTCGTCGCCCTCGCCCGCGCCTTCGCGGGGGATCCCCAGGCGCGGACGGTGCGCTTCGCCGCCTTCGTCAACGAGGAACCGCCCTATTTCCAGACCGAGCGCATGGGCAGCCTCGTCTACGCGAGGCACTGCCAGGCGCGCGGGGAGAGGATCGTGGCGATGCTCTGCCTCGACACGGTCGGCTTCTACAGCGAGGCCGAGGGCAGCCAGCGGCTTCCGGAAGGGCTGGGGGACGGTTTTCCCACCGTGGGAAATTTCCTGGCGTTCGTCGGCGACGAGCGCTCCCGCCATGTCGTCGATTCGGCCAAGGCCGCCTTCGCCACCGCTTCGTCCATCCGGGCGGTCGGCGGCGTCTTTCCCGAAAGTATCCCCGGCGTGGGATGGTCGGACCACTGGTCCTTCTGGCAGGCGGGGTATCCGGCGGTGATGGTTACCGACACCGGCCCCTACCGCTATCCCCACTACCATTCGCCGGACGACACCGTGGACCAAGTCGACCTGGGCAGGCTGGAGGACGCGACGCGCGGGTTCGAGGCGATCGTCAGGGTCTGGGCGAATCCTTGACTGCGGGGAAAGGGAGCGACGATGGGCTGGTACGGGGCACGGTGGGACCCCGTGCTACTTTTCGGCTTCGTCAGATGATTGGCGGCGCGGGCTGTTGAATTGGAATTTGGTTTCCCGACCCCGTTCCCATCTGGTCTGTGTCTCCGCTCAAAAGCTCAAACTCTTCCCGGTGCGCTTGTAGTGCAGCGATGCGCCGATTTTTTCCTGGTCGGGCGAAAGGTCAACCACGTCGACGATGCGCATCGGCCCAACCTCAGGCACCGATTTCCTCTGATTGACGAAAATTCGCGTTTTGATCGGGGTCAGGATCTTCATCTCGGTATCCGCTTCCAGAAACAAGCAATCCTCGAACACGCAATCCTGCGTCGCCACCAGCAAACTTTCCGGAATCTTGCAGTTCACAAAACGGCAGTTGACGATCGTCATCCAGTCGCGCTTCACCTCGTCGCCCGCATCCGCCTGGTAGTCGATCCTGGAAAAGGCCACATCATGGAAAGTGCAGTTCGTCACCTTCACCCCGATCTGACCCACCTTCCACTCCCTGATGAACGAGCCTGTGAAAGCACAATTGTCGAACGTCCACTTGCTGGAAAAATACTTCACAAACCAGGCTCCTCCCTTGCCAGCCCAAGATTGTTCAAAAAGCGAATCCCTTGCTTCAAAGGTTCCGCCCAGGTCCACGCGGATCGTCATCTCGCTGAAATGCGTGCCTTCCGCCTGCAGCAGCCCTTCATCAATAAGAATCTCCCCTTTCTCCAGCCGACATCCCTTGGGGCTGAAAACCCTCGCCGGATAGGATTTCTGGCTTTCGTTTTTACTTCCCGCTCTGCCAAGCACCACCCTGTCACGCAAAAGGTATCGCTTCGGCTCCAGGACGAAATTCCCCACCCATGGCTCCGCGCTCCTAAGCTGCGCCGCGTCCGCCACCTTGCCATCTACCGCCCGCAACGTTGCCTCCTGCGGCACGGCTCTCTCAACCGCCCCTTCGATCGTCTTGATCTGTCGATCCACCATCACCGCCTCCTCCACCTCGCCAGATTGGGTCAGCTGCGTGCGCAGCGAAACCAGCGATTTCACAGTCTCCTCATCAATTGTCTTTACCGCCGCCACTACAGCATCCTCGTGCTTCGTCAGCGTTTCTTGCAACGTCTTTCGATACGATGCCAGTGCCGGAGCTTCCGCATCGGTTGTCGCCCGCTCTTCTTTCGCCGCCTTCTGCTCCTTCTTCACAGCAAGCAGGTTCTGCAAATCTCCTCCATTCTGATAATTCAGAACCTCCCGCTCGAGCGCCGCCGCATACTTGTCGAACAAATCCGCCTTCTGCTTCTCAAACCCCTCGCGCACCCGCTCGATTGCCGCGTTTCGCTCATCCAGCCTTGCCTGGGCCTCCGCAGGTAAGGCAGCCGCCATCGCTGCCTGGGCAGGCAGCAGACCGAAGCATTCCAGCAAAGCTATCAGCGCCACAACGCACCGGGCAGTATATGAAATCAAATTCATGATGCCAGCGTAACGGAACCACCAACCTGCACGCATCAAAAAAATGCGACTGATTCCCGGAGGCCTTCCGCTTCCGTGCCTCTCTCCTCCGTGGCGGGGCCTCATGTCTGCGCCTCGCGCAGATCGGCCAGTTCGCGGGCCTTCCGCTGGATGGCCTCGGGCGAGGGGAGAGTGGAGAGATCGAGTTCGGCGAGGACCTCGGCGGGGATGAGGCCCGATTGCTGGAGCTGGACGAGGCAGCGCTTGCGCTCGTCGAGAGCCTTGTCCGGGCTGCGTTCCTTGGAGAAGCGGGACTTCGCCTTCTCGCTGCGGTTGCGCAGGCTGGAGTAGATGTCGCCGCCGAGCAGGCTGGAGATGTCGATCTTCATGCTCTCCCGTGCCACGTCCTCGCTGCGCACTTCCTCGCCGTTGATCGGACCGGAGGTGTATTTGGGAAACATGATGGCGACCTCGGGACAGACGCGGGAGCAGGCGGGGCAGTTCGTCTTGCAGTTGTCGTTGTTCTGCACCTGGATGCGCTTCTCCTCGTCGATGCCGTAGACGTCGAAGAGGCAGAAGCTGAGGCACTGCATGCAGTTGGTGCAGCGGTCGTAGTCGATCACGGGGAACCAGGGCTTCCAAGCGCCGGGCTGGCCGGGGCGGTTCAGGTCCGCGCCGAGCTCGTGGCGGGCGTCGGCGACGAGGGAGACGATCTCGTCGGGGGCCAGCCCATCCGTGTCCCGCGTGGCGATGCGGGAGCGTCCGCTGCCGTCCACGACCTCGGGCGGCGGTCCGGCGAAGCGGCCGAGGACGACCACGGGATGGCCCTCGGCCGTGGTCGGTGCGGGACGGCCGGACTCCGCCGCGATGCGGAGCACGGAATAGCCCTGGTCGAGGAGGGCGGCGGTGACGGAGAGGCGGCAGCCGCTTTCCCAAGGTTCGGCCCCGAGCCCTTCGTAGAGGATCACCTGGGTGGGATGGATTTCGCTCTTCATCCGGCGGAGGAGGGGGCTGCCGTGTCCTCGAGGAGCGCCTCGACGAGCGATTCGGCGGGGGTGTCGCGCATGTTCAGCACCTCGACGCGGCCGTCGTCGGGAAAGGGGAAGCCCGCGTGGTGAAAGAGCCATTTCACGGCGCGGGGGTAGCAGGCGGCGATGCGCACGGGGGCACTGCCGGAGACGATCTCTCCGAGGCGGGCATCCTTGCGGGCGGCCATCTCGCAGAGGTCGGAGACGCTTTCGAAGCTCGTTCCCGATTCGCAAAGGCGCTCGAGGACTTCGTTCTTCGCGGCTGCGGGGAGAATTTGGGCGAAGGCACAGCGGCAGTAGAGGATCTTGGCGGGAGCAGCGCTCAAGGGTGGGGGGGCATCGTTTCCAGTTTCCAGAATGAAAGACGATCCAAGACAAAGCGCCCGGATTCAATCGCTATTTCCCAGGCAAATGCGCGCAATGGCGCGGGTTTTCAAGAAAAACCGGGGGAATTTTGGGTTTCCAAACGCTCGATCCCCATTAACCTATTCAGATTGTGTCCAGTTCCGCTCCAGTTTTCCGTCTTCCGCGCTCCTTCTGGGCCATCGCCCTGATCCTCGCTGGAGACGCTGGAAGCGCGGGCGGGCAGGAAGGGGGGAACGCTGGCCCGGCACGCCTGGCCGAGCTGCCGGAGCGCTTCTTCCAAGTGCAGGACGAGGCGGGATTCCTCTGGCAGGCGTTGGACAACGGAGCGCTTCTCTCGGGCGATACGCAGTATCTCCAGTCGGGTCTCAATCTCATCGTCGATGGCGAGCCTTTCGCTCCTTCCGTGGCGGCAGCGAGCGAACCGGGGGCGGGGGGAGAGCGCATCGTGGTGCGTCTCGAGGAAACGCGCCCCGGGCTCTCGATTTCGCGCGATCTGTGGTTCGACACGCGCCGTTCCGGGGTCCGGGTCTGGGATGCGTTCGTGAATACAGGCGACACCGAGGTCTCGCTGGAGGTGGTTCTGCGTACGACCTATCCCTTTGCCTGGCAAAGTCTGCATGGCACCGGGGGCGGGGTTCTCGGCGCGGAGCCCGGCCTCGTGGCGCGCCCGGAGGACATCAGCCTGGGCGTCCATTTCAGTCCGTCCGACGGGCGGCACGACACCTTTTTCCTTTTTGGGAGCGAAAAAGGGGGGCAGAAGCCTGATTTGAAAGCCTCGGCGAACTCGAGGGAACTGATTTTCGCCTACACGGTGCAGGTGCCCGCCGGACAGAGCCGCAGCCTTGTCCATTGGGTCCTGCAGCGGAACCTGCCCGAAGTCTCGCAGGATCTCGCCGCCTTCGCTCCCTTCGTGCAACGAGGACAGTGGATCGATGCCGGCCTCGATCCGAAAGCCTTCGCGCAGGTCGCCAACCTCGCTCCCGAGGCCTTTCCGGCGACGACGGTGCCTCCGGCCCGGCTCCGGTGGCTGGTGGCGTTGAACGAGCTGACGGATCGGCTTGGCGTTTCCCGGCGGGGCGAGGATCTGCTCTGGCTCGGCCCGTCGAACGCGATCTCCGGTTCGCTCGACCGGGAAGGAACGATCACGGTCGAGAGCCACCTGCGCGGTCCGACGGAGACGCCGGTGGCGGCCATCGCCGCGATCCGGGGCGGGGCGGGGCAGGGGACGCCGACGGCGGTCTATCTGCGCGACGGACGGGTTCTGACCGGGGACGTAGTGAAAGGCGCGCTGCGCTGGACCACCAAGGAGGCGCCCGGGTCGGAGGTGCTGGACCTCGCCAGCCTCCATCTCGTCCTGTGCGCGACTGCTCCCGAGGATGGGGCGGCGCCCGCGAACACGACGCATTTTCTCCAGCTCGCGAACGGTTCCGTCCTTGCCATCGCTCCCGGCGGAGCGGCGACCTTGGATTGGATCGCGCCCTGGGGACGGGAGACGGTTCCCTGGGCCTCCCTTCGAGAGTTCGTGCGGGAGAGCGGCGCTTCGCCGAAAGTGCGGATTCTGACGAAAGACGGTTCGTCCTTCGCGGTGGTCCTTCCACCCGGGGCGCTGACGGTTCCGACCGCCGACGGGCGGAATGTCGAGGTGCCCGCCGCCCTCGTGGAACGGCTCTGGACGCCGGACGAGCCGTTGCGTCTCGCCTTTCCCAAGGGCGACTGGATCGATTTCTCCGAGGTGCCCGAGGGGATCGGTTCCGCCGATGGCGTCCTCCTCGCCGGAAACCATCTCGTCGCGGGGACGCTGGCACCCGCCTCCATCGCGCTGCGCGACGGCGCGACAAGAATGCAGGTCCAAAGCGACCGGATCGAGAGCATCGTCCGTTCCGTGGACCCCGAGGCACCGGGACGCTTTCTCTTCGTTCTCGGCGGAGGGGAGCGGCTTTCCGGAGAGCCCCTCGATCCCTACCTCGTCCTCGACCGTCCTGGCGGCCCGCTGGAGCTGCCCCTGGTCCAGGTGCTCGCCTACCGCAAAGCCCTCTCGCCGTGATGCCGCCCCGCCGTTCGATCCGCCTTTCCCCCCGCCGGCTCCGCCTCCTCGCGGCGCTTGCGGCTTGGTGCGGGGTCGTCGCGACGGCGGAGGAGACCTTCGACGCCGCCGGCCTCGTTCCGGCCGCGTTCGGGATCTGGACCGACCGGGCGGGCAGCTCGTGGAGCGTCGAGGCCGCGGGCAACATCGGACGCATCGGCAGCACGATGGTGAACAGCGGTCTCGCGCTGCTCGTCGACGAGGAGAGATTCGCCTCCTATCGGCCCATGATGACGGCGGACGGGAAGGAGCTGGTACTGCAGGGGCTGCCTCTCGATCCGCTCCCCGGCCTGCAGGTCCAGCGCCGCGTGCGCCTCCTCGACGAGCCGGGCGGGCTGCGCTACGCCGAGCTGTTCCACAACGGCTCGGCCGATCCGATGACGCTCTCCGTCGGCCTCGCGACGAATTTCTCGGGGAACTTCAAGACCTTCCTCAGCGACCGGGGACGCTCCGAGCCGCTTCTCCTCGGTCCTTCGGAAAGCGGGGTCGTCGTCCTGCCGGGGGCCTCGCAGTCCTCGCGCGCCTTCCTCTTCACCCTCGCCGGGACGGCGGGTGGAGAGCGGCCCACGGTTTCCTCGCAGAACCGCTACGGCCTGACCTTCCGCTACCGCCTCGATCTCGCGCCGGGCGAGACCGGAGTGATCGTCCATCACGTCGCCCAGGTCGCGATCCCGCAGACCTTCGACCGGGGCACGTTGCAGCGTCTCGGTGCGCCCTACGCCCTCGACCGTCTCTCCGGTGCCCTCGATCCCGATTGGAGACCCTTCGTGGCGAATGCAAGCGAAAGCGTGGATCTCTCTCCGCAGGCCGCTCTGGAGAGCATCGGCCTCGCTTCGCTCGGCATCGTCCCGGGCACGGCCGACACCCTCGCGATCGGGGAAGGGACGCGCCTCGTCGGCAGGGCCGAAGGGGAGTCCTTCACCCTGACCTCCTCCCTGGGCGAAATGAACATTCCCTTGGACCAGCTCGCCGCGGTCTCCGGGGGAAAGCATCGCGGGGACGGACGCGTCCGGCTCTATCTCCGCGACGGCCAGATTCTCTCGGGAAAAGTCGCGGTGGAAGGCTTCGGCTTCGTGCCGGCGAACGGTTCGCGCATCGCCCTCGATCCGGCGACGCTCGACCGCCTCGTCTTTGCCGCGACGCCCGGAGCGAAGGTCTGGCCCGCCGGTGCCGATGCCCTCGTCGAAACCCACGAGGGCGACCTCGTCCGCGCCGAGGCGGCGACAGCGCCATTGCTGAACCTCGCGACCCCCTGGGGCGTCCTGCCGGTCTCGCTGAAGGATCTCGTCTGGCTCCATCCCTTGCCCGGCGACGCCCCCGGCTACCGGGTCGAACTCAAGGACGGCACGCGCTGCGAAGGGCATCCGGACGCGGAGACAGTCCCGTTCGTGGCGGCCGGCTTCGGCGAGAAAGCCTTGCCCGTGCCGCATTTGAAGCGCGTCTTCACCCAGGCGGCATGGAGCCGCCGCGAAGAGGGGGGCGCTCCCGTCGTCGGCGCCTCGATCCGGCTGGCGGGGGACCAGATTCTACAGGGTCGGGTCGGCGACGCGACCCTGTCCCTTCTCAGCGAGGGAACCTTGCTGGAGACGCCGATGGTGGAGATCCGGCGCATCGAGCGGCTCGCCGAGACGGCCTCTCCGGCGCGCTTCCGGGTGGAGCGCTGGGATGGCGGCACGCTCGTCGGCAGCCTCTCCCGGGACTTCCTTTCCGTGCAGGTCGCGGACCAGGCATGGCGGATCCTGCCGCGCGACATCGCCGGCATCGAGTTCGCTCCGCCCGAGCTCACTGCCGAGACGATCGCCCGGATCGATTCCCTCGTCGCGAATCTCGCCTCGCCGGATTGGACGACGCGCGAGAAGGCCACCCGGGAACTCGGCGCATTCGGCTACCTTGCGCGTCCGGTCTTGCGGCGCGAGCTTGCCGGTGCGACCGATCCCGAGGTGGAGCGACGTCTCGAGCGGATTCTTTCGATCCCGCAGTGAGCCGTCGCCTTTTCCGTCCGGCCGTCCGTTTCCTTGAACTCCGATTTCCAACGCCCTGCCTATCTCGACACGGCCTCCGCGATGCGGCGGCGGGTGGCCGCCGTCCGTTTCGCCTCGTGGCTGCGTCGCAGCCATCTCGTCGCCGCGGTTCTCGTCGCGGCCTCGATCCTCGGGCTGCGTCACTTCGCCGGATGGCGGACCGGGGAGTGGCAGGTCGCGGGCGGCCTCCTCGCCGTCTGGCTGCTGGGGGTCGCGGCTCTTTCCATGCGGCGTCTGCCCGGTCCGGAAAAATCGCTGCGCCTCCTCGACCGGCTCGGCGGATGGAAGGATTGCTTTTCCTCGGCTTGGGATTTCCTCCACCGCCCGGAGATCGGCGAGGCGGAACGGCTGCACCTTTCCCGCGCCGAAAGTTCTTTGGAGGCGGCACGCCGTTCCGTACCCTCCCTCCTGCCGCTGCCCTCGCTGCGGACGGCGTGGATCGCGCCGCTTCTCGCCCTGGCCCTGGCCTTCCTGCCGTGGGGACGACCGGTGCCGGACGCCCGCGATCTCGCCCTGACGGGAACGATGAAGGAAGCGGCGGCGCAGCAGGCGGAGGAGCTGCGACGCGAAGCGGAGCGCGGCCTGGAGGCGACGGCCCTCACGGAGGAGGAGCGGAAGGAGCTGGAGTCGCTGCGCGCCGAAGTCCTCGAGGCCGCCGAGGCGCTGGCCGATCCCGACGGGCTCACCGCCGGGGAGGTGCTGGAGGCATTGGAAAACCGCGCCCGGGCGGCGGAACGCCTTGCCGGGAAGCTCGATCCCTTTGCGAACGACTGGGCCTCGCCCGAGATGCTCGCGGAGATGGGGCGGCATCCCGACACCGCCGACCTCGCCCTCTTCATCGGCGACAAGGCCGCCGAGGGCGCGGCGGTCGAGGCGACGCGGCTGAGGGACGTTCTCGCCGACGAGGCGGTCGCGAGCGAGACGCAGGAGCGCTTCACCCGTTCCCTCGAGAGCATCGCAGGCGCGGCGACGGAGGAGGACCGTGCCCGGCCCGTGGGCGAGCGTTTCGGAAACGCCTCGCGCAAGCTCCTCGATGGTTCGGTGCCGACGGCGGCGCGGGAGTTCGAGGAACTGGCGAAGCATTTCCGCGAGCTCGCCGCCCGGGAGGAGGCCAAGGCGAAGCTCGACGAGCTCGCGAAGAACCTGCGCGAGGCGGGCGGAGAGATCGGGGGCAGCGAACTGAAGAAGATGGAGGAGATCGCGCAGGAGTCGGGATCGTCTCCCGGGACTCCGGCCGGTTTGAAGCCGCTCGATGCGGACACGCCGGGCGACGGGAAGGGAGGACAGGGCCAGTCTCTCGCGGTGGAGTCTCCCGATGGCCCCCCGGTCCTGTCCCCGCAACTCGCGCAGACCCCGCCGAACCAGGGGGCGCAGGCATCCGTGCCTGGAGCCGCCCCCGGCGAGGGCGAATCCGGCGAAGGGAATGAGGGGAAGCAGGGCGAACAGATTTTTACCGCCCCGGTTCCGGGTGAAAAAGCTCCCGAGGGGCAGTCGGGTTCGGGGCTCGGGTTGAGCGACCGGGCGCGCGATGGGAAGGGCCAGGGGGGAATGCTCTCGGCGCCGATTCCGGGAATGGACACGGGCGGGGCGACTCCGGGAATGGCGATGGGCCAGAGTGCCGGCGCCTCCTCGACCTCCGGGCAGGGCGGCGATCAGGCCGGTGCGGGGACGGCGGAGATGGCCGAGGCCGCCTCCGAGACCTTCAAGGCCAAGAGCGATGCCGAAGTCCTCGCCCAGGCGGGGAAGGACGGCGAGTCCACCGTCCGTGCCATCGAGGGGCAGGCCAGGGCCGAAGAGGCCACCCGCACGCGCCAGGAGGTGATGGCCGATTTCATCGCGGTGGAGGAGCAGGCTCTCGACGACCAGGCCCTGCCGCTCTCCCGCCGCCAGCAGGTGCTGAAGTATTTTTCCGGGATCCGGGCGCAGTTCGAGAAGGGGGATTCCGAATAGAGATGAAAAACGTTGCCCCGTTCCGCCCTCGGTGGCCACGAGTCATCCGCACGGTGAAGGGCTCCTTCGAGTCAGGCCAGAGATAGAGAACCATCCGCCATGACGAAATCCGTTCCGAAGACAATCGACTACATCGAGATTCCATCGAGAGACATCGCCCGATCGCGGTCGTTCTTCAGCGTCTTGCTTGGCTGGGCGTTTACCGACTACGGCCCGGACTACACCTCTTTCGAGGATGGACGAATCACCGGGGGCTTCTTCCAGTCGGAGAACGTGTCTTCGACCGGGAACGGAGCCTCGCTGCCTGTCATCTACACCGAGGCGCTGGAGGAGCTGAGAGCCGAGGCGATCCGACTCGGTGCGACGGTCACCCGCGATATTTTCAGTTTCCCCGGCGGTCGCCGCTTCCAGTTCACGGAGCCGGGCGGCAGCGAATTCGCCATATGGTCGGACAAGTGAGAAGCTCGTCCAAACCGGACATCGCCTTTATGAAAACCAACGAAGAACTCGGACGGGACCTGGAGAGGTTCAAGGAACGTTTCCACGTCCTCAAGGACGAGATCCAGAAAGCCATCGTCGGCTACGACGATCTCCTCACCGACACGCTCGTCGCGGTCTTCGCGCGGGGGCACGTCCTGCTCGAAGGCGTTCCCGGACTCGGCAAGACCTTCCTCGTGCAGACGCTCTCGAAGGTGCTGGGCCTGACGCCGGGGCGCGTCCAATGCACGCCCGACCTCATGCCCGCCGACATTCTCGGCACCCACATCGTCAACGAGAACGAGGAGGGGCGGCGCGTGATGCACTTCGAGCGGGGGCCGGTCTTCGCGAACCTCGTCCTCGTGGACGAGGTGAACCGCGCCACGCCGAAGACCCAGGCCGCGCTGCTCGAGGTGATGCAGGAGGGAGCCGTCACCGCCGGAGGCGAGACCATGCCGTTGCCGAAGCCCTTCTTCGTGATGGCGACGCAGAACCCCATGGAGATGGAGGGCACCTATCCGCTGCCCGAGGCCCAGGCCGACCGTTTCCTCTTCAAGCTGCGGGTGCCCTTTCCCGACCGGGCCACGCTGATGGAGATCTCGCGCCGCACCTCGGCGTTCGCCCTGCCCGAGCTGACGCAGGTGATGGGGGCGGACGAACTGCTCGAATTCCAGAAAATCGTCGCGGAAGTCCCTGTGGCCGAACACGTCAACGACTACGCGGCCCGCATCGTCCTCGCGACCCATCCGGGAGACGAGGGCGAGACGCCGCAGGTCGCCCGCTATGTCAGCTACGGAGCGAGCCCGCGCGGGATGCAGGCCCTCGTCCGCGGGGCGCGCATCCACTGCGCCCTCGACGGACGCACCGCGGTCTCGCTCGACGACGTCCGTCGCGTGGCCTTGCCGGCGCTGCGCCACCGGGTCATTCTGAACTTCCAGGGCGAGGCGGAGTCGCGCGACATCGATCAGATCGTCGGCGAAGTGGTCGAGTCGGTGTCGGCGGCCGTGAAGGTCTGATGAGCGACGGTCGGTCACGGCAAGCCCCGGAGGGGTGGACGAAGGGAGCGCGGGCACTCCTGCCCCCATCCCGCCTCCGTCGGCTTTCTGGCGCGGTCGCCCGGTGCGGTCAGGAGTGCCCGCGTTCCTTTCTTCTCCTCGCCGCCCTCGCCTTGCTCCTCGCGCCGCTCGCGCCCGCGCAGGAGACGGCCGAGGAGCGCTTTGCCGAGGCTTCCCTGCGCTACCGCACGGCCTTGCACTACGATCCTCTCCTCGGGCCTCCACTCGAGGCGCTCGTGAAGCTCTATGTGGGAGCGGAGCGCGCCGACGAGCTGCTCGCCCTCTACCGCAACCACATCGCGCAGTATCCCGACGACGCCGGGGCGAAGACCGTGCTGGTGCGTCTCCTCCGGCGGATCGACCGGAGCGGGGCCGACGAGCTGATCGCCACGGTCGTACCGCAGCATCCCGACTACGCGCCGTTGCAGTACGTGCTCTTCCGTTTTCTCGAGGAGCGCGGCGACGCGAGGGCGACCGAGGCCCTCTCCCGGGCCATCGACTTGGAGAGCAACGCCTCGCGCCGGAACGAGTGGATCGAGGAATTGCTTCGTCTCTCCGAGGGGGAGACCGCACGCGCCCTCGCGCGGGGCCATCTCGAGCGCCTTCTCTCCGCTCCGGATCTGGGAGCGGCGAACGCGGTCTCTCTGGCCCGGCTCGCCCAGCGCCACCGCTTCTGGAACATCAGCGTGAAAGCGCTGGAGAAGGCCAAGTCCGCCTCGCCCGATCCCGTGGCCGCGGTCGAGATCGACTGCCTCCTTGCCGTCGCCCTCGGCCAGCTTGGCAAGCGCGCCGAGGCGGCCTCCCTGCTCGACAAGCTCCTCAAGCGGCTCGCGGCGGACCATTGGCGCCGACGCGAGATCCTCGGCCTGCGCTTCGGCGTGCTCGCGACGGAGGAGGAGAGGAACGCCTTGCTCCAGCGCTTGGAGAGCTCGTGGAAGGCAAAGGATCAGAGCGAAAGCGCGGCGCTGGACTACGCCGAGGCTCTCGTCGCCGCGGAGCGTCTCGACGAGGCCGTCGCGGTGCTCGTCGAGGCCTCGGCGAAATTGCCGAAATCCATCCTCGTGGAGAACCGGACTCTCGAATTGCTCGAGGCCTTCGCCGATCGCGAGGCCTACGTGCGCTATCTCCTCTCCCGCCTGGAAAGCGCGCCGGAGCGCGCCGATCTGCGCTTTCGGCTGGTGAAGGTCCAATACGCCCTCGGCCGCGACGCCGCGGCGGAGCAGGATTTCCTCGCCGTCGTCGCGGGACTCTCGTCGGCGGAGGTTTCGGCCCGCATCCTGGAGCTGCAGCGCTACCTCCGCGGCATCGACAGGATCGACGCGGCCGCAGGCTATCTGGAGCGCTACGTCCGGGAGCATCCGACCCGTCTCGACGTGGCGAGGGAGCTCGCCGAGATCCGCATCGCCACAGGGGCGGAAGAGACGATCGGCGAGCTGGTGGGCTGGCTCCGGCCCGGCGAGGCGGAGGTGGAGAACGTGCTCGATTTCTCCGACTTCCTTCTTTCGGAGGGCTTCGCCCATGCCGCCCGTTCCGTGGTCGAGGCGAAGCTCGCGGCGGAGCCGAAGCAGTTCGAGCTGGGACTGGAGCTGATCGAGATCCTCGGACGCGACGGCGACGCCGACGCGGCGAAAATCCGCATCGCGGAGCTTCGCGAGATGGCGGACACGCCGCCGCGCTACGCCCAGTGGGTCGCCGCCGCCGTTTCCGCGCACCGCCACCTCGAGACCTTGCCGGGCTTTTTCGAGTCCGAGCTGAACCGCTACCAGTTCGACGACGGCGCTTGGTCGGGGGACAAGGTGGAGAAATTCCTGATCCTCTGCGAAGCGGGGCGACGCCAGGTTTTCGCCGCCCGCATCGCCGAGGGACTGCGCCGGCAACTCGCCCAGCCGGGGCTCGACGCCACCTTGAAGCTGCGTCTCCGTCGCGTTCTCGTCGCCGTGCTCGAGTCCGACCCCGCCTCGGCTCCGGAGGTGGAGGAGCAGTTGAAGGCGCTGGCGGCGGAGGACGCCTCCCATCGGGCCGACCACGACCTGCGGCGCGCCCTCGTCTATCATCGCAGCGGGCGGGCCGATCTCGCCCGGCGGATTCTTTTCGGAATCGACCCCACCGAGGTCGGGTCGGCCGCGCTGCTCCGCGAGGCCGCCGATGTCTTCGTCGAATACGGCCTGCTGGACGAGGCCGACGACGCCCTCGAAACCGTCGTTCGCCTCGAACCGGAGGATGTCCTGTCGCGCGAGCGGCGGCTCTCCGTGCTCGTCGCCCTCGGCGAGGAGTCGACCCTGCGGGCGGCGATCCGGCGGTTGCGCGACGAAGCGGGAGGCATTGCTTTGCGCGAACGGTCGCGCCGCTCACTCGACGAGCACCTCGACGCCTCCTACTGGCGCTCCGTCGCGGCTTTGCTGGAATCGGGCGATCTGGCGGAGGCGCTGCCCCTGCTCGCCTCGGTGGATCAGGAGGGGCTTTCGGACCGGTCGAAGCTCTGGACGGAATGGACGCGCTCCCGGATCCTCTCTCACCTCGGGCGGGAGACGGAGGCGCGGGAGGCTCTCGCCCGCTTTCTCGACCGGGCCAGATCGAGCCGGATCAGCCGCGTGGCCTTTCCCGACGGACTGGAGCTTTCGGTCGCGGCGGCGGCGAAGACAGGCGAAGGGGCCGAGGCAGGAAAGGGGGGGGAGAACGAGAGCCTCCGCGCCGGCTTCCTCTTGGCGAATCCGGTTTTCCGGTGGGCCTTCGAGTTGCCCGAAGGGCGGCGCATTCTCCGCACGGGGCGTTCGGGGGAGCGCTTTCTCGTCCTCGACGATCTCGACTGGGTCCATTGCCTCGACGCCGCGAACGGCAAGCTGATCTGGCGCGGTTTCTACGGCGGCGTCGATTCGAAAGGAGGTCGGTCCCGGCCGGCCGCCTTCGATGCCGTCGATGGTCCGCCCGCCTTGTTCCGGAAGGCGGAGGAGGCGCTGTCCCTGGCGAAGGCGGCGCGGCCCTTCGTCGTCTCGGACGGGCGCTTCCTCCTCGTCCGCGAGGGAGCTTGCGTCGCCCACTCCGTCGCCGATGGGACCGTTCTCTGGTCCTCCGCCCTCCCCGCACGCGGCGGAGAGGAGAAGTCGGGAGGAGCCAAGCCCGACGTCCTCTTCGAAGTCGCGGATGGCCGCGTCGTCCTCTTCGATCCGCTCAGCGGAGGCTTGCAGGGAATCGAGGAGGAGAGCGGCAAGCTCCTCTGGGAGACGTCGCTCGCCGTCCCTTCGGCAAAGGGCGGCGCCCTGTTCTCCCTCAATGCCGGACTGCGTCTCGCCGAGGGCGTCGGTCTCGCCTACGGAGCCGAAGCGGCGGTTTTCGATACCGGAAACGGAGAGATCGTGTGGCGTTTCCACGAAGGAAACGGGGCGAGGTTTCCCATCGTTCTCCGCCCCCCTCGCGAGGAGGACGAGGAAGAGGAGGGCGACGTTCCCCTCGCGTCCTTCGACTCGGTCGCGGAGACGGCGATGTTCGATTTCCAGGCGCAGTCGGGTGCCGGTCGTCTCGAGGCGGACCAGTTCCTGAAATCGCCCGCCGCCCTCGTCGGTCCCGCCGTGTTCTGGGCCGAGTCGCGGCTCTATCGCGACGAACCCGCCGCCGCCGAGCTTTCCGGCGACGCGCTCTGGCTGATGCAGGCGGGCAAGGTGCGCCGTGTCTCCAGCGATCTCCCCGTCGCCTCGCTCGAACTGCCGGCGAGCGGTGCGCTGGTGGGGCGCGTGGCGGACCATTTGTGGTTCCTCGACGGCGGAGTCCTTCACCATGCCGATTTCCGCCGCGGGCGCACGACCCGTCTCGTCCTCGGGGAACTGGGAGGCGCGGGAGAGTTGAGGGCGACGATGGCGGGGCGGCTTCTCATCGTGCGGGGAAACGCTTCCTTCGTTCTCGTCAACGCCCTCAGCGGCGAAGTGCTGGGGCGCGCCCCGCTGCCAGCCCCCCTCGTCGAATACCTTGCCGCCACCCTGCCGGGATCCGGGACGGTACCCCAGCCGGCCGGGCCGGAGATCTGGCAGGGTCGTCTCCATCGCCGGGAGCCCGGACAGGCCGCCGTCTCTCTCCCCGTGGGCGACCTTTTCGCGGAGGACCGCTGTTTCTCCGTCTTCGGCGAGCGGGTCGTCGCCTGCCTCGAGGCCGCGCCCGAGGTCGCCATTCCTCCGGCTCCGGCACCCCAGTGAATTCCTCCTCCCGCATGGCCGACCCTTCATCCAGCTCCGTCCAGGAGGACCTGTTCGACGCCGAGTTCCTCGACCGTCTCCGCGCCCTCTTCCTGCGCCTGCGCAAGCGCAAGCAGCTCCGCCGCAAGGGGCTCCAGGCGACGCCCGCGACCGGATTCACCCGGGAGTTCAAGGATTTCCGCCACTACACCCCGAGGGACGACTTCCGCTCCATCGACTGGCGGCTCTACGCCCGGCTCGACCGGCTCTTCATCCGCCTCTACGAGGAGATCCAGGAATTCCACGTCCATATCCTCGTCGACACCAGCGCCTCGATGGCGGAGCCCTTCCCGGAGAAGCGCCTCAGCAGCCTCAAGCTCGCCGTCGCCCTCGCCTACATGGGGCTCGTCGGCCACCACCGCGTCAGCCTGCAATCCATCGGCGCGAGCCTCGGCCCGGCCCCGCCGCCGTTGAAGGGACAGGGGAGCTTCCAGCGCGTCCTCGACTTCGCCCGCGAGCTCGAATACGGCGGCCTCACCCATCTGGAGCGCTGCTTCGAGGCCTTCCAGCCGGGACGGCGGCGCTACGGAATCATCTTCGTCATCTCCGACCTCTACGGCCGCGACATCGACGAGGCGCGCGAGGCGATCCGCCACGCCGCGGCCTGGCCGGGCGAGGTCCACTTCATCCAGGTCCACCATCCCTGGGAGGAGAAGCCCGACGTCGAGGGCGAGATCGAGCTCTTCGACGTCGAGACGCAGGAGCACCGCCGCCTCTGGTTCACCCCCGGGGACCGCGAGCGCTACGAGCTCCGCTTCCGGCAGTTTCTCGGCGACATCGAGAAATCCTGCCAGTCCCGCCAGATCGACTGGCAGAGCTGGAGGACGGACCACCCCTTCGACGAACTTTTCCTCGACCTGCTCTCGCGCGGGTCCGCCCTCGCGGGCAGCCAGTGAGTGAACCCCGCGAAGGCATGAGCCACGACCATCAGCCACCCTTCACCCTGACTACGGCCATCCTCGCGCTGGCGGCGGAGATCGGCGAGAGCGTGGGACGCCTGACGGCACGAACCGGAGTGCCTTTCCCCCCGGCCTTGCGCCGGGAAAATCGACTCAGGACGATCCAAGCCTCCCTCGCCATCGAGAACAACTCCCTCTCGCTGGAGCAGGTGACGGCGGTGCTGGCTGGGAAGCGCGTGCTCGGCCCACCGAAGGAGATCCAGGAGGTGCGCAACGCCTTCGTCGCCTACGAGGCGATGGAGCGCTGGAATCCATCCTCCGCCAAGGATCTGCTGGCCGCCCACGGGCTTCTCATGCGCGGACTGGTGGACCGTCCGGGCCGCTATCGGACCGGTAGCGTCGGCATCGCCCAAGGGCGGCAGGTGGTCCACATCGCTCCGCCCGCAGGACGCGTCCCCGATCTGATGAAGGACCTGCTGGCCTGGCTGAAGCGGACGGATCTCCATCCGCTGATCGCGAGCTGCGTGTTCCACTACGAACTGGAGTTCATCCATCCCTTCGAGGACGGCAACGGGCGCATGGGGCGGCTGTGGCAGACGCTCGTCCTCAGCCGGTGGAAGCCCCTGCTGGCCTGGCTGCCGGTGGAGACGGTGATCCGCGAGCGGCAGGCCGGCTACTACGCCGCCCTCGCCGCGTCCGATGCGTCGGGCAGCTCCACTCCCTTCATCGAGTTCCTCCTTCTCGCGCTGCGCCAGTCCCTCGACGAAACCGCCGCGAGCGACCAAGTTAGCGACCAAGTTAGCGACCAAGTCAGGGCTCTCCTCGGACACCTCACCGAAGGCCCGGCGAGCGCGCTCGTGTGTATGGAGCGGCTTGGCCTTTCGCACCGTCCGACCTTCCGGAAGAACTACCTCCAGCCCGCGCTCGAGGCCGGTCTGATCGAGCGCACCCTGCCAGACACCCCCAACAGCCCCAGGCAACAATATCGGCTGAGCCACGGCGGGGCACGGATCCTGCAAGCCAAAACCCCTTGACATGAACCCGGCGATCCCCACACTGTCCCGCCGTTCCCGGCCGGCGGACGAGTCGGCAACCCCCCAGGGTGCCCCCGAGAGCGACATGGACCGCCATCGACCGGGCGTCCCGCTTCCTTTTGCAGGCTGAGGCACGCCACCGACCATGGAATTCCTCAATCCCGGCTCCCTCTGGCTCCTGCTGCTCGGCTTCGTTCCCGTGGTCCTCTATCTCGTGCGGAGGCGCTCGAGGAAAGTCCGCGTCCCGACCCTCGTCTTCTTCAAGACCCTCGCCCAGGAGCATCAGGAGTCGGCTTGGCTGCGGCGACTGAAACGCTGGCTCTCCCTCGCGATGACGCTGCTGCTCCTCGCCCTGGCCGTCTTCGTCCTTTCGCGCCTCATCGTGCGGCAGGACGACCCCGACCGCCACCGCACCGTCGTCGTCCTCCTCGACCGCTCCGCCTCCATGCAGGTGCGCGACGGGGAAGGGGAGTCCCGCCTCGAGGCCGCCAAGCGCATCGTCCGCGAACGCCTCGAGAAAGTGCCCGAGGAGGTCGGCGTCGCCCTCGTCGCCTACGACCTGCGCCCGGAGGTTCTCCAGCCCCGCACCACGAAGCGGCGCGAGCTTCTCTCCCGGCTCGATTCGGTGGAGCCCCGTCCCATCGAGGGCCGCCTCGACGCCGCCCTCGAGACCGCCCGGATGCTCGCGGGGCTGGAGCCGCCTTCCGTCGTCTGGCACCTCAGCGACCGCCTCCTCGAAACGCCCGTCGAAGGCCTCGCCTGGCGCGAGCTCGGCCTCGCCCTGCCCGAGGTCTCCAATGCCGGCATCACCGCCGTGCAGCTCCGCGGCGTGCCGCTCGAGCACGCCCGCTACGATGTCTTCGCCCGGGTCGCCCTGAACCGCGACGCGCCCGCTCCGGCGAAGGTCCGTCTCGATCTCGCCGTCGGCGGCATCCCCAGCCAGATGCGCGAGTTCGACCTCGATCCGGGGCAGGAAAGCGTCTTCACCTTCCGCGTCAACGGCTCGCGCGACCAGCTCCTCCGCCTCGGCCTGACCACGGAGCGCGACGACTTCCCCCTCGACGACGAGGTCGTCCTGCCCCTGCCGGAGATCCGGCCCATCCTCGCCGCCTGGATCCGTCCCGACGAATCCGAGGATCCCTACACCCGTCTCGCCCTCTCCTCCCTCCAGGAGAGCGGCAGCTTCGAGCTGCTCAAGGGCAGCCCCGCCGTCTGGCCCCTCGCGGAGAAGGTCGACGCCGTGATCTTCGACGGCTGGCTCCCCGAGGAATGGCCGGCCGGACTCCCCGCCGTCGTCATCCACCCCCCCGCCTCCACCGGCCCCCTCGCGGTGCGGCCGCTTTCCGTCCCCGTGCCCTACGAGGGCGTGCGTGTCGGCGACGAGAGGCACCCCGTGCTCTTCCGCGTCAGCAGTGGACGCGTCGCCCTCGCCCAGACCGCCGTCTACGAGGCGCGGGGATCGCTCCAGCCCCTTTGGTTCGCCGGAAGCGATCCCGTCCTCTCCGCCGGCGAAGTCGCCGGGGCCCGCCTCGTCGTCATGGGCTTCTCCCCCGGGCTCTCCGAGCGCCTTCCCCTCACCGCCTCCTTCCCCATCCTCATGGGCAACGCCCTCTACTGGTGCGTCGAGCCGGAGAAAGGCTCCGGCCAGTCCCGTCTCCACCGCACCGGCGAGCTCGCGCGCGTCTCCGGCGATTCGATCACATGGACGAGCCGGGAGGGGCGCGACGTCAAGACCCGGCGGCTGCCTCTTTCCGCCGGTCTCGTCGAGATGGACCGCATCGGCACCTGGGAGACCGACTCGGGCGAGCGCGGTGCCTCCCATCTCCTCTCCGCCGCCGAGAGCGACCTCCGCGCCCGCCATCCCGCCGCGACCGGCGATGCGGACTATTTCGCCGTCGAAAGCCGTTTTGCCGGCAATCTCAAGCTGTGGCTCCTTTCTGCCGTCGTCTTCGTGCTTTTACTGGAAAGCTGGCTCTTTCACCGGCACGCCGTCTACTGAGATTTTCCGCGCATGGATTGGCTCCATCCCCAGATCCTTCTTTTCGCCCTGCCGGCCCTCGGCCTGCTCTTCTGGTTCGACGCTCGCTCGACCCATCCCATGGGCGCGACGCGGCGGAGGCTTCTCTTCGTCGTGCGCTCCCTCCTCGTTCTTCTCGCCTTCGTCGCCCTCGCTTCGCCCGCGCGCCTCATGACGAGCCGGGACCAGTCCGTCCTCTTCCTCCTCGATCACAGCCGCAGCCAGGGACCCGAGGGCCTGCGTGCCGTCTACGACATCGCCGGAAAGCTGCGCCGCTCCATCGGCGGAGCCGCCGACGCCGGTTTCGTCGCCTTCGGCGAAGAGGGCCGGCTGCTCCTCCATCCCGGCGAACGCGATGAACTGCCCGATCCGGAAAAGGCCGCCGCCCTGATGGACGAGATCGGGGCCTCGTCGAACTTCGAGCGGGCCGTCCTCCTCGCCCGCGGCCTCTTCCCCGGGGGCTCCGCCCGCCACCTCGTCATCGTCGGCGACGGTGTCGAGACCCGCGGCTCCCTTCTCGACGCGGCGGCCGAGGCCGCCGTCGCCGGCGTCAAGATCCATGCCGTCGGCGTCACCGGCACGATCCAGCCCGACGTCCGCGTCACCCGCCTCGCGACCTCGCAGTCGCGCCTCAACGAGGGGGCCACCCTAGGGCTCGAGGCCACCGTCGAGGGTTCCCTTTCCGGCCCCGGGCGCCTCCGCCTCTTCGAGAACGGCGTCGAGGTCGACGCCGTCGCGATCGAGCTGAAGGCCGGAGAGATCGCGACGCACCGCTTCACCCGCGTTCCCGAGCAGCGCAACCTCTACAGCTACCGCGCCGTCGTCGAGGGCTTCGAGGGGCGCGACGCCATCCCCGAGAACAACGAGGCCCTCGCCATCGTCGATGTGCGGGGCAAGCCCCTCTTCCTCCACGTCGAGGGCGAGGAGGGCGAGGCCCGCTACCTCGTCGCGGCGATGGAGAAGGAGGGCATCCGCCTCGACACGCGGCCGCCCGAGGGCCTTCCCGAA
This sequence comes from Verrucomicrobiales bacterium, assembly GCA_037190325.1. Classification (GTDB taxonomy): domain Bacteria; phylum Verrucomicrobiota; class Verrucomicrobiia; order Verrucomicrobiales; family DEV007; genus Arctic95D-9. Next base: position 4,533 of record JBBCIU010000021.1, on the reverse strand, counting down.
TCCCTCCAGGAGCTCGCCGGCTACGACGGCATCATCCTCTCCGACATCCCCGCCCATCTTGTGGGCGAGACGCGCATGACCGCGATCCGCGACTACGTCGAGAAGCTCGGCGGCGGCCTCGTCATGGTCGGCGGCATGAAGTCCTTCGGCGTCGGCGGCTACTACCGCACGCCGGTCGAGGAGGTGCTGCCCGTGAAGCTGAAGGCCCCCGACCAGGAGGAATTCCAGTCCTCCGCCCTCGCCCTCGTCATCGACCGTTCCGGCTCCATGGCCGGACAGAAGATCGAGATCTGCAAGTCCGCCGCCATCGCCAGCGCCGAACTGCTGACGAACAAGGACTCCATCGGCGTCTACGCCTTCGACTCGCAGGTCCACGAGATCGTGCCGATGACGAAGGTCACCTCCACCAGCGCCATCGCCGGCCAGGTCGCCCTCATCGGCTCCGGCGGCGGTACCAACATCCACCCCGGCATGGTCAAGGCCCGCGAGGAGCTGAACAAGGTGAAGGCCAAGATCAAGCACATGATCGTCCTCACCGACGGCCAGACCTCCGGCGAGGGCTATCAGGCGCTCGCCTCGCAATGCCACGCCGAGGGCATCACCATCTCCACCGTCGCGGTCGGAGCCGGCGCCCAGGTCGGCCTGCTCCAGTCCATCGCCGCCGCCGGAGGCGGGCAGAGCTACGTGACCATGGACCCCGCCTCCATCGTCCGCATCTTCACCCAGGACACCCTCACCCATACCGGGCGCATGATCCGCGAGGAGGCCTTCGAGCCGAAGCTCGTCGAGCGCCATCCCATGCTCCGCGACTGGGAGGACGGCGTGGCTCCGCCGCTGCTCGGCTACGTCAAGACCAACCGCAAGGCCACCGCGCAGGTCCCCCTCGTCACCGACACCGGCGATCCGCTGCTCGCCCACTGGCGCTTCGGGCTCGGCAAGGTCACGGCCTTCACCTCCGACTGCAAGTCCCGCTGGGCCGCGCTCTGGGTCGCGGACTGGGACGGCTACAGCCGCCTCTGGTCCCAGGTCCTGCGCGAGACCGCCCGCGCCCCGCAGGGACTCGACATGGACCTGCGCCTCGAGGAGGAGGGCTCCGAGGTCCGGATCGCCGTCGATCTCGCCGAGAATCCCGCGACCCGCCGCGACGGGGCCGTCGTCGAGGCCGAGGTCTTCCATGTCCCCGCCAGCGCCCTCGGCTCCGGAATGAGGACCGTCGCCACCCTCGCCCTCGCCCAGCAGGGACCGGGCTGGTACGAGTCGAGCTTCCGCCCCGCCGATCCCGGCGTCTACCTCGTCCGCGCGAAATCGGGATCGCAGATGGTCTCCGCCGGACACGTCCACAATCCCTCCGCCGAAGTCGCCACCGGACGGATCGACGATGCCCTCCTGCGGCAGGCCTGCGAGATCACCGGGGGGACCTGGCTGGAGAGCCCCGACGTTCCCCTCGAGCTGACCGGCGAAGCCGTCGCCCGCTATGTCGAGCTCTGGCCCTATCTCCTGGGTGCCTTTCTCGTCCTGCTCCTCCTCGACCTCTCCATCCGCCGCTGGGAGAATGTCCTCGGTGTCGTCGATCTATTCCGGCGCCCGGGCAGCCAGGCAAGCTAGGCGGTGCATTCCTTGGCGTCGCTTTCGGAGGGCCCAGTTGGCTCGCGCCATCAAGGAAGGGGGGGGGCGCCTTCGGGACTCGGATCGCCTAGAGGCAGAGCGGCCGGGAGCGTTCCGGAGGTCGTCGCCGTTTCGACGGGGGCGGCCGGAGGCGCGAGGGTCTCGACGAGGAGACGCACCTCGCCTGAATCGACCGGGGAGTCCGTCCCCAGGGTTCGGAGGGTGAAGAGCGAGGGGGCGACGCCGCGCTCGGTCAGAAAGCGGGCGACTTCGGCGGCGCGGCGTTCGCAGAGGTAGTCGTTGAAGGCGGAGGAGCCTTCCTTGGGTTTGAGGGCCTCGATCCGCACGCGCGCGCCGAGACGCGAGGGCGAGAGCAGGCTCTGGGCGAGGGCGTCGAGGGTGGGGATCTGGTTTGCCTGGAGAAGGAAGGTGTTGCGCGAGAAATGGACCGACGGGAGCGCCTCGAAGGGATCGGCGGCTGGAGGAGCGAGGGGGGGCGCCGTTCCCGATGTCATTTCGACGGGCTGGGCCCGGAGCGGTTCGCCGGAAGGTGGAACGGCGGGAGCGCGTCCGGCGAGGCGGTCGAGGTCGCCGAGGAGGTGGATCGTCGCGAGGAGCTTGTCCAGTCGTACGCCGGGGGCTTCGAACGGCGTTTCCACGGCAGGGGCCGGCCCGGCCGCGGGACCGTCCGCCGGGACCATCTGGCCGTGGGAAAGGGCGACGTCGATTTTCGGGAGGTCGTCGGTGGCGACGACGCAAAGCTGGTTGTTGAAGGTGCGTCCGGCGAGGATGGGCTCGATGCGGATGCGGAGGGCGCTCTGCGTGACGAGGCTGTCGGTGAGGCCCCCGATGACAAGCCGGTCGGGCCAGAGCTCCAAGCGCCCCTCGTGGGTGGAGAGGGCGATTTCGTCGAGGAGGCTCCGCAGGTCGGAGAAGGCCGGCAGGGCGGCGGCCGGGTCGATGGCGAGTCCGCTGGGGTCGGGGGAGAGGTCCGGCCGGGCCGATTTCACCGCTGCGACGAGGGCGGCTGCGGTGGCTTCCGAATCGACCCGGCCCGAGAGAGCGGTCGTTTCAGGGCCGAAAACGACGCGCAGGTCCGGGACCTCTTCTCCGAAAAGCGGCAGGCAGGCGAACAGCGCCGCGAGAGCGGACGCGGCGCCATGCGGGAGCCGAAGCAGGCTGGGGAAGGGGATCATCGTTCTGCGCCATCCGCGCAAGGGGTATTAGACCATCGGAACACCCCGGAAGTCAATCGCGGCGGCGAAGGCGCTTGCGGGAGCTCTTGCAATCTTGGGCAGGCAGGCCCGTCCGATCTCCTCGGCCTTGAGGTCGGCTCCTCCCCGCCCGGCACCGGGGGCGAGGGGCCTGGACCTTGAACGGCGGATGCGGGTGGGCGAGGGAATGCGACGGCAGAGCCGGATCGGTCGCGTTGGATTCCTCCGCCTTCGGCTCCGTCACCCTTCGGGCTGCCGTGTGGGATCTGTCTCCGCTTTGCTCCGATTCTAACCGCTTGTTTGTCGGAGCCCTGGGCGAAAAGACCCGAGGGTCGGAGGGGCTTTGGACGGAGCGGAGCGTAGCCCGCAGGGCGAGGCGGCGGTCGGAGCCGCCGAGTCAAAAATCCCGGGAATGGCCCTTAGAGTTGGCGAGGACAGCACTGGAGGTGAACCGAGGCGATTGGCGGGAGACGAGGTAGGCTGCCGAAGGCAGCGCGGAGGCGAAGGAGCCGGGAGGTGGCAATGGCCCGTGAATGCCTTGGCCACAGAGTGGCATGGGAAGAACAGCCTTCTAAGAAGGTCGCATGCCGCATAGCCGGAGCGAAGCGGAGGCAATTGAAGCGTTCTGACGATAAGTGAAAGACGCCGAAGGCATGAGGCGTTTTGGACAATCGAGCATAGAGAGATGGACGAACCAACGGTTCGCCCGAAGGGCCAAGCGAAGCCGCAGTCAAAGCGTAGCGCAGCCCTGAAGGGGTGAGCCCGGCGAGAGGCCGGGCGAATCAAAGCCAGCCGGATCCCGTAAACGTTTTGGCACTCAGGGCCGTGAATAGCGAATCGGAACGAAGTGCAGATAGACTGCCGAAGGCAGCCCGGAGGGCGAGGCGAAGCCGAGTCAAAAGCCGAATCCGGGTTTAATTTCCAAATAGGTTAGCATATCAAATGCCATTGGTTTCCACTATCTCCAAATACTAGGAACGACCCGAATGGCGGTTTCTCCGCATGGCTCGCACCCACGTCATGCCGACGATGAAAACAAAAACGCCAACCAATGCCGAGGTTTCCGAAAAAGAGTCATCGATTCCAGGTCTTATGAACAACAACACAAGTGCACCCAAAAAAGAGAATACCATCAAATCAACTATAACTATTCCAACGGTGTTTTTCATTCTGGGTCGTAGATGGGGGCTTTATCAACTGCGGGCAGCCTTGAATCGCTTGAGACCGCTCCCGATAAGTTTCCTTCTTCGCGAATCGATCCTCACTCTCAGCGCCGGATCAAGCGCGCCTCGGCTCACCTCGATGAAGGCTTTCTATTTGCGCATATAAAATCAATTCATTGCCTGTCAGTTTAATCCCCCAGAGTGCTGATTGAAAGATTCCTTTCGCAAGCCTCGCTTGATGTCGCCTTCAGCCGACGCTTTCCATTTCGCTATAACCCAATACGGAACCCCTCCAATATCATATTTTCCGCCCCATCCATCACCACCCGTGCCAAGGACGGTATTTATGATCGCATCAGCAGGCGTCGGCCCCCCAAAATCGTATATATCAGTCATTTCAAATTTCAGTTTGCATTTCACCTTTGAGTCCATCAGTGGTTGCCGACACTCAATTTGGCAGTCGTATTCCCAGCTTACTGTAAACTGTTGGACCGTCATTCGCAGTGCGAATTCATAAAGGGGCGCCATGGCTGAATGATTATCTCGCCCCC
>JBBCIU010000020.1:0-155778 GCA_037190325.1 Verrucomicrobiales bacterium | reverse complement strand
CGAGCACCTGTCGCTCCCAGCGTGGGAGCGTGGATTGAAACGCGAAGAGCCAGTGGAGCCGCCGGCGGATCTCGCGTCGCTCCCCGCGTGGGAGCGTGGATTGAAACGATCGCCGCGCGGGAACCGTCAACGTCGATGGCGGTCGCTCCCCGCGTGGGAGCGTGGATTGAAACATCCACCCTTGCATGAGAGGCGCGACGAGATTGCGTCGCTCCCCGCGTGGGAGCGTGGATTGAAACCGTGATGCCCAAAGGCTCCGCGGAGCACCTGATGGTCGCTCCCCGCGTGGGAGCGTGGATTGAAACATGCCGCCACCTCCTTTCCAAACTCCAGATCCCAGTCGCTCCCCGCGTGGGAGCGTGGATTGAAACCGCCCGCTCCAAGGCTTGTGGAAAGTCGGCGTCGTCGCTCCCAGCGTGGGAGCGTGGATTGAAACCGACCACGCCCTTGGCGATCCGGATGACCTCGAGTCGCTCCCCGCGTGGGAGCGTGGATTGAAACGGATTGAGATACTCCGTCGCTCCATACTGAGCCGTCGCTCCCCGCGTGGGAGCGTGGATTGAAACCAGAAACCTCAATTCTGACTGGCGCCCCTTGGCATGGGCACGGCTGCCGAACGCAAGAAGGGAATGCGGGGCGGCTCAGAACGGCATCCGTCCTCCGCCGAACTGCTTCATCAGCTGGCTCATCTTGCCCTTGCTGCGCATCATCTTGCGCATCTCGCCGAACTGCTTGAGGAGCTGGTTCACCTGGGTGACGCTGGTGCCACTGCCCATGGCGATGCGGCGGCGGCGGGAGGCCTTGATGATCTCGGGGCGGCTGCGCTCCTGCGGGGTCATCGAGAGGACGATGGCCTCGGTCCGCTTCATCCGCCTGTCGTCGAGATCCACGCCCTTCAGCTTGTCGCCCATGCCGGGGATCATCCCGAGCAGGCTCTGCATGCCTCCCATGCGCTTCATCATGCGCATCTGGGCAAGGAAGTCGTTGAAGTCGAAGTCGGCACGCTTGAGACGCTCGGCCATGCGGAGGGCCTCGTTCTCGTCGATGGCCTCGGCGGCCTTCTCGACGAGTCCGACGATGTCGCCCATTCCGAGGATGCGCCCGGCCATGCGGTCGGGGACGAAGGCCTCGAAGTCGGAGAGCTTCTCGCCGACGCCGGCGAACTTGATCGGCTTGCCGGTGACGCTGCGCATCGAGAGCGCGGCTCCGCCGCGGGCGTCGCCGTCGAGCTTGGTCAGGACGAGACCGGTCAGGCCGATGATCCCGTCGAAGGTCTTGGCCACGTTCACCGCCTGCTGCCCGGTGGCGGCGTCGGCCACGAGGAGGGTCTCGCGCGGCTCGAGGAAGCGGTGGAGCTGGCGCAGTTCCTCGACGAGGGCCTCGTCGACCTCCTGACGGCCCGCGGTGTCGAAGATGAGGACGGTGCCGTTCTGCTGCTCGGCCCATTTCAGAGCCTCCTTCGCGACCTTGAGGACGTCGCTTTCGCCGGGCTCGGGGCGGAAGACAGGGACGTCGATCTGCTTGCCGAGGGTGACGAGCTGCTCGACCGCGGCGGGCCGGTAGAGGTCGCAGGCGACGAGGAGGGGGCGGCGGCCCTGCTTCCGAAGATGCAGGGCGAGCTTGGCCGAGGTCGTCGTCTTCCCCGCGCCGTTGAGTCCGACGAGGAGGATGCGGGCAGGCGGGTTGAGGTCGAGCGGGGCGGCGTCGCCGCCGAGGAGAGCGGCGATCTCGTCGTTGAAGATCTTGACGATCTGCTGGCCGGGCGAGATGGTGCGCAGGACCGCTTCGCCGAGGGCCTTCTCCTTGACCCGGGCGATGAACTCCTTCGCCACGGAGAGCTCGACATCGGCTTCGAGCAGCGCGAGCCGCACCTCGCGCATCGCGTCGGAGATGTTCGATTCGCTGATCTTGCCGTGGCCACGGAGCTTCTTGAAGGTTTCCTGGAGGTTTTCGGAGAGGTTGGAGAACATGGCGGCGCCCTTTGGGCGGTGGAAGGTGGGAAAGTAAAAGGTAAAAAGTCCAGATCAAGTCAGCGTTGGCTTCGGATGCGGACGCGCTCGGGGCTGGCGGTGATGATCGCTCCGGCTGTAAGTTCGGAACCGTAGGCTATCACGAGGCGATGGGATGGCTCCTGCCATTTGCGCTGTGCGAAACCCAGCCAGCCGGATCATGCCAGAGTGGCTCATTCCCTTCACAATGGCGAGTTCTCCGAAGTCTTTGTCGGGCGTTACGAGAATACGGTCTTCCTTGAAGGCATAATCGAGGATGGCGCTGTCGCCGGGATCCTCCGGCCAGAGTCCCGTCCATACGATATCATGGCCGAGTTCCGCGAGCGGTGCGACCGCGCCGCCCCAGACGCAGGTATCGAGGAGGAGCCTCGCCATCAGGAAGCCAAGGCGATGGGGAAAAGTTCGATGCGTTCGTGGCGGGCGAGCAGGGAGGCATAGACGAAGCAGGCCTGGATGTCCTCGGCCTCCAGCCAAGGGTAGCCTGCGAGAATCGTCTCAGCGTCGTCTCCTGCGGCGAGCATGCCGAGGATGTGCTCGACGGCGAGGCGACGTCCCCGGAGGATGGGTTTTCCACCGAAGATTTGCGGATCGCAGGTGATCCGGTCAAGGAGACGAGCCGTGTTCATGGACGGCAATCTACCGCATCGGCTTCTCTTGGACAAGGCGCCGTTCGATGGCTCTCGGCGCAGGCGCCGCTGCGGAGGGAGGGGAAGCGGTAGGCTCTTCTGCCGTGGCGTCGAGGGGAGCATTCTTTCCGGGAGCGGTGGCTTCGGAGGAAAGGTAGTCGGCGAGCGGATCGATCCGGAAGGTCCAGCCGACCACTTCGTTCTGCTTCGAGCCGGCGTGGCGGAAGGAGAGCTGGACGGCGCAGGTCTCGACGCGGAGACGCTGGGGGATCTGGTAGGTGAGACGGCCGCTGGCGGGATCGAAGACATGGGCGACGCGTCCGAAACCCGAGACGCGCAGGACGATGCTGCCGGGATCGACGCCCTCCAGCTTCGAGAGATCGACTTCGATCAGGGGGAGGCGGTTCCCGATGACGGCGTTCGCGTCGGGTTTCACGGCGACGAGGGGGCCTTGCGCGCCGCCGTCTTCGGAACGCTGTTCGGCGAGGAGCTTCCGTCCTCCCATGGTCGCCGCCCCGCCGCCGAAGTCGAGCGCGGGATCGAAGTTCGCGAGGGTCCTCCCGTGGACGACGTAGCGGCCGATCTTCATGTCTTCGGTTTCCCAGGTCGTTTTCTTTCCGTCCACGGTGAAGCAGGCCTCGTAGCCGGCTTCGCGGGCCATTTCGAGGACGCGGTCGTTGTAGATGCCGAAGGGGAAGGCGAAGGCCTTCACGACGGCGCCGGTGTCGCCGTAGTTCTCCTCGAGGAAGCGCATCGATTCGACCAGCTCCTCCCGCAGCCAGGCCTCGTAGGCGGCTGGGGAACGCGAGCCGCGGGCGGAGAGGTTCTGGTGGCTGACGGAGTGGCTGGAGAGGGTGCCGCCGCTCGCGGCGATCTCGCGGATCTCGTCGTGGGTCAGGGAGCGGCCCCCGATGTGGATGTAGTTCTTGTAGAGAAAGACGGTGAAGGGGTAGCCGAACTCCTTCAGCACTCCGAGAGCGAGGCTGTGGGTCGCCTTCCAGCCGTCGTCGATCGTGATCATGACGCATTCCGCGGGGATGTCGGCCTTTCCCTGCTTCCAGTCGAGAAACTGGCGCATGCTGACGACGGGCAGCTTCGCGTCGCGGATCGCCTGCATCTGGCGGCGGAAGTCCTCGACATTGAGGATCATGTCGTTCGAGGAGGTGCCGTCGGTGAAATCGTGATAGCCGAGGATGGAGACGCGGGCGTCCTTGTTCACGACCGGCTCCATCTTCACGGGGGCCGGCGGCGGCGGGATTTCGGACGGCGCCTTCGGCTTCCGTGCCGCGACCTCCTCGTCGGTCTCGCGGTCGAGGGCCTGCTTCACCTTTTCGAGGTAGGGCGCCGCCTGCTCGCAGGAGGCGAGGAGCAGCGCGATCCCGAAACCGGCGGCGAGGGCGGTGGAAAGGCGTGGCGAAAAGGTCATGTCGCGGGAGAAGCGGTCAATATAGATCCGATCGGACGCTTTGAAACCGTGAATTCGTCCGTGTCCAAGACGCTTTTTCCTTGGCCGGAGGCGGAAAGCGGAGCGATGGTCCTCGTATGAAGGAGCGGAGCGTCCTGTGCGAGAGCCACGGCGAGGAGGTGGCGAATTCGGTCAGCCATGCCGTGGGGGCGGTGCTCAGCGCCGTCGGGCTCGTGGCGATGCTCCGGCTGGCCATCCCGCTCTCCGCCTGGCACGTCGTCGGGGTGTCGGTCTTCGGGGGCAGCCTCGTCCTCCTCTACGGAGCCTCGGCGCTCTACCATTCCGTGACCTCGCATGGCAGGAAACGCCTTCTCCAGATCCTCGACCACGCGCTCATCTTCGTCCTCATCGCGGGAAGCTACACGCCGTGGCTCCTCGTGAACCTGCGTGGACCTTGGGGCTGGTCGCTTCTCGCTGTGGTTTGGGGCATCGCTCTCGGCGGGGTCGTGTTGAAAACGATCCTCCTCCCCCGCTTCGACAAACTCGGCACCGCACTCTACGTCCTGATGGGCTGGATGATCTGCGTCGCGATCAAACCGCTCGTCGAATCGGTCGGCGCGGTCGGCATCGCCTGGCTCGTCGCGGGAGGGCTATGCTACACCGGTGGCGTGTATTTCTACCTCAAGCGCAGCCTGCGCTACGGGCATTTCATCTGGCACCTCTTCGTGATGGCGGGGAGCGCCTGCCATGTCGCCGCCGTGATCTTCGGAGTGCTGGTGTCGGGGTGAACGGAATTCCGAACCCATGCGCTACCGATCCCGCCGCCCGCTCAAAGACCGTGTCCTCGCCGAATGGCGCGGCTACTGGGAGCCGCAGGACACTTCGAAATACGAGGACAAGATCGACACCGTCGTCACCAAGACCTTGAAAGGCCTCGGGCTGAAGGACCGCTTCCACGAGGAGATGGTCTTCGAGGCGTGGAACGAGATGGTCGACAACTTCATCGCCACGCAGGCCCGTCCGGTTTCCCTGGAGCGTCGCGTCCTCGCCATCCAGGTGCTCCACGCCACGGTCCACTACGAGCTCGAGCGCATGAAGGGGCGAATTCTCGAACGGATGCAAGCGCGGTTCGGCGCCGACAAGATCCGCGAGATCCGCTTCCGGCTCGGTTGAGCCAATCCGAAGTTCGGATCGGGAATTCGGATTTCGGATTTCGGATTTCGGATTTAGGCTGCGCCAAAATGAGCGACCGCATCCAGATCAAGGGCCTCCGTCTCGTCACCCGCATCGGCGTGCCCGACGAGGAGAGGGCGCTGCCGCAGAGCGTGGCGGCGAACGTCTCCATCACCTTGGCGAGATCGTTCAAGGGCTTCGACGACCGCCTCGAGCACACCATCGACTACTATCGCGTTTCGCAGCGCCTACGCGAAGTCGCCGCATCCGGCGAGCGGCGGCTCATCGAAACGTTGGCCGAGGATCTCGCCGCCGCCGTGCTCGCCTTCGACGGCGTTAGCGCGGTGACGCTGGAGGTCGAGAAATTCATCCTGCCCGACTGCGACCGCGTCAGCGTCGAGATCACCCGGGCGAGGGAGCGGTGAACGGGAGGGACGCCTTGCCGAGGCGTCCGCCGCAGAACCAAGAGCCCCTCCCGTGCCGACGCCCCAAGCGGTGCGTCCCTCCCGCGCTTCGTGCCCGGTCCGGGTGGCCATCCCTTGCTTCGTCGAGAACAGGCCTTGACCGAGCGTCAGCCCGGCCAGCCCTCTCTCACCCGAAGGTGCTGCGAATCCGTCGGCACACTTCCTCGACGTTGGCCCGGGTGTTGAAGGCCGAGATGCGGAAGTAGCCTTCGCCCGCCGCGCCGAAGCCGGAGCCGGGCGTGATGACGACATTCGCCTCGTGCAGCATCTTGTCGAACATGTCCCAGGAGCTCAATCCGCCGGGGCAGCCCACCCACACGTAGGGCGCGTTGACCCCGCCGTAGACGGGGAGCCCGGCCGCGGCGCAGGCTTCGCGGAGGAGCTTCGCGTTGCCCATGTAGCCTTCGATGAGGGCGGCGACCTGTGCCTTGCCCTCCTCGGAGAAGACGGCGGCCGCCCCCTTCTGCACGGGATAGCTGGCTCCGTTGAACTTCGTGCTGTGGCGGCGCGACCAGAGCGGATGCAGGGCGTGCTCCCGCCCGTCGGCCGTGCGACCCATGAGCGCCTTCGGAATCACCACGTAGGCGCAGCGCACGCCCGTGAAGCCGCCGTTCTTGGAGAAGCTGCGGAACTCCATGGCGCACTCGTGCGCGCCCTCGATCTCGAAGATGGAGCGCGGCAGCCCGGGATCCTGGATGAAGGCCTCGTAGGCGGCGTCGTAGAGAATGATCGCCTTTTCCCGTCTCGCGTAGGCGACCCAGGCCTCGAGCTGCTCGCGCGTCGCGGTGGCCCCGGTGGGATTGTTCGGATAGCAGAGATAGACGAGATCGACGTGGGGGTCGGGGATGGCGGGAACGAAACCGTTCTCCGGCGTGCAGGGCAGGTAGACGAGCCCTTCGTAGGCGCCCGAGGCGTCGGCCTCGCCGGTGTTGCCGATCATCACGTTCGTGTCGACGTAGACCGGATAGACCGGGTCGGTGATGGCGATGACGTTTCCGGAACCGAAGATGTCGAGAATGTTGCCGGTGTCGCACTTCGAGCCGTCGGAGACGAAGACCTCGTCGGCGGAGATGCCGAGGTCGGCGTACTGGTTCGCGACGATGGCCTCGCGCAGGAAGGCGTAGCCCTGCTCGGGGCCGTAGCCCTTGAAGGTGGCGGCGTCGCCAAGCTCGTCGATGGCCTCGTGCATCGCCTGGCGGCAGGCTTCGGGGAGAGGTTCGGTGACGTCGCCGATCCCGCAGCGGATGAGGCGTTTCGCCGCCTCGGGGTTCGTCTCGACGAAGGCGTTGACGCGCCGGGCGATCTCGGGGAAGAGGTAGCCGGCCTTGAGCTTGAGGAAGTGTTCGTTGATGCGTGCCATGGAGGCGCTAGATGCGTGAAAGCGGGACGCGGGGCAACCGCTTTTTTGCGGCGTGGCGGGATTTTCCTTCGTCGGAACCTGCCGCAAACCGACCTTGCGGAGGTCACCGATCCTCCTTATCCTAGGGATATGAGCGAAGTCCTCGCCAAGCTTCCCGAAGTCTTCGACCAGGAGGCGTTGAACCTCGAACGCTGGAGCGAGCTGGAGGCCGATCCTTTTCTTGCCTCGTCCGACTACCGGATCGAAACGGACAAGCATGGTCGGATCATCATGGTGCCGCCTCCCGGATTCCAGCATTCGCAACTTCAATCGCAGGGGATGCGGCGCTTGCTCGAGCTGATGCCGGAAGGGGGGCAAGCATGTGCCGAATGCCCCGTCTCCACCAACGGCGGCGTCAAAGGGGGCGATCTCGTCTGGGTGTCGGACCGGCGGGTCGAGGAGGGGCTGCGCCAGAACGTCCTCACCATCGCTCCCGAGATCTGCGTCGAGGTGCTTTCGCCTGGCAACACGCGGGCCGAAATCGAGGAGCGCTCCGGCCTCTGCCCTTCGTTCCCCGCGAAAATCGACTTCTGACCCATGCCGGAGCGTCCCCCCATCGAGGCCGTCGGCCGCATCGTCGAAGTCCGTGAACCCGGGCGCCTCTACCGCGTCGAGATGGCCAACGGCTACCGCGCCTATGCCGTCGTCGAGCGGAAGGGACCGTCTCTCCCCGAGGGAGCCGTCGCCGTCGGTCGCGAAGCCGTCCTCCATTACTCGCCCTTCGACATGAGCAAATGCCGTGTCGTCGATTGGCTTTCCTCGCCCGTGACCCGTGACCCGTGACGCATGCCCCTCCTCGAAGTCCGCGATCTGAAAACCCACTTCCACACCCGCGACGGAATCGTCCGGGCGGTGGACGGCATTTCCTTCGACGTGGAGGCGGGCCAGACCGTCGGCATCGTCGGCGAGTCGGGCTCGGGCAAGTCGGTGGCCTGCTACTCCCTCCTCGGCCTCGTCCCCATGCCGCCGGGCCGCATCGAGGGCGGCGAGGCGCGTTTCGGCGGCGTCGATCTGCTGCGGCTGCCCGAGACGGAGATGCGGACGATCCGGGGTCGGCGTATCAGCTTCATCTTTCAGGATCCGATGACCTCGCTGAATCCCTACCTGCGGATTTCGACGCAGCTCGTCGAACCGTTGCGGCTCCATCTCGGCCTGTCCACGCGCGAGGCCCTCGCCCGCGCCATCGACGAGCTCGCCGCCGTCGGCATTCCCGATCCGGCGAGCCGCATCCATTCCTATCCGCACGAGTTTTCCGGCGGGATGCGCCAGCGCGTCATGATCGCCATGGCCCTCGTCACCCGGCCCGAGATCCTCATCGCCGACGAGCCGACCACGGCCCTCGATGTGACGATCCAGCGGCAGGTTCTCGATCTGATCCAGAGGCGGCAGAAGGAGCTCGGCACCGCCGTCGTCTTCATCACCCACGACCTCGCCGTCGTCTCCGAAGTCTGCGACTACGTGAACGTGATGTACGCCGGACGCTTCGTCGAGCGCGCGCCCGTCGCGACCTTGTTCACGAAGCCGCGCCATGCCTACACCCGGGCCTTGCAGCGATCCATTCCCGCGATGCAGGAGAAGGGACGCGAGCTCTACACCATCCCCGGCCTGCCTCCGAATCTCGCGAACGGGATTCGCGGATGCGCCTTCGCCCCGCGCTGCGAGACCCGCGAGGGGGCGCCAGCGCACGCCAGCGCCCGGCCCGAGCTCGTCGAGCTGGAGACGGCGCACTGGGTGCAGGATTGCCCGGGGTGTCTGGCGGCGATTGCCTGATCTGTTCACGCCCATGTCCTACCTCGAGCTCGAAAACCTCAGTTGCCACTTCGTCCGCCGCGAGGGTTGGCCGGTACCCCGGAAGTCGGTGATCCGCGCGGTCGACAGGGTCTCCCTGCAGATCGAACAGGGTGAGATCCTCGGACTCGTGGGGGAGAGCGGCTGCGGAAAATCGACCCTTTCGAAGCTCGTCATGCAGCTTCTCGCGCCGACTTCGGGCAGCGTCGTGCTCGAGGGCGAGCGGCTCGCCGACCTGCCGCCGCACGAGATCCGGAAGCGCCGCCGCGACTTCCAGATGGTCTTCCAGGATCCCTACGCCTCGCTCAATCCCCGCATGACCGTCTTCAGCACCCTGGCCGAGGCGATCCTGACGAGGCATGCGAACCTGGGCCACGACCGTTCCGCTCTCGAATCCGCCGTGGCGGCGCTGATGGCCCGCGTCGGCCTCGACGCGCGCTACGTCCGGAAATATCCGCACGAGTTCTCCGGCGGGCAGCGCCAGCGCATCGCCATCGCCCGTGCCCTGGGCCCCGAACCGAAGCTGATTCTCGCCGACGAGCCGGTCTCGGCTCTCGACGTCTCGATCCAGTCGCAGATCCTCAACCTGCTGCTCAAGCTGCGCGACGAACTCGGCCTGACGATGATCTTCATCTCGCACGACCTCTCCGTGGTGCGCTACCTCTCCGACCGGATCGCGGTGATGGAGGCCGGAAGGATCGTCGAGGTAGCGGAGGCCGGGGAGCTGTTCGTCAACCCGCAGTCCGAGGCGACGAGGAACCTGTTGAAGGCGATCCCGAAGATCCGATATTCCCCTGCCACGGCGTAGGGTGACTTGGCCAGATGAAAAGGGAATGGCCGCAAAAAGGCACAAAAAGCACAGAATGACGTGGGGCGTTGTGTCTTTTTGCCCCAATCCTCCCGCCCTCGATTTGCGCGGAAGCGGATGAAACTCCATCTTTCTCCGACACGACCATGAAACGCGCTCTTCTCATCCCTCCGCTCGCCGGCATTCTTTCCATCGCCTCCCTCGGTGCCGCCGACCCCGCTCCCGGCGAGACCATTCTCTTCGACGGCAAGAGCCTCGACGCCTGGGAATTCGCTCCGGGCGCCTGGGAGATCGAGGAGGACGGCTCCCTCGTCTGCCGCATGGAGTCCTCCGAAGGCGACGACGGCACGGTGAAGACCCGCTCGATGGGCTATATCTGGACGAAGGCGGACTACGACGACTTCGAGCTTTCGCTTTCCTACAAGCTCTCCGAGGGCGCGAACAGCGGAGTCTTCTACCGGGTCGAGAAAAGCGATCCGGTGAACCTCGGATCCGAGGTGCAGTTGCTGGACGACGCGGGCTATCAGAAGACGCACGGTCCGCTCGACGCGAGGAAACTGAACGGGTCCTTCTACGAGGGCAAAGCCCCCGAGGCCAATCCGGCGAAGCCGGTGGGCGAGTGGAACACTCTCGTCCTGAGATGCAAGGGCTCGAGGATGACCTGCCACATCAACGGCGTGCTTGTCTTCGACGTGGATGCGGACGACTGGCCCGAGGCGGGGAAAAATCCCGACGGCACGCCGAACAAGTTCAAGGTGGCGATCAAGGACAAGCCCCGCACCGGCCGCATCGGCCTGCAGAACCACGGGCAGGTGGTGTGGTTCAAGGACATCCGGATCAAGCCGGTGGATTGACGGAAGCGTCTCTGTCGGCCAGGGGTAGCCTCTACCCCGCCTTCTCGCGCACCCAAGGCACCAGAACCCGGGCGATCCACGAACCGGCGACGGAGATGCCGTCGATGTAGGCGGTGCTGGCGGCGCCGATGACGCGTTCGACTCCCACGCGTTCGTCGAGGTTGCGGAAGGCGCGCAGGTCCTCGAGGACGCGCCGTGCCCGCAGTCCGGCGTCGACTTCGGTCGGCACGGTGAGAAGGTTCCAGAAGGCGAGGATCGACCAGAAGAGAACGAGAATCGGCAGGACGGTCTTTGCCATGCCGAAGGCGAGGACGGGGAGGCCGACGAGGAGGAGGGGCAGGCTGAGGTGGGTGCACCATTGCACCGCCGCCGTGCGCCAGAGGAGGGGACGGTGGCCTTCGTGGTGCTGGATCGCCTTGCCCGCCTGAAGGGCGGCGAGGGCGAGGGCGCTGTAGGTGGAGGCGGAGAAATGCTGCGGGGCAAGGGTGATGCGCCGTTCCCCGGGATCGTAGAAGTCGGGCAGCAGCCCCCGTCCCTTCGCGATGGAGACTCCCTTGACGCCGTGCTTCCGCAGGATCGCCTCGGCCAACTCGGCGCCGGTGATGCGGGAGGAGAGAAGGTTGGAGGCCTCCTGTCCGTAGATTTTGAGAAAGCGGGTGCGTCCCCACATCGTGCCCGTCACGGCGACGAGGAAAAGAAGGAAGACGAGCTGCATGGCGCGACTCTCGCACGGTCGCGGGGGAAGGGCAACGGCGCGTGCTAGGGGAGCGGCGTCACTGGCCCAGCGGAATGGACTCGCCGCCTTCCACGTCGAGTTGCCAGATGTCGTAGGCCCAGGGGGCCGAGGTGGACGGTTTGGTGCCGACGATCCGGATGGTGCCCTTGCCCTTCGGGCCGGAGACGGGGATGCTGAAGTCGACCTTGCCCACGCCGTTGCTGAAATTGAAGCTGCCGCTGGGGATGAGTCCCGGCTTGATCGGGGTTCCGAGCGCTTCGGCGGCCGCGGCGTTGCCTTCGATGGCGGCGATGGAGTCTCGGTAGGGTTCGGCGCTCTTCAGGCCCTTTCCGACTCCCCAGTAGATCAATCCGATCAGGGCGAGGCCGACGAGGATCACTCCGAGGCATCCGCAACCGATGAGTCCGATGATTTTTCCGCTCGAGGATTTGCCGGAGGGAGATTCGATCGCGCTCATGCAGGGATGATGGTGGTTTTCGACTTTGCCGACAAGCCAATTTTCCGGTCATTTCCGCGATTGCGAAGCGCGGAGGATGCCGCGATGGATTCCCATGTCCACCGATTTCCAGACCTGCAACATGGCGATCTTCGCCGATTTCGAGAACGTCGCGATCGGGGCGGAGAAGGCGAAATACGAGCGCTTCGACATCTCGAAGGTGATCGAGCGCATCCTCGTCAAAGGCAGCGTGGTGGTGCGCAAGGCCTATTGCGACTGGGGGCGCTACGAGAAGTTCAAGCGCGCCATGCACGAGGCGAACTTCGAGCTCATCGACATCCCCCATGTGCGGCAGTCGGGGAAGAACTCGGCCGACATCCGCATGGTCGTCGATGCCCTCGACCTCTGCTACACGAAGCCGCACATCGACACCTTCGTCGTCATCAGCGGCGACTCGGATTTCTCTCCTCTCGTGAGCAAGCTGCGCGAGAACAACAAGGACGTCATCGGCGTGGGGGTGAAGCAGTCGACCTCGGACCTCTTCGTCTCGAACTGCGACGAGTTCATCTTCTACGACGATCTCGTCCGCAAGAAGGAGAGCGCGAAATCGCGGCAGACGGCGAAGAAGGCTCCGACCAAGGCCGCAGGCGAAGGAAGCGGCGGGGAGACCGGAACGCCGGAATCGGCGGCGGTGCTGGCGGACCGGCGCGACGAGGCGGTGCAGCTCGTCCTGGAGACCTTCGAGACCATGGCCGAGGCCCGCGGCGAGGACGAGATCGTGTGGGGATCGATGCTGAAGCAGGCGATCAAGCGGAAGAGGCCGGGGTTCGCGGAGAGCTACTACGGCTTCCGCGGCTTCAACTCGCTTCTCGAGGAGGTGCGCGACCGGGGCTTGATCCAGCTCCAGCCCGACGAGAAATCCGGGGGCTACATCGTGCGGACGGTGGGGTGAGGAAGGGCGAGCCGGGTGGTACGAAGTCCGCCCGACGGCGGACGCCCCGGCGGTGCCTTCCTGCCGCGCTCCGCGTCCGGGCTGGGATTCCAGCTCCTGGAGTCTGACCTCCAGGTTACATTTCTGTGACGTTTTTGTGACAAGAATGCCACCTGAGGGCGATTGCGAAGGATGGGCGAGGGAGGAAGGTGCCCGTGTCGTCCGCGACCCGGCACCGGAAGCGACCCGACCCCATCATCCCTCAACTCATTCTCCGAACCCCATCCATCCGATGAAAAAATCCATTCTCGCCGCCACCGCCCTCGCCGCCCTCGCCTGTCTGACGACGGCCCGGGCGGAGGACAAAGTCGTCATCAAGGGCTCCGACACGCTCGGCGCCAAGATGGTCCCCCAGCTCGCCGAATCCTACAAGGAGGCCGGCCACGCCGTCTCCTTCGAGATCGCGGCCGAGGGATCCTCCGCCGCGTTCTCCAACCTCCTCGCCGGCACCGCCGACATCGGAATGTCGAGCCGGAACATCAAGGACTCCGAAAAAGAGGACTTCGCCGCGAAGGGCCTCGAGGTCCAGGAGTGGGTCGGCGGCTTCGACATGATCGCCGTGATCGTGAACGGAAAGAACGGAATCGAAGACCTCACCACGGAGCAGATCGAAGGCATCTTCACCGGCGACATCAAGGACTGGAGCGAGCTCGGCGGCGACGCCGGCCCGATCTCGGTCTACACCCGCAACACCTCCTCGGGCACCTACAAGTCCTTCCAGGAGATGGCGATGAGCGACCGCGACTACGGGGCCGACACCCAGAAGATGGCCGGCAACGAGCAGATCGCCGAGGAAGTCGCGAAGAATCCCAACGGGATCGGCTACGTCGGTCTCGCCTACACCGCGAAAGACGGCATCAAGTCGGTCGCCGTCAACGGGGTTGAGATGAAGGCGGAGAACGCGAAGGACTATCCCATCTCGCGGACCCTTTTCTACTACACCGTCAAGGGCAAGACTTCCGAAACGGCCGCCAACTTCCTGAAATGGGCGACGACGGACGCGAAAGCCGTCGAGGTGGTCGAGCGCGTCGGATTCATTCCCGCGGCCAAGTAAGCCGCTCCGGGCCGGGGCGGGTTCGCCCGCGAGCGGAGCTCGCCGTCTGACGGCGAGACTCCGCTTGACCCGGGGCCCGCCCTCGCCTCCACTCCTCTGCGGGTCTGCCTTCCCGTCTTCTTCCCGTCGCCCCCGGTCATGAACGAGTCCGATCCGACCGTTGCCGAATCCGCCCCCACGAACGCCGCCCCTTCCTTCCGGGGGCGGGGATTCCGGATTTTCGGGCTCGGGTTGCAGGATGCGATCCGCTACTTCTTCGGCGGCAACGCCAGTCTCGCGATCATCCTTGTTCTGCTGATCTGCTTCTTCCTCGGTCGCGAGGGGATTCTCTTCTTTCCCTCCCACCTGCGGGGCTTGCAGGACTATCGCAGCGCTGGGCAGGAGTTCGTCGACTGCCTGGGAGAGCAGATCGACACGCACACCGCTTTCTACAGCAGTGCGAACATCGCCTACTTCGCGGAGGTCAACGAATCCTCCCGCGAGGAGGATGAAATCCTCCGGGTCGTCCGCGGGCTCCTCGCCAACACCGAGGCCGCCTGCCGCAAAAGCTGGCATCTCCTGAAGCGCAAGCTCGACGAAGTCTCGAGGATGGATGCGGCCTTGGCCGATCTCGAGGCTGCCGACCCGGCCCGTGCGGACCTCGTTGCGAAGCGGGAGGCGCGCCAGGCCGAGATCGAGGCGTTGCGGGCCACCTTGCGCACGGAGGCCGAAGCCGCTCTCGCCGGGAAAGAGGTCTGGAAGCTCGGCGGCGACGGGCGCGGCCTTTCCAAGGAGGATCGCGAGCGCATTCGCGAAGCCGTGCTGTTCCAGGCCGGGCCCGACGCCAAGGAGGAGCATCCTTGGCTGGCCGAGGTGAAGAAGCGAAGCCGGGAGAAAAAGGCGTCGTCGTCGGAAGGGCTCGTCGGCTTCAAAGAGACGCTCAAGGAAATTCAGGACGCGATCCGACCGATGCGATCCCTGCACGGGGATCTGCGGAAGCTCGCCATGGAGAACCGTGCCGCGATCAACAGCTACGTCACGGCTCCGGCCCGCCGCGCCGCGATGCTGGAGGGAGCGGCCAAAGCCCAGGATCCGGCCGAAAAGGCCCGCTTCCAGGCCGAGGCCGACAAGGTCGTGCTCGTCGCCCCGGACCTCGTGGCGATGAACGCTCCCTTCTATGGCGCCGTTCCGAAGCACGGGGAGCTTTCCGTCGCGCTGCTCGGGGAAATGCGGAAACTCCAAGCCGCCCTGCCCGAGGACGGCGGCAACGAGCGGGCTAAGGAGGCTCTTCGACGCAGCGAGACCCTTTTCAAACGCTTCGAGGGAGCGGTGGAGCGAAACCGGGGGAAAGTCGGGCAGTGGCGGCACGATCGGCGTGTCCCCGCCCTTTCGTCCCTGACCTCCTTCGTCTTCGGCAAGCAGTGGATCACGAACAGCTCGTGGAACGATTTCTACGGCTTGCTGCCGCTCTTCTCCGGCTCCTTCCTCATCGCCACGATCGCCCTCGTCGTCTCCGTCCCCTTCTCGGTGGCGGCGGCGATCTACGTGAACCAGCTCGCCCCGCGGCGCGAGCAGAATTTCGTGAAGCCGGCGATCGAGTTCATCGGCGCCATTCCCTCCGTCGTGCTCGGTTTCTTCGGCATCGTCGTCTTCGGCGAAGCCCTGCGCGCCGTGAGCCAGATCGAATGGCTCTCGTGGGTGCCCGGCTTTCCGATGACGGAGCGCCTGACGATCCTGAACGCGGGACTCCTCCTCGCCTTCATGTCCGCGCCGACGATCTTCACCTTGGTCGAGGACGCGCTGGAGAACGTTCCGGCGGCCTTCGCGGAGAACTCCCTCGCGATGGGGGCGTCGAAACTGCAGACGGTCTTCCGCGTCATCGTGCCGACCGCGATGTCGGGCGTCATCGCCGCGATCCTCCTCGGGTTCGGCCGCATCATCGGCGAGACGATGGTGGTGCTGCTCGTCGCGGGAAACAAGATCAAGATCCCCGATTTCTCCGAAGGCATCGGCGTGATCGCCCAGCCGGCCCATACCATGACCGGGATCATCGCGCAGGAGCTGCCCGAGGTCGACAGCGGCTCGCTCCACTGGCGCGCCCTTTTCATCGTGGGCATGGTCCTCTTCGTCATCGCCCTCGCGGTGAACTACGCCGCCCAGCAGGTGCTGAAACGATTCCACAAAATCTGAAGACATGAGCGAAGCCGCCGACATCGGGGAAGCAGCCGTTTCCGAGAACCCCTTCGCCGCCCGCCGTCTCGGGCACCGGCGCCGCGAAAAGGGCGTCTCCCTCGTGCTGCGCCTTGCCGCCTACTTCATCCTGGGCTGCGCGTTCTACATCTTCATCGACATCATCGCCAAGGGCGCCCCGGTGGTCTTCAAGGCGGCTCCTCCCTTCGTGAACACGGAATTCTTCACGAAGAGCCCGGAGACGCTCATGACCTTCGAAACGGCCGACGGGGTCTTCCACAAGATGAACTTCCCGGAGTATTCGAGGTTCAAGGAGAAGAACCCCGGCCTCGAGATCGTCGAGGAACACTCCCACGCCTTCTCGGGAGGCGGGATTTTCGGACCTCTCGTCGGCACGGCCCTGCTCACCGGAATCTGCATCGTGGTGGCCTTCTTCATCGGTCTCACGACCGCGATCTATCTGAACGAATACTCTTCGAAGGGGCGCTTCATGGATGCGATCCGGCTCGCCATCATGAATCTCGCGGGGGTGCCCTCGGTCGTCTACGGCCTCTTCGGTCTTGGCCTTTTCTGCCTCGTCGCCCCCGTCATCACGACGGATCCGAAGGCAGACGCCCTCTTCACCCTGAGGATCCTCTTCACCGACCGCTACCTCTCCTTCCAGGGCTGGGGCACCTGCATGCTCGCCGGCGGCTTCACCCTCGCGGTCATGATCCTCCCGGTCATCATCACCGCCTGCGAGGAATCGCTGAAGGCGATCCCTTCGGGTTTCCGCGAAGCCTCGCTCGCACTGGGCGCGACGAAGTGGCAGACCATCGCGAAATCCGTAATTCCCTACGCCTTCCCCGGCATGCTGACCGCCTCGGTCCTCGGCATCACCCGGGTCGCCGGCGAGACGGCGCCGATCATGTTCACCGCCGCGCTCTCGCACAAGGACAAGCTCCCCTGGGAGGCGGCCGACTCCCTCGGCGGGTTTTTCGCCCAATCCGTCCAGGCGATGCCCTATCACATCTACACCGTCGCCGCCCGGATCCCGCAGTCGGAGTACACGAAGCCGATGCAGTACGGATCGGTCTTCGTCTTCCTTCTCCTCGTGATGGGGTTTGCGGGCCTTTCCGTCTTCCTCCGCATCCACTACCGGAAGAAGATAAAGTGGTGAACATTCCTTCGCGCGATCCCGATCGACCGGCAACCACCCTATGAGACCGATGATGTCCGACCCCGAATCCCAGCAAACCCTCTCCCCGAACCGGAAAGGCGCGGAAGCGCCGGCCGTTCCCTCGGACATCGTCATCGAAGTCGACGACGTCCATTTCCACTACCTCAAGGGGCGCGACATCCTTCGCGGCGTCAGCATGGAGATCCGCCGCGGCGAGGTCACCGCCTTCATCGGACCCTCCGGATGCGGCAAGACGACCCTGCTGCGCTGCTTCAACCGGATGAACGACCTCATCCCCACGGCGGGAATCTCCAAGGGAGAGATCCGCATTCTGGGGACGGACATCCACCATCCCCGGGTCGACGTCATCGAGCTGCGCAAGCACGTCGGGATGGTCTTTCAGAAATACAATCCCTTTCCCAAGAGCATCTACGAGAACGTCGCCTATGGACTCCGCATCCAGGGGATCCGCGACCGGGGCAAGCTGGACGAGGTCGTGGAGGAGAGCCTGCGCTTCGCGGGACTCTGGGAGGAGGTGAAGGACCGGCTCGACGCGAGCGGCCTCGGACTCTCCGGCGGGCAGCAGCAGCGCCTCTGCATCGCCCGGACCATCGCGGTGAGGCCGAAGGTCATCCTCATGGACGAGCCCTGCTCCGCGCTCGATCCCATTTCCACCGCGACCGTCGAAGAGCTGATCACGCGGCTGAAGAAGGAATTCACCATCGTCATCGTGACCCACAACATGCAGCAGGCGACCCGCATCTCGGACCGCACCGCCTTCTTCTACCTGGGAGAGCTGATCGAGATGGACAGGACCACGACGATCTTCAACAATCCTTCGAAGAAGCAGACCGAGGACTACATCTCGGGAAGGTTCGGGTGATCTCCTTCCATCGGTCCACCCCGGAGGCGATCCATGCTCCGCTGCGGGCGGTCTTCCTTCCTTTCGCCAGCAATCGTCCTCCGGCGGTGCTCAATGCACTTCCTCGATGGTGACGAGCCAGTTCATCATGTGGATGGGCGGCAGTTCGGCCGGGCTTCTCAGCGAAATCAGGTTGGCGTCGATGTTGTTCGCGGCGATCCGCTGGTCGCTGCCTCCCATTAGTTCCAGGGGAGAGACGGTGTCGTTGGCCCCGGTCTTGAGGCTGTTGAGCTGACCGGTCATTTCGACCGGATGCATGACGGTGAGGGATTCTCCGAAACGTTTTTCCGGGGCGAAGATGGAGAGGGGAGGGTAGTGGGCGTGTCCGGCGGGCAGGCCGGAGTTCGGGGGGGCGGGAATGGAGACGTTGTTCAGGGTATCGGCGATGTAGACGCGGTAGCGCGAGACGAGCGAGAAGCCCGCCCGGTAGGCGGAGAGGTCCTTGCCGCCCCGCAGGCTGATGGCCATGTCTGTCTCGAGGGAGGGGATCGAGGGAATCCGGACGGTGGAGTCCCCGGTGCGGGGAAAGACGAGCAGGGAATGGTTCAGCGACATGCCGCCGGAGCTGGAGAGGCCGTTGACGAAGGCGGGGAGGCGATCCATGTGGATGATGAGCGCCTTGCGCTGGTTGTCGAGCTCGTCGGTCTGGAAGGGGAAGAGATTGCCTCCGGCCTGCTGCTCGGTCGGCCAGTTCGTTCCCCGGGTGTAGGTGACGGTGCTGGTTCCGTTGCTGGAGTTCCGGTAGGTCAGGCGGATCTGGGTCGGCATCTGGTAGCTGCTGGAGGACATCCTCCGGATCTCCAGGGTCATGGCCGCTTTCGGTCCCGCCTGGCTGTAGTGGTTCCACCCCGTCGGCGAGATGCGTTCGCTGCGGTTGCCGTCGGAGGTGTTCAGGAGCGTGTCATGCCCTCGGTTGATGGGGATGAAGGCGACCTTGCCGACGTTGCCGCCGACGGAGGCCTGGTAGAAATCGCTGCCGTTCGCGGAGCTGCCTCGCTGGGCGGCGCGGGTCTCGCGCTGCCCGAGATCGTCGAAATTGCTGGCGATCGTCTCTCCGTCGACCACGACCGAACCGGTCAGGTCGAGCGATTTCCGCGCGGAGACGGCGCCGTTGGAGACGACGACGGAGCCCTCGGTCTGCAACTGGTCCGCGACGAGGGAGCCCTCGATGCTCACATTCTGCCAGGCGGTGCCGTCCGAGAACCTTCCGACCCTCATCAGCGCCGCGGCTGAGAGCGGTACTTGCGAAGGGATCTCGTAGATGGAGAGCACGTAGTCTTTGCGGACCGGAGGGATGCCGGTGCGTTCCTGGTTGTGGGATCCGAAATTGAGGGAGAACACCCACCAGTTCCGCTTCGCGACGAAGTGTTCGCCGGGTTTCTTGTAGCCGAATTTCACGTCGGGGTATTGGAGGAGATTGTAGAGAGGATACAGGTTGGGGGAAAGCCCGAGTCCCTTCGTGTACCAATCGACGTGGGTCTTCTCGAAGGTGATGAGGGGGTATTGCTTGTCGAGGAGATAGTTGGCCTGGCTCAACTGGAGGGCGGCGGGGAGCTTGGGGCCGATCTTGGCGTCGCCGAGCATGGTGTATTCCCACCAATTGCCGCCGTTGACCCGGTTGTCGCCTCCCAGAGGGCTATCGGCGGGGGCTTTGACGAGCTGCGAGACGCTCTGGAACTGGATGTCGCCGGTGTTGGCGGAGATCGCGCCGCCGAGGCTGAGGGCGTTGAGCAGCTGCGGCTGGACCGCCTGCTCGGCGTTGGCGAAAGAGAGGGCCTCTGTGAAGATGCTGTTCCAGGTGTAGGCGTTGGCGTTGGCGGCGGATCCCTGCCTCATGGCTCCGATCGCCTTGTTCGGGACGATGTGGAGCAGGGCGTTGAGAATGGCGTCCTCCTTCTGGGTGTAGTCCTGCTTCACCTGGGCGCGCGCCTGGGCGTCGAAATTGCGGATGTTGCCGCTGATGGCGTAGACGAGCATCGCGAGGATGACGATCGAGATCGACGAGACCGCGGCCATCGTCGCGTAGCCCCGCCGCCGTCGGGCGGCTCTGACGAGAGGGGCTTTCATGTCATTGGGGGTTGCCCGCGTAGGTGATCTGCTCGCCGTTGGGACCGGTCATGGCGACGAGGAGGATGCCGGTGTCGTTCGAGAAGTCGACGAGGGTGGGGACCGAGGAGATGGTCCACGAGGGAGTGCCCGGCCAGGTGGTCTGCGTTTCGTTCCGGAAATAGAAATTGAGACGGTTTTGTCCGTCCTGGGTTTCGAAGGCGACGATGGCGTGGGAGGCGGTGCCGTCGGGATTGCGGAAGCGCAGGCGCAACGCCCGTCCGTCGTGGGTGGTGGCGCCGGTCGCGGCCACGGCCTGGGCGTGGGAGCCGTAGATGCGGTAGCTGTCCGCCTTGTTCACCAGGGTCGCGAGGAGCGAGTTGATCTGCGGGGCCTCCTCGCGGAGGAAATGGAAGCGTCCGAGCACTCTTGTGAACGAGACCTGCTGCTGGAGCAGGGCGACGATGGCAGCGGCGATGCCGAGGGTCAAGGCCATCGCCAGCGCCATTTCGATGAGGGAGTAGCCGGCGGAGCGTCTGGGGGCGGATCGCCTCATGGTCAGCGGATTCGCAGGATGGTGCGGGATTTGACGTACTGCCTGTCGCCCACCTGGTAGGCGAGGATGGACTGGAGCTTCCAGGCCTCGGAACCCGTGGGGTTCGAAACGGCGGTACCGGTTCCTCCGGCGGCGGGAAGGTTGTTCGTGTCGGGAATGCGGGTGCGGTGGATCGTGGCGTTGACGACCTGGCCGCCCGGGAGCCTTCCGATCGCGACGGTGGAGGTCGAGATCGAAGGATGGGGAGGCCAGAGCGAGGACGAGCCGGTGATGGCCTCGAAAGGAATGCGCGAGGCGAGGGCGGACTCGCGGGTGATGTAGGCGTCGGACATGGCCTGCTTCACCGTCCAGGCCTGTCCCGCGGTGGCGTTGAGCGACGCCTTCAGGGTGAGGAGGGAGATGATGACCAAGGTCGCGTAGCTCATCGAGATCTCGATGAGGGCGGAGCCGCGTTCGCGTTTGCGGGAATGGGAGCGATGGGGAGCTCGCATCGGCGGTCTTTGCGGTCGGTTGGTCTTCCCGGTTCAATCCACGGAGGTGACGGTGCCGTTTATCTTGATCGCCCTGTCGACGACGAAGCTGACGTGCGCGAGCCGGTCGATACCGAAGGGGGTCTTCGTCAGGATTTCCAATGTCCATTGCCCGTCGGTGGGAATCGTGGCGTCCCAGTCTTTCAGGCGGAGCGAGTTGTTCTGCGGAATCGAGCTGTTGATCACGACCGAGGCGCCGGGCACGAGTGTCCCTTCCACGCCGAGGCGGGGGCCGCCTTCGTAGACCTGGGCGTAGGTGTAGGAGCTGGGATAGAGGTCGGTCAGGACCGCGTTGACCTCCGGGGCATGCCCTTTGACGACGTGGCCCGCGCTCATTCCGGCCACGGAGATCGAAGCCATCGGCCAGACCTGGATGAATTTGGAGGCCAGCTGCGATTCGGGGGCCTGGTAGTCGGCCAGGGAGTAGATGGAGAAGCGCTCCTCGCCCTTGACCTTGGTCCGGTCGGCGCCCGGAATGGAGGTGACGGTGTAGATGAGGGGATGGCTGCCGTTGCTGTTCAGGGAGCCCTGGGAGAGAAGGGTCGCCTTGCTGCGGTCGATGGTCACGCCGTATTCGGAGCCGGTGTAGGCCTGGACGTGCCGAAGGAGCTTCACGGATTTGGCGGCCGCGGGAGCGGTCGGGTCCGAACTGAGGCCCTGCATGACGATGTTCACCCGGAAGGGGCGGTCCGCCCGGGTGCGGGGGATCACCGTGTAGGGATCCTCCGACACGATGTCCACGCTGGCCACGGGTACGTAGGATTGGACGTAGGTGCTGTCGACGAGGGTGCTGGCCAGCGGGTTGGACCTGACGGCCCAGAGGTCGAATCGCGCGCCGGTGGGATTGATCGCGAGGGGCGACTGCTGGCTCCCTTGCTGGGTGACGGGAACGTCCCATGCCACGTCGCCCGGCATCTGGGTCTGCCGGATGAAGAAGGTGTAGCCGGTGCTTTGGGCCTCTGCGGACACGAAGGCGCCGAGAAGAAGGGCAAGGAGGGGCAGGTGGCGGTTCATGGGCAAGGCGGGTCAGGGAGCGGCGGTGGAGGAAGTCTCGTCCGATTGAGTCGGAGCGATTTCCGGTTGAACGTAGGGTTTCACCGAGATGGGACCGCCCTGGAACGTGGCGACGATCACTGAGGTCGATGTCTCGAACGCGGCCCTCGCCTCGGCAGGCAGGGGTGCTTCGCCCATGGCCTGCTCCCGGCTGACCTCCAGGGTCCGGATCCAGCCTCGGTTGTTCTGGAGGAAGGTCGCCCACGGCACCACCGCCGCATCGTCGGCGGCTTCGAAGCGGGACTTCAACGATTCTGGCAGGTGGAGGACGGAGCGCTTCGGAAGCAGGGTGAGGTTGCCGCGAAAGCAGAGGATGATGGAGTCCTTGACGAGGTCGCGGCCCGCGAGAGCCAGCGAAGGGTCTTCCTCCACCTGGCCGATGGCCGGTCCGATGTTGCGGATCGGATCGTTTTGCTGGGCCATGCGGAGGGACTGGCTCAGTTGATCGTGGGTGGCGGCGTCCCGCATCTGGAGGGCCTGCCCCTCCGCCAGGTCTTGGGCGGAGACGGGGAGGACCGATGCGGTCGCGATCGCGAAAAGGAGGAAGTTCGTGCGCATGGCGGAGGACAGGGGAAAGCGGATC
This sequence comes from Verrucomicrobiales bacterium, assembly GCA_037190325.1. Taxonomy (GTDB): domain Bacteria; phylum Verrucomicrobiota; class Verrucomicrobiia; order Verrucomicrobiales; family DEV007; genus Arctic95D-9. Next base: position 133,017 of record JBBCIU010000020.1, on the reverse strand, counting down.
ATTCCTCGAAAGTGACGAGGAGGCAGAGATCCTGAAGGTCGAAGCCGCTGTCGTTGCGGTTCGTGTGGGTCAGTTCCATCAGGTAGATCACGTCGCGCGGGCCCAGCTTGATCTTTCCTTGCGCGTCGAGATAGGGGAGGATGAAGCTCTCGATCGTCGGCTGCTGGTATAGGGGGGTCGTGGTCGGCGGATCGTCCCCGTTCTTCATGGCGATCACGTTGTGCTGGTGGCTCGTCGAGGTGAACATCGTGCTCCATGAGCCGTCCACATAGTAGCGCCCGCCGAAGTCGATCGTACTGTTCTTCGCCACGGTCTGGTTCTTGACGATGGTGTTCGGGTTGACCTTGTCGTGGGTGTTGTAGAAGATCCGGCTGTAGGAGCCGCCGTTGTAGCGGAGGAGGGCTTCGGTCGGAACCCATTCCCATTTGGTGACCTGTCCCCTGGAGTTCGTCCAGACCCGCTTCACCGAAGCCCCGAGCACCCGGACCTTCATCGTGAGGGTCTTCTTGGGCTTGATCGTTCCCGGAGGGACGATATCGACGATGTCGACCACCGATTGCGGGAGGACGACGTTCCAGGTCAAGGTGGGGTGCGTTCCCGCCTGTACGAAGGTGGGGAAGGCGCTGAGGTTGCCTGTCGGAATGAGCGGGGCCTGATTCTGCCCGCTCGAGAGGGCGGGGAGGAGGACAAGCGCGGCTAGCAAGGCGGCGAGGAAGTTCCGGTGGATCATGTCTGTTTTCGAGGGGATGGCGAATTCCCGTTCTTGGGACAAGTGCGGGAGCCGGTTGGTGTGGGTGTTTCGTCCCGGAAGTCCGCTAGTGCGGGAGCGAGGCTGGCTCGATTCGTCGACACGGTTTTCCGATTGTGGCAAAAATAAGGAAATTTATAAAAAAATCAATAAAAATGATAAATATCATAAATGAAAAATCAAAAAGCCCTCGACGAGGAGATGACGGAGGCCCGCGCGATGCAGGTCAATAGCCCAAGCCGAACCCGAGGTGGAAGGTGCCTTCGGGCTCGCCGGGGCGCTGATCGGGGTTGAAGCCGTATTCGGCCCGGATCGGACCGATGGGCGTCTCGTAGCGCAGCCCCAAGCCGAGGGCGTAGCGGAGATCGTCGAGACTGGCGTCGGATTCGTCGTAGATCAGGTTCCCCGCGTCGGCGAAGGGGACGAGGCTGAGGCCGTTGACCACGCCCAGGGGAATCTCGTATTCCGCGCTGAACACGGAATAGAAGTTCCCTCCGACGGGATGGCCGCTCGCGGGATCGCGCAAGCCGAGGGATCGCTCCTGGAAGCTCCGCACGCTGAAGGGGCCACCGTTGAAGTAGCGCAGATCGATGGGAATCTCGCCGGTATCGCCCATCGGCGAGATGAGTCCGGCCCGGGCGCCGAGGCGCAGGGTGTGGTCGCCCACGGGCAGGTAGTAGCCGAGGCGTCCTCCGGCCTTCCAGTATTCCACCTCGCTGCCGAGGGCCGAAGAGGCGGCCGCCACCGAAACCTGGGCGAGGTGGCCTTTGCGCGGGCGCCTCGGGTTGTCGCGGCGGTCGCGGGTGAGGGAAAGGCCGAGCTGGTGCGTGAAATACTCGCGGTCGCCGAGGTAGCGGGGATCGATCTCGGCCTTGTGGACGTCGGTGTAGGCGGCCTCGCCGAAGAGGGCGACCGAGTCCTGCTTCCGCGCGCCGAAGCGGCGGCTCAGCTCGTAGCGGCCTCCGGTCTTGAATTTCTCGTAGCCCTCCTCGTCCCGGTTCAGGGCGAAGAGACCGCCGCTGAACTGGTAGGGACCGTCGAGGAACCAGGGATCGGTGTAGTTGACCTCGCCGCGGGCGCCGCGTTTCGAGAACTCGATCGCCGAATCGATCTTGCGCACCGTCCCGAAGAGATTGAGGTGCCGGAACTCGAAGCCGGCGATGGGGCCTTCGTAGTTCGTGAAGCCTCCGTAGATGCCGAGGGTGCGCGAGTAGCCTTCCTCGACTTCGATGTCGAGCAGGTAGGTGCCGTCCGGCTGGGCGGCCACGTCGGTGCGCACCGTCTCGAAGACCCCCGACTGAAGGAGCTCGTTGACGGCCTCGTTCGCCGCCATCGGGGAGTAGGGCCGGTTCACGAGCTTGGCGAAGTGCCGGTCGAAGAATTCCGTCTTCACCTTCTCGTTGCCCTTCACCCGCAGGCCCGAGACCGCGACGGGGCCTCCCCAGTCCGCCGTGACCGTCAGGTCGACGCGGCTGGTTCCGTCGACGATGCCGCCCTCGTGCTCCTTCGCCTCCACTTTGGCGTGGTAGTAGCCCGCCGTGACCGCGGCGGAGCGCACCCGCGAGGCCAGCTTGCCGGGGACGGCGCCGGAGTAGATCTTCCCGACGAACTCCGTGCGGAGCTGCTCGAATTCGGCGGCCAGGGCCGGCGACGGAGCCGTCGGGAAATCGATGCGCCCGACCCGGCTCTCGAGGCCTTCGTCCACGTTGAGAAAGAGATCCGCACGGCTTCCCTCGACGCGGGTGTCGAGGTCGACTTGCGCGTCGCGGTAGCCCATCAGCTTGTAGAAGGCCGCGACTTGGGCGGCGCCTTGCCGGATGTCCTCCTTCACGTAGGGGAGGTCCTCGCCTTCCTTGGTCTTCAAGCGCTTCCGCGTCGCGGAGGTGAGCAGCTCGACCACGGCCGCGTCCTCGAGCGCGACATTGCCCTCCACGGAGATGTTTCCGACGACGAGAGAGTTCCCTTCCGACGCGATCAGGACGATGCGGGCACCTTCGCCCGTTCCCTCGACCTTCCAGTCGACGGTTGCCTCGCTGTAGCCCTGCTGGCGCATCGCGGTCTCGAGGAAGAAGGCGAGATCGTCGGCCCGGGCGTGGCTGACGCCGGCGGACTCGACGAACTGGAGCTGCGAGGCGATCCATTCGCGCGCCTGGGAGGCGCCCACGGTCCGCAGTCCCTCGATCCGCACCTTGTCGCCGGGCGCGGCCACCCCGGTCGCGAGCATCGCGACGAGCAGGAGGCAGAGCTGGGAGGGGGATCGCATCGCGGTTCGCGCTACTCGAAACGGAAGACGTATTTCAACAGGGCTCGGTAGTCGCTTTGCTGGTCCACGTCGCCGACGAAAAAGAGCTGCTTCCAGAGGCGGATCTTGCCTCCGAAGGTCTGCTCGCCGGTTTCCTGATTGACACGCCCCAACTCAAGCTCGGTTCGCTCTTCGAGCAAGTCGAGAAGCGTCGGATCGGCCTCGGCCTCGTTGCTTTTTTTCCGGAGGTTTTTCAGGAGCAGGCCGGCCGCTTTGCCCGCGGCGAGGGATTCGGCGTCGCCTCCGACCAGCTCGTCGCGGGTCGTGCCGGTCGCGATCAGGGTGAGGATGTCCTCGCTCGGCAGGGGAGGAATGCTCGTGAGCACGTATTGCGGAGAGAGAATGCGGTCGTAGAGATAGATCGCGATCTGGTAGCGGTCCGCCTTGGCCCGGGCCTTGAACTCGATCGCCCCGTTGAATCCCGTGGCCTCGTCGAATTCGATCCGGCCGGTTTCGACGTCCACTTTGCTGAAGGGCAGGCTCATCTCGCCCTTTTCGATCTCGACCCGGCCGGTCGGCTGGGGGGCACCGAGAGTGCCGGCGAGACGGAGGTCGGCCGTGATGGAGGATTCGGCGAGATTGCTGCGGATGAGGAAGGGATCCTTGGTGAAGACCCGTACCGCCACGGGCCAGTCCTGGAAAGGAGCGGCCTTCACGCCGAAATCGAGATCCTGGTAGGCCGCCCCGCCGCCCCGCGGGCTGCGTTCCACCGTAGGCAGGGCGGACTCGACCCGCCGCGTGGGCAGACCGAGGGGGAGAAGGTCGAAATTCTTGAAGAAGCGGCTGTTCGTGATCCCGATCTCGCCCGAGACAAGGGCCTGCGACCAGGGACCGCCGAGAGTGAGATCGAGATCGGTCCGTACGTTCACGTCGGGGGTGCGCACCAGGAGCACTTCGCTGCCCTTCAAGGAAAGGCCGAGACGAGGTTCCTCGCCCGCCTGGAACACGGCTTCGCCCTTGCCCTCGACCGTCCCCCCCGCGACGACGGCGGCGAGGCGCTCCAGCACGACGCGGTCGTCCGCGAAGCGGGCGAGCAGCTCGACGTTCTGGATCGAGGGGGCGTTGCGGTCCTCCAGCCTCAGTTTCGGGATTTGGAGCTGCGCTTCCCCGCGGAGGTGCGGAGCCGAGACGGTGCCCGAGACTTCGGCGTCGAGAGCCACATCGCCCGAGATGGACTCGATCCCCGGGATCTGTCCGGCGAGAAAGGCGAGGGAGCTATGCTCCATCCGCGCCGTCGCCGCGATCGTTTCATCCCCGATCTTGCGTCCGCCGGTCGTCCAGGCTCCCGGATGGAAGGGGAGCGAGGCGGAGAGGGTCAGGGGCTTCACGTCGGGGTGCCGGTATTCGCCCGAGAGGGAGAGCCGGGCCTCCTGCGTCTCCGCCTTCAGGGAGAGCCGGCCTGCCGGCAGGGATTCGCCTTCGCGCGGTACGGCGATCCCGTCGAGACCGAGATCCAGACCGAGGGTCGGCGCGGCGGGCGTGCCGGAGATGTCGAGGTCGAGGGAGAGATCGCCCAGCAGAGGGGGCTTTTCGGCGAAGAGCCGCGAGACCGTGCCGAGGGAGAGGGCGTTCGCCGAGAGGGCGACGGAGACCGGGGAGTCCTGGCCGAACCAAGCCTCCGGCTTCAGCGTTTCCGGATCGAGCGGCAGCGTCGCCGCGAGGGAAAGAGCCTCCCGTCCTCCGCTCGCGCCTTTTCCCGAGAGGGTCAGTTGCTTCTCCAGCCAGCGCAAGGAACCGTCGAAGGAGAGAGGAGCGCTCGCGATCTTCAGCACCGGAAAATCGGCGGAGTCGGCCGAGTAGCGTCCCGCGATCTCGGCGTCGAGCGGTTCCGCCCCCGCCGCGAGACGGAGCGAGTCCGCCTTCAGCGAAAGCTCTCCCTCGTGTTTCGTTTCGTGGAGCTGCCCCGTTCCTTTCCATTGCAGCGACGTGGTTCCCGGAAGCAGAGCGGCCATGGGACGGCCCTCGAGGAGGGCGCGGAGCCGGCTGTCCTTCGCGACGAGGTCGGCGTCGAGGGCTACCTCGCCCGAGTAGCGGCCTTCCTTGAGATGATGGCGGCCGCGTCCTTCGAGGCGGCTTCGTCCATCGAGGGCGAGGGTCGTGGTGGCTTCGATCTCGTCCGGCGCGGGGACGGTCGCATCGATCCGGACCGTTTCGAAAGCCTTGCCCTCGACCGCGAAGCTTTCGGATTGCAGCGAAACCGCACCCGCCGTGAGGGAGCCGCGCTTCAGTCTCAAGCCGTCCGCCTTCGCGGAGAGTGCTCCGGCGAGGGGCAGGTCCTTCCATTTCGGGGGGGCGAGGTCCCTCAGCAGTGTCGCGAGGTTCCCGACTTCGAGCGAGGCATCGGCCTGCAGCGGGACCGAAGCGAGGTCGCCGAGGGTGGGGGCTTCGCCGAGGTCGAGACGGGCACGCGCGTCCAGCACCGTCCCGGATTGATCGAAGCGCAGGGTCGCGACGAGAGGACGTTCCAGCCGGCTCGCGTCCGTGGCGGCTTCCAGTGCGATGTTCTCCAAGGCCATTCCCTGCCACCGCAGCCCGGAGAGCAGGGCGTCGAGCGTCGCCACCCAGCTCGCGGGGTGGGCGGCCTCGCCTCGCAGGGAGAGATCGAGCGTCGCCGTGGCGGGGGCTTTGTCGGGGGCGTCCGGGGTTTCGGCGTGGAAGGCGACCCGGCCCGCCAGATCGAGGTCGACGAAGCTCCCCGAGGCCTTCATCCCGCCGTCGAGCGTGCCCGCGAGGGGCGGCGCGGCGGCGAAGAAGCGCGTCAGCTCGTCGAGAGCGAGGCCGTCGAGGGACAGATCGAGCGCGAGCGGTCCTGCCTGAGCGAGGAGTCCGCCTTCGTGTCCCGGCTCCAGCGGCATTTGCAGGGCGAGGGTCAGAGGGGTCCGGTCGCCGTGGCTCAGCTTCCAGTCGGGCAGCCGCAGGACGGTGCCATCCCATTCGCCCGACCCGCTCAGGGAGACGCCTTCGGCGGTCAGGGAGAGGGTCGTCAAGGTGGCGTGCCGGTCGGAGTAGCCTGCCGCGAGGGTGCCGTCGATGGGACGGCCGGATCCGATCGCGAAGGACTTCAGCGCAAGGGTCGCCTCGCCGACGTGTCCCGAGGCGGAGAAGTCGCCGCGGCCCGTCCAATCGAGCGCCGCCGCGCCGGAGAATCCGCTCTTCCCGAGATCGCGCAGCACCGTGCCAAGCCGCCCCCTGGTATCGAGGGCGACCGACGCTTTCCCTTCGTAGCGGCGCGCGGTGGCGTCGATGGTGGCGGCGAGGTGGGCGCGGCTGTGTTCGTCGAGGCCGAGGTCGAGGGCGAGGCGGATGAAATTCTCCCGCTCGACCCGCGCGGAGAGGGAGGCTCCGGACAGGGCGACCCCGCCCCAAGTGAGTCCGTCGGTGACGAGTTCGAGTTCGCCCGTACCGACCTTGCTTCCCGTCACGAGCAGGTCCCGTGCCCGGAGCGAAGCCGACCCCGAAAGCGGCACCTGCACGCCGAAATCGGCGAGCGTTTCCTCCAGCGCGGGCACGTCCACCGCCGCTTGGAGCAGCAAGGGATGTTGCGCGAGATCGGCCGTCGTTTCCGACTGAGGAAAGGGCAGGACCGCGTCGGCTTGCAGAGTCGCGCGCCCGCGCATCGCCTCCACCTCGATCCGGTTTCCGCGGGCCAGAAGCATCAGCGAGTCGGCCGTCGCCTCGCCCCATCCCGTTCTCGAGGCGACGAGCTTGCCGTCGAGACCCCAGGTCGCGGGACGGGCCGGGTCGCCTTGGAAACGCAGGTCGAGATCGGTGACCGCGCCACGCAGCTTCGGATCCGGCAACGGAATCTGGTCGAGCGACAGGCTCGAGCCACGGCGCAGGGCGAGGGTGACGACGAGCGGTTCGCCATGCTCGGCCTGGAGCGAGAGATCGGCCTTTCCGCCGGCGAGGCCGAGTCCGGCGAGGATCGAAAAGGCCCCCGGTTCCGGCTCCGCGATCGCGAGCGATTCGAGTTCGGCGTAGCAGAGCAGAGGGAGGGGTCCGATGGACAGGCTGTGCGCTTCCTTGCGCAGCACCGCGTCGATGCCTTCGAGAGGCGCCCGCCCCGGCAGCGAAATCCGGGCGATCTTCAGCGATCCGTCGCCTTTCCCCGGCAGATCGAGGCGGAGCGACTCCACCGACCAGACCCTGTCGCCTTGGTGGACGAAGAGGGTCAGGTCGTCGATGGCGAGGTCGGCGGCGAGGAGGTTCCAGAGCGGGTTGAAATCGGAAGCCGCCACGGTCTTCGCCGATTTCGCGTGGGAGGATTTCGCCGTTTTGCCAGAGGCCGTTCCCGGTTCGGGAAGAAAGATGCGGATCTCCGCCTTGCCGACGCGCAGGCCGTCGAGCCAGTCGAGCCGCTTCGCACCCCGGACCAGGGCGGGGGCGCGGTAGTCGAGACGGAGGTCTTCGAGCTTGACCAGGGTCCCGCTTTTCCCGTCCGCCGAGAGTTCGACGCTTTCGAGGCCGAAGCCCGACCAGAGCGACCCGGTGACACGGAAATCGCCGGCCAGCCCTTTCGAGGCGGCGGCCTTCAGGCCGGCGACGCGGGCGAGGGTGCGGAAGCCGGGACCGTTGAGGAGGAGCAGGCCAAGGGGGACGAGAGCGAGGAGGGCGAGCAGGGAGACCGCGAGACAGCCGGGCCTTTTCCTTTTCGGAGATGGGTCGGCGGCCGCCGACCGCGGGGTCGGCGGAGCATCTTCGAATTCGGGCATCGGAAGGGAGGGGAGGGAAAGCGAGGATGTTTCCGATATTCTACTGAACCCTACAATCGGCGGATCGCAAGGAAGGGAGGGCTCTCGGAAAGCTGCAAGGTCTGGGCGGATGGCGTCAGGGCCGACAAGATCGTCCGATATCGGAAACGAAAGCCATGAAGCCGTTCTTCGCGATTTCTGCGATTTTTAGCCTGTTCCTCTCCATGCCCACCGTCGCCGACGAGGAGCTCCACCGTCTGCGCACGACCTACGAGGAGGCCTCGGAGCGGGCCGCCAAGCCCTTGCGGGAAACCTACCTTCGGGAGTTGAACAAAATCATGCAGACCCGCACCCGGAATTCCGACCTGCCGGGGGCTCTCGTCGCGAAGGCCGAGCTGGAAAAAGTCACCGAAGAAATGGAGCGGCGGGAGGCGTCCCCGGAGGCCTTGTTCGTGGGACGGACCTGGGTGTCGCAGGCGGGCACCGCCTTCACTTTCGCCAAGGACGGCAAATGCATCCGTGAAACCGCGGATCGCAAAGGGGGCACTTGGCGGCGGCGCGGTTCCGTCGTGGTCTCGAGCGTGGAAGGTTCACCGAACGAGACTCGCTATTTCCGTTTCGTGTCGAAGACGGAGGCCTACTATGGAAATTCCGACAAGACGATGAACCTGCCGGTTTTTCCTCGCTAGGACATCGTTGCGGACGGAGAGGGCGAGACGGATTGGCGAGCGTTTTTTTTGCCGGGTTCGAGGCGGGCAAGGCGGATGGCCGCGAGCGGCGAACAAAAGCCAGCGGCTTCGGAAAGCCACTGGCTGGAATAGGTTCACGCAATCCAATCCCGGATCACTCGTCCCCCCACGTCCGTGAGCCGGAAGTCGCGACCTTGGAAACGGTAGGTCAGCTTGAGGTGGTCGAGGCCGAACTGGTGCAGGAGGGTGGCATGGAGGTCGTTGACGTGGACCGGGTTCTCCGTCGCGAACCAGCCGATCTCGTCGGTCGCGCCGTAGACATGACCGCCCTTGAAGCCGCCGCCGGCCATGAGCATGGTGAAGGCGTTGGGGTGGTGGTCTCGGCCGGTGTTGGAGAGACGCCCGGGTCGGTTCTCCCCGAGCGGGGTGCGGCCGAATTCGGAACCCCACACCACGAGAGTCGAGTCGAGCAGGCCGCGCTGCTTCAGGTCCTTGATGAGGGCGGCGATGGGCTGGTCGACGGCCCCGGCGTTGTAGGCGAGGTTCTTGTCGAGTTCGGAATGCTGGTCCCAGCTCGCGTGGATGATGTTGACGAAGCGCACTCCACGCTCGACGAGGCGGCGGGCGAGGAGGCAGTTCCGCGCGAAGATGTCGTAGGTGCGCAGGCCCGGCAGGGTGCCGCGAAAGTCCTTGCCCTCGGGTTCGGGGCGGTCGATTCCATACCTCGCGAGGGTGGCCTTCGATTCGCCTGACAGGTCCACCAATTCGGGGGCGGCGGTCTGCATGCGGTTGGCGAGCTCGTAGTTCGCGATGCGGCTGGCGATCTCGGGGTCGTGGACTTCCTGATAGCGGGCCTCGTTCAGATCGCGCAGGACGTCGAGTCCGGCCCGCTGCATCTCGGGGGAGAGGCCTTTGGGGTTGGCGAGGTTCAGGACCGGTTCGCCTTGGTTGCGGAACTGCACCCCGGCGTATTTCGAGGAGAGGAAGCCCGAGGTCCAGAGGCTGGAGCCGCCCGAGCCACCCCGTCCCGCGTTGAGGACGACGTAGCCGGGGAGGTTCGACGAGGGCGTGCCGAGGCCGTAGTTGATCCATGCTCCCATCGAGGGCATCCCGAAGCGCGAGACGCCGCATTGCATGAGGAGCTGGCCGGGGTGGTGATTGAATTCGTCGGTGTGGAGCGAGCGCACCATGAGGAGGTCGTCCGCGCAGGTCGCGAGATGGGGCAGCAGGTCGGAGAAATCCATGCCGCATTGCCCGTGCTTCTCCCATTTCCGCGGCGAGCCCATCAGGGTCGCGCTCTCGGGCTGGATGAAGGCGAAGCGGGCCTTGTCGAGGATCTCCTTGGGCAGGCTCTGGCCATGGAGGTCGTTCAGCTTCGGCTTCGGCGTGAAGAGATCGAGCTGCGAGGGCGCACCTTCCATGAAGATGAAGATGCAGGCTTTGGCTTTCGCTTCGCGGTGCGAGGTCGCCTCGGCGAAGGCGGAAGGATCGGCGGCGTTCGCGGCGGTGAGGAGCCCGTCCTCGCTCAGCATCGATCCGAGGGCGATGCCGCCGAGTCCGCTGGCCGAGGTGGCGAGGAATTCGCGGCGGGTTTGATGGAGGGAGACGGTCATGGGTCACGGATCACGGGTGGCGTCGTCGAAGGGCTTTCGTGTGCATTCGTGGTTCAAATCAAAGCGGGCCGGGCCAACCCTTCACCCCCGCGTCAGGAACTCGTCCAGATTCAGCAGCACCCGCACGGTCGCGGTCCACGCTGCCGTTTCGCTTGCGGCGATGTCCCCGGGCCGTCCCGGCCCCGCCAGTTCCGCTGCCTCGGCCTCGCGTTCGCGATACCAGGCCCGTGAACGCTCCAGCAGGGCGTGGAGGCGGTCGCGCTCGGAGTCCTGCGGTTCCCGCGACAGGCAGAGGAGGAAGGCGTGCCCGATCCGGGCCGCGTCGCCGCCGTTTGGATGTTCTGTCAGGACACGCCGGGCGAGGCCCTGGGCCGCCTCGACGAAGGGCTCGCTGTTCAGGGTGACGAGGGCGGCGAGAGGGGTGTTGGAGCGCGTGCGCCGTACGGCGGTCACATTCGAGTCGGGACAGTCGAAGGTGACGAGGGAGGGATGCGGCGCGGTGCGCTTGAAGTAGGTGTACATGCCGCGGCGATAGCGGTCCTCGCCTTCGCTCAGGCTCCATTTGAAGGCCGAGTTGTAGTTGACGTCGGCGACGCCTTCGGGAATGGGAGGAAAGACGCTGGGGCCGCCCACTTTTGCGGAAAGGAGTCCGGCGGCGGCGAGGGAGAGGTCGCGGACGATCTCGGCCTCGACGCGGAAGCGGTTCTGACGGGCGAGGAGCTCGTTCTTCGGATCGCGCTCGACGAGATCGGGGCGGTGGTCGGAGCGCTGGCGGTAGGTCCTCGACAGGACGATGGTGCGGATGAGCGACTTCCGCGACCATCCCGAGGCGACGAGCTCCGCGGCGAGCCAGTCGAGCAGTTCGGGATGGGTGGGGCGGTCGCCGCGGACGCCGAAGTCCTCGGGCGTGGGCACGAGTCCCTCGCCGAAAAGCTGCATCCAGAGGTCGTTGGCAAGGACGCGGGGAGGCAGGGGATTCTCGCCTCCGACGAGCCAGCGGGCGAGGTCGAGGCGGTCTCCCTCCGTCCCGCGGTGCTTCACGGGAGGCAGCACGGCCAGGGTTCCCGGCACCACGGCGTCGAGCGGCTCCTTGAACTCGCCGCGGTGAAGCACGTGGGTGGCGCGGCGTTCCGCGGTCCGTTCGCCGACGACGCGCACGTCCATTTCGGGTGGCGAGGGGCGTTTCGCGGCGTGGGCGGAGGCTTCGGCGAGGATCGGCCAGGTTTTCGCGTCGAGCGTTTCGGCGTGGCGCAGGATCGTCTCCCGCGCCTCGGACGGGCGCTGTGCGGCGTCCGTTCCGAGGGCGAGGCGGACGGCTTCGGGAAGGGCGAGCGCGGTCGGAGAGGCGAGGGCGAAAAGGCGGAAGCGTCCGATGGTGTGCTGTCCCCCGTAGTTCTGCACCAGTTGCAGGGTGAACTCCGTCGCGTCGGCGATTTCGATGGGCTCGGCGAAACCGAAGTCCACGTGATGCGCCTTGCCGGTTTGGCCGCCCACGGCCCAGCCGGTTCCCTCTTTGCCCGCCTTCGCGTTGCCGTCGAGAGTGCCGCGCGCTTCCCAGCCGCCCTGCGAGTAGTCCGCCGCCGCCCCGCCGAACCGGACGGGGTTGCGGGGGTAGGCCTCCACGGAAACCTCGATCCCGTTGAGAACGAAATTGCCGTGGCCCGTCCGTCCGGGGCCTTGTCCCCCGAGCATGGGGTCGGGCAGGGCTTCGAGTCGCAGGCCGGTGATCCTTCCGGGGGGCAGTTTCGCGGTCACGGTGTAGGTCGCGGTGGGAGGATTCTCCCCTCCGACGACGAGGGAGCCGTCGGATTCCATCGCGAATTGCACACCTTTCGGGGCGGCGAAGCCATCGATGGCGAGCGGGACGAGCGTTGGCTCCGCAACCGCCTTCGCTTCGGCCAGCCAAGCCGAGAAACGCGCTTCCCATTCGCCGAGACGGCTCTCCAGCTCCGCCCGCGCCGCCGTCCGTTTCGTCTCGATGGCCGTGCCTGCTTCGGCATGGGCGGCGAGGGCGGTTTCGAAGGCTGCCCAGGCTTCGGGCGAGCGCGGCACCTTCGCGTTCACTTCGTCGCCGTTGTTGAAATAGGCGAAGAGCCCGTAGTATTCGCGTTGGGTGATCTCGTCGTATTTGTGGGTGTGGCAGCGCGCGCAGGTCAGAGTCAGCCCCATCCACACCGCCCCCATGGTCTCGACGCGGTCCATCACGGCGGCGACGCGCCATTGCTCCTTGTCGACGCCGCCTTCGGTGTTGGTCAGGGTCTGGCGGTGGAAGGCGGTGGCGAGGATCTGGTCGGGGGTGGGGCGTTCCAGCAAATCGCCCGCGAATTGCTCGATGGTGAAGCGGTCGACAGGCAGGTCGGCGTTGATCGCGGAGATGACCCAGTCGCGGTAGCGCCACGCGTCGGCGCGGTGGTTGTCCTTTTCGAAGCCATCGCTGTCGGCGTAGCGGGCACGGTCGAGCCAATGCCGTCCCCAGCGTTCTCCGAAGGCCGGGCTCGCGAGAAGATCGTCGACAAGCCTGGCCAAGCCAGCCTCGCGGTCCGTCTCGATCGCGGCGCGATAGGCCACGACCTGCTCCAGACTGGGCGGCAGGCCGACGAGATCGTAGAACAGACGCCGGATCAAAGTCACGGCATCGGCCTCGGGCGAGGGGGCGATGCCCTCCGCCTCGAGGCGGGCAAGAACAAACGCATCGACAGGACTCCGAGCGTCGGATTTCTGGTTTCGGATTTCAAGCTTCGGCGGCTCCGGCTGCCGCAGCGGAGCGAAGGCCCAGTGTTTCGGCCAGACCGCCCCCTCGGCGATCCAGCGCTCCAGCGTTGCCGTTTCCTCCGCCGTCAGCGCTTCCCCCTTGCCGGGGGGCGGCATTTGTTCGTCGGGTTCCGTCGAGCAGACGCGGGCCAAGACCGCGGACGCTTCCGGTTCGCCTGGGACGATTCCCCGGCTGCCCGAGTCGAGCACTTTCGTCGCGGGTTCGATGCCGGTGAGGCGGAGGCCGCCTTTGGACTCGTCGGGTCCGTGGCAGAGCGTGCATTTCTCCGCGAGGATGGGCCGGATCTCGCGCTCGAAGTCGATTCTTTCCGAGGCGGTCGAGAGGAACGGAAAGAGAAGCGCGGCCAGTTCAAGAGCCGCGAAGAGCGGGAGCCGGTTGGCAGAGACGCTTCCCATCGCAGCCGCCAGTGTCCCAGAATCGCGGCACGGGGTCAAGAGGCGCGGTGGCGCGGTTACGGACGGGTCTTCGTAGGGGGGACGGCAGCGTCGAAGGGAGGGGGCCACCCTCCCCGGGCGTTGGCGCTGCAGGCGCTTTTCCAGACTTCCGATTCCCCCAGCCAGCCCACCGTTTCCAAGCCCTGCCGGATCGCCGCATCGTCGGGTTCGACGATCCCTTCCTCCGCGAGTTGTTTCTCGTCGGCCGGATCCCCGGGATTCGCTTCGCGGGCGATGCGCCAGCAGGCCCACGCCCGCCACACCCGCACCTCGCGGCGCGGTCCGCTCATGCGTGTGGCGAGATGCTGGAAATGTCGTCTCGGATTTCCGATGAAGTGGACTTCCTCCCGGTTCTCCAGGATCCAGCGCAGGGCGGCGTAGGGCGGAGGACATTCCCGCAGCACCGCCTCGTCCCCGTTCAGATCGGCGGAAAAGGCACGGTTGAGGAGCAGGATGGCTTGGGCAGGCAGTCCCTTCCGCCAAAGGGCCTGGGAACAGGCGAGCGCGAGCCGGTAGAAGGCTTCCCCCCGGTCCGTGCCGACGGCCCGCATCGAAACCGCCGACAGGGAAGGCGTGGCGTCGGGCAGGTGGGGGCAGGGAGAGAGGATGAAACCGCGCATGCTACGATGAATGGCACTCGGTAAAGCAGGTTTTCGACGAAACAAGGAACGATGTCCCACCCAAGCATTCCCTGACGCAAGCTGCCGTTGCGGCCGACCTTGCCCTTCGTCGAAATTCGGCTTTCCTCCTCGCATGATGCGACACCACGGTTTTCCCCTCCTTGCCGTCGATTGGGGTTCGACCCATCTGCGTGCCAAGCTCGTCGTCGCGGGAGAGGTCGTGGCCTCCTCCGCTTCGCCCGACGGGATCCGGCACCTGGCCGGGCGGGACTGCGACACCGTTCTCGCCGGGCATTGCGCGGCGTGGAAAAAGACCCATCCCGAGGCCCTTGTCCTCGTCAGCGGCATGGCCGGCGCCCGCGAGGGATGGAGCGAGGTCCCCTACGTCGCCGCGCCGTGCGGTATCGGCGATCTCGCCTCCGGGATCGTCTCGGTCTCCAGCGACGTCTTCGGCGAGGTTCTCCTCCTTCCCGGCGTCCGCTATGACGATCCCGCCACGGGCACGGTCGACGTGATGCGCGGGGAAGAGACCCAAGTGGCCGGCCTCCTGTCGGATCTGCCGCCGGAGGGGGCGGTTCTCTGCCTGCCCGGCACGCATTCGAAATGGGTCGTCTGCCGCGACGGCCGGATCGAATCCTTCCGCACCTGGTTGACGGGCGAAGCCTACGAGCGCCTCACCCGGGACAGTCTCATCGGAGGCGACGGCACGCCTGCCGAGCCGCTCTCTCCCGCCTTCCGCCTAGGACTCGACGCCGCGGACGGCCCCGGAGGACTTCTCCACCAACTCTTCCTCGCCCGCACCGGGATGCTCGCGGGAAAGCTCGAGGCCTCCGAAGTGCGCAGCTTCGTCTCGGGATTGCTGATCGGCCACGAGATCCGCGAGGCGCACCGCTTCGCGGGCGGTCTGCCCCTCCACCTCGTCGGCGACTCTCCGGCTGCCGCCGCGACCGCCGCCGGGTTGCGCCATCTCGGACTTTCCTACCGGCATGGCATCGGCGACGACGTCCACCTCTTCGGCCTCCTGGCGATCGCGGAACGGATCGGACCGCGGACGCAGCGGAATTGACCGGATCCATCCCTTCGATTCACACCAATGGAGAATCGGGAGAAGATCGTGCTTTGCGCTTTACAGATTCCACCGAATCCGGTTTGCTTCGGGCTCGTCTCTTCTCCACTTCCGTCCAATCCCCGATGAAAACCACCATCCTCGCCCTTCTCGCCGCCATCCTTCTCATCGCGATCGCAAACTTGCTCGCCGCGCTCGGTCTTTTCGGATCGGCGGGCGGGACGAAGGGGGCGGGCCACGAATACAAGGCGCTCAACGCGATCCAGATGGACCGGATCGGTTTCCTCCTCGTCGCCAAAGAGCAGGGCTGGGCCGTTTCGGAGGAGGCCGAGGAGGCCTACATGCAGGAGCCGACGCTGCAGAACCTGGCCAAGTGGCTCGGATTGGAGATTTCCGAGGAAGGCACCCTCACCTTCCCCCAGGAGATGAACAAGTTCAATCTGCTCCCCCGGACCATTCTCGAGGTGGAGAAGGACGGGGGATGGGAGTTCATCGCGGTGACCGGCGACAACCACTATCTTTTCAAGCGGTCCAAGTGACGGGCTGGTCCGCTTCCTTGCGACCATGCTTCCGTGGAATCTCTTCCTTTCTCAGCTATGAAATCCTTCACATCGTCCCTTCTC
Source organism: Verrucomicrobiales bacterium (assembly GCA_037190325.1). GTDB lineage: Bacteria > Verrucomicrobiota > Verrucomicrobiia > Verrucomicrobiales > DEV007 > Arctic95D-9. The sequence continues at coordinate 117,458 of JBBCIU010000020.1, read as the reverse complement.
GCCCTCACCGTCTTTCTTCTTCCTGCTGCGGTGGTCGAGGCCAAGACCTATGGGGGTTTCAGCGTGGGGCAGACTTTCCAGATGAAGGTCGCACGAGTGATCTCGACGAAGTGGGCCTCCTCCACCGGCGAGGTGGCGAGTCCCATCCCCTCGAATCTTCCGAAGTTCAGGAAAAACCAGAAAATCACCTTCCGTATTCGTGCCGGCGGAAAGCTGACGGCGGCCAAGGGAATCAGCATTCCCTTCAATCACTTCAAAAAGGGAGTCAACGAATACAATCGTTCGTTTACGCGGGGCAATGTCAGCATCACCCACAACGCCGAGATCTCCCGGCGCAAGGACAAGGCCCTCCGCGGCAATCTGAATTTCTTTCTCCGGGACGATTCGGGAGCGGAACCCGTCTACTACACGGTGATCTACAAGATCCGCCCGTGACCTTTCCGGTTCCGGGAGGCAGGCTCCCGGGACAGCATTCGCCGCGAGCGAAGGCGCAGGCGGACGTACGGCGGTGCTTGCTTCGATCGCCTTCCGGCTACTCCACCCAGCGGAAGTCGACCGCCTTCTCGATCTCCGGGTGGAGGCTGAGGAAGACGGGGCAGCCCATCGCGGCGCGTTCGATGGCCTCGCGCTTCGGATGGTCGGCGGGTAGGGGGATGGAGAGCTCCACGGTCAGCCTGGCGATGCGGCGGGGAAGCTCGGACGTCATCTCCTTCACGATCCTCGCCTTGGTGCCGGTCAGATCGATTTCGTTCCGCTCGGCGTAGATGCCCATGATCGTCATCATGCAGGTGCCGAGGGAGGTCGCGGCGAGATCGGTGGGGGAGAAGCGCTCGCCTTTGCCGTGGTTGTCCACGGGCGCGTCGGTTTCGACGGTCGAGCCCGAAGGGCCGTGGATGGCGGAGCATCGGAGGCTCCCTTCGTAGGTGGCGTGGATTTCGACCATGATGGGATATGGGGTGGTGCTGGTGTCAGGGAAGGTTTTTCATGACGTGGCCGGTCAATTCGCCTTTCAGGGTGATGCCGAGATCGGTGAACTCCGCGGCGACCACCTCGAGATTCTTCGCGAAGCGGGCCTTTTCGGTGGCCGTGACTTTCAGCCCGGTGACCGAGGCTTCGTCGTGGAAGTCTCCCTCGATGTGGATCTCCCGGGCGCAGAGGGCGACGGGAACGGTCGTGACGGGGACTCTCCATGTCAGGGTGCCTTGGGCGAGGTAGAAGGTGGGTTCGGTCGGAGCGGTCTCGACGATGGCTTCGGCGGACTCGAGATTGACCACTTTGTAGCCTTCCTTCACGAAGCGGCCCGGGCCGAAGTAGCCCAGCGCGACGACGCCCGCGACGAAGAGGAGGGCGAGGACGAGCAGCGTTCCGCCGAGGCAGCCGCCGCAGCCGCAACCGCCCCGTCTCCGCTTCAAGGGCGGGTAGGCGTCGGTGGGATGCCTCTGCTTTTTCTTCTTCCCCTTCGATCCGGCGGCGCCTTGGGTCCCGTAGGTCGCGCCGGCCAGGCGGGGATCCTTCAGGTCGGGGCGCGGCGGCGGAGGGGCGGGGACGCTCGGAGGCAGGTCGCGGTTGGGATCGGGCGAGTTCGGATCGCTCATGGAGGTTCGATGGTGAAATTTTTTATCTAGGTCAGGATGTATGGGGTTTCAAGACGAAACCGAGAGGGTGGACGCACCTTGTCAGTTGCCCATACGTATGGAAAGGTGCCGGCCTTCCCGATGAACGATTCCGCCCCGCGCACCGACCCTCCCTCCGGGCATTGGCTCCGCCGCTACTTCCTCACCGGCCTGGTCGCGATCATCCCCCTGTGGATCACCTGGTTCGTCCTCTCCTTCCTGTTCAAGGCGCTGTCCGAGATCGGCACGCCCCTGTTCAAAGCGCTCGCGAAGGTCGCCGGTCCCGACTATCCCCTCGTCGTGAGAATCCTCGACAGCAGGATGACGCTTTCCCTCGTCGGGGTCGTTCTCGTCCTCGCCATCCTCGTCTTTCTCGGCTGGTTCACGACGAACGTGGTCGGACGCCGGCTGTTCCAGTTCTTCGAAGGCCTCTTTCATCGCATCCCTTTCGTGAAGACGATCTACGGATCGGTGAAGAAGCTCATCGCCGTGCTCGGCGACAAGCCCAAGGGCGACGTGCAGCGGGTCGTCCTCATCAGTTTCCCGTCGCCGGAGATGAAGACCGTCGGTCTCGTCACCCGGATGCTCCGCGACACCGTCACCGGCCGCGAGCTGGCCGCCGTCTACGTGCCAACGACCCCGAACCCGACCTCGGGCTATCTCGAGATCGTTCCGATCGAGAACGTCGTCTCGACGGACTGGACGATGGACGAGGCGATGGCCTTCGTCGTCTCCGGCGGGGCGATCGCGCCGGAGACGGTCACCTACAGTCCGTCTTCCGCCATAGTCTCCGCCCGAGCAATCCCGCCGTCAGCGTCAGGCCGACCGTGATGCCCCACCACATGCCCGGCGCCCCGAGCTCGAGGCGGAAGGCGAGCCAGGCGCCCACGGGAATCGAGACCGCCCAGTAGGCGAAGGCCGCCGTCCACGCCGGAGCGGCCACGTCGTCCAGTCCCCGTAGCGCGCCCACCGAGAGGATCTGCATCGCGTCGGAGAACTGGAAGGCGGCCGAGACGAGGAGCAGCGCCGTGGCGATGGCGAGGGTCTCGGGATCGTGGAGGAACCATCCGGCGATGACACCGGGAAAGGCGAGCACCGCCGAGGCGCTGAAGAGGGTGAAGAGGGCGCCGAGAAGCCAGCCGCTCACGGCGATGGGGCGGAGACGATGCAGGGCCTTCGCTCCCCAGGCTTCGCCGACGCGCACGGTCAGGGCCATGGACAGCCCGAGCGGCACCATGAAGACCGTGGCCGCGCAGGTGATCGCGACCTGATGCGAGGCGAGGGCCTCCTTGCTGATGCGTCCGATGAGGATCGTGGCCGCGACGAAGGCGCTGACTTCGGCGAGCAGCTGGAGGCTCGCGGGGAGTCCGATCTTCACGAGCGAGCGGATCGAGGGACCGTGCGGCCGCTTGAACCAATGCTGCGGGATCCATTCGCGGAGCGCCGACGAGCGCCGGCACCAGAGGATCAGCCCGGCGAGCGTTGCGAGGCGGGCGACGAGGGTGGCGATGGCGGCTCCCTCCAATCCCAGCGCGGGAGCGCCGAGGTTTCCGTAGATGAGGATCCAGTTGAGCAGCACGTTCAGCACGACCCCGCCGAGGAGGATGCAGAAGGGCGGCCACGGATGGTTCATGGCGTCGGAGTGGTTCTTGACCGCCATCGATCCGATCGCGGGAATCATCGAGATGGCGGAGAGGAGGAAGTAACGGCCCGCAGCGGCCGAGACCTCGGGATCCTGACCGAAGAGATGGAGGCAGGGAGTCGTGGCAAGAGCGACCACGACCGTGAAGAGCCCCACGACGAGGGCCATGAGGAGCCCGTTGCGGAGAGCCTCCCGCGCCATGGGGGGATCGTTCGCGCCGCGCGCCTGCGAGACGCGGATGGAGACGGCCATGGTCATGCCGATGCCCAGCATCAGCGGCAGGTAGAGGATCGTGTTCGCGAAGGTCGCCGCCGCGAGGGGGACGACGCCGAGCCGTCCGATCATCAGCGTGTCGGAAAGTCCGATCAGCATCTGGCCGAGATGGCCGGCGATGAGCGGAACGGCGAGCCGGACCGTGGCGCCGCCTTCGTCGAGGAGATCGGCTTTGGATAGAGAGGACATGAAAGGGGAAGGGGAGGGGAGTTTCGTTCCCGGCGGGAACGAAAAAGCCCGCCGGGGTAATCGCGGCGGGCTGGGAGGACGAGAGCTGGGAAAGGTAGGGAAGCTCAGAATCGACGCATGCGCCCGCCGCACGGCATCGCGACCGATGCCATGGGAAAGAGGTGGCGCTTGCGGGAGATCATGGCCTTTGCGATAAGCCGGAAAGGCAAGCGTGTCAAATCGGGCGGCTGTGGAAAGGGAATCGTTCGCGGAAAGGTGAGTCGAAGCTCCATCGTGCGCCGCGGCCTGGGCGAGTCCTGTCTGACGGAACAGGGAAGGATCCCTCCATCCCAAACAAGGGGGACGGTTTCCAGGTCAGCCAGCCAGTGAGACCGATGGCGGGGGGAGTGAAGGAGGGGCATAGAGGCTGGAGGCCATGGCCGCACGTCGGCGCCGCCATTCGCTTGTGCGATCTGCGATGAAGACGTTGGCTGGAGGAACAAGGCGTTTCCGATCGGAGAGCCGTCGGAATCGAACCTCACTGAGCGCCAAGGGCCAAAGGATCGTGGTTGGTTGAACGAAGCTCGGCGAGTTGCGGGGATCTGGTTCGGCCGTGCGGTTTACAGCGCGAGATATCACTGGTAGTCAACGACTTGAATCTTGGACCGGCGTTGGCTGGTGGAATGGCCTTCTTGCCGCAGCCGTTCGGCTTGTTGATCCGGTCCAGCCGGCGTCTTCGGGCTGAGCGTGCCATCGTCGAGAACGACTCGCCAGTGGGGGCCCCCCGAGCAGCTTTGGTTTGCCCGTCCTGATACCAACATCAAGTCTCCGTCTCAAGTCTCGTCCTTCGGAAGGCGTGTCCCGAGTTCGGCAAGGTCAAGGCCTGTATATCTGCATGGGGAGACGCTCCGTCTCTCTCGGAATTGTGGCTTGAGGGGGACGTTTTTCGCTGATCCGCGGGTTTTTCGAAGGCCACCCTCATTTTGCTGGGGTAATGCTTCCGTCCGCCCATGCCCCGCTACCAGACCGCGATCCATTGGTTCCGTCGCGACCTTCGGCTCTCCGACAACCCTGCCCTGCATCGGGCCGCGGAGGAGGCGGAGACCGTGGTGCCGGTCTATGTGCCAAGCGGGTGGAAGGGAACGCATGCCTGGACGGGCCCGGGCCGGCAGGCCTTTCTCTGCGGCGCGCTCGCTTCCCTCTCGCGGAACCTCGGGCAGATCGGCGGACAGCTCTTCGTCCGGCGTGGCAACGTGCCCGAAGTGCTGGAAGCGCTGCTCAGAGAGTGCCGGGCCGAGGCGATCTTCTTCAACCGCGATCCCGATCCCCACGGGCGTGCCGTAGAGGGCGAGGTGCGATCGCTCTGTCGCGCCTACGGGATCGAGTGCCGCGACTTCCAAGACGCCGTTCTGCACGGGCCCGACGCCGTACTCACCGGAGCGGGGCAGCCCTACAAAGTCTACACACCCTATTCGAGGCAGTGGTTCTCCCTGCCCAAGCCATCGCCGGTTCCGACCGTGAAGCGTCTGCGAAGCCTGAACGGGCTGGAGCCCGGCGTTCTCCCCGGCCTCTCGGATTGGGGCCTCTCCGATCCCGGCCCCTTGCTCCGCGAGCCGGGGGAGAGGGCGGCGAGATCGCGGATGCGGGCGGCGCTGGCCGGGGCCGTCCTGCGCTACGCGGAGCGTCGCGACGATCCCGCTGCCGACGCGACCTCCCATCTCGGGGCCGACCTGCGCTACGGCACTCTCTCGGTGCGCGAGCTGTTCCACCGGACCGAGGAGGCGGGACGGCAGGCGACCACCGGGACGGAGCGGGAGTCGGTCCTCGCGTTCCAGAAGCAGCTTGCCTGGCGCGAGTTCTTCATGTCCATCCTGAGTCATTTTCCAGAAGTGCTGGAGACCGACTTCCATCCCGAGTGGCGTGGACTCGAGTGGGACGACCCCGGGAGCGGAGACCGTCTCGTGCGCTGGCAGGAGGGACGGACCGGTTTTCCTCTCGTCGATGCGGGCATGCGGCAGTTGAAGGAGACGGGCTACATGCACAACCGTGTCCGCATGGTCGTCGCGATGTTCCTGACGAAGGACCTGCATCTCCATTGGCGTCTCGGCGAGGCGCATTTCATGCGGCATCTCCTCGATGGCGAGATCGCGAACAACAACGGAGGCTGGCAGTGGTCGGCGGGGACGGGGGCGGATGCCGCGCCGTATTTCCGCATCCAGAACCCCTGGACCCAGTCGGCCCGGCACGATCCGCAAGGCGAATACATCCGTCGCTGGGTGCCGGAGCTGGTCCGTGTCGATCCGAAGCGACTGCATGCGCCGCCCGAGTCGGGGCAGAGGCTCTGCCCCGACTACGTCGCGCCGATGGTGGACCACCGCAGGGAGCGCGAGGAGACGCTCGACCGCTTCCAGCGGCATCGCGCGAAAAGGATGGGCCGGTGAGGGCGGCTACGCCTCGTCGTCGTTGTAGATCTCGAGGTGAAGCAGCCCCACCTCCTCCGTGAAGGTCGCGTCGAGACAGAGGTCGCCGTCGCGGAAATGGATTTCGAATTCACCGTCGTCGAAGGTTTTCCCCTTGGTGCCGGGACCGAAGAGGGCGGTCAATCGCTCCGCCGTCGTTCCGGAGTCGAGAACCGTTCCGGCGGGTTTCACGAGCGGCTTCGCGCAGACGAGATCCGACTGCGGCACGTCCGGCTCCTGGGCCAGGAAGAGGGTGAATTGCCGGACCAGCCCGCGCTCGATCTCGACTTCGAGGCCGAGGGAGGGATAGGAGAGATAAAGCAGGTTCTTGCTCGGAGCCCTGAACCGTTCGCAGGGACCGAAGGGGGCGAGAGAGTCGGGCGATGCGGGCAGGGAGATGCCGCAGAGGGTGCGGGAGGCGGTGTCCCAGACGAGCCGGGGTGGGACAAGGCACTTGGGAAACGCCGCGGTCGGATCCGTAGGCTTCAGGCCGAAGAGCTTTCCGAGGAATCCCATGGACCGAGAGGGAAGGGGAGAACTGCGTTGGCGGCTTCAACCGGTCGAGAGCATCCGGAGTCCTTCGACCCTGGAACGAAAAACCCTGTCGGGAGGAGAACCCAACAGGGTGTGGCGCACGACCCGGACAGGGTCGCCTGCTGGGAGGGTCAGGCTTGCTCCTTCTCCTCGCGCGTCTTGAGATTCGTCGCCGCTTTGCCGAGACGGCTGCGGAGGTAGTTCAGCTTGGCGCGGCGGACCTTGCCCTTCTTGAGCACTTCGATTTTCGCGGTCTTGGGAGAGTGGAGCTGGAAGGCCCGCTCGACCCCCTCGCCGTTGGAGATCTTGCGCACGGTGAAGGCTTGGTTGATTCCGGAACCGCTGCGGCCGATGACGATGCCTTTGTAGATCTGGATGCGTTCCTTGCCTCCTTCGACGACGCGGGAGTGGACGTTGACGGTGTCGCCGGGACGGAAGTCCGGAACATCGGTCTTCATCTGTTCGCGTTCGATTTTGTTGATCACATTCATGGCAGTCTCGAGGGTAAAGTCGTTCGCGCGACGGTCGCCGCGCGGAGGGCGGGAATAGTGCCCCACATCCTTTCCTAAATCAACGGATTTCCCGAATATTTTTTGTTGCGTGCTTCCACTTTCCTGTCTACTGTCCCGCTCGCCAGCCGGGTTGGCCCCGGGAGTTTCTCCCAAAGCCATCCGTCGTACCGTAGGAGCGGTAGTTCAGTTGGTTAGAACGCCGCCCTGTCACGGCGGAGGTCGCGGGTTCGAGTCCCGTCCGCTCCGTTTTTTAAAGCCGAAGAATCCCCGGCAGGTCAAGGGATCTCGCTTTTATCCTTGCCCTTCCGAGGTGGTACCTCAAGTGCCACCGGATGAACAAGAATGAGGGAAGGCTTCCGAAGACGCGGGTTGGGATGGTGCCCGTCGTCTAGGTTCTCATCAGCGCGTGAGCCCCGATCGGGCGACCGATCGGAAGACCGGCCGCCCCCGATGCCCCTTTACAGATTCCCGTCGGTGACCGCGCCTTCGGACGCCGAGCTGGCGAGCTTCGCGAATTTCGCGAGGACGCCGTGGGTGTAGCGGGGCTTGGGCTGCTTCCAGGCCTTCTTGCGGGCGGCGAGCTCCTTCGCGGAAACATGCAGGGTCATTTCCCGCTTCTCGGCGTCGATGGAGATCTCGTCGCCGTTCTTCACGAGAGCGAGGGGACCGCCGACGAAGGCCTCGGGCGTGACGTGGCCGATGACGAATCCGTGGCTGCCGCCGGAGAAGCGCCCGTCGGTGATGAGAGCCACGTCCTTGCCGAGTCCCGCGCCCATGATCGCCCCGGTGGGGCCGAGCATCTCGCGCATCCCGGGGCCGCCTTTCGGTCCCTCCATGCGGATGACGACGACGTCGCCCTTCCTGATCCTTCCGCCGAGAATGGCCTTCATCGCCTTCTCCTCCGAATCGAAGACGCGGGCGATGCCCTTGAAGAAGAGGCCCTCCTTGCCGGATATCTTCGCGACGGCTCCGCCGGGGGCGAGGTTGCCGTAGAGGATGACGAGGTGGCCGTCCTTCTTGATCGGGTTGTCGAGCGGGCGCACGATGTCCTGCCGCTTCGGGTAGGGCTTCACCTTGGCGAGGTTCTCCGCCATGGTCCTGCCGGTCACGGTCATGCAGTCGCCGTGGAGCAGGCCGGCGTCGAGCAGCGTCTTCATCAGCGGCAGGGTGCCGCCGATCTCGACGAGCTTCATCATCACGTACTTGCCGCTCGGCTTCAGGTCGGCGAGCACGGGGACACGCTTCCCGATGCGGGTGAAGTCGTCGATGGTGATCTTCACTCCCGCGGCGCTGGCCACGGCGATGAGGTGGAGCACGGCGTTCGTCGAGCCGCCAAGCGCGGTCACGACGGTGATGGCGTTCTCGAAGGCCTTCTTCGTGAGGATGTCCCGGGGGCGGATGTTCTTGTTGATGAGGTTCACCACGGCGGCGCCGGCGTCGAAGCAGTCCATGCGCTTCTCGTCGCTCACGGCGGCCTGGGCGGAGCTGTTCGGCAGGCTCATGCCGAGGGCCTCGATGGCGCTGGCCATGGTGTTCGCGGTGTACATGCCGCCGCAGGAGCCGGCGCCGGGAATGGCTGTCGCGGTGACGCCCTCGAGCTCGGCGTCGTCGATCTTGCCGGCGCTGTGCTTGCCCACGGCCTCGAAGACGGAGACGATGTCCACGTCCTCGCCATGGTGGCAGCCTGGCTTGATGGTGCCGCCGTAGACGAAGACGCCGGGCCGGTTCATCCGCGCGATGGCCATGAGGCAGCCGGGCATGTTCTTGTCGCAGCCGCCGATGGCGACGACGCCGTCCATCCCCTCGCAGCCGACGACGGTCTCGATGGAGTCGGCGATGACCTCGCGGCTCACGAGGGAGTACTTCATCCCCTCGGTGCCCATGGAGATGCCGTCGGAGATGGTGATGGTGTTGAACTCGACGGCCTTGCCTCCGGCGGCGTTCACGCCCTTGGCCGATTCCTTCGCGAGCACGTCGATGTGCATGTTGCAGGGCGTGACCATACTCCAGGTCGAGGCGATGCCGACGATGGATTTCTTGAAGTCCTCGTCGGAGAAGCCGACGGGGTAGAGCATGGCCCGGCTCGGGGCGCGGTCGGGGCCGTCGAGCATGGGGCCGGAGAACTGGCGGTGGGCGGGCGTGGCGGCTTTCGCCGCTTTCTTCGAAGTGGGTTGGGTCTTGGACATGGCAGGGTTGGATCGCGTTGTCTTGTCGAATCATGACGGAGAATTGCGATGGATGGAAATACTATTTTTCCCCGCCTGTGATACCTTTTCGGTATGAGCGACTACTCTCTGCGCGAACTGGAATGTTTCCTCGCGGTGGCGGAGGAGATGTCCTTCACCCGGGCGGCGGAGCGGCTGCGGTTGGCCCAGCCACCGCTCTCGCGGCACATCCGCTGTCTGGAGGAAAGGCTCGGCGTCGCCCTCTTCGAGCGATCCCGGAGACATGTCGCGCTGACGCCGGCGGGGATCGCCTTCCGCACGGAGGCGCGCGACATCCTGCCGCGGCTGCGTCGGGCGGGGGAGGCGGCGAAGCGGGCCGCTCGGGGCGAGACGGACCGGGTCGAGGTGGGCTTCGTCAGCGCGGTGCTCTCTCCCGAGCTCGTCGCGGTCTTCACCCGGTTCGGCAAGCGGCATCCGCAGATCCGCATGCAGCTTCACGATCTGCTGCCTTCGGACCAGCTCGCCGCCCTCGCGCGAAGCGAGCTCGACGTGGCCTTCGTCGGCGTCGCGCCGGAGCGGCTGCCCGCCGGGCTCGCGTCGACGCGCTGGCGCGAGGAGCCGCTGCTCGCCTTCGTGCCGCCGAACCATCCGCTCGCTTCCCGCCGGGAGCTGCGTCTCGCCGAACTGGCCGACGAGCCCTTCGTGATGATCTCGGCCGAGGCGGCGCCGTCGTTCTCCTCGCACGTCCACCATCTCTGTCTGGAGGAGGGCTTCCGCCCCCGCGTCGTGCAGGAGGCGTCCCGGGCGCAGGCGGTCGCCGCGCTGACCGTGGCGGGGATCGGCGTGGCGTTGCTGCCTGCCTCGCTCGACCGGGTCACCGGGAACGGCATTGCCCTCCGCCGTTCGCGCCGGAGAAAGACCAGCATCGTCCATTCCCTCGTCCATGCGATCAAGCCGGGACCGTCGGCGATCCATTTTTTGAAGGTGGTCGGGGTTTGAGAGTCGGGGGCGGTTTTCCGGATGGACGAGTGGGGCCTGGGTTTCGGCGGCTGCTCTCGAGGTTGGTGCAACCGATTTCCTTAACAAAAGCTTATAAAGACACAAAAAATGTATCAAAAGGCAATTTCAATTGACTTAAATTATGAAAATTATAAAATCCGTCTCAATTCAACCCGCTTTCTTGAATCGCTCCCATGAAACGAATGAAGCTCTCTCGCAACAGGTTCGCCTGGTTGATCCTTCTCGCGGCCGGCATGGGCGGAAACCTCAAGGCTGAACTGGTCGACGGCGCCTTCCCCGTCGGTTGGTTGAATCTGACGACCAATTCCATCGTTCTGGGATCGAGGCCTCATCTGGCTTGGCAAGTGGTCCCCTCCAGCATCGAGAGCCAGGTGCAGCTCGCGGGAACGGGTCGCTTTTCGATTCTGCGGGACACGCTGATGGCGGTTCGGGTCCTGGGCGTTTCGGTGGTGGATGGAACGGCTTTGAACAGTGCCGTGTCCAAGGCCCGTGTCGAAATCCAGATGCAGGTGAACGGGGCGGGCTATCGGCCGATATTCTTCGATTCCGCGCAGTCCGCCACCCCCGACGAAGTCGCGCTCTCCCGCGGCGTGTCCTCGTCCGATACCATCGATTTCGGCGCCCGTTATCAAAAGGCGGACGGGACTTGGTCGGAGTGGCGCAGCTCGTCGAGTGCGACCGGTCACGTCATGACGCTGAAGAATGGCGACTCCGCTCCCGTCGGCACCGTCGCCGGTGGAACGAGGGATTTTCTGAGGCCCTATCTCGATGCGGCGGGGAAGGTGCGCATCGGACCAAACGACCTCTTGCTTCTCATCGAGGTCGACTCCTCGAATTCCACCGATCCGACCTTCGATCGGCAGGATGCCGCGGTGCTGATTTCCTTTGGCGACGTGTTTCCGCAGTGAAGCGGAAAAGCAGTTCCGCGCGATCCGCACTTGGTCAAGCTCATGGCCCCCCGATCATGGATCTCCCTTGTCGTTGCGCTGGGTGCGACGATCGGCACCGTTGCCGTCCCCAGGCCGGCCGTCGGCCAAAATGCGGGCAAGGCTCCTTTCCGCAATGCGCCCGGCCACGCGGATCTGGCCGAGGCCTACGAACGATCGAAGGGCGAGGATCCCATCCGCGGCTTGGGCCAGGATCCGGAGATTCTCGCTCGGGCGAAGGAATATTCGCAGGCTTCCCTCATCGACCGGTCGGACGCCCTCAGCCATGGCGGAATGGCGACCTTGCTGCCGAAAGGATCCGTTCTCTTCGTTCCCGAAACGATGGTCGACCGGGTCTCGCTTTCGGAAGGGGCCGCCTTGGTCGATTGGAGGGAGTTCTACCGAAGCAACAGCCATTGGCTCCTGCCCTGGAGCATCAAGCTAGAGCAGGCGCTCGGGGAGGAGGCCTTGGACCTAGGGCATCTCGAGCGGCTCAAGCGGATGGGCAAGGTCGTCGTCGCGATTTGCTTCGATCAGCCGATCTCGATCCGCGAGGGAATGCTCGACGATGGAGCGGCAAAGGAGGAAACACCATGAGAAGACGTTCCTACTGCGGTTTCCGCGAATCCGGATGGGCCCTGGCCCTGGCGACGGCTTTGGTCGCCTGCGAGGCGACGGCGCAGACGAGAACCAACTTCATCCGCCAGGTCCACCAGGCCACCGGCGTGCAATGGGATGTCTCGGTGGACGACGCGGGCACCCGTCAGGCCGTGCTCCCCATCCTGCCGGGTGGAAGCCGCTTCGAGCTCTGGACGGTCGAGTCGCATTCGATGAGGAACTTTCTTCTCGACGTCAAGTTCGTCGACGTGAACCTCCCCAAGTCCAACATCCGGATCGTCACCGAGGATCCCTGCACCACCGTGGTGCGCACTCGCGCGGACCGTCCTTTCCGCGTGGAGGTGAAGACGAGCGGCCTGCTCTCGAGCCTGGGCCTTCCCTTGCTTTCGGACCTTGTCGTCGTCTACCGGCACGTCCAAGCCTACGGAGCGGGCGAGAGGATCCTCGGGCTGAACCTCGGAGGGCTGAACCTGAACCCGGACCAAGGCATTCTCATCTCCGCAGGGACGATTTCGGGAAACGGGACGAAGGTCCTGCACTATCCCATCAACGCGATTCCCGGACCGAACCGGGCGAAGGTGATGGGGGAGGAGCGCTTCTCCGTCGTCACTCTTCCCGATCTCAGCAATCCCGCCGCTCCGCTGGCGATGCGCTTCCTGCAGGTCTGGCCGGTGGCCGATGGACTCATCGAGGGCATCGAGGACGGGCAGATGGTGCGGGGTTCGCTGCCCGAAGTCATCCTGACCGCCAACGATCTCTATCCCGATTCCCAGACCTACGCCCAAATCTATTCCGGCGGACTGCGCAATGGAGTCGAGGGCACCGTCGTCCCCGGGTCCGCGGTGGTGATCAACCATCAAGTGCCGCAGAACCGGCAGCTGCGGCTTTCCGACTGGGACGAGGTCGTGCCCGACAACGGGCGCTGGACCTTGGAACTTCTCACGGTCACTCCTTTCGGAACCGACCGGCTCGACCACGTCACCTTCGATGTGCAGCGAGCCCTCAAAGTGCGTGGGGCGCTGTCGAGCCTTGACTGAGCCTTTTCAGGAACCGTCCGAGAGGAGCGCCCATTCGTAGCAGCATAGCGCCTCGAGGCTGACCACGAGATGGTCGCCGGCGAGTGGAAAGGTGATCGAGTCGCTGCCGGAGGAGAGCCGGATATCGAGCGAGCGGCTTTCGGCCAGCTTCGACATTTCCTGGGCCAAGGCCGGGCCGAGCCTCGTGGTCGCATGGCTCCAGTTGCCATCGATCGTCCGGCTGGCACCGGCGGGGATAGGGACGGCGACGAAGCCACGGGTGCTGTTACCCCGGATCGCGATTTCCGAAATGGGCTTTCCCTTGAACTTGGTCGCCACGCCCTGCACGACGAGATGCGGAGCGCCCTTGGTGTCCAAGCAGAAGACGAGCCCCTGGCTGTTGTCCTGCTGATGCTTGTTCCAGCCTTCGGGAAAATGGAGGATACCGTGCGGCGTCGAGGGAGGGCGGGTGCCCGAGAAGTCCTTCAGCCGTTGCGACAGCAGCTTCTTGCGGACGTCAGGGGCGATCTCGGCGAAGGGCACGAGGCGGACCTCGCCGTCGGCGGGCCGGATGGCCACGAGGTTCCGGATCCAGCCGAGGCCACGGACCGGTTGCGCCGCTCCCTCCTCCGGCGTCCATCCGATTTCGCCGAGGCGGCCGCCGCCGCGCCCGGAGCCGAGTCGGGCCAGCTCCGCCGATTCCTCGGGCGACAGTTCCGGGGCATCGCCCCCGGACGGCGGAACGGACGAAACGGGCGAGGTCGGCCCGGAGGCGGTCTTGGCCTTGGCGAAGTCCTGCCCGTCGAGGGGGGCTTCTTTGATGACCCCTTCCTGCAGCAGCGGCTGGGCCGCGAGATAGACGGCGAGCAAATCCGACAGGGCCTGCCTCTCCACATCCGTCATCGGCAGGGGCGTGCTTTCGCCGCTGCGGATGGCGGCGAGGGCGAGCGTTCCGCCGTCCCGCAATCCGGCTTGCAGCACAGGCAGGAGGCCCACCCGGTCCGCCGCCGCGGTCTGGATCACCACACGGGTGGTCTCGTCGGGCGCATTTCCCCAGGCGACGGCCTGCTGCGGCGGGTAGCGGTGGCTGATGGACTGGCCGTCCGAGGCGAGCAGGTCGATCCGCTCGTAGCGACGGAGGTCGATGGTCTTGGAGTGGATCTTCAGCTCGAAGAGAAAGCGGTTTGGCCCGACTGAGATCAGCCCGACGATCCCCTCGTGGCTCTTGCCCGCCGGGGTGAGCTTCGAATAGTAGTAGTTGGTGTTGTCCGCTTCGCCCGGTTCGGCCCAGTAGATCTCCCGGAAGCGGACGCGGACGAGCTCCGCCCGGTCGGAGGGGGAAAGCCGGTCTTCGGGAACCAGCGCCCGTTGTCCTCCCTCGAGGCGGAGGCGGACGCCGCCCTCCTCGAAACCGAGCAGCTCCGCCCGGAGCCTCCTGCCGTCGGTGCTGGACCATTCGCGCATGGGCAGCATCGCTCGGTCCAACTGAGCCTCGCACGGAGGAACAAGAACCAGAAGGAGGCCCAGCCAAAGCAGTGTCCGCATGGGGATGCCTTAGCAGAATCGGACGAAGGAGGTCAAGGCCTTTGGACGGCGCTCTTCCGGGTGGTAGCCTCAGTTCTCTCGCGGCAAGGCCGCGATCTCCGAAGCGGCTCGGGCGAGGATGGGCAGTTCGGAGACGAGGAAGCGCAGCCGCACCCGAATGTCGCTGCCCGCAGGCAAGGTGTTGTCCGCCGAGAAATCGTTCCGCGCCACATAGACGTAGCGTGGCGAGACGAGGCAGCGGTGGTCGACGGACAGGCTGTTGAGGAAGCCGAGAGGGGAGAGGTAGCTCTTCTCTCCGCCCGCCGTGCAGACGAGCCCGACGGCTTTTCCTTTCCAACTGGTGCCCGTCAGTTCGAGGAGGTTCTTCGCGGCGGCGTTGAGGTCGTAGTTGTAGACGGGGGCGACGAGGACGAGGGCCTCGGCTTCGACCAGTTCGGCGGTCAGGGCGATGGTCCGTTCGTCCCGGTAGCAATGGAAGCCGTCGCAGGCGGGAAGGTCCCGGTCGAGAAGCGGAATGGGGAGAGGTTCGTGCCCGGCCTCCGCAAACAGCGCCGCGAGAACATCGACGAGATGGGCGGGCTTCCCGCCGGGGGCGAGATTGGCGTTGAGAATGGCGACCTTCATCCAGGCAGGAGAGACGAGGAAAGGAGATGGGGCAAGTGGGGATTGGGGGCGGAGAGAATGAGGGAGGGGGGGAGAATGGGAGTTTGGGTGATGCGGCGATTTTGGGATGGGATTGCGGGCTTGCTTCGGGACGGCGCGGGGGGCACCCTTTCCCTTCGTTCCGATGCTTGGTCGCTCCTCTGGATTCCGATGGCTCGCTCTCGTCCTTCTGCTCCTCGCAGGGGAGGCGCGGGGGCAGATCCGCACGGCGCTGGAGCTGCGCTCCCTCCCGCCGGAGGTGGCCAAGGCGGGCGCGCCGGTGGAGCTGCGGGGCGTGGTCGTCTTCGTCGATGCGCCGAGCACGGTCTTCTTCCAGGACGAGACGGCCGGGGCCTTCTTCCGGCTCGAGGGCCGGGACTCTCCCGCGCCGGGCGACGAGGTGAGGGTGCGCGGCGTCTCCTCGCAGGGCCTCTACCTTCCGGGCATCGAGAAGGCGGCATTCGAGGTGACCGGCCATCCCGGCCTGCCCGAGGCGATTCCGGCGGGCTTCGAGGATCTGCTCTCCGGCCGCTACCACTACCAGCGCGTCTCCGTCGAGGGCATTGTCAGGACGGTCGAGCCCGACGGGGAGGCCGCCTCCCTCCTCCGGCTCGATCTCGGCTCGCGGGTCGTCTCGGTGCGCATCGGGACGGATCCGGAGCAAGGGCTGGACCTCGTCGATGCGCGGGTGCGTGTCGTCGGTCTCGCCGCCGGAGAGCTGAACCACCGGCGCCAACTGGTGGAGCCCTACCTGCGCTGCGGCGACTGGGGCGATCTCGAGACGCTGGTGCCGCCCCGGCGGCCTGCGGAGGTTCCCGAGGTCTCGCCCGAGGAGATTCTCAACTTCGCCGTCGGCGGCACCATGCGCCACCGCGTGCGCCTCGACGGCACCGTCCTCGCCAGCTTCGAGGGCGGCGAGGTCTTTCTCCGCAGCGGCGAGTCGGGCGTCGGCGTTCGTCTCCTCGGTTCGGAGCCGGGTCCCGAGACCGGCGATGTCGTGGAGGTGCTCGGGTTTCCGGAAATGGACCGTTTCAGCGCCTGGCTCGTCGATGCCTCGCTCGTCTCGCGGCGGGCCGAGGGACAGAGGCCCGATCCGCTCCCCGTTTCCCTCGCCGACTTGCTGAAAGGGCTGCACGACAGCGATCTCGTCGTTCTCGAGGCGGATCTCGCCGATCTCCATCGCAGCGACCGCGGCGGCGTGCTGACGCTGCGGGACGGTGGTGGCGCGATCCGTGCGGAGCTGCCCGCCTTTCCCGCGGACCTCGAGGCGGGTTCGAGAATCCGCGTCTCCGGGATCGCCGTGGTCGAGTCGGCGCGGCGCTCGGGCGAATACCGGGCCGAGCCGGAGCGCGTCGTCCTGCGCCTGCGCGGACCGGAGGATCTCGCGGTGCTGCGCGCGCCCTCGTGGTGGACGGCGCGCCGCCTCGCCGTCGCGCTCGTCGTCTTTCTCGTCGCGACGGTGCTCGCCGGACTGTGGATCGCGCTGCTGCGCCGGCAGGTGGCTCGGCAGACGGCGGCGCTGCGGCATCGCATCGAGCACGAGGCGGTGCTGGAGGAGCGCCAGCGGCTCGCCCGCGAGTTCCACGACACGCTCGAGCAGCAGCTCGCGGGTCTGTTCCTGCGGCTGGACGCGGCGGCGGCGCGGGGCGCGGACGAAACGCTGCGCGGCTTTCTCGAGGGATCGCGCAACCTCGTCTCGCGCATCCAGACCGAGACTCGGAATCTCGTCTCGGATCTGAGACAGGATCCCGGCGAGGCCGCCGATCTCGGGGGAGCGCTCGCCGAGCTGGTCGATCAGGCCGTGCCCGGCGCGGGACCGGAGCTTTCGCTAGAGCTCCCCACCGAAGGGCTGCCCGTCCTGCCCTCGCGCGTCGTGCACCATCTCCGCATGGTCGCGCAGGAGGCCGTGACCAACGCGATCAAGCATGCCGGCGCGAAGCGCATTGTGCTTTCCCTCGCGATGGGGCAGGATGGGTTGACGATGAGGATTCAGGACGACGGGCGCGGGTTCGACTGCGGGGCGGAGGCCTCCGGCCAACGGAGGCATTCGGGCCATTTCGGCTGCATGGGGATGCGCGAGCGCTGCCGCAAGATCGGCGCGGAGATCGAATGGCGCAGCGCTCCCGGCGAGGGCGCGGAGGTCGCCGTGATCCTGCCAAACCTACCAACGAAGGAGGTGGCGCGATGAGAGTGATGATCGTCGACGACCATTTCGTGGTCCGCAGCGGACTGGTCGCCTCGCTCGAGCTGGAGGAGGGGATCGACGTCGTGGCCGAAGCGGAGAGCGGCGAGGAGGCGGCTGAGCGCTTCGTCGAGAACCGGCCGGACGTCGTCCTGATGGACCTGCAGCTGCCCGGCTGGAACGGGATCGAGACGACCGAGCGCCTTCTCGAGCTGGACCCGGCGGCCCGGGTGCTCGTGTTCTCCACCTTCGCCCGCGACGACGAGATCCAGTCCGCGCTCGACACCGGCGCCTTGGGTTTCCTCCAGAAGACGGCGGGCCGCGACGAGCTCATCGCCGCGCTCCGCCGCGTCGCCGCGGGCGAGCGGCATCTGCCTCCGGAGATCGCGACCCGTCTCGCCGGCCTGCGCCTCGGGCCGGCCATCACCCTGCGCGAGCGCGAGATCCTCGCCCGGATCGCCAAGGGCCGTGCCAACAAGGAGATCGCGGGCGAGCTGGGCATCGCCGAGGACACGGTGAAGCGCCACATCAGCAACGTGCTGCAGAAGCTGGGCGTCAACGACCGCGCCCAGGCCACCGCCGAGGCGATCCGTCGGGGCATTGTCAGGATCGAGCCATGAGAGCGATCCCCGCCACGCTCGTCCTTTGTGGCTTCGCGAGTCTGGCGTTCGCCGACACCGTCCTCGTTGCCGCACATCGCGGCGGCTATGCGAACGACAAGGCCGACCAGGCACCGGAGAACTCCGTCGCCAACGTCGCCGTGGCCGTCCGGAAAGGCTTCGACCTCTACGAGACCGACATCCAGCGGACGAAGGACGGCGTCTTCGTGATCATGCATGACGAGACGATCGAGCGCGAGACGACCGGACAGGGTCAAGTCGCCGACCTGACCCTGTCGGATCTGAAGGCCCTGCGGAAGCGCTACCGCGATGGCTCCGTTTCAGAGGAGCGGGTCGCGACGCTGGAGGAACTGCTGCTAGCAGGGAAGGGATGCATCCGCTACAAGGCCGACCTGAAGCCGGGGCTCGTCGCCCACATCGACGAACTCGCCCGGCTGCTCCATCGGATCGGGATGGTGGAGATGGTGTTCGTCCGATGCAGCCGCCAGGAGGCCGACGCCATCGAACAGGTCTTCGCCACCGGAACGCCCAAGATCGAGATCATGGTGAAGGTGGACACCGCGAAGCAGGTGCGAGACATCGCCGCGCGCTTTTCGCCGAAGACGATCCAGATCAACCTCGGAAAAGGCGAGGCGCTGTCCGCGGAAAAGACCGAGGCGATCCGCGAGGCAGTAGCGCTGGGGATGCTCGTCGAGACCCACAGCTACGCCGATCCCGCCCAGCGCGAGGCCCTCGTCGAGGCGGGTGTGAGGATGTTCCACACTACCACGCCCGACGAGACGCTGGAATGGCTGCGGGGGAAAGGGCTCGCGAAGTAGCCGGGAAGCCCGATCCGCGCGCCAGCGTCCTGAAGTGCGGCGGTCCGCCGCCGCTTTCGATTCCACGGCAGACGTCCCTCACGCGATCATGTCCCCCCGAAAGTGGTAGGAGAGCGGGGTCGATTTCCGCTACGATTTCGTCTTAGAATGACATCGTGAAAACCGAGACCTCCATTCCGATCCGCTTCCTGGCTTTCATCGCCTTCGCCCTTGTCGGCGTGGACTCGGCTCGTGCCGAGCCCGAAACCGTCCTGCAATGGAAATTCGACGGAGCGGAGGAGGCGGGCGAATGGAAGGGCAAGCTCGGCAAGGGCGACGGCCGGGCGGAGGGCCCCCGGGCGCCTCGCTATCCTTCCTTCGACCGGGAGAACAAGGCGGGCTATTTCGAGGACAGCAACGCCTATCTCGTCGTGAAGGACCACGAGCGCGGCGGCCCGGCGAACCTGCGCTTCGGCCTCGGCGAGACGATCGCGATCGAGGCCTGGGTGAAGGCGAAGAGCCTTTCCAACGGCGAGATGGCCTATCTCCTCGGCAAGGGCCGCCATGGCAAGCTCGGCGCCGATCTCGGGGAGATGAACCAGAACTACGCGGTCCGCCTGAAGGGAACGGGCGGGGGAGCGGAGGTCGGCTTCCTCTTCACCAGCATCGATCCGGCGAACGGCAACAAGCGCGACTGGCACCGCTGGTGGAGCAAGGCGACGATCCCGACGACGGGCTGGCACCACCTCGCCGTGGTCTACACCTTCGGGAAGAAGGACAGCCTGCGCGTGCTCATCGACGGAAAGGCGACCGACGGCGTCTGGGACATGGGCGGAGCCACGAATCTCGGGCCGGTGACGGATGCCGACGACCTCGCCATCGGTACGGGCTACAAGCGCAGCGCGGGCGAGTCCTTCACCGGCTGGATCGACGACCTGACCCTCTATCGCGGGGTGCCCGACCCTGTCGAGCTGGAGAAGCGCTATTCCTACAATCCGCCACCACCGCCGGTGACGCGCGAGATGGTCCCCGCGGGCCAGGTGCTGGTGCAGATCAGCGAGAAGGGCGTGCCCGAGGCGAATTCCTGGCCCGAGGAGCCCGAGGTGACGGAGATCTACCGCGAGGAGGTCTTCGGCTTCTTCGACTGGCCGCAGAAATACATCTCCACCGGCGTCCGCGCCGACCGGGCCATGCCCTCGCACTTCCGCGCCTCGGCCGTGGTGAAGCTGCCGAAAGGCAAGCACCGTCTCCTCCTCCGGGGGCGCGGGGCGTCGAAGCTGCATATCGACGGAAAGCTCCTCCTGGAGACGCCCTTTCCCAGTCCCGACACGGGCGGGCACGGGGTGCTGGCCTCGCAGGACACCTATCTCGATCTCGGTCCCGACTTCCGCTTCGCCCCTCCGGGCAATCGCGAGGCCTGGTGCGAGTTCGAGTCGCCGGGCGGCGAGCATTTCGTGATCCTCGAGACCATGGTCGGCGGGGTCGCGGGCAAGAGCAAGCGCCGTCCCGAGTTCGGCGAGACGGTCGTGGCGATCTCGCCCGAGGGCGGGGAACGCTGGTCTCTGCTCTCGCCCGGGGAGCGTCAGGTCTCCTACACCGATGGAGGATGGGCCGCCTACGAGGCCGAACGGCGCGCATGGCTCGACAAGGTCGATGCCGAGGCCCGCGCCGCGAAGCGTGCCGAGACCGCGGCCTACTGGGCGACGCGGCGCGAGGCGGCACGGCAGTGGCTCGCGAAGGTGGAGGCGGTCGAGGTGCCCGTCCTGCCCGAGGGATTCCCGGCCTTCAACGCGATCGACCATTTCATCGCCGACCGCATCGCGAAGGTGCGGGCCGAGTCCGAGGCGTCGCGCTCGGGCAAGGTGGACTACTTCAAGCAGGTGAAGCCGCTCCTCGAGGCGAAGTGCTACAGCTGCCACCAAGGCGGCAAGGCGAAGGGCGACCTGCGCCTCGACCAGCATCTCGCGGCCCTGAAGGGCGGGAAGTCCGACGGACCCGCCATCGTGCCCGGCGATGTGGATGGCAGCTCCCTGATCTACCGCATCGGTCCGGAGGCGGGAGACGACATCATGCCGCCGAAGGAGGCGCCGTTCACCGAGGAGGAGGTCGCCCTGCTGACCCGCTGGGTCGAGGAGGGGGCGCCCTGGCCGCAGTTCGACGTGGACCGCTTCGAGCCGACTCCGCTCTCCGACGATCTGGCCTTCCTCCGCCGCGTCTCCCTCGATACCGTTGGGGTGCCGCCGACGGAGGCGGAGATCGAGCGCTTCCTCGCCGACCCGGTGGAGAAACGCCGCGGCCTCGCCATCGACCGGCTCCTTTCCGATCCGCGGTGGGCCGACCACTGGATGGGGCATTGGCAGGACGCCCTAGCGGAGAACCCCAACATCATCAATCCGACGCTCAACAACACCGGCCCCTTCCGCTGGTGGCTGCACGAGTCGCTCCTCGACAACAAGCCGGCCGACCTCTTCGTGACTGAGCTGATCCGTATGGAGGGGAGCGAGCGCTTCGGCGGTCCCGCCGGTTTCGCCACCGCCTCGCAGAACGACGTGCCCATGGCGGCGAAGGGGATGATCGTCGCCGGCACCTTCCTCGGCGTGGAGATGAAGTGCGCCCGCTGCCACGACGCGCTGGCGCATTCCTGGAAGCAGGAGGACCTCTTCCAGCTCGCCGCGATGCTGCAGGAGGCACCCATCAAGCTGCCCGAGTCGAGCAGCGTGCCCATGGACCGCCTCCACCAGACCGGGCGCGCCCCGCTCATCGAGGTGACCTTGCAGCCCGGCACGGAAGTGTCACCGGCCTGGCCCTTCCCCCAGTTCGCGAAGGAGGAGAGCGCTGCCCTGCTCGCCGAGCATCCCGACGATCCGCGCGACCGCCTCGCCGCTCTCATCACCTCGCCGGAGAACCGCCGTTTCGCCCAGGTCATGGTGAACCGGCTCTGGGCGGGCTTCATGGGCCGCGGTCTCGTCGCCAGCATCGCCGACTGGGAGATGGACGAGCCCTCCCATCCCGAGCTGCTCGAGTGGCTGGCGCTCGAACTGGTGCGGGCCGACTACGACATGAAGGCCATCGCCCGCCTCATTCTCAATTCCCACGCCTACCAGCGCGCCGTCGATCCGCTTCTGACCGGACCGAGCCCGCTCTTCGTCGCGCCCTCGCCGCGCCGCCTCAGCGCCGAGCAGATCGTCGACTCGCTCTTCGCCGCGACGGGAGCGCCCTTCGAGCTGGAGGAGGTCAGCCTCGATCTCGACAGCGTGCGCGCCTTGAACAACTCCATCACCCTCGGCAAGCCGCGCCGCGCCTGGATGCTCGCCTCGACCTCGAACGAACGCGACCGGCCCAGCCTCTCGCTGCCGCGCATCCAGGCGGTCGCGAGCCTGATGGAGACCTTCGGCTGGCGCGGCGCGCGGCAGGATCCCATCCACGTCCGCGAGATCGACCCGAACGTGCTCCAGCCCGCCATCCTCGCGAACGGGACCATGGGAGTCTGGCTGACGCGTCTCAGCGACCGCCATGCCGTGACGGGCCTGACGCTGGAGGCGAAGTCGCCCGATGAATTGGTCGACCGGCTTTTCCTCCGCCTCCTCACCCGTGAACCGAGCGCTTTGGAGAAGGAGCGCTACGTTGCCCTCCTTGCCGAAGGCTTCGAAGGCCGCGTCGTGCCCGAGTCCGAGCGGAAGGCCGACGCGCCAAAAGGCAAGCGCGAGCCGGTGCGCTACGTGACGTGGTCGAACCACCTCGACGGCCCCGCCAACACCCTCGCGACGCAGAAGGAGGAGGAGGCCCGTCGTGGCGATCCTCCGACGAAGGCTCTCGACGAGGATTGGCGCCTCAGGATGGAGGACGCTCTCTGGGCCATGCTGAATGCGCCGGAATGGATCTACACCCCCTGACATTTCACATCACCGCACCGGCCGCCCACGGGCAGGCGGCGCGTCCGCCATACAACTCCCGAAAATCCCATGAATCGTAGAACTTTCCTCCAACGCTCCAGCCTCCTCGCCGGCGGCGCTTCGCTGGCTCCCTTTTCCCTTTCGGCCTCGACCTCGATCCCGAACCTGCCCAAGGGCAAGGCCGAGCATTGCATCTTCATCTGGCTCGGCGGCGGAATGGCCCAGATCGACACCTTCGACCCGAAGGCCAAGGGGAATTCCAAGGCGGACCCCAAGATCGCGGGATCGGAATACGACGCCATCGACACGGTCGTGCCCGGGGTGAAGTTCTGCGAGCACCTCGGCCGCACCGCCAAGCTCGCCGACCGGCTCACCGCCGTGCGCACCGTGAGCCACCACCTCATCGACGAGCATGCCTTCGCGACCAACTTCGTCCACACCGGACGCCTCATCAGCGGCAGCAGCACCTATCCCTCGATCGGCTCCATCGTCGCGCACGAGCGCGGTGCGGCGGATCCGTCCGTGCCGGCCTACATGCTCATCGGCTATCCGAACGTGAGCCGGGGCCCCGGCTTCCTCGGGGCGAAGGCGGGCTACGTCTACCTCACCGACACCGAGAGCGGTCCGGCCGGCTTCTCCCGTCCCGACGGCATCGATTCCTCCCGCGCCGCCCGCCGCGAGGAGTTGCTGCAGCCTCTGGCCGGACGGATCGAATCCGAATCCCTCCCGGCGCAGTATCTCGAAGCCCAGCGCGAGGCCCTGCGCCTCGCCGGACCGGACTTCATGCGGCACTTCGACCTCTCGAAGGAACCGGCCGACCTGCGCAACCTCTACGGTGGAGAGTTCGGGCAGCGCTGCCTGCTTTCCCGCCGCCTCGTCCAGGCCGGCGTGCGCTTCATCGAGGTCTCGCACAATCTCAACTTCATCAACGGCACCGGCTGGGACACGCACAACGAGGGCCAGCAGAACCAGCACGTCCTCATCCAGGAGCTCGACGTCGCCCTCTCCGCGCTGATCACCGATCTGGAGCAGCAGAAGCTGCTCGACAAGACCCTCATCGCCATCGGCACCGAGTTCGGTCGTCCCGCCGCCTACGACGGGGGGGGAGGGCGTGGGCACCAGGGTACCGCCTTCAGCCTCGTCCTCGCCGGAGGAGGCCTGAAGCACTGCGGCGCCTACGGAGTGACCGACGAGCTTTCGAAGACCATCCTCGACAAGCCCGTCTCCGTTCCCGACTTCCACGCCACCATCCACGCCGCCCTCGGGATCGATCCGCGCAAGGACATCTACGACACCACCCGCCCGGTCCCGATCACCGACCAGGGCACGCCGATCATGGAGTTGTTTGGGTGACTGATCGGCGGAGGCCTCGGCGAGGCGTCCCTGCCAAAACGTGCGCTTCGACCCGGTAGGGATGGCTGGCTCAGCCGTTCGCCATATTCTGTCAAGGAATCCCCATTGCCCGAGCAAGGGCGTAGGCGATCTTTAAGAAGCGTCTGAAACTCCCCAACCAGGGCCCTATTGCTCTTCTTTCCTCTCCTCCGGGGCTCCCGCGACTTCGGCCTCGGGATTACCGGGATTGAGACGCTGCTCGGCCCGGGCGATGAGGGCGTCGAACTGGGCGAAGGTGCGCTTGCCGAAGAGGGCACGCTCGGCGATCTCCATCTGCCTTTCCATCGAGAGGTTCTGCCAGATGCCGAGGCGCTCCGATTCGGCCTGGATCTCCGTGAAGCGCTGCAGGGCGTAGCCGATGTCGTTGCGGTACTTCTTCAGCATGTCCAAGGGGATGGGCTCGTTCTTGACCGTGTAGGGAGCCGAGTCCATCAGGAAGAGGTTCATGCCCGCGGCGGCGGAGGTGAGCCAGGGCTCGGGGTCCTCGGTTTCGTTTCTGGCGGCGTTCATCGCCGCCAGGGCGACGCGCTTGGCCTGTTCGTTGGCGATGGGCGTGCCGCCGAACTCGCTGACGGTCAGAAAGAGGTGGTAGGAGTCGTAGGCTCCGTAGTGGGTGGGGTCGAGCTTGAAGCTCCGGAGCAGCATTCTCTCGATGTCCCGGTAGACGGTGGCGAGGTGCGCCTTCGAAAGGGACTTCTCGTTGGTCCGGGTGTGCTGGGCCACGACGCGGGCCTGGATCCAGTGCTTGCCCGCCTGCAGGGGCGATTCGTCGCGCGGCGGGGTGGTGGCGAGGCTGGGGTCGACCTTTGCCGCGTGGGCGGCTCCATGGCTTTCGCCCGACATGTAATGGGGCACGATCTGCTCGACGCCGAGGTGCCAGACGCGGTCGATGGTCGTTTCCGCGAGACGGGCGAGGAGCTTGCCGTAGGCGGAGCCCTGGAGGGCGAAGGCGTTCTGGCTGTGCCGCAGGCCGTCGTGCGAGGAGAGGGAGGCCGAGCCGGCCGCGGCGAGGGCGAGGCCGGCGCCCATCAGGAGGAAAGGAGAGAGGCTGCGGAGCGTCATGGTCACTTGCCTTCCTGGTAGAGTTGATAGGACAGTCCCGTCAGGAGAAGGGCGATGCCTCCGAGGTAGGCGGCGATGCGGCCGAGTTCCGTCCACGGGACCGAGCCGAGCTTGAAGACGAGGCGCGAGGTCAGATCGGAGAGATGGTAGTGGGGAGAGAGCAGGTAGACGAGGTTGAGCAGGGGATTGTCGTTGTCGGCGAGGAAGACTTCGAGATAGCCGATCCCGAAGAGGCCGTAGAGGGCCAGGCCGATGGTGACGGCGTAGGCGGCGGCTCCGTTGAAGCGGGTCCCGAGGCCGATGGAAAGGGCAAGGAGAGGGGCGACGACGAGAAGGAAGAGGAGGACGTACTGGAGGTTCGTGACGACCCAGTGGCGGGCCTCCACCGGGTCGCCGGGCATGGCGGTGAAGGTGCTGATGGCGAAGGTGATGAGGACCATGCCGCCGAAGACGGTGAAGCAGCTCAGCCAGAGCTGCGCCATCTGCCGCCAGCGGGAGACGCCGAGCGTTTTGAAATACTCCAGAATTCCGTTCGAAGCCCAGCGGTCGCCGATGGTGGCGCCTTGGAAAAGAAGCCAGCCGATCGCGGAGATCCAGAGCATCGTCCAGGCCATCTGTGCGCGCGCAGGCTGGAGGAGGGAGGGCTTGCTCTCCCAAGGCGTCATGTAGGGGAGGACGAAGGGGAGGGCCAGGAGCATGGCCGCGAAGATCGCGAAGGTCTTGCGCGAGAGGATCGAGGCGAGAGTGAGGCGGTAGAGTTCCATGGAAGCAAGTGGGAAGATTCAGAGTTCAGTTTTCAGCCTCGCGATCCATCAGTTCAGGGAGAGGCGGGTCTCCATCCAGTCGAGGACCCCGTTCACCGGGATCTGCTCGAGGCGGCCGTCGCGGATGGCGATGGCGCTGTCGGCTTTCAAGGTGGGTTCGTCAGGGTGGACGCAGACGAGGCGCACGATGCCTTCGGTCTGCTCGCGCCAGATCTCGTCCACTTTTTCGCGGGCGGCGAAGTCGAGGCCCGAGAAGGGTTCGTCGAGGAGGAGAACCTGTGGACCATTATGGCGAGTGCGGGCCTCGGCGACGATCAGGCCGACTTTCTGCCGGTTTCCCTTGGAGAGCTTTCCGTATGGCTTCTCCACATCCAGTTCGATGCGTTCGGCCATCTCCATGGCGAAGGCGCGCTGCCCGTTCTTGAAGAGAGCCGAGAAGATCTGGCGCGGTTTCAACTCGGCGTCGAAGCGAAGGTCCTCGTCGACGAACTGCACAGTCCCTTCGCAGCGGATCTCGCCGTCGAGGGAGGGAATGATCCCGGCAATGGTTTTGAGCAAGGTCGTTTTGCCGCGTCCGTTCCGGGCGAGGAGGAGGTGCCGTCCATTTTGCAGATCGATGCGAGTCGCCGCGGTGGCGAGGGAGACCTCGGGAGCGGCCTTGCGAAAACGGGCTCGATAGCCGATGCGAAGGCCTTCGGGGAGATGGATGGAGGGAGTCGCGGAATCCATGAGGTAATTTCCAAAAATATTGAAATTATGGAAATTTACCTAAGATGAATAAACTTTCAAGGAAATTTTTAAAAACTCTGTAAAGGAACTTCCAAAGGAAACCTCCGGACGTATTCCCCACGCACCTGTGCCGTTTCGTGGCGTTCGGCATCGGCCATGGAAGGGGCACGGCTTCGGGCCGCCTCAGCCGAGTCACTTCGCGAGGTTTTCGTAGAGTGCTAGGGTTTCCTCAGCGATCTTTGTCCAGCTGAAGCGCTCCAAGACGCGTTCCCGCCCTGCCCGTCCCATGGCGACGCAGCGATCGGGATCCCGCATCAGTTCGTTGATTCCGGCGGCGAGATCGCGGGCGTAGGCCGCGGGGTCGAGCGCTTCGAAAGGGGACTCCGTCTGCTGCTCCAGCGGAACGAGCAGCCCGGTTTCGCCCGGCACGATGATCTCCTTCATTCCGCCGACCTTCGAGGCGACCACGGGCGTTTCGCAGGCCATCGCTTCGAGATTGATGATGCCGAAGGGTTCGTAGATCGAGGGGGTGCAGAACACTCTCGCCTGGCTGTAGAGGACGATCTTCTCCTTGGTGGGAATCATCTCCTGGATCCAGACGAGACGTCCCTCGTGTCCTGCCCGCGCCGCCTCGACGGCGGCTTCCATCTCCGCCTTGATCTCGGGGGTGTCGGGGGCACCGGCACAGAGCACGACCTGCGTGCCCGCGTCGAGATGGCGCACCGCGTTGACCAGATGGACGATGCCCTTCTGACGGGTGATGCGGCCGACGAAGAGGACGAAGGGTACCGTGGGATCGATCCCGTGCTTCTCCAGGACCGCCTCGTCGAAGGTGGGCCGGTATTCTTCCGGGTCGATGCCGTTGTGGATCACGTGAATCTTTTCTTCCGGCACGTCGAAGAGACGGAGAACGTCCTCCTTCGTCTCGCCGGAGACGGCGACGACGGCGTCGGCCATCTCGATGGCGGTCTTCTCGAGCCAGACGGTGAAATCGTAGCCGCCTCCGAGCTGCTCGCGCTTCCAGGGGCGCAGCGGCTCCAGAGAGTGGACCGTCAGAACCAGAGGCAGGCCGTAGTTCAGCTTCGCGAGAATACCGCCGAAGTGGGAGTACCAGGTGTGAAGATGGACGATGTCGGCCTCGATCGTGCGGGAGTTGAAATCGAGGCAGCGCTGGAGGGCGGCGAAGACGGAGTGCAACGGCTTCGGGGCGGTGTAGCCCGAGGAATCGGCTCCGAAGCCGAAGGTGGCGGGATTGCCGTCCGGAGAATGCTGATCGCCGAAGCAACGCACCTCCACGTCGCAGAGCCGGGCCAGTTCGCGGGCGAGATACTGGACGTGGATGCCGGCCCCGCCATAGATGTTGGGAGGATACTCGTTGGTGAGAAAGAGGGCCTTCATCGGTCGAAGAGGGGGCAAGAGAGCGGTTTTGGGGGCGGATTGCAAGAAAGGAGTCAAGAAGTCGCAGCGGAGGTGCCGAATTCCGGGAGACCGGCGCCTTGAAGGGGCCTTCTCGCGACTCACCGACGGGAAGGCTTCTCCGTCTCCCGCAGGATCCACGCGGCGTTTCTGGCGGCCGCTCCGACGTGGCGGGCCATGGCGGCGGATCCGGTGGCGGCCATGGTCCGGCCGAGGGCGGGATCGCGGAGGAGTTCCTCCAAGGCGGACCGCAGTTCCGCCTCGCCGGCCGCTTGGCGCAGTCCGGCGAGGCTACGGAGTTCGGCGACGACTTCGGCGAAGTTCTCCATGTGCGGCCCGACGACCACGGGGCGACCGGCGAGGATGGGCTCGACGGGATTCTGTCCGCCTCCGCCGTGGAAGCTCTTCCCGATGACGACCAGTTCGGCGTGGTGGAACCAGGTCCGCAGCTCTCCCGTGGTGTTCGCGATCCAGACGCGGAGGCGATCCTCCTGGATCGGGGGGACAACCCTGTCGGCTCCTGACCTCAGCACGGGATCGAAGCCCTCCTCCCGCAATTGCGCGGCGATCGCGGGACCGCGTTCGGCGTGGCGGGGAACGAGAACGAGCTCGAGATCGGGAAATTCGCGTTTCAGTTCGCGGACGGTCGCTGCGAGGAGGCGCTCCTCCCCATCGTGGGTGCTGCCGCCGAGGAGAAGGCGGCGCTCAGGCGGCATGCCGGTGGCGGCGAGCCAGGCGGCGAGTTCGTCGCGGAGGGCTTCGGCGAGGGCGGAAGGGGCGGAATGGTCGAATTTCACGCTGCCGGTGATTTCGATGCGGTCGGCGGCGACGCCCAACGCGGACCAGCGGGCTCGATCCTCGTCGAAGGGGGCGGTGAGGCCGTCGAGGAGGGAGAAGATCGGGGCGACGAGTTCGCGGACTTTGCCGTAGCGGCGTTCGGACCGGAGGGAGAGCCGGGCGTTGGCGAGAAGGACGGGAATCCCGCGGCGCTTGGCGAGGCCGACGAGGTTGGGCCAGATCTCGGACTCGACGAGAACGAGGACGCTGGGATCGAGGAGGCGGAGGACGCGGGAGGTGACGAAGGGGAGGTCGACGGGATTGTGGATCACGACGAGGTGTTCGGACGCCTTTTCCGCGGCGACGCGATAGCCGGTGGTGGTGGTGGTGCTGAGGACGATGGTCCGGTCGGGGGCCGCCGCACGCAGCGTCTCGACCAGCTTCAGGGCGATGAAGATTTCGCCGACGCTGACGGCGTGGATCCAGATCGGTTTCCGACCTTGGAGCTTCGCGAGAGTGTCGTCGGAGAAGAAGCCGAGGCGTTGGCGGAAGTTCCGTGCGAGTCCGCCTCGGCGGATTCCTTTGAGGAGAAAGGAGGGCAGCCCCAGCAGGAGGAGGAAGGGCAGGAGGAGGTTGTAGAGGAGGTAGACGAGAGGGCGGGGCATGGGTCACGGGTCACGGGTCACGGGTCACGGGTCACGGGGGAGAGGAAGCTGACTCTCGTGGTGCCGTAGGAGCGTTCGTCGCGGACGTTCCAGAGAGGCGTTGCGGGAAGGGGGGGGGAGGAGAGGGTTTCGAGGACGAGGAGGCCGTCGGGGGAGAGGGCGGCGGGGAGCGATGGGGATTGCAGCAGGGCGAGGAGGAGTTCGCGTTCTTTGTCTTCCCGGGCGTAGGGCGGGTCGGCGAAGATCAGGTCGTAGCGATTGGAGAGGGCGGGGGAGAGGTAGGCGAGAGCTTCGCGGCGATGGACGCGGCCTCCCGTGAGGCGTGTTTTCTCCAGGTTCTTGGCGATGGCGTCGCAGGCGGGACCGCTGGATTCGACGAAGTCGGCGGAGACAGCACCGCGGCTGAGAGCCTCGAGTCCGAGGGAGCCGGATCCGGCGAAGAGGTCGAGGACCCGGGCGCCGACGACGAGATTGCCCAGGGCGGCGAAAAGCGACTCGCGCACCCGGTCCGCGGTGGGACGGGTGAGGGTTCGGGGAACGTGGAGAGGGACGCTGCCCGCGTTGCCGGCGATGATGCGCATGGTAAGAAGGAGGAAGATTAGGCCAAGGTTCGGCGCTCTCCAATCGTTATTGCGAGGAGGTCGATGCGGGCGGGAAAGCGCTGGCAGGACCGTCCTTTATCGCGCAAACTTCCCGTTCCCTGCCCTTTCCGACCCGATTCCGATGCGTCTGATCCGCCGATTGTTTGTCTTTGCCTGCTTTGTCGCGGCGTGCGGCGCGATCTGGGCGGCGGTGCATGCACGGCGCGAGGGGTTTTCGGAGAGCTGGCGCAACGCCATCGAGCAGGAATTCGCGAACCGGGGCTATCACGTCGACATCGGCAAGCTGACGCTGGGAGCCTTCCGAGGGCTCGTCGCGGAGGACGTGCGCTTCTTTCAGGACGCTGGGCGGACGCGCGAGGTGGCCTATCTCGACGACGTCTTCCTCGACGTGGATCTGAGCCGTATCTTCGACAAGCAGATCTCGGTGAACATGCTCGACGTGCAGAAGGCGAGCCTTTCCCTGCCCTTGGATCCGGCACGGCCCCGGAATCTGCGGGTGACGGATCTTTCGGGGCGGATCGTCATCACCGAGAGCGTCATCGAGATCGTGAAGGCGGAGGCTTCGGTCGCCGGGGTCGATCTTTCGCTGAAGGGATCGCTCGTCCGTCCGCCGGTGACCGAAGGGATGGGGAAAAAGACGCGGCCGCCGGCGGACGAGGCCTTCCAGAAGCGGCGGCGGCAGTTCCTCAAATTTCTGCGCGAGTTCGACAGCTACGAGTTCTCCGGCGGCAGGCCGAAGGTGGAGGTCGAGTTCCGTGGCGATCTCGAGGACCTCGCGACGATGACGGCGAAGGCGCGGGTCGCCGCTCCGGCTTTCGGCAAGAAGGGACAGGCCTACCGGGTCGATTCGCTTGCCGCGACGGTGCGCTTCGACGGACGCGAGAACCGGGCCGAGATCGAGGAACTGAAGGTCCGGGACGGCAAGGGAGTGCTGGATCTGACGGGACAGTGGCGCCAGGCGGGGAATCGGCTCGACTTCTCGGCGAACTCGACGGCCGACGTCGCCGGGCTGGCGGCGATGTTCTGGAACGACAAGAAGCTGGGGGAAATCGTGTTTTTCAATCCTCCGTCGATCGAGGCGTCGGGGCATCTCGAGCTGGACCGGATGCGAGGGACGTTCCGCGGGTTTCCCGGCGAGATCATCGGCGATCTGCGCGCGGAGCGCTTCGTGACCCGGGGGCAGGTGTTCTCGGGAGTGAATTTCGGTTTCAGTCTGGCGGGCGAGCGCTTCTATCTGCGCAACCTGCGGCTCGACCACAAGACGGGGGTGGCGTTCCTGAACCTGAAGTATGAGCCGGGCAAAGGCGAGGAGACGATGCAATACCAGGTCGAGATCAAGCTCGATCCCCTCGTCTTCCGTCCCTTTCTCGACGAGCGCGGACGCAAGTTCATCGACGCGTGGAATTTCGGCGATGCCTCCCTCATCTACATCGCGGCGGTGGGGCGTGGCGAATCGTGGGCCTTTTCGACCTGGAAGAACCGGGGCGTCTTCGACCTGCGGCATTTCCGGCTGAACGGAGTCGAATTCCTCGAGTTGGAGGCGGACTACGAGGCGGACGGAGAAACGCAATGGTTCCGCAACGTCGCCCTCGTCCGCGAGGAGGGCAAGATCGTCGCGGAACTCGCGCAGAACGACCGGCGCGAGCGGCGTTGGGAGGTGAAGGGGGTCGTCTCCACCGTCGATCCGGTCGAGGGAGCCCGCGCCTTCAACCCGAAGCTGGCGAAGGCGCTGGAGAAATACCGTCATTCCCAGCCTCCCACGATCCGCCTCGCCGGCCAACTGGATGGACGGCGCAACGATGAGGTCGGCGACGAACCGCGGAGGAACGCCCTGACGATCGCCTTCTCCGGAGGGGGCGAGGCGAAATACGACTTTCTCGGCAAGACCCTGACGCTGAGCGATCCCGTCGGCGAATTGGTGGTGCAGGGCAGTCGGGTTCATCTCGTCTCGTTGACGGGAGGAATCTTCGGAGGCCGTCTCGAGCTCGGCTACGACGTGAAGAACGTGCGTTCCCCGAACGCACCCTTCGAGATGGCCGCGAAGATCCGTGGGGTGCCGCTGGAGCGGGTGACGCGGCACTACGGCGAGACGGGCGAGATCACCGGAGCGGTCGATGCGGACTTCCGCATCTCGGGCGAGGCGGGGCGGATCGCGACGTTCAACGGCAACGGCAATGCCCGCATCTCCGAGGGCTACCTCTTCGCCATCCCCGTGCTCGGCCCGCTCTCGAAGCTGCTCGCCTCGGGCAACGGCAATGGCGGCGTTGGAAACGGCGGGAACATCGCGAAGGAGGCCTCGGCCAGCTTCCGCGTGGAGGACGGCGTCCTCGTCATGCGGGATATCGAGGCACTGACGAAGTCCTTCCGCGTGAAGGCGGCGGGCACGGTCTCCCTCGTCGACCAGTCGGTCGACCTGGAGGCCGTCGTGAACACGCGCGGCGAGCTTTCCAGCGCCGTCCTGACGCCGGTGAGCGAGCTGCTGACCTATTCCTGCACCGGCACGGTGCGCGACCCGGTGTGGAAGCCGAAGCACATCTCCAATCTCGGCAAGGTGCCCGCGACCTTGATCTCGGAGCTGACCAACATTCCCGTGGAGGGATTGAAGAAGCTCGGGCAGCTCGGGCAGGGGATCTTCGCACCGATCGAGCGGGGGCTTTCGCCCCGCGTCCCGCAAGGGACCGTAAAACCGCGTGAAAGGCGTTTCCCCTGGGGCGGCGCGGGTGCGGCTGCGGAATCGGACGATTCGCCGCCGCCGAGGAGGTTGTTTCCCCTGTTGCAGGGGAGGTGATCGGCCCGGATGCGACGACGCGGTTCTTGGGCAAGACAAGAAGGCGGCGACAGCCAAGGGGACGTGCCCTGCTGCCGCGCTTGATTCGCTACATCGTCCGCCTCGCCCGCTTCCCAGGATCGCCAGGCACCGGGACGGCGGCGATGAGCCGTTGCGTGTAGTCCGACTGGGGCCGCTCGACGAGATCGATGGTGCGTCCCGCCTCGGCCACCTTGCCGTGCCGCATCACGACGACGCGGTCGCAGATGCGCTTCACCACGCTGAGGTCGTGCGAGATGAAGAGGTAGGAGAGTCCGAGCTTGTCCTTCAGCTCCATCAGGAGGTCGATCACCTGCGCCTGGATCGTCACGTCGAGGGCGGAGACGGCTTCGTCGCAGACGACGAACTTCGGCTCGACGGCGACGGCGCGGGCGACGCAGAGACGCTGGCGCTGGCCGCCGGAGAATTCGTGCGGATAGCGGTTCATCGCCTCGGCGGGCAGTCCGACCTCCTCCAGCCAATGGGCCGCGACGTCGCGGCGGCTGCCCTTCAACAGACCGTGCTCGATCAGTCCCTCGGTGAGGATCTCCAGGACGGTGAGACGGGGGTTGAGCGAGGAGAAGGGATCCTGGAAGATCATCTGCAGATCCCGCCGGTAGGGACGCATCGCGTGATAGCCGAGGCTGCGGATGTTCCTCCCCTCGAAGCGGATCTCGCCCTCCTGCGAGGTCTCCAGGCCGAGAATGGAGCGGCCGAGGGTGGTCTTGCCGCTGCCCGATTCGCCGACGAGGCCGAGGCATTCGCCGGGGAAGATGTCGAGCGAAACCTCGTCGACCGCGCGCACCCAGTCGACGGTTCTCGCGAAGACGCCGCGCTTTACCGGGAACCAGGTCTTCAGATCCTTCACCTCGATGAGTGGGGCAGGGGCGGCGTCATCCCTTGCGGGCGATTCCCGTGGTGCGTCGGTCAGGCGCGGGACCGCGGCGAGCAGGGTGCGCGTGTAGTCGGCCCGGGGATTGGCGAAGAGCGGCTCGACCTCGCCCTCCTCGACGAGGCGGCCGTCCTTCATCACGAGGACGCGGTCGGCGAGCTCCCAGATCACGCCCATGTCGTGGGTGATGAAGAGGATGGAGGTGTCCTCCGCCTTCATCTGGAGGATGAGGTCGAAGATCTGCGACTGGAGGGTGACGTCGAGGGCCGTGGTCGGCTCGTCGGCGATGATGAGACGCGGATGGAGAATCAGGGCCATCGCGATCATGACGCGCTGCCGCATCCCGCCGGAGAACTGGAAGGGATAGGCCCGCGCCCGCGCCTCCGGGTCGGGGATGCCGACTTTGCCGAGCCATTCGACCGCACGGGCCATCGCCTTTTCGGGCGAGGTTTCCGGCTCGTGGATGCGCACGACCTCGGCGAGCTGCTCGCCCACGGGATGCAGGGGCGAGAGGGCCGTCATCGGCTCCTGGAAAATCACGCTGATCTCCTTGCCCCGGATCCTGCGCAGCTCCTCGATGGGCAGGGCGAGGAGGTTCTTTCCGTCGAAGATCGCCTCGCCGCTCTCGACCCGGCCGGGCGGATTCGGGACGAGGCGGATCGCCGACATCGCGCTGACCGTCTTGCCGCTGCCCGACTCGCCGACGAGCCCGACGATCTCGCCGGGGCGGATGTCGAAGGAGAGATCCTCGACGGCGCGGATCACCCGCCCCTCGACTTCGAAGGTCACGGTCAGGTTGCGCACGCTGAGGAGGGGATCGGTCATGGGGTGGGGTTGGCCACGAAAAGGCACGGAAAGGGAAGGCGTCAGTCCGCTGGGCAGGAGGTGGGCTGGCCGAATCCGATGTCGTGTCCGTCCAGGTCCTGCGTTCCGAACTCGCGGCATCCGTAGGGCTGATCGCACAGGCCGTAGTCGATCTTCGCCCCTCTCGACACGAACTCGTCGTGGAGCGTATCCACATCGGAAACCCAGAAATAGATGTTCCATAGCTTGTCGGCTACGGTCCAATGCGGGACGACATGCCTGGGGTCGTCGGCTTGCCGGAGCATCACATACATGCCGTCGCGGTGCAGGATAACGAAGCTCGGCGGTTCGCCCCAAAACCGCTCGTAATGGAATCCCATCGTGTCGCGGTAGAAGTCCGCCGCCGCCACGACGTCCTTCACGAGCAGAACCGGGGCGGAGGCCGTGAGTCGGGCTGGTGGGGCGGTGGTCATCGTCTGGCGTTGTCAGGATTTTTTATGCCGTTTCGCGGTAAAATCTCATTCGAGCTTGGAATCCGATCCGGTGAGGGGTCACAAAAAGGAATACATTAGAGTCGCGTTATTGATCGTGATGGTCGAGAAATTGGCGTAGGGATGCCTCGGTTTTTTCGTTTGGCTTCCCCACTCTCCAACGACAAATACCATCCGATTTCTTGGCGAGTCGGCTGATAAGGGACATCGCGGTCAACCATTCTTCAAGAGTAGTTGCTCCATCAAAGCCATCCGATTCGAGTCTCGACTGTATCTCTTTGACGATCTCATCGCGATGATCGAGAAGGTGATCGGAAACCTCAGCAGCCGAGGAAATGCACCATTCTGGATCGCCATCCTTCCAAACTTCTTTGCAGTGGGGAAGCTTCCAAATCCAATCGAGGGTTCTCTCTGAGAGCGGCTGGTAGATGAGAATGTGAATCGCACTCGCGCTGTGAGGTAAAAACTCGCCTTCAAACTCGATGGCAGGCCATTTAGTCGTGTCGAGTTGTTGAGGCATTTTTTCTGAACAGGTGAGTTTGTCAGGAAATATTTGCGCTTCTTGTGCCTTTTCGCGGCCAACCTCATTCGAGTTTGGAATCCGTCCTCGGATCGAACGCGGCGCGGACGCCTTCGCCGATGAAGATGCCGAGCAGGCTCACGAGGAAGAGGGCGAGCGAGGGGTAGAGGATGAGCCACCAGGCGTAGGGCTGCGATTGGCCCTGGTCGAGCAGGTTCCCCCAGCTCGGCGTGCCGGGCGGCAGGCCGAAGCCGAGATAGTCGAGGGCGGTGAGCATGAAGATCGCCCCCACGAGGGAGAAGGGGAAGAAGGTGATCACCGGGACGAGACCGTTCGGGAGGATGTGGCGGAACATGATCTTCCACCGGCCGATGCCCATCACTTTCGCCGCTTCGACGAAGGGCAGCTTGCGGAGACGGAGGAACTCGGCCCGCATGTAGTAGGAGATCCCGATCCAGTTGAAGATCCCGTAGACGAAGCCGAGGAGGAGGAAGCTGCGCCCGTAGATCGAGCTGAGGAGGATCATGATGAGGAGGAAGGGCATGGCCTCCCAGATCTCGGTGAGACGCTGTCCCAGCATGTCGGTCTTTCCGCCGAAGTATCCCTGCACCGCTCCGAGGAAAATGCCGATGAGGTAGGTGAAGACGACGAGGAGCGCGCCGAAGAGCAAGGCCGTCCGGGTCGCGTAGAGAATGCGCACGCCGACGTCGCGGCCGCTGTTGTCGAGACCGAGGGCGTGGCCCTTCACCGGGCGGAAGGGGAATTCGACCGTCTCGCGCTGGAAGGAGACGGAGAGCTTTCCCTCGGTCGTGGAGAGCGAGTAGGGCTCCTGCGGCACGACCTTCGCCTTCTCCGCGATCCCGAGAATGGCCGTGCGGGTCGCTTCGTCGAGTCCTTCCCAGAGCGCCGGAGGGTCGTCGACGAATTCGAGCTCGGAGGAGAGTACCGCCTTCTCCGCCTTGCCGCGGTCGGCGCGGCGTTCCATCGACACGCGGACGAGCTTGGGCGCGGCGCGGCCGGGAGTGAAGGGAGTCAGGTGGAAGACGATACCCTCTCCGTTCGTCGCGCTCGCGGCGGGAGCCGCTTCGTTGGCGAAGCGCTGCGCGAGCCCGCCACGGATCGGATCGGGCACGGTCACGCCTTCGCCCGCGAGCGGTTGCCCGCGCAGGGCGAGGTCGGCGCCTTTCCCGTAGAAGCCCGCTGCGCCGCGGCTGCGCTGGATCGCGAGAGTGGCGTCGACATCGACGGAGGCGATCTGGTCGGCCGGGGAGAAGGTGAGGGTCAGGGTCGGGTCGACCTCGATCTGCGCCGGCGAGAGCGACTCCTCCGGACCGTTGCGGACGAGCGGCCAGAGCATCCAGTTCTCCTCGCTCTCGGCGAAGAGCGGTGTCTTTTCCAGTTCCTTGTAGCGGGGCTGGGTGTGGACGGACGAGCCGGTGAATTCGCTTTCCGGGTAGAAGCGGAGGACGGGGAAATAGACCTTTCCGTTCGCCTTCACGGCGAGGGGGCGGTCGTTGGCGAGAAAGTCGGAAAGCAGGCTGACGACGAAGATGGCGGCGAGGAGGATCAGCGACCATTTGGCGCGCTTGATCTTTCCGAAGCGGGCGAGCCGCCGCCGGGTGTTCGGATCGAGGAGATGGAAACCGAGGCGGGCCATAGACTCAGGAATCGCCGCCGAAGCTGATGCGGGGATCGACGAGGACGTAGCAGAAATCGGAGAGCACCCGGCCCAGCAGGGCGACGATCGAGGTCAGTCCGAGCGTGCCCATGAAGACCATGTAGTCGCGTCCGACGATGGCGTCGAGGGTGAGCAGGCCGATCCCGTTGATCGCGAAGACGCGCTCGATCAGGACCGACCCGGCGAACATGATCGAAAGGATCCCGCCGATGCCCGTGACGATGGGGATGACCGCATTCCGCAGGGCGTGGCCCCACACGGCGCGCTGCATCGTGCCGCCCTTGGCGAGAACGGTGCGCACGTAGTCCTGCGCGATCTGGTCGAGGAGCGAGTTCTTCATCAGAATCGTCAGCACCGCGAAATTGCCGATCAGGTAGCAGAGCACGGGGAGGAACATGTGGTGGGTCTGGTCCTTGACCTTCTCCCAGGCGTCGAGCTGGTCCCAGTTCTCCGAGCGGAATCCGCCGATGGGGAACCAGTCGTAGAACTGGTCGGAGGTGCCGCAGAAGAGCGTCTTCAGAATCATCCCGAAGGCGAAGGCGGGGATGGCGTAGAGGACGAGGACGACGACGGAGGAGAGCACGTCGAAAACCCCTCCGTTGCGCAGCGCCTTGGCGATCCCGAGCGGCACGCAGATGAGATAGGTGAGGACGAAGCCGGTGATCCCGAAGGTCAGCGAGATGGGGAAACGCTCCTTCACGAGCTGCCACACCGTCTTGTTGTTGTATTTGTAGGAGTAGGCCTTCATCCCCATGGCGTCGGAGACGAGCCAGGTCCAGTAGCGGAGGAGGAAGGGCTTGTCGAAGCCGAACTCCCGTTCGATCGCCCGGCGCTGGTCCTCGGTGATGCTGACGTTGCTTCCCGAGCCGCCGCCCGCCTCGCCCGATCCCATGCCGCGCATCTGGGCGATGCGCTGCTCGACCGGCCCGCCGGGGACGAACTGCGTCAGCCCGAAGACGAGAAGGGTGATCCCGAGGAAGGTCGGGACGACGAGGAGGAGGCGGCGGATGAAATAGCTGAGTCGCTCCATGCCAAGGGCTGGTCGGTATCAGCGCAGCGTCTCGGCGCGGACGGCCCCGGCCACGGCGGGGGAGAAGACCTTGTCGAAATAGACGTCCCGCGGCGGAGCGGGCAGCGCGGATCCGCTCGCCCGTGCGGCTTTGAGATCGTCGGCCTGGAAGGCGTCGTTCCACCAGTAGTCGACCGCCGCCCATTCGTCGGAGTATTTGCCGAGGACATGGTCGGGCATTCCGAACTGGTTCCAGTAGAGGAGCCGCACGTAGTCGATGTGCCAGAGGAGGACGTAGGGGGTCTCCTCGTAGAGGATCTGGTCGATCCGGCGGATGATCTCGTGGCGCTCGGCCACGTCGAAGACTTCCCGGGTCTGCTCGATGAGCTCGTCCACCTCGGCGTTCTTGAAGCCGGTGATGTTGTTGCCCGCCTTGAGGTCCGCGGCGGCCGAGTCCCACATGCCCTCGGGATCCTTGATCGGGCTGGCGCCCCAGGCGGCCCAGGTGATGTCGAAATTGTACTCGTCCATGTCGTTGGCCCAGGCGGCCCAGTCCTTCTGGTCGATCTTCAGCTCGATGCCCACGTCCTTGAGCGCCTCCTCGTAGATGAGGAGGAATTTCGTGGTGGTGGGATCGCGGGTGAGGAAGTTCATCACGAAGGGCTTGCCGCCCTTCTCCAGCTTGCCGGTGGCCGGGTTCACCGTCCATCCCGCCTCCTTCAGGAGGGCGCGCGCCTTCCCGACGTCGAATTCGGTCTCGACGTTCGGATTCGGATGGGCTTCGTCCCAGAGGTCGGGCCAGTAGGAGCTGGTCATCGTGTACTGGTCGAACATGATCGTCTGGTTCATCCGCTTCCGGTCGAGGAGATGGGCCAGGGCCTTGCGGACGCGCTTGTCGTTGTAGGGCTCGCGGCGCAGGTTCATGGCGAAGCCCTGGAAGCTGACGGGATCGTAGTTGTGGATCGACTGCTTCACGATCCAGTTCTTGTCGAAGCGGTCGCCGCTGGTCTCCTTGATCCATTGGCTGGAGGTGTAGACGGCGAAGGAGTCGAATTCGCCCTTCTTGAAGGACTCGAAGGCGACGTCGTTCTGGGGGTAGAAGCGGTACTCGAC
Organism: Verrucomicrobiales bacterium; assembly: GCA_037190325.1. Taxonomy (GTDB): domain Bacteria; phylum Verrucomicrobiota; class Verrucomicrobiia; order Verrucomicrobiales; family DEV007; genus Arctic95D-9. The sequence goes on along the minus strand of JBBCIU010000020.1, from coordinate 78,113 downwards.
GGTATCGAAGTTGAGCAAGCCTTCGGTGGAGGGGTCGTCGGCGCGCCAGTAGTCCTCGCGCTTCTCCATGCGGGCGAAGTGGGGTTCGGAGACCTGGCCGAGGCGGTAGGGGCCGGAGACGACGGGGAACTCGAAATTGACCTTGTTGAAGTCCTGGTCCTTCCACCAGTGCTTCGGCATCACGCGGAAGGCGCTGCAGGCGAGGAGGTTCTTCCAGTGGACCTCGTCGGCGTGGACCACCACGGTGCGCTCGTCGGGGGCTTCGATCCTGACGAGGCGCTTGAGGAGGGACTGGATCGGCCCGGTGAGGTGGTTCGGATCCTTCACCGCCTCGAAGCTCCAGACCACATCCTCGGAAGTGAGGGGCTTGCCGTCGCTCCACTTCGCGCGCGGGTCGAGATGGAAGGTGAAGGTCTTCTTGTCCTCCGAGATCTCCCAGCGCTCGGCGAGCCCGGGCCGGTCCTCGAGAGTGATCGGGTCGGTGTCGAGGAGATTCTCGAACATCAGCCGGAAGATCTCGCGGGAGAAGACGTTGTTTTCGATCTGGTAGTTGAAGCTCTTCGGGAACTGCGAAGCGAAGACGGAGATCTTGCCGCCCGGTTCGGCGAACTCCGAGGCGAGGGGCGAAGGGGCGGCCTCCCATCCCGCTTCGGGAAACTGCTGCGCGAGGACGGGGGCGGAGGCTGCGAACAGGAGCAGGGCGGCGGCGGGGCGGAGGCGGACCATCATCGGATTCGGGGCGGTCGGTGACCGACGTAAGAGGTGAGGGGTGAAAAGTGGAAGGTCTCTTCGAAAGGGGCGGAGCGCTCGTCATCCGACCGGCGGGCCGGGAGAATGCTCAAATTTGTCTGGCGGAAAAGTTCGGCGAAAGAGGGCCGAAATCAACGCCGGATCGGCGCGATGGAACAGGGCGGAAGAGGCCCGTCTTCCACCGCGCCGGCGGTTGCTGAACGTTGGCGCGGTTCCGCCGCCTCACCCTCCGTAGGATTTCTCGACCCGCTCGGCGACGTCGCGGTAGCCGTAGTCCACCGCGTAGATCTGCTTGAGGGCGTCGAGGTATTTGGCGTGGTTCCCGAGTTTCTCGTAGAGGAGCCCCAGGTTGTAGAGCAGCTCCTTCTTCGTCTCGTCCATGCCCGTGAGCTCGCCGATGGCTTCCTCGAACTGGCTCGCCGCGAGGTCGGTCATGCCCATGCGGTCGTAGCATTGCCCGAGCTGGTTCATCACCTTGATGCGGAGGTTGGGGCTGCGCTTCGCCATCTGCAGGTGCTGGATCGCGTCGCGGTATTGACCGGCGGCGAAGAGGCGCGAACCCAGCTCGTAGCGGAGCTCGTTGTCGGTGGGGTTGCGGTCGACGCGTTCCTTCGACTCGGCGATGAGAGTGGCCATCTGCTCCTTCTCCACGTCGGCGAGCTGCTGGCGGTACTGCTCGATGTCGGGATGGTCGGGGTTCTCTTCGACGAACTGCCGCAGCGAATCGAGATAGGCCTTGTTCACGATCTCGCGGATCGAGGCGACCTTCTTTTCGAGGGAGGGGTCGTTGTTGCTGAGATGCAGCGCCCACTCGTAGAACTGAAGGGAGGTCTGGAAGTCCTCGAGCTGCTCGTAGGTCGAGGCGAGCTTCTTCGTCACTTCGAGGTTGTTCTGATCGCCCCCGTATTCGGCGAGGAGCGATTCCGCCTGGGCCGCGAGCATTTCGGGCGTCATCGCCGCACGGCCCTGGCTCTCCAGATCCTTGGCCTGGTCCTTGTCCTTGAGCAGATCCCGCCAATCGCCGCTGCTGTCCCATTTCTGCGAGGCGATGGAGCCACGGGCCGTTGCATCCTTGTACTTCTTCGTCGCCTCGAGGTCGCTGCGGTTCTTCTCGACGATCTTTCCGAAGATCTCCGCGGCCTTGTCGAAGATCTCCCGCGACATGTAGAAGTCGCCGAGCTTGTGGTAGAACTTCAGGTTGTCGGGATCTCCGTCGATCACCGTTTGCAGCGCGAACCCGGCGGTGGAGGGCAGCCCCACGGCGGCGGCGGCCTCGTAGAGCAGCTCGTTGCCCTGCGCGTTGTAGGGATCGCTGGCGAGCACCTCCTTCTCGAGCTGCTCGATGACCTTCAGGGGATCCTTCTTCACCTGGGTCTGCATCTTCATCACCTTCAGCGCTTCGCCGCCCATCTTCAGGCCGCGCTTGCCCTCGTTCTCCTTGATCGCGGCGAGGCGGAGACGGCGACGTCCTTCCAGAAAGCCCGGCTCCTTGGCGAGGACGGCCTGGAGGAGGCTGACCGCGTAGCTCCAGTTGCGCACCTCCATGGCGCTCTCGGCCTTCAGGAAGAGCTTGTTCAGATTCGGAGCCAGTTGGGTCTGGCGGACATCGTCTTTGACTTGCTGGGTGGTGTTCGTTTCTTCGGACATGGGTCTCGGGGCTTCCGCTGGGATCGAAAAGGAGGGGTTCCGGCGTTCGCGAAGGAACCGGGGAGGCATTCTACCACGACGCGCCGGACTTGATCTAGCGAATGTTGTCGCGGAGGACAACGAAAAAAGAACGGGACTGTCCCGCTTCCGGGGCCCGGGACAGGAGGACTTGCCAGACGCGCCCTTTTCCCCTTATCTTGGCTCCATGCGCCCCCATCCCCCTGTCCTCGGGTTTCTCTGCGCCACGGGATTGTGGTGTCGCCGCACCCTCGTCCTCGGCTGTCTCCTCGCCGCATCCGCCTTGTGCCTCGGGGCCGGCAAGCAATACAAGCTCTATCTCGTCACCTTCCATGTCGAAGGGGAGGAGACGGACAATCCGAAGATGATCGTTCCGGTGAAGCTGGGACAGGAGCACCGCCAGTACTATTTCAGCAAGATTCCGACCTTCACCGACAAGGACATCGCGTGGTTCTACCCCTTCACCTCTTCGGACGGGGTTTCCTATGGGGCCGCCTTCCGTTTCAAGGAGCACGCCGCCGTGGAGCTGAAGGCTATCACCCTCACGAACCAGGGAAAGCTGCTCGGCCTGCGCTGTTCCGACGCTCCGCTCCAGGCCGTCCTCATCGACCGGCCCGTCGACGACGGCGTCGTCGTGATCTGGAGCGGCCTCCAGCAACGGCATCTCCAGGAGTTTCGGAAACGCTTTCCCCACGTCGACGACTACAAGCCGAAGGCCGGTCCCCAGTTCGCGACGCCGAATTGAGGATGGGGCGTTCCGCCCAAGTGTTTCGATCCAGGTTTCAAAGCTTCAAGCTGCAGGGGTGGAGGGATTGAGAGGTCGCGCAATGGTTAAGGTGTGTTAAATGTATTGGGAACGTCCCACGATTTCCGATATGCCACGGATTCCAGCCTGTCTCCTCGCCCTGTCCCTGTTCGGTGCCGGCCCGCTCCTGGCCGGCCCGCTCGGGCTCGTGCTGCCCACCGACAACGACGCGATCTTTTCCGCGGACCCTTCGCAGTTCTACATGTACACGGACCGGAACTTCGAGGGCGTCCGCTCGAAGCCGTGGAGCGGCGGGGCCTACGGCTTCACCCGCGACCAGAAGCGCACCGCCGCCGGCATCCTCCTGACCCGCCTCCACGAGGGCGTCGACATCCGTCCGGTGCGGCGCGATCCGGCAGGCGAGCCTCTCGACGACGTCCGCTCCATCGCCCAAGGCACGGTGGTCTACGTCAACGGGCCATCGAGCCCGAGCAACTACGGGCGCTACATCGTCGTCCACCACGACTGGGGCGACGGACCCTTCTTCTCTCTCTACGCCCACCTCAGCGCCGCCTCGGTGAAGCCGGGGCAGCCGGTCTCGGCGGGCGAGACGATCGGCCGCATGGGCTACACCGGGGCGGGGATCAACCGCGAGCGGGCCCATGTCCATGTCGAACTGAACTTCCTCCTCAGCGACCGCTTCAAGGTTTGGCACGACCGCCATTTCACGACGAAGAACCACCACGGCATCTACAACGGGATCAATCTGACGGGACTCGACATCGCGGGGCTCTTCCTCGCGCACCGCGCCAACCCGGCGATCACCATTCCGGAATTCCTCGCGAGCCAGACGGAGATCCACTACAAGGTGCTCGTCCCGAAAAGCGGCGACCTCCATTTCCTCCGACGCTATCCCTGGCTCGGGCGGGATCTCGAGAAGGTCCGCTCTCCGAAGGGCTGGGAGATCGCTTTCGCCGCCACGGGGGTGCCCCTCGAGATCCGTCCCAGCGCGACGGCGGGATCGAATCCGACCGTCACCTACGTGAAGCCGACGGTGGGGAACCACTCCGATTTCACGGTGGGCCGTCTCACGGGCACGGGGAGCAGCGCGACGCTGACGCCGTCCGGCTCGCGATACATGCAGCTCATCACGGATTCGTTTTGACCGGGGATCTTGTCGGGAGGGTGGAAATCGGGTAGATTCCGGGGCATGACCGCGCCGATCTCCGTCGAGGAATATCTCGAAGGCGAGCTCCTTTCGGACATCAAGCACGAATACCTCGGCGGCGAGGTGCATGCGATGGCGGGGGCGACGAACCGGCACAACGCCATCGCCACCAACGTCGCTGGGGCCTTTGTCGCCAGTCTCCGGGGCAAGCCATGCCGCCCCTTCAACAGCGACACCAAGGTGAGGGTCGAGCTGGTCAACCACACCCGCTTCCACTACCCCGATGCGATGGTCGTCTGCGCGAGGAACAAGGAAACCGAGCAATGGCAGGACTCGCCGGTGGTGATCGTCGAGGTCCTGAGGGAATCGACCCGGCGGACCGACCTGACCGAGAAGCGCGAGGCCTACCTGACGATCCCGAGCCTGAAAGCGCTGATTTTCGTGGAGCCCGATACGGCGGCGGTCACCGTCCATCGGCGCGGCCCGTCGGGAGGATTTTTCCGGGAGGGCTTCGTGGGAATCGACGCCGTCGTTCCCCTGCCGGAGATCGAGGCCGGCCTTCCCCTTTCCGAGGTTTACGAGGGGATCGAGCTTTGATGGGGATCGGGTAGCCTCTACCCGATCACCTCCTCGAAAATCCCACCGCCGAGGAGCCGCTCGCCTTCGTAGAACGCGCAGATCTGTCCGGGGGTGAGGGCACGCTGCGGTTTGGCGAAGGTCAGGATGGCCGTCTCGTCGTCGAGGAACTCCGCTGTCACCGGCACAGCTTCGGAGCGATAGCGCGGCTGGGCGAGGAGGTGCTCCGCCTCGCGGAGCGGGCGGTTCGTCGCCGAAAGGCTTCCGACGCGGCAGCGCACGGCATAGAGGCCGGGCGTGTCGGTTCCATCGAAGGCGACGACGAGCTCGTTCGTCGCGGGTCGCTTCGCGACGACGACGTAGGCCTTGCCATAGGTGTTCGAGGGCACGCCGAGTCCCTTGCGCTGGCCGAGCGTGTGCAGATGCAGCCCGCGGTGCTGTCCGACTCGCTCGCCCTTCAGGTTCACGATGTCGCCGGGCTGGTCGGGAAGGTAGTGGGCGAGAAAGTCGGCCATGCGGATCTGCCCGATGAAGCAGATGCCCTGGCTGTCCTTCTTCGTCGCGACGGGGATGGTGAAGCGCTCGGCCTCGCGACGTACCTCGGGCTTGGAGAGATGGCCGATGGGGAAGAGGGCGGGACGGATCTGCTCCTGGCGCAGCAGGGCGAGGAAATAGCTCTGGTCCTTCCCCGGGGCGCCCCGCAGGAGATCGACCGAGCCATCGCTCTCCTCCTCGCGTTGCGCGTAGTGGCCGGTGGCGAGATGGTCGAAGGCCTGGGCGGCGGCGAATTCGCGGAAGAGGCCGAACTTCATCTCGCGGTTGCACATCACGTCCGGGTTCGGGGTGACCCCGTCCCGGTAGCCGGAGAGCAGGTAGTCGACGACGCGGTCGCGGTATTCCTCGGTGAGGCTGAGAATGCGGAACTCGATCCCGAGATGCTCGCAGACGGCCCGCGCGTCGCGGATGTCCTGCTCCCAGGGACAGTCGCCCGGCAGGCCCTCCTCGTTCGTCCAGTTCTTCATGTAGGCGCCGACGATCTCGTGCCCTTGCTCGAGCAGGAGCGCCGCCGCCACGCTGGAGTCCACGCCGCCGGACATCGCCATCAGGATCTTCGCCATTGCGGAAGCTACCCCAAGACCAGCCGATCTTCTAACCTTTCACGGGACTTTCACGCGGCCATAGGCCGCCCCTTCCCCGTCGCCAGCCGCATGATCGCCTCTTCGCCGAGAGCCTCGCGGGGCAGCTCTCCGGCAAGGCGGCCCTCGTGCATCACGAGAACGCGGTCGGACATGCCGATGACCTCCTCCAGCTCGCTGGAGACGAAGAGGATCGCGACGCCCTGGCGCGCCAGCTCCTCCATCAGGGCGTAGATCTCGCGCTTCGCCCCGATGTCGATGCCCCGGGTCGGCTCGTCGAGGAGGAGGACCTTCGGCTTCATCGCGAGCCATTTGCCGAGCACGACCTTCTGCTGGTTGCCGCCGGAGAGGAAGCGAACGATCTGGCGTGGCGAAGGCGTCTTGATCCGCATCCGGCGCGTCATTTCCTCGGTCAGTTCGCGCTCGGCGGCGAAATCGAGGAACCCGGCCCGTTGGTCCCGGGCGATGGAGGCGAGGGAGATATTGTCGGCCACGGCCATGTCGAGGATCAGCCCCTGCTGCTTGCGGTCCTCCGGCACGAGGGCGATTCCAGCGGCGATCGCGATGCCTGGGCTGTGGATCGTCCTTTCCTCTCCTTCCACGGAGACGGTTCCGCCGCGTGCGGGCGTGATCCCGAAGAGCGTCTGGAGCACTTCCGTGCGGCCCGCGCCGACGAGTCCGGCCATGCCGACGATTTCACTGGCGCGGAGCTCGAAGGAGATCTCGTGGCCGGGGTGCGCGGGCGTGCGCAGACCGGACACGGAGAGCACGGCCTCGCCTGGAGGATGGGGCTCGTGCGCATAGAACTGCGAGAGGTCGCGGCCGACCATCAGCGAGACCATGCGGTCGTGGGTGATTTCCCCGCGCGTCAGCTCGCCGGCGTTCTCCCCGTCGCGCAGCACCACGACGCGGTCGGCCAGCTCGACGACCTCGCCGAGGCGGTGGGAGATGTAGAGGATGCTGACGCCGTTCTGCCGCAGATCCTTCACCACCTCGAAGAGGCGCTCCGTCTCGCCTTGGGAGAGGCTCGAGGTGGGTTCGTCCATGATGAGGAGGCGGGCGTCGGTGGAGAGGGCCTTGGCGATCTCGACGAGCTGCTGGCGTCCGATGGGCAGGTCGCCGACGAGGGTCGCGGGGTCGAGGTCGAGTCCGACGCGGGCGAGCAGCTCGCGCGAGCGGGAGGCGATCTCGCGTTCGTCGATCAGGCCGCGCTTCGTCGGTTCGCGTCCAAGGAAGAGGTTGGCTCCGACGCTGAGGTTCGTGGCGAGGTTGAGCTCCTGGTGGATGAGGGCGATGCCGTGGGCGAGACCTTCCTGGACGGATCGGATGGACACCGGCTGTCCATCGAGGCGGATGTCGCCCGTGTCGGCGGTCTGCACGCCGGCAAGGATCTTCATCAGGGTGCTCTTCCCGGCACCATTCTCTCCGAGCACCGCGACGACTTCGCCCGCGGCGACGGAGAAGCTGACGCCGCGCAAGGCCCGCACCCCGGGGAAGGACTTTCCGATCTCCGATACTTCCAGCAACACCGACATGGACGGGAGCCTAGCAAATCCGCACCTCTCGGCGAGCTTTTTCGTTCGCCTTGCCGCTTCCCTTTTCCCTGCCGCTTTTGAGGCGAGGGGATAGCGCGGTAGGGACGGCTCGCCGAGCCGTCCGCCGAAGGTCGTTCGCGCGTCCTTCGCGGAGCCTCCTACACGATTCGCCCGCCATCGCGGCGTCCGGCGGCGGCGAGGTGCTCTGCCATCAGATCGGCGGCCTTGTCCGCGTCGCCCGTGCCGATCGCCTCGACGAGAGCGGCATGCTGCCTCCAACCCTCTCGGAGGTGGCGATCGCTGTCGTTTCCGGCTTCGTAGGAAAGGCGCTTGTAGCTCCAACTGCGGCGGATGATCTCGCGCATCGCCAGATTGCCGCAGCATTCGGCCACGACGAGGTGGAGGGCCTGGTCGAGCCAGCGGGCCGCGGTCTGCCAGTCCCCGAGCCGTCCGGGACGGGCGTCTTCGACGAGCGTGTTCAGGTCGCCGAGAACCTCCACGGGCACTTGCCCTGCGCACGCCCGTGCCGCGGCGGGTTCGAGAAGCTGACGGACGCGGTGGAGGTCGAGGAGCCAGTTCTCCGCACCGGGACGGACCGAGGCGCGTTGGTTGAGGGGCTGGCTCACGATCCCGTCGGCGGTGAGCCGGGAGAGCGCCTGGATCACTGGCGTCCGGCTCATGCCGAGCTCCTCGGCGAGCCTCGTGCTCTTCAGCTCCGTCCCCGCCGGCAGCTCGCCCCGGACGATCTTCAGGAGAATGCGGTCGTGGGCCTCGTCGGCGAGGGAACGACGTTCCAGATCGACGACCTCCTCGCCCAGGATGGCGCAGAGTCCGGGGTAGCGGCGGGGATTGAAAGGGGAGGGGAACATCGGAGAAAATCGATTTGACAGGGTGGAGAGGGTCGCCTTAAAGTGAATACACTTCAAAAACTGAATACATTCAAGCCCTTTCTTTCCATGTCGAATCCAGTTCCGGACCCTTCAGCTCCTCTCCCCCTCCTCCGCGGCGGCATGGTCGGGATGGGCATGATCTTCGACGAGACCTACGCGCCCTTCTTCGAGTCGGCGAAGGGCGGTCTCCACGACTCCGCCACCGGCGTCTACCGCGTCGAGCTGGCGGGCGCGGCCACGCGCACCGGCGACCGCGCCGCCGCCTACCAGAGCCGCACCGGAATCTCGCCTTTCGGCAACTTCGCCGGGGAAAACGCCGTCGCCGACCTTCTGGCGAGCGGCATCGACTTCCTCTGCGTCGCCTCGCCGGACGACAAGCATTTCGAGGCGGCCCGGCTCGGGCTGGAGGCGGGACGCCACGTCCTCATCGAGAAGCCCTCGGTCCTCTCGCTCGACGAACTCGACCAGCTCGCCGCCCTCGCACGGGAGAAGGGCGTGCTCGCCAAGGTCGTCTACCACAAGCTCCTCGATCCCGACCACAAGAAGCTGCGCACCCTCGTCCGGGACGGCGTGCTCTCGCACGTCAACAACGGCTACTGCACGCTGCTGGAGCCGAAGTCGATCTCGGGCAGCCAGTTCGCGAGCTGGATCCATGGCCGCAACCCCGGCACCTACGTCGCCGTGCACTATCTGAAACTGATCGACTTCACCTTCGACGGGCGGCTCAAGAGTGTCTCCTGCACCGGTCAACGGGGTCTGGTCGGCGACAAGGGGGGACCGACCTGGGACTCGACCCAACTCCGCCTCGTCTACGGGTACGAGAGCGGTCGCGAAGCCGCCTTCGACATCCACACGAGCTGGGTCACGCCCGACAACTTCCCCGGCTACGTCGAGCAGGAAGTGCAGTTCCGCTTCGACAACGGTGTGTGGAACGGCCACAGCCGCAAGCGCGGGGTCGAGCTCACCGTCGAGGGGCGCACCCCGAACGAACTGAAGACCACGATCAACAACCACTACAACGGCAGCTTCCTCGAGCCCTGGAACGCGCGCAGCCGCCGCGGCTACGGCATCGAGGTGATCGAGCGCTTCGCCCGCGAGGTCGCCTACGTCGAACTCGGCGGTCCGGCGGAAGGCCGCGCCGGGCGGCTCGCCGAGATGGCCGCGCTCGACTACAACGACCTCGCTGCGGATCGCCAGGTCGTCGCGGCGGTGCAGGCGATGGAGGCCATCCTCGCGAAGCACGCCGAAGGCGAACCAAACGGCCTCGTCGAAGTCAACGGAAAACACGGCGGCCTCGCCCTCTTCCTCCCCGGCCAATCCGAGCCGGAGATGCTCTACCAAGGTACCGTCTGATCCCCCGCCTTTCACTTTTCACCTTTTACCTTCCACTCCCTATGAACACCCCCAACCACCTCGTCGAACACAACGGCGAAGACACTTCGAACCACCTCCGCCACGACCTCGTCGAGACCGAACCGCTCTGCCTGCGCACCCGTACGTCGAGCCTCGCCGTCCTCGCCCGCAGCGCCGGGTCCTACCACTACACCCCCGAAGGGCGGAAGCTCGCCGACTTCACCTCGGGCGTGCTCGTCGCCAACCTCGGCCACCATCCCAAGCGCTGGTGGAAGCGCGTCCTGCAATACATGGCCCTCGAGGACGCCGCCGGCGACAGCGGCTATCACGAAGCCGTCACCCTGACCTCCTACAACGCCGCGACTCCCGTCGAGATGGAGGCGAACCGCCGTCTCCTCGCCAGCCTCCAGTCCGCGCCGGGCGGCAAGCGGCTGGAGCAGGTCCTCTGGGCCGCGAGCGGCAGCGAAGCCGTGCAGAAGGGCCTTTGGGCCTCGCTCGCGAAGCGCCCCGACGGCGACGGGATCATTCTCGCGACGCGCGGCGGCTTCCACGGCAAGAAGGGCCTCTCCGGCGCAGTCACCGGCAGCGAGACGGACAAGGAGCGCGATCCGCGCGTCCGCTTCATCAGCTTCCCCAAGGAGGAATGCCGAAGCCTGGAGGCCCGTCGCCAGCCTCTCGACCTCGCCCCCTACCGCGCCGAGCTGGAGGCGCTGAAGGCCGAGTTCGGCGACCGTCTCTGCGTCCTCATCACCGAGCCCTACCTGGGCGGCGGGGGCTCCTACCATCCGCAGAAGGAATACATGCAGATGCTCGCCGAGTTCTGTCATGAGAACGATCTGCTCTTCTTCCTCGACGAGATCCAGGCGAACTTCGGGCGCACCGGCTCGATGTATGCCTTCAGCGAATACGGGGTCGAGCCCGACCTCGTCACCCTCGGCAAGGGCCTCGGGAACGGGATGCCCGTCGATGCCGTGGTGGGACGCGCCGATGTCTTCGCCCGCCTCGGCTACGGCGAGGGCTCGGACACCTGGAGTGCCCATCCCCTCGGTTGCGCCGCCGTCCTCGCAACGCTGGACGAGTTCGAGCAGGAGGACGTGATCGGACAGGGGCGCACTCTGAGCGCCGCCATCGAGGAAGGCCTCGTGAAGCTGAACGAGCTGCCCGCGATCCGCTACGTCCGCGGCGAAGGCACCGTCTGGGGGATCGAATGCCAGGCCGTCGGCGACCTCAGCGCCGAGCAGGTCGCCCACGAGATCGTGCGTCTCGCCTACCTCGGCGACGAACAGGGGTGCGGGCTGCACCTGCTGGGACCGCTGGCCGGCAAGGTCATCCGCGTCGCCCCCCCTCTGACCATGCCAGTGGCGGAGCTGCGGGAGTATTTCGACGTGCTGCACCGCATCGTCGCCGGACTGGAGGGGAAATAATTTTCGGGAGAGAGGCTTTTCCATGTAACCTTTGCCGCCGCGTTCCCCATGCAGGCGGTATCATGAACGAGCCTCCCTCCGACTCCGATCCCCTGCATGGCCTGAATCCGGAAGCTCTCCTCGCCGCCGCCGCGATTCCGACGGAGGGCGACAAGGTCGGTACCCCTCTCGCTCCGGGCGATCTCCCCTCGATGGAGGAGATCGCCCGTGCCTTTCCCGAGTTCGAGATCCTCGGGTTCATGGGACATGGTGGCATGGGCGCCGTCTTCCGTGCCCGCCAGCCGAAGCTCGACCGTCTCGTCGCGCTGAAGGTTCTGCCCAAATCGCTCGCCGCGACGGAGGGCTTCACCGAGCGGTTCATCCGCGAGGGACGGGTGCTCGCCCGTCTCAGCCATCCGCATGTCGTGGCCGTCCACGACTTCGGCGAGAGCGGCGGGTTCTGCTACCTCGTGATGGAGCACGTCGACGGGGTGAACCTTCGGCAGGCGATGCAGGCAGGTCGCTTCACGCCGGAGCAGGCCCTCGCGGTCGTTCCCTCCCTCTGCGACGCCTTGCAGTTCGCGCACGGCCAGGGGGTGCTGCACCGCGACATCAAGCCGGAGAACATCCTCCTCGACTCGAAGGGCCGGGTGAAGATCGCGGATTTCGGCATCGCGAAGATCATCGGCGAGGAGGGCGGCGACGCGGCGCTGCTCACCCGCAGCGGAGCGAGGCTCGGCACCGCTCCCTACATGGCCCCCGAGCAGTTCGAGCAGCCCGCCAGCGTCGATCACCGGGCCGACATCTACAGCCTCGGCGTGGTGCTCTACGAGATGCTGACGGGCGAACTGCCGCTCGGCCGCTTCGCACCACCTTCCGAGAAGGCGGATGTCGGCGGAGGCATGGACGAGGTCGTCTTCCGCGCCCTTGAGAAGGAGCGGAGCCGCCGCCAGCAGAGCGCGGAGGAGTTCAAGACGCAGGTCGCCGGGGTCGGGACGGCATCGGGTAGCTGTCTGGAAGGGATTTCGAGACCTTGGTCGCCTTTCGAATACCGGTCGCGACGCACCCTTTTTGGAATGCCGCTGCTGCATGTCGTCATGGGGCGGGATCCGCAGACCGGCCGCACGCGCGAGGCGCGGGGCTTCTTCGCCTTCGGCGACCGGGCGAGGGGAGTCGTCGCCTTCGGTGGCATCGCGCGGGGCTGGCTCGCCTGCGGAGGGATGGCCATCGGGGGCGTGGCGGTCGGTGGCGCGGGTATTGGCCTGATCTCCTTCGGCGGGCTGGCGGCGGGATTGCTCCTCGCCTTGGGAGGACTCAGCGTCGGCGGACTTTCCTTGGGCGGGCTCGCCGTCGGCTGGCATTCGATGGGCGGGGCCGCGGTCGGATGGCATGCCATCGGCGGCAAGGTCCTCGCCCATCAGGGCTTTGGCAAGAATGTCGATGCCGTCCATGTGGCGTCGGAGCTCGGCGAGATGCCGGTCCTGACGCAATGGCTCGCCCCGATCCATTCCTACCTGCCGGTGCTCGGCTATCTATGGATCCCCCTTGCGGGAATCATGTATCTGGTGCCATGGTGGGCGCGCCGTCGCTTGCGGGCGGAGTCGGGTGGCCGCGTCCACGGTCCCGATCCGTCTTGGAAGGCGGTGTTCTGGTTCGCTCTCGCGCTGACGATGTTCGCTGCCGTGTCCCAGTGGGTGTTGCCATCCTCCCCGAAGGCCGTTCTGCCAGCCGGTCGTGGGCCGGCTGCGGCGGAGGAAGCCATCGACGAAGGCACGGCGAAGGCGCTCGGCAGAGTCGCGGATCTGCGCTTTCTGCGGCTGAAACGGAACGGGGAGCGCTGGTCGTGGCCGTTATGGAACCGGGACGGCGATCCCGTGGACGATGCGGAGTCGATGCCGTGGATCGAGGCCTCCTCGGGAGGGGACGTCGAGACGGAGAATCCGGAGGATTGCTGGCTCCAGCTATGGTTCGAGCATCCCGACTTCGACCGCTACAGCCAACTGGAGGTGCGCCTCGTCAGCCTGACGGGCAGAGCGCTGGAGAATCGCGACGCGAGCACATGCTCTACGGCGTGGGCGGCTTCGCAGCCGGCGCCCCGTCTCCTCGACTTCGTGGCCAGTCCGGGTCGGGTGGAGAGCCTGCCCAAGGAGGTTGGATTGCAATGCCGCTACAGCATCGGTCCTTGGAAACTGGGCAGATCGGTTCCGAGCGACTTCAAGGGTCAGATGGCCTTCGGCAAGGGCTGCCACATTGCCGCCGTCGGAACTGGCAGCGACGGGAAGGCGTTTGTGGCGTGGACGAGGAGGGACGACGATCGGCAATACGACGCGATCGCCATTCTGAAAGATGGCCGCCGCCTGGGATCTGGCGAATGGTCCCGCGGCGGTGTGGAAGGGGCCGGAAGGGTGGAGAAGGTGAGCTTCGCCGTGCCTCTGGACGGGATCGTCTCCCTTCAAATGAGGTCGAGAGCGATCCAGACGGTGCATTTCTCGGCCGTGCTTCCGCCCCTGCCATGAGCGCCAGCTTCCACGAGACACGCTGGACGCTGGTGTCCCGTTCCAAAGGCGACGATGCCGTTTCCCGGGCGGCGCTGGGCGAGCTGTGCGAGGCCTACTACGTTCCGGTCGTGGCCTTTCTGCGCCGCGACGGACGGACCGAGGATGCCGCCCGCGACCTCGCCCACGATTTCTTCGCCAGACTGCTCGCCGGGGGAATGATTGCGGGAGCCGACCCCATGCTCGGCCGGTTCCGCACCTACCTGCTGACGGCGCTGAAACGATTCGCCTCCGACCGGCGGGAGCGGGCGAACGCGGCCAAGCGAGGAGGCGGACGCGGCCATGTCGCCATCGGAGCGGAAACGGCGGAGGCCGGAACTGCATGGCAGATCGCCGACGAGAGGGGCGAGGCCCCGGATGCCGCCTTCGACCGCCAATGGGCGATCACCGTCCTGGCCCGCGCCCTCGCCACGGTCGAAGCGGAGCTGCGCGGGAGCGGGAAGGGGGATCATTTCGATGTGCTGAAGCCTTGGCTGACGGGCGACGCGGGGGCTCCGCCGCAGGCCGAGGCCGCCGGGAAGCTTGGCATGGGCGGGGATGCCCTGAAGGTGGCGATCCACCGTCTCCGCAAGCGTTTCCGCGCTGCCGTGAAAGCGGAGATTGCGCAAACCGTGAGCGGCGAAGGAAGCGTCGAGGAGGAAATGGCCGCCCTGATCGCGGCTCTGCGTGGGTAGGGGGGCGGTAGTTGAGAGTTGATGGTTGAGAGTTGAGAGTTGAGAGTTGAGAGGGCGGAAGGGAGCGGCTTACGCCGAAACTTGGACTCACCCGGAGGGAGAGTTGCCGCATCGAAACAATTCGCTGGTCCGGACCCTCTCGACTCTCAACTATCCCCTCTCAACTCGCCCGCAGGCCGCCCGCCCTACCACGTCCAGCGCACCTGGTAGAGATCCGTCCGCCGCTGCCGCAGATTCCGCACGCTGCCGCGGCGGTGGAGAGTCTCGAGATGGCCGAGGTCGAGATCGGCGACGAGGGCCGTCTCGATGCCGGCGGGAGCTTCGGTGACGATGGCGTTCTCGGGGAAGGCGTAGTCGCTCGGAGAGAAGACGGCGGAACGGGCGTATTGGAAATCCATGTTCGCGACGCCGGGCAGGTTCCCCACGCTGCCGACGGCGGCGACGTAGCACTCGTTCTCGATGGCGCGGGCCTGCGCGCAGTAGCGGACCCGGTGGTAGCCCGAAGCGGTGTCGGTGCAGAAAGGGACGAAGAGGATCTGCACGCCCTCCGCGGCGAGGAGCCGCCCGAGTTCGGGGAACTCCACGTCGTAGCAGACGAGAATGCCGACTTTCCCCGAGTCGGTGTCGAAGACGCGCAGGGAGTCTCCTCCGCTCATTTCCCATTCCGTCTCCTCGCTCGGTGTGGCGTGGAGCTTGCGCTGCTCCTCGACGGTGCCGTCGCGGCGGCAGAGATAGGCCACGTTGTAGAGGCGGCCGTCCTCCACGAGGGGGAAGCTGCCCGTGACGATGTTGATCTGGTGATCGACGGCCTCGCGGAGGAAGAAGTCCCGGGTTTCGGGGGTCGATTCGGCGAGCTTCCGGATGGCGGAGGAGGCGCCTTCGGCTTTCCATGGCGCCATGAGCGGAGCGTTGACGTATTCGGGAAAGCAGACGAAGTCCGCTCCATAGCCCACCATCGCCTCGAGATAGAACCGGACCTGCTCTCGGAATTCCCCGGGTCCGGCGAGCGGGCGCATCGCGAGCTGGACCAGACCGACGCGAACGGCACTCGATCGCGGATCGTTGGTGGGGAGGGCGGATGCGCTCATGCGACGGGATTCCTTACCCGAACCGCGCAAGCTGGCAAGTGATTATGCATGGCGGAGAGACGCAGGGAGCTGGAGAACATGCGGAGATTCCGGCGTTTTCGCTCTTTCTGCGCGATTCCGGCGGGGTCACCAGGTCTTCACGTTGTCCTTCCAAGTGTCGAAGATCCTTTCGACGCTCGAGCGAGTTCGATGGCCTCGCCTTACAGGTGGCGGTTCGACGGGCGCGCGGACACTCTTGTCCGCAAGCAAGGAACCATGGCGGCGAAGCCACGCGTCTTTCATAGGGCGGGCAAGAGTGCCCACGCTCCTCTCGACTACCCCCCTCTCAACTCTCAACTAGGTCATGCCAGCAACTGCGTCACCACCTTCGCCCCTTGGTCGTTGGTCAGGGAGGCGGCGAGGCCGTTGCGCTTGTAGGTGAGCTTGGTGTGGTCGAGGCCGAAGGCGTGCAGCAGGGTCGCGTGCCAGTCGTAGTGATGCACGGGATCGACGACGGCCTTGTGGCTCCATTCGTCGGTCTCGCCGTGGACGTGGCCGCCCTTGAAGCCGCCGCCGGCGACCCATTGGCTGAAGCCGAAGGTGTTGTGGTCGCGGCCCCACTTGTCGCGCCCGGCGTCGTTCTGGAGCACGGGGAGGCGACCCATCTCGCCGCCCCAGTGGACCACGGTGCTGTCGAGCAGGCCGCGCTGCTTCAGGTCGGTGACGAGGGCGGCGCTGGGCTGGTCGGTCGCGGCGCAGAGCTTGGGCAGGGCGCCGAGCAGCACGCTGTGCTGGTCCCACGACTGTCCGGCGTTGAGCACCTGCACGTAGCGCACGCCGCGCTCGACGAGGCGGCGGGCGATGAGGCAGCGGGTCGCGTAGTCGCGGGTGACGGGATCGTCGACGCCGTAGAGCTTCTTGACGTGCTCGGGCTCGTTGGAGATGTCGAGGGCCTCCTTGGCCGCGGTCTGCATCTTCGCGGCGAGCTCGTAGCTGGCGATGCGGGCGCGCAGGTCGAGTTCGCCGGGGTGGCCCGAGGAGTGCTCCTCGTTGAGGCTGCGCAGCAGGTCGAGCTGGCGGCGCTGGCCCTCGCCGGCGAGGGAGGGCGGCGGGTCGAGGTTGAGGATGCGCGGCTCGGTCGCCCGGACCACGGTGCCTTGGTAGAGAGCGGGGAGCCAGCCGTTGGTGAAGTGCTCGCCCTGGAAGGTGGGCAGTCCGCCGGGATGCGAGAGCACCATGTAGGCGGGCAGCTCCTCGGTCTCGCTGCCGAGGCCGTAGGTGAGCCACGAGCCGAGGGCGGGGTTGCCCGCGGTGACGCGGCCTGAATTGATCGCGTAGAGCCCCTGGGCGTGGTTGCTGACGCCCGAGACCATGGAGCGGATCAGGCAGATGTCGTCGGCGACCTTGCCGAGGTGGGGGAGCAGCTCGCTCAGCTCCATGCCGCATTCGCCGTGCTTCGAGAACTGCCACGGCGAGCCGAAGACCTTCGAGGAGGCCTGGGCGAGGTTGTCGTACTTGATCTCACCGGGGAAGTTCTTCCCGTCGTACTTCGTCAGCATGGGCTTCGGGTCGAAGAGGTCCATCTGCGAGGGACCGCCCATCATGAAGAGGGAGATCATCGCCTTGGCCTTGCCCGGATAGTGCGACTGCTTCGGCAGGAGGTTGAAGTCGTTGTCCGGGCCGAGGTTGGGCTTCACCGGCGCGGCGAGGAGGCCGTCCTTCCGCAGCAGGGTGGCGAGGGCGAGGGTGCCGAGTCCGAAGCCGTTCGCTTGGAGGAAATGGCGGCGCGAGCAGAGGCGGGCGGTGTTCATTCGACGTAGAGGAAGCGGTTCGAGCTGTAGAGGACCTGGCAGAGGCTGGCGAAGGCCTCGCGGGCGGGATCGGGCGCGGGAGGGGCCTCGGCCTTGGGATCCTTGGCGTCGGCCGGTGCCTTCGGCGCGGGCTGGGCGGCGTGGTAGCCGGTCAGGGTGACGGTCTGCTCGCGGAGGTAGGCGAGGGAGCGGAGGATGTCGGACTCGGCGGGCTCCTTGCCGAAGAGCAGCATCCAGGCGCGGCGGAGGCGCTCGCGCTCGTCTCCGGGGACCTCCTCGTGGAGGCGGTCGGCGAGGCGGCGGGCGCTGTCGAGGATGAAGGTGTCGTTCATCAGCAGGAGCGACTGCGGGGCCACGGTGGTCTGGCTGCGCATCTCGCAATGGGGAGCCATCGCGGGGGCGTCGAAGGTGTCGAGGACGGTCACGGGCTTGCTGCGGCGGACCTCGATGTAGATGGAGCGGCGGAAGTCCTGCTCGCCGCCGGGCTCGACCTTGGCCACGGTGATGGTGCCCTTGTCGATGCCGGTGACGATGCGTCCGGCGGGATCGCGGGCGATGGTGCTGGGCGGGCCGAAGGGCTTGTCCACGAGCGTGCCGGAGGCGGCGAGGATGGAGTCGCGCATGGCCTCGGCCTCGACGCGGCGCAGCTTGTGGCGGGCGAGGAGGAGGTTGTCGGGGTCGAGCTCCTTCGCGAGGGCGTTGTCGGCGGACTGGCGGTAGGCGCGGCTCAGGAGCATGGCGCGGTGGAGCGGCTTCAGCCTCCAGCCGCCCTTCACGAACTCGTCGGCGAGCCAGTCGAGCAGCTCGGGATGCGAGGGGCGGTCGCCGGCGAGGCCGAAGTCGCCGGGCGTGGCGACGATGCCGCGGCCGAAATGGTGCATCCAGAAGCGGTTCACGAGGACGCGGGCGACGAGAGGATGCTGCCCGCTCGTCAGCCAGTTCGCGTAGGCGAGGCGGCGTCCGCTCGAACCCGAGGGCACGGCGGCGGGCTGGAAGGGCTCGATCTCGGGAGTGGCGAGGATCGAGAGCTCTCCCGGCGTGACCGTGCGCGTCGGCTGCTCGTGGTCGCCGCGGTTGAAGAGCTTCGACTCGGGGACCTGGCCCTTCACCTCGGCCAGGGCCATGACGAAGCTCTGGGCCGGCTTGGTGGCGCGCACCTTCGTCGCTTCGGCGCCGATGGCCGTCACCACATCCTGCTTCTTCTGGTCGTAGAGGTTCAGCGAATAGAGGGCCAGGGCCGAGGGATACTTCTTGATGAGGGCCTTCTGCTCCTCGGTGCGGTCCTTGTCGGCGGTGGCGCGGGCGGTGCGGTAGGGCTCGCGGTCGGCTTCGGGCAATTTGAGAATCTCGACCTCGAAGATCTCGTCGAGGAACTGCTTGCTCATTCTCCGCGACTCGGCGTCGATTGCGGCGGCGGCCTTCTCGATCTCGGCGGCCTTGGCGTGCTCCTCGGGCGTGTAGAGCGAATAGAGCCGCTGGGCCGGGGGCCGCCAGGCCTCCCAGTTGTAGGCGGGATCGAAGATGGCGCGGAAGCGGTAGTAGTCCTCGTGCGAGACGGGATCGTGGCGGTGGTCGTGGCATTGCGCGCAGGCCAGGGTGAGGCCGAGCAGGGAGGAGCTGACGATCTTGAGCTGCTCGGCGATGACCTGGTTGCGCGCGAGCTTGGCGTCGTCGTTCGGGTCGCCGGTGCCGTCGGGAGCCATGCGGAGGAAGGCGGTCGCGATGAGCTGGTCGAGCTTCTTCGGATCGAGCACGGCGGCCTGGTAGTCGGCGTGGGTGGCCCCGGCGAGCTCGTCGCCGGCGAGCTGCTCGCGGAGGAACTCGTCCCAGGGCTTGTCCTCGTTGAAGGCGCGGATCACGTAGTCGCGGTAGCGCCAGGCATGGGGACGCGCCGAATCCGCCTCGGCGTAGCCGTTCGAATCGGCGTAGCCGACGATGTCGAGCCAGTGCCGCGCCCAGCGTTCGCCGTAGGCGGGCGAGGCGAGGAGGCGGTCGACGGTCTTCTCGTAGGCCTTCGGGTCCGGATCGGCGACGAAGGCCTCGACCTCCGCAGGCGTCGGAAGCAGTCCGGTGAGGTCGAGGGTGATCCGGCGGAGGAGGGTGGCGCGGTCCGCCTCGGGGGCGAAGTCGAGCCCTTCCTGCCGCATCGCGGTGGCGAGGAAGGCGTCGATGGGCGTCGCCGCACCTTCGACCTTGGGCACCTCGGGGCGTTTCACCGGCTGGAAGGACCAATGCGAGCGCTCCTCCTCGGTGATGAGCGGGCCGTGGCCGAGCGTCTCCGGCTCGGGGCGGGCGGTCTTGGCTCCTTGAGCGATCCATTGGCGGATGATGTCGAGCTGCTCGGTTGGCACAGGGTGGCCCTTCTTCGGCATCTCCCCGCGCTCGATGATGGCGACCAGCTCGCTGGCCTCGGGTTTGCCCGGCACGAGAAGGGTGGCTCCGCTGTCGAGAGGGGCGTCCATGAAGCGGCGCAGGCGTAGGTCCACCCCGCCCTTCGGCTTCTCCTCCTCGCCGTGGCAGAGCGTGCAATGCGCCTTGAGGAGCGGGCGTACATCCTTCTCGAAGGTCAGGACGGGCTCCTCTCCGCTGGCGGTGCTGGCAAAGGCGATGAAGCCGACCAAGCCGAATCGTTTCATCTTGGGAAAATGCCTCATGGCCGGGAAGCGGCAACGCCGCATTCGCGGAAGGAGCGGTGGGCTCCAAAGAGGGGTCCCCGGCGAAAGAAACCGGGTAGGGGCACTCCCGCTTCGTTGCCGTTCGATTTGAAAGCGGCCCGTTCCGGCACTAGGATGTGCCGCCCGATCGGGCTTGGCGATGGAGGAACCGCTCGAACAGGAACACCCGGCTCCGGCGAGGGCCGGGAGGGCGATCCGCTGGATCTGGAGGCTGGCGCTGCTCCACGTCCTGCTGCTGTTGCCGTGGCTCGTCCTTTTGGGAAGGGAGTTTCGCCACCTGCCGGAGCCCCGTGTATTCGAGCCGAGGAGCGAGCCGGGAGTGGTCGTCGACGATGCCGAGGCGATGAGGCGGCACCTCGATGAACATCCCGGCCTGGCCCTCTTCGGCGACCGGTGGTATTTCGACAGGATCCACAAAAGCATCGTCGACCCCAGGGAGGGGGAGACCGCGTCCTGGGAGGCGCGTTCCACCTATCTGGTCAGGGGCTACGGACGGATCTTCGAGACGCATCGGGTCGTGCTGCGCTATTTCGCCGTCTCCGCGCTGATCGGTCTCTTCGCCGGAATCCTCGTCTGGGCCCGTCCCGGAATCCCGGCCGCGCTGCTTCTATTGTTCTCTTCCCTCGCGGCGGCGCCTCAGCTCACGACCCCGCTCGCCGGTCGAAACCTCCAGCATCTCTTCCCGTATTCGCTTCCCCAGATCGGCCTCGCCTTGGCCATCCTCGTGCTCTCGGTCGTCGCCTTCCTTTCCAGGAGGCTCGAAGGCGGTCGTCCGGAGGCGAGACAGGCCTGGCACGATCTGATGTGGGGCGCAGTGTCCCTCCTCGCCGCCGGCGGTGGCATGGTCTGGATGATCGCGGCGGGAGGCACACATCGTCTTCAGGCGCTCTCGGGACTCGGGGCGTTGATCTTCTACGGGGGCTGGTTCGTCGCGAACGGAATCCGTGCGCTGCTGTGGGAGAGGCGAGGCCGGGTTTCGGCGGGTTGATGTCGCTAGTCCGCGTGCTGATGGACTGCGATTTTCACCAGGTCTTCACATTGTCCTTCCATGTGTCGAAGTCGCCGTCTTTCCCGGCGGACCAGATCGCGATGGAATCTGGGAGGAGGGTGCCAGCGGCTTCGGGATTTTCGATCCGGTTGTCGAAGTCGGTGTCGAAGCGGACGCGGTAGTGTTTGCCCCAGGTATCAAACAGTTCACCTCCCCCCTGCGAATCGAGGACGACGCCGTTCCGATAGCCTTTCCCTTTCATCGGCTTGGCAGCCTTGTCCGTGTAGAAGGCGATGCCGCGAGGGTTACGCTCGCGGGGCTTCTCCTTTTCGGAACCCAGGAGGATGTCCATGATCTGGTGGCGCGTGTCCACGGTCAGATCGACATCGGGGCTTCGAAGCGGATATTCCCGATATTCGGTAAAGTAGGCGGAGATCGAGTGCTTCAGGTTGTGGGCGGTGTTCTCCGCACGCGTGCGATCACTGTTGACGGGAATCTTGCCGCACATCGTGGGAACAAACAACGAAACGGGCAGCAGGCCAAACGGCGTCAGAAGGATTGCACCAATCCTGCGCTTCACCCACTTCATGCCGCTTTTCTACCCGAAGCTTTCCTTTACCGTCAAGCCTTCGCCCGGAGCGTCCTCACGGTTGCGAACTCCGTAATCCACGGCTAGAGAGAGGCATCCCGGACATGGCCGGGCCGCTTTTCCCGAGACATGGACGATTTCGCCTTCATCCAACTGGCTCCTGGCCGCTACCTCTGCGGCCTCGGTCCTTTCGATGTCCGCGAATCTCCTCCGGCGGACGGCGCGACGGCCTTCTACTGGAACCATTTCGATCTGTCCGATCCGCGCCCCTGGCGGGTGCCCTCCCGCGTCTTCGAGACGGACGACCTGCGCGTCCTCCTGCCCGACAACGGGGCCACCCCGCTGCCCGAGATCGCCTGGTCGGGTCTCGGGGACACGGATGTGCGGGCCGTCTTCGACGAGATCCTTGCCAGCATCCGCGAGGGCAAGCTGAAGAAGTCCGTCCCGGTCCTGACCGAGCGCGGCATCCTACACCGCGGCGAGCCGGCCGCGCTGGTGAAGGCGGTCAACGCCGCCCCCGACTCTCTGAGGGGCTACGGCTGCCGCGAGGGCGGAAAAGGCGTGATCGGCGCGACGCCGGAGCAGCTCTTCACCGTGCGCGACGGCGTCCTCGAGACCATGGCCCTGGCCGGAACCGCGCCACGCCACGAGATCCACGATTTTCCCGACGATCCGAAGGAGATCCGCGAGCACGAGCTCGTCGCCGACTATATCGAGGAGCTGCTGGCTCCCTTCGGCACCGTCGGGCGCGAGCCGCGCACCCTGCTCGATCTCGGTTCGATGGTCCACTTCCTGACGAGAATGCGTGTCCGGCTCGACGATCCGGGGACCGACCTCAACGCGCTTTTCGGCGTGCTGCATCCGACGCCGGCCCTCGGCGCCTGTCCCCGCGGCGACGGAGCGTTGCGCCAGCTCGTCGAATACCGCAGGCGGCTCGGCGTGCCGGAGCCCTTCGGCGCGCCCTTCGGTGCGGTCCACGAGGGCTTCTTCCAAGTCCTCGTCGCCATCCGCAATGTCTCGTGGGATGGGCGGGACGTCTTCCTTCCGAGCGGCGTCGGTCTCGTCGAGGGAAGCCGCTTCGACCGCGAATGGCGCGAGCTCGCCCTGAAGCGGAATTCGGTGAAATCCCTCCTCGGCGTGTGAGCGACATTAGGAGACTGTTGAAAAACCCCGCAATGAAAAATCTGATGGTGTTTACGGCTGGCAAGCCAGCGGCTTCGCCGGTTGGGTTGTGGACCGACCCCTCGGGTATCGGCCCTTTTCCCGTCTGGCTTCGTTGCTCCTCAGTCATGGAGCCCGCTCCACTCCTTCGTCGCGTCTCGACAGCCGGGAAAAGGACTCGCCGTTTTTCATCCCGGGCTTTTTCAACAGCCTCCTAGCATGACCCCCAACGCCAGCCTCGCCGGTGCCGCTCTCGGGCATCTCGTCGGCATGGGGGTGCGCGACTTCGTCGTCTGCGCAGGTGCCCGGAACGTCCCTCTGGTGAGCTCCCTGCTGGCGGGGGGGCGGGAATCCGGCGTGCGGGTGCGGCATCATTTCGACGAGCGCACCGCCGCCTTCTTCGCCCTCGGGCTCGCGAAGAGACACCGGCAACCGGTCGCGGTGGTCACCACCTCCGGCACGGCTGTGGCCGAGTTGCTGCCCGCCGCCGTCGAGGCGTACTACAGCGGCCTCCCCCTCGTGCTCGTCACCGCCGACCGTCCCGCCTCCTATCGCGGGAGCGGCGCGCCGCAGGCCATCGAGCAGGCGGCGATCTTCGGCTCCTATGCCTTTGCGCTCGATGCGTCGGAGCCGACGGGGCTGGCCGGAATCGCGGCATGGAGGGGTGACGCGCCCCTGCACCTGAATCTCTGCTTCGACGAGCCGATGGCGGCGGACCGGAACGAGTCGTGGTCGGCAAAGAACTGGCATCGCCGGAGTCCCGTAGCGGAAGAGGTCAATCTTCCATCCTCCGCGTCTCGAGCGACGATCCTCTCCTTCGTCGAGGACCGCGAAGGGCTGCTCGTCCTCCTCGGGGCGCTCGAGCCCGACTGGCGTGCGGAGGTGGAGCGCTTTCTGGCTTCTCTGGCCTGTCCCGTCTGGGCCGAGGCGACGAGCGGACTGCGGGAAAGCGCCCTGCTGGCCGCGCAGCGAATCCCCGGCGAGCCCAGCCCGCCGCGGAAGGTTCTCCGCATCGGCGGTATCCCCAGCCTGAGACTGTGGCGGGATCTCGAGGACAACGCGGACATTCCCGTGCTCTCCGTTTCCCGCCAGCCTTTCACCGGATTGGCGAGGGGTTCGGAACTGCTCGTCGTGGATCGCTTTCCGGCGATTCCATTGGAGACGCAAGAGGGTCGGACGGCGCATGTGCCCCTCTTGGACGATCCTCGTTTTGCGCGGCATCCGCGCTCCGAGCCGGCTCTGGTGCGGGAGCTTTCGCGCCGCATCCCCTCCGACGCCCTCGTCTACCTCGGCAACAGCCTGCCGATCCGCGAGTGGAATCTCGCCGCCGTCCTCGATCCGCCGCATCCGCGTTGCGAGGCGAGCCGCGGGGCGAACGGCATCGACGGCCAGATCGCGACCTTTCTGGGCCTGTCCGAGGGAGAGGAGGAAGCCTGGGGGATCTTCGGCGATCTGACCGTGCTCTACGACCTCAACGCGCCCGCCCTGCTCCCGCAACTGTCGCCGGGACGGCGGCGCCTCGTCGTGGTCAACAACGGAGGGGGCCGCATCTTCTCCCGCCTGTCCTCGATGGCCGGGCTGTCGCCGGCGGAGCGGCAGGTTGCCGAAAACCGCCACGGACGCCGCTTCGAGGCCTGGGCGGCGATGTGGGGGATGGACTACCGGCTCTGGAGCGCCGGCGAGCCCTTGCCCGAAGCGGATGCGGAGACCCTCGTGATCGAGGCCATCCCCGACGAGTCGGAGACGGAGGCCTTCTGGGGGGCGGCGAAATGAGCGGTGCTCCGGAAATCCTCGCTCTGCACGGCAATCTCGGTTCGCCGGGAGATTGGGAGGCACTCGGCCTGCCGGGAATGCGGACGGTGGATCTGTGGGATTTTGTCGGGCTCGATTTCCACGGGTTCGCGCAGGCCCTGGCCGGGCCGCTCTCCGAGGGCATGGAGCGTCCGATCCTCGCGGGCTATTCCCTCGGCGGACGGCTCGCCCTGCACGCCCTTGCCCTGCATCCGGAACGATGGGGCGGAGCCGTCGTTGTCTCGGCGCATCCGGGACTGTGCTGCGTCGAGGACCGGCTCGCCCGCTCGACCTCCGACGCGGTCTGGGCGGAGCGGGCACGGACCTGGGCGTGGGAGGCGTTTCTCGCCTGCTGGAACGGACAAGCCCTCTTCGATGGAGTTTCGGAAGCCCTTCTCGCCCGTCAGCGCGCTCTGGAGGCGAGGAGGGAGGCTGTCGCGACGGCCTTCGAGCGTTGGTCGCTGGGACGGCAGGCCGATCTGCGTCCCGCCCTCCGAGCCTTCGCGGGTCCTGTCCGGTGGATCACGGGAGAGCGCGATGCCCGGTTCACCCGGATCGGCTTGGAGATGGCGGAGGTGTTCTCCGATTTCCACCTTGCCGTCGTGCCCGGATGCGGACACCGGGTACTGGAGGAGGGAACGGCGGAGGTGGCGCGTGCCATCGCCGATGGTCTTTCGCGTAGAAGCGGAGTGTCGGGTTAGGACAAACCGTGGCTCCGCCGGAGGGGCGGGATGTCAGAAGTGTCTAGGATCGCGATGTCGTTCGGCCACAAACTCGACAAGGAATATGGGAATGCTCCTCATTCGGGCATAGGGAAACCACCGGCTTTGGCGGGGATCAAGGTTTGACCTATCCGGTGGCCTCCCATCGTTCATGGGAAATGATGGCTGCATTGTCTTTCTTCAAGGATTCAAGAGTTGAGAGGAGGCAGTTCTTGAGGATGCAGTTGAGATGGACGAGGAGCTTGCGAATGGTGACCGTTGGATCGGAGGCGCTGGTAGAACGCGGAGATGACGGGGTTGTGCCGTGGGGCGACCAGTGCGGCGATGTAGAGGGCGCAGCGGGCCTACAGCCTTCCGTCGTGGGTGTGGCGCTGCCCGTGGAACGCCCTGGTGTCACGGTTGAAGGGGGCGAGGCCCGCGAGGGATGGAGAGGGTGCCGAGCTCCGGCATGGCGGCGAGGAGGGCCAGAGCGGTGGTGGTTCCGACGCCCTTGACCGAGGCGAAGGCGTCGGCCTTGGTGTGGAACCGTGCGCAGGAGGCGGAGGTCTCGGCCCTGGCGGCGTCGATGGCCGCGATCTGCCCGTCGAGAGTCTCGACGAAGGTCTCGACGAAGGTCTCGACGAGGGCGAGGTGCGAGGAGAGAAGAAGCGGGTCGGCGCGGTGTGAGCGGTTCCTTTCGGCGGTGTGCAGGGCGAGGAGCTGGCGCCGCTTCGTGGAGAGGAGGGCGAGCCTCCGGAGGGCGGGCTCCGGGGAGGAGTGGCCTCTGGGGGCAGGGCAGCGCCGTAGTCGCGGAGGATGCGGGCGTCGATGCGGTCTTGGCGAGCCTCCCCCTGGCGCGTGCGAAGTCGCGGACGCGGCGGGGTGAGGACGCTGACGGGTGATTGCGGGCCCCGTGGCAGACGGCCGCCAGGGCGCGCTCGCAGCCTCCGGTGGCCTCGCAGACGAGGTGGGCGCCGGGGACACGGCGCGTAGGGCTTCGAGGAGGGTGGCGAGCCCGCCCTGAGAGTTGGGGACCTTGGCGGGCAGGCCCGGGACGGGGCCGTGGAGGTCGATATGGCCTTGGGCGACGTCAGCTCCGACGTGGGCAACTTCGCGACGCATGGCTGGACTTCTCCTTGTTGATCCGAACTGGGTCGCCTTCGTGGCGTCCCGTTCCGGCAACTGCTCAAGTTCAAGACCAAGGAGCCCCGCTGGGACCTTCGCCCTTTCGTGTCACCGATCGCGTCATTGTTCCCGGCATCCGAATCCTACACCCTTTCGAGATACAAGGGCCGGGGAGGCGCGCGGGCCAACCGGACCTCCAAACGACGTTCCTTCTCAGACAGCTCTGGTCAGGGCTACTCTAGGATAGCGATGTGGTGCGAAGGATCTGCCTGGGGAGGAATGAGATCTCAAGCCACTTTGAGCGGCTCCAACCGGCCCCCCGGTTTTACCGGGGGTATTTACATAACTGCTTCCAGATCGTTCGCGACATCCAGAGAGTGATTTCCCCGTCGCAACGGGAAACGTAGCCTCGACATCCTGCCGATGCTTTCGGTGGGGAGGACGAGGGAGTCGGACGAGACGATCGCTCGCTTCACGACGGACGTTTCCTCCGCCGAAAGGCATGGGCTGGAAGCCAACGGAGCCGGTGCTTCCATAGGCTGGATTACTCTTGACTCGCTACTAACGGATCTTCGCGTCGGGAAGCTCCGTCTTGATCCCTTCGTCCAGGGGCATCCTGTCGTTCTCGGCGGTCAGGCCGACCGCCTTCATCTCGTCGGCCAACTTCCGCTTCATTTCGTCGAGCACGTCCGCGTAGCGCGGATCGTTGGCGAGATTGTATCGCTCGTCGCGGTCGAACTCGATGTTGTAGAGCTCGGCCATGTGGCGGTCGGGGGAGCCGTCGCCGTGGGGGTAGTGCATGTACTTCCAGGATTCCGTCCTCACCGCACGGACATTGGGCGTATAGGGAAACTGCTTCTCGTAGTTGTATTGATAGAACCACGACTTCCTCCACTCCGGGTCTCCTTCCCTCGCCAGCTTCACCCAGGAGCGGCCGTGGACCTCCGGCAGGGCCGGGGCGCCGCACAGCTCCAGGAGGCTCGGCGCGATGTCGAGGGTCAGTACCTGCTCGCGGACGACCTTGCCCCGGTCCGGCGGGACCAGGCCGGGATAGCGCACGAGCAGAGGGATTCTCACACTGGGATCGTGCGCGGTGCGCTTGTCCACCATGCCGTGCTCGCCGTTCAGGATGCCGTTGTCGCCCATGAAGACGACGATCGTGCGGTCGAGCTGGCCGGACTGCTGCAGGTAGCCGCAGAGCCGGCCCACGCTGTCGTCCACCGAGAGGAGGGTCGACCAGTAAGCCCGCGTCATCGCCTGGAAGTCGGCCACGGCCTCCGGGCGGTCGTCGGGGAACTTCTTCCGCCAGTCGAAGAGCGGCCCGTAGATGCCGTGCCAGGTGTAGAGACGCTCCTTGATCCATGCGGGCTTGTCGTCGAGCATGAATGCCGTCTCCGGGTAGTGGACCGGCACGTCCGAAAAGGCGTTCTCGTACTTCGGCTCGGGAAAGTAGAAGCTGTGCGAGGCCTTGTGCCCCACGATGAGGCACCAGGGCTTTTCCCCGCGGTCGCCCTTGAGCCATTCCTCGGCGAGGTCCGTGACGACATGGGTGTAGTAGCCCGGGATCTTCTTCCGCTCCTTTCCGTTGAGGTTGAACTGGGTGTCGAAGTACTGCCCCTGGCCCTTGTGCGTGACGAACCAGTCGAAGCCGGGACGCGGTTCGTCGTTGTCCTCGCCCATATGCCATTTGCCGACGTAGCCGGTGTCGTAGCCATGTTCCTGCAGGACCATGGGGAAGCTTTTGAGGTCCGCGGGGAATTCCGTGAAGTTGTCCATCACCCCATGCCGGTGGGCGTAGAGGCCGCTGAGGATGCTGGCGCGGCTGGGCGAGCACAGGGAGGTGGTGCAGAAGGCGTTCGCGAAATAGACCCCTTCCTTGCCGATCCGGTCCATGTTCGGCGTCTTCAGGTGCTTGTTCCCGGCCAGTCCGAGCGCATCCCAGCGCTGGTCGTCGGTGAGAATGACAAGCACATTCGGCTTCTCCCCCGCCGAAAGGTGCCCGGCGAGGGGGGGGGGCGAGAACGGTCAGGCAGCAGGCGAGGGTTTTCATTGGGCCGATGGAGGAGGATCGCGCGAACCGGTCGCCGAGGTCAAGGACTGCCGGCGGAAATGTTCGCTCGCCACCCGGTCGACAGCCTCGAAAGCGGGCGCCTCCCGCCGGTTTTTCGTTGCGGGCCGCGCGGGTCTGTGCGAATCAGCGGGCCATGAGTCAGTTTCAAGATCGGGTGGTCGTGGTCACCGGCGCGGGCCGGGGGATCGGCAAGGAAATCGCGAAGGCCTTCGTCGAGCGCGGCGCGAAGGTCGCGGTGGCGAGCCGGACCGAGGCCAACGCTCTTTCCACGGCCGAGGAGCTGAACGCCCTGGGCAAGGGCGTTGCGAAAGGCTATGCCGTCGACATCGCCGACCATGCCGCGACGGTCGAGTTCGGCAAGCGCGTCGCCGAGGAGCTCGGTGCGGTGGGCATTCTCGTGAACAATGCCGGCATCACCCGCGACGGTCTCGCCCTGCGCATGGGCGAGGAGGACTGGGATGCCGTCCTCGACACGAATCTGAAGGGAGCCTTCAACGCCGTGAAGGCCTTCCAGCGGTCCCTGCTCAAGGCCGAGGACGCGCGCATCGTCAACATCAGCTCCGTCATCGGCCTGATGGGCAATGCGGGGCAGTGCAACTACGCCGCGAGCAAGGCGGGTCTGATCGGCTTCACCAAGGCGCTGGCCAAGGAGTTCGCGAGCCGGAAGGTCTGCGTCAACGCCGTCGCCCCCGGCTTCATCGTCACCGACATGACCGACGAACTGACGCCCGAGATCCAGGAGCAGATCAAGAAGAACATCCCCCTCGGCTGTTTCGGCGAGACGGCGGACATCGCCGACGCGGTGCTCTTCCTCGCCGGCCGCGAGGCCCGCTACATCACCGGTCAGGTCCTGACCGTGGACGGCGGGATGGTGATGTGAGGGACGGGAGCCTGGAACTGGAATTCAGAATTTAGAAGCGAGGAGTTGGACGATGGAGGCGGAAGTGACCTACCCGGAGGATTTTGTTGGGGAAGCGAGCGCCTGGATTGCGGAACGCATTCTGGCGAAGCAGCAGGGAGGCGGCGTGTTCCGCCTGAGCCTGTGCGGTGGCTCGACGCCGGCGCCGATCTACCGGGCGCTGGCGACCTGGCCGGGAATCGACTGGGAGCGCGTCATGCTCACCTTCGGCGACGAGCGCAGCGTGGGCCCGGACGACGCGCAGAGCAACTACCGGATGGTCAAGGAGGCCCTCCTCGACGCCTCCGGCATCCGCGCGGCGAACGTGCTCCGCATCTGCGGCGAACTGCCGCCCGCCGAGGCGGCGGAGCGCTGCGAGACGCATCTCCGCAAGCTCGCGAATCTGGCGGGCGAACCCTGTTTCGTCCACGACCTGATCCTCCTGGGCATGGGGGACGACGGCCACACCGCCTCGCTCTTCCCCGGCACCGAAGCCCTCGCCGAGCGCGAGCGATGGGTCGTGGCGAACCATGTGCCGCAGCTCGACACCTGGCGCATCACCTTCACCTATCCGCTCATCGCGGCGGCGAAGGAGGCGCTCTTTCTGGTGAACGGCGCGAACAAGCACGCCCGTGCCCGCGAGGTTCTTGCCGGGGCTCCGGAGTTCCCCGCCAGTGCGGTTGCGGCGGGACGCGTGCTCTGGTTCATCGGCGGGTAGGGGAGTCCTCGCGGGCGTCGGAACAAGGCGGAGCGGCTGCCATGCCTTTGCCCGCCGCATACGCTCATTCCTCCTTTCTCCGCAAGGCTTCGCCTGCGACCAAGGCGGGAACGCCGTTGCGGATCGGATAGGCCCTGGCTCCGTCGAGGGTGACGAGGGCGCCCTCGAAAGCGGAGTCGGAGGTCCAGGCGTCCAGCTCCGCGGGCGAGGCGAGGCGGAGGGGGCGGTGCGTCTGCGGGCAGACGAGCATCGCGAGGACCTCTTCGGATACGGAAAGCTCCATGGCGTCAGGCGTCAGTAGAGCGGGACGGAGGGATCGATCTCGCGCGACCAGGCGTTGATGCCGCCCTGAACGTGGCAGACCTGGGTGAACCCGGCATCGAGGAGCAGTTGCAGGGCCTTCGCGCTGCGCCCGCCGGCTTTGCAGTGCACGATGGTCTCGGCGGACGGGTCGAGTTCGCCGAGGCGGCCGGGCAGCTCGCCGAGAGGAATCGCGACGGCGCCGGGCAGGCGGGCGATTTCGATCTCCGCAGGTTCGCGAACGTCGAGCAGGACGAAGGGTGTCGCTTGGTCGATCCGGGCCTTGAGGGCGTGGACGTCGATTTCGGGAAGGGCGGGAGCATTCATGTCGCAGGAGAATTCGATGTCTCGAAGCTCTGTCAGGGTCGGGGCGTCGCCGCAGAGGGCGCAGCGCGGGTCCCGCCTCAATTTGATCTCGCGGAAGCGGAAGGCAAGCGCGTCGAAGTGGACGAGGCGGCCCACGAGCGGATCGCCGATGCCGAGGATGAGCTTCACCGCCTCGTTCGCCTGCATCGCGCCGACGATGCCGGGGAGAATGCCCAGCACGCCGCCTTCGGCGCAGCTTGGAACGAGGCCGGGCTCGGGCGGATCCGGGAAGAGGCAGCGGTAGCACGGGCCGCCGAGATGGGGGGCGAAGACCGACACCTGCCCCTCGAAGCGGAAGATCGACCCATGTACGTTCGGTTTCCGGGCCAGGACGGAGAGATCGTTCGAGAGGTAGCGGGTCGGGAAATTGTCCGTGCCGTCGACGATGAGATCGTAGGGTTCGGCGATGGCGGCGGCGTTGGCGGCGGAGAGACGGGTTTCGTAGGTCGTCACGCGGACTTCGGGATTGATCTCGCGGAGCCGCTCCGCGGCGGATTCGACTTTCAGGCGGCCGACGTCGGACGTGCCGTGGAGAAGTTGCCGCTGGAGGTTGGAGAGATCGACGCGGTCGAAGTCGACGATGCCGATCTCGCCGATTCCAGCGGCGGCGAGATGCATCGTCGCCGGCGATCCGAGCCCGCCGGCGCCGAGGCAGAGGACCCGCGCCGCCTTCAGCCGACGCTGTCCCTCGAGGCCGACTTCCGGCAGGGTGAAGTGTCGGGCGTAGCGGGAGCGCTCGATGTCGCCGAGGGCGATTTGCCCGGAGCGGAGAGCGGAGACGACGGGATCCATCGGAAGGGGTGGGCGAGATTTTTAGACGGATACTTAGCGGCGCATCGCTCCATAGGCAAACCACATTGCGGCAGTTGCTCCTTGTCGAGCCCCCTTCGCCGGCGGTATAACCTCTTCCTACAACAATGAAACCAACCTTGAAAACCATCGCCTTCACGCTCACCCTCGGCGCGCTCGCCGCCGCGGGCGGGTCCGGCCTCCACGCCGACGAGATCAAATACGTCGATCTCGAGAAGAAAATCACCGTCGACAGGACGCCGGTCGCGTCCGAGGCCTCCACGGTGTCCTACGCTCCGGCTCTGGAGAAAGTGATGCCTTCCGTGGTCACGATCTTCTCCTCCAAGACGGTCGCCGCCCCCGAGCGGAACCAGCAGCAGGAGGAGCTCTTCCGGCGCATGTTCCCGGACATTCCGGAAGACTTCTTCGACCGCCGCCAGGACGGCGGGGGACAGCGCGAGCAGGGGCTCGGATCGGGCGTCATCATCTCCGACGACGGCTACATCCTGACGAACAACCACGTCGTCGGCGACGCCGACGAGATCAAGGTCACCCTGCCGTCCGACAAGCGGAAGGAATACACCGCGACCGTCGTCGGGGCCGATCCGCAGACGGACGTCGCTCTCGTCAAGATCGAGGCGAACGGCCTGCCCCACGTCACCATCGGGGACAGCTCGGTCCTGAAGATCGGGGATGTGGTGCTCGCCGTCGGCACTCCCCTCGGCCTTTCCCAGACGGCGACCATCGGGATCATCAGCGCCGTGGGCCGCAACGAAGTGAACATCATCGGCGGCGGCTACGAAGACTTCATCCAGACCGACGCGGCCATCAACCGCGGCAATTCGGGCGGGGCCCTCGTCGACGCGAACGGGCGCCTCATCGGCATCCCCACCGCGATCCAGTCGAACTTCTCCGGAGGCAACATCGGGATCGGCTTCGCCATCCCCTCCAACATGGCCCTGAACATCGTCCAGCGCCTCCTCGACGGCGGCGGCGTGGTGAAGCGCGGCTTCCTCGGCGTCTACCTGCGGGATCTCGACGCCAACATGGCCAAGGCCCTCGGACAGGAGGACACCAAGGGCGTTCTCGTCGCCGAAGTCGGCGAGAAGACGCCGGCCGAAGCCGCAGGCATGAAGCCCGGCGACCTCATCGTCGGCTATGCCAACAAGCCGGTCTCGAGCATGCAGCAGCTCCGTCTCGACATCAGCAACACGCCGCCGGATTCCGACGTCATCTTCGAGATCGTCCGCAAGGGGAAGAAGTCGGAATTGAAGGTGAAGCTCGGCAATCTCGAGGACAATCCGCTCGCCTCGGCCGATCCGGTCCGCCGCCCCGGCAGTTCTCGCAACGACGACCTCGTCGATGGCGTCGTCGTCGACAATCTCGACGAGGAGACCCGTTCCAGCCTGCAAGTCGACGAGTCTCTCCAAGGGGTGCTCGTGAAAAGCGTCAAGGACGGAACCCCCGCCGCCGAAGCGGGACTGCGTCCGGGCATGATCATCACGCAGATCGACCAGGCGGATGTGGGCGATCTGGAGGGAGCGCGCAAACTGGTCGAGTCCTTCGAGGGCGACGTTCTCCTCGTGCAGGTCTATGCGGCGGGCCGGCGCGACATCCTGGCGATTCCGCTGAAGAAGGAGTAGGGGAACCCGCTGCCGTCCCCGAGCCGTGAGTGGCGACGATCCCAAGCCTGGCATCACCCGCCTCGACCAGGCCTCCGCCGCGACTCACGGCTGGCAGGTCCGCCTGCAATGGAAAGGCGTCCGTTACGGACGCTTTTTTTCCGATTCCGCCTGGGGCGGCCGCGAGGCCGCCCTGCTTTGCGCCGAGCGCTATCGCGACCGATTGCTCGCGAGATTGGAGCGGGGACAGGCGAATTCCTCCGCCTCGACCCGTTCGCACACCGCCCCCGCGGGGCGCAACCGCTCGGGCGTCGTCGGGGTGTCGAGGACCGTCCAACGCAGCGCTTCCGGAGTGGAATACCATTTTTGGCAAGCGAGCTGGGTCACCGCGGAAGGGAGGCGAGAATCGGTGCGCTTCTCCGTGCTGAAGCACGGCGACAGCCTCGCCTTCGCGCTCGCGGTCGAAGCCCGGCGCCAGGCGACGGGGAGGGGAAATTGAAAAAGTAGCTCAGTAGCGATTCCCCCACTTCGGAAGCCAGTCGCTATTGTTAACCCACTTGTTTTAAATTGATACCGACGACGGGACTCGAACCCGTACGAGCGAGGCTCAGCGGATTTTAAGTCCGCAGCGTCTACCATTCCGCCACGTCGGCGTGGGTGGGCAATTAAACCCTCTGCCGCCGGGGAAGCAACTCTCTTGGGCCGGGGGTCAATTCTTCAAAATCCCCCGGACGACGAGGTTGTTGAGACGGTGCGCTGTCTCGACGAGTCCGTCGACGACGGTCTCGCGGTAGCTGCGGCCGTCGCGGGTGTCGAGGCCGTGGCCGGGGTCGAGCTGGCGCAGGCCCTCGAGGGCGGGATCCTCGTGGTGGAAGAGCTCGACGAAGACGTATTCGAGCTTGCCGGTTCTCGCGGCAGCGGCGAGGAGGGCTCCGATCCAGCCGTCGTCGGTGCTGAGGCAGCCACGCGTCGTCTTGGCCGAGGCGTGGAACATTCCCATCTCATCAGACGCGGCGATCTCGGCGACGAGAGCCTCGTTCTCGGCGATGGAGAGGCCGGAATCGCCGCAGTGGGCGGCGTCGACCATGATCTTGAAGAACTTCGACCCGAGTTCGGCGTTGGCAGCCTTGACGAATTCCCAGCCCTTGCGGAGGTCGTTGAAGGTCTGGAACTCGCCCTTGCGGAGGAACTCGATGTGCCAGTGCTTCACGCAGCTGCCTTCGACACCGGCCTCGCGCAGGGCGCGCAGGTGGACGCGCACGTTCTGCGCGACGGCGGCGGCGAAGGCCTCGCCCGTCTTCGGAGTGGCGCCGGGCTGCATCCACTGCTCGATGGAGGTGGAGGCGACCTGGGTGATGCCGTGCTTCTTCGCGATCCCGATGCCGGAGGCGAGCATGGCGGCGACCTTCTCTTCGTCGGCGGACTCCATGGGATCGGCCCCACCCACCATCATGATGAGGTGGACGTCGAGACCTAGGGCGCGCAGGCCGGTGATGAGCTCGTCGTTGTCGCTTTCGAGGACGCCGGGGAAGACGGCGACCTGGGCGCTCTGCACCTTCACGGGCGAGGCGGCGGCGAGGCCCTCCATCTCGGAGACGATGAGGAGGCGACCATCCTCGCCCCGGGGGAGACGGCCCTCGGCGTCCGGCGCGAGGCCGCCGACGAATTTGATGTGGGTGGGAACGACGCCGAGCTCGACGCCGGTCTTCAGGGAGAAAGGTTCAGCCATGCGGGGAAAATGGGGGATTCTGCGGCGTTGGGCAATGCAAAAAAAAGCGCCCGATCCACCGCCCGCCGCCCCGGCTCACGCCATGCTCGGCTGCAGGGTGCGGAGGAGCAGGATCTGCTCGCCGACGTCGGCGCTCATCTGGCGCCAGCGGCTCAGCATCGCGCCGGGAATCTTGATGTGCTCGCTCACGGCCTTTTCGAGTTCCTGATAGCCTTCCGCGAGCTGCTGGGACAGGTCGACGAGGGTCGCGTAGGCTTCTTCCCGCGTGGGACAGGAGATCTTCCACCCGCTGTTGCTCGCGATCTGGGCTTCGGCGCGGCGCTTCATTTCGCGGAGCTCGGCGAGGACGATCTTCTCCTCGGAGACGCGGCGGAGCTCGCTGGCGAGTCCGAGCTTGGAGAGAGTCCAGATGGCCCATTTCGTGGGATCCCACTGCCAGGGCTTGACGCCGTTGCGGTAGTCGTGCTGGAAGGAGTGGTGGTAGTTGTGGTAGCCTTCGCCGAAGGTGAAGAGGGCCATGATCCAGCTGTCGCGGGCACTCGTGCCCGAGTCGTAGGGACGCTTGCCGATGGTGTGGCAGAGGGAGTTGATGAAGAAGGTGGAGTGCTGGACGGCGACGATGCGAGCGATGCCGCCGATGAGGAAGGCGCCGAGGGCGGAGGGCCATCCGCCGTAGAGGTAGCCGAGCAAGGTGGGTAGGGCGAGACCGATCAGGACGCCGATGGGGCGGTGGTAGCGGTGCTGCCACATCACGAGGGAGTCTTTCTTCAGATCGCCGACGTTGGCGAGAGGGCGGGGATAGAGCTTGAAGAAGATCCAGCCCATGTGCGCCCAGAAGAACCCTCGCGAAATGCTGTAGGGATCGTCGTGCTCGTCGTCGACGTGCTTGTGGTGCTGGCGGTGGTCGGAAGCCCAGTCGAGAGCGGAGTCCTCGAAGGCGGCGGCTCCGAAAAGCAGGGTGGTCATCTTGACGGTGCGTCCGGCTTTGAAGGTCTTGTGGGCGAAGAGCCGGTGGTAGCCGAGCGTGATGCTCATCCCCGTCGCGATGAAGAGGACGAGGAAGAGGAGGATTTGGAACCAGTCCAATCCGAAGTGGGCGATGTAGAGGGGGACGCCGACGAGGGCGGTGAAGAAGGTGACGATGAGGAAGGCGCTGGTGAACCAGTTGATCCGGTCGAAGGGGAATTTTGAAGTCATAGAATGATTGTAAAGCAAGTAAATCCAGCAGGATGGGCGCTGCCAGGACAGCTCCAGATCGACAAAAGGCGGGAGCCAGGACGAAATCCGGGAAGGGACTTCGCTTGGGTTGGCTCGGTCAGAGGCTGCGGTAGCGTTTTCCGCCGCCGCCGCGATCATCCCGGTCGCGGAAGTCCCGGAAATCCCGGTCGCGGTTGTCCCGGTCTCCCCGCTCGCTGCGGTAGTCCCCGCGATCGCCGCCACGCTCGCGGTCGCGGTGGCGATTCCCGCCGCCGCCCCGGCGCTCTCGGTCATATCCGCCGCCTCCTCCACCGCCGTATCCGCCACTGCGAGGAGGACGACCGCCGCCCCCTCCGCCTCCGCCACCGCTCGGCGGGGTGCGGCGTTCTTCGGCTTCACGCACGCGCAGATTGCGGCCGCCGAGCTCGGCACCGTCGAGCTGGGCCACCGCCGCTTCGCCGGCGTCGCGGCTGGAAAGGGTAACGAAGGCGAATCCACGGGGACGCCCTGTGTCGCGATCGATCGGCATGTGCAGATCGAGAATGGGATCGAAGGGGCTGAGGAATTCGCGGAGTTCGGCCTCCGAAGTGTCGTAGGACAGATTGCCAATATACAATTTCATCGATTCTAAACCAGTTGCCGGTCCTCAGGGTTCCAAGCAGCTTTGCCTCTGTCCGGGAAACGCGGGTGACCGCGGTCAGAATCGAATTGCCAGGGAGTAAACATCGAAAGCCCAAGAGGGGAACCGTATCAAGAGTGGCTCACTTTTAAGAAAAACCAACCGTCTTTCCAAGAAAAATCGCGTGAGGCGAGAGCAAAAAGTGCATGGACGGGCGGATCGAGGGCTTTTCGAGGCGTTTTTCAGTTGGTTTCGTTGCGGGTGCGCTCGCCATCGACGAGGCGGAGGATGCCCCGGGGATTGAGATTCTGCAATTCGATCGGCAGATGGGCGTCGGGCCAGTCCTGATAGCAGACGGGGCGCGCGAAGCGGTGGATCGCACGGGTCCCGATGCTGGTGAAGTGGGGATGGGTGGTGGCGGGGTAGGGGCCGCCGTGGTGGATGCTGTGGCAGATTTCGAGGCCGACGGGGTAGCCGTTGAAGATGAGCCGTCCCACCTTGCGCCGCAGTACGGCGATCAGTTCGCGGTGTTCCGCGAGATCGCTCTCGGTGCCGTGGATGGTGGCGCTGAGGGAGCCTTCGAGCCGCTCCGCCACGGCGACGAGGTCGGCCGGGCGGGTGCAGGAGACGAGGGTGGAGACGGGGCCGAAGAGTTCGTCGAAGAGGGTCGGATCGCTCAAGAGACCCTCTTGGGTCGTGGCGAAGAGGTAGGCGGCGGCCTCGCCGCGGGCGGGATCGGGGGCGGCGAGGGAGAGACCGAGCAGCTCCAGTCCGCCGCGCTCGAGGCGTTCGGCGATGCCGGAGGTATAGGCGGCGTGGATGCCGGGATGCAGCATCGTGGCCGGGGCGAAGCTGGCGATCGTCTCCCGGGCATGATGGCGGAAGGCGAGCCATTCCTCCGATTCGAGACCGAGGACGAGGCCGGGATTGGTGCAGAATTGCCCGACGCCGGCGGTCAGGGCGGTGGCGAAGCCTTGGGCGATGCTCTCGGCGCGTGCCTTGAGCGCACCGGGGAGGAGGAAGACGGGATTGATGCTGCCCATCTCGGCGTAGAAGGGAATGGGATGCGGCCGGGCGTTCGCCGCATCGAAAAGGGCGCGGCCTCCGGCGAGCGATCCGGTGAAGGCCGCGGCGGCGATGCCGGGATGGCGGACGAGGTGGATGCCGCCGGCATGGGTGCGCCCATGGACGAGGGAGAAGAGGCCCTCGGGCATGCGGGTGCGCTCGGCGGCGCGCTGGATGGCGCGGGCGGCGATCTCGCAGGTGCCCGGATGGGCGGGGTGGCCCTTCACGACGACGGGACAGCCGGCGGCGAAGGCGGAGATGGTGTCGACGCCGAGCACGGAAATGGCGATGGGAAAGTTGCTGGCGCCGAAGATGGCGACGGGACCGACGGGCTCGAGCATCGAGCGCACGTCGGGTTTCGGCAGGGGGCGGCGCGACGGATCGCCTCGGTCGATGCGGGCGTCCACCCACGAGCCTTCGCGGATCCACTCGGCGAACTGGCGGGTGTGGGCGGCGACGCGGTCGCGTTCCATCGCGCAGCGGGCGAGGGGATGGGCGGTCTCGGCGGAAGCGCGTTCGAGGAGCTCGTCGCCGAGGGCGAGGGTCTCGTCGGCGATGGCTTCGAGGAAATCGGCCCGGCTCTCGGGAAGGAGGCGGCGGAAGGGGGCGAAGGCGGCCTCGGCGAGGGCGACGGCCTCGTCGATCTCGGCAAGGGTGGCCTCGTGGTAGGGGGGATCGAGATCGATCCCGAGAGCGAGGTTGTGCGCCGCGAAGGTCTCGGGCGAATCCGCCGATTCGCGGGGGCCAAGGAGTTGATGTCCGGTCAGGGAGGGCATGGCTGGAAAAGGGCTAGGGGTTCCATCGGCCCGCTTCCGGAGCAATTCAAGCGCGCATGGGCTCGCCGGCAGGCGATTCCGATGGGGCGTCTCCCGGCGGGCGGGACGAAACTCACCCCCTCGGGCGAAAGGAGGATTTGTCGGCCAGCGCTTTCCACAGCTCGCGCTCCTCTTCGGTGACGGCGGCGGGGAATTCGACCGCCACGGTCACGTAGAGATCGCCGTGCCCTTCCTTCCCGGTGGGCAGACCCTTCCCGCGGAGCCGGAGCTGGGTTCCGGGGTGGGTTCCGGGCTTCACCGTCATCTTCACGTCGCCGTGCGGCGTCGGGATGGTCGCGGTGGTTCCGAGAACGGCTTCCCAAGGGGCGAGGATCAGCTCCCCTCTCAGGTCGCTGCCGTCGGGCTTGAAGAGGGGGTGCCGCTCGAGGCGGACGCGCAGGTAGAGGTCGCCGTCGGGGCCGCCGTTGATTCCCGGGTAGCCGAGGCCGGCGCAGCGGATGCGCTGCCCCTGGGCAATGCCTTTGGGGATCTTGACGCGGATGGTCGACTCCTTGCCTGCCCGCCCGTCGGCTGTCGGGCGGGCGAGACGGATTTCGCGCGAGGAGCCGTGCATGATCTCCTCGATGCGCACGAGGAGGTCGGCTTCGATGTCCTCGCCCGCCATGGGGCGGGTCGAACGGGGCCGCCCGGCACGGGCGCCTCCGAAGCCGCCGAAGGGGTCTCCGCCACGCGCGCCGAAGAGGCTTTCGAAGAAGTCG
The DNA here is from genome assembly GCA_037190325.1 of Verrucomicrobiales bacterium. Taxonomy (GTDB): domain Bacteria; phylum Verrucomicrobiota; class Verrucomicrobiia; order Verrucomicrobiales; family DEV007; genus Arctic95D-9. The sequence goes on along the minus strand of JBBCIU010000020.1, from coordinate 38,847 downwards.
CTGAAACCGGTGCTGCCGCCGAAGTGATATTCGTAGTTCGCGCCGGGATGGCCGGCGTAGCCGCTGAAATCCTGTCCCTGCTGCCAGCCCGGGCCGAGGGTGTCGTACTTCTCCCGTTTCTCGGGATCGCCGAGCACTTCGTAGGCTTCGTTGACCGCTTTGAAGCGTTCCTCCGCGTCGGGCTGGTCCTTGGCGACGTCGGGATGGTATTGGCGGGCGAGCTTTTTGAAGGCTTTCTTGATTTCGTCCTGCGAAGCGTCTTTGGAGACGCCGAGGGTTTCGTAGTAGTCGCGGTATTGGACGGCCATGTCTGGATGGCGCCGGGAACGGAGCGGCGCGCGGGGGAAAGGAACCAAACGATGCCTCTTTCCGCAATGGCGAATGCGGACGGGGTGGAGGAGCGGCGATGCGCTATTCCGAGCGGCGGGACGGTTGCCTGCTCACGCCGGGACCTTCTTCACGAAGCAGGCCTTCAAGGCGATGGACATGCCGTCCATCTTGCAGGAGATCTCGTGGTCGCCGTCGACGAGGCGGATCGGCTTCGATTTCGTTCCCGATTTGAGGACGTGGGAGCTGCCCTGCATCTTCAGATCCTTGATCATCGCGACGACATCCCCGTCGGCGAGTTCGTTGCCGTAGGCGTCCTTCACGGTCCGCACGCCTTCGGACGCTTCTTCGCGGGGCCATTCGTGGCCGCAGGTCACGCATTCGAAATGGTCCTCCAGCGTGAGGAGTTCGTCCATTTCGCACATCGGGCAGGTCGCAGAGGTCATGCCGGGAAGAAAGAGGCGATGGGAGGAGGGGGCAAGGGAAATCGGGAAATCGGCGCGTGGGGATGCGGGACACGCGGGTTCTTCCAGCCGGGTTCGCAGACCTCGCGCGGATCGGTCAGCCTTCGTATCCCTGCGGATGCGCCATGTGCCAGTCCCAGGCGCTTTGCACGATGGAACGCAGGTCCGCGTATTTCGGCTGCCAGCCCAGTTCCTCGCGGATGCGGCTGCTGTCGGCGATGAGAGTGGGGGGATCGCCGGGACGGCGCGGCGCGATCTCGGCCCGGATCTCGCGGCCGCTCACCTCGCGGACGGTTTCGACGACTTCCTTCACGCTGAAACCGTTCCCATTGCCGAGATTGTAGCGCAGCGTCTCGCGGTCCCGCAGCGCCTCGAGAGCGAGGAGGTGGGCCGCGGCGAGGTCCGCGACATGGATGTAGTCGCGGACGCAGGTGCCGTCGGGCGTTGGGTAGTCGTCGCCGAAAATCCGGATCGAGGGGCGCTGTCCGAGCGCGACCTGGATGACGAGGGGAATCAGGTGCGTTTCGGGATCGTGGTCCTCGCCCCTTGCCGGGGTGCATCCGGCCGCGTTGAAGTAGCGGAGGCAGGCATGGCGGAGTCCCTTTGTCCGATGGGCCCAGTGGAGGATACGCTCCACGAAGAACTTCGATTCGCCGTAGGGGCTGCCCGGCACGATCCGCTCGTCCGCCGCGATGGGGATTCGCTCGGGTTCGTCGAAGAGGTTCGCCGTCGAGGAGAAGATGAAGCGCTCCACCCCGTGCTCCACCGCCGAGGAGATGAGGTTGACGGCATTGCCGACGCTTTCGCCGAGGTATTTGAAGGGCAGCTCCACCGATTCGCCGACCAGGGTGTAGGCCGCGAAGTGCATGATCGAGTCGGGACGGAACGCCGCCATCGTGCCGTCGACCGCCGCCTTGTCCTTCAGGTCGGCCTCGAAGAAGGCGGCGTCCGGATTGACTGCGGCGCGATGGCCCTGATAGAGATTGTCGAGCACGGCGACCTCGTGCCCCTCCGCGAGAAGGGCATCGACGGCCACGCTTCCGATATAACCGGCTCCGCCGGTGACGAGCACTTTCATAGGGTGGGAATCCGCAAACGGGCGGAATCTTGCGGCAACCGGTCCCAAGGCGCAAACGATTCGTGCGATCTTGCTTTCGGGGAGATGCCGCCGCGGATGCGGAGTTCCGGGAGATTCCGGCGATCCGCCGCCCCGCGCTTGCCTCCGTCCCGCCGTTCGCGGAGGTTCGGCGGGTGATCCTCCTCCGCATCTTCGTCGATGTCTGCCTGCCCATCCTCGCTCTCGTCGGCTTGGGATGGGGGCTCGACCGGATCTTCGGCCTGGACCTGAAGACTCTCGTCAAGCTGAACCTCTATCTCTTCGTGCCCGCCTTCATCCTCGTGCGGCTGTCCAGCTCGGACCTTGCCGCGGCGGTCGGATTGAAAGTCGTCGCCTTCACCTTCTGCGTCATTCTCGCGATGGGGGCGGCGAGCTGGATCGCCTGCGCCCTGCGGAAGCAGCCGCCCGGACAGCGCTACGCGATGAAGCTGAGCACGATGATCTACAACTGCGGAAACTGGGGAATCCCCCTGACGACGCTCGCCTTTTCCGAGAGAGGACCGGTCGTGCAGGTCTTCGTGCTCGCGACGATGAACCTCACCAGCTTCTCCCTCGGGGTTTTGCTCGCCAACGCGGGCAGCAGCGAGCGGAAAGGCTTTTTCCGCCCCATTCTCAAGCAGCCTTCGCCCTATGCCATTCTCGCGGCCCTCGTCCTCCGAGCCGCCGGCAATCCGCTGGAGGAGGTGGTCTTCGTCTGGGTGCCGCTGGGCTATCTCGCCGACGGACTCGTCGGCTTCGCCCTGCTCACGCTCGGCGTGCAGCTCTCCCAGACGAAACCGCCGCCGCCGGTGGGCAACCTCGGCATCGCCCTCGTCATCCGGCTTCTCGGAGGACCGCTCGCCGCCCTCGCCTTGACATGGTGGTTCGGTTTCCGAGGCGAGATCGCCGCCGTTCTCATCCTGGGGGCGGCGGCGCCGACGGCGGTGAACACCGCCTTGCTCGCCCACGAGTTCAAGGCCGACAGTCGTTTCGCCGCCGCCGCGGTGCTCTATTCGACCCTGCTCGCCACGGTCGTCGCGACCCTCTTGCTCGCGGCCCTGCGGGCGGGGTGGGTGCCCTGGGCGGGCGGAGGATGAGGAAGGAAGAGGAGGATTCGCCGAAGGGTGCGATCCGGTCCCGGATTTTGCGTCGCCCGAGTGGCGCGCGCAGGAAATTCCCCCGAAACCCTTGCAAAAGTTGACTTCACGCTTACTGTGGCCGCCCTATGGCAAGAATCGCCGGAAAATGCAAAACACGTAAAGGGGTCGCCAAGAGATTCAAGGTGACCGGCAGCGGTCGGATTCTGCGTCGGAAACAGGGCAAGCGCCACTTGAACCGTCGCAAGAATTCGAAGCGCCTCCGCCGTCTCGGGCAGGCCACATTGGTCTCGCCCGCCGACGAGAAGGCGCTGAAGATGAATCTTCCCTTCGCCTGACGGGCCATCCCGCAGGTCGGGGAGGGAGACCTCTTCCACCGCTCGGACCGGGCGATCCGGTCCAAGATCGAGCCGACTGGCGGCGCGGCGGAAACGCCCACCGTCGCCTGATGAGAGGGTGAGTCGGCCGATCCAAAGAAAAACAACAGCCCCCTCGGAGAACAAGAAAAAATGCCACGTGCAACCAACTCGGCCGCAAGCCGCAAGCGCCGCAAGCGCATCCTGATGAAGGCGAAGGGCTTCCGCTCGGCGCGTTCCAAACTGATCCGCACGGCGAAGGACGCCGTCACGAAGGCCCAGCAGTGGGCCTACCGCGACCGCAAGGTCCGCAAGCGCACCTTCCGCGGTCTCTGGATCCAGCGGATCAACGCCGCCGCGAAGCTGAACGGACTGACCTACTCCCGATTTATCGAGGGCCTCAAGGCCGCCGGGATCGAGCTCGACCGCAAGGTCCTCTCCGATCTCGCGATCAAGGACGAAGCCGCCTTCGCCGCCCTCGCCGGGAAAGCCAAGGCCGCCCTCGAAGACAAGGCCAAAGCGACCGCCTGATCCACGAAAAAAACGATTTCGAAAGCCGGTCGCTTGCTCTGCGGGCGACCGGCTTTTTCGTTTTCCGGAAGCGGTTGCGGAACATTCCCGCCGTTTGCTTTTCCCACTCGACCCGATTAAGTCTCCGGCCCAACCCTCTTTCCCCATGCTCGCCCAGCTCGACATCATCCAGACCGAAGCCCTTGCCGCCATCGCCGGGATCGCCGACGAAGCCTCGCTCGAGGAGGTACGCATCGCCTTTCTCGGCAAGAAGGGCAGCCTGACGGCGGCGGCGGCGGGGATGCGCGATGTGCCCGCCGAACAGAAGAAGGACGTCGGGCAGAAGCTGAACGAGGTGCGCGAGGCGATCACCTCGGCTCTCGAGGGAACCGCCGCCGATCTGGTCGCGAAAAAGGACGCCTCCGCCTTCGCCAATCTCGATCCGACCCTGCCGGCGCGGGCTCTGCCGCAGGGCGGGCTGCATCCGCTGACCCTCGTCCTCGACGAGGCGGTGAAGGTGTTGCGCCGCATGGGCTTCGCCCTTGCCGAAGGGCCGGAGATCGAGACGGAGTGGCATTGCTTCGACGCCCTCAACACGCCTGCCGACCACCCGGCGCGGAACGAGAGCGACACCTTCTATTTCGAGAACGGCAAGCTGCTGCGTACCCACACCTCCTCGGTGCAGATCCGCACGATGGAGAAGGAGCTGCCGCCGGTGCGCATCATCGCACCGGGCAGCGCCTTCCGCCGCGACGAGATCGACGCGACCCACCTCAGCGCCTTCCATCAGCTCGAGGGCCTCTACGTGGACCGCCGCGTCACCCTCGCCGACCTCAAGGGAACCTTGGAATACTTCTTCCGCGAGATCTTCGGATCGAAGACGGAGGTGCGTTTCCGTCCCCACTTCTTCCCCTTCACCGAGCCGAGTTTCGAGGTGGATCTGAAGCTCCAGGCGGCGGGCCGCGCCGCGAAGTGGATCGAGATCGCCGGCTGCGGCATGGTCGATCCGGCGGTCTTCGCCGAGGTCGGGAGAAAGCGCGGCGATGCGGCCTACGATCCGGAGAAGGTGAGCGGCTTCGCCTTCGGCATGGGGTTGGACCGGCTGGCGATGATTCTGTATGGGATTCCGGATTTGAGGTTGCTCATTGAGAACGACGTGCGGTTTCTCACGCAGTTCCGGGGGTGAGGGATTGAGGTTTTAAGGGATTGAGGGTTCCCATGCGAGATCATCGACAGTTGCGGGCGTTTCAATTGGCGGACGAGCTGGTGTTGCTGGTTTACAAGGTGACTCGTGATTTTCCGAAGGAGGAGATTTTTGGACTCCGTTCCCAGATTCGGAGGAGTGCGGTTTCGGTTCCCTCGAATGTCGTGGAAGGTTGCGCCAAGACCTCTTCCGCCGACTACCTTCGATTCCTCGAAATCGCGTTCGGTTCGTTGAGGGAGCTTTCCTACCAGCTCGAGCTTTCCCATCGCCTCGGATATATCAGGGAAAAGGACTGGACCGATCTCGCACGGAAATTGGAGGAAACCGACAAAGTCTTTACCGCTCTGCTTCGCTCCCGCCGAAAAGCCCTCAATCCCTTAAAACCTTAACTCCTCAATCCCTTCTTCCCGCGATGAACGTTTCCCTCCAATGGCTCGGCGACCACGTCGACTTCTCCGAATACTCGATCCAGCAGCTCGACGAGCTCCTCACCTTCGCCGGCATCGAGGTCGAAAGCGTCGAATCGCTGCCGGACCGCCTCGTCGTCGCGCAGATCCTCTCCTCGGGGAAGCATCCCGACGCGGAGAAGTTGTCGGTCTGCCAGGTGGACGACGGCTCGGGAACGCCGCGCCAGATCGTCTGCGGGGCGAAGAACTACCGGGTCGGCGACAAGGTGCCGTTGGCTTTGCCGGGCTGTGTCCTCGACGCGGGGGACGGGAAGACCTTCGAGATCAAGGAAGGCAAGCTGCGCGGGGTCGATTCGCTGGGCATGATGTGCTCGGCAAAGGAGATCGGGCTCGCCGCGGATGCCGACGGGCTGATGATCCTGCCGTCCGATCTGAAACCGGGCACGCCGCTGTCCGAAGTCTATCCCGCCGTGTTCGAGCTGGAGATCACTCCGAACCGGCCCGACTGCCTGAGCCATCTCGGCGTCGCGCGCGAGCTCGCGGCGCTCGCGAAGAAGCCTTTGAAGGGCCGCGCCCACTACGGCGAGGCGAAGGCGCCCGCGCGTCCGGCGACAGCGGAGGAAATCCGGCTGGAGTCCGCGTCGTGCCCCTACTACACGGCCCGCATCCTTCGCGGGGTGAAGGTGGGCGAGTCGCCCGCCTGGCTGAAGCAGCGTCTCGAGTCCATCGGTCTCCGCCCCATCAACAGCGTCGTCGACGTGACGAACTACGTCCTCATGGAGACGGGCCAGCCGCTCCACGCCTTCGACCTCGCGAAGCTCGACGGAGGCATCGTCGTGCGTCAGGCGGCGGCGGGCGAGACCTTTCTCGCGCTCGACGGCAAGGAATACGCTCTCGAAACGGACGACCTCGTCATCGCCGATACGAAGAAGGCCGTGGCTATCGGTGGGGTCATGGGCGGGGAGGACAGCGGCGTCACCGAGACGACCACGGACGTGCTCCTCGAGGCCGCTTATTTCCATCCTCAGGGGATCCGCCGCACCGCGCGGAGGCTGGGCCTGCATTCCGATTCCAGCTACCGTTTCGAGCGCGGGGTCGATCCGCTGCAGACGGCCGGGATCTCCGAGTTCGCGGCGAACCTGATCCTCGAGATCGCCGGAGGCCAGGCCGAACCCGAGCTGCTCGCGGCCGGCTCGCCGGGCGAGGGGCCGCGGCCTGTCACCCTCGACAACGAGTATTGCCGCACCGTGATCGGGGCGGAGATTCCCGATGCGACGATCGACGGGATCCTTGCCTCGCTGGGATTGGAGAAGGCCGGCGACGCGTGGAAGATCCCGAGCTACCGGCTCGATTTGCAGCGCCCCATCGACCTCGTCGAGGAGGTCGCGCGGGTCCATGGGCTCGACGGCATTCCCTCGTCGACGATGGCGACCTTCTCGCCCGCGTCGAAGGCGGACGAGAGCTACGACTTCCTCCGCTCGCTTCAGGACCGCCTTGCCAGTCTCGGCTTCTTCGAGACGCGGAACCTGAAGCTGATCTCCGGCGCGCAGCTCGCCGACGACTTCGCGACGGCCCATCGCGGCATGAGTCCGGTGCGCCTGAAGAATCCGCTCAACGACGAGCAGGACCACCTCCGCCCCGGCCTCGTGCCCGGATTGCTCGCCTCCGCCTCGCGCAATGTCCGCTTCGGGCGGGCCAACCTGCGCCTCTTCGAGGCCGGGCGGGTCTTCGTGGCCACGCCGAAGGGCGACGAGATCGAGCACGAGCACCTTGCCCTGCTCATGACCGGTGCCCGGGGGAAGCGGACCTGGGCGGACCCCAAGCCGAGCTCGCTCGACCTCCACGATCTGCGCGCCGCGCTCGAGGCGATCTGCCCCGATGGGGTGAATTTCGTTCCCGTTTCCGACGCGAAGCTGCTGTGCGCCTGCTCCATCGAGATCGGTTCGGGGAAGAAGGCGGTGAAGCTGGGCCTCGCCGGCATTGTGCCGCCGGCGCGGGCGCGCGAGCTCGATCTGAAGGAGCCGGTCTTCGTGGCCGAACTGAACCTGAAGAAGCTGATGTCGGCCGAGCCGACGGAGATCGCCCACGCCGACCTGCCCAAGTTCCCCGGCAGCTCGCGCGACGTGGCTATGCTCGTGCCCGGCGACCTGCCCGCGGGCGAGGTCGCCGCCTTCTTCGGGAGCTACGAGGAGCCGCTCCTCGTGTCCGCGGAGCTTTTCGATGTGTTCTCCGATCCCTCTGGCGCGAAACTTGCGCCGGACAAGAAGTCGCTCGCCTACTCGCTCCTCTACCGCGCCCCCGAACGCACCCTCGGGGCACCGGAGGTCGAGGCGGCCCATGCGAAACTTTTGGATTCCCTCAAGAGGACCTTCCAAGTAGAATTCCGGTGATTGTCACTTCTTTCCACCTTCAACCCAGACGACTTTTCGACTTTTCCTGCAGTGTTCGACCTTTACCCATCCAATACAGGCCCGGACCGTTGATACGTTCTTGGGGGCTTAGCCGGTCGTCGGCTGTCAGGCCTTCGCTGGAAGGCAAAAGTCGGCAGGCGGCTCCCTCCCTGTAGAGTTACGGGAACGTGAGCCTCACGATCGGGAGACGGCACAGGCGGGAAATCCCTTTTGAAATCCGAAATCCGAATGAAGAGGGTTTGGACCACGGATTCACACGGATGAACGCAAATTCAGGACCCTGGCCATGAGGGCGATCCGTGCCATCTGTGCAGTTCGTGGTCCAAAACATCCACAAGCCCCATCATTCGGATTTCGGGCTTCGGATTTCGGATTTTCTTTTACAGCACCAGAAAGGCAAAGGCCACGATCAGTGTAGGCACGAGGGCGCCGAGGAGCAGACCGAGCGGCGACACGCCGCCGGGGAAATAGCGCTGGAGGATGGACTGGCCGGCGGGGTTCGGGGCGTTGGCGATCACGGTGAGGCCGCCGCCGGTCACGGCACCGGCGACCACGGCGTATTTCAGTTCCTCGCTGAAACCGGGCACCAGCGTGGCCAGGTAGGTGATGAGGGCGTTGTCGTTGAAGGCGGTCAGCAGGGTCGCGCCCGCGAACAGGGGCAGCTCGCCGAGGCTGCCCAGCACCGGCTGGATCCACCAGGCCTGGAGGCCGCCGTGGATCACGAGGCCGCCGAGGAAGAAGCCCACCAGCAGCGGCCCGCGGAGCTCGATCCGGCTCTGGTGGTGCGCCGTGGCCTGCGCGAAGGCCAGGAAGAAGAGGAAGGCTCCCACGAACAGGGCCGGGTGGTGCGCCGCCCAGACGGTGAAGGCCAGGAAGAGCAGATGGACGATCGTCACCCAGGCGGGCACCGGCTCGCCGTCGCGCTCGCCGGTGCGGGCGGCGGGCCGCAGGGCGAGCAGCTCCTTCCGGAAGGCGAGGAAATAGACGGCGTTCGAGAGGACGATGCCGGCCACCGCGTGCCAGCCGAAGTGGGTGAGCATGTATGCCATGTCCCAGCCCCAGGCGTGCGCCACCATCAGCACGGGCGGGGCCGCGAAATGCGTCAGCGTGCCGCCGATGGAGATGTTGACGAAGAGCAGGCCCAGCGTGGCATACATCAGCTTCGTCGAGGGCCGCAGCTCGTAGAACTGTTTGCCCAGCAGCAGCGCGGAGATGGTCATGGCCGCCGGCTCGGTGATGAAGGAACCGAGCAGCGGCCCGAGGGTCAGGATCGAGAGCCACCACGCCACGGGCCGCCCGCCGCCGAGCGAGGCGACTCCCCGCAGGCTCTGCTCGGCCAGGCGCATGACCGGCCGGGTCGAGGCCAGGGCCATGATCACCACCACGAACATCGGCTCGGTGAAATTGACGGTGTGGGCGAGGTAGTCCACCGCCGTGTCCAGCCCTTTGAACCCGATGATGGCCCCGCCGAGCGCGAGCGCCCAGATGCCGAAGACCGCCTCGACCTCGCCGAGGAAATGCAGGATCTGCCCCCAGAAGCTCACTTCGTCCGGTTGACCATCGTCGTTCCGGTCGGTCGGCTTCGGCCTGGCTTTGAGCCGCTCCAGATGCCTGTGCTCGACCTCGTGGGCCCAGTGGCGGATTCTCGCCGTGCCGAAAGTGTGCAGCACGGCGAGGAGGAAGATCGCCGTTGCCACCACGTTGAAGGGATCGGCCGCGGCACGCGCCTTGATGACGTCCATGACGCCGCCCGCCGCCGGGTCGTCGTAGCTCGACACGGCACGGGGAAAGGCCTCGCCGGCAGGGGCCTCGGCGGCGGAGAGAACGACCGGCAGCAGGGCGAGGGCGGCCATCGCCAGCCAGGCGGCCCATCCCGCGGAAGCATGGGGAAGGAGGTCGAAAGAGCGGGCGGCGGCGGGGGATTTCATCTGGAGGGGGAATGGAAGCGGAACTTCGATCTCGGGCAAGCGTTTTCGCCCAGCCTTGACTCGCCCCGCTCCGCGCGATAGGATGCAGATTCCCGCCGTTTCCGGGTCCGCTTCCCGGAAGACGGCCTTTCTTGTTTCTACTGCTATTCTCGATGTCTGGACCACTTGCTGGCAAAGTCGCCTTCATATCCGGGGGATCCCGGGGGATCGGCCGTGCCACGGCGCTGAAGCTGGCCTCGGCCGGCTGCGACGTGACCATCCTCTACTACAACAGCCACGAGGAGGCCGAGGCGGTCTGTTCGGAGATCCGCGCCATGGGACGCCGGGCGCTCGCGGTGCAGGCGGACGTGAGCACTCCCGACAGCGTGGCCGAGGCCTTCGAGGAATTCAGGAAGCACTTCGACCGCGTCGATTTCGTCGTCAGCAACGCCGCCCTCGGGGTGCTGCGCCCGGCCTTGGAGATGGGCTTGAAGCATTTCCGCCGCTGCATGGAGACGAACGCGCTGGCCCTGAACACGCTCGCGCAGAACGCCGTGCCGCTGATGGGCGCGGGCGGGTCCATCGTCGCCCTGACCAGCCTCGGCTCGGAGCGGGCCATCCCGAACTACACCTTCATCGGCGCGTCCAAGGCCGCCCTCGAGGCGCTCGCCCGCGGCCTCGCGCAGGAGCTGGGACCGCGTGGCATCCGGGTCAACTGCGTCAGCGCCGGCGTCGTCGACACCGACGCCCTCAAGCATTTCCCCAACCGCGAGCATCTCCTCGAGGAATACTCGCAGCGCACCCCGCTGGGACCGACTCTCTCGCCGGAGCAGGTCGCCGACGCGGTCTATCTCCTCTGCCTGCCCGAAGCGGGCATGGTCACCGGCCACACCCTCTTCGTCGACGGCGGCTACGCGATTTCCGGATGAGCGCGCCGACCTGCCAGATCGAGGACGGCCTCGCGGGCCGTTTCGCCCTCGTCACCGGCGGCAGCCGCGGCATCGGCCGGGCCATCGTCGAGCGTCTCGCCCGGGCGGGCATGGACGTGACCTTCACCTACCTCGGCAACGAGGCCGCAGCGGGCGAGGTCGTCGCCGCCAATCCGGATCTGAAGATCGCCGCCGTGAAGGTCGACGGGCGCGACAGCGCCGCGGTGAACGCCTGCGTGGAGTCGCTTGTCGAGCGCACCGGACGCCTCGACGTGCTCGTGAACAACGCCGGCGTCATCCGCGACAACCTCCTTCCCATGCTCGAGGACGACGACCTCAAGGCCGTCTTCGAGACGAACATCGAGGGCGTCTTCCACTTCTGCCGCGCCGCCGTGCCGCACATGATGTCGAAGCGCTACGGGCGCATCGTCAACCTCAGCTCCGTCTCCGCCGACAAGGGCGGGCGGGGCCAGACGAACTACGCGGCGAGCAAGGGCGCGGTCAACTCCTTCACCAAGGCCCTCGCCGTCGAGGTCGGCCGCCGCGGCCTGCGCGTCAACGCCGTCGCCCCGGGCGTGATCGAGACCGAGATGTCGCAGGAGGTCCGCAGCCTCGCCGGCGACGAAATCCTTTCCAATATCGTCCTGAAGCGCTATGGTCAGCCCGCCGAAATCGCCGACGCGGTGTGGTTTCTCAGTTCCGACCTGTCGGGCTACATCACCGGGCAGGTCCTGAGCGTGGACGGCGGCTTTAAAATGTAAGCGACATGAGCAACCAAGACATCAGCAAGGAGGAAATCATGGCCATCTACCCGAAGGTGGCGGAAATCATCGCGGACGCCCTCGGCTGCGACGAGGAGGATGTGAAGCCCGACTCCTCCCTCATCAACGACCTCGACGCCGAGTCCATCGACTTCCTCGACATCGTCTTCCGCCTCGAGCGCGAGTTCAAGGTCAAGATCCCGCGCGGCAAGGCCGTCGAGGAGGCCCGCGGCGAATTGACCGAGGAGGAGTTCGAGCAGGGCGGCATCGTCACCGACGCCGGGGTGGAGAAGATCCGCGCCTACCTCACCGAAGTCCCCGCCGACCGCATCAAGACCCCGCTGAAGGCCGCCGAGATCCCCAAGCTCTTCACGACCGAGACCTTCTGCAAGATGGTCATTCGCGAGCAGCAGGCGGAGGGGTGAGGCCGGATCTGTTGACGGTCTGGTTTATTCCCTACCAATGGTTGAGTGATGGGGCCTACGAAGTATTCCGTGGTGGAAGGTGCCTTCGTGATTGGTGCCATCTTCCTTGCGACCGTGGTTTTCACGCTCTTTTGCGCCATTGGATTGGCGCAACGTCGAGGAAAACTATTTGTCGTAGCACTGTGTTTAACTCCAGTCGCGGTGTTCCTTGTATGGACAGCGATCGCTCTTCTCAGAGATATTGAAGAATCTGGAAAATATCCAGAAAGGGCGCTCGCGACATTGCATGGAGGGTATGCGATCAAAGATTATTTTGCAGAAAATCCTGCCGCCTTCAAAATTGTTGGGCCCGACGATGAGGCAAGAATTGAGGGAATCATTAGCTGGCTTCAGACATCGCCACGTCGCATTCATGTCAAGACGAACGGGGCTGAGATCGTGAATGGGTGGGGGCAACGAATCGATGTCGCCCTTGATGATGATCTTGATCTAAAGATCCGTGCTTTTGGGAAGGAGGTCCGCATTCTTGATCCGGATTCAACCATGGCAAAGAACTATGGTGGAGGGATTTGCCTCTTCTACTACGATAACGAAGGTCAAATGTCTTGGGAGACCTATGCAGTTGAAAAACGATAGCAAGTTTTGAGTTCCATTTTCCTCGATCTCTTCCGTGGTGAACAGATCGAGATCATAGGAGAAGCGATGGTCGAGGCAGAACACCCCAAGGCGCTGCCTCCCGTGAGGAAGAATCGCCGCTCGCATGAAACCCAAGCGCGGAGGAAGTCGTGCTTCAGCGGAGTGCAGGATCTAGGTCTGCCCAGTTCATGTGCCGCACGGAGGAGATGCTCCCAGACGGGGCGGCGACATCCCAGCGGGGGGGTGAGTTGGGGGAAGTGATTTGCGACTTGCCGGAGGGGCAGGAATTGCCAGACCTGATCGACCCGGGCCTCGCGTATGAGCCATGCAGCGAGGTGTTCCGGCGGCCTCGGCGAGGCGCTTCCGTAGCGAGTCCACCGTTTCGGGCCGGTCCTACGCGAAGTCAAGGTTGTCTTCCGGCATCGTGGTAGGGATCATCGTAGGAACGATCCCCACACGAAGGCACGAAGAATTTTTTCGCCGGAGAAGGACATGGCTTCGGCGTCGGATTGTCGCCTAGATACGTGGATTGGAGGCCAATGTTGCGAATGGGGCACCCAAACAGGTTCAATCCCGGCGGGGGAGCCCAAGGAGGGGCGACATTCCTGTCGGCCCGGCAAGCCAAGCCCGACCTTGGATCCCGGAACCGCGTCCGTGGATGTTCCGAAGCGGGCCGGGAGATCGCGAATCGCGCGGCAGCGTCTTGGAGTGCGGCGGCCCTCCGCCGCTTTGGGGAGGGACGACCGTCTTTTCCTTGCCGCTTCGGGCACGTCTCCCACCTCCAAGCCTGTGGCGTATTTGCCGCTGCCGGCGCGGACGCGCGCTCCCAAAGCGGCGGAGGACCGCCGCACTCCAAAACCTGGCGGAGCGCCGGGGGGCTCGGAATCGGCAAGTTGCCTCGGTGCGATCCGCTCCCGACTCCAATCCAAGGTTGATGGCCCGGGCCCTTGTGCCAGAGTGCCCCCGTTCTGTTGCGATGAAAAACGTCCTCTTCTACGCCGCCGCCGCGCTTTGCGAGATCGGTGGGTGCTTCGCCTTCTGGGCGTGGCTGAGGATGGGCCGGGCGTGGTGGTGGACGCTGCCCGGAGCGGTCCTGCTCGTCTTGTTCGCCTGGTGCCTCACCCGTATCGACGTGGGCCACGCCGGGCGAGCCTACGCAGCCTACGGCGGCATCTACATCGTCGCGTCGATCCTGTGGCTGTTGCTCGCCGAGCGTGTCGTCCCCGACCGGTGGGACTGCCTCGGGGCGGTCGTCTGTCTTGCAGGAGCCGGCATCATTCTCTACGGACCGAGGTGAGCGCGGACTTTCGCGCTTGGCCCTTGGAGGGGCACGCTCCCGCGTGCCCGCCGAGGCCTCCGGGCAGGTCCGACATGGGCACGACAGAGCGTGCCCCTCCCGCGCTGCCGCGCTCGCCGCCCGTCCTTTCGAACCACATCAACCGTCACTTTCCAAATCGAGGTCGGGAACGTGATGGAACGCGATCCTCATGGGGGCGCTGCCGCGTGCCTCGTGGGCCGAGGCGTAGTAGACGCATTGCCGTCCGTAGCGGGCGCGGAGCTGGTCGACCGCTTCATCCAAGCGGGCGTCCCTTCCCGTCCTTCCGCCAACGGCCTGCGTCTCGAACAGATCGGGAGTGTGGTGGCGGCTCTCCATGAGATGCCCCAGCGCCACGCCCGCTTGCAGCAGGCGCGCCTGCGGATCGGGCCGGTCGCGCCATAGGCCTTGCAGCCTCCGCATCAGGCACAGCGTCGAGTCCGTCTCCGCGAAGCGGATCTCCGGCGACCAGGAAGGGCCGCCGAGATAGGCGATCTGCAGGGCGAGCGAGCCGGCGAGCATTCCGTGGCTCCTCAGCCGTTCGCAGACTTTGTGAAGCAGCTTGCACAGGACCGGCCACGCGCGTGCCGGTGTCCGCTCGGCCGGTGGCAGGACGTGCGAATGGCTGATCGAGCGGCGCACCGTCTCCGGCTCGGGGAGGACGACGCCACGCAGCAGATGCCACAGCCGATCCCCCTCGACTCCACCCCAGACGCCCCGCAGCACCGTCCGCGGAGCCGAGCACAAGGCGGCGACAGAATGGATCCCTGCGGCGTGCAGGCGCGCCTCCATCGATCGCCCGATCCCGGTCAGGTCGGACAACTCCAATCCATGCAGAGCCTCCGGCAGATCGCCATGCTCGAGAAGGCCGAACCCGTCCGGCTTGTTCAGCTTGCTCGCGACCTTGGCCAGATAGCGGTTCGGAGCCGCGCCGATGCTGACGGTGACGGCCGGCCCGATCCGTTCGGCGATGGTGGCTTTGATCCGGCGGCCGAGGTCGGTGACGAAGGCGGGGGACCGCCAGTTGAGCGGCAACCAGCACCACATCTCATCGATGGACAGCACCGCCTCGACGTGGATGCAGTCCTCCACCGCCTCGATGATGCGGTGGTGGATACGCACGTATTCCGTCGGCCGGGCCTCGACGATGCGGATGCCGGGACAAAGGCGGCGTGCCTCCGCGATGCCGGTGCCGGTGCGGACTCCGTGCTTCCTCGCCTCGTAGCTGGCCGCGATGCAGCAGCTCGACTCCGCCATCACCGGAGCCACGCCTACGGGCGAGCCCCGCAAGGACGGGTCGAAAAGCTGCTCGCACGACGCGAAGAACGAGTCGCAATCGATGAACAGGGCGGTGAGAGGCAAGGAATCCACGGCTTGCCGGCAAGTTGGCATAGGTGGCGGTGGAATTCATCTGGATTTTGTTCTTTTGAACAATATTTTGGAGCTGGAAGATGGGATTTGCGTCCATTCTCAGATGCCCCTTGGATTGCCCTTGATCCACCGGGTGGCTATGCCAAAGTGCCCGCTTCCCTCCGATGTCCGAGCCTTTCCGAGCCTTTTCCTTCGTCGACCGCATCGTCTCCGACGAGAGCGGGAAGCGCATTTGCGGGCGCTACCACATTCCTCCGGGGATTCCGGCATTTCCGCTGTCCCTCGTCTCCGAGGCCATCGGCCAGCTCGCCGCCTGGTCCTCGATGGCGGCGACGGGCTTCGGGGTGCGTCCGGTCGCGGGGATCGCAGGTCGGGTGGAGTTCTGCGGACAGGTGCAGCCCGGCGACGTGCTCGAGCTGGAGGCCACGCTGGTGAAGGCCGATCTCGAGGCGGTGGGCTACGACGGTCTCGCCAGGGTCGACGGCGAGCCGGTGGTGCGGCTGCTCGACACGCTCGGGCCGATGGTGCCGATGGCCGATTTCGACGATCCCGAGGCGGTGCGGGCGCGCTACGGGCTGCTGACCACGACGGGCGCCGACCCCTTCGCCTTCGGCGGCGTGCCGGAGATGGCGGTGGAGAGGACCGGCGGCACGCCCGGAGAGACGGCCGAGGGCCTCCTGCGCGTGCCGGAGGTCGCGGCCTTCTTCGGCGACCATTTCCCGAGGCGGCCCGTCTTTCCGGGGACGCTGCTGATGAATCTGAAGCTCGCTTTCGCCTCCGCTCTGGCGGACGGCCTGGACGAGAATGCCCGCTGGCATCCCTCCGCCGCCTGCGATGTGAAGCTGCGCAGCTTCATGCCGCCGGGCGAGGAGCTGGAGGTGAAAGCCGAGGTGGAATCGCGTGACGACGCCCTCGTCCGTGCTATCGTGACGACCCGCAAGGGCAAACGCCTCAACAGCAGCGCCCGTTTCGAATTCGTCCGCACCGCCTGACCTCCGTGAAATCCCACCCCAGAATCGCCGTCACCGGCCTCGGCCTCGTCACCCCCGTGGGCAACGACGTGGCCTCGACTTGGTCCGCCCTCCTCGAAGGGCGCAGCGGGGCGGCCCCGATCACGGGCTTCGACGCGAGCGGTTTCTCGACCACCTTCGGGGCCGAGGTGAAGGGCTTCGATCCCGAACGCGCGATCCCGAACCGGAAGCTCCTCAAATACGCCTCGAAGTCGCACCGCTTCGCCCTCGCCGCGGCCTCCCAGGCCCTCGCCGACGCCGGCATCGCGCCGACGGAGGCCGATTCCCACCGCTGGGGCCTCGCCGTGGGGGCGGGAATGCTCTCGGTCGACTACGAGGATCTCCAGGTCGTGCACCGGCACGCCGCGCCGGACGGCCGTTTCGACGCCGACGGGCTGATGGATCCCGCCTTTCCCGGCAATCCGCTCGCCTTCTGCCGCTGGCAGGCGAACGCAGGCCAGGCGCTGCTGACGAAGCAGTTCGGCCTCCGCGGCTATGCGACCTCCGTCCACACCGCCTGCGCCTCGGGCGGGCAGGCCATCGGCACCGCCCTGAAGGCGATGCGCCGGGGACAATGCGACGTCATGCTCGCGGGAGGGTTCGATTCCATGCTCAACCCTCTTGGCATCTCGGGCTTCTGCCTCCTCGGAGCGCTCTCGACGGACAACGACAACCCGACGGGCGCGAGCCGTCCCTTCGACGCGACGCGGAACGGCTTCGTCCTCGGCGAGGGCGCGGGCTTCCTCGTGCTGGAGGACTGGAGCCGGGCCGTGGCACGCGGGGCGAAGATCTACGCCGAGCTCGCGGGCGACGGCAATTCGCTGAGCGGCTACCGCATCACCGACTCCCCGCCCGACGGGAACGGCCCCATCCAGGCGATCCATCAGGCGCTCGGCGATGCCGGCATCGCGGCGGACGAGATCGACTACGTCAACGCCCACGGCACCTCCACGCAGATGAACGACCGCAGCGAATGCGCCGCGCTGAAGGCCGTCTTCGCCGACCGCATCGGCGAGGTGCGGGTGAGCTCCACGAAAAGCTCCATGGGCCACCTCATCGCCGCCGCCGGAGCGGTCGAGGCCGCCGTCTGCTGTCTCGCGATCCGCGACGGCGTCGCCCCGGTCAACGCGAACCACACGACGCCCGATCCCGATTGCGACGTGAATCTCGTCCTTGGGCAACCCGCGAAGATGAGGATCCGCGCGGCCCTGTCGAATTCCCTCGGCTTCGGCGGATCGAACAGCTCGCTGGTGTTCCGAAATCCCGAGGAGGTGCAGGCATGAGCGAACGGCATTCCACCGACCCCATCGTGTTCACCGGCAGCGGCATCGTCTGCGGCGCGGGCGGCACCGTCGCCGAGATCTGGGACCGGCTCGAGCGCGGCGAGACCGCCGTGCGGACCTTCGCCCAGTTCGATCCGGCGAAGTGGCCCGTCCAAGTCGCCTCGGAAGTCCAGCTCTCCGCCCGAGACCTCGTCTCCGACCGCAAGCTGCACAAGACCATCTCGCGCACCGACCTCTTCGGCATCTACGCCGCCGAGCAGGCCCTCGCCGCCTCGGGGCTGCCCGCGCACCGCGACGCCCTGTCCGAGGCCGAGCAGGCCGCGTGGAACGATCGCACCGGCCTCGTCGTCGGCACGGGCGGAGGGAACTATTGCAGCAACTACGACTTCCTCCCCCTCATGACCGAGGCGGCCACCGCACCCGAGGGCGCGCTGCCGCACTTCGGGCGCGAGCTCGGCAACCAGGTCACCCCGATGTGGCTGCTGCGGAATCTTCCCAACAATGTCCTCTGCCACGTCGGCATCCGGGGCCAGTACAAGGGCACCAACGCCTGCATCACCAACCAGTGCGCCAGCGGCCTCCTCGCCGTGGCCGAGGCCGCCTGCGCCATCCGCAACGACGAGGCCGACCGCATCGCCGCCGTGGGGCACGACTCGCCCTTCGAGCCGGAGATGGTCTACTACTACCACAAGCTGGGGCTGATGTCCGGCCAGGCCCCCCGGCCCTTCGACGCCGCCCGCGACGGGACGGTCTTCGGGGAAGGGGCCGCCGCGCTGGTGCTCGAGAGGCGGAGCGAAGCCGAGGCGCGCGGCGCGGCCATCCTCGGCGAGTTCCTCGGCTTCGGCTGCTGCAACGAGGCCACCGGTATCGTCGATCTCGCCGACGACGGCAACGGCGTGAGCCGGGCCGTCGAGGAGGCGCTCGCCTCTGCGGGGATCGGAACGGAGGAGGTCGGCTTCATCTGCGCCCACGGCAACGGCAACCTGGCCTCCGATTCCACCGAGGCGATGGGCCTCCGGCGCGTCTTCGGCGACGATCTTCCCCCCGTGACCGCCTTCAAATGGGCCTACGGCCATCTCATCGCCGCTTCCGGCATCGCCGATCTCGTCATGGCTCTGGAGGCGCTGAAACGCGGTCTCGTGCCCGGCATCGCCACTCTGGGGCAAGTCGATCCCGGGATCGGAGCCTTCCCCGTCTCCCGCGAAGCGGCAACGCCCCGCGGCAACGTCGTCCTCGTCGTCTGCCGCGGCTTCGGCGGAATGAACGTGGCCGTGGTCGCGAGGGCAGGGGAGTGATGGGAGTTGAGAGCGGAGCCAATCGTCGCCAATCAGGCGACGGGGACTTGAAAAGTCCCCCTCCCAGTTTCCAGCCTATCAACTCTCAACCCTCAACTATCAACTAGTAGTTCAGCCCCTGCAGCGCCTTCGGCAGGAACTGCCCGTCGCGGCGGATCAGCTCGCCGTCGAAGCGAATCTCGCCGCCGCCGTATTCGGGGCGCTGAATGTTCACCAGGTCCCAGTGGACCGAGCTGCGGTTGCCGTTGTCGGCCACCTCGTAGGCCTGGCCGGGGGTGAAGTGGAAGCTGCCCGCGATCTTCTCGTCGAAGAGGATGTCGCGCATCGGCTCCTTGATCTCGCGGTTGAAGCCGATGGCGAACTCGCCGATGTAGCGGGCGCCCTCGTCGGTGTCGAGGATGCGGTTGAGCGCCTTCGTGTTGTTCGCCGTCGCCTTGACGATCCTGCCCTGGCTGAACTCGAGCTTCACGTTGTCGAAGGCGATGCCCTGGTAGATCGAGGGGGCGTTGTAGCTGACGACGCCCTCGACGGAGTCCTTCACCGGTGCGGTGAAGCATTCCCCGTCGGGGATGTTGTGCGAGCCGCCGCAGGGAATGCCGGGAATGCCCGCGACGCTGAAGCGCAGGTCCGTGCCCGGTCCCATGATGTGGACGTCCTTCGCCTTCGTCATCCGTTTGGCGAGCGCGTTCATCGCCGGTTTCAGCTTGCCGTAGTCGAGCAGGCAGACGCGGAAGTAGAAATCCTCGAAGGCCTCGGTCGACATGCCCGCGCTCTGCGCCATCGAGGGGTGAGGCCAGCGCAGCACGCACCAGCGGGTGTTGTTGACCCGCTCGTTCAGCACCGGGCGCATCTTGCCCGAGAGCATCTGCATGCGCGCCGCCGGTACGTCGGAGAGCTCGTTCACGTTGTGGCTGCCGCGGATCGCGATGTAGCAGTCCATCGCCTGCATCTGGTGCATCGCCGTCGAGGCGATCAGCTCGTATTGCTCCTCCGCGGCGCCGCGGGCCAGCTCGCGGGAGATCTTCGCGCTGTGCAGGTTCACGAAAGGCGTCGCCTTCGCCGCCCGCACCTCTCGGATGAGAGCGATGCCCACTTCCTCGGGCACGTCGAACAGCTCGATGAGGACGTTCTCTCCCTTCTTCGTCGCGGTGGAGTATCTCACCAGTTGCCGGGCCAGTTCGTCGATGCGGGGATCATGCATGGCGGGACGGTCGCGGGAAAAGCGGTTTGTGAAAAGCGGAAAATGCCGTCTCATACCGAGTATGACGCAGTCCCACGTCTCCAGCCTCGAAGAGGTCGCCGCCCTGCGGGAGCAGCTCTCGCGGGAGGGCCGGAAGCTCGTCCTCACCAACGGCGTCTTCGACGTCCTCCACGTCGGCCACGTCCGCTATCTGGCCGAAGCCCGCGCCCTCGGCGACGCCCTCGTCGTCGCGATCAACGGCGACGCCTCGGTGCGCGAGCTGAAGGGCCCCGGCCGCCCCGTCAACACCGCCGAGGAGCGGGCCGAGGTGCTCCGCGCCCTGCGGTGCGTCGACCGCGTCGTCGTCTTCGAGGCGCGCCGCGCCACCGGCGTCATCGACGCGATCCGTCCTAACATCTACACCAAGGGCGGCGACTACACGCCGGACTCTCTCATCGACGAGGAGAGGGCCTTGCTCGACCGACTCGGCGTGGAGATCCGTATCCTCGCCCTCGTCCCCGGAAAATCGACCAGCGCCACGCTCGCCCAGCTTACCGGCGAAGCTCCCGCCGGACCGAAACGGATCGCCATCCTCGGCTCCGGCAAGGGATCGAACGCACGCGCCATCCTTGCGGCGGCGAAGGACGGACGCCTCGGCGGCGAGGTCTCGGTGGTCGTCTCCGACGTCCCCGACGCGGGCATCCTCCAAGTCGCTGCGGAACACGGCGTGCCCGGCCTCGTCTTCGATCCCGGCACGGAGAAACGCGGACGTCTCACCGACGCCGCCTTGAAGGAGCTGCTCGACCGCCTCCGTGCCTTGGGCGTCGATCTCATCGTCTGCGCCGGCTTCATGCGCGTCCTCCGCGAGCCGCTGTTGAGTGCCTACGCGGGGCGCATCCTGAACCTGCATCCCTCTCTGCTGCCGAAGCACCCCGGTCTCGATCCTGTGGCGAAAGCCCTCGCCGCCGGGGAACGCGAAACCGGCTGCACCGTGCATCTCGTCGATGCCGGCATCGACACCGGGGAAATCCTGCGTCAGGAAAGAGTGTCCATCCTCCCCTCCGATACGGTCGAGTCCCTGACCCAGCGGATCCATGAGGCGGAGCATCGCCTCTATCCCGAGGCGATCGCGGAACGGTTGGGGCGGGGAACCAGTGCGTAATCGGAATCTGCTTTACAAATGCGGCTCCCTTTCCGTTTTGTAAAGTCAATCCCATTCTGCGAATGAGATAGGTCAGCAGAGGTGCTTCGTTGCACAGATGACTTTCGACTCGATGTGGAGACATCTTTGTCATCTGTGGACATCCGCATAAACCTGATGCGTGTATTGTCTCCACTTCGATTAGGGGGTGAGGAAAATAGCGATGGCTTGGTTGCAAAAAGGCGAAAAATTGCCTACTCCCCAATAGGGGGAAGTCTCGGCTTTACTGCGGAGGCTCCCGAAGTTTGACCTGTCCGGAAGTCCTCCATCGTTCATGGGAAAGGATTGCGGTGGATTGCTTTTTCACGGAGCTGGTAGGGCCGTGGGGCTCATGTGGCCAATCGATGCTCCTTCCCCAGCAGACTCCTCAGCTACTTCCATTGCATGCCTCCAGCTCTGCCGGAAATATCTGATTTTCTGTGTCTTCTGCTCTTGCGCTTCTTTGCGGCCACTCTATCCATTCAATCAACAAAAAGGGAACTATAGTAGTGGAGCTGGATCAAAACCCCGTATTCGGAAACCACCGGCTGAAATGGTTCTCGTCCAGCCGCGTCAGCGGAACCGAGGGGGGCTGGGGCACGCCTGCCTTCGCCCAGCGCTCCAATTCCTCGAGATGTCCGGTGCGGGCGAGGACGTCGAAGACGTTTCCGGGAGAATGGTCGGGCCAGCTCTTCTGTACCTGCGGATCCCAGATCGCGATGCCTGCCGCTCCCTCGGCGAGGTAGGCGGCGGCCTTGGCGCAGAACTCCTTCGGCTTGCCCGTCTTCCAGGCGATCATCATGGGATAGACCTTTGTCTTGGTGCCTTCGGCGATGCGGCGGTAGTAGTCCATGTCGATCTGGCCGGGCGTCTTCGTGAAGGAGGTGTGGTAGGCGAACCAGGCCACGGCGAGGTCGTCGACGAGACCGCGCTGGATCCAGTTTTCCAGATCGAGGCCCCAGCGCCGGTTGTCCTCCTCCTTGGCGAAGGTGCCGAGGGAGATTCGGTAGGGCTCCTTGCGTCCCTGTTCGGCGGCGACCTCGTCGAGGAGGGCGCGGACCTCGAGCAGGAAGTCCGTCATCACCGCCGCTCGGGTCGCGTGGATGCGGGGATCGTCGTCGGGCACGGACTTCGCGTCGGCTCCGTGCATGGCCGCGAAGCGTTCGCAGAAGGCGTCCTCCCAGAGCATCAGGGGCATGCCGCGGTTGAAGGTGCAGCCGACGCCCTCGGGCTGGAATTCGAGGGTCTCGCGGAGGACGGCGAGCATCCGGGCCCGCACCTCGGGGACGGCGTGGCTCATGTAGAAGGTCGGGGTGCCGTCCTTGTCGTAGCAGCGCCATTCGGGGTGCTCGTGGTAGAAGCGGCTGTTGAAGGTCTCCTCGTAGGGCATGGAGCCGACCCAGCCGCCGGGGCGGAGGATGACGTGGAATTCGGCCCCCTGCTTCCGTGCCTCCTCGCGGGCGACCTGGAGAGGGTTGACTCCCGCCTTGAAGAGGGTCTCGAGGGTGCGGGTGTAGGCGGCGTAGGTGCCGTTGGGAAAATCGACGGTGCCTTCGCCGGGGTAGGTGCCGACTTCGCTCGGGTAGTTCACGAGGTCGGCTCCCGTTACCTGGAACCACCACTTGCCCACGTCGCTGGTCTCGAAGCCGCGGAACTCCTCGGCGAGCTGCTCTGCCGTGGTGGGACGGAAAGGCCAGATCCAACTGTGTCCGTCGAAGGTGGCGATGGCGGTGCGGTGGGGGGAAGGCGCGTTCGCTTCGGCGAGTTCTGCTTCTGTCAGGGGAACGAGCTTCACGTAGCAGAGCGTCGCGGGCAGGCCGGGGAGGGGCGCGATCTCCAGCGGCTGTCCCGTCAGGTCGGCGGCGGCGAGGTAGCATTCCTGGATGACGCCGCGCCGGTTTTCGAGGAGGGGAAGGTTGTTGGCGAGGCGCTTGAAGACGGGTTCGTCGCCGAGCTTCGCCTTCAATCCGTTGCCGCCGATATTGAAGCCGCCCGAGGTGGTGGCGAGGCCGAGATAGATGGCGTGGGGACCGCGTTCGGACAGGGCGAGGCGGACCGGGGCGGGGTTCGTCGCGCTGTAGATGGAGAGGGCGGTGCCCTCGAGCTCCGCCGTGGCGAAGGGGAGGGTCTTCCATTTGCCCTTCTCCCGCCTGCCGGAGACGAGGGCGGAGGCGGGTTCGACCTTGGCGAGATCGGTGTGGACGACGGCCTCCTCCGAGCGGGACCAGCGGCGCGAGTCGTGGCGGAAAAGGTCGTCCGCGCCGGGGCTCCCGGTTGGAAAGGCGAAAAGGACGCAAGTGGCGAGAACGAAGAGAGGACGGGACGGGCGCATGGGAGAAGCATAGCGGGCTTGCCGTCCGCGACTCCAGTCCGCTATCGCGCGGGGAAAGGGTGATGCAGCTTCGCAGACTGCGGTGAATCACCCGCCGACCATGGCCTGCTTGCCGCCCTTGGCTTCGTTCGCCTTGGAGAAGGTCACGCCGACGGTCTTGGAGACGCCGAACTCCTCCATGGAGACGCCGTACATCACGTCGGCGCGCGACATGGTGCGCTTGCTGTGGGTCACGATGACGAACTGGCTGCTGCCGATGAAGCGGTCGAGGACGCGGAGGAAACGCGCGATGTTCGCCTCGTCGAGGGGAGCGTCGAGCTCGTCGAGGACGCAGAAGGGCGAGGGCTTCACCATGTAGATGCCGAAGAGCAGGGCCACGGCGGTCATGGACCGTTCGCCGCCGGAGAGCAGGCTGATGGACTGCAGCTTCTTGCCGGGCGGCTTCGCGATGATGTCGATGCCGCATTCGAGCGGGTCGTTGTCGTCGAGGAGGACGAGGTCGGCCTTGGCCTTCTCGCCGAAGAGCTCGCGGAACATGTCCCGGAAGTTCCTTCGGATCTGCTCGAAGGTCTCGGAGAACATCTTGCGCGTGTCGCGATTGATCCGTGCGATCATGCGGAGGAGCTCCTCCTTCGAGTTCTCGAGATCCTGGAGCTGCTGCACGTTGAAGCGGTAGTGCTCCTCCAGCTCGTCGAACTCCTCGATGGCGTCGATGTTGACCGGACCCATCGAGTCGAGCTTGGTGCGGAGCTGGGCGACGACCTCCTCGACGAAGTCCCAGTCGGGTTCCGCCGGGTCGTCGAGGACCGGCTCCGCGTCGTCGGAAGGCTCCAGGGAAGGCAAGGATTCGTCCGCCGTCGGCGCTGAGACCTCTGCCACGGGAAGGCTGTCGTCGTCGGATTCGGAGTAGGCCCGGAGCCGCGTCGCTCCGTTCTTGCGCCGCTCCTCGATGGCGAGGAGCAGGGCGTGGCTGTCGGGCTCGAAGAACTCGAGCTCGGTACGGTAGCGGTCGCGGCAATGGCGCTCGAGGTTTTCGAGGGTGAGGTCGAGCTGCGCGACCTTCACCTCCTCCTTGCCGCGCTGCGAGGCGACGGACTGCACTTCCTTGCGCGTGTGGGTGAGCTCGGTCTCGCCGGCCTCGATGCGGCTGGAGTAGCCCTCCCGCTCCTCGCGGATGCGGTCGCGCTCCTCCGTGGCGGTGGCGGCCTCGGCCTCCCATTCGCGGATCTGCTCCTGCAGGGCGGAGGACTCGGTTTCGGCGCTTTCGATGCGGGTGCGGTAGTCGACGATCTCCGCCTCCCGCCGGGCGGCGAGATGGATGAGCTCGGCGAGGCGGGCGAGCATGGGCTCGCGCTGTTCCTCGAATTTTTCGCGGGTCCCGTGCTCCACGGCGAGACGGGTGCGGGCTCCGGTCACTTCCTCGGTCAGTTCCTCCTCGCGGCGTCGGGCGGCGGCGAGATCGGCGGCGACAGTCTCCGTTTCGGCGTCGAGTTCGGTGATGCGTCCCAGAGCGCTTTCGCGCTCGGCGCGCTTGGCCTCCAGTTCGGCGCGGAGTCGGGCCGTGCGCTCGTCGACCTCGCGTTGCTCCCATTCGAGGCTCTCGATGCGGTTGCGGAGCTGGTTCAGGTCGCGTTCGACGAGAGCCAGCTTGCCCTCGAGGGTGGAGGAGGCGACGCGTTTCTGCTGGAGCCGCTCGCGGGCCTCCTGCAGGCTTCCTTCGAATTCGTCGACGCGGCGGTTCAGTTCGTCGCGCCGCTCCTGCCGTGCCGTGACCTCGTGGTCGAGGGCGTCGACGATTTCGCGCAGCTCCCGGATCTCCGTCTGCATCCGCAGGATCGAGACGGAACCGTCTCCGGCGCGCCCGCCGTGGATGATGCCCTCGGCGGTGATGAATTCGCCGGTCAGCGTCGCCATGGGGAAGACGCCGCCCTCCTCGCGCAGCCTCAGCGCGGTGGACAGATCCTCGACGAGGAGGACGTCTTCGAGGAGTTTCGCGACGAGGGAGCGGACGGAGGCTTCACAGCGCACCTTGTCGGCGGCCCAGCCGATCGCGCCGAGCGGGGCGCGGCCCTTGGAAGGCTTGACGGCGGCGTCGAGGTGCGTTTCGGCGAGGACCGAAGCCTTGCCGAGATTCCCTTCGCGGAGGGTGCGCACGATCCGCTCCGCGACGTCGACGTCGGCGACGACGACGGCCTGGAGGCGGCGGCCCATGGAGGCCTCGATCGCGTCGGCGAAACGCGCGTCGACCTCGATCCGGCTCGCGAGAGGAGGGCGGAGACGAGGGGTGTAGAAGTCGGGATCGTCGAGCCCTTTCAGGATCTCCTGGGCACCCTTTTCGAAGCCCTCGCCGTCGGCGATGAGTTGCTCCAGCACTTCGAGGCGGGAGCGTTTCTCCGCCCGCAGCTTGTGCAGGGAGGCGAGATCCTCCTGCAGGTCGGCGGCGGCGCGTTTGGCTCGGTGGTATTTCTGGTCGAGTTCGGCGAGGTTCTCCTCGCTGCTCTCGATCGCGAGATGGTGGTCCGCGATGCGGTCCTTGAATTCGGCGGCGTCGCTTTTTCGCGAGTCCTCGTCCAGGCGGAGGCGTGAGGCTTCCTCGGCGAGCTGGGCGGAGCGCAGGGCATCGGACTCGGACTGCTTCTCGTTCGTGGCCAGATTGGCATCGAGGCTGGCGACGCGGCTCTTTAGTCCGCTGCGTTCCTCCTCGATCTGGCGAAGGCGGCGGTTCAATTCCTCGCGCTGCGACCGGGCGGCCTTGGTTTCGGCTTCGAGGATCTCGACTTGGGCCTGCTCCTCGGCGATGCGTTCCGCCACGGCTTCGAGCTGGCGGTTCGCATTCTCGATGTCGGCTTCCTGCCGGACGCGCTTGTCCGCGGCTTCGGCGATCTCCTCCTCGTTCTGGCGGATGCGGACGGAGAGCTCGTGGGCGCGCTCGACGTTGAACTCGATGCGGTTCGTCGCGGTGCCGGCCTCGTTCTCGAGGCGGGCGAGGAGGGCCTGCAGCTCGGAGAGACGGCGCTCGATCTCCTGGTATTCGACGCGGGCCGACGCCATCTCGGCCTGGCGCTTCTCGATCGCGTCCTCCAGCTCATCCTGACGAAGCGACAATTGGCGGATCGAGGTGGACAGCTCGGACTTCTCGGCCCGGATCTCGCGCCATTTCTTGTGGCCGAGATGCAGTTCGAGGGTGCGCACGTCGTCGAAGAGGGACTGGTAGCGCTTCGCCTTCGAGGCCTGGCGCGACAGGGAGCGGATCTGGCGCTCGTTCTCGGCGATGACGTCGCGGATGCGGACGAGGTTCGCCTCGGTGTAGTCCAGCTTGCGCAGCGCCTCCTTCTTCTGCGTCTTGTATTTCGTGATGCCGGCGGCCTCCTCGAAGACCGCGCGGCGGTCCTCGGGTTTCGAACTGAGAAGCATGTCGATCTTGCCCTGCTCCATGATCGAGTAGCTGGTCCGCCCGATCCCCGTGCCCATCAGCAGGTTCTGGATGTCCTTGAGGCGGCAGGGCTGCTTGTTGACGAGATACTCGCTCTTGCCGTCCCGGAAGACGCGGCGCCCGATCGAGACCTCGTCGTAGTCCGTCTCGAGGATGCCGGAGCAGCCCGTCAGCGTCAGCGTGACCTCGGCCATCCCGAGAGGGGAGCGCCGGTCCGTGCCGTTGAAGATGACGTCGGACATCTCGCCGCCCCGGAGCGCCTTCGCCGAGGTCTCCCCCAGCACCCACCGCATCGAGTCGACGATGTTCGACTTGCCGCAGCCGTTGGGACCGACGATGCCGGTGACGCCCTCGTGGAATTCGAGTTTCGTCTTGTCGGCGAAGGATTTGAACCCGTGGATCTCCAGCGATTTCAGGCGCATGGTGGAATAAGGAAAGGGGCGAAACGAATTCCCAGGAATGAGAAGTTAATTCTCACAAATGATAAGGCATTCCGTATATTGAGGGAAAGTGGGGCTCTGTCGAGTGAAATTTTGGGAATTTTAGCCGCCGTGCTTCAAACGCCCGGGAAGGAGGAGAGGGAGGAGATTTTGAAGAATTGCGAAATTCAAGAAGCGTATTCGGGAATTTTCGCAAAAATTGTTTGCGAATTGCGGTTGCAGTGTTAGGTTTTAAAAGGTTCCGCGATTCCAGAGGGTCAAGTGGCCCTTGGAAAGGGAGTGCTCGCTGGCGCGGCGGAACGGAACGGGTTGAAAAATTTTGTGCGGAACGGGGCGGCCCGGCGCGGAGGACGAAAGTTCGAGTGCCGGGCCGTTTTGTATGTGGGGAAGTGCCCCCTCCTGGATCCCGTTGACGGAGCCACCTCCATCCGGAAGCGGAAGGTGCCGAAAGGGAGCAGGATCACTGCCATCCCGAGGGTCGGTTCTCCGGCCTGCGGAATTCCGAATCGCCGCAAGGAGAGGTGGATTCAACGAAAGCGGCGTCGTCCTTGAAGAACGACGCCGCTTTAACCCCTCAAAACAAACTGAAAAAATCGCGAGGGCCATCGAACTCGGCCCACGGGTGAAAGCATAGCGGAATCGCTGAGAATGTCAATATAAAAACCATAAAATTCGTCTTTTTTGATAAAAAGCCACGTCGGATTCCTCCCCGAGAGGGGAGACGGAAAAATTCTTTCGGAATTCTTTCAGAGAGGTTGCATAATGGCGGCGTTCGATTCGTCGGCAGGAAAGACATCCATGTTCCCATGACCTCAACCATGAACAATGAAATCGCCATTCTCGCCCAATTCCTCGAAAGTCTCGGCCCCGAGGTCTCCGGTCGTTCCGCTATCCCGCTGACCGACGAACAGGTGGAGCGCATCCGCCTCTTCGCTTCGGGCAGGCTCGGTCCTGCCGAGCGCCAGGAACTCCTCCCGGGGCTTCTGGAAAACGAGACCGCTCTCCACACCTTGGTGAAGACGTTGCGGGAGCAAGCCTGACATGGCGGTGGCGCATACCCAGCTTCTCCGGCTCTCCGGACTGGGCGAATCGGCTCGCGCCGTCGAAAAACGGCTTGAGACGTGGATCGAGGGCTGCGACTCGTCGCAGTTGGTCTCCCTGATCGATCCGGGAGCGCTCTCCCTGCTGCGCGATGCGTTCTCGAGCGCGGGCGGATGCGAGGGAACGGTCTGGCTGATCGACCGCAAGGCCGGCGAACTGGTGGCTTGCTACAATTCGGGAGACGAGGCCGACCAGCTCGTCGGCTTCCGCCAGCCCGTAGGGCAGGGGATCATCTCCATGGTCTTCTCCCAGCAGCAGCCCTACTGCGAGAACCGCATCGAGGCGAGTTCCGGACACGACGACACCCTCGACCGGAAAATCGCCAAGCACACCACCGCGATGATCGCGGTGCCGTTCTATTTCGCTTTCGGCTTGCGGGGGGTGATCTCCTGCGTCCAGCTCGCCGAGGCCCCGAAATCGCGGGAGGGCTTCCGCTCCACCGACGTGGAGATCCTTGCCCGCGCCGCCAACCTCGTGGAGCGTCTCATCGACGGAACGCTCCTCACTTCCCTTCTCGGTCTTGGCGATGGGGTATAAGTCTCTCAGTTCCGCGTGGCCCGATCTGGAGCACGCCAGGCGGGCCCTTGCCGAAGGCGATGGAACGGGGGTCAAGGTCGCGATCATCGACTCGGGCGTGGACATGGCCCATCCCGCCCTCGGCGGCCTGGTTCTGGCCGACGACGTCACCGTTTCCTGCGACGGGGTCAACCTCCGCATCGAAGAAGGGGAGGGAAACGATGTCTACGGGCATGGCACCGCAGTCGCCAGCCTCCTCCGCCAAGCCGCTCCGGGCGTTGCCATCGGCAGCTTTCGCGCCCTCGACAGCAGCAACCACGCGCGAAGCTTCGTCATCGCCGAATGCGTCAACCAGGCCATTGCCCGGGGCTACCGGGTCGTCAATTGCAGCTTCGGATGCCGCGGCCTGCCCCGCTACGTGATGGATTACAAAGAGTGGGTGGACCGCGCCTATCTGGAGGGAGTCCAGATCGTCGCCGCGTGCAGCAATCTCGATGTCTCGATCCGCGAATGGCCCGCCTATTTTCCGAGCGTCGTCGGCGTGCGCGGGATCGATTGCCCGCCCGACGCGCTCTACCACGTCCGTGGGCGCATGGTCTCCTTCCTCGCCCGCGGGGAGCGGGTCGAGGTGCCATGGCTGCACGGCGGGACCAAGATCGAGACCGGCAGCAGCTATGCGGCCCCCCTCGTCTCCGGGAAGATCGCGCGCCTTCTCTCGGCTTTGCCCGGATTGAGCCCCGCAGCGGTGAAACCGCTCCTCGCCGAGCTGGCCTCGATTCATGGGGAAGAGGAGTGATTTTTGAGTTTTTCCCGAGCTTTCCACAAAAACAGTGGACGAAATGCGGTTGTGTTTTATAATTTTTGTAAAATTGACAATTTACAAACCTTGAACAATCGCTTGCCAGGAAATCTTGCGGAAATTTTCCCGCTGCGTTTCCGTCTTCGTGAGGAAATGCGTTTTTTCCGAGGCGGGGCCCTCATCGTCGCGGAGGCGGTCCGGACAGGGCGGCGCTACTCGCTCAAGCCTTGGCAATACGAGCTTCTTTCCCTTTTCGATGGAAAACGGACTTTCGAGGAAATCGCGAAGGAGATCTACATGGGGCGACCCGGGGCCTTCACGGCAGTAGGGCTTCTGAATTTCTACAATTGGCTCTACTCCGAGAATCTCGTTCTCTGCGAGTGCGAATCGATTTTCGAGCTGGTGATGGGGAATCCCGATCCGGAAAGCGAAGAGGAGGGCGGGGAGGACGAGCGGACGTCGCGGCTTTCCACCTTCGCTCTCGGCTTGCTCGACGACTCCCGCGTCAGGCGCTCCCTTGCGCTTGCCGTCACCGTCGTCTTCTGCCTCGCCATCGTGCGTATCGTCCAGGTGGCCGCGCCCGTTTTCGAGCCGCCCGTCCAGCGCCTCTATGCCGAGGCGTCCCGCTTGTTCGACCGTCCCGAACCGGCGGTTTCGGTGGCCACCTCGGAGCGCAGCGCCGAAGAGTCCTCCGTCGAGAAGGTCTCCCTCGCTGCTCGCATGCCTCCCCTTGTTGAGGAATCCGCACCGTCGGCGAAGGGCGCGGCTCTTGAAGTCGAGGGATCCGGAAAAGAGGCGGATTCCGCGGCCGACGTCCTGGATCGCATCGAGAGCCTCCGCGTCCAGTTGGAGGAGTGCCGCATCCGCCGCGACGAGTTCTATCTTCAGAACGACGAGGAGGGATACCGGCGGGAGGTTCACCGCATGACGAACCTCGCCAAGGAGATCGGCGACATCGAGAAGGCGCATTGAGTCCGGAACGGGCGGCGGGTCGGTGGAAGCGGAAAAAGTGTGAAGCTCGATAGGATTGCTGATGCCGCAGACGCCTGTCTGAACCGATGTGGGATGGATCCATTTGATCAAATGGATGGCCACGAAAAGGCACGGGAAATGAGATGGGTTTTGTGCCTTTTCGTAGCCAAATCCGGCTCTTGGCTCCTGACTTTTGTGATCTGCTGCGAATGGCGCGGGATGAACGTCTGTTTCCGACGAAGCAAGGGATGATGTCCGTTCCGAGCACGACGGGAGGGACGCACCGCCAGGGCATCCGCGTCGGATGGCCTGCGCTTCGCGGCGAGATGTCCCTACCGGATGCAAGAAGATCGGATCGTCGAACGCCCATTTGCTCCGCAGGATCTGACGCCATTCCGTGCTGCGTCCCGAATGGCTGTCGTTTTGCCTTGACACGCCTCGGCCCCGGTAGGCTACAATCGCCTGCGTTGCACCAAACCGGCGCAGCCGGTTGGTGAACAGCAGGCGCACCGATAGCGGTGTGTGATAATACTACTGTTCTGTCTAAAATATGATCACGTTACGGCCAGTGGATCAGAAAAATTGGGTTGCTTGTGGGCGGCTTGCTCTGGGTGATCATCAGAAGGGATTTATTGCGAGCAATATGGAAACAATAGCTGAGTCGAAATTTGAATCTCACTACCATATGAAGGCAATCTACAAGGATGAAATGGTCGTCGGGATGCTTGCTTATTGTCATGAGAATGATCCGGAAGATCTCGAACTCTACTGGATTTTTCGGTTGATGGTTGACATATCCCATCAAGGAAAAGGATTCGGATTTGAGGCAATGAAACTGGCGATCAATGAAATGAAGAAACTAGGCGCGACGCGAATTCGAACGATGCATAAACCGAGCAATTCGATTGCATCATCTTTATACGAGAAACTAGGATTCGAACGCACTGGAGTAGTGCTCGACGACGGCGATATCGTTCGCGAAATAAAACTGCAGCAATTGATTCCTGAGGATGTGCTCCCTAAACCCAACCTGACAGAACAAGCGGATGCAGGCAACCGGGCAAATCCCAGTGCCTGATCCTTGACGTTCGCCTTAAAAAATTTTGTCTACCGAACATTGTAGAATGTGACTCACAAATAAATTGATCCATGAACCTAGCCGCAAAATCTCTCTTGTTATCGAATTTCGCATTAGCCGTGACAATGCTTTTCGTATCTTGTAATTCGCAGACGGATCAATCAGGAAACGGAGATACAAGCAATCCGAAATTCTCGGAATACAAGATCGTGCGGATGCACCAAAAGGATGGCAGAACTTGGTCGGGCACGCTCGAAGGAGAGTTCGAAAGCGCCTGTGCCACATTGTTGAAGGATGGGTGGATTCCCACTGGGAACGTCACGATCCAATACAAGGACGCAGATTCATGGATGACTCCGATGGCCTTCACCCAATCTTTCTATCGTTGATGGCAACAGCCAACAGCAAAATCGGCGAACAATGCGAGGCACCCAAGCCCTGACCGCGCCGAGTCGAAATGACTTTTCTGATTCGCCAGTTTGTCCCACAATCAACCCGCGCTCCCCATCAGGGTTGAGTGCTCTTGAACGTTCGGCCATTATTATGAATAATAAAATCGGCGCGCTTCTATTATTCGAATGCGTTCTTCTACTTTCCTCCTGTCAGAAGAAAGTAAGCGATTCTGAGATCGAAGAGCTTTTCCGTTCCAATTTTTTTCATGCTCAGAACGAAGATCTTTCTGAATACATGGCTACCATTGATCCCTCTGCTCCAATGCGAGATCAAACACAGAGAGTGGTGGCGCAGCTGTTTTCAGATTATGACCTTTCCTACAATTTAGAATCAATAGAAATCATCTCAGAGAGTGCTACTCAAGCAACCGTTAGGGTAACTCAAACGACAAAGAAGGTTGCTGGGCCCGATTTCAAAGATCATTGCGTTATCACAAATAACGAATTACGAAAGAATGGCGGCAAGTGGAGGATTTTTATTTCCAACATCGAGAAGATTGAGTATTTGACAAATCAGGCCGAACAAGACGCTGCAGCCGACCCCTAGCAGCTACACGGCGATTTTGTTCTGACTTCCGATCTGAAGATAACGATTCCACAGAGTTCGGACGCCTGATCGGGGTGACTGAGCTTGGCGTTCGGCAGAAACCCAAACCACGCCAATCAATGGCAAAACAAACAATCATCAAATGGGCAATCCACTTGGCCGGCGCTGTCTGTGCGGCGGGCTCCATTACTTTATTTCTCACCTTTTGCTCGGAAGTTCTGTTCCGAGATAGAGGTGCTCTGGACGAGTCGTTGATGACGTGGGAGGACTTTTATGGCCCGGTCATCACCACACTTCTTTCCGTCGGTTTTCTGCTCATCCCCTTGCGTGGATTCTCGTTTCGATCGATTCGGGTCTGGCTGGGAGCGATCTCCATGACTTCTGCCCTGACGGCTGGAGCTTACGTCATGGTGGCACCCGTTGAACTCAGAGGTTTCCATTCCGGGCACTTCATGATTGCAATCGGAATTCTCTCATTCGTGGGATTCCTCTGTGGCTTCGCCGGCCTAAACGGAACCAAAGCGCCGAACCAGGGGCGGCAGGCAACAGCTTCGCCGTCGCCTGCGACCTGATGTGCCCAAAGCGCCTCCCATGAGCACGAAACACCGGATTTTCACGACGAGCTTTGCGAGCGTCTATCCCCATTATGTCGCCAAGGCAGAGCGGAAGGGGCGCAAGAAAGCGGAAGTCGATGCCGTGATTTGCTGGCTGACAGGCTACGACCAACGGGGGCTGGAGGAGCAATTGGAAAAGGAGAAGGACGTTGAGACCTTCTTCAAGGAGGCTCCGAGGATGAATCCCTCACGGACCTTGATCAAAGGGGTTGTTTGCGGCGTCCGAGTGGAGGACATCCAAGAGCCGACGATGCGGGAGATACGTTATCTGGACAAGCTGATCGATGAATTGGCAAAGGGGAAGGCGATGGATCGGATTCTGAGAAGCTAGCCCTGAAAGGAAGATGAGAGTTGAGAGGCTGGAAATGAGCGGCTTGCGCCGAATCCCAGGATCGTCCAAAAGGTGAGTTGCCGTACCGAGGCAACTCGTAGGTTCCGAGCTTCTCACCTATCAGCTCTCAACTCTGGTTCTAGGATCAATCCCGTCCGAAGGCTTCCGAAACCGTCGCCGGGGCGAAGCTCTCCCGCACGGCGTCGATGCGCAGATCGCGGCGTTTCCGCTCGCGGAACAGGCTGACCTTGTCATATCCCGCGGCCTCGAGCTGGTCGAGCGCTTCGTGGAATCCATCGCCGACGCGGACCGGAGTGTGCGAGTCGGAGCCGATCACGACGGGGATGTCCCGCTCCGCCATCAGGGCGAGCATTTCGGGTCCGGGGTTCATCTCGGGATAGGATTTGTTCAGACCCGAGGTGTTGATCTCCATCGCCACCCCGGTCTCCGCGATGCGGTCGAGAGTCCTTTTGACGACGGGGCGGATGCGGTCGAATTCCCAGTCGATGGGACTGGCGTTCTTGACGAGGTCGGGATGCGCGAGGCAGTCGAAGAGTCCGCTTTCCGCCGATTCGGCGAGGTGCTCGAAATACTGCTTCTGAAAGGCGAAGGGATCGCCATGCCAGAAGGCGTCCATGTATTCCCCGATGTGCCAGTGGACCGACCCGAGGATGTAGTGGAATTCGGCCTTTCCGTGCAGCTCGCGCAGCCATTCCTCCATCCCGGGGAAGAAGTCGCTCTCCATGCCGAGGAGGACCTCGAAGCCTGCCGGCGCGGCCTCGGCCGCTTCGGTCACGAGGGCGAGGTATTCGTTGAACTGCTCCGGGGCCATGCGCACCCGGCTGGAGAAGCCGCCCGGCATGGGACTGTGGCAGGTCATCACGATGCCCGCGAAGCCCTGCGACACGCCGTGCTCCATGTAGAGGAGCGGGTGTCCCTCCGCGTGCTTGCAGAGGGGCGTGTGCATGTGGCTGTCGAAGAAAAGAGGAGCGGATTCGAGCATGGAGGGAATAGGCCAACCTGCCCCATTCCGGCGGGCGGACCAAACCGATTTTTCCTCAATTTTCGCCCAAGGCGCTGCGGAGAGCACGGCAGTTCTCCTGGAGATGCGCCGGATTGATCGTGCCGACGATCGCCGCCGTGGTCGCGGGGTGGGCGAAGACGAATCCGAACGCGTCCGCGACCGGGGTCTCCGGTGGCGTCTTCCCGCCGAACCAACCGCTCCCGAGAGCCTTTTTCAGAAACACCGTCGTGCCGGAAGACGCCGCGGCGTCGAGCACCGCCTCTTCCTCGCGGTGCCAGGGATTGTAGGCGACCATCACCGCGTCGAGTCCGAGTTCGACGGCGCGCAGTCCGCCCGCGACCGTCTTCGTCGAGATGCCGGCGGCGAGAATCTTGCCTGCGGCCTTGGCCGTCGCGAGCGCTTCGAGGGCGCCGGAACGATCGAGCACATCGAGATCGTTTCCGTCGGAGTGGAGGAGGAGGCATTCAACCCGGTCGGTCCGGAGACGCAAGAGGGTACGGTCGATGCTCGCGGAGATGGCGACGGCGGAGAAATCGAAATGCGACGTGCCGTCGCGGAATTCCTCGCCCGCCTTCGAGACGAGGACCCATTCCTCGCGCCGTGGTCCGAGGAGCTGGCCGAGGCGCTCCTCGCTCGTGCCGTAGGCGGGCGCGGTGTCGAGGAGGTTGATGCCCTCCTCGCGGGCGAGGTCGAGCAGGGAGAGGATGGCCCCGTCGGAAGGCAGCTCGAAGGCGGTGGGGTATTTCACCTGCTGGTTGCGGCCGAACTTCACCGTCCCGAGCCCGAGGGCGGAGACGGAAAGATCGGTGTCGTGGAGGGGACGCTGGTGCATGGGGGAGGGATTGGGGTGTTGAGGGATTGAGGGCACGAAAAGCAGAAACGGGGAGACCTTCGTGTATTTTTGCGTTTTTGCGTCTTTTCGTGGCCACCCCAGCCTCCGCGAAAGTGGGCCACCAAGTCCCCGGTTTCGGATTTCTGGCTTCGGATTTCGGATTTTACGGACGTTCTCCTGTCCCTGAAAAAGGTTGACGCTCCAATGCCCATGGGTCTATGTCCCACCTTGGAGAGAGGGGCCGAGATCTTGACTTGCGAATGAAAAGGAAATGGATGCCGCTTCGCGGGGCCTGGTGGTTCGGAGCTCCCGGATTCCCGATATTGGGGATCCTGCTGTGGGCCACGCTTCCGGAAGGGCTCCGCGCCAATCCCTCCGGCGGACAGGTCGTCTCGGGCCAGGCCGCGATCTCGTCGCATGGCTCGACTCTGACGGTGAACCAGCTCAGCGACCGCGCCATCCTCCATTGGCAGGACTTCTCCATCCCCTCCGGCAGCACGACGCGCTTCGTCCAGCCCTCCGCCGCCAGCGCCGCGCTGAACCGCGTCACCGGCGGCAACCCCAGCCAGATCCACGGCGCCCTCCGCTCGAACGGACAGATCTACCTGATCAACCCCAACGGCATCCTCGTTGGACCTGGCGGCGGCGTCGACACCGGGGGCTTCCTCGCCTCTACCCTCGACGTCTCCAATAGCAGCTTTCTCTCCGGCGGTGACCTGCGCTTCAAGGGCGATTCCACCGCCTCCGTCGTCAACCTCGGCTCCATCGGGGCCTCTTCCGGGGACGTCATCCTCATCGCCCGCACCGTCGAGAACCACGGCACGATCCGCGCTCCGCAGGGCACGGCCGCCTTGGCCGCGGGCAGCGAGGTGCTGGTGAAGGCCGAGGGGCACGAGCGCGTCTTCGTCGAGGCGGGCAGTGCGTCCGGTGCCTCCACCGCCACGCAGGCGGGCCTGATCGAGGCGGCGGCGGCGGAGATCAAGGCCGCTGGCGGCAACGAGTATGCCTTGGCGATCAAGCACAGCGGAGTGACCCGCGCCACGGGCGTACGCAAGCAGGGCGGGCGGGTTTACCTGAGCGCCGGGGGCAAGGGCGGCATTTCCAACAGTGGCACGATCAGCGCCCGCAAGGGCAAGGGCGGCGGAGGGCAGGTCAAGGTCGCGGCGGGCGGAAACGTCGCCAACGACGGCGTGATCGACGCCTCGGGCACCAGCGGCGGGCGGGTCGAGATATCCGCCGAGCGGGCTTCCAGCAGCGGATCCATCCTCGCCACCGGATCGCAGGGTGCGGGCGGGGAGGTCAGCGTGGCCGCCCGCGAGGGCTACCACGACACCCGCGGCTCCCTCGTCGATGTCTCCGGCGCGACCCAGGGCGGCTCCATCCGCATCGGGAGCGACGGGCCCGGCGCCCGCATCTATACTTCCTCCACCCTCGACGCGCGGGGCCATGCCGGCGCCGGCGGCAGCGTCGTGCTGACCGCCGACGAGCTGTTTGTGATGGGTTCGCAGATCCTCGCCGATGGGGCCACGCAGGGTGGCCGCATTCTCGTCGGGGGCGGATACCAGGGCAGCGACCCCGATGTGGCCAATGCGGGCAGCCTGCATGTCAATGCCAGCGCCCGGCTCAGCGCCAGCGCCACGCAGTCGGGCGACGGTGGTCTCGTCGTGCTGTGGGCGGATGGCACCACCCTCTTTTCAGGCCGCATCGAGGCCAAGGGCGGCATCGCGGGTGGCGACGGTGGTTTCATGGAGGTCTCGGGCAAGGAGGGCGTCGCCTTCGGCGGCTCCGCCACGGCCGAGGCCCCTCGCGGGACGGCGGGCACCCTGCTGCTCGATCCGAAGAACATCATCATCGACGCCAGCGGCGTGGACGGGGGGAGTCCGGCTCTGTTCGAGTTCGTCGATCCGAACAAGGCCTCGGACAACAGCTTCGGCGTCCGCACGGTGGCGCTGAGCACGGGGAATGTCGTGATCACGGCGACGGGCGACGATTTCTCGGCCAGCAACGCCGGGGCGGTCTACCTCTTCGACGGCGGCGACGGCTCCCTCATCAGCATCCTGCGCGGCAGCACGGCGAACGACGCGGTGGGCAGTGGCGGCGTCACCGCGCTGTCCAACGGGAACTACGTGGTGATCAGCTCCGGTTGGGACAACGGCAGCACCGTGAACGCCGGGGCGGTCACCTGGGGCAATGGAACGACGGGGATCAACGGAACCGTCTCCGCCGCCAACAGCCTCGTGGGGAGCGCGGCGAACGATGCGGTGGGCAGCCACGGCGTCGTCGCGTTGGTCGGCAATGGGAACTATGTGGTGATCAGCCGCAACTGGGACAACGGCGTCGTCGTGGACGCCGGGGCGGTCACCTGGGGCAATGGATCGACGGGGACCAGCGGAGCCGTCTCCGACCTCAACAGCCTCGTTGGGAGCGCCGCGAACGACCTCGTGGGCAGCCACGGCGTCGTCGCGCTGTCCAACGGGAACTACGTGGTGCGCAGCGACTTCTGGGACAACGGCGCCGCCGTGAACGCCGGGGCGGTCACCTGGGGCAATGGATCGACGGGGACCGTCGGAGCCGTCTCCGCCGCCAACAGCCTCGTGGGCAGCACGACGGGCGACTATGTGGGCGACGGCGGCATCGCCGCGCTGTCCAACGGGAACTACGTGGTGAGCAGCTCCAACTGGAGCGGTACTCGCGGGGCGGTCACCTGGGGCAATGGATCGACGGGGACCAGCGGAGCCGTCTCCGACCTCAACAGCCTCGTGGGGAGCGCGGCGGGCGACTGGGTGGGCTACCTCGGCGTCGTCGAACTGGCCAGCAGCGGGAACTACGTGGTGCCCAGCCCCTACTGGAGCGGCAATCGCGGAGCGGTGACGTGGGGAAGCGGTGCGTCCGGGGTCGTCGGCACGGTGAGCGACCTCAACAGCCTCGTGGGGAGCGCGGCGAACGACAGGGTGGGCATTGGTGGCGTGACGGCGTTGAGCAACGGGAACTACGTGGTGAGCAGCTACAACTGGAGCGGGAATCGCGGGGCGGTGACGTGGGGGAGCGGGAGCAGTGGAGTCATCGGGACGGTGAGCGACCTCAACAGCCTCGTGGGCGGCGCGGCGAACGACTCTGTGGGCGGCGGCGGCGTGACGGCGTTGAGCAACGGGAACTACGTGGTGAGCAGCCTCAACTGGAGCGGGAATCGCGGGGCGGTGACGTGGGGAAGC
>JBBCIU010000019.1:0-90802 GCA_037190325.1 Verrucomicrobiales bacterium | reverse complement strand
TCGTCCTTGGGTTCGTCCTTGGGTTCGTCATTGGGTTCGTCCTTGGGATCGTCCTTGGGATCGTCCTTGGGATCGTCCTTGGGTTCGTCCTTGGGTTCGTCCTTGGGTTCGTCCTTGGGTTCGTCCTTGGGTTCGTCCTTGGGTTCGTCCTTGGGTTCGTCCTTGGGTTCGTCCGGAGTCGGTTCCCCTTTTTCAGGCCCTTCCCCGTCCGCAGCGGTCGGTTCCGTCCCGGATGGGGTGGCTTCTTCCTCCACGCCCTCCTCCTCAGGCATCACCTCGTCTTTCGTGGGATCATCCATCAGGGTCGCGGGAAAACCGGCTCTTCGGGGAAATGGCGCGCATTGCGCCGACCACCGCCAAAGAGAAACCGGAAGAGTCCGCCGCCGCGGTTCCGCGGACGGACGTCCTCGATCAGAATCTCCTGAGGCACGGGAGCCGCGGCGACGATGGCGGAGACCTGACGAGAAGGCCCCTCGGGCAAGGTCACGGCGTAGGTCTCGGGCTCCTTGTAGACCGCACGCAGCACTCCGGCGGCGATGGGCGCGGCGCTGCGCCCGCCGCTCAGCGTCTCGTAGCCCTCCCCTTGCGTCACGGCGGCGAAGGCGATGCGCGGGCGCTCCGCGTCGACCCATCCCGAAAACCACGCGAGGTAGCGCATCTTGCCGCCCGTGGCCCACTGCGAGGTGCCGGTCTTGCCGTAGACGACGGGGTTGCGCATGGCCGCGCCCCCGGCGGTCCCCGCCCGGTGGTTGACGACGCCCCAGAGACCGTCGCGGACGAGATCGACATCCTCGGGGCGCAGTCCGAGAGAATGGGCGACCGCGGGCTCGATGTATTTCACGGCCTCGCCACTCTCCGGGTCGGCGCTCTCGCGGACCAAGCGCGGCTTCGGCACGTAGGCGCCGTTGGCCAGCCCCGCCATGGCGAGGGCCATCTGCACGGGCGAGGCGAGCACCTGACCTTGGCCGATGGAGAAATTCGCCAAGCTCCGGGGATCGTTGTAGACGGCGGGATCCGGAATGTTCCCGGGGGCGACGGAGGGCAGAGGCAGATCGGGAGCGGCGCCGAAACCGAAGCGTCGGCTCACCTCGGCGATGGGATCGGCCCCCATGTTCAGCGCCGCCTGGTAGAACCAGGTGTTGCAGGAGCGAACGAGGGCGTAGCGCACGTCCATCAGCCCTTCCGCCGTGCTGCTGTGGTTCTTGAAATAGCGCCCTCCGATGACCATTCCGGGAGGCCCCGGAAAAAGGGTCCTGGCACCGTCGATCTGCCCGGCGTCCATCCCCGCGAGCGCGACGAAGGGCTTGAAGGTCGATCCCGGAGGATAGGCTCCGGTCACCGCTCGGTCGAACAGGGGTGCCTCGGGGCTGTCGGCGAGGGAGGAATAGACTGTTTGCGAAATGCCGCCCTCGAACAGATTCGGATCGAAGGACGGATGGGAAACCATCGCGAGGATATCCCCGGTATCGGCGTCGACCGCGACGAAGGCCCCCGGGCGTCCGCTCCGCTCGAGCATCCGCTTCGCCAGGCGCTGCATGCCGAGGTGCAGGGTGAGGACGACGGTGTCGCCGGGCTCGACCTCCCGCACCACCTCCTGATGGCGCACCTGGCCCGCCGGATCGACGAGGCGCAGTGCCTCCCCGTCCCGCCCACGCCACTCGGCGTCGAGCGACTTCTCCATGCCGGCCCGACCCTCGGTGGGCGGGAAGACATACTCCACCTTCCCGATGGGGCCCCGCTGGTCCGGCAGGGAAACGCCGATGTAGCCGACGAGATGGGCGGCGAGCTCTCCTTCGGGATATTCGCGGACATAGACGGAATCGAAAACGCAGTCGGCCGGCAGGCCTTGCCCCAGCGCCTCGACGAAAACGTCCGGAACGACGCCGGAAACGGCAAGCGGCACCCAGGGGCGATTCTGGTAGTGCCTCTTCACCTCCTCGTCCGAGATCTTCAGGAAGGGGAGGTCGGGACTGAACTCGCTCGGCAGGGCCCGGACGCGGGCGATCGCCTCCTCGGGCGTCTTCGCGGACTCGGCGAGGCGGCAGACGAGGCGTTTCCCGATGCGGTTCGTCGCGAGGACGGCCCCGTCGGACGACATCACGACGCTGCGGGGAGCGGGGATGCGGAAGGTGTGGACCTGCCAATCGGGCAGGGTCGTCATCGGTGTGGGACCACGGTCGATGCGCCCGAGCTCGATCTTCGGAACCGCTTCATAGGTCGGGCGGGCCGCGACGGAAGTCGGCGGCGGGGCCGCGTCCTCAGCGCGGAGAAGGCCAGCTTCTGGGGAAAAGCAAAGTCCGAAAGCGGCGAGGAGGACGCCCGCGCCGCGAAGAAAAAGGAAGTCTGGAGAGAATTTCCACATCGGAATCGGACGGAGGCGAAACCCGGCGCTTCGGCCCCTCCCCATCGCAGGGAATCGCAGCCTATCCCGGGAACGGAAGGAGTTCAAGGCCGAGCCTTCGGTAGGGAAGTTCGTGAGAGCTTCCCTACCGTCGAGCGCCAAAGGCCGCACGGATCGAAGTTCTCGCGAACCCCGCGACACCCCCCTCAGATCCCGTACCCCACCATCGCGTCGCCGACATCGAGGCGGATCAGATCCTCCAGCGTCGTCTCGCGCAATTTGCGGTTGGTCGCCTCCCCCGCCTCTCCGAGACAGCGCAGAATGCCAGTCGCTCCCGGAAAATCGGGATACCCTTTCGAATCGAGGAACTGGAGAAGCTCTCCGTCCACCGCTTCGACGATCTCCGCCACGGAAATGAGCCGGCTCTCCCGCTCGAGCCGGTAGCCCCCTCCCACGCCACGCTTGCTGCGGAGGAATCCGCCCCGCTTCAGCACAAGGAGGATCTGCTCGAGAAACTTGATCGGGATCCGCCCCGCCTCGGCCAGTTCCTGGGCCTGCAGACTGCGGTCGGGCGGCAAGGCCGCGAGGATGGCCATGGCCCGCAGAGCGTAGTCGGCTTTCTTCGAAATCTGCATGGTGGCCGCTCAAGGGCGGTAGTTGAACAAGTCCTCGATCTTGAACAGCCGTGATTCCTCCCCTTCCTTCCCTGCGGCCGCCGCTTGCAGCGCCTTCAGGATCTTCCGCTGGATGTTGGCCGTCACATAGCGCCCGCGACGGGCTTTCTGAACCTGCTTGTGGGTGAGCTGCTCCGTGCTCGCCGCGACGAGGTCGCGGTTCTCCAACCCCAGCGCCGGAAGAAGTCCGTCGAGCGGCTGGGAACCGAAATCGCGTTCCGAAGAATCGTCCATCTGG
Source organism: Verrucomicrobiales bacterium (assembly GCA_037190325.1). Taxonomy (GTDB): domain Bacteria; phylum Verrucomicrobiota; class Verrucomicrobiia; order Verrucomicrobiales; family DEV007; genus Arctic95D-9. Next base: position 87,549 of record JBBCIU010000019.1, on the reverse strand, counting down.
CAGGCAGGAGAGTGAACTTGCGCCTTGTTTTCGCGCCTCTCCTCCGCTAAGCGTTCCCTTCGCCCATGACAACCCGTATTTTGCTCTCCACCACCAGTTATCAGGACACTCCCGGCCCCCATCACTCCCTTCTCGAATCGCAGGGCTTCGAGATCGTTCGCGAGCGCGGTCCCCTCCCGGAATCGGCCATGCTCGAGCTCTCGGGAGAGTTCGACGCCTTCCTCTGCGGCGACGACGCCGTCACCCGCGCCGTCATCGACAAGTCCCTGCCCCGTCTCAAGGTCATCAGCAAATACGGCATCGGTCTCGACAAGATCGACGTCGCCTACGCCACGGAGAAAAAGCTCCCTGTGCTCAACACTCCCGGCGTCAACCACACCACCGTGGCCGAGCACACCTTCGGGCTCCTTCTCGGCCTCACCAAGAAGATCCAGGAGAACGCCGTCGACGTCGCCGCCGGCAAGTGGGTCGCCGGGTGGAGGAAGCCGGTCGGCCACGAGATCCTCGGCAGCACCATGGGCATCATCGGCCTCGGCCGCATCGGCAAGGAGGTCGCGACGCGGGCCAAGGCCTTCGGCATGTCCGTGATCGCCTACGATCCCTACTTCGACGAAGCCTTCGCCGCCGAGCACGGCGTGGCCCGCTGCGCCACCATGGACGAAGTCCTCCTCGGAGCGAACGTCGTCAGCCTGCACTGCTTCCTCGACGAGAACACCCGGGGGATGATCAACGCCGAGAAGATCGCCGAGATGAAGGACGGCGTCGTCGTCCTGAACTGCGCCCGCGGCGAGCTGGTCGAGACGGCGGACATCCGCGACGCCCTCGTCAGCGGCAAGGTCGGCGGCTACGGCGCCGACGTCCTCGACGAGGAGCCCCCCGCCGTGGACCATCCCCTCTTCACCGCGCCGAACTGCATCATCACCAGCCACATCGCCTCGCGCACCTACGAGAGCGTCGAGCGCCAGGCGATGCGGGCGACAAATAATCTCATCAACTACCTCAAAGGCGATTCGGACTACATCCAGGCGAACAAATTCTGATCCTTCGCCTCTCGACTCTCAACCCTCATCTCTCGACCCAGCATGTCCCTGACCATCCGACCCGCCAACGAAACCGCCTACGACTGCCTCTCCATGGGCGAAGTGATGCTCCGCCTCGACCCGGGCGAGGGCCGCATCCACACCTCCCGCCAATTCGCCGCCTGGGAGGGCGGGGGCGAATACAACGTCACCCGCGGCCTGCGCCGCTGCTTCGGCCTCCGCACCGGCGTGATCACCGCCTTCGCCGACAATCCCGTCGGACGCCTCATCGAGGACTTCATCCTCCAGGGCGGCGTCGACACCCGCTTCATCCACTGGAGGAAATACGACGGCATCGGCCGCGAGGTCCGCAACGGACTGAACTTCACCGAACGCGGCTTCGGCATCCGCGGCGCCGTCGGCTGCCCCGACCGCGCCAACACCGCCGCCAGCCAGATGAAGCCCGGCGACTTCGACTGGGACGAGATCTTCGGCCGTCTCGGCGCGCGCTGGTTCCACACCGGCGGCATCTTCGCCGCCCTCAGCGAAACCACGGCCGAACTCACCATCGAGGCCTGCAAGGCCGCCCAGAAATACGGCACCATCGTCAGCTACGACCTCAACTACCGCCCCTCGCTCTGGAACTCCATCGGTGGTCTCGCCAAAGCCCAGGAAGTGAACCGGGAAATCGCGAAGTATGTCGACGTCATGATCGGGAACGAGGAGGACTTCACCGCCTCCCTCGGCTTCGAGGTCGAGGGCGTCGACGAGAACGTCCGCGGCATCGATGTCGGCAATTTCAAGAAGATGATCGAGACCGCGCTCAAGGAGTTCCCCAACTTCAAGGCCACGGCCACGACCCTGCGCGAGGTCCACACCGCCACGGTCAACGACTGGGCCGCGATCTGCTGGCACGACGGACAGTTCCACGAGTCGAACCCCTATCCGAACCTCGAGATCCTCGACCGCGTCGGCGGGGGCGACAGCTTCGCTTCCGGCCTCGTCTACGGCTTCCTCGAGTTCAACGACCCGGCCCAGGCCATCCAGTACGGCGCCGCGCACGGAGCCCTCGCCATGACCACGCCCGGCGACACGACCATGGCTTCGCTCGCCGAGGTGAAGAAAGTCATCGGCGGCGGCGGCGCACGGGTCGTGCGATAGGTCGCGGCATCGTTCACGGGACATCCGGACACGAAAACGGCACGGCATTCCGCCGTGCCGTTTTCATTCTCCCCTCGCCCCCCGGCAGCCCTGGCCGACCTGACCAAGAATGGGGAGTGAATTTTGAGATTTCCGGGTTTGCCCGCACCCTCGCCGCAAAAAGCGTTTGAGTCCCGCCGCGATTCCCGCATCGTTTCGCGCCGATGACGCGCTCCCTCCCATCGCTTCTTTTCGCGGCCCTGGTCTTCGCCGGGACACCCGATTTGCCGGCGCTCGAATCCGAAGCCGTCGCACGCCCCGGCATCCGGAGCGTGCGCCTTCTCACCGACATCGAAGCCATTGTGCCAGGCGGGTCTTTCACCGTGGGACTGCTTCTCGATCCTCTCCCCGGGCATCACACCTACTGGCGCGGTCCCGGCATCGTGGGGGTGGCGACGACGATCGACTGGACGTTGCCCGCAGGATTCGAGGCGGGCGAGATCCTCTGGCCCCCCCCGACTCCGGTGCTGATGGCGGGGATCGTGGCGAACGGCTACAAAGGCCCCGTGCTGCTGCTCGCCGAGATCGTGGTGCCCGAGAAGATCGAGGCGAAGGACGTGACGCTCGCGGCACGGGCTTCGTGGATGTCCTGCGCGGTCTCGTGCAATCCGGGCATCGCCGACCTCTCCCTGTCCCTGCCGGTCGCCTCCCCCGGCGAAACGCCGTCGCGCGACGCCGCCGTCGCGGAAACCTTCGCGAAGGCTCGACGGGCCGCTCCGGCCCCGGCTCCGGAGGCCTGGCGCTTCGTTCCGCGGCTCACGGCCCGCGACCGCATCGAGCTCGAGGCCACCATCCCGGGACTCGACCCGGCGCATGCACCCAAGATCCGCTTCTACTGCGACGACATGCAGATCGATTCCGACGAACCCCAACAGGTCGAAGTCGTCGATGCCTCGAAGGGGCGCCTGCGCTTCGTCTTCGCCCGTCCCGAGTTCGCCCCGACGGATGCCGCCACGCTGTCCGGAGTGCTCCATTGCCCCGACGGCTGGCCTGAAACCGATTCCCTCTACGTCGAAATTTCGGCTCCTTGGCCGGGCCCCGAACGTTCCGAATGAAGACTCCAGAGAACGCGCTGCGCGAAGGCGAACGATGCGACTCGAGATGGTGCGAAGTGCGCTCCTCCGGCATCCACGGGCGCGGCCTCTTCGCGAAACGACGCATCCCGGAAGGAACGCCGATCATCGAATACGTGGGCGAACGGATCGACAAGGAGGAGTCCAACCGCCGCGGCTGGGCGCGCATCGCCTATGCGAAGCGGACGGGGGATGCCGCCGTCTACATCTTCACTCTCGACGATCTTCACGACATCGACGGGAACATCCCGGAGAATGCGGCCCGCCTCATCAACCACAGTTGCGATCCGAACTGCGAAGCCTACATCGAGGACGGGGCGATCTGGATCGGAGCGCTCCGCGACATCGAAAAGGGCGAGGAGCTGTTCTACAACTACGGATTCGACCTCGAATCGTGGCAGGACCATCCCTGCCTCTGCGGTGCGGCCCGATGCATCGGCTACATCGCCAGCGAGGAGCACTGGCCGGAGTTGAGGAAGCGGATCGCGAGGAAGGCGTCCAAAGCAAAGCGGCAAGCCGGTTAGCCCTTAAACCACTTCCGTTCAGCGGAGGGCGATATGGCGAAGTTCGCGAAAACTTCGACAGGACTCCTTTGCAAGGCCGGATGGGAGACGTTCTCACGAACGTCTCCACGGCTCTGGAATCCAAAAAATGATGCAGAGAAATCTCTGCCATCCTCCGACGGGACTTCTCACGGCAGGCGCAAGCTCTGCCCGACGCGGATGCTGTCGCTCGAAAGGCCGTTGACGCGCTTCAACTCCGAAACCGAGGTGCTGTAGCGGTTCGCGAGGGCGAAAAGCGTGTCGCCCGAGCCCACTTTGTGGTAGCTCGCCGCCGGTGTCGGCGCCGGGGCCGAGGCCAGGAGCACCGCCCCTTCTCCGCCATCCTCCGCCGGGAGTGAAACCGTGCTCGTCTCTCCGGAGACGGAGCCGTCGGCAGGCCCCACGAAGCTGGAAGCCGTCGATGTGCGCGAGGCGGAGGCCTCGGCGTAGGTCGGATAGGCGCCGCTGGAGGAGGTCGTGCCCGCCGCCGCGACCTGCGGAGCCGGATCCACGCCCGGCGAAGCGGATCGATCACGGCCGCTGGCGTTGTTCTTCACCCAGTCCTTGCGGTAGTTCCCCTGCTCGTCGAAGGGATAGTCCTTGCGCTCCATTCCATGGCCCGAAGGCGTTTTCAGTTTCGCAGGGTCGTAGCTGACATCCTTGTAGGTCTTGGCCGCCGACGTCTTGCACTGCGTGAGGAACAAGGGCGCAAGAGCCCCTGCGGCAAGGAAGGCGGCAACGCGGAACAGTTTGGGCGAGTCCATGGCGATGAATTCAACAATGGTAACGATTCGTGGGAAGACTTCGTAGAATCGGATTGTCCCAAATTATCAAATCTTTACAAAAAATAAAGGGAACTTAACAAAAGAATCGGATCTCTCGCGAGAAACCCGAGCCGCCTGAAGCGACTTCGTGCTTCGTGGATTTCCCCGCGTCGGATGGGACCCATCTGCAGGTACCTCGGTCCGCTCCGGGCCTCTGCCTTGGCCGCACGGCCCTACCCCAAATGCCCGCAAGCGCACCAAGGTAGCCCTGGCCGGCCCGGTCGGGGATGCGACCGACGACTACGCTTTCTCCGGTCCGGGAGCTTTTTGGGGAGCGCCCTTCGGGCCTAGGGCGTCCAGAACGGCGCGAATCCCTTCCCTCTCCATCTCCATCAGGGTGGAATCCTTCTCCAGCAGCTCCCGGAGGATCTCCTCGACGCGAGGATGGCGCTCGGCGTTCGCGAGGAGGGAGTCGAAGGCGAATTGCGGCAAGGCCTTGTAGAGCGGAACGTAGCCTTCGGGCACCTCGACTCCTGGAGGCCGGTCGGGCGCATCGCGAAAGCGGAAGGCGACGACGATGCGGCGGATCGCGCCCTCGGACCCGGTCGCGTAGAAGAAACCCCAAAGCATGTCCATCGTGTCGCGCTGGTCCAGGGGCATCTCGAGGATCTTCTGCGTCTCCTGCTTCTGGTCCTCGTAGGCCTTCCCATACGCCTTCCGCATGATCGCGTCGGCCTCTTCGGTGCGCGAGAAGAGCATCGCCGTGTGGAGCACCTGCCGCTGTCCGGGGGATAGCCCGGCCAGCGCTTCGTACCACTCCTGCAGGCGGTCCCGGTTCTGCCGGAGGACCTGGCTGGCAAAGGCGATCAGGGCCGGTTTGGCATGATCGTTGTCGAGCGTACCGTCGGCGGCCCATTCCTTCATCTGCTCGACGAACCGTTCCGGCTTGGGATTCTCGTAATAGAATTCGAGCCAGTCCTTTTCCTCCGCCACACCGGCGGGACTTTCCTGGGAACGGACTGGACTTGGGAAGGCCCCGAGCGAAGCGATGGCGAAGATCAGAAGCAGACGATGGCGCATGACGGGAAAGGAAGCACAAGCCAGGGTTGTTTGACGAGCCGAATTGTTCATTTTTCCGCTTGAATCCTTTCGGATACAGGTCAAGTTCCCGCCCCACCATGGCAAAACAGAGTTGGATCACCCGTAACCAGCGCAAAGCGCGCACCGTAGCGAAATACGCCAAGCTTCGTGCGAAGCTGAAGGCGGAAAAAGACTACGATGGTCTCACCATGCTCCCGCGCGACGCGAGCCCGACCCGCGTGGTGAACCGCTGCGAAGTCACCGGACGCCGTCGCGGCTACCTTCGCCGTTTCAAAATGTCCCGGATCACCTTCCGTGAAATGGCTTCCCACGGGCTCATTCCGGGCGTGACGAAGTCGAGCTGGTAAGAATCGGGGCCCTTGCCATCCCATGCGAAGAGCGGAGTCGAACGACTCCGCTTTTTTGTTGGCCGGGATGCGGCGGAAGCTTGAAACCTCCCTTTCCTCGGGGGATGTTCTCCCATGCCTCTCTACGAGTACATCGCGGCGGAGCCCGAGACCGGCTGCCGCATCTGCCGCAAGGGCTTCGAACTCCGACGTCCGCTGGACCGCCCCGCCTTGGAACTCTGCCCTCTTTGCCGGAATCCCGTGAAGAAGCTGATCTCGAAAGGCGTCACTTCGCCTAAAATCGCAAAGCCCCTCTCCGTCAGCGACGCGAAAAAGGCGGGGTTCACCGTTCTCGAGCGCCGCGATCAGGGTACCTACGAGAAACTCTGACGGCTCTCCCACTGCCGCTCCCCCTCCTCTTCTGCCTCGACACCGGCAGGAGGCCGGATGGAGCGGGCTGACAGGCCGATCAAGGGGACGTCTTCGGAATGACGACCAGCCGTCCCCCTTCCACGCGGATATCCTCGATCCTGTCGAAGGAGGCACTGGCTTCCGGGTTCTTGAGGGCTTCCTCGAGGAGATTTTGCGATCTCAGTCCGGACATGAACATTTCGGGGACGGGGGTGCCGTTGACGGAGAGGCTGTCGAGATAGAGGGCCGGCTGTCCCGAGACCATCCCCATCCTCACTCCGATCTCGCCGTTGAAATACTTGCCTTTGAGCATGTCGGCAATGGCTCCTTCCGGCAAGGGAAGCTCGTCGATGGGCACGCTGATCTTGGCGCGCAGCCGATCGTCCTCGATGCCCACCTCCGCCTTTCCGGCCAACTGGGAGAACTCGGGATGATTCCAGAGGACCAGGTTCAGCTCCTCTCCCGTCAGATCGAGGGGAACCGGCGTGCCGCCCTCCATGCCGTTCCTGAAGGCTTCGATCTTGGAAACGGCCGTGGCGATCTGTTCGGGCGTCGCCTGAGGGGCCTCGACCGGCACGCTTTCGTAGGAGGTGTATTGGTCGACCTTCGACTCGACCCACTTCTTGCCCGCGATGCCCAGCCCGATCACGGCAGCGACGCACAGGACCACAGCGAGGAGGCATCCGAACCCGCAGCCCAGGCCCGTGCAGCTGCAGCCCGACTTCCGCGGCGGCGGCTGATAGGCGGGCTGCGGCTGAGGAGAATAGTAGGGCTGGGGAGAAGCCGGATGAAGCGGAGGCGGGGCGTCGTTCATGAGGGACAGAACCGCCGGACTATAACATCCGGCAGGGAAAAGCCGAAAGGAGAAATCGCCCCTTTCCGGCGCGTCTCACGCGTCCTCGAGCGTCCGGGGGAGAATCAGTTCGCGGAGGCGGCCATCTCCCCAATCGACTTCGCCCCAATGATCCACTTTCAGTTCGAACCACGCCGTCGCAAGCGTCGGAAAGAACTCCACCACGCCCGAGCCCAACAGGTTCACCGCCTCGTGCATCCCCGGGTTGTGGCCGAAAACCAAGGCCGTCTCCGCGGCCTCGTCGAATCCCTGGACGACGCGAAGAATCGTGCGAGGTGGGGCCAGATAGAGCTCGGGCAGGCCCACAATGCCGTCCTCCGGATAGCCGAGCCCCTCCGCCAGCATCCTTGCCGTGGCCGCGGCCCGCGTCGCCGTGCTCGTCACCACGAGATCGGGCGCCACCCCGAGCCGCCGCAGAACCTGGGCCACGCGAGGACCGTCGCGCCGCCCCCGTCCGTTGAGGACCCGGTCGTGATCGGAAAGCCCCGGGTGGTCCCAATCCGATTTGGCATGGCGAATGAGGCACAGCTGTTTCATGCGGAACGACGACTGGGAGGCCATTTCTCGGTACCGCTCCACGTCGATGAGGCACCTTGACAGAAGCCACTTGCCTGCCCAACCTTAAAATCAACCAAATCTCAGAAATGACCGACGCCCGTTCCCCTGCCCTTCTCGCCGCGCTCCTCCTTGGCATTTCCGCTCCGCTCTCCGCCGAAAACTGGCCGAACTGGCGGGGTCCCCATTTCAACGGCTCGTCGCAGGAGAAAGGCTTTCCCGCCGTCTTCTCGAAAACCGATGGCGTCGCCTGGTCGACGGAGCTACCGGGCGAAGGCGCCTCGACCCCCGTCGTGTGGGGGGACGCCGTCTTCCTCACCTCGACCGACGAGGCGCAGGACACGGTCCTCGCGATGCGGATCGATGCGAAGACCGGCAAGATCCTGTGGACGGACGCTCTCGGCAAGGGCATCCGCATCGACGAGCGCAGCACCTACGCGGGCAGTTCCGCCGTCACCGACGGAAAGACGGTCTGGTTCTTCAGCGGCGACGGCGACCTCGCCGCCTACGACTTCGACGGAAAACGCCTCTGGCACCGCAATATCGAGGAGGACTACGGCGACTTCGCCTTCCAGTGGACCTTCTCCAGCTCGCCCCAGCTCTACGACGGCCTCCTCTATCTGCAAGTGCTCCAGCGCGACGTGCCGGTGAACGGCCGCGGCCGCACCGACGGTCCCATCGAGTCCTTCCTCCTCGCGATGGACCCGGCCACCGGTGAAACCAAATGGAAACACGTCCGTCCCTCCGAGGCGGTCCAGGAGTCCCTCGAAGCCTTCTCCACCCCCATTCCCATCCTGCACGAAGGACGGCCCGAGATCGTCGTCGCCGGCGGCGACTGCCTCACCGGTCACGACCCGGCCACCGGCCGGGAACTCTGGCGCTGGGGCACCTACAACCCCGGAAAGATCGGTCACTGGCGTCTGGTTCCCTCTCCCGTCTACGGCGCGGGAACGATCCTGATCAGCGCGCCGAAAGGCGATCCGGTCTACGCCATCGCCGCGGGAGGAAACGGCACCGTGCCGGACAGCGCGAAGCTATGGGTCAGCGAGGGCAAGGAAGTCACCACCGACGTGCCCACTCCGCTCTTCTACGACGGCTACTTCTACATTCTCAACGACCGCAACAAATTCCTCTCCTGCGTCCATCCCGTCTCCGGCCAGGTCGTCTGGAGCAAGGCGATCGAGGCGAAGGTGAAGCTCGAAGCCTCCCCCACCGGCGTCGATGGAAAAATCTACCTGATGAGCCATCTCGGCGAAGTCTTCGTCTTCAGCGCCGGTCCCGACGGCGGCGAGGTGCTGAACGCGACGACCTTCGGCGAATCGCAAAGCGTCAACATCCGCTCCTCCATCGTCCCGGCGAACGGCACCCTCTACCTGCGCACCGACAAGCTTCTCTACGCGGTGCGGAAGTGAGGTGTCCGCCGCTCAAGCCCGCTTCACCGCGGTGTATTCCGTGCGGTTGAAATCGACGTACTCGGGCGAGAGGTCGGACGTGTAGATCGTGAACTCCCCCTTGCCGATGTTCAGATCGATCCCGACGGTGAACTCCGGCCCCGCCACGGCGTCGAGGAGCTTCTGCCCGTCGGTTCCGGCGGCGATGCCGTTCTGCGTCGCGATGACGCCGTTGAGGTGGATGTTCACCATCTCCTCCTTCACGCGCGCGCCGGAATAGCCGACGGCGTGGAGAATGCGCCCCCAGTTCGGATCGTTGCCGTTCCACGAGCACTTCACCAGCTTCGAGTTCGCGACGGCGCGGGCGACGCGCTCGGCGTCGAGGTTCGAGGCGGCGCCGCGCACCTGCACCTCGACGAGCTTCGTGACGCGCTCGCCGTCGGCGACGATGCGCTTGGCGAGGCAGAGCATCACCTCGGTGAGGGCCTGGCGGAATTCGGCGCTGCCTTCCCCACCCCTCGTGATCGTCCGGTTGCCCGCCTGGCCGTTGGCCATCACGACGACGGTGTCGTTCGTGCTCATGTCGCCATCGACGGTGATCCGGTTGAAGGACTTGTCGACCGCCTCCTTCGTCGCCGCGACGATCTCGGCCTTCGACACCGCCGCGTCGGTGGTGACGAAGCAGAGCATCGTCGCCATGTGCGGATTGATCATGCCCGCTCCCTTTGCGATCGCCCCGATACGGGCCTTCACGTCGCCGATCTTCACGGAGACGGCGAGGCTCTTCGGCCGGGTGTCGCTCGTCATGATGGCTCTCGCCGCGGGTTCTCCGTCGCCGTTCAGCGAAGCGGCCAGTTCGGGAATGCGCGGCTCGATCCGATCGATGGGCAGAGGCACGCCGATGATGCCGGTGGAGCAGACCTGGACCTCGCGCTGCCTCAGGCCGAGGGACTTCGCCGTCGCGGCGGCCATGGCACGGGCGTGGAGAAGCCCGTCGGGTCCGGTGCAGGCGTTGGCGTTCCCGCTGTTCGCGATGACGGCACGCGGCTCGGCCGATTTGAGATGGCTGGCGGAGAGCCGGACCGGCGCGGCGCAGACCTGGTTCTGGGTGTAGACCGCCGTCCCCACGGTGGGGAACTCGGAATAGATCAGCGCGAGGTCGAGTCGCTCGACCGCGGGATTCTTGATGCCGCAGGCGAGCGCGCCGGCCTTGAACCCGAGCGGCGCGCAGATGCCGCCCTCGATCTCTTTGACTTTCTTGCCCATCGTTCGGAACAGGTTGGAGGGAGGTTAGAAAAGGAGCAAGCCCGCCGTCTCCGGCAAGCCGAACATGAGGTTGAAGCTCTGGATCGCCTGGCTCCCCGCGCCCTTGCCGAGATTGTCCTCGGCGCTGGAGAGGATGAGCCGTCCGGCGCGGCGGTCGACGACCCAGCCGACATCGACGAAATTCGTCCGCACGACATGCTTCGTGTCGGCGAAGACGCCCTCGCCGAGGACGCGCACGAAGGGGCGGTCCCCGTACCATTCCCCGTAGACCGCCGCGATGCGGGACGAAAGGGTGTCGAGATCGGCCTTCGCCTCGCAGAAGATCGTCGTCGCGATCCCGGCCGTCACCGGCATCAGGTGGGGAACGAAGGAGATCACGACCCGCTCTCCGGCCGCGAGGGAGAGTTCCTGCTCGATCTCGCTGAGGTGCCGGTGCTTCGGAGCGCCGTAGGCGCGGAGACTTTCGTTCACTTCGGCGAAGAGCAGGCTCGGCTCCGCCTTCTTCCCCGCTCCGCTCGCCCCGGAGAGGCTCGCCACGGCGATGCCCGAGGCATGGATCAAGCCCTCCTTCAGCAGAGGAACGAGCGGCACGAGCACGCTCGTAGGATAGCAGCCCGGCGAAGCGACGAGAGCGGCGGCGGCGATTTCCTCGCGTCGGAACTCCGGCAGGCCGTAGACGGCGCGGGCAAGGAGATCCGGCGCGGGATGGTCGTGCCCGTAGAACTCCCTGTAGACCGCCGCGTCGCGCAGGCGGAAGTCGGCGCTGAGATCGACGAGGCGCAGCCCGCGCTCCAGCAGCGGCACGGCGAACTCCGAGGCGACGCCGTGCGGCAGGGCGAGGAAAGCGGCCTGCGCTCCGCTCGCGACGATCGCGTCGATCTCCGGCTCGATGAAGGCCAGGTCCGCGACGGAAGAGGCGGCCAGGCGCGGAAACACGGAAGCGAGCGGGCGGCCTGCCTCCTGGCGCGAAGTCGTCGCGACCAGTTCGACGGAGGGATGCATGGCGAGAAGACGGAGCAGCTCCTGCCCCGTATAGCCACTCGCGCCGACGACGGCGACTTTGACGCGCTGCGATTCCATGAGCTGGTCAGCATGGCACAGAATCCCCCGCCGTCTTATAAAAACTTCCGCGCCGCCATGCGAAATTTTTGGACGACAAGCGACTTGCGCAACGACGGTTTTCGTCCACACTATCCGCTCCGCCGGTCCTGTGGCCGGAGGGAAAGTCTTCGGGACGTGGCGCAGCCTGGTAGCGCATCACACTGGGGGTGTGGGGGTCGCTGGTTCGAATCCAGTCGTCCCGACCACTTCCCTCCCTTGCGAGAGTAAGGGAGGGAAGTGGGAGGTCTCTCACGGGCGGGTCCGCAAAGAGTGCTTCCAAGTGCTCCCTTCGCGCCTTGATTTACCAAGGATTGGGCAATTGGTGGACGAAACTTGCTACCGTGATTTGCTTCCATTCGGAGCATTGCCCTCGAACTTGACGGAGGCCGTTGACCGCAGCGATGTGCGGAGCAGCCATGTCCGCTCCAACGTGCCAATCCGCCGCATCTCCTCCTCGATTGGGTTTCGATCGACCCAGAATACTGTTCAAATGTTGACTGTATTTTAAAACAGTGATATAGGTGCCCTCATGAGAACGAAACGACGCATGGGCATCCGCTTCGAATATCTTTGGTCGGGCATCCTCCACCTCTCCGATGGCAGCGAATGGCGGCTCGCCGATCCCGCAAGTCGGCACGACGTGCTCTGGTGGCGGTCCGGCGAGGAAGTCGAGCTCGACCGCAACCGAAATCGCCTCCTCCTTCGCAACCTCGACCGCGACGAAACCGTGCCGCTGGAACGCACGGACGGCGGCGAACTGAAGCTAGCAGCCTGATTCACCACCCTGCCGACGGCAGCGACTCCAGCCATTCCAATATGTCCCCGGGTGTATGTCACCCTCGGCTCCTTTCGGCCCGCGAGCCATTCGCTTGCCATGTGGGGAATTGAAACTCGGCTGCCACGAGACGCCCGTCTTCCGCCCACGTATCGCGTCCTGGCTTGGAATCCTCGTTTAGGAACGCGGATGGCGAGGGCAGTAGGCCTCGCGAATTTCAGCGATGGGCTTGCCGGTGATCGAGGCGAGCGCTTCGGTGAGCATGGCGAAGGTTTGCGTGCCGCGACCAAGGTGGGAGCCCACGTCCCCCTCGTCGCGGATGCGCCCGAGGACGTAGAGGATCGCATTCATCGCCTGATCGGAAGACGTCAGGCCCTCGATGTCGCGATCGGTGAAGAGGCTCATGCCGCCTCCTTTCCGTCTTTGGCAGGGGCTGTGAGCTTGGCACGCTTCGCGGCCTCCTCGAGGAGACGAACGAGCGCCTCGGACGGCGAACAATTCCATTCGTTCGCCCGCAACAGCAGCAGTTTCCTGCCGCGCTCCGTAAGATGGTCGAGCTCAAATTCCAGAGTCATTGCCTTTTTGTTATCTATTCGGTAAACATTTTATCTTAATGGTAACTTCATGCAAGTATTTTGTTGAATTTTTTTATCCGAACGTGAAATTATCGACATGACAGGTAAAGAATTTGCCGAATGGATGGACAACCACGGGGTGGACAACGCTATCGCTGCGAAGCTTTTTGGGACGGCCGAACAGACCATATACAACTGGCGGAGCACCCGCGGGGTGCCGTCTTCGAAAGAGGAGTGGGTGCGGAAGGTCATGGCTGACTACGACCATCGCAGACCGCCCGCCACCCTTCCCCAGCGGCTCGCCTTGGAGATCCCAACGGAAAAATACCTCGAGTGGGACCGTGCGGCGCACGCGGCGGGCAAGCTGCTCTACCACTGGGCCATCGACTCGCTGGACGAGATGGCCGCCGCCGAGCAAACAGGAGCGAACGCTTCTCCCGGCTCCCGGGAATCCCCCGCATCCAATCCTCTCGATGCCGGGCTTGTCTCGGGTGGCGGTTCCTCCTCCGACACGCACAAGCCGGTGGTCGCGTGACCCGCCGGTTCCCCGAGGACCGCCCCCTCTCCCTCCCGCCCGGAGAGGTGAAAACGGCCTTTCACTTTTTCATCTTTTACTTTCATCGCCCGTCCTGATAACCTCGGCCCATGTCCAAGGCTATCGTCGATCCCAATGAGTTGAGGCGTTTCGCCGAAGAGCTGAAACGCTTCAACAGCGACTTGCAAAGCTCCCTCTCCTCTCTTCAAGCCCGCTTCGCCGCGCTGGGCGACACCTGGCAGGATCAGGAGCACGTCAAATTCGCCCAGGAGTTCGTCGATGCCGTGAAGACGCTGCGCCGCTTCATGGACAGCTCGAACCAGCAAGGCCCCTACCTTCTCCGCAAGGCCCAGCGCATCGAAGAGTATCTCAACCAACGCTGACGCGCCGTGGCCGGAGCCCATGTCACCAATCTCGAGGCGCTGGAGCGGTTCCGATCCAGCCTCGTTCTCTTTCTCGAACGGGCGAACCTCGTCCTCGACGAGGTCTCCGAAGAAACGAAGCGCACCCGCGTCTGGCTCCAGACCGAGCAGCGCCTGAAGCTCGCGCAGGAGACGAAACGCCGCGAACGGGAACTGGAGAGGCTGGAGCAGGAGCTCTTCAGCGCCCGTCTCTCCGATCTCGCCCAGAAAAAGACCGGCGCGCAGATGCAGGTGAACCAGAAGCGCCGGGAGCTGCGCGAACTCGAGGAAACCCGCCGCAGGGCGGACGCCTGGCTGCGCAACTACGACTCCACCATCGAACCCGAGGCGAGAAAGGTCGAGAAGCTTCGCCACCATCTCGACACCGACATGGCACGCGCCGTCGTCTTTCTGACCGAGGCGGTCCGCCAGCTCGACGCCTACGCCTCGGGCGACGCCTGAAAGCGCCCATGAACCCGCATCACCGCACCAGCCGACTCGGTCGCGAAGTTCGCGCGAACTTCGGTGGACGTCCCTGGAACTCCGGCGAAGGAGGCATTCCCACGAATTTCTCCACCCGGCCGCTTCGGAGGGGGCTTCGACCTTTCCCATGAGCCTGGGCCACGGCAAAGGCCGACTCGTCGGTCTCTCCCGCGAACTCCTCCGCGTCTGGCAGGAGACGCAGGAGACGTGGCGCGACGAAAAAGCCCGCGAATTTGACAGCGTCTACATGCAGCCCATGTTCGACGCCGTGGACCACGCCGCTGCGGCGATCGAGGACCTCGACAAGATGCTTTGCCGACTCCGCCAAGACTGTGAACGCTGATCCCCTCTCCGCTCCCGAATCGATCTCCCTCGTCGAACGTTTCCACGCCGGGGTGCGCGGCTTCGCGGAGCGGGAGAAAAGCCTCGAACGCGCCCGCCAACTCCGCGAATCGGGCCGCCGCCAAAGCCTGGAGGAAGAGCGGGCCGAAATCGAGCGTCGCCACCGGGCCGCCGTCGAAGCCGCGCGCGAAGAAACCGCCGCCCGGTGCGCCGCCCTCGACGAACTGGCAAGAAAGCGCCGCCAGCGTCTCGACAAGGGGCAAATCGCCGTGCGCAACGCCGTCGTCGCCGCGACGCAGGCCAGCGAAGGCCAGCATCGAGCCGCTCTCCAGCGGGAGTTCATGGAGGCTGGACGGCGGCGCGAACAAGCGCTCGCTGCCGCCAACGACGCGAACGAGGAAGCGGTCGCCGCGGCCAAGGCGACCCACGCCCGCTTCCTCAAGCTGGAAAAGGCCGCCCTGCGGGGCCTGCGGGGCTACGGCGGACTGCAGCGCCTCCTCCTCGTCGCGCTCAAGGACACGGAAGCTCCCTCTCCCGGCAAGATTGACGAAACCCTTCCCGACGATTCGCTCGCCCTCCTCCACGAAGCGCTTGCCGCCTCCGTCAAAGCCTTGCGGAAATCGCCCCTCGTCGCGTGGTTCGGAGCGTTCCCTCTCGTCCTCCAGGCCTTCCTTGTCCTCGCTCTCGGCGGAATCGCACCGCTCCTCGCCCCCCATCTGGGGATCGCTGCCCTTTCCTGGCCCCTTTCGCTCGGCATCGCCGGATGCGTCGTCGTCCTCCTGCTCCTTCTTTGGCTCGGCGGGGGCAGGACGGCGGCGGAATTCGCCTCGAGGGAAATTCCGCGCTTCGCCGAGGCCAAGGCCTTGCGCCTGCGCCATCGCGAATCCGCCGATCTCCGGCATAAGCTCGCCGTGGAGACGGCCGAAAGCGAATACGAGAGGGTCAAGTCCGCCTTCGAACAGGGTCTGAAACGGAAGCCCGCCTCTTCCGGGGCCCGCCGCTACCCGAATCCGGAGGCTGTCGAGAAACGCGCCGAGGCCCTCCGCGCCCGACTTGCGACTCATCGGCAGTTCCAGATCGACTCCGCTCACCAGACCCTCGCCGACCGCCTCGCCTCGCTGGAGCACGAACGCGACGAGGCCCTCGCCCGCCTCGATGCCGGAACCGGGCCGGCCGAGGATCCCGCCGCACCGATGGCGCGTCTCGCCGAACAGTGGCAGTCGGAGATCGTCCCGCTCGCGGCGGAGCTCGCGGCCGAAACCCGCGCTGCCGACTCCGAGGCCGACCGCGCCTGGCTCCTCGGCGGACCCGACGCCTGGTCGCCGGCCTCGATGCTCTCCCCATCCCTCGTCTTCGGAGAACTCGCCTACTCCGGCGAACGGAGCGAGCTCCGCCTCCCCGTCTCGGAGCGCCTCGCCCTGCCTTCCCCCCCCGTCTACCGTCTGCCGCTGCGGCTCCGCCTTCCCGACGCCGCTTCGCTGCTTCTCGAAACGAAGCAAAGCGGGCGCGACGAGGGCATCGCCCTCTTGAACTATCTCGTCCTCGGCTGGCTCGCCGCCTCGCCTCCTGGCCGTCTTTCCTTCTCGCTCGTCGATCCCGTCGGACTCGGCGAGAGCTTCGCCGGCCTGATGCACCTCGCCGACTACGAGGAGCTCCTCATCAACACCCGCATCCGCACCCGGCCCGAACAGATCGAACGCCGCCTCGGCGAACTCTGCGAGCACATGGAGAAGGTGATCCAGATGTACCTGCGCAAGGACTACGCGACCATCGCCGAATACAACGAAGCCGCCGGGACCGTCGCGGAACGCCATCATTTCCTCGTCGTCGCCGACTTCCCCCACGGCTTCAGCGAACTCGCCGCGAAGCGCCTTCTCAGCATCGCCGCCTCGGGAGCGCGCTGCGGGGTCTTCCTCCTCGTCCACTGCGACGCGCGCGCCGACCTGCCCGCCGGTTTCCGCATGGACGATCTGCGCCAGGCCTGCTTCTGCCTCCAGTCGGGCCCCGACGGATTCCATCTCAGCGGCGCGCCGCTCAAGGGCCTCGCCCTTTCCCTGATCCAACCGCCGTCGCCCGAGCGCTTCGCCCGCTGGATCCATCGCCTCGGGGCCGAAAGCCGGGACTCGAACCGCATCGAGCTGCCCTTTTCCACCATCGCCCCGACGGCAGAGGAGCTTTGGAGCCTCTCCACCGCCGACGAGCTGAAGGTGCCCATCGGACGCAGCGGCGCGACGAAGCGCCAATACCTCGCCCTCGGCAAGGGCACCTGCCAGCACGCCCTCGTCGCGGGCAAGACCGGCTCGGGGAAATCGACCCTCTTCCACATCGTCGTCAGCAATCTCGCCCTCTGGTGTTCGCCCGACGAGGTCGAGTTCTATCTCATCGACTTCAAGAAAGGCGTCGAGTTCAAGTGCTACGCCGACCGTCGCCTCCCTCACGCCCGCGTCGTCGCCATCGAGAGCGACCGCGAGTTCGGGCTGAGCGTGCTGCAGCGCCTCGACGAGGAACTGCGGCGGCGGGGCGAGCTCTTCCGCGCCGCCTCCGTCCAGGACCTCGCCGGATACCGGGCGAAAGCGGAGGCGGAAACGATGCCGCGCACCCTCCTGCTGATCGACGAGTTCCAGGAATTCTTCACCGAGGACGACGCCGTCTCCCAGCAAGCCGCCGTCCTTCTCGACCGCATCGTGCGGCAAGGCCGTGCCTTCGGCCTCCACGCCATCCTCGGCTCCCAGACGCTTGGCGGAGCCTTCACCCTCGCGCGCGCCACCCTCGGACAGATGACCGTCCGCATCGCCCTCGCCTGCAACGAGGCGGACGCCTACCTCATCATGGACGACTCGAATCCCGCTCCGCGTCTCCTCACCCGGCCCGGCGAAGGGATCTACAACGACCGCGCCGGAGCGGCCGAGGCGAACTCGCCCTTCCAGGTCGTCTGGCTCGACGAGGAGGAACGCGACCGGATCCTCGACCGGGTCGCCGAACTGGACCGGAAGCGAAGCGGCCAACCGCGTCCGCTCGTCGTCTTCGAAGGCAACGCCCCCGCCGAAGCCGAGTCCGATCCCGTGCTGTCGGCGCGGCTGAAGCAGGGGCCCTCTCCCGGCCCGCCGCGGATCTTCCTCGGTGCGCCGAACTCGATCAAAGGGCCCACCGAGGTCAGCTTCGCCCGCCAGAGCGGGAACCACCTCCTCTTCGTCGGCCAACGGGAAGACGCCGTCGACGCGCTCGTCGTCGTGGCCTTGCGGATGCTGCGTTCGCAGTTCGGCGACGGCATCCGGCTCGTTCTCGTCGACAGCCGTTTCGCCGCCGACGACGATTCGCCCTTCCGCCGCGCCGTCGAGCGCATCGGCGGAATCGAATGCCCCGACGCCCACGAAACGGGTCCGCTCCTCAATGAACTCGCGGCGAAGCTCAAGGCCGCGGCCGAGGAGGCTGCGCCCGATCCGGCGCGGCCCGTCGTCCTTTTCATCCCCAACCTCCACCGCCACCGCAAGCTACGGCACGAGGAGGATTTCTCCTTCTCCCTCGGCGATGCCGAAGCCGAAGCCAACCCCTCCGATTCCCTCCAGGAGATCCTCCTCGAAGGACCACCTTGGGGTCGCCATCTCGTCGCCTCCTTCGATTCCTACGCCAATCTGATCCGTTGCCTCGGACGCAAGGCCGCAGGCGAGTTCGAGAAGAAGGTGCTCTTCCAGATGAGCGCGGCCGATTCCGTCAGTCTCGCCGATTCCGGCAAGGCCGCCGAACTAGGCCTCAACCGCGCCCTTCTCCACGACGAAGCCGCCGGGAGCATCGAAATCTTCCGGCCCTACGCGATGCCGGGCTTGGGGTGGTTCGATTGAAGAAGCAAATGTCTTTTTCCGCCCTCTTGCAATACTTTCTCAAATCCTGATCGCCTCCCTATTCTCGACACCTTGCCGATGTCTACGGCTGAGAAACCGTTGGAGAGAACTATTTCTGTCGGAGCGATGGGAGTTCGCGGGCGTGCCGAAGACAGTCTTTTTGGAGCAGGCTGGTTGCTGTCGCACCCCCTTGTGTTCGGCAGACGATGGAAGAGCTGGAATCCGATACCGACCAGGGCCTGAAAGCCCTCGATCGTCATCAACACGATTCCTCGCCAATATATCCTCAAGACGATTCGTCGCAGAACCGTTGGCACCGAACTGCTGCTGTCATTGGCTTCCGCTTTGATCTGCTGTCGGCACACACTCTCTATTTGCGGATAAGTTCCATGCTCCGTGAACTCCCCCTATATAACAATCTCGGAGGATGCACTCCTGCAGCCTGTGGAGATATAGAGAATGTCCGGAGTGCCAAGGAGCGAACGGGCCCGCCCTACCGCGGCAACGCGACCGTCACGGGATCGAAATCTCGGCGGCGAAGGATCCGGCAGGGCCGATGGAGGAGATGCCGGTTCTTCGCGTTCTTCAATCCATAGACGGCCGAATAGGCGAGCACCCGGGGAAAGTTCGCGAGCCGCTTCGGCAGGACGACGATCTTCGAGACGAAGTAGGGCGAAGCCGACCAGCGGGACTTGTAGTCCTCTTCCCCGCACAGCATGTCGAAGCGCAAGCGGTCACCTTCCGTTCGTCCATGCCAATGGCGGAGGGCATCGACAAGGAGCCAGCGCCCCGGAGAGAGCTTCGCATGGGCGTCGGAATAGGCGGTGAGATAGTGGAAAAAGGTGTCGCTCCCGAAGTAGCCAAGATGGAAGGCCACGAGAGGTCCGCCAGGCCGCTCCCGAAGGAGGGAGAGGCAGAGCGGCGCTCCCGACATCGTCTGGGCCCTGAGAAAGTCGAGGTAGGCGGAGCTGCCGAAGACCGAGGGACCGGTTTTCCGATACTGGCTGGCACGATGCAGGACGGCCACCTCGTCCAGAAGAGCGGGATCGAAGCCGCCTGGACCGTGGTGCTCCGCAGAATAGCCGGGCAGCGCCTCCCCGAGGCGCCGGGTGGCGTTGCGGTAATCCTTGCGCTGCCGAGCCGGGAGGACCTGGTCGAACCCGCGTCCCCCGGAGGCCTCGATCTCCGCCACGAGACACCGGCTCCAGTAGCGCTCTTCGATATGCGCGATGTCTGCGAGACGCCCGTCGCCCGTCGCCTCCGCCAGGAGCGAGCGCTCGACGACCTTGGAGAAGACGAGCGTCGAGCTGCGCCCACGTTCTTGCTGGACGAGGGCGAGCAGAGCGGAAGTCGCCTCCTCGACCTCGGTGGCGAGGATATCCTGGTAGTCGAGATGCTGACCGCCCGCCATCTCCAGAACCCGTCCGTGGCGGAACATCGGGATGATCGCGCGCAGTTCCCCTTCCCTCCTCCACTCGAAGACGGCGGGCTCATGCTCGCGATGGGCATGCAGCCACGGGATCCAGACCGACGGATGGCAGAAGGGAGCCGCAAGCTGACAACGGTCGGCAAAAGCGGTCCATTCTCCAGCGGAAGCCTCGATTCTGTCGAAGCGGTCGACGAGCTGCAGACGGTAGGACATGAGAGAGCAGTTAAGCACAAGAATTTAGAATTTCCATAATTTTCACACGGTAAGTTGGAGGAAATGTTGACGACTTGAGGAAGCTTATCGGATCAGAGGAGCTCTGGTCGTTCCTCACTTCCCCTCGAACTCCCGAATCGCCTCCAGAAAGGGTGCCAGATATCGCTCCGCCTTCACCTTCCCGACGCCGTGGATTTTCAGCGCCTGATCCTCGTTGGTTGGACGGAGGCGGGTGAAGCATTCGAGCACCTGATTGCTGAAGACGACGTAGGGCGGCACGTTTCCCGCCTCCTCGGCAAGGCGTTTCCGTACGTCCTTGAGACGATCGAAGAGCGTCTCGTCGAAGGCCAGACCCTCCAGATCCTGGGCCGTCTCCTTCGCCTTGCCGGACTTGGCGATGCGGCTGCGATCGGGCCAGGCCATCTGGAAGCTGCGGTCGCCCTTCATCGCCGCCGCTCCGCGGCGGGTCAGGCCGAGGAGCGGATAGGGCGTCTTGCGCGTCGCGACGAGCCCGGCCTTCTCCATCTCGGCGAGCAGGGCGAAGACGTAGGCCGATCCCTCCTCCTTCAGGAGGCCGAAGGTGCTCAGGGTGTCGAGGCGGGCGACGGCGAGGTCGGCGGATTTCGCGCCGGTCAGCATGGCGACGATCTTGCCTTTGCCGAAGCGGCCTTCCCAATCACCCACGGGCGTCCTCGCACAAGTACGGGCGATGCCGCTGAGGGCCTTCTGCACGATCAGGTGCTCCGCGTCGGTCGGCCCGCGTCGGTCTCGGTGGCGGTCCTCCGTACAGAAGTCGCAGGTGCCGCAGGGCGCGGACTCGCTTTCGCCGAAGTATTCCAGGATCCAGCGCTGGCGGCAGGTCAGATGGTCGTAGCAGAACTTGACCATCGCCTCGAGCTTGGAGCGGTCGCGCCGGTCCTTCTCCGTCAAGGCGTCCTCGTCGACAGGGAGATCGTCGGGGACGACCGAGGGATCGACGAGACGGGTGCCGCGGGTACGCTCGCCGGGGACGTCGTAGCGCTCGATGTGCCCACTGCGTACGAGATGGGAAATGGCGCTGCTCACCTGCATGCTGTTCTTCAGGTTCAGCATCTCGGTCAGCTCCTGGATGGTGAGGAGGACGCCCTCGTTGGCCGATCCCGAGAGCCGACGGAGGGCGGCGTAGAGATCACGGATCACGTCGGCGCCGGGGTTGTTCCCCTCGATGAAGAACTCCTGCGTGCGGGTGTCGGCGTAGTTGAAGAGCAGCTCGCACTCGGCCGGCTCGCCGTCGCGCCCGGCGCGGCCGGCCTCCTGGTAGTAGGCCTCGATGCTGCCGGGCACGTCGAAATGGGCGACGAAGCGCACGTCGGGCCGGTCGATGCCCATTCCGAAGGCGTTCGTCGCGACGACGACGTCGTAGCTGCGGTCGAGGAAGACGTTCTGCGCCCACTCGCGGTCCTTGTCCTCCATGCCGCCGTGGTAGGCGACGAGCTTCACTCCCATGCCGGAGAGCGAGGCGCTGACCTCCTCGACCTTCTTCCGCGTCGAGCAGTAGACGATGCCGGTGCGGTGGGTGTCGACGAGATCCTTGAGCCGGGCGTACTTCTCGCGGTTCCCCTCGCAGTGGGTCACGCGCAGGCTCAGGTTCGGCCGCTCGAAGCCGCTGATGGAGACGAAGGGATCGCGCAGCTTCAGTACCTTGAGGATGTCCTCGCGGACCTCGGGCGTGGCGGTGGCGGTGAAGGCGGCGGTCTGGGGATGATCGAGCGCCTCGAGCGCTAGGGAAAGGCGCAGGTAGTCGGGGCGGAAGTCGTGCCCCCACTGGCTGAGGCAGTGGGCCTCGTCCACCGCGACGAGGGCCACAGGGACCTGCTGCAGGGCGCGGAGGAAGGACGAGCTGCGGAAGCGCTCGGGCGCGATGTAGACCAGCTTGTACTGCCCCGCCGCGAGCTCCCGGAGGCGCTCGCCCTGCTCCGAGGGCGAGAGGGTGCTGTTGATCATCGTCGCCGGCACGCCCTTGCGGAGGAGGCCGTCGACCTGGTCCTTCATCAGGGCGATGAGCGGGCTGACGACGAGGGTGACACCCTCCATGACCATGGCGGGGAGCTGGTAGCAGAGCGACTTCCCTCCACCTGTCGGCATCACCGCGAGAGTGTCGCGCCCCGCGAGCAGCGAGGAGACCACCGGCGCCTGTCCGGGCAGGAACTCGCGGAAGCCGAAGTGACGCTCGAGCGCCGCATGCGGGTCGCGGAGGAGGTGCTGGTCGGCGGCGAAGGCGGGCATGGACGCTGTCAATATGAACAAATCAACGGGATTCGCACCCTATTTCGACCACAAAATCGCTTTCCTCAACCTGCAGGACGCGCTATCGCCTGCGGCGTATGAAGGAACTCCGCCTCGCCATCGTCGGGCACCGCTTCATGGGCCGTGCCCATTCGAATGCCTGGAACCAGGTTTCGCGCTTTTTCGATCCTCCGGTGAAGCCCGTGCTGCAGGTCGCCTGCGGGCGCGACGGGGAGGCCCTGCGTGCCTTCGCCGACCGCTGGGGCTGGGCCGAGACCGCGACGGACTGGCGCAGCGTCCTCGAACGCGACGACATCGACGCCATCGACATCGCCACCCCGACCCATCTCCACGCCGAGATGGCCATCGCCGCCGCCGAGGCGGGCAAGCACGTCTTCTGCGAGAAGCCCTTCGCCAACACCCTGGCCGAAGGCAAGGCCATGCTCGCGGCGGCGGAGAAGGCGGGCGTGGTCCACTACCTGAACCACAACTACCGCCGCTCCCCCGCCGTCCTGCTGGCGAAGCGGCTCATCGACGAGGGCGAGATCGGCGAGGTCTACCACTGGCGCGGGGCCTACCAGCAGAGCTGGCTCGTGAATCCCCAGCATCCCCTCGACTGGAAGCTCCGCAAGGCCACCGCCCAGGCCGGCCCGCTCTGGGACCTCGGCTCGCACGCGATCGATCTCGCCCATTTCCTCGTCGGCGAATTCGCCGAGATCGAATGCCGCGGCAAGCAGTTCGTGTCCGAGCGCCCCCTCGCCGGAGACTCCTCGCAAACTGGAGCGGTCGAGGTGGAATGCGCGGCGCTGATGACCGGCGAGTTCCGCAACGGCGCCCTCGCCTCCATCGAGACGACGCGCTACGCGACGGGACGCCTCAACCGCCACACCTTCGAGATCTACGGACGGAAGGGCGCGATCGCCTGGGACATGGAGGACATGAACCGCCTCCAGTTCCACTCGGGCAAGGATCTGCCCGACCGGCTCGGCTTCCGCGACATCCTCGTGACCGAGAGCGTCCACGACTACGTCGGCGCGTGGTGGCCTCCGGGACACATCATCGGCTACGAGCACGCCTTCGTGCATGCCGCGGCCGACTTCCTCGACGCCTGTGCACGCGGCGGGGCGGTCGAGCCGAACTTCCGCGACGGGGTGAGAAGTCTGGAGGTGCTCGAGGCCGCCGCCGAGTCGATGGAGTCGGGGAGAAGAGTGCGGATCGGAGAGGGTTGAGCCGCCCACTGAAGAGTGGTCGTGCGCCCCTCCACCGCGTCACGCGTCGGCCGCGCAGCGGAAGCCGAGGTGTCCCGTCGAGGTGTCGGGCGTGTTCGAGGAGCGGGCCGAGCAGCGGTAGCGGTTGCAGTAGCTCTCGTGGCAGAGGTAGGACCCTCCCCGCATGGCCCGGCGCTCTCCGTGCTCCGGCCCCCGCGGGTTCCCGCGCGGGGCGGTGCGGCCGTAGGTGGGGCTGAACCAGTCGGCGGTCCATTCCCAGACGTTCCCGGCCATGTGGTAGAGACCGTGGCCGTTCGGCGGAAAGGAGCGCGCGGGAGCGGTGCCGCGGTAGCCGTCCTCGCCGGTGTCGGACACCGGGAATTTCCCCTGCCAGATATTGCAGCGGTGCTCGCCGCCGGGAAGCAATTCGTCGCCCCAGGGGTAGCGCCGTTGTGGAAGGCCGCCGCGCGCGGCGAACTCCCACTCCGCCTCGGTCGGGAGGCGCTTCCCCGCCCAGCGGGCGTAGGCGGCGGCATCGTTCCAGGAGACGTGAACGACGGGATGGTCTCCGCGGTCGAGTTCCTCGACGCTCCGACCGTCGCCGAAGAGCACACGCCAGTTCGCCCCCTCGATGCCGAACCACCATTCGAGACCCGAGACGCGGCGCGAGGCGTGGCGCTCCCTCTGCCCGTCCGTGAGCTGGCTCAGGTGGACGAAGGACCAGCCGAAGCGCTCCGCCTCGGTGACATGGCCGGTGGCCCCGACGAAGGCGGCGAAGTCCGCATTGGTCACGGTGGTCCCGTCGATCCAGAAGGCGGACAGCTCGGTTTCCCGGACCGGCCCCTCTCCATCGGCGAACCAGACGCCTTCGCCCTGTCCTCCCATCAGGAACACGCCTCCGCCAAGACGCACCATGCCCTCGTGCGACGGCTCCCCTTCCCTTCCAGGCTGGCCGACGGTCGTCGGCGGGGAGGGAGCGGGACGCCGCCCGGGCGAGGGATTGCAGCAGGGGGATTTCATCGTCGGGGAGAGGATTTCAGCAGGCGGCGGAGACGGAGCGAGGCGGTGCGTCCCAGCGTCAGCGGCTGGGGCAGGCCCTTCAGGGCAAGGAGGCATTCGTCGCGCGAGCGGACCTCGAAGGACTGGACGCCGCCAAGATTCACGAGCAGGGAGCGGTCGAGACGGACAAAGGGAGGATCGGGAAGCAGCGCCTCCCAGGCACCGATCGACCGCAGCACCAGCATCGGCGGCCGGCTGGAGAGGAGCACCCGCGAATAGGCGGCGTCGGCCTGGATGGCGGCGATGTCTCCGACGACGGCCATCCGGAGCCTGCCCCGGTCCCGCAAGGGAACGAGGTCCTGCAGACCGAACGTTTCCGGAACGTCCGCCTGGACCGTTTCGGAAACGGGCACCGACACGGGGGCGAGAAGACGCCGGAGGCTCTCGGCGAGCCGTTCGGGATGCACCGGCTTGAGCAAGTAGTCGAGCGCATTCGCCTCGAAGGCCCGGACCGCATAGGTGTCGTGGGCGGTGACGAAGACGACGCGCGTCTCCCTGGCCAAGGCAGGCAGCAGATCGAAACCCGTGCCGGGAGGCATCTGCACATCGAGGAACACGACATCGGGCTGCAGGCGCTCCACAGCCTCGATGGCCGAAGGCACGTCCCCCGCCTCGGCGACGACCTCGATGCCGGGATGCTCGTCCAGCAGGCGGCGCAGCCAGCGGCGGGCAGGCGGCTCGTCGTCCACGATCAGGGCACGCAGCGGAGAATTCATGGCCGTTCGGATTCGCACTCGGATCCGGCCATGACGCGTGCGACCGGCAGCCGGACATGGACGTGCACTTCGCCGTTCTCCTTCGCGATGGAAAGGCTGGCAGCGTCCCCGTAGAGGAGGGCGAGGCGTCGCCGCAGATTCGAGAGCCCGGTCTTCGTCGGCGAGTCCTCCTCGGTCCATTCGCCGGTGTTGACGACCGAGACGGCGAGCGAGTCCTCCCCGGCGACGGCGGACACGGCGATCCGCAGAGGGCGGATGGCGGAGCGCTGTCCGTATTTGATGGCGTTCTCGAGCAGTGGCTGCACGAGGGCGACCGGGGCGGGCGCCCTCCGCGCCGCCTCGTCCGCCTCGATGCGGTATTCGAGACCGTCCTCGAAGCGGGCCTTCTCCACCCGCAGATAGCTCTCGAGAGCATCGAGCTCGGTTCCGAGCCGTTCCACTTCCCCGCGCTGGGCGAGGGAGAAGCGGAGGTAGTCCGCCAGGGCAAGGGTGATCCTCCGCACCGAGGAGGCGTCGCCCGATTCGGCGAGGATGGAGTTCAGCGCATTGAAGAGAAAGTGGGGGTTCACCTGCGAACGCAGCATCTGCAGCTCGCTCGAGCGCGCCGCCGCCTCGGCGCGGGCCGCGCGCAACTGGTCGCGCTGCGTGTCGAGGCGGTAGTGGACCGCGAAGTAGAGAATGCTCCAGAACCCGTAGAGCACGGCGCGGATGAAGGCGCTGGCGGCGAGGAAGGTGCGCACGCCGGGCTGCTCCAGATCGATGCCCGAGAGCGAGGCGAAGCCGATGGCGGAGGCGGTGTCGGCGAGACCGAGCAGCCCGCAGGCGGAGACGGTCGCCAGCAGGCCGGGCCCCGAGACGGCCTGCCCCCGATGCCGGAGGGCGCGGAGCAGCGGACGCAGCGCCACGGAGCTCGCCGCGAATCCGAAGACGCTGCGGAAGAGGGCGACGAGGATCCCCTCTCCCGCTGGCGAATGGAGGATCCCGCCCATGCCCGTGGTCATGAGCAAGGCACCGCCCCAGCCGAGCGCCTGGAGACGCCAGAAGAGGCGGGAGCGGTCGTCCTTGCCTGAGGCGGAGTCGAGTCCCATCAGTCGGAACATAGCGGCGGCGGATCGGGGTGGAAAAGCGGCTTGTCGGCGTGGTCCGCCGGATTCGTCAAAGATTCCGCCGGGTTCGTGAAAAGCAATGTGCGCAGGCAGGGCCGATGCCGCAAATAGAGCGCGATTCCCATGGCCAACGACACCCGATTCCGCTCCAGCTCCCCCACCCGTCAGGACAGCCCCCTTCCCGGCCTCGACCGGCGCGGCTTCCTGAAAACCGTCGGCGGCGCGGCCGCCCTCGCC
Source organism: Verrucomicrobiales bacterium (assembly GCA_037190325.1). Taxonomy (GTDB): domain Bacteria; phylum Verrucomicrobiota; class Verrucomicrobiia; order Verrucomicrobiales; family DEV007; genus Arctic95D-9. Next base: position 60,764 of record JBBCIU010000019.1, on the reverse strand, counting down.
GCCTCCTACGGATTCGTCGAGATCCCCTCGGCCCGCGCCCAGTCCGGACCGGCGCGGCGTAACCTCATCCTCATCCTCACCGATCAGGAGCGCGCCATCCAGTGGTTTCCCTCCGGCTGGACCGACCTCCACCTGCCGAACTACACCGCACTGCGGAACACCGGCATCCTCTTCGACCGATGCTGCACGAACACCGCGATGTGCTCGCCCGCGCGCAACACGATCTTCACGGGGCTCTTCCCCGCGCAGCACGAATCCTTCGACACGCTGACCGAGGGATTCGAGCAGTCCGAGACCGAGCATCAGCTCGACCCCACCCTTCCCAACCTCGCCACCTGTCTGAAGGCGGCCGGCTACGAGGTCGTCTACAAGGGCAAATGGCACCTCAGCAAGGGCGTCGACGGCTGCGACGGCGCCCACATCGACGACGACATCGCGCGCTACGGGTTCGACAGCTGGAATCCGCCGGACGCGGGGCAGGACGTCAAGGTCGAGAACTACGGCGGCGGCACTGCGAACCACGACCACCGCACCATCGACGACGCCATCGCCTACCTGCAGGAGAAGGCCGCCGATCCCGGCGACAAGCCCTTCTGCCTCGTCGTCTCGCTCGTCAATCCCCACGACGTGCTCGGCTACCCCGGCAACCAGGGAACCGGCGGCTACACCGCCGCCGACCTCCTCGGCGACCTCGACCTGCCCCCGACCGTGGCGGAGAACCTCCTCGACAACTTCAAGCCCACCAGCCAGCAGGCCATCCTCATGCGGCTCGTCGGACTCGGACCGCTCCCGACCGACCAGACGAAGCGCCACTACCTCAACTTCTACGGCAACCTGATGAAGCTCGTGGACGCCGAGATCGGACGCCTCCTCGCGGTCTTCGATGCCTCCAGCGCCGGGCAGGAGCTGCGCGAGCGTACCTGGATCGTCCGCACCTCCGACCATGGCGAGATGGGCATGTGCCACGGCGGCCTGCGGCAGAAGGCCTTCAACTGCTACGAGGAGACCATCCGCGTGCCGCTGATCTGGTCGAACCCCGTGGATTTCCCCACCGGGCGCGTCTGCTCCGAACTCGTCTCCCACGTCGATCTCCTGCCGACCGTCTGCTCCATGCTGGGCGTCCCCGGATGGGAGGGCTACGGCTTCGCCGGGGTCGACTGCAGCAGCCTCATTCTCGACGCCGCCGCGCCTCCGGTGCAGGACTACGTCCTCTTCACCTTCGACGACGTCTGGGCGGGACAGGACGCGGCGGGCAATCCCCAGGGCGTCGTGCCGCCGCCGAACCGCATCCAGATGATCCGCAGCCGTCACTACAAATACGCCCGCTACTACGACCGCGAGGGAATCCAGGCGGACCAGGGCGAATTCTACGACCTGCGCCCCTCCGCGCTCGGTGGCACCGACGTCGATCCGGTCTCCGGCGAACCCGTGGAGCTGCGCAACCTCTCGGCCTGGGCGGAGGGCCTCCGTGTCCTGACCGGCCAGACCACCCTCGCCACCCCCGCCCAGACCCTCCTTCGCCAGGAGATGGCCGACGCGCTGGCGCAAGCCGTCGCGACCCGGCTGCAAGCGCGTCCTCCCGGAGCCGCCGTGCCGCCGGAGAACTTCCAGACGCGGAGCGTCACCTGGACCGGCGACGGTGGAGAGACGCAATCCGCCATCCAGATCGCCTGGCTGTCGCGCAGCACCACGCAGTACCAGCTCCAGCAATCCGCCGATGGACTGACGTGGACGAACGTCGGCGAGATCATTCCGGGGAACAATGGGCCGATCCTGCTCTGCCAGCCCAGCGGATCCCTGCGCTACCGCCTCGCCTGGTCCGCCGCCGGAGCCTCGATCCCGCAGCCTGCGCCCTTCGTCGCCGCACCGACGATCCAGATCCAAGGCAAGGCAAAGCGCAGGACCCGCCGCTCCCGCTTCACGCTCAAGGGCCGGACGAACACGCCGGGCAACCGCATCGAATACCGGATCGCCGGGGAAGGCGGACGCATCGGCACGAAGACCGCGGCGAAGACGACCTGGTCGGTTTCCATCCGCGGCCTCGATCCCGGCCGGAACATCATCCACGTGCGGGCCGTCAATTCATCCGGCAAGGCCACCTCGTGGAAAAAGATCGTCGTCGAGCGGACCGCCGCCAAGACGGCGGCGAAACGGGAGGCGTCGGATCGTCCCATGTCCTCGCGGAGCATCGGAGCGCGAGGGTAGAGGTCCGACCAAGTCCTGACCCCTGCATGGCCGACCGAGCCGGTCGAGGAGTCTTCACGGTCCCGCCACCGGCGCACGGGTCATCAGGTAGGCGATCAGGTCCTTCACCGACGCCTCGTCCATCGCCTTCAGCAAGCCCTCGGGCATGAGGGAGACGGGCAGAGTCTCGCGCTTGGCGATGCTGTCGGCGGGCAGGGTGAGGCGCTCCACCGGAGTCTGTACGGTCACGCTGCGCTCGCTCTCCTCGGGCACGACGCCGGAGACGACGCGGCCGTCCTCGAGGGTGAAGACGGTCAGCCGGTAGTCGGCGGGGACGACTTCATTCGGATTGACGGTGTTGCCCAGCAGATAGTCCAGATTGTGCCGATCGCTGCCGGTGAGGTCGGGTCCGATGGCACCGCCTTCTCCGTAGAGCTTGTGGCAGGCGCCGCAGAGAGCGGCGAAGAGCGTCTTGCCCTTCGCCGGATCGGCGGCAGCGATGGCCTCGGGAGTGAGGATCGTCTTCCAGTTCGCGATCTCCGCCTTCATCGCCTCCGGGGTGTCGCGCAGTTCGCCCCAGACCTCGGCGAGCTGTTTGGTCAGGGCCTCGTCGCCGAGGCTCTGGATCTGGCGAGCCTGAAAGGGGCTGATGGCGTCGCGGGGAATCTCCCCCTTCCCGATGCGGTCGAGGAGGGCCTTCGCGTAGCCGGCACGGGAGACGAGGGTATCGATGCAGACGGCACGGTGAACGCTGTCGCGCTTCCACTGGCCGATGATGCGGGCGGGCACCTCGGGATCGTCGTAGCTGGCGAGTCCGAGGATGGCTTCGCGGGCGAGGATGCGGTCGTTGGTCCAGCCCTTGAGCATCGGGAGCAAGTCGGGCGTCGGGTCGCGGAGGAGGTTGGTCAGGGCAGAGCGGCGCGCCCCCGGATCGGCCTCCTCGTTCTTGGCGATGGCGAGCAGCTCGTCGCGGGCGCGGCCGTCGCCGAAGACGACGGAGAGTTCGCGGATGAGCGTCTGCGTTTCCTCGTCCCCGCCCGCCTTGGCGATGTCGTCCCAAGCGTCGGGCTTGGGGGCTTTGGTCCAGCCGCGCAGAGCTTCGTTGATGCCGCGCAGGATGTCGAGGCGGTTCGCGTCGGTCGAACGGGTGAGGAGATCGTTGACCGGCTTGGGAGTTTTTTCGAGATCCTCGGCAAGGCGGCGGGCGATGAGGCGGGTGACGGTGGGGAGTTTGGATTCGAGGGCGAGCTTGACGTATTGATTGGCTTGGACGGGAACCGCTTCGGCGATCCCATACCAGATCATGAGCGACTGCTGGCGGTCGTTGGCGTCTTCGGCAAACGAACAGAGATGCTTGGCAATCGTAGTCTTATCCGAAAGCGGGGCGTTCCGAATGGCGGCGGCAAGTTCCAAACGGACAAGGCCCGAATTTTCCTCCTTGGTGAGCTGGACGATCTTCTGGAAATAGGTGCCGGGGTTGAATGCGAGCGTCCGATGAATCTCAGCGAAATTCTCAGTGTACCATCTGACACCAATGGCACGCTTCGCCTCGTCATCGGAGTCCAAGAGACTCTCGAATGATTCCACTGGCCAAGTCAGCCACTCCGGCCACTCCCGACGTGCAGACCACTTCGGCGTCGGCTCGCCCTTGTCCGGCCCATCATAAACAATGCGATAGATCCGCCCGCTGCTGCGGTGAATCCCGTCGTTGTCATGACACTCGCCGGTATCGCTCCAGTCGTTCATCCAGACCTGCCCGTCGGGTCCGGTGACGAGATCGAGTCCCCGGAACCACGGATCCTTCATGAACAGGAAATCCTCGCCGTGCCTGCCGACGTAGCCGTTGCCCTCGCGCTCGAGGATCTCCATGTTGATGCGGCTTCCGTGCAGGTTGCAGGTGAAGAGCTTGCCGTGGTATTTCTCCGGCCAGACGCCGCCCTTGTAGATGAGGCAGCCCATGTGGGCGTGCCCGCCGCCAAGTTCGGAGGTCTTGTCGCTGATACCTTCGCGGATGTCGCTCCATTTCTCCGAGCCGCGGTCCCAATGGTAGTGGTCGGCGGTGTGGCCGATGAGCTCGTAGGCGTACGGATTGAGGTGCGCCCCGAACATGCGCTCGTAGTAGGCCCCGGGAATGGCGTGCCAGAGGTGGCCGATGACGGTGTTCGTGTAGAAAAGCTGGCCGTCCTCGTTCCAGTCGAGGCCCCAGGGGTTCGTGCCGCCGTGGCAGAAGACCTCGAAGGTTTTGCGCTCGGGATGGAAGCGCCAGATCGCGCAGTTCAGCGCGATGCGCTCGTCCTCCGGGGTTCCCGGTGCCCCGACGAAGGAGGTCGAGGTGATGCCGTGGCGTCCGTAGAGCCAGCCGTCGGGACCGAACTTCAGTCCGTTGACGATGTTGTGTCCGATGGTCTCGGCGTCGAAGCCGTCGAGCATCGCGACCGGCTCGCCGTCGGGGACGAGATCGCCGTCCGCGTCGGGGACGAAGAGCAGTTGCGGAGCGCAGGTGACCCAGACGCCGCCGTGGCCGACGGCGACGGAGGTGAGGCGTGTGCCCTGGTCCCAGAAGACGGTGCGCTTGTCCGCTTTTCCGTCGCCGTCGGTGTCCTCCAGCACGATGACGCGGTCGCGCAGGTCGAGATCCCAGCGGAGCGGGTTTTCGGCGTAGGTGTAGCACTCGGCGACCCAGAGACGCCCCTTCCCGTCGAAGTCCATCGCGATGGGCTGACGCACGTCGGGCTCGGCGGCGAAGACCTCCAGCCTGAAGCCCTCGGGGAGCACGGCGGTGCGGGCTGCCTCCTCCGCGGGCATGGGCTTCGAATCGGCCTTTTCGGTGTCGTAGGGCTCGGGGAAATCGGCGGAGAAGGCGGAGAGATGGGCGAATGTCAGGATCGCGGAAAGCAGCATGGGCATCTTGCCTATGCCCTCGGCGGGGCGGAGGAGGATCGAAGGCGGCATCGGTATGGCTTTGGCAGGTGGTTCGGCCGTCTGGCGCGTCGGAGGCATGGGCAGGATGCCCATGCTGCTTTGGATTGTTCACACTCCGATAACCCGGTCGAGCAGATTTTTCGTGATGCGCTGCACCCGCGCGTCGGGCCCGTGCGGGCGCGACCCGTGCGACCAGGGCAGCATGTGGCCGGGCGGGGAGCCGAGCCCCTGGCACCAGAAGATGGTCGAGGCGTTGAAGACGAAGTTCCCCTTCGGGCCGGGGTAGATCGTGGCGCTCCAGTGCGAGGGGTTGACTCCGCCTTGCAGCGCAGTCCCTTTGGCTACGACCTCAAGGCCGGGGATGTCCTGAGGCGGGTCGCCGTGGTATTCCCAGCCGATCAGGCCGGGAATGGCGTCGCCCTCCTTCATGCCCGTGCCCTCGAAGATCCAATGCCCCGGATCTGAGCAGATCCAGTCGCCGCCGCCATTGACTGGGCGGATGTTGCGCGCGCCCATCAGATACCCCTCGTCCGGCCCGCGGTGGGGATAGGGGCCGAACTCCTTCGCGCGCTCGGTGGCATAGCGGTAGTCGCCCCCGTAGGGGCCGCCGCGGAAGATGATGCGGTTCTCGCGCCCGTCGGTGGACGGCGTCATCGGCGTGACCCAGCAGACGGAGTTGCCGGAGAAGAAGAGCAGGCTCGTCCCCGTGTCGCGCAGCTTCTCGACGTTCTCGTATTCGCGGATGTCCCAGTATTCGTCGTGGCCGTTGCTGACGAAGCCCTTGAAGCGCCCCGGCCGCGCGTAGCCGGGATCGACCATGTCGGCGTTCGAGCAATAGGTGACGTCGTAGCCCTGCTTCTCCATCCAGTAGGCCATCGGGAACTCGAAGCAGAGCCATTCGCCGGATCCGAGGGACTGCGGGTTCTCGTAGATCTGCGAGTATTTGCCGTAGGGACGGTCGAAGCTGACCTCCGCCCACGGTCCTTGGACACCCTTCGGATGGGTGTAGATCGAGAAATTCGTCGGCCACTTGTTGTAGGCCTGCCAAGTGTTGTCCGAGCATTGCAGGCAGAAGTCGGCGGGCCGGTCGTCCTTCACGATGAAGACGACGTAGTTCTGCCAGTAGCCGTGCCCGGTCTCGTCGGACGTGCTGAGGCGGCCGAGGTAGACGCCGCTGGGCCAATCCTCGGGAATGGTCAGGGTCAGGGACGGCTCCCAGAGGCATTCGTGGAGCAGATGGTCGCCCCGGGTCGGTTCGGGGGTGGGCTGCGGTTTGCCGGGGAGCGGGCCGAAGGTCTGCATCAGCCGTGCGCCCTTGCCGCCGTAGTAGCCGGTGCGGAAGATCTCAAGGGTGAACTCGGCCTCGCGCTTCAAGCTCACGAGGATGTCGAGGGTCTCCCCGGCGGCGACGGATTGCTTCGAGCAGTAGCCCTCGATGTCCGAGGCGCGGACGGCGCGAGTCTGGTCGAGGCGCACGCGGGTGAGCTGCCAGTCGTCGCTGCCGGGCTTGGCGTTCTCCTCGCGGATGAGGTTCGGCTGCGGCTCGGCGGCGCGGGAGGCACCGGCGGAAAAGGCCAAGGCCGGCGCGGCGGTGGTGGCGAGGAAGGCGCGACGGGTTGGTTTCATGGATCGGTTTCTCTTACTCTTACTCTTACTCTTGCTCCTTGCTCTTACCTCTTACTCCAATCGAAGGCTCAGCGACGTTCGGAGAGGAGTAAGAGGTAAGAGCAAGAGTAAGGAGTAGGAGTGGAGGCTCCTCAATGGACGCGAAGGAGGAGGCTTCATGACCCAATCGCCCGCGCCAGCAGATTCTGCGTCATCCTTTGCACCCGCTCGTCCGGTCCATGCGGGCGCGACCAATGCGACCACGGCAGGATGTGGCCGGGCGGCGAGCTCAGGCCTTGGCTCCAGTAGATCGTCGAGGCGTTGAAGACGAAATTGCCCTTCGGTCCCGGAAAGGCCACGGCGGTGTATTTCCCCTCGCGCGTGCCTCCCGCCCAGACTGGACCCTCGGCGAGGATTTCCAGCCCCGCGATGGCCGGGTCGGGCTCGCCGTGGTGCTCCCAGCCGACGAGACCGGGGATGGAATCGCCGTCCTTCATCCCCGTGCCTTCGAAGATCCAGTGGCCCGCATTCCGGCAGGTCCAGTCGCCGCCCCCGTTGAAGGGCACGACGGAGCGGACGCCCATGATGCCGCGCTCGTCGGGCGCGGTGGCCTTCAGCTCGTCGAAGAGCGCGGCGTAGCTGTCGATCTCGTCCTGCCGCAGCTCGCCGAAGCAGCCCCGGCGCGAGAGGATGCGGTTCTCCCGCCCGTCGCTGGACGGGGCGAAGGGCGAGTCGATGAAGACGGAGTTTCCACACAGCCAGAGGACGTTCAGGCCCTCTTCGATGGCGGACTTGACCCTGTCGTACTGCCGGGCGTCCCAGTATTCGTCGTGCCCCACGGAGAGGAAGGCCTTGCCCCGCTCGATGGAGCCGGGCTCGAGCACGTCCGCGTTCGCGATGTAGGTGACGTCGTAGCCCTCCTTCTCCAGCCAGTAGGCGAGCGGGAACTCCCAGAGGAGGAACTCGCCCGACCCGATCGAGAGCGGATGCTCGAAGATCTGGACGTAGAGCCCGTAGGGCCGGTCGAAGCTGACGGCGACGCCGGGCGCGTGGGCGCCGCGCGGATCGGTGTAGAGCGACTCGTTCACCGGCCAGCGGTTGTAGGCCTGTGCCGTGTTGTCGCTGGTCTGGAAGACGAGGTCGGCCCTCCGGTCGTCGCGCACGATGAAGAAGATATAGCTCTGCCAGTAGGGATCGGACGCGGACTCGGGGAGGGTGGTGAGCTTGCCGAGATAGGCTCCGCTGGGCCAGTCGGCGGGGATCTCGAGGCTGGCGGACGGCTCCCAGCGGCATTCGCGGAGGCGGTTCTCCGGCTGCATCTCGGGCACGGGCTGGGTCTTGCCGTCGAAGGGGTCGAGGCTCGCGAGATGGCGACCGCCCTTTCCGCCGTAGTAGCCGAGGCGGTAGAGGTCGATGGTGAAGCGCCGCGCCGGATCGGTCGAGATGAAGAACTCCAGCGTCTCCCCCGCCCGGACCGACTGGTGCGAGACGTAGCCTTCGATCAGGGAGGTGCGGTATTTGCCCTGGTTGATGCGGACCCGCGTGAGCTGCCAGTCGGTCGTGCCGGGCTTGGCGTTCTCCTCGCGGATGAGGTTCGGCTTCGCCTCGTCGGCATGGGAGGTATCGGCTGAAAATGCCAGAGCAGGCGCAGCGGCGGAGGCGAGGAAGGAGCGGCGGGTGGGTTTCATGGATCGGGTTCTCTTACTCTTTACTCTTACCTCTTACCTCTTACCCCAATCGGGAGTTCAACGACGTTCGGAGAGGAGTAAGAGGTAAGAGCAAGAGTAGGAGTGTTTACCAGGCCGTCCACCCGCCATCCACGAGCAGATTCTGCCCCGTGACATAGCTGCTGGCCTCGCTCGCGAGAAAGACGAGGGCTCCCTTCATCTCCTCGGGGCGCCCCATGCGCCCCATGGGCGACTTGGCCTCGAGCCGCTCGACCATCGTGGCGTTGGCGGCGGGACCGGGAAAGGGACCGGGGGAAAGGCAGTTCACCCGCACGCCGTCCTTCGCCCAGTAGACGGCGAGATGGCGGGCCATGTGGACGATGCCGCCCTTCAGTGCATGGTAGGCGACGGGACTCGCCGGAACGGCTCCCTCGTAGGCGTCGGGATAGGAGCCGACAACGCCGTACATCGAGCCGATCAGGATGATGCTGGCTCCTCCTCCGCGGGAAACGGCGTGGTCGCGCAGCTTCCGGGCAAGGAGGAAGTAGCCGGTCGCATTCGCCAAGGTGCGGTTGAACTCCTCGCCCGTCACGGAAGTGAGATCCGAAGCGTTCGCGGCATGACCGTTGTCCACGAGGATGTCGATGCGTCCCAAGCGCTCCAGGGCCTCGGCGAAGCCCGTCTCGATCGAGGCCTCGTCGAGATGGTCGAGGGCGACGCCGACATGCGCCTGACCCGCCGCCGCCGGCAGGGCGGCCGCCGCTTCGGCCGCCCGGCCGGCATCGCGGCTCGTCGCGACGACATTGGCTCCCGCCTCGGCGAGCGCGCGGGACATGGCCGAGCCGAGCCAGCCGCCCGCACCGCTGACGAGGGCGGTCCTGCCCCGCAGGTCGAAGAGTTCGGAGACGGTGCGTTCGGTGCTCATGCCAGGACGTTCTGCCAGTTCGCCTCGGCGGCGCTGCGGTGCGAGGCGAGGTTGACCTTCAGGGTGCGGATGGCGTCCTCCAGCGGGCAGAGGACTTCCCCGCAGCCCTCGATGGCGTCGAGGAAGGCGGTGTTCTGGATGCGGTAGATCTCGTCGCGGTCGGGCACCTCGACCGGCTCGCGGTTCCACGTTCCACCGGGCTCGGTCATCCACGACCAGCGCTTCTCCGCGTATTCGGCCCGCAGGGTTCCGCGCTCGCAGACGACGGTCATGGTCACTTCGTCGGGATGCTGGTAGAGATTGAGGGTGTAGGTCCCCATCGCCCCTCCCTCGTGCCGCGTCATCGTGCCGACGGTGTCCTCGACCTCGACGCCGTCGAGCGCCTGATGCGAGGCGTCGGTGACGAGACGGCGGATGGGGCCGGCGAGCCAGTCGCCGACGTTGTACATGTGGGTGATCATGTCGTTGATCGCCCCGCCCCCCATCTCGGGCTTCGCGAAGTATACCTCCCGGTAGGCGGGTCGGATGTGGGCGAAGGCCTGGCCCGTGGAAATGACCAGCGTCATCGGTTTTCCAAAACGGCCCGAGGCGATGGCACGGCGCAGCGCCATCGTCGCCGGGTGGGCGCGGTGGACGTAGCCGACCGCGACGGTCACCCCGCTCTCCGCGACGACGCGGGCGTAGTCCTCGACTCCGTCGAGCGTCAGGCTGAGCGGCTTCTCCATCAGCTGGTGGACGCCCAGATGGGCGAGCCGCGTCCCGATGGCGAGGTGCGTGGGCGCGGGCGTCGCGACGACGGCGGCATCGTAGGTGCCTTTGGCCAGCGCGGTGTCGAGATTGGCGAAGGCGAAGGCTTCGGGAATCCCGTAGGTGGCGGCGATCTGGGCACGACGGTCGGCATGGGGTTCGCAGAAGGCGATCGCGTCGCAGCGGTCGAGCTGCTGGAAGACGCGCAGATGCCGCTCGCCGATGGAGCCGGTGCCGATGACAAGGAGTCTCATGAAAAGGGCGGTTTGGCCCCGAAAGGGCCGCTCCGACGATCCAACCCCATCCAGCCGCCTTTGGCAATCCTGGAACGCGGCGCGGCGACGGCGCAATGGCGGGAAAGAGGCCCGGCTACGCGAACCCGCACGATTCCAGGCTTGCCCAAGGCATCTCCCATCGGCTAACAACTGCCCCGCCATGAGCTTCCCTCTCTCCGGAGTCCTTCCGGTTTTCCAGACCCCCTACCTCGCCGACGAAACGATCGACTTCGAGACGCTCGGTCGCGAAATCGACTGGCTCTTCGCCCAAGGCTCCGACGGCATCGTCATCGCCATGGTCTCGGAGATCCTGCGCCTCTCCGACCACGAACGTGGCCAGCTCGCGAAGGAGGCCTGCGCCTTCGCCGCGGGCAAGGGGCCCGTTATCGTCAGCGTCGGCGCCGAAAGCAGCCACGTCGCCGAGGCCCATGCTCGCCATGCCGAGGAATGCGGCGCGGCGGCGCTGATGGCCATCCCGCCCGTCTCCATCGGTGTGGACGAGAACGAGCTTTCGGCCTACTACCACCGCCTCATCGAGGCCGTGGCCATTCCCATGGTCGTGCAGGACGCCTCCGGCTACGTCGGCCGCCCCATGTCCATCGGCTTCCAGGCGCGGCTCCTCGACGAATTCGGCCCCGACCGGGTCCTCTTCAAGCCCGAAGCCTCGCCCATCGGCCCCCGTCTCTCCGCCCTGCGCGACGCCACCGGCGGAAAGGCCCGCATCTACGAGGGCACCGGCGGCATCGCCCTCGTCGACTCCCATCAGCGCGGCATCCACGGCACCATGCCCGGCGCCGACCTCGTCACCGCCATCGTCCCGCTCTGGCGCGCCCTCGAGGCCGGAGACCTCGCCACCGCCGCACGCCTCCACGAGCCGCTCAGCGCTCTCGTCTCCCTCCAGACCGGGCTCGATGGCTTCCTCGCCGTGGAGAAGCATCTCCTCTGCCGCCAAGGCGTCTTCCGCAACGAGATCGTGCGCGGCCCGCGCGGCTTCGTCCTCGACGCGGAGACCCGGCGCGAGGCCGACCGCCTCTTCGACCGCCTCCAGGAAGCCATCGCCCAGCCATGATCATCGACGTCCACAGCCACGCCTGGCCCTTTCCCGAGGCCTTCAGCGACGACTTCATCCACCAGGCCTCCGCCGCCCGGGGCGACAACGCCACCGTCGACATCTCCGTCACCTACGAGGCCTACCGGGCCACCGTGCCGCCGGAGACCCGCAGCGTCGTTTTCGGAGGAAAGGCCCGGCTCGCCGGCATCTGGGTCGACGATGCCTACGTCGCGGGCTACGTCGGAGCGCATCCCGACACGCTCCTCGGCTTCCTCTCCGTCGACCCCACCCAGCCGGGCTGGCAGGACGAGTTGCGCCACGGCCACGAGACCCTCGGACTGCGCGGGGTGAAGCTGCTGCCCATGTACGCCGGATTCCAGGTCTGCGATCCCTCGCTGGAGCCGCTCTGGGAATACTGCGAAGAGCATGGACTGCCCGTGCTGATGCACACCGGCACCACCTTCATCCGCCAGGCTCCGCTCGACTGCACCTTTCCCCGCCTCGTCGAGCCGGTGGCCCTGAAGCATCCCGGCATCAAATTCATCCTCGCCCATCTCGGCCATCCCTGGGAGGGCGAATGCGTCGTCACCATCCGCAAGCATCCGAACGTCTACGCCGACCTGAGCGCCCTTCACTACCGTCCCTTCCAGCTCTACCAGAGCCTCATGCTCGTACAGGAGTACGGCGTGTGGGACAAGATCCTCTTCGGATCGGACTACCCCTTCACAACGGTGAACGCCTCCATCGAGGGACTGCGCGGACTGAACCTGATGCTGGAGGGCACCGCCCTGCCGAGACTGCATGTGGACAGGATCGAGGAGGTGATCCACCGCGACACTCTGCGCCTTCTCGGACTCGAGTAAAGTGCCCCGCCTTGCCGCGAGCCCGGCCGCAAAACAGTTGACACCTCCGGGACGGTTCGTCCATTGGCGAAATGAGCAAAATCCGAATTGGAATCGTCGGCTACGGCAATCTGGGCCGGGGCGCGGAGCACGCCATCCGCCAGAACGGGGACATGGAGCTGGCCGCGGTCTTCAGTCGCCGGGGGCTCGAACACCCCCTCTATCAGCCCCTCGACGAGCACGAAAGCTGGAAGGATCGTCTCGACGTGCTGCTCCTCTGCGGCGGCTCGGCCACGGACCTGCCCGAGCAAGGGCCCGCGTTGGCCGCGCATTTCAACGTGGTCGACAGCTTCGATACTCACGCCCGCATTCCCGAATACTTCGAGAAGGTCGATGCCGCCGCCACCGCCGCGGGAAAAGTGGCCGTCATCTCCACGGGCTGGGATCCGGGACTGTTCTCGATCCTGCGCGTGCTGGGCGAATCCGTGCTGCCCTCGGGCCATACCTACACCTTCTGGGGCAAAGGCGTGAGCCAAGGACATTCCGACGCCCTCCGCCGTGTCGCCGGGGTCATAGACGCCCGTCAGTACACGATCCCTGCGGAATCGGCCCTGCAAGCGGTGCGCGAGGGAGGGAATCCTCCGCTCACGACGAGGGAGAAGCACACGCGCGACTGCTACGTGGTGCTGGCGGAAGGCGCCGACGCGGAGTCCCTGAAGCGGCAGATCGTCGAAATGCCGAACTATTTCGCGGACTACGACACCACCGTGACCTTCCTTTCCCAGGAGGAGCTGGACCATAAACACTCCGCCCTGCCGCACGGAGGGTTCGTGCTCCGCAGCGGCGAAACCGGCGATGGCAACCGCCATCTTCTGGAGTTCGGCCTGAAGCTAGACAGCAATCCCGAATTCACCTCCAGCGTCCTCGCCGCCTATGCCCGGGCCGCCTATCGCCTGCATCAGAAGGGCGAAAGCGGCGCGTGCACCGTGCTGGACATCCCCATCGGCAGTCTCTCGCCACACCCACCGGAAACCCTGCGCCGGGACGTTCTCTGAGGGCTTCCACCCATCCCTTCTCCATGCTTCCCTCTCCCAGCAGCTACGAGATCACCCCGGAGGAGCTTGCCGCCCTGCGCGGCGCACCTGATTCTCCAGCCGTACGGCTCGTCGATTGTCGCGAGAAGGACGAATTCGCCATCTGCCGCATCGAAGGCGCGGAGCTGGTGCCGCTCTCGCGCTTCGCCGCCGAGGCCCCGGCGAAGTTGCTGCGCGAGGAGGCCGGCCCCATCGTGATCTACTGCCATCACGGGATGCGCTCGATGCACGCGACGGTCTTTCTCCGCGAGCGGGGCAAGGCGGATGCGTGGAGTCTCGCCGGCGGCATCGACCAGTGGTCGCAACGCATCGATCCCGAGGTGCCCCGATACTGAGCGGCCACGTCCGGCGCCGTCCGATCTTGATGCGTCCGAACCGGTCGCCATGCCTTGCCGTAGAGAAGTCGTGAGGACTTCTCTACGGCGACACTATCCGGTCTCCACTCAACTCCCCCGAGATCTCCACCAGAGCCTCCGCCAAGGCCTCCCAATCCTCCGCCGTCGTCTCCCCTCCCCCGCTGACGCGGAGGACGCGTCCCATCTCCCCGTAGTCCAGGCCCATCGCCAGCATCGTCGCCGAGGGATTCCCTTTGCCCGCGCTGCACGCCGATCCGGTCGAGACGGCGAAACCCCGCTGGCTCAAACGCACGAGCCATTTCAAATTCTTTCCATAGGGCAGCACGAACATCGACGTGTTCCAAAGCCGCCGCCCTTCACCCGCGAGGATGCGGACTCCCACCTCCGCCGCGAGCCGCACCTCGAAGGCGTCGCGCCATCCCGCCCGACATTCCGCCAAACGGGCGAGCGATGCCTCGTCGCACGCCAGCAAGGCCGTCGCCATGGCCGCCACCCCCGGCAGGTTCTCCGTCCCGGCGCGGCGCCCCTGCTCCTGCGGGCCGCCCACGAGACCGTGGAAAGACGCCCCTCCTTCCCCCTCGGGCAGCACGAGAAACCCCACGCCCTTGCCACCGCCGAACTTGTGGGCGCTGCCCGTGAGGTAACCGCAATCGCCGAGCCCCTCGAGGGGCATCTTGCCGATCCACTGCGCCGCGTCGCTGTGGTAGGGAATTCCCCTCTCGCGGCAGAGGTCGGCGATCTCCCGCCAAGGCTGCAACGCGCCCGTCTCGTTGTTCGCCGCCATCACCGAGACGCCTCCGATTCCGCCGCGGTGGATCGCCTCCGCGAGCGCCTCGAGATCGATCCTGCCCGTCTCCGACTCCACCGGAATGCGCCAGACCGACCCGGAGGCGAAAGAGGTTTCCACCGCCGCCGCGACGCTCGGGTGCTCGATCCCGGAAACGGCGAGCGCCCCTTGGATGGATTCCGAAAAATGGCGGATCACCGAATTGTTCGCCTCGGTGGCGCCCGAGGTGAAGACGATCCGCTCCGGGTCGTCGATTCCGAATCGGTCCGCCAAAGCCTCGCGCCAGTCCTCGAGTACGCGCCTTGCCTCGCCCGCCTCGCGGTAGAGTCCCGAGGGGTTGTGCCAGTGCCGTTCCGCCGCCCCCAGCCAGGCGGAACGCGCCGCCGCGCCCATCGGCGTGGTCGCGTTGTGGTCGAAATATCCCCTCGCGGCACCGGTCATCACAAAATGGGGCTGAACAGCCGCGAAAGACGCACGAGGAGCCGGAACCACAGCGGCCGGCCCGCGTAGTCCGCTCCACCGACCTCGCAGCAGCGGGCGAAGTCCACTTCCAGCATCGACGCCACCTGCCGCGCGAAATCCTGGCACAGGACCACGGCCGTGACCTCGAAGTTCAGCCGCATGGAGCGGTTGTCGAGATTGGCGGTGCCGACGGCGGCGAGTTGATCGTCGACGACGAGGACTTTCTGGTGGAGAAAGCCATCCGTGTAGCGGAAGATCCGCACCCCCGCCGCCTCCATCTCGCCGAGACAGGCGAAGGTCGCGAGCCAGGGCACGTACTTGTCCGGCTTCCCGGGAATCATGATCCTGACATCCACCCCTCGCAACGCCACCATCTGCAGGGCCGAACGGATCGACTCGTCGGTGACGAAGTAGGGCGAGGCGATCCAGAAGCGCCGCTTCGCCCGCGTGATGGCATTGAGAAAAAAGATCGTCCCTCCCTCGATCGCCCCCACCGGCCCCGTCGGCAGGGTCAGGACGACGGAATGACCGCCGCCGCATCCCGATCCGTCGGGCGGCGTCACCGTCGTCCAGTTCAGGTCAGGCACCTGGCGCGTCGCCCAGTAGTAGTCGGCGAGAAAGACCATCTGCAGGGACAGCACCGCCGGTCCCATGATCCGGACGTGCGTGTCGCGCCAGGCCCCGTAGCGCTTCGACAGACCCAGATACTCGTCGCCCACGTTGTGCCCTCCGACGAAGCCGACCTTTCCGTCGACGACGACGATCTTGCGATGGTTGCGGAAATTCACCTGGAAGCGGTTGCTCGGCCCCTGGGTCGAGTGAAAGGGATGCACCTCCGCTCCGGCCTCGCGCAGGGAGCGCACGTAGCGTTTCGGGATCTTGTGGCTGCCGATCTCGTCGTAGACGAAATAGACCCGCACCCCTTCCCGCGCCTTGCGCTCGAGGCATTCGCGGAAGCGGGTGCCCAGCCCGTCGTCCTTCACGATGAAGAACTGAACGAGGAGGTAGCTCTCCGCCGCCTCCATCGCCGCGAAGATCGCCTCGAAAGTCTGCTCGCCGTCGATCAGCAGGCAGACCTCGTTGCCTTTGGTGAAGCGCCGCTCGCTCAGCCGCTCGAGCACGCTTCCGTAGCGGACCTCGTCGCCTTCGAGCGTGGCGAGATGGGGGGCCATCACCGTCAGATGCTCGCGGTAGGCCTCCTCATGACTCTTCCTCGCTTCACCGAGGCGTTCCATGTAGCCCTTGAAACGGCTCCGTCCGAGAATCCAGTAGAGCGGCACCGCGACGAAGGGCAGAGCCAGCACCGCCATGGACCAGCCCCATGCCCCCGTCGCGGAGCGCGTCTTCATCACGATGTTGCCGATCGTGGCCACGGCGAGGACCTCCCAAAGAAGGAAGACCACGGTGCCCAGAATGGCCTTTTCTGAGAGCTGCTCAAACATCCCGGGAGGCGAATCGCTCGATTTTCTCGAGCAGGTTCTCGAAAGGATAGATCGGCTTTTCCTGGAAGGCGTCGCAGCCCGCCGCCGCGATGCGCTCGTGGTGATGGGCCATCGTGTGCGCGGTGAGGACGATCACGGGGATGTCCGCCGTGACGGGGTCGGCCTTGAGCCGGCGCGTCGCCTCCAATCCCGCGTTCGGATCCGGCGGATCCTCGGGCGTGGGCGGCAGTTCGAGATCCATCAGGATCAATTCCGGCCGCTCCTCCCGGGCACGGATCGTCGCCGACTCCCCGTCCGTGGCCACGGAGAGAACGTGCCCATGGTGTTCGAGAAGCCGGGTGAGGAGCGCGATGTTGTCCTCGTCGTCTTCGACCAGAAGAATTTTTGCCATAAGTGATTGATTTTCAATATATCTACTCCGACGAAGAAATGCTCCGGAAAAGAAAATCGCATTTTTTTCGAAAAACTTCGAACGAATTTCTCCCCGGGGAATCAAACTCAACAGTAACAGTTGTGAGGCCGGAAGGACTCCTCCTTACCAGCAACGCGGCCGTTACAATCAAAAACAAGCGGTTCCTTGCAGGGTCCACCCGGTCGGTGGGCCCTGCATCGTTTTGGGCTAGCAGCGGAGGCGCATTCCAGTCTTGGCAGGAGAACCGGATTCGATCTACGGTCGCAGGATGCTTCGCTTCGCGCCCCTACCCTCCTGGCTCCTCGGCGTCACCCTGTCCGGTCCTTTCAACGCCCTCCTCGCCCAAGGCTTCGTCGACCCGGCCCCTCCGGCGGTCGCGGAGGTCCCCGAGGGAGCCGCGACGCCGGAAGCGGTGGATTTCCCCGGACGCATCTACCACGCTGCACCGAAGCCCCTTTCGCCCGAGGCCACAACTGCGGACTGGCCGCGCTTCCTCGGTCCCACCGACAACGCGAAATCGCCGGAGACGCATCTGCTGGAGCGCTTCCCCGAGGGCGGCCCGCAACGGGTCTGGGAGATGGAGAAGGGCAGCAGCTACACCTCGCCCACGATCGTCGGCGGAAAGCTCGTCGTCTTCAACCGCTTCGGCGACGAGGAAGTCGTGCAATGCCTCGATCCCGAGACCGGAAAGCAGTTCTGGTCCTACCGCTACCCGGTCGAGTACACCGACCGCTACGGCTTCAACAACGGCCCCCGCGCCAGCGCCGTGATCGCCGACGATCGGGTCTTCACTCTCGGCGCCGCCAGTGCGCTGACCTGCCTCGACCTCGCCACGGGGACAAAACTCTGGCAACGCCGACTCGCGGAGGAGTTCGACCGTCTGCCCTATTTCTTCGGTCACGGCTGCGCCCCGCTTATCCACGGGGGCAAGGTCATCGTCCCCCTCGGAACCAGCGACGGTCTCTCCGTCGCCGCCTTCGACGCGGAGACGGGCCGGCTCGTCTGGGGCACGAAGCACGAATGGCAGGCGGGCTACGCCTCGCCCATCCTCGCGACGCTGCAGGGGAAGGAGCGCCTCCTCGTCTTCGCCGGGGACGACAGCCGTCCGCCGGCGGGCGGCCTGATGTGCATCGACCCGGAGGACGGCACGCTCCTCGACGCCTTCCCCTGGCGGCCGGACAAGTACGAAAGCGTCAACGGCTCGACTCCCGTCGCCGTCGGCGGCGACCGTGTCTTCGTCTCCAGCTCCTACGGCAAGGGAGCGGCGATGCTGCGGCTGAACGAGTCGCTGAAATGGGAGGAGCTGTGGCGGGCGGAGGACTTCGGCCTGCACTGGGCGACCGCCCTGCTCCTCGATGGACAGCTCTACGGATTCCAGGGCCGCAACGAACCGGACGCCTGGCTCGCCGCTTTCTCCGCCGAAACGGGAAAGGAGCTTTGGCGCGCCGATCCGGAATTCACCGTGCCGGGTCCGGCAGGGGGCGGAAAGGGCCGGCGCGCCGCGGCGGGGCGCGACTACCGCATGAAGTACTTCCGCGGCAGCCTGCTCCATGCCGACGGCCGTATCTGGGCGCTTGGCGAGTTCGGCACCCTGGGAATTCTCAAGCTCTCGCCCGAAGGCCTCGAGGAGACCGACCGCACCCAGCTCTTCCTCGCCCGTGCCACTTGGTCCCTGCCCGTGCTCCACCGCGGTCTCCTCTACATCGCCCAGCACGAACCCGACATGGAGGGAAACCCTCCGAGGCTGATCTGCTACGATCTTCGCCGGTGATCCCATCCAGCGCCCCGCTCCATCCATGAATCTGCGCCCCCTGCCCGTTCTCCTCGCCTTCGCCTCGGCCGGCGCAGCGCTCCCCCTCCCCGCCGAGGAAGCTCCCGCCCCCTTCGTCCCCGATCGCTGCGAACTGCTCCCTCTGCCCGACCACCAAGTGGCCTTCCTCCACGACGGGGTCGAGAAGACCCGCTGGCATTCCGGCCCGGAATATCCGCGCCCCTTCCTCTTCCCCTTCAACGGCCCTTCCGGAAGCTCTCTCACGCGCATGGGACATCCCGGCGCCCCGGACCACGACCACCACCGCTCCATCTGGTTCGCCCATGCCAAGGTGGACGGCATCGACTTCTGGTCCGACAGCACGAAGGCCCGGATCAGGCAGAAGCATTGGCAGGCCTACGAGGATGGCCCGGACGAAGCCATCATGGCCGCCACGCTCGGCTGGTATGACGAAGCAGGCGTCGAGCGCATGGAGCAGGATCTCGTCGTCGCTTCGAGGCCGGGAGAGAACGGCGAACAGTTCCTCGAGATCCAGATCACCCTGCGGCCGGCGGCCGGGCGGGAAGCGGTCGTCCTGGAAAAGACCAACTTCGGCCCCCTCGCCGTGCGTGTCGCGAAATCGATCAGCCACCGCTTCGGCGGCGGACAGCTGACCAACAGCGACGGGCTCGTCGGCGAGAAGGACATCTTCGGCAAACCGGCCGCGTGGATGGACTACAGCGGTCCCGTCGTCCACGGAACGGGCGCCGACCGCCGCATCGCCACCGAGGGAATCACTTTCTTCGACCATCCCGAAAACCCGCGCCACCCGACCGCGTGGCACGTCCGGGCCGACGGCTGGATGGGCGCGGCCTTCTGCCTCGACGGAAGCCACGCCATCCCGAAGGATGTTCCACTCGTCCTGCGCTACCTCCTCCACGCCCACACCGGCGGCTGCGATCCTGGCAACGCTGCCGAAACCGCGGCCGCGTTCGCGAAGCGGCCGGGCTTCGCCGTCGAAAAGACGCCCCGCTCGATCCGGCAGTTCGAGGTGCGGAGGAAAGGGGAATAGCGATATCCTTCGAGAGCGCAGGGCGGCGTTCAGGCCGGCGTCGCCAGCTTCAGCCCCACGATCCCGGCCACGATGAGCGTGACGCTGATCAAGCGCGCCACGTTCGCCGGCTCGCCGAACAGCACGATGCCGAGCACGACGGTCCCAACCGATCCCACCCCGACCCAGACGCCATAGGCGGTGCCTACGGGGAGCGACTTCATCGCCGCGCCCAGCAGCCAGAAACTGACCACCATCGCCAAAACCGTCCCCACGCTGGGCCAGAGGCGGGTGAACCCTTCCGTGTATTTCAATCCAATGGCCCAGCCGACTTCGAACAGTCCTGCAACAACGAGGAGAATCCAAGGCATGTGTCTTTCTTCCAGAAATGCAGGGCCGTCCCCGATGCATCTTGCGGAAGCGAGGTCGTCCCCGGCTCCGGTCGGTGTCGATCCTCAAGCGCCTGGCCCGGCCACTTGACACCACCGCCCGCCAAGGAAAGCCATTTCCCCTTGGATTTCAAATCCTTTATCTGCCCCGCCCAGCCCTCCCCCGCTAGAAAGAGAGAGGCCGGCAACCCTCATCCGCCTTCCGGGACGGCGAAGGACAATGCGATCTCCTTCTCGCCCCCTGCCGCGCCGGGTGCCTCCAAATCCACGTTGAAGGGTCTCGCCACGCTGTTGCCGGCGAGATCCTCGAGGCGGGGATCGATCAAGAGCCGATAGCTCCCCGGGCGCCAGGCCCGGTCGAGGACGAGGCGGAATCCCTTCGCCTCCGGCTCGATCCCGGCGTCGAGCGGGCCGCCCTTCGCATCGACGACCGTCACCCGCTTCCGCAGCGACTCGGGATCGAGGGCCTCTCCCGCATCGACCCTGACAGACCCACCTTCGAAGGAGACCCGCCACTTCGCCGGTTCCGGCTGCCTTTCATCGACAGGCCCTGCCGCAAACCCATGCCGCACCGTTTCTCCGAGCGGCTGTCCCGACTCAGCCCTCCACGCTCCCGAAATCTCCAGCCGATAGCGCTTCCCCTCCTCCAGCACGGGACCGATCTCGACGTTCAGGTTCACCCCCGGCTTCTGGCGTCCGGGATGGAACCAGAGCGTCAGACGGGTGAAGGTCTCGTCCCACAGCTCCACCTCGCGGAAGGGTTCCGGCACCTCGGCGAGTTCCTCTCCCCGCTCGTCGATCTCGGCGAGGCGGAGATGGCGGAAGACCTCGCCCCGCTCCATCGGGCCGGGAAAATGGAGGTAGAACTTGAGATGGTTCGCCGGGACGATGGCGCAGGATGGCTCGACGCGCAGCTCGCCCGCGCCGGCGAGCGCCGCGGCGAAGACCATCCAGGCCGCGACTGTGGCCGCGCCCTTCACGGCAGCGAGACCACTTCGACGGCGTGCGGGGCGTCCTCCTTCGACGGATCGGTCTCGCGCAGCACCACGACCTCGGCGTTCTCGAGCTGGCTCACGATCACGGCGCCGGAAAGGGCCTCGACCACTTCGATGCCCTTCGCGTCCGGTCCGCTGGGGACGTTCACGTCGCGGCGGGCGGCGTTCTCGTTGATCTCGTCCGGGTCGTCGGCGTCGAGGTAGTCCAGCTTGATCCGCGCCGCCCAGTATTTGCTGGGGCCGAAGAGGTTCTTGTGGAAGCGCTGCGTGTTCGTCACGAGCCATTCCTCGCCGTCCTTCTCGTAGATGAGCATGTCGCGGGGGCGGTTGCCGCTGCCCAGCTCGACCACGCTGGTGCCCTTGATCTTCGCTCCGCTCTCCAGCCCGCGGATGGGGAACTTCGCGATGGGAGTGCAGGCGAAGGCACCGACGACGTAGAATTCGCCGTCCTCCTCCCAGGGGATGAAGCTCTGGATGGGAGCCTTCGTCTCCCACTTGTTGTGCGCGACGTGGAAGGTCTCGGCGGAGAAATAGCGGGCGTTCTCTCCGTTCTCCAAGGGCGCGGGGATCTCGTAGATCTTGTTCGCGAACTCCTCCGACGACTGCCCCGCGACGATGACGGAGTCCCCGCCCCAGGCGAGGTCGGTGACGTTGCGCAGCTGCGCGTTCTCCGCCGAGGGCAGGGTGATGCGCACATGGGGAAGGGAGTCGAGCGACACCGGTGCGATCCCGCCGTCGGCGGCGAGGGCGAGGAGGAGCGGCTGGTTGCCCGGTCGGCCGGTGGCGGAAAAATAGATTTTCCCCGAGGCCGGATTCACTCCCATGTCCACGATCACGAGCGACTCCACGCCCGCCGCCTCCGCGAGGGCGGTCTCGATCGCATCGACGCGCTTCGCCAGTTTCTCCACCGGTCCCACGTCGCCCGTGTCGACCGCGACGATGGAGGCCGACTTCGGATCGGAGATCAGCAGCATTCCCGCCGGTCCGAAGGCGATCTGGCCGATGGAGGCGAGCTCGACCTTGCCGGTCGCCGGATTCTTCAAGAAGGAGGCCGCGGATTTCGACTCGGCATGGAGATTCCCCGCGGCAGCGAGGGCCAGGAAGGCGCAGGACAGGAGCAAGGAGGGTCGATTCATGAGCCCAACCCTATCCCAATACGGCGGGCAAAGCCCAGTCTGATTTTGCGTTCCTCCTCCCGTCATCCCGTGCCCGGAGAGAATCGCTTTCGGCTTCTCCAAGCGGATTTGCTCCGCTACCTTCCCCCCATGTCCCCCATCCTTTCCGACCGCCGCCGCTTCCTGAAATCCGCAGGCCTCGCCGCCGGCGCCTCCGTTCTCGGCTTTCCCGCGATCACCCGATGCCAGTCGCCGAACTCGAAGCTGGGCGTCGCCCTGATCGGTGTGGGAGGTCGTGGAAGCGCCCACGTCAAGGCCACTCTCGACGCGAAGGAGGACATCGTCGCCCTCGTCGACGTCAACGAGAACCACCTCGGTGCGGCCCTCCAGCAAGCCCCGAAGGCGCGGAGCCATCGCGACTTCCGCGAGCTTCTCGCCGGCAAGCTCGACGACGTCGATGCGGTCTTCGTCTCCAGCACGGAGCACACCCATGCCTTCGCCATCCTTCCCGCTCTGCGGGCCGGAAAGCATGTCTACAGCGAAAAGCCCCTCACCCGCGACGTCTTCGAATGCCGCCGCATCCTCGAGACGGCGGCGGCGCGCCCCGAACTGGTGACGCAGATGGGCACGCAGATCCACGCCAGCGAGAACTACCGCCGCGTCGTCGAACTGGTCGAGAGCGGCGCGATCGGACCGGTGCGCGAGGTCCATTCCTGGGTGAGCCGGGCCTGGGGCTGGCAGTCGCAGGAGGAGGCGGAGAAGCACAAGGACATCATCTACACCCCCGACACCCCGAAACAGGGCATGCCCGTGCCCGACGGGCTCGACTGGGATCTTTGGATCGGCCCGGCCCCTTGGCGCGAATTCCACGAGTTCTATTTCCCAGGCCCCCGCTGGTATCGCTGGTGGGATTTCGGCAACGGCACCATGTCCGACCTCGGGAGCCACCGCAACGACCTTCCCTGGTGGGCGTTGAAACTCGACGCCCCGCGGACCATCGAACCCGTCGCCGGACCGGAGCCGCATCCCGACATCGCCCCCGCCTCCATGGCGGTGAAATACACCTACGGCCAGCGCGGCGAATTGCCCCCCGTCGAGCTGACCTGGTACCAGGGTACGGTGAAGCCGGCGATCTGGCGCGAAGGGAAGATCCCCCAATGGGCAGACGGCACCCTCTTCATCGGCGACGACGGCATGCTGCTGGCCGACTACGGCAAGCACGTCCTGCTGCCCGAGGAGAAGTTCGCGAATTTCCAACCGCCCGCACCCTACATCGCGCCCTCGCCCGGACAGCAAGCGGAGTGGTTCCTCGCCTGCAAGGGCGAAGGGCCCCAGCCGCTCTGCCATTTCGGCTACTCCGGCCCCCTCACCGAGGCCAACCACCTCGGCAACGTCGCCTACCGCGCCGGGAAGAAGCTGGAATGGGACGCCAAGGCGATGAAATTCCCCAACGCACCGGAAGCGGAGCGCTTCCTGCGGCGCGACTATCGGGAGGGATGGTCGCTGGACGCGTGAAGCCTTCGAGCTCCCGCATGTTGTTTTAGGCTGGCGTCCCGTTGGGGCGCGAAGCGCGGCAGGGACGTACCTAGGCGTCGCGAGTTCCACGGCGGACGCTTCGACGTGCCGTGCCTACCGGACTTCCCCGCATGGAGAAGGATTCGATGGCGTCGGACGGACGTTCCGTCCGCTTCATTCCGTACCATCCAGAATCCGTCTCCAAATGTCCCTTGATTCCCCTCCCGAGGAAGCCCGACACTGCGGCAGCTCGCGCGCATGACCGATTTCCTCCTCGCCATCCTCCCCATCGGCTTTCTCATCGTCGTCATGACCAAGCCGCATCCCCTGCCCTCCACCTTGGCCTTCGCCCTCGGTTCGGTGCTGGCTTACGGAATCGGACTTCTTTGCTTCGGCAGCTCCCTCAAGCTGCTGAACGCCGCCGTGCTCAAAGGCCTCCTCGACGCGCTCACGCCGATCTCCATCGTCTTCGGAGCCATCCTCTTCTTCGTCGCCATGGAGAAATCGGGGGCCATGGGGACCGTGCAAGATTGGCTGCGCGGACTGTCCGACAACCCCGTCGCCCAGATCATGATCGTCGGCTTCGCCTTCGTCTTCCTCATCGAGGCGGCCGCGGGATTCGGCTCGCCCGCCGCGCTCGCCGCGCCCATCCTCGTGGCCCTGGGCTTTCCGGCTCTCCGGGTCGCCGTGGTGTGCCTGATCTTCAACACCATCCCCACCGCCTTCGGCGCGGCCGGCACGCCCGTCTGGTTCGGCTTCGAATTGCTCCGGCTCCCGCGGGAGGACATGCTCGCCCTCAGCTGGCAGGGGGCCGTTTTCCAAGCCTGCGCCGGCTTGATCGTGCCCATCGTCTCGCTGCGCTTCCTCGTGCCTTGGCGTGCCATCGGTCGCAATCTCGTCTTCATCCTGCTCTGCCTCCTCGCCTGCCTTCTCCCCATGCTGGCGGTCGCCAAGCTCAGCTACGAGTTTCCCGTCGTCGCCGGAGGCATCTTCGGACTGCCCGCAGCCGTCCTCCTCGCCCACTTCGGCATCGGACTGGAAAAGCCGGAGGCCACTCATGCCCGCGCTCCTCTCTGGTCCCCCACCGTGGCGGCGGCCCTGGTCCCCTTGAGCATCGCCGTTCTGGTGCTGCTGATCACTCGCCTTCCTCTCTTCGGCCTGCGCGATTGGCTCACCTCCACCACCCCGGCGCTGAGAATCTCCTTGGGAGCTTGGGGAGAAGCCTTCCTCAGCGCCTCTCTCGTCGCGCAAGTCCGCGACATCCTCGGACAAGGGCTCTCCTGGTCCCACGCCATTCTCTACGTGCCTTCGCTCATTCCCTTCGTTCCCGCCGCCGCGTTGACTCTCCTGCAGAGAGGGTGCGGACGCACCGTCTTCGCCGAAACCGTGAAAGCCACCTTCACCCGCATCGGAACCCCCGTCCTGGCCCTGTTCGGAGCCTTGGTCTTCGTCAATTTGCTGATGATCGGCGGAGAACGCGCCCCCACCATGATCCTCGGCCGCACCTTGGCCACGGCAGCGGGCGAAGCCTGGATCTACGCCGCCCCCCTGCTCGGTGCCGTGGGCAGCTTCTTCTCCGGATCCACGACTATCTCCAATCTCACCTTCGGCGCCATCCAGGCCTCCATTGCGGAAGAGACCGGCGTGCCGGTTTCCTTGATGCTCGCCCTGCAACTGAGCGGAGCGGCCATGGGCAACATGCTGTGCATCCACAACATCGTCGCGGTCTGCGCCGTGCTTTCCCTGTCCAACGCGGAAGGCGCCATCCTGAAAAAGGCTCTTCTCCCGATGCTGCTCTACGCGGCGGTGCTGGCTTTGGCCGTATTGCTGAAGGGGCTGGGCGGCCTCTGAGGCGGTTCCGAAAAACCTCACGCAGAACCGGTGCTCCAGACCAGGCGGCATCGCACCCAGTCACGGACGTCCGCCTTTTCGCTCCTTGATAAAAAGCGCATTGCCGTGGAGGGACAGGAGCCTCAGAATCCACGAACGGCGTTGACACCTCCGGCGGCAACACTGGCGTCGGCGCGTCCAGTCGGGCCAACCCGACAGGACGGCAGCTCCTTGCCTGACGCTCGGGGAAAGGCGGCCAGGCGCTCCAAGAGGAAGCGGCGCTACCACCGCTTCACGGCACCGCGGACGAGCCCGACCATGACGCCCTGGATCACCAGTTCCTGCGCGGGAATGAGATCGGGATAATTTGGATTTTCCGCCTTCAAATAGGGACGTCGGCCATTCACGATGTAGCGTTTCAGCGTCGTTTCTCCATCGATGAGGGCGGCGACGATATCCTGATCGCGGGGTTCGCGGTATTCGAGGATGACGTGGTCGCCATCCATGATATGGGCATCGATCATCGATTCCCCCCGCACTTTCAGCGCGTAGGTCTTGGCCCGTTCGTTGAGGCCCATGGAGCGGACATCGACGGAGAGGGTACCATCCGAAACCGGTGCGGTGTCGTCGCTGTAGCCGGCGGGAATGGCGCCGTAGACGGGAATGTCGAGGATGGGCTCGCGGTCTTCCGTCCCGGCGAACATGAGACAGCGTGCCCGTCGCCGTTCGTCGTCGCCTTCGCGCCGGGTGATCGCTCCCTTGCGCTCGAGAGCCCGCAGGTGGCTCACGGCGGCGGTCTGGCTCGCGAACCCGAAATGCACCTGGATCTCGCGGGTCGAGGGCATGATCCCGGTGCGACGATGCTCGGACTGGAGGTAGTCGAGGACTTCTTGCTGGCGGGCGGTCAATTTCATTATGAACACTGTTTGCGAGAACATTTCCCGATTTTCGCCGTGCGCAAGGGGAAATCCGAATTTTATTTCCGTTTCGCAAAGCCGCCTCATGAGACCGACATCGCTTTTCCTGCTTTCCGCCCTTTCGCTGGGAGTTTCCTGGACGGAGGGGCAGGAGGCCTCCGGACCGGCCGAAACGCCGGAGGCCGATGCCACGAAAAGTCCCGCCGCCACGACGCAGGCCGGCGAGGCCGCTGTGAAGCGCGTCCGGAATCTCGGCTTCCGGCTCTCCGCGAAAGACGCCGCCTCCGCACCCTCGCCCGAAACCCCGGCGGCCCCACCCCCTTCCCAACCAGGCGTTCCCGGCCCCATGCGACTTGGACGAGTCGAGGAACCGGTCGCCCTCCCTCCCGAACTCGCGGATCTCGCCAAAGAGGGAGCGCTCGCGGTCGCCGCCGGGGAATGGGAGAACGCCCGGGAAATCTACCTGGAAATGGTGAAAGCCGCGCCCGAAAATGCCCTCGCCTACGCGAATCTCGGCGTCGCCGAGCATCAGCTCGGGAACCTTCTCGCCGCGGCCGGCAACCTCGACAAATCCACCGCCTTGAATCCGCACATCGCACGGAACTGGCGGACGCTCGGACTCATCCACTACGAACGCGGCGATCTCGCCCTCGCCCTCTCCTGCCTCGCCCGGGCGGTCCACGAAGCTCCCGGGGAAGCCGAGACACGCCTCATTCTCGCGGCGGTGGCGCGGGACTACGGCTGGCCGGAGGCGGCGGCGACGGAACTCCAACGTGCCGTCGAGATCGATCCGAAGCTCGCCTCGGCCCACTACAATCTCGCCGTGACCTATCTCGACACCGATCCTCCCAGAATCGAGCTGGCGAGACGCCACTACTACGCCGCGATCGACCTCGGCACCGCACCCTCGCCGGAGATCGAGGAAATCCTCGGCAAGGAGCCAGAAGCCGGAAGCCAGGAGCTGGAACAGAAGTGACAGGCGTTGCGGCCACCGATCCGCCCTGACTCCCGGCTTCCGGCTCCCAGCTCCTAGAAGCAGAATCCGGGTGCATTCCGGTCAGAATGACCTAGACTGGCCCCTCATGGCTTCCGATCGCCACGCTCCCTCACGCTTCCGCGTCTCCTTCCCCGCCTTTTTCGCGGCGGTGGCGATGCTGTTGCCGGCCTTTCTGGGGGGGTGCCGCTCGAACGAACCGGTCTCCTATCAGACTCCGCCGCCACCCACCGGCGCCTACCAGTATCCGAACCCCGGAACCGTCGGATCGGACGCCGGCTCTCCCGCCGCCTACGGCTCCGTCGCCGTCGCCCCCGGTCCCGTCGAGGCCCCGCAGCCCACCCCCCTCGCGTTTCCCCAGAACCCTGTCTCTCCCTCCGGCAGCGCGCCGAACATCACGGCGAGAGCGGCGATCCTCGTCGACGGCTCAGGGCGGGTGCTCTTCGAGAAGAACGCCGATACGCGCCTCCCCGCCGCGAGCACGCAGAAGCTCCTCGTCGGGCTCCTCGTGGCCGAGCGTGGTGGTCTGAGCGCCCCGGTCACGATCACGGAGTCGGACACCTGGGCCGAGCCCACGGTGATGGGGCTCAAGGCCGGCGAGGTCTACACCCGCGAGGAGTTGCTCCGGGCGGTGCTCATCCGCAGTTGCAACGACATCGCACGCGCCCTCGGCCGCGACCATTCGGGCAGCGAAGCGGCCTTCGTCGCCAACCTGAACGCGAAGGCCCGCCAGCTCGGGATGCACAGCTCCTACTTCACCAACTCGAACGGCCTCCCCTCTCCCCCCGGTCAGTACTCGACTGCCCGCGACCTCTCCCGGCTCGGTCTGGCTTCGCTGCGGAACCCGACCGTG
This sequence comes from Verrucomicrobiales bacterium, assembly GCA_037190325.1. Classification (GTDB taxonomy): domain Bacteria; phylum Verrucomicrobiota; class Verrucomicrobiia; order Verrucomicrobiales; family DEV007; genus Arctic95D-9. The sequence continues at coordinate 32,584 of JBBCIU010000019.1, read as the reverse complement.
CGCGAAATCTGCGGAATGAGGAGCTACACCTTCCGCATGGCCAACGGCACCGCGAGGACCCTGACAAACACCAACCAGGTCCTTCGCTACTTCCCCCACTGCACCGGGCTGAAGACCGGCTACACGAACGCGGCGGGCCGCTGCCTCGTCTCCTCGGCCTCGGCCAATGGCCGGACCGTCGTCGCCGTCATCCTCGGCAGCTCGAGCCCCACGGTCTGGCAGGAGTCCGAGGCGCTGCTGCGCTACGGGCTGGGAATGTGATCGTCGGAAAGACGGACGAAGAACGCCGACGCCCCGTCGCCTTCCCCTCTCCCGCCGCCTCCTCATCCAACGGCGGCGATGTCCGTCCGGCCGGTTTCGGTCCCGCCGCGCAAAAAGCGCTTGCTCCTCGCGGCGTCGCTCTTTACGGGTGGGAGAACTAGACCATGATCCTTTCCGACTCCGAGATTCTCGCCGCGATGGAGCGGGGCGAAATCGTCATCGAGCCCTACCGTCGCGAATGCCTCGGGACGAACAGCTACGACGTCCACCTCAGCAAGCACCTCGCGACCTACCGGAAACGCGTTCTCGACGCCCGGCAGCACAACGAGATCGACCACTTCGAAATCCCGCCCGAAGGCTACGTGCTCGAGCCGCAGATCAACTATCTTGGATCGACCGTGGAATACACCGAAACCCATGCGACCGTGCCCTTTCTCGAAGGCAAGTCCAGCGTCGGCCGCCTCGGCATCGACATCCACGCGACGGCCGGGAAGGGAGACGTGGGTTTCTGCAACTACTGGACTCTCGAGATCTCGGTGAAGCAGCCCGTTCGCGTCTACGAGGGCATGCCGATCGGACAGCTCATCTATTTCCTCGTCGAGGGGGAGATCATCCACCCCTACCACTCGAAGGGTTCGGCGAAGTACAACGAGCGCACCCACCTGCCGGTCGAGTCGATGATGTGGCGGAATCGCTTTTGAGCCTGCCATGCCAGGGAAGCAGGCCGCGACACGCACAAAAGACGCAAGGCGCCCGTGGAGAAGCTCGTGAGAGCTTCTTTCCGTCGATGCTTCAAGGGAGAACGCCTTGACATACCCCAAGGATCAGGATCCTCCGGCTTTCGACTTCAAGAGCATCTCGCGCAACATCGTCGTGTGATTGTAGACCGGCTCGCGGGCGGCGTAGACCAAGGTGATCGGTCCCTTCGACGCGGCGTCGCGCAAGGGCTTCAGCACGTCTCCGCGGCTTCGCAGCTCGTCGCGGTAGCGGCGGCGGAATTCCTCCCACCGGGCGGAATCATGGTCGAACCAACGACGCAGCTCGTCGCTGGGCGCCACGTCCTTCAACCAAGCCGAGACCTTCAGCGTCTCCTTCCTGACTCCGCGGGGCCAGAGCCGATCCACCAGGAAGCGCTCCCCATCCTCGGGCGAGGGGGCGTCGTAGGCGCGCTTGAGACGGACCTCCATAATCACCAGTCCGGAAACTCGCTGGAGTAGCATACCGGGCTCGCACGCCGCGTCCCTTCCTCCGGAGAAGGAGACTGGGGCAGGGAATCGGAAGGGATTCCCGGACGGGGTGGAGCGAGGCACTCCCCCTCCGCCCCTTTCCGGTTTTCCTCCCGAGAAGGCGAGGGTTCCCCGCCGCTCTCCTGTCGCGCCACCGGGAAAAGCGGTGCTGGGGAGGTCGGTGGAACCGGTGTCGCGGGCTTGCCCATGGCGTCGCCCGCAATCTAGCACGGAACGGGCCTCAGGTCACGTCCACTGTTCGCCACGGGCCATCACGACCTTGCCGGTGCGGACCGTCTCGACGATGTCGTAGTTGTTGAGGAGGCGAATCGAGGCATCGACCTTGTCGCTCGCCCCCTCGATGCGGACGATCATGGACGATTCGGAAAAATCCACCGTCTTGCCTCCGAAATGCTCGACGATCTGGAGAACCTCGGTGCGCCTCTCCGCGTTTTCGGTGCGGACCTTGATCAGGGCCATCTCGCGCACGACCGAGTCTTCGGGCATGTGCTCGTTGCAGTGGATCACGTCGACGAGCTTGTCGCACTGGAGGATGATCTGGGAGAGTCCCGCCGGATCGCCGCTGATCCCGAGGGTCAGCCGGGAGAAACGCGGATCGCGTCCCTGCGAGACGACGAGCGAATCGATGTTGTAGGCCCGGCGCGCGAAGATCTGGCAGATGCGCATGAGCACGCCCGGCTTGTTGTTCACATACATGCTCAGCGTGTGCCCTCCGACGATGTCGGGACGGGGTTTCGGCTTGGAATCCACAGTCGTAATTTCACGCGACATAGCGAAACAGAAGTAAAAGGTTGGGGCGGCCCACGGCCGCAGTAAAAAGTAAAAGGTGAAAAGTAAAAAGTCGGAAATGCAGTCGAAGCGTCGGTGGCCGGTGACGAAGGCTAGGGACTTTTTACCTTTCACCTTTCACCTTTTACTCGGATCGCCCCGATCCGGCTCCGCCGATCAGGTCGATCCAACCGGCTTCTCCATCTTGTGCTTGGGTGGCTCGATGAGCATCTGCTCGAGGGCGGCGCCGGCGGGGATCATCGGGAAGACGTTGTCCGTCTTGATGCACTCGGCGTTGATGAGCACGGGGCCATCGTTGTGGTCCAGGGCTTCCTGCAGCTTCTTGCGCACGTCGGCGGGACGCTTGATATGGATGCCCTTGGCTCCGTAGGCTTCGGCGAGCTTCACGAAGTCGGGGTTGCCGACGAGGTCCACGCCGCTCTCGCGGTTGTCGAAGAAGAGCTCCTGCCACTGGCGCACCATGCCGAGGTAGTGGTTGTTGAGCACGAGGATCTTGATCGGCAGCCTGTGGATCACGGCGGTGGCCAGTTCGCAGAGGGTCATCTGGAAGCCTCCGTCGCCGACCACGGCGATGACGGTCTCGTCGGGGCAGGCGAACTGCGCTCCGATCGCCGCGGGGAAGCCGAAGCCCATCGTTCCCGCTCCGCCCGAACTGATCCATTTGAAGGAAGCGTCGTTCGTGTAGAACTGCGCCGCCCACATCTGATGCTGGCCCACGTCGGTGGAGACGATGGCCTTGCCGCCGGTGAGCTCGTGGATCTCGTCGAGGACCTGCTGCATGCGGAGACCGCCCTGCTTCTTGTAGGCGAGCGGATACTTCTTCTTGTAGCCGTTGATGTGGGCGTTCCACTCGGGATGCTTCGCCTTCTCCACGAGGGGAAGGAGCTGCTTCAGCGCGGTCTTGGCGTCGCCCACGATGCCCACGTCGGGCACGATGATCTTGCCCATCTCGGCGGAATCGATGTCGATGTGGATGATCTTCGCCTGGGCGGCGAACTTGTCGGCCTGGCCGATGATGCGGTCGTCGAAGCGCGAGCCGATGTTGAGGATGAGGTCGCATTCGCACACGGCCTTGTTCGCGTAGGCGGTGCCGTGCATCCCGAGCATGCCGAGGGAAAGGTCGTGCGACTCGGGGAAGACGCCCTTCCCGAGCAGGGTCGAGGTCACGGGAGAGTCCATCTTCACCGCCAGCTCCATCAGCTCCCGCTCGGCTCCGGAGATCATGGCTCCGTGCCCGGCGAGAATGAGCGGCTTCTTCGAGAGGTTAATGAGCCGGGCCGCTTCCTCGATCGAGGCGCCGTCGATGTCGAAGGCCGCCTCAGGCCGGTAGCCGGGCAGGTCGATCTCGGCATCGAGGTCGCCGGAGAATGCCGACTGGCTGATGTTCTTCGGCACGTCGATGAGCACCGGGCCGGGACGTCCTGTCGTGGCGATGTGATAGGCCTCCTTGGCGATTCGGGGCAGCTCGTTGGTCTCCCTCACGAGGAAGTTGTGCTTCACCACCGGAATGGTGATGCCGAAGATGTCGGCCTCCTGGAAGGCGTCCTTGCCCAGCATCCAGGTCACCGTCTGGCCTGTCACGATGATCATGGGAATGGAATCCATCTGCGCCGTCATGATCCCCGTGAGGGTGTTTCCCGCGCCGGGACCGGAGGTCACGAGCACCACGGCGGGCTTGCCGGTGGCACGGGCGTAGCCGTCGGCCATGTGGGTCGCCCCTTGCTCATGACGGGTCAGCACGAACTTCATGTTCGACTTCACCGTTTCCAGCGCGTCGAAGATCGGCAGCGCGGCGCCGCCGGAATAGCCGAAGACATATTCGATGCCGAGGCTATCGAGGGTTTTCACGAGCGCCTGCGCTCCATCGAGCGATTCTTGCGTTTTTTTGGAAGCCATTGGATCAATTCGGGCTGTTTCCCTTCAAAGTGACCATCTTTCCACCTTTGGCAACCCATTTCGTCGGGTTTTCTGTCTAAAATACTCAATTTTTCACCAAATCGACGAATTCGGATGGCGAATTTCGAAGGAAACTTTCAATTTTTCGGAAAAACCGCCGAGCCGCTTCCCCAAAACCTCCGTCCTATCACTCAAAATGGTTGCCATCGACGGAATCCTCTTTCCTTCCATGGAGACAATATTATAATTTCCATAAATTTTTACCCCATGGGATTCTTCTTCGTTTTGCTGGTGTCCTCCTTCGCCGGAGCCATCGGTTGGTGGATCGGCGACTTTTTCGGGCTGGCCGCCGCGATGATGTCCAGTTCCATCGCCAGCGTGATCGGCTGGTGGTATGGAATGAAGTGGAACCGGGAATATTTCGGGTGAGGCGGCTGCCGCGGCTTCGATCTATCGCCCCATCGGTGCCGGGCAGCCGGCGCGGTCGCCCTCCAGATACCCTTCCACCATTTCCTCAGGGCGGTCGTTTCGACCGCCCCGCATCGATGAGGCTACGCGTTCTTCTCCAGGATCCCCCGCATCTTTCCCTCCCGCGCCTCGATGCTCTCGCACAAGGCGAACTGGACGCGGGCGCGGTTCAGGTTCTGGGCTTCGTAGCTGGTCTTGAAGTACACGTCTCCGGCCAGGTAGTCGGCGAAGAAGCGCAGGCCCAGTTCGAAAGCGATGAGCCTGACGGAATCGTAGAGATAGCTCCTGTCGGCCTCGGTGAGGAACTCCCGCGCCTCCGCGAGATACCCCCGCACCAGCGCCGCGAACAGGTCGAGGTCGAGGTAGACCTCGCTGAGATCGCTCGTCTCCTCGCCCGCCGGATTGCAGCCGCTGCGCACCGCGTCGCCGAAGTCGTAGTGGATCAAGCCCGGCTTCACCGTGTCCAGATCGACGATGGCGGTGCCCTTGCCGGTGAAGTTGTCGATCATGACGTTCGTGATCTTCGGATCGCCATGGATCGGGCGAAGGTGCAGCTCCCCTCCGTCCTTCGCGTTCTCGAGAACGCTGACGAACTCGCGGCGCTGCTCGACGAACTTGGCGAGACGGCGGGCTTCCGAGACCGCATCGAGGCGGGCCTTCGCTTCGGGATTCGCGAGAACGCCGTCGTAGCCCGCGAGATAGCCCGGCGCGATGTGGAAGCCCGGAAGGGTGTCGGCGAGCTCCTCGGCGGGAAAATCGGAGATGATGCGCTGGAAGTGTCCGAGGACGCGCCCGGCCTCGGCCGCGTGCTCGGGCTCGTTCACCTTCTCGTAGTTCGTCGAACTGGCGATCATGGAGAGGGCCCGCCAGCATTCCCCCTTGGGATCGACGACATAGTCGGTTCCATCCTTCGCCGGAATCACCCGCGGGAGCTGCCAGATGCGGTCCGCCTGGTCGGCCTCGGCCTCGATCCGGCGATGGGCATGGTCGGTCACGGCCTTCATGTTCGCCATCACCGCCGCCGGATCCTTGAAGACGGCCCGGTTGATGCGCTGGAGGATGAACTGCTCCTCGGAGAAGGTGGTTCGCAGGATGACGCGGTAGGTGTCGTTCACGTTGCCGGCCCCGATGGGCCGCAACGCGACGAGACGCCCGGGGACGTCGAATTGCGTGGCGATGGATTCCGCGATCATACAAGAGGGAAAGCGGGAATAGCGCCGCAAGAAGCCGGTGTTGTCAACGCGGGAATTCTGCTCTTCGGACAAAGCGGAGCCGAGCCGCCATCCCTTCTCCACACCCGAACGTTCGCCTACGCCTCCCGCCGCTGGGTCATCATGAACTCGTTTCCTTCGGGATCGACGCACATGGCGAGATGGAGCGCCTCCTCCGCGGATTCGTCGAGGGGACGGGCCAGCTGCCCGCCGCAGGCGAGCAGCTGTTCGACCCCTTCACGGAGGTCGTCGAGCTGAAAGCTCAACCCGGTCCAGGTGCGCCCTCCCTCTCCGTCGCCGTGGAGACCGATGGTCGAGCCGCACACGACGATTTCGCTCCACCCTTCGCTGCGGAAGGACAGGTGGCCATCGAAGAGCCCCGTATAGAAGCAGATGGCGCGGTCCATGTCCGCAACCCAAAGGACGTATTTCACTTTTTCCACCTTCATAGGCCGTTCGGTCAGGGAGCCTTCTGGGCTTTGAGAAACGCCTCCCAGGAGCGGCGCTGGTCCTCGACGACATCGTACCACTGGATCGTCCCGTCCGATTCGCGAACGTAGAAATGGACGAGAGCGGGCGAGACGTCCGGATCGCCACCGGATCCCTCGCCGTTCAACTGCCGCACCGTGACCATGATCCAGCCCTCCTCGTCGGGTTCCTCGTCCGCGTCGAGGAAGAGCGAGATCCCCTTCGGCAGGGAATGGAAGATCCCGTCGTTGTAGAGCTTCTGCCGCAGCCCGGCCAGCACCGCGTCGTGGCGGGTCTGGTCGTGGAAAGGCCAAGTCTTCTTCTCCTGAGCCTCGCCCTCGCAGGGAAGGAGCGGGAACAGCAGGATGGCGGCGAACAGGCGGATCGTGGTCATCGCGGAACGTTTCGCCATCCTCGTCCCTTCCGCGCTCCGGAGCAAGTGCGGCCTTCGGTCCCGGCATCGCCCGGTTCTCCAGCGGATCGGATGCCGCCCGGCACTTTTTCACGCCCCTCCCCCATTTTCCCTTTCCCCTGCCGTCGGATCGCGCCAGATTCCGGCCCATTCGTTCTACCCCGCGACTCCCGATGAAGACCATTGCCATTGCCAACCAGAAGGGCGGCGTCGGAAAGACCACCACCTCGGTGAATCTCGGCGCGTGCCTCGCGGAGCGGGGAGTCAGAGTCATCGTCCTCGATCTCGACCCGCAGGCGAATTCGACCAGCGCCCTCGGCTTCGCTCCTGGAGATCATCCCAGCATCTACCAGCATCTCATCGGCGGCGGCGACGTGGCCGATCTGGTCCTGAAGACGAAATACGAGAACCTCTCCCTCATTCCCTGCGACATGGATCTCGCCGGCTGCGAGATCGAGATGGCCCGCGAGGACGACCATCTCGTGCGCCTTCGCAACCTGCTCGCCCCCTTCAAGGCCACCGATCCGGCCGACTACCTTCTCATCGACTGCCCCCCGTCCCTCGGGGTGCTGATGACTTCCGCATTGGCCGCCGCCGACGAGCTCATCGTCCCGCTGCAATGCGAGTACTTCGGCCTCGAGGGCCTCTCCAAGATCGTCGGCGTCCACCAGCAGATCCGCGAATCCGGAGCGAACTCGGAGGTCGTCCTCGAAGGCATCGTCATGACCATGGCCGACAGCCGGACGAATCTCTCCACCATGGTCATCAACGACGTGCGCGAGTATTTCCCGGAAGTCACCTACGAGACCATCATCCCGCGGAACATCCGTCTCGGGGAGGCGCCCAGCTACGGACAGACCATCATCGACTACGCCCCCACCTGCTCCGGTGCCGCCGCCTACCGCGCTCTCGCGGAGGAGTTTCTCAAGCGGCATGCGTGAGGTCACGGGTCACCGGTCACGAGTGTTCCTCCACGACCGCCGTCCCGTGACTCGTGCCCACTGATCCGTGACTCCCTCTCCGGGAAAAATCGCTGAAAAACCCGCAAGATCGAGTATCCTCCCCCCTTCCGATCTTTCTTCTCTCCCCTTCTACTCATCATGGTCAAGTGGCTCCTCAAACTCATCGTCGGCAGCCGGAATGCCCGCGTCATCCGCGGCATCGCGCCGATCGTCGTCAAGATCAACGAGATCGAACGGGGGCTGCAGAACGAACCGGAGCAAGTCCTCAAAGACAAGACCGCCGCGTGGAAAGCCCACCTCGACCGCTACAGCCTGCGGGTCGAAAGCTACAGCGAACGCATCCTCGGGACCCACACGGAGGAGGAGAACCGCGCCCTGCTCAAGGACTGGTCGGAGCGCTTCGCCCGTCTCGCCGGGGAGTTCAAACGCGCCGCCGCCTTCGTTTCGCCGAACGAGGTCGACCGCCTCGACGCCGCCGAACTCGCGCCCCGCATCCTCGAGGCCCAGCGGCTCTTCCACGACCTGAAGGACGATTTCCCCCCCGCCCGCGCCGCCTACCTCGAGGAGATCCTGCCCGAGGCCTTCGCCGTGGTCAAGAACGCGGCCCGCCGTCTCTGCGGACGCGAATGGATCGTCTGCGACCACCCTGTGAAATGGGAGATGGTCCATTTCGACGTGCAGCTCATCGGCGGCGTCGGTCTCCACCGCGGCATGATCGCCGAAATGGCCACGGGCGAGGGCAAGACCCTCGTCGCCACCCTGCCCGTCTTTCTCAATGCCCTCACCGGGCTGGGCGTCCACGTCATCACCGTGAACGACTACCTCGCCCGCCGCGACGCCGAGTGGATGGGCTATCTCTTCGAATACCTCGGCCTCTCCGTCGGCTGCATCCAGAACGACCTGCGCGGCGAGCTGCGCAAGGCCCAGTACGAAAAGGACATCACCTACGGCACCGCCAGCGAATTCGGCTTCGACTACCTGCGCGACAACGGCATGGCCCAGGACGCCACGCAGCAGGTCCAGCGCAACCACTACTTCGCCCTCATCGACGAAGTCGACTCCGTCCTTGTCGACGAGGCGCGCACCCCGCTCATCATCTCCGGTCCGGTCACGGTGCGCCAGGACCAGCAGTTCGACCTCTACAAGAGCCAGATCCGCGATCTCTACCGCAAGCAGACCCAGCTCTGCAACGATCTCGCCGCCGAGGCGAAGAAGCTCTTCGACGAAGGCAAGACCGCCGAGGCCGGCACGACCTACTACAAGATCAAGCTCGGCATGCCCCGGAACCGCGCCTTCATGCGCGCGATGGAGAACACCGACGTCCGCCGCGCCGTCGAGAAGGCCGAGCTCGAGTTCTACCGCGACCCGCAGAAGACCGCCCTCTTCGCCCTGAAGGAGGAGCTCTACTTCACCCTCGATCCGAAGCAGCACGAGGCCGAGCTGACCGAGCAGGGACGCCAGTTCCTCAGTCCCGGCGACCCCCAGGCCTTCGTCCTCCCCGACCTCTCCGAGGCCTTCTCCGTGATCGACGGGAACGCCGACCTGACCGATACCCAGAAGGCCGCCGCGAAGCGCGACCTCCAGCAGCAGATGGCCGCCCAAGCCGAGAAGATGCACACCATCTCCCAGCTGATGAAGGCCTACACCCTCTACGAAAAGGACGTCCACTACGTCGTCGAGGACAACCGCGTCATGATCGTCGACGAGAACACCGGACGGAAGATGGCGGGACGCCGCTGGTCCGACGGGCTCCACCAGGCGGTCGAGGCGAAGGAGGGCGTCACCATCGAGGGCGAGACCCAGACCTACGCCACCATCACGATCCAGAACTATTTCCGCCTCTACCAGAAGCTCGGCGGCATGACCGGCACCGCCGAGACCGAAGCCGCGGAGTTCCACGACATCTACAAGCTCGAGGTCCTCGTCGTGCCGACGAACCGGCCCATCGCCCGCATCGACCTCAACGACAAGATCTACAAGACCCAGCGCGAGAAGTTCAAGGCCGTCGTCGATCTCGTGAAGGAGCGCCACGCCCTAGGCCAGCCCATCCTCCTCGGTACCGCCAGCGTCGAATCCTCCGAGATCCTCTCGCGCATGCTGCAGCGGGAGAAGATCACGCACTCCGTACTGAACGCGAAGTTCCACCTGCAGGAAGCCGAGATCGTCGCCCGCGCCGGCCAGGCCGGAGCCGTCACGGTGGCCACGAACATGGCCGGTCGCGGCACCGACATCAAGCTCGGCGAAGGCGTTGCCGACAAGGGCGGCCTCTTCGTCATCGGCACCGAGCGCCACCGCAGCCGCCGCGTCGACCGCCAGCTCCGCGGACGCTGCTCCCGCCAGGGCGACCCCGGCATGTCGGTCTTCTACGTCAGCTTCGAGGACGACCTGATGATGCAGTTCGGCGCCGCCGAGCGCATGACCAAGATGATGGAGCGCTTCGGCCTCGAGGAGGGGCAGGAGCTCGAGCACCCCTGGCTCAACAAGTCCGTCGAGAACGCCCAGAAGAAAGTCGAGACCCGCGACTATCTCGCGCGGAAGCACATCCTCGAATACGACGACGTGATGAACAACCAGCGGAGCGTCGTCTACGGCTACCGCAACGAAGTCCTCAGCACCGAGGATCCGCATTCCCTCGTTCTCGAGATCATCGAGGACGCCATGCCCAAGATCCTCGGCGACTGCTTCGATCCCGATCTCGGACGCCTCATCCCCGAGGCCGTCCTCCAGGTCGTGAACACCCATTTCCCCCTCGGCCTCACCGCCGAGGATGCCGCCCTCGACAGCCGGAGCGACGACGAGAACCTCGACTTCCTCGTCGGCCAGGTGAAGGCCGCCTACGAGGTGAAGATGAGCCACGAGGATCCCGCCCGCGGCGAGGACCTGGAGCGGTGGGTCATCCTCCACAGCATCGACCAGCTCTGGCAGGAGCACCTCTTCGAGATGGACAGCCTGCGCGACTCGATCAGCAACTACCGCTACGCGCAGAAGGATCCCCTCGTCGAATACAAGCACCACGCCTACGAGCTCTTCGTCGGCCTCATGGACCGGATCAAGACCGAGGTTCTGGGCAACCTCTTCCGCACCACCACGATCCGGCCCGAGGACTACAACCGCGTCCTCCGCGGCATCCAGATGAGCCGTCCCGACGTCCTCGCCGCCGGCGGCGCCGCTCCCGAACCCGCGCCCGCCCCGCGGCCCGAGATCCAGATTCCGAAGACCCCGCAACGCCGCGAGCTTCCCAAAGTGGGGCGCAACGACCCCTGCCCTTGCGGCAGCGGAAAGAAATTCAAGTCCTGCTGCGGCAGGACTTGAGGCGCGTGCGGGTAGAGAAATTCGTGAAAATTTCTACCTGCTTGGCGTATTAATGGGCATTCGTCGAAGTTCCCACCAAATTCTACACCGCTCTCCGCTGAACGAAGGTCATTTCCCGGGACCCGGAAAAATGACGCAAGGCACAGACGGGACCGCTGATTTGCGCTGACCTTTTCCAAGGCCACTACCTTTCACTTTTCACGGCGGCCATGGCCGCCGAGCAGATACTTCTCCACGAGCCTCAGCGTCACCTTTCCGGTGATCTCCAGGCTCTCCGCGCTGAGTTTGTCCAGCGTATCGGCGGGGGTATGCCAGGGAGCGTAGTCGAAATCGATCAGGTCGATGGTGGGGATGCCGGCCACGACGTTCAGAGGGATATGGTCGTCGACGATGTAGTCGGGGCTGATCCCGACGTACGCACGCAAATCGAGCTCGTCCGCCGCCGCGAGAAGATCCCGCGAAAGCCCCTGCAACTCCGCCTCGGTTCTTTCGATGTCGACGTTGTAGCCGTCTTTCCTTCTCGCCTCGGCAAGCTCGCGGATCGACTGACGGGGGATGCGAACCCCGGCGCGGATGTTCAGATCCGCGTCGCCGACCATGTCGAGGAGGAGGCCCCAGCGGGGACGCTCCCTCTCCGGCCTCAGCAACCACTCCGCCGCGTAGTGCTTGCTGCCGTAGAGGCCGTCGCTGCCGGTGATGTTGGTGCCGAAGGCCTCCTCTCCGTCGAAGAAGACCAGCTCGATCCGCGAAGCGGCGGCGGGGCGCTGCGCGAGGACGCGGGCGAGCTCGACGAGCAAGCCGGTGCTCGAACCCGCGTCGTTCGCTCCGACGAACTCGAAGTGGTCGTAGCGCTTCGTATCGTAGTGCGAACAGATCAATCCCCTGACCCGCCCTTTCCAGGATTCTTCGCCGAAACGGGCGAGCAGATTGGTGAACTCGACCGGCCCGCGCGGCGTCTTCGTCGTGAAGGTCTGGCGACGCGTCGTCCAGCCGAGGGCGGAGAGCTCCTTCTCGAGATATTGGCGCGTCTTCTCGATGGCCTCGGAGCCGGAGGGACGGGGTCCGAAACCGACGACGGCGGAGACATGGGCGAAGGCCTTCTCCCCGGAGACCTGGGCATCGAGCGGATCGGCCTCGTTGAAGGTGAAGGCCGGGCCGCCGCAACCGGAGCCGAAGAGGAGCAAGAGCGAGAGAAAGGGCGCGAAGCGTTTCATCTCATGGGAATGGACGCGGAACGCCTCGGCGAGGCTCAGTCGAGCCGCACGCCCATCAGCTCGAGGACCCGACCGAGGTCCTCGTTGCCGTAGTATTCGATCTCGATCTTTCCGCGTTTGTCGCCATGCTGGATCGCGACGTTGGTGGCGAAGCGGCTGCGGAGCTGGTCCTGGATCTGGCGGAGGTAGGTCTCGACCTGGGGAGGGAGCTTGGTTTTCGCCGCTTTCTTCGCGACGGTCTTGCCGTTGATCGTCTCGGAGACGAGCTTTTCGGTATCGCGGACGTTCAGCTTCCGCTTCACCACGAGATCGGCGAGCATGCGCTGCTCGGCCTTGGTCTTCAAGCCCAGAATGGCCTTGGCGTGCCCGCTGCTGAGGAGCTTTCGCGAGACCAGGGTCTGCACCTCGGGATCGAGGTCGAGAAGGCGGATGGCGTTGGAGACCGTCGCCCGGTTCTTGCCGACACGCTGGGCGATTTCCTCCTGCTTCAAGCCGAACTCCTTGGCGAGGCGGGCGTAGGCCTCGGCCTCCTCCAGGGGATCGAGATCCTCGCGCTGGAGGTTCTCGATCAGGGCCATCTCCAGCACGTCGCGGTCGGAGGCCTCCCGCGCGATGACCGGAACCTCGGCCAGCTTCAATCGAGTCGAGGCCCTCCAGCGGCGCTCCCCCGCGATGAGCTCGTATTTCCCCTCCACGGGCCGGACGATGAGCGGCTGGATCACGCCGTGCTCGCGGATCGATTCGACCAGTTCGCCGAGATGCTCGTCGTTGAATCGCTTCCTCGGCTGAAGAGGCGAGGGCACGACCTTGTCGAGGGGCACGCGCAGAACGCGCTCGCCGGTCGACGGCTCGGATTCGTTCGGAACGGAGGCCCGAAGAGGCACCGCGCCGGGGGCCTTGATCAGCGCGTGGAGTCCGCGCCCGAGGCCCTTTTTGGGAACATTGGAATCCGACATCGGGAGGAGAAGTGGATCGGGAGAAGGCGTCGCCTCCGCTCACTCGACGATGCGGACCTTCGCGCCATCGGAGCCGGCTCCAAAGCGGGCCTCCGCCTCCATCGCCGCGTGCTGCGCGTCGGTGCAGGCGGAATCGATGGGAGCATCGGGAGCGGCGTCGCTTTTCTCCAACAAGCCGTTCGCGATCATCCACTGCTCGACTTCTTCGCCGCTGATGTCGGCGAGCATCGTCCCGTTGACGACGACGCAGGGAGAGAGGGGTTGACCGCTCTTCTGCTCCATCTCCCAGCGGAAGGCGGGGTTCTTGATGATGTCTTTCTCCGTGTATTCGAGACCGTACTTGCGGAAAACGGCGCGCACGCCCTCGCTCCAGCCGCAGAAGGTCTTCAGATAGGCGGTGATTTCGGGTTTCTCGTTGGCCATGATGGTGTGGAAGGTTGAATGCGCGGTTCGGAAAGGAATCGATAAGCCACGCAAGGAGGATTCGCAAATCCGTTTGCGGAACCTTCCCGCACCGACCCGCGCACCGCAACGTCCTCGGGGGAAGGTTCAAGTTGCGGAGCCGTCCTCGGCCCGACGATCCGGTTCGGCTCGGCGACCCCTCCGCTGGCGCAAAAGCGGTGCGTTCCCGGCTCGGAATTTGGATTTCCAATTTCCAGGAAGGGATTAGGGTTCACGACCCTTCACATTCCATGGACTCCTCCTCCAAGCGATCCCCCCGATCGCCGTATTGTCCTTTTGTACCTCCACTCAGACGGCTCGCGCCCACCCTGCTCCTCGTCTCCCTCGCCTTCGCTCGGCCTGGCATCTCCCAAGACAACCGCGCTCTCGTCGTTCGCTCCTCGGGACCCTGGGGCATCATCGAATCCTATCCGGTGACCCTGGAACCCCCCGCCACCCATCTCTGGGAAGCCCTCTACGACGAGCGGTCCCATTGGAACTTCGGCAGCGTCGATCAATCGACCGCCCGGAAACTGCTCGCCGATCTCGGCTTGACGGAAGACACCCTCTCCTTGGTGGATCGCGAAGGCGTTTGGAAACCGACCGCGTCCGGTCTCGACCTCGAAATCAGCGATGCGATCATCGAGAGCCTCAGGTCTGAAGACCGGTCCGCTCTGGCGCGCTGGTTCCGGCTCAACAACGAATACTTCTTCTCCAAAACCGTGATCAATCTGGAGGGCGGCGACTTCTCCGCTTTCGAAAACGGCAAGGTTTCGCCGGCGACTCTCGACCTGGTGAAGAAGATGGCGTTCAAAAGGCGAAACGTGCTCAGCCTGATGGACCGCCCCTACATCCTCCGCAAGCTGGGAAACGACCAGGCGGAAAAGGAGCACTTCCTCCGCGCCACCTTCGCCACGAGGGGACTCATCGTCAGCCTCGTCGTGGACGAAACCACCGACTTGGACGCGGTCGTGGACTACTGGTCCGCCGACGGCTGGAACCAAGGAATCGAGTCCACCCTCCGCGGCGTCCTCTCGACCTCGGGAGTCGACCGGATCGATCTCGTCCAGATCCTTCCCCCCGTGCCGAGGCGCTACCTCTATGGCTTCACCAATCTCCGGGACGTCGTCCCCAACAACACGCCTGACTGCTTCTGGGCGTCGGTGCAGTTCTTCCATCGTAAGGCCTCTCCCCGTCTGCTCGACTCGGCGGCCTGCCACCAGCACCTCGAGGGCGAATTCGAGCCCTTCGAGGGGGAGCTGCGCTTCGGCGACCTCATCTGCATGTTCAACGAATCCGACGGCAGCTTCCTGCACAGCTACACCCACGTCGCCAACGACATCGTCTTCACGAAGAACGGCGCGAGCTTCGCGCGCCCCTTCGTGCTGACGCGGAAATCCGACATGCTTTCCGTCTATCTCGACGAATCGACCTTCTACGAGAGGTCCTATCGCCGAAAGCCGACATCCAACTGAGATGAGCCGCCCTCCCGCCACCGTCGTCTTTCGCATCGCGCTCCCGCTTCTCCTTCTCACGGCGGATTGCGCCCTCTGGGCCAGCACGCTGCGCACCCGCGAAGTCATCAAACCGCCTCCAGGTCCTTGGGGGGCTCTCGAGTACTACCGGATCCCGCTCGACGCGCCCGAATCCTACCTGCAATTCCTCACCACGCCTTCCCAGCAGGTCGAATGGTCCTTCCCCGCCGGGAACGAAGCGACGCTGCAGGGCCTGCTTCAAGAGGCGGGGATGACCGATGCCGAAATCCGCCTCGTCACGAACGGCTCGACCATCCTGAGCAGCTCCGAAATCATGCGGGTCTTCCCGAAGGACGAAACCATCCTGACGATACCCTACGGAACCCGGAAGAAGCTCTATCAGGCTCTCTCGCGATACGGGGAGAACCGCTACCACCTCCGCCCGATCTACATCGACTCCGAGAACCTCTCCTCCTGGTTCGCCGGCACCAACATCCCGAGAAGCGCGATCGAAGACATCTCCCTACTGGCCTACCCCACCCCGCGCGAACGTGGGTATTTCTTCGCCGACACCCCCTTCACCCTCCGACGAGCCTCTTCGATCCTCGATGAAAAGGAGATCCTCAGAGGACTGCTCAGGAAACAAAGCCTGATCGTACGCCTTCGGATCACCCAAGACTCCCTCACGAAGGAGATCGACGACTACTGGACGGCAGGCTACAAGAACAAAGCGGTGATGCCCCTGCTCGAATCCGTCGTCGCCGCGAACAACGGCGCCGCCATCGACATCGCCCATCTTCTCCCCGCGACCCCCCGGCAACTCCTGAACCGTTTCCCCTCCCCCGCCGATGGGATCGGAGGCCGCCTCCCCGATTGGTTCTGGACCTGCTACAACTTCTTCCGCTTCGTTCCGCGCGAAGTCTATGCCGATTCCCCGGAACGCGGCCAGCTCATCCTCGACGAGTTCGTGCCCACCCTGCCCCCGCTTCATTTCGGAGACATGCTGCTGCTCAATTCCGGCCCCCGAACCGTCCACGGCTGCATCCACATCGCCGACGACATCGTCTTCACGAAAAACGGCCCCGACCTCTTTTCCCCATGGGTCCTGATGAAGCTCGAGGACGTCGTCGCCTACCACGATCTCTACGGCGACATCTCCCTGAGCGTCTATCGCAAGCCCCCTGCGCCCCCTTCTTCAACCCCTTGAGCAGGCGGATCTCTGGTCGCTCGGAGAACCCGCGGAGCCAGAGGACGTTCGGACAGGGAGCCGCCCTAGGGAAAGGAGAAGCCTAGGAAAGGCAGGAAACCACGGAAGAGGACCGCCAGAATTCCCGTACAGGCTCTGTGTAGCTGGCAGTTCGCCCCTCGATCCCTCCTATTCGGCCCAGTCAATCCGCAGTCCTGGGATTCCAAATTCATTGACTTTCATGATTTTTATTGCTTGGATAACTTTAATTGTTTGTCTTTCTTAATTTTCTTCCGCTCGGCTCATGCGCCCGTTCCCTGCCATCCTTCTCCCCCTGTTGGCATCCGCGGGCGTTTTCACCTCGTGCACCGTCGCCAAAAAGGAAACAGGCGCTCTTGCTCTGCAACCCTTGATCGCCCCACCCGTCTCGGAAGACGCGACCGCTGCGCTCAAAGCCATCGCCGACTCTCCCGGCGCCCAACTGCCGCCCCATCTCGCCAGCACATCGGAGAAAACCCTCGATACCCCCGACTCCCCGGCGGACGTCTCCCTGGACACAGCGGTTCCCATCACCTGGCGTGCTCCCGGCCGGAATCCCGACGAGGTCAATCCCGGCGACATCTATTCGGAAAACAACGGCCCCCTCCTGTGGAAAGCCTTCAGCCTTCTCGACGAACTGCCCCCGGCGGAGCGCAATCCTCTCCTCGGCCAATTCGCCCGTTCGACGACCGAGCGAGTTCCCGTCACTCTGTCGCGATCCGAACTGGCACAGCTTGAAACGCAGGTCGAAGAAGGCACCGCCCTGCCTACCCGCAGCGTCGCCCTCGACCTCCGCACCGAAGTCCATACGCTCGACCCGGACCGGCACGCCGCGCTCCTCGACCGCATCGCCCGAGGTGAAAGCGGCGGGGCCATCGCCCCGGCGGAACGGCTTCGACGACTCCGCAAGGATCTCGAATCCGTGAAAAAACGCCTCCGCTCCGGAGCACGGCTCTATCTCGTCACCACCGTCTCCGAGTCGGCCGTCGTCCGCGCCACCTATCCCGGAGCCCCTGTCGGGCACCGCGACGCGGAACCGATCCGGAACGCGGTCCAGGCCCACTTTCCCCACCTCCGCCCGCTCCAGGCGGAGAGAAAGGGCGACGCCATCGAGATCACCGGCGACCCGCGCCTGCTCTGGAAATTCGAAAGCCGCGAACTGAAGCTCGACGGCGATAAAATCCTGATCGGCGAAACCGTCGTGGCGGGTTTGTGAGAGAAGGGATGGCCGCGAAAAGGCACAAGAACTGCCTTCGGTTTGGTTTGAAGTGCCTTGGACAAGCAACAGCCGGTCAAGCGGAACAGCTGCCGAGCCCGCTACGCGACGTCAGAGAAAGATGGCAGCCTCCCAAAACCGGGACAGGGAACCGACCCACAGCGTTCACCGAACCCCATTCCTCTTGAGATCCGTTTTCGACGGCACCCGATCCGGGTATGAAAGACCGCCGGGGCGTCCGTCGGAAGGCACCGCTTCTTGGTTTCCGAAGCGCCCCCCTCACTCCATCCCCAGCTTCTTCAGCTTGGGAGAGATCACGGCGCGGCAGTAGGGATTCGAATCCTTGTTCAGCTCGTAGTAGTTCTGATGGTAGTCCTCGCCGACCCAGAACTTCGAAGCTTCCGTGATCTCGGTGACGGCGGGGTCTTCGTAGACCTTGCTTTCGTCCAGCTTCTTCATCGACTGGATCGCGATGTTCCTCTGTTGCGGCGTGTGGTAGAAGATCGCGGAGCGGTACTGCGGCCCGATGTCGTTGCCTTGGCGATTCAGGGTCGTGGGATCGTGCGCCTGCCAGAAGACGTCGAGAATCTCTTCGAGGGTGATTTTCGCCGGATCGAAGGTCACCTGGATGACCTCGGCGTGACCCGTCGTCTTCGTGCAGATCTGCTCGTAGGTCGGATTCTCGACGTGTCCGCCCATGTAGCCGGAAACAACGTCCTCCACCCCATCGAGCCGTTCGATCACCGCCTCCGTACACCAGAAGCATCCGCCTCCGAGGGTGATCATTTCCTTTCCTTGGGCGACGGAGGCGTGGCTTTCTTTCATCGGCGTGGTTTCGGGTAAGGGAGCGGTCTCGGGCGCCGCCTCCTCTGACTTGGCAGCTTGGGGCGTCTCGGATGCCGAGGGGGGGGCGGGCGCCTGCTCCGTCGCCGGAGCCCCGTCCGCCGGCTCGGTCGGCGGGGGGGTGGCGCTCCGATCCTGACAAGCGCCCAACAAAAGGGCCGCGACAAAGGAGAGGACAAAAGGACGGGGGGACCAGTGCGTAACGGGGTCGCTCATAAGGAAAACGTGCTCCCGCTCGCTTCGATTCGCAATCTCTTTGCGCCCCACGGCGCGTCCCGCATCGCGTGAGTCGTCGCTCTTCTCCCCGCAAAAATCATTTGAACACCATCGTTTTTATGAAGCGCAACTTTTTTCTTCATCTTTGAAGTCAAAAGTTTGACTTGAGGGATAAATTCCCTATAACAATGTCATTGTTATCCATTACCTTTGGGGTAACTCATGGCAAGACCGAAGAACACGACCGAGACCGTTCAGATCACGATCTCCACCACCCCGCAGGTGAAGGAGCTTCTTGAACTGCTCTCGGCCTCCGGGTTCTACGGGAAAAACGCCGCCGACACCGCCCATGCTCTGCTCAAGGAAAAAATCCGCGACTTGCAGCGCGACGGACAGGCTCCTTCGCCGCGATACACCCCGATGCAGATGGATTGACACCGCCTTCATTCCCCACCACTCAACGAAACCAACGAACCGCCTCTCGCGCCATGTATCTGCCCGAGCCCGCCCACGAATCCGGTAAAACCGACGCTCTCGCCCTCCTCGCCGCCGCCTCGATCGCGCCGGCCCACACCTGCGAGAACGATCCCGACACCCAGCGGGCCTTCGACGAGAGCCTGCGCGCCCTCGCCGAAGACATCGTGCGCTACCACCCCAGCCTGGCGCACCTGCTCATCGGCATGAGCCCCACTCCCTGCCCCTTCGTCCACGGACAGAATTGACCGAACGCTCTCACGCCCAGAGGTTCAGCAACACCACTCCCGCCACCGCGACGAGCGCGCCGGCGATGGCGAGCCTTCCGGGCCGGTCCCCTTCCGTCAATGCGGCCAGGGGCATCATCGCGATCGGCGTCAACGCCACGACCGCGAGAACCACTCCGCTTTCCAGGTCCTGCAGGGCCCATTGAAAGCAACTCACCCCGACGACGGGTCCGAAAAGCGCCGCGCCGATCAGCCAAGGGGCGATCTTCCGGTCCAAAGGCGTCCGCCAGGCGGCCCATGCCTCGCGCGAGCCGAAGAGACGGATCAGCAGCACCGCCACCGCCGAGAAAAGCAAACCCGCCACGACCCGCTGGAACGCGGCGGTGATCCCCGATCCCTCCACTCCGAGAGCCAGCGCGACCGCCTCCGCCTTGCGGCTGATCACCGCTCCCGTTCCCTGGCCGAAGCCCGCGACGATCGCGGCGGCGATGCCGACTCCGAAACTGCCGCGCCGCTCCATCTTCTGACGCGACTTCGCTCCCGGCCGGATCGCCATCGCCACCCCCGCGAGAATCAAGAGTGCACACGCGACGACCCGGGCCGTCACTCCGTTGCCCAGCCAGATCCACTCCAAAGCCATCGCGAAAAGCGGGGCGAGACAGAGATTCAGGAGGATCGTCAACCTCGATCCGATCCGCTCGTAGGCGGCGAACAGCGCCACGTCGCCGAGTCCGAACCCGATCAAGCCGCTGAGGAAGAACCAGCGGAACGAAGGCCAGCGCAGGGCCTCGGGCGTCAGCCAGAGCACGAGCGCCCCCAACGCCACCGTGGCAAGAAGGAGCCGCATGAGATTGCCCCACGCTCCCCCGAGCCTGACCGCGACGCGTTGGCCGGTCACGGCGGAGCAGGCGAACAGAAGCGTGGTCAGAATCGCGGCAGTCATCGTCTCTGGCGGGGGGAAAGCCGCCGATTCGGGAGTTGCCAAGGCAACGGCATCCGTCCAGCTTTGTAAAGACGCCATTCGGCCTCGCCATGCCCGCCTCCACTCCGCCCCTTCTCGTCCGCAACGGTGAAGTCCATCCCGCTGGCCTTCCCCTCCTCTCCGCCGACGACGGGCTCGCCGCCTACGGACTGGGCGCTTTCGAAACCCTCGCCGCCTATCGGGGGCGCCTCTTTCTCGTGGAATCCCATCTCGCCCGCCTCCGCCACGCCGCCGGCATCCTTCGTCTCCCCTGTCCGGAGGACGTGGCGTGGCGCGAATCCATGGACGCGGCTCTCGCCGCCAACCAGCTCCAGACAGCCGACAAAGCCCGTATCCGACTCACCCTTTCCTCGCCCGCCGACCGTTCGCCGTTCTGGTGGGTCGAGGCGACCCTCCCCCCGCCCCATCCCCCGGCGGCGCGAGCCGTCACCGGCAGCCCCTTCGTCCGCAACGAACGCAGCCCCCTTGCGGGGGTGAAAAGCACCCACTGCGGCGATTCGATCCTCGCGCAACGGTTCGCCCACGCGGCCGGAGCCGACGAAGCCCTCTTCGCCAACACGCGCGGCGAACTCTGCGAGGGCGCTTGGTCGAATGTCTTCGTGAAACTCCACGGCCGCTGGTTCACCCCTCCCCTCGAGTCGGGCTGTCTTCCCGGCGTGACCCGCGCCCTCGTCCTGGACCTTTTCCACGAGCTCGGCATCGAAGCCGAGGAGGCCCCCCTGCCGATCAACCGGCTCGACGAGGTCGAGTCCGCCTTTCTCACCTCCAGCCTCCGGGAGATCCAGCCCCTGTCGGCCATCGACGGACGGGGACTGGCCATTCCCGCCTTGCTGAGCGATCTCCAGGCCGCCTACCGGAGAAGGACCGAAGCCGCATGATTCCATCCCGCTTCGCCATTCCCGGGGTCGTGGCAATCGTCCTCTGCGTCCTTCTCGCCGCTGTGCCGATGCGGGGCGAAGAATTCATCGACGACGAGGCCATCAAAACGGCCTTCGAGAACCAACTGGGGAAGCAATTTCAAGCGGGTGGCCTGCCTTCCGGATCGGTCACGGTGAAGCAGCTCCACCGCGTCTCGACCGCCGACCTCGCCACACCCACGCCACCGACGGCAAACGTCCCCTCCCCCGAAGGCAGCGCCTTCGCCCGCGCCCGCGCCGCGACCCTCGTTCTCGGGCATCTCTACCTCTGCGGAAAATGCGACCGCTACCACGCGCGGCTCTCCGGCGGCGTCGTCGTCTCGCCCGACGGACTCGCCCTGACCTGCTACCATGTCCTCGACACTCGAGAAGCCATCGTCTTCGGAGCCATGACCGCCGACGGCCGCGTCCATGCCATCGACGAAGTGATCGCCGCCTCGAAGGCCCACGACCTCGCCCTCGTCCGCCTCCGCGATGCGCAGGATCTCTCCTGCATCCCCCTCGCCACCGGCTCGCCCGACAGCGGGGACGAGCTCTTCGTCGTCTCGCATCCCGACGGCCACTTCCACAGCCTGACCCGCGGCCATCTCGTCCGCAAATATCTGACCGCCAGGGAACGGTCCCCGCGCCTCCAGATCACCCCCGATTGCGCGAAGGGTTCGAGCGGCTGCGGCATCTTCAACCTCTGGGGCGAACTCGTGGGCCTCGTCGCCGCCACCAGCTCGATCCATCACGAAGACAGCGAAGACAAACAGGGCGATCTCCAGATGGTCGTGAAATCGGGGGTGCCGGTCGAATCGGTCCGTCGGCTCTTCCGGCAGGAAAGCCCGGGGTCCTCTTCCGCGCCGCGGCAACCGTAAGCGGTCGGCCTTTGCCTCCTCACGGACGCATCGGTCCGGTAAACTCCAGTCCGAGAGACCACTCCAGCAGCGCCTTGCTGTCCTCCTGCACTTGAGGGCGCGCACTCTTGAGGACGACGGAAATGCGCTCCTTCCCGTCCACGCTCGCGCTGCAGACGAGACAGTTCCCCGCCGCGTAGGTGAAGCCGGTCTTCATCCCGTTGCAGCCCTCCATGTCGGCGAGGACGCGGTTCGTGTTGTGGAGCGTGTAGACCCGCCCGTCGTTGAAGACGAAATCGTAGGTCCTCATCGCCACCATCCCGCGGATGTCGGGATCCTGATAGGCCTCGAAGGCGGCGATGGCGATGTCCCGAGCCGTCGAATGCTGCCCCTCGGCGGGGAGCCCGTGGGGGTTGACGAAATGCGAGTCCGTCATCCCGATGTGGCGGGCATAGGCGTTCATCTTCGCGGCGAAGGCCTCGATGCCGCCCGCGTTGTCGATCGCCAGCGTCGCCGCGACGTCGTTGCCGCTCTTCACGAGCAGGGCGGTGACCAGTTGGCGGCGGGTGTACATCTCGCCGGGCTTCACGCCGATCACCGTCGGCTCGACCTTCAGGACCTCGTCCGGTATCTCAACGAGAGCGTCGAGATTTCCGTCCCGGCACACCACCAGCGCCGTCACCAGCTTCTGCGTGCTCGCGACCGGAACGCGCGTCTCGGCCTGCTTCTTGTGGTAGAATTGCATCGTCTCGCCGTCGAGCACCGCCGCATACTGCCCGTAGATCGCGGGCGGAGGCGGGCCATGCCAGGTCTGCGGAGGCGGCAGCCTCTCGCGGCGCTTCACCACCTCCTCCCGCAGGCGCGTCAGCTCCTCCAGCGCACCCACCGCCTCCTCGCGCTTCCGCATGGCCTTCTCCCGCTCGACCAAGGCATCCTCCCGGGCGGCGAGGGCGGCCTCGCGCTCCTTCAGGCTGCGCATGCGGAGGGAAAGCTGGTCGGCGAGCCTCTCCAGCGACTCGACGCGGATTTCGTCCTCCGATTTGGACGGGGGTGGAACGGCATCCTGGGCGGACAGCCCCGCCGAGAGGCCCACGACCAGCCAGAAGGAGTGCGGAAGGATGGCTTTCAGGCGCGACATCGGTTCGGTCTCCTGCGACCCGGAAATACAACCAGCGCGAAGAGCGTTTGCAAGGAGGGATTTTGCGTTCATCGCCACCACCCGCTCTGGATGGCCAGCCCCACCGCCACGCTCGCCGAATTCGCCGCCAGCGACCAGAGCCAGGGCCGCCGCAAGCCGACGAGTTTCGCCAAGGCTCCCTCGGCCACCACGGCGAAGGTTTCCGCCGCGGCGAAGCACAGCCACCACGGAGCCGACTCCCAGGGGAAGACGAACCACACCACCGGGTGCGTGACCGCGCTCGCCCCCAACGCCAGCGCCCAGCGGCGTCCCGCCGGAAGCCCCCTCCCCGCCCGGAGATAGATCGGTCCCTCCACCACCTGCGTCAGAAGGAAGGCGACCGGCCAGGTCATGCCGCCCCCTCCCGGGTCGCTTCGAATCCACGGCGCCCCTCCACGAAGAGCAAGGCCGCCGCCGCCAGTTCGAGATAGCCGTGGAACAAGGCCATGCGCAGGTAGTTCGCCCGCGCCTCGAGCAAGTCGAAGACCGCCCACAGGGACAGCCCCGCCATCAGCACCAGAGAGACCCACAGCAACACTGGGCCGAAATCCCGCTCCAAGGCCCGGAAGCTCGCGGCAAAGGTGCGCGGACTGGGCTGCGGACGGTCGTCCTCCGGGATGAGCCGCAACCAGATCCCATAGTGGACGGTCTGGGCGAAGGCGAAGAGCAGAACGAGACGCAACGCCCACGGATCGGCCAAGCCGGGAGCCAACTGGCCGAGATGGTAGCTTCCTCCCATCGCCATCGGCGCCCAGCCCACCGCCGCGGCCGGCGGAACGATCCACCCGAGCCACAGGGCCGTTCCCGCCGCGAGGAAGACGAGCGGTACCACCCAGCGGAATCCTCCGGCCATCGGACGCCAGCTCCACCAGAGTGCGAGCGCGATGAAATTGTGGGCATGGGCAAAGACGAGGAGAGCCAGATCGCCTGCCCCGACGCTCGCCCAGAGCAGGAGCGCGCCCAGCGCAAGAGCGAACGCCTTCCTCCCTGCCGGGCCGCGCGCGAGCACTGCCGCCATTCCCGCGGCGACGAGACCGCTCTGCACCGAATGCCAGCCAGCTCCCGCCAGCGCGAGGGGAATGCCGACGCCCACGCAGAGCCAGAGGCGGCGGTGCAGGCCCGGACGCAGGACGAGGTAGCGGAGGTCCGAGAGGACATGGGGAATGCCCCACACAACCGGCCCGAGCGCGAGCAGCCAGAAGGGAACGACGGCGGTGAGGACCAAGGCGGAGCCGACGAGGAGGACGCCGCCCGCGGCCACCCTGGCCTCGCGGCGGCGGACGAAGAAACGGCCCAGCGCTCCGGAAAGGCGGAGCGAGGTCAGGCGCACCTGGTCGACCGGCTTCGCCAGGACGGCGGCGAATTGGGAGAATCGGGTCACGGGATCGCAGTTGACGGCGGCGGGGAGAGGGTAGCACAGTTGCCTTCCATGAAGCACCTTCTTTTCCCGATGCTCCTCGCCACCGTGTTCCTCGCCGACGTCGCCCCCAGCGGCTGCGGGCGTCGCAGCGAGCGGCCCCTGCCGCCGCCGGAGGCAACGGAGGCAACGGAGGCAACGGAGACCCCTGCCCCGCCCTCGGAGTCCTGAGAGGATTCGGAATCATACTTTTCCAGTTTCCGGGTGCGCCCCGAAGCTGACATGGGGTGAAATCCTGCCTGGCAGGCACTCCGGGCAATGCCTGCGTCAATAAAAAAGCGCTCTTGGAAGCAGAATACTCTTCACGAAGGACAAAGGATCCACTAAACATCGTCGCTATGGTCAAGAACCCAATCATAAAGGAGACAGCGTGGCTTTCCCCGGAAGTGCAGCGCCTTCTGGGAACCGACACCCTAGAAACCACGACGAGGAGACACGGGTTGAGCATCTCCCTGAAATCCGATCGGCTCGCGGAAGTCGTCTATCATCTGACCAGGGTATACCGAGTAGGGAGAATCGTGGAGACCGGGACCTTCGATGGCAGCGGGACGACGATGACCTACGCGAAAACGGGGCTCCCGGTGCATACGTGCGAAGCACACAGAAAGCGGTATGAGGAGGCGAGGTCCAGGCTTGCCAGCTTCCGGAATGTCTTTCTGAGCCATTCGTTCACGACACGCGAGGCGGATATCTCGCCGCAATACCGGAGCCAGCTAGGCGCGGAACACGCCCCGCAGGAAGAAGGGTGGCTCGCAAGAGTCCTGGATCAATCCCCACCCGGCGAGCCGATCCTCGTAAGCCTCGACTCGGGAGGCGATGTGGGGATGAGGGAAGCGGAGGTTCTGACCGCCTGGATCGACGCGTGCAAGGAACCGCGCACCGTTTCGCTGATCCTGGACGACATCCACTATCAGAAGCACATGGCAACGGTGCCGCTGCTCGAGACCAAGTATGGAGTGGACATCTACCAGGTCGACGACCGGTGGGGATTCACGGTCATCGACGCCGCGTGATTCGCAAGGATCCGCGGAAGATCCGATCCCGGCTCAGTTGCCGAGCTTCAATGGTTGGCGACGAATCTGGTTGGCTCGGGTCGGGGGCAGGCTCGCTTGCGATTCGCCCGCGTGCTAATCCACAATCTTTCCGAATATTTCATCGGAAAGCTCCCGCAATTCGGTGTCGCTGCTCCACTCCAAGAATCTCTTGTCGGATTCGACGCTCTTCCACCGCTCCAGGACCCCCATCCTCGACGCATTCTGATTGTAGCGGATCCCGTCGAACGAGCTTCCGAAGCCGTCGCCGGGAACACTCTCCTTTTCCCGGTCCGTGTGAGGTCGGTTCAGGCGGGAGCTTAGCTCGCGTCTGTAGTCTTTGCACGTCGTCCACCTGTTGTAGTTGACAGTCAGAATGTCTGGAACGGGGTTGCCCCGCAGCCTGATGAACTCCCGGGCGTAGGCTTTCCAGAGTGGGATGAATGCCGGAACGGACCCGTTCATCGACAGCATCCGGTCTTGGATGAATTCCGTAGGCACTCTTTCCACGAGCTTGATCCTGCTCGCGATCATATTGAATGGATCCCTCAGGACCAAGACCTTGAACAAGGACGACTTGTATCGAAGAGACGTCTCCTCCCCCGCCCACGATTGCCAGAGCTTCGCATCTTCGAAGATGATGATCGAGAGGTCCGATCCCGACGAGGAATGAAAGTCCACGGGCAGCAGTTCCCGCCTTGCAAAAACCGGCAGGTTGTCGCTCGGAAAGTTCTCGTGCGCGCCAGGATAGCAATTCAGACAGTCGTTCGCGTAGAACACCCTCCCCTCGAAATGATCGACTATCCAGTTGGCGACGGCGTGGGTTCCCGACCTCTGTAGGGAGTAAAGGCATATCCCTGTGCCGGACCTTGGCTCCTTCCCGTTTCCAGCGCGGGAGGCTTGCCTGTCCCCGCCGCGCTCCAGGGGCTTGCGCGCTTGTCCCTCAGTTCGAGGGGCTCCCAAGAACCGGATGGCACCCCCATCGAAATAGCTCTGGATCGAAGAGATCACGCTTTCGGACGAGATCATGTCCATACAGCGGGGCAGTCCGTTCGCGCTGACGCGAACGCATAGGTTTTCGCGGCGATCCTTCTCGTCTCCGTCTCCCAAAGGAACGGTCCGCGCCTTCCAGCAGCCGCCGCTCTCGCAACAGGGCAGGGCACCCTGTGTATGCAGGAAGCGGTGTCCAGGATAGGCTTCCCAATGTGACGGCTCCCGGCCTCCGGCCACGACGACGCATGGCCTGTCGGCAAGCCGTCCTGGTCTCACCGGCACCGCAGCGGCGAGGTGCATGAGAAAGGTGACCGGGCACAGGACTCCCTGGGAGTGGTGGACGAGGCGAACGAGCTGCCGGATGCTGGTCTTCCCGCGCAGGTCGATGACGTTCTTCAAGGGGGGATGGTGGTGGTTTTCCTCGCCCACCTGCACGAACTGAATCTTTCCCAGGAAATGGTCGACCACCTCCTGGAACCGTTCGTGGCTCCACCACTTGATGGTGAAGTCCCTCTTGCCTCCGGCGACCACGATCCAGAAGGGGGCGTCCGACTTCGTGATTTCATGGACTTGGGAGATCCAGCCCCGCTCCTCGTCGCTCAGATGGATGTCGCCCTTGAACGCGGTCGGGCTCACGGGGACTTCGAGCCTCTCCGCGAGGAACTGGCTGAAGCCATGGATGAAGTGGAACGGAGTCTGGTTGCTCCGGTGAATCAACGGGTATTGGCAGTCGATGGTCAGGACGCCGGGATCTCCCTCCTTCAGAGGGGTGAGGTAGGGATTGTGCGTCCAAAGGTCACGGGCCGAGGTGCGGACATCGGTCACGAACCGTCCCGGATTGCATTTGTGCAGATCGCGGAGAGCGGCCGTGAGCATCACAATGTCGCCCGGAGAAAGGAAGTTGCGGAGGATGAGCTTCCTTGGATTCTGGTAGCCGTTCATCCACGCATGTTCGTCTGGGGTTGGTCATCGCAGCACGGCACCATGAATCGCTGTGGCTGCGGTCTAGCGAAGTCCTTCAATCTCTTCTCCTTAGATTGAGAAGGATCCGGGAACTTGTCAATATCCATCAATATCCATAGAGGGACCTTGTTGGGACGGATTCTCCTGTTGTTCTGGCAAACAAGGATGTGTCGATAGCGCCCGGTTTCGCGCAAGTGCGAAATTTTTGAGAAACTTGAAAAATCTGTGTTCGATACCAGAAATCCTTTCTGAGGGATTGGGAACTTTTCAAAGATTTTTCTTGCCGGAACGGGGCTCATTTTGATTGAGTTAAACCGTTCGCTGGGGCGGCTGGAGAGTTGGTCTCCGGTGTTCCATTGCGCTGTAGCACATCTACGCGGAGTTGAACATAGGGATATGAGCTCTTCATCGTCCAGCAGCAGCTCGTCCTCCTCCTCGCCGTCCAGCAGCTCCTCGTCCTCCTCCTCACCGTCCAGCAGCAGCTCCTCGTCCTCCTGCTCGCCGTCCAGCAGCAGTTCGTCCTCGCCGTCCAGCAGCAGTTCGTCCTCGCCGTCCAGCAGCAGTTCGTCCTCGCCGTCCAGCAGCAGCTCCTCGTCGTCGCCGTCCAGCAGCAGCTCCTCGTCGTCGCCGCCGGCAACCTACCAGCCCAGCGAAATAACGACCAGTCTTCCGGTGGTGGGGCCGTGGGAAAACGGGTCGGGAGAGGCTGGACAGATCACGAGCGCCTTCGATCCCTACGGAAAGCGGACCTTCAGCCGCGACCCACGCGGGTTCGTCACCGCCTACGAGTACAATCTGGCCACCGGTGCGGTGGTCCGGAAGGTCGAGGACGTCGATGTGCAGCGGGCGAGCGGTTTGCCCGCGAACTGGTCGACCTCCATGGAGAGCGGAGCGCATCTGGTGACGGACTATGTGATCGACGACCGGGGACGCACCACCAAGACCCTCGGTCCGGAGCACATGGCTGTTCTGGATGCGTGCAGCAGTCCGCTTCTCGTGCGGACCGTGCAGTTCACCGTCTACCGCGACGAGGAGCGCGAGGAGTGGAGCGCGAGCGGATATCGAACGGGGCCCGACTCCGCCCCGCGCTTCGCGACGGTTGGCTTGGCCCGCATCGTCAAGCGGGACTACCTCGGCCGGGTCACCGACGAGATCTCGGCGAGACGGGAGAGCGACTTCGGGGAATTGAACGGAGCGGAGACATTCCCCCAGGAACGCTGGGTCAAATGGACCCGCAACTTCCACGACCTGTGGGGGCGGGAGCTGGCGCGCCGGGTCTACCACCGGGTGCCGGGGTGCGGCGAAGGCGAGAAGGGAATCCACTACGAGGAAACCGTCTACGGCTACGACAGCATGGACCGGCGCAACCGGATCCTGACTCCGGGAGGGACGATTCACCGGACGGTGTTCGATCTGTTTGGACATCCCGTCTCCCGCTGGGTCGGCACCGACGACGCCGGCGCCACCGACACCGATCCGACCGGTGGCGGGGCGCCGGGCAACGACATGGTGAAGGTCGAGGCCAACGAGTTCGATGACGGGGAGGGGGGCGGCAACGGAAATCTGACCCGGCGGAGAATGCCCGTCGACGGTGACCCGACCCACGACCGCATCACCGATTTCACTTACGACTACCGGGACCGGCTCGTCGACACCATCAGCACCGACGGATCGACCTTGCTCGTCGCCCGCAACAGCTACGACAACGAGAACCGGATCGTTCAGGTGGACCGCTACCGGGACTCGGTCGCGGCGGAACACCTGGTCGGGCGGCGGAAATCCTACTACGACAGCCTGGCGCGGGAGTACAAGAGCGAGCTCTACGCGGTGGATCCGACCGACGGAGGCCTGGGCAACGCTCTCGTCGGGGAAACCTGGTACGATCCTGACGGAAACGTCCTCAAGAAAACCACTGCCGGGAGACTCGCGGCGGAGAAATTCGTCTACGACGGCATCGGACGGCTCGTGGCGCGCTATTTGGTCAAGGGCGAACAGCCCTCCAGCTCCTCGTCGGGCTCAAGCAGCAGCTCCTCGTCGGGCTCAAGCAGCAGCTCCTCGTCGGGCTCAAGCAGCAGCTCCTCGTCGGGCTCAAGCAGCAGCTCCTCGTCGGGCTCAAGCAGCAGCTCCTCGTCGAGCCCGAGCAGCAGCTCCTCGTCGAGCTCGAGCAGCAGCTTTTCGTCGAGCTCGAGCAGCAGCTCCTCGTCGAGCTCGAGCAGCAGCTCCTCGTCGAGCCCGAGCAGCAGTTCCTCGTCTAGCCCGAGCAGCAGTTCCTCGTCGAGCCCGAGCAGCAGTTCCTCGTCGAGCCCGAGCAGCAGTTCCTCCTACTATCCGCTTCCGCCGCCGGTGGCCTATTATGAGGCCAACGAATATTACGCAACGTCCAATTTGTTCGATGCGGTGGCCTACAATCCCCTCATCCAAAGCGGCACACCTTCCGCGGGGCCGGGCAAGTGCGGTCGTTCGCGTCATCTGGGAGCAGGCTTTTTCCGAGGAAGTGGAACCTTGTTCAATCCCGGAATCTCCAGCCCGATCGCATTTTCGATCTGGTTCAAGGTCGGGTTCGGGGTGGATGCGACCATTGCCTCGATCGAGAACGAGTATGAACTGCTCCTGAGCGGTTCGGAGACGCTCACCTTTCGGATCGCCACTTCCAGCGGCAGCGGTTGGAACAAGTCCGTCACGGTTCCCTTGGCGCCCTACCCGGTTCCAGAGGATATCTGGCACCATGCTATCTTCTGGATCCTGCCGGGTGCGTTGATCGGGCTCCAATGCGATGGCGGCATTCCCGACACCGAGGGCCTCGCGCCCGGGCAGTGCGCCTACACGGGGGGAGGCGTGGACTTCGTGCTTGGCAACTCGGTCAGCTCCGGCGGGATCAACGTCGATGAAATCGCGCTGTTCTATCATGAGCTAACGTACGAGCACCGTGAAAACCTTTGGAGCGGCGGGAGCGGCCTGTTCTACCGGTCCGGCTACTGGACTGGGTGTTCTTCGAGCTCCAGCAGCTCCTGGCCTTCCTCAAGCTCCTCTTCCTCCTCAAGCTCTTCTTCCTCTTCTTCCTCCTCAAGCTCCTCTTCTTCCTCCTCAAGCTCGTCCTCGTCGTCCAGCAGCAGTTCCTCTTCCCATTCGGGAGGTTCCTCCGGTTCCTACGGCAGCGGCAGCTCCAGCAGCTGCACCCCCGAGACCACCTCCGACTGCGGATGCGAAAGCTGCGGCGACGATTGCTGCGGCTCGCAGGGGCAGGATCCGGTCTCCTCCGATTGCGAATCGTCCAATCCCGTGCGCTACGGCAACGGCATGATGAGGCTGGTGGAGAACGACCTGAGCTCCAACGGCTTCGGTATCCCCTGGGGGCACAGGCGCAGCTACAGCAACCGGGCCCGCAGCGCCGCCTACGGGATCAACGGAGCGAGCTGGTTCGTGCGGCAGATGGCCTATCTCCTCTTCCGGACCGTGGGGGACCAGCCGCGCATCCTCGTCCAGTTCGAGGCGGGATCGGCCCTCCGCTTCATGGCCGACGGGAGCGGAGGATGGACCGCCGCCTTCGCCAGCCAGGCCAGGCTGGTCCACCGGCCCGAATCCGCCGAGTTCGTCCTCGTCCGGAAGGACGGGACCCGCTGGGTCTTCCACGACAACAGCGCCGGGGTCGCGGGCGTGCTTCGCGGCCAGCTCAAGGCCATGGTCGACAGCTACGGCCACATCACCAGCGGCCTCTACGATGCGTTCGGCCGTCTTGTCGAGATGAGGTTCCAGTCCGAGGATGGCAGCGAGAGCAGCGCCTACGAGTACCGCTACGTGGAGGCCCCACCCAATCTGGGCCTGCTCCGCTCCGTGATCCTCCGGGTCAACGGCCGGCCCGTGCGGGAGGCGCAGTACCACTACTGCACCAACGGGAGCGCTTCGGGATCGGCCGGCGACCTCGAGCGCGTCGACATCGGCGAGTACGACCCGGTGCTGGACCGCTGGAGCCTCGTGCGCCAGACCTGCTACCGCTACTACAAGGCCGGCGAAGCCGACGGATTCGCCCACGGCCTCAAGTATGTCGTCGGCCCCGAGGGCTGCGCCCGGATGCGCGGCGTCGGACTGGACCCCGCCACGGCCGACGACGCCCTTCTGGAATCCTACAGCAGCCACTTCTTCAAGTACCACGGGGACCGCCGCGTCGCCGAGGAGCGGATCCGGGGCGGCTCCGAGGCCTTCCTCTACGACTACTACGAGAATCCCGCCTCGCCCACGGTGTCCGCCTGGAACACCTGGGCGGTGCGGACCACCGAGACCCTGCCCGACGGCAACCGCAAGGTCGTCTACACCAACGCGGCCGGGATGGTCATGCTGATCAAGCGCGAGGAGACCGCGACGGACAAAAAATGGTTCACCTACCGCCAGTACTCCGCGTCGGGCCTGCCCACGGTGGCGGCCAAGCCCTCCGCCGTCCAGAGCGTGGCCGAGCCCGTCGAGGGCATCGGCAACACCCTTGCCGTGACCCTCAAGGCCCACGAGGGCCTCGTCTACGAGAACGTCTACTACACCGAAAACGACCCGGGGACAGGGGCGGTCGTCGACTACCAGAAGGAGCTGCTCGTCCGCCAGGGCAGCGCGGGAGGCAACATAAAGCTACGGGAAACCACCTTCGCCACCCAGATGGTGGAAGGTGCGCCGATCCATCCCTTCGCCAGCAAGACGACCTTCCTGCGCGAGGGCGTGCCCTCGACCACGAGCTACGCCCGGGCCTACTTCGGCGGGGACGGCCAGCCGGCGGAAATGATGATGCCGCCCGCCCCGGATCCCCTCCCGGTCAACAGCGTGGCCGGCGACATCGTCATCGAGCAGAGCGAGACCCTCTACGACGAGGCCGGCCAGGTCATCGCCACGGCCCAGTTCCAGCGCTTCCACGACGCCACCGGAACCGGCCCCCTGGGCGGCCCCAACGGCGGCCAGCCCAAGGGCCGGAG
>JBBCIU010000018.1:0-100418 GCA_037190325.1 Verrucomicrobiales bacterium | reverse complement strand
ACGGGTTCCG
Source organism: Verrucomicrobiales bacterium (assembly GCA_037190325.1). Taxonomy (GTDB): domain Bacteria; phylum Verrucomicrobiota; class Verrucomicrobiia; order Verrucomicrobiales; family DEV007; genus Arctic95D-9. The sequence continues at coordinate 100,408 of JBBCIU010000018.1, read as the reverse complement.
GGGTGAGCGGGACGGGGGTGTACAACGATGGGACGATCGAGGGGGCGGCGGTGGAGCTGAAGGCGCACGGGAACCTTTATGCGCTGGCGATCAACAACAAGGGATCGGTGCGAGCGACGGGAGCGGAGCGTAGCGGCGGACGGGTGTATCTGCGCGGAGCAGGTGGAGAGGTATCCAACGAGGGAAGCATCGCGGCGCACGCGCCGACTGGCGAGGAAGCGGCGAAGGTGCTGATCGAGGCGGCCTACGCGAGAGTGGGCGGAAGCATTCGCGCGGCGGGCGGTGAAGTGCGGGTGACGGGAACCGATCGGGTGCAGGTGGAGGGACGCATCGATGCATCGAGCCCCCTCGGCCGGGGAGGCGACGTGGTGGTGGAAGGCGAAGAGGTGGTATTGGCGGGCGGTTCCGAAATCGATGCAAGCGGTCGGAACGGAGGAGGATTGGTTCGCGTGGGTGGAGGATTTCAAGGAAGGGACATGGAGGTTGCGAACGCGGAGCGTCTCACCGTGGAGCGTGGGGCGCTGCTGCTGGCCGATTCCCATGGCAGCGGAGACGGCGGTGCGGTGATTCTATGGTCGGACGGAGGCACGCTCTTCCGCGGAGAGGTGTCGGCACAGGCCCTCGGGAACGGGCGGGGCGGCTTTGTGGAAGTGTCAGGGAAGGAGGGGCTTGGTTTCCACGGTTCGGTTTCGACGTTGGCGGCGGATGGCAGTGCGGGAACCCTGCTGCTGGATCCGACGAATGGAACCATCAGCAACGCTCCGGACAATCACGGGGGCGATCCCTTCAACATCAACGCCGGCAACTTGGCGGCGGCCTTGGGGTCGAGCCATGTGATCATCACGACACCTTCGGGAGGAAGCTCTCCCGGCCATCTGACCTTCCTGAACGAGGTGGTCTGGAACTCCGGCTTTTCCCTGGCCGCCTTGGCTCACGGAAACGTCGAGTTCCAGAGCTCGGTGCAGAATCGAGGCACCGGCGAGGTCGTGGTGGTGGCGGGATGGAATGGGACGACGGGGCTGCCGTCCGTTTCCCCCTACGACGCGGCGGGCACCGTCACGATCGGCGATTTCAGCAGCAACCCCGCGAGTTTCGGCAATCCGCTCGCCGGTGGTGGCGGATTCGGCAGCGTGCGGGTGGGCACCGGGACGCAGGGCACGGGCGTTGCGGTGGGCAGCCGGAACGGGGCGACCTACCTGGCCGGCCACGCCGTCGAGTTGCGCGGCGGCAACGCGACCGACCGCTACGCACAGGTCGGCTACCGGACGGACACGTCTGGCGATGACGCGACGGGTTCGATCACGGTCGAGGCCAAGGAGGGCGACGTGCTCGTGCAGGGCGGCACGGGCACCCAGGCCTATGCCCACATCGGGCATGGCGGGAACGGGGCCAGCACCGCAACGGCTCCCGCCGTGACCCTCCTGAAGGACTTCTCCGGTGCGATCACCGTGCGGGCCGACCGTGGAGCGGTGACCGGAGACGTGCGGGTGCTCTCGGGATCCGGTGGCAATGCCTACGCGCAGATCGGACAGGGAGGCCGCCGAAACTGGGGCCATCGCAGCGGGAGGATCGTGGTCATCGGAGACGAGATCGAGGTCCTGGCACGCTCCGGCCACGCCCAGATCGGCCACGGGGGCAACTACGGGAACAATTCGGGAGGCAGTCACCAGGGCGACATCTTCATCAATTTCGATCCGGATGCCAACGGCGGCCTCGGCGCGGCGGCGGGCGGAGGTGGGGCCCTCAGCATCGCGGCTCAGAGCGGTTTCGACCAATACGCCCAGATTGGCCATGGCGGCGTCGTCGATCAGGCAGGATCGCGGCAGGGAAACATCACGGTGGGGAGTGCGGCGAGCCTCTCTCTCCAAGGGGGCTCGAACAAGTCGGCCTACGCGCAATTGGGCCACGGCGGAGTCAGCGCGGGCGGCGGAAGCCTGAGCGGCGAGATCTCCGTGACGACGGCGGGCGATGTGAGCGTCAGAGGAGGGACGGGAGCCTCGCTCAACGGACTTGCCTACGCCCAGATCGGGCACGGGGGAACGAGCGCGTCGGGAACGAAATCCGGTTCGATCACGATCGACAGCCAAGGCAGCCAGATCACGGTCGCCGGGGGAACAAACACGGAAGCGACGCAGGGCTACTACGCCATGATCGGCCACGGCGGGGATTCCTCCGGCGGAAGCGTCATCGGGGACATCGTCCTCAACGCGCCCAACGCCAGCCTCGCCCTGGTGGCCGGAGCCCAGGAGCGGAACGTGGCGAGGATCGGGCATGGAGGCTTCGGTTCTGGCGGCACCCAGCAGGGGGACATCGACCTGACGCTGGGAGGAGGCTTGGTCCTGACCGGAGGTGGGCTCAATTCCTTTGCCCAGATCGGCCATGGAGGCAGTGGCGCTGGGGGGACTTGGCGGGAGGGGAATATCCGGATCGAGTCGAGTGGGGGCGGCGCATCGCTGACCGCGGGGAGCGGCAATGGCGCCTTCGCCCGGATCGGGCACGGAGGGTTCGGGGTGAACGCGCCTTTGCGGGGCGAGATCCATTTCCAGACCGGGGGCGACATCGCCTTGACGGCCGGCGGTGGAACAGCCGCCTACGCGCAGATCGGCCATGGAGGGAATGGCACGAGCGGGGCGACCTCGGGCGAGGTGACCGTCCTCGCCTACGACGGGAGCAGCTACGGGAACGTGACTTTGAGAGGCGGGACCAATTCCGACGCCTATGCGCAGATCGGCCACGGCGGCTCTCAGAACCTCGCCAGCCATGGCGCGGCGGGGGATGCGATCCATGTGGACGGGGCTTCCGTGAAGGTGCAAGGGGGAGGTGGCACCCGCGCCTATGCGCAGATCGGCATGGGCGGGGCCACTTCGGTGGCGGGCTCCGAAGGGAGCCTGAACGGGGATGTGAACATCAACCAGAACGGGGGAGGATCCGGCATGGTCGAACTGATCGGCGGAAACGGCACCGAGGCCTACGCCCACATCGGCATCGGGGGCAGCGCCTGGGACGGCGCGAAAACCGGAAGCACGAGGGTGACGGGTACCGGTGTGAGCCTGACCTCGGGCACGGGTGCGGGAAGCCACGTCCTGATCGGCGCGGGAGGCGGCATCCTCTCCAGCACCGCGGATTTTCCTTCCGGCACCATCACCGGGGCGACGTGGGTGACGGCGACGAACGGAGGGGTGAGCCTGAATGCTGCGCCGGGAGGAGACCAGGCCTTCGCCCAGATCGGGATGGGCGGGCTTCTCTACGACGGGATCATCAATGGGACGGTTCCCGTCTCGACCACGGTCAGCGCGACGGGAGCGATCGTCCTCCGAGGCGGCGCGCGCAGCAACACCTACGCGCAGATCGGCGCGGGGGGCGGGGGCGGAGGGCAGGCATCCGACATCGGACATCGGAACAACGCCGGGGTCCGCGTGACGGGCGCTTCGGTGGCGCTCACGGCGGGCGTGGGAGGAAACTCCGCCTATGCGCAGATCGGCTCGGGTGGCGGGCGCACCGGTGGAGGCAACCGGGGGGAGGGCAATGTCGCGGGAGACGTGACGGTTTCGGCCACGGCGGGGGACGTGACCCTCAGCGGCGGGAGCGTCAATTACTCCTATGCGCAGATCGGCCACGGAGGGAGCGGCATGCTGGGCGCGCTGTCGGGCGAGGTGCGGGTCTCGGCGACCGGCTCGGTCTCGGCGACGGGTGGGGCCGGGACTTCGACCTATGCGCAGATCGGGCATGGCGGCGATGCCAGCAGCGGGGCGATGTCGGGTTCGGTGCGGGTGGCCGCCGCCGGAGGCAATCTGTCCTTGACCAGTGGCGCCGGGACGAACGCCTACGCGATGGCGGGGCACGGAGCGCGGTCGGATTCGGCGGGAACCCGTCAAGGGGGCGTGCATCTCTTCGCCAGCGGCGTGCTGAGTGCCTCCACCGGAACGCGGTTGTTCCATCAAAGCGGGGCGGGGCTCGTGGCGGCGAACTATCTGGGCGGAGACGGCGTCCAGTTGATCGGCAACGGGAGCCTCGGCTTCAGCGACGACTCGCTGACCGGGGTCGGGACGATGGTCAACGGCAATCTCGGCCTCGGTCCGGTGCAGGTGGCCTTCTCCAACGACATCGACCTCACCCTGGAGGGAACGGATGTCGCGGTGGACAGCATCGACCATTTCTACCTGCTGACCGGCGGGGATCTTCTGGTGCGGCGGAGCTACCAGAACGCGGGGACGGGAGGGGTCTGGCTGGGAGCGGGCTGGAACGGGGACATGGACGTCCTCGGCAACGGAGCGGTCGATCTGGCGACGGCGGGCGGTCCGTTCATGGCCGGGGCCGCTTTGGATTTCAACGGATGCGGAGCCTTCGGATCGAACGGAGGGACCGTGACCCTGGGGGCGGCGGGGCAGGCGAGCGCTCTGCGTGTGGGCAGCCGGCAGGGTACCACTGCCGTGGCCGGCCATGCGCTGACCTTGAATGCGAGCACTTCGGCGGCGAACGCCGGGACGCATCTGGGATTCTACGGAAACGGGAGCGGCGACATGACGGGAGCGGTTCTCGTGCGTGTCGGTGCGGGAGGGCTCCATCTCAACTCCGGCAGCCAGGCAGGTACCTACACCCAGATCGGCCATGGCGGACTGGGGTCGGTCTCGGGCCATACGACGGCGGCCGCGACGATTTCGATCTCCTTCTGCGAGGCAGGCGCGGTGAACCTGAAGGGAGGAACGGGGCTGGACGCCTACGCGCAGATCGGCCACGGAGGCGTGAGGGCGGCGACGCACAACCGCCACGGGAATGTGAGCGTGCTCGGCTTCAATTCCCTGAGCCTGGCCTCGGGGGGAACCAACGCCTACACCCAGATTGGGAACGGCGGGCTCGAGGGCGATGGGACGATCGTCTCGAATGTCGAGGTGATCGGGACAGGGGTCGTCTCGCTGGTGTCGGGCGGATCGCGCGCCTACGCGCACATTGGGTCGGGAGGCGCCGGCAGCGACGGGAACAAAACCGGCTCGGTGACGGTGGAGGGAGGCAGCGTCTCGCTCAATGCCAATACCGGCGACCACGCCTACGCGCAGATCGGCCTGGGGGGCGGCTACACGTCGACCGATTTCGCCAACGGCACCATGGCCGGGAATGTGGAGGTGCGGGCGACCGGCGTCGGAGGCGACGGCGGAGTCTCCATCACCGGAGGCGGCAACAGCCAGTCCTACGCCCAGATCGGGCATGGGGGACTGGTGGCGAGCGTTCGGGAGAACAACAGCATCGTCGCCGGCGAGACCATCTCCGGGAAGACGACGGTGTCCGCTACCGGAGCCCTGATCCTGACCGGGGGAACGGGCGGCAACGCCTACGTCCAGATCGGAGCGGGAGGCGCGGGCCTGGACGGCACCATCGTCGATGCCGATGTGGAGGTGACGGCGGAATCGGTCGCGATGATTGCGCGCAGCGGAGCGAGCGCCTATGTGCAGATCGGCTCGGGAGGAGGCGCCACCAGCAGCGGCACCAACACGAGGCTGGGAGCCGTCTCCGGGGACGTCTCGGTCACCACCACGGGCGGTGGGGTTTCCCTGACGGCGATCCAGGCGGGCTCGAGAGCCTATGTGCAGATCGGCGCCGGGGGCGGCGGCTATCTGGATGGCACGGCCAACGTGGGGGCTGGCCGGGAACTGGCCGGCGACACATTCGTTTCGACGACGGGGGGCGGATTGACGCTGGATGCGACCCTGGCCTCCTACGCGCAGATCGGCGCGGGCGGGGCGAATGTGGACGCCTCCCGGATCATCGGTTCCACGACCGTCGAGATCGACGGGGACATCTCGATCAAAGGAGGATCGGCCGCCCATCGCTACGCCATGATCGGACTCGGCGGTTCCCAGAGCGACGGACCGGTCGAGGGGGCCGTCTCGGTTTCGGCGAACGGCGACATCGCCTTGGTCGGGGGTAGCGCCGCCGATGCCTACGCGCAGATCGGCCACGGAGGACGGGCGGCCACGGGTACGAAGACCGGGGCGGTCACGGTGGACGGCGGGGGAGCTCTTTCCCTGACGGGAGGCGGCGGCGCGGGCGCCCACGCCCAGATCGGACACGGTGGAGTCGAGAGCATGGGGGCGACGGACGGGGCCGTGCAAGTCTCTTCGGTCACGGGCCTGACCCTGTCGGCCGGGACCGGCAACTGGACCCACACCCGCATCGGCCACGGTGGGAGGCTCAGCACGGGGGACAAATCCGGAAGCGTCAAGGTGAGCGTTGCCGAGGGCGATCTGGAACTGAGGGGCAACGCCGGGCAATATTCCTATGCGCAGATCGGCCACGGCGCGACCTTCGAGGCGGACACCGTCGTCTCCGCCAACGGCGACATCTGCGTGGATGTGGGCGGCAAGATCTCGCTGGGGGTCTCCACCGCCGCGGGCAGCGCGGGTGGCCACGCCCAGATCGGCCACGGCGCCCGGAGGATGGTCGGCGCGCATGGCGGGGATGTCACCGTGGTGTCCGGGACCAGCGCCGCGTTGGGTGGCGGGATCGACCTGCGGGGAGCCCTGACCGGAGCGGCAAGCCGTTTCGCGCAGATCGGGCACGGTGGCGTCTACAGCGGCGGGGCGATGAGCGGAGACATCTCCGTCATCTCGATGAACGGAGGCTCGGTCACCCTGGTCGGCGGACAGGACCAGCAGCATTCCGCCGCGATGATCGGCCACGGCGAGAGCGGGGGGCTGTCCGCCGGTACGCGCCAGGGCGGCATCCACATTTTCGCCGACGGCAAGATCGAGACCATCGGCGCCTACACCAGCGTCACCCACCTCAGCGGCTCGGGCCTGAGCGCGGCGAACTATCTGGGCGGGAACGGTTTCCAGCTCGTGGCCAACGGCGGGAGCACGTTCCGCGACCAGGCGAACGCGGCGGACATCAACAACGCCCTGCGGGGAGTCCCCGTGATGGCGGATGGAAACTTCGGCACGGGGCCGGTGAACTTCGCCTTCTCCAATCTCGTCGACATCGGCATCGGGGCGGGCAAGAACCGTGCCGTCGACACGGCGGACGGATTCTATCTGATGACCGGCGGCAGCATCGCGATGCTGAGCGGCTACCAGAACGCCGGGAGTGGCGACGTGACCCTCGTGGCTGGCTGGAACGGGGTGGGCTCCTTTTCGGGAGGCGGAGTCGCCTTCAACGGGACAGGCTACTGCGACCCCGTCGTGTCGGCAGGCCAGGCAGACGTGAACTTCAACGATTGCGCGGTGACGGGCAACGGCAACCGCGGCGTCACCCTCGGTTCCGCCAGCCAGACCAACCCGGTGCGGGTGGGGAGCCGGACCGGGCGGACGGCGGTGGCCGGATACAGCCTGACCCTGACCGCGAGCACTTCGACGGCGAACGCCGGGACGCAGCTCGGTTTCTACGGCAATGGCAGCGGCGACACGAGCGGGGCCATCGACGTGCGGCTGAAGGCTGGCGGCCTGCGGCTGAACTCCGGCAGCCAGACCGGCGCCTACACCCAGATCGGCCATGGTGGACTGGGATCGACCGCGGGGAACACCACTGCGGCCGCGACGATCTCGATCTCCTTCTGCGAGCCGGGTGACGTGGTCCTGAACGGCTCGACGGGCACGAGCGCCTATGCGCAGATCGGGCACGGAGGGCGTTCCACCACCGGGACGAGGAACGGGGCGATCTCCATCGCCGGATTCAACCATCTGGACCTGAACGGCGGAAACGCGGCCAACTACGGCTATGCGCAGATCGGCCATGGCGGGGCGAACAGCAGCCTGGGCAGCGTGATCGGAGCGACGATCACTTTGTCCGGGGGGGGCAATGCGACGATCGACGGCGGTGGAACGAATACGCATGCGATGATCGGCCACGGCGGAAACACTGCGTCGGGAACGGTCTCGAACTCCGCGATCCTCCTGGACATGGTCGGCGGCATTGCGCTGACAGGTGGGGCAGCCACCCAGGAGAGCGCCGCCCAGATCGGCCACGGGGGGCACAACGCACTGAACCTGCGGGTCCTGAATTCCGATATCCGACTCAACACGGCGGTGGGGACGGGGACGGGCGACGTCGTCGTGAGAGGCGGGGCCACCAACACCTACGCCATGATCGGCCACGGGGGCAGTCGCTCCGACGGCAACATCGGGCTGGGCGACAACAGCGCGAGCGGCGACATCGAGATCGCTCGAGCGGCGAATGTGCGCGTGCTGGGCGGGAGCAATACCGATGGAGCCGCTCAGATCGGCCACGGCGGGGAGCGCTCGCCGGGTTCGCAGAGCGGCGGCATCGTCGTGAACACCGCCGGGGAGATCGAGGTGCGCGGCGGCACCGGCGGCAGCTACGCCCTGGGCAAGATCGGCCACGGTGGAGTGGCGAACCGTGGGGTTGGCGCGACCGACCCGGGCGGCGCGAAGAGCGGGGACATCGCGCTCACCGCCGGCGGGGCGATCACCGTGGCCGGAGGCACGGCGGTGGGAGCCTCGGCCCAGGTGGGGCATGGAGGCTGGCAGAACCGTGCCGCCCTCGGCGGATCGGTCTCGCTGACGGCGGGTGGCGATGTGAGCGTGACCTCCGGGAGCAACACCGATGCGATCGCCCAGATCGGTCACGGCGGGGTGTCGATGGTCGGGGCGATCACCCAGGCCGCGGTGACCGTGAATTCCAGCGGTGCCGTTTCCGTGACCGGGCAGGCCGGGGTGGGACGCAGCGCCCAAATCGGCCATGGCGGCCAGGGGGCGAGCGGGTCGGTGACGGCATCGCAAGTGACCGTCAACGCCGGGACCTCCTTGACGGTGCAGGCCGGGGCGTCCGACAACGCCTTCGCGCAGATCGGCCACGGTGGGTTCAATGCCATCGGCTTCACCGCGATGTCGTCGGATATCCGGATCAATACGCTCGCCGGTTCCGGGGCCGGCGATGTGCTGGTGCAGGGAGGAGCGACGAACAGCTATGCCCAGATCGGTCACGGTGGGGGACGCACGGACGGCAACATCGGGCTGGGCGACAACAGCGCGGGCGGCGACATCGAGATCGCGCGAGCGGCGAACGTGAGGGTGCTCGGAGGCAGCAACACGGACGGGGTCGCCCAGATCGGCCACGGCGGGGAGCGTTCGCCGGGTTCGCAGAGCGGGGACATCGATGTGCGCGCCACCGGAGAGATCGAGGTTCGCGGCGGCACCGGCGGCAACTACGCCCTGGGCAAGATCGGCCACGGCGGGGTAATGCACCGCGGGACCGGGGCGACCGATCCGGGCGGCGCGAAGAGCGGAGACATCGCGCTCGCCGCCGGTGGAGCGATCACCGTGACCGGAGGCACGGCCGTCGGAGCGTCGGCCCAGGTGGGCCACGGAGGATTGCAGAGCCGGGCGGATTTGAGCGGAGCGGTCTCGCTGGAGGCGGGCGGAAACGTGAACGTGGCCTCCGGGAGCTCCACCGACGCGATCGCCCAAGTCGGGCATGGAGGCGTGTCGATGGTGGGAGCCGTGACCGATGCGGCCGTCGAGTTCGTGGCCGGAGGCGAAGTGCTGTTGACCGCCGGGAACGGCGGAACGGGTCGGAGTGCGCAGATCGGCCATGGAGGACGGAGCGCCACCGGTTCGGTCGGCAATTCCGGGATTTCGGTGAGCGGGGTCGGAGGCGTCCGGCTGGTGGCTGGAAACGCCGAAAACACCATCGCGCAGATCGGCCACGGCGGCGTCAGTTTCAACGGAGCGATCACCGCCTCTTCGGTGGCGGTGGACGCCTCGGGCGGGAGCGTGGTGCTTCTGGGCGGAACGGGAGCGGGCGCGTCGGCCCAGATCGGGCACGGAGGGAGAAGTGCGAGCGGCGCCGTCGGGAATTCCCAAGTGAAGATCGATGCCCGCGATGAAATCCGCCTGTCCTCGGGGAGCGGCGGCAACGCCTACACCCAGATCGGGCATGGGGGATTCGAGGCGCACAATCTCTCAGCGACCCTGTCGGACATCCTCCTGAACACGGCCGCGGGCCGAGGCATGGGCGACGTGGTCCTGCGTGGAGGCGAGACCAACTCCTACGCGCAGATCGGCCACGGCGGCGGGCGCTCCGACGGCAACATCGGCTTGGGTAACAACAGCGCGAGCGGCGACATCGAGATCGCCCGGGCCGCGAACGTGCGCGTGCTCGGTGGCACCAACACCGACAGCGTGGCACAGATCGGCCACGGCGGGGAGCGTTCGCCGGGTTCGCAGAGCGGCGGCATCGTCGTCAACGCGGATGGGGAGATCGAGGTTCGCGGCGGCACCGGAGGCAACTACGCCCTGGGCAAGATCGGTCACGGCGGGGTGATGCACCGCGGGGCCGGGGCCAGCGACCCGGCTGGTGCGAAGAGCGGGAGCATCGGGTTGCAGGCCGGCGGGGCGATCACCGTGGCCGGGGGAACGGCCATGGGGGCGTCGGCCCAGGTGGGGCATGGTGGATTGGACAGTCGCGCGGACCTGAGCGGCTCGGTCTCGCTGGAGGCGGGTGGCGATGTGAATGTGACCTCCGGCAGCCACACCGACGGGATCGCCCAAGTGGGCCACGGAGGTCCGGCGATGATCGGCTCGGTCTCCGATGCGGCGCTCTCGGTCGAGGCCGGAGGGCAGGTGTTCGTGACCGCCGGGAACGGGGGAGCGGGGCGCAGCGCGCAGATCGGCCACGGAGGACGGAACTCGGTTGGAGCGGTGACGAATGCGGGAATCGTTGTGAATGGAACGGTTGGGGTGAGCCTTCGCGGCGGCGATGCCGAAAATACCTTCGCCCGGATCGGGCACGGGGGATTCCATTTCAACGGGGCGGTGACGGCCTCGTCGGTCGAGGTGGGCGCGTCCCACGGAATCGTGGCATTGCGGGGCGGCGCAGGGGTGGGTTCGTCGGCCCAGATCGGCCATGGCGGGAGAAGCGCGGCCGGAGCCATTGGAGACTCCCGGGTGGAAGTCGAGGCCCGCGACGGAATCCGGCTGGAGTCGGGGAGCGGGGCGGACGCCTACACTCAGATCGGCCACGGGGGAACCAGTTTCAACGGGGCGATCTCCGGCTCGGATGTCGCGGCGGAATCGACCGCCGGAACGGTGTCGCTCTCGAGCGGAGACGGGGCGGGCGCCTACGCGCAGGTCGGCCATGGCGGGCGCGCGACAGGAGGATCGCAGTCGGGGGCGACGAAGGTGGACGCGCGGAGGGTAGAGCTGCAGGGCGGTATCGGCGCAGGTTCCTACGCCCAGATCGGAAACGGCGGAGATGGATCGGCCGGCAGCAAGTCCGGAGACGTGGAAGCGACCGCCGACGAGATCGAGGTGTCCGGAGGCACGGGAGCGGCGGCCTGGGCCCAGATCGGCCACGGCGGGCGAGTCGCTTCGGGCCAGATTTCCGGCACGGTGGACGTCGCTTCGACCCTGGGAGGCATCGTCCTCGCTGGCGGTACGGGCGGGCAGTCCTCGGCCCGGATCGGCCACGGCGGGCAGGGTTACCTCGGGTCCGTCGTCGATCAAGGCATCTCCGTGGTTTCGGCGGCGGATCTCCTTGTCCAGGGAGGAGCAGGGATCGGGGCGAATGCCATGGTCGGGCATGGCGGGACCGAAGCCGGAGGCGCCGCCTTCGGCGGCGACATCGACGTGAGGGTTGCGAACGATCTCGTGGTCGAGGCCGGCGGCACGTTGTCCTTCGCCCAGATTGGAAACGGAGGGGCGATGGCCGATTCCGATTTTTCCGGGAATCTCACCGTGTCCGCCGGGGGCGACATTCACCTGCGCTCTCCGAATCTCGCCAATCTTGCCTATGCCAAGATCGGCCATGGGGACGACCTTCGTGGGGCTTTCGCTTCGCAAGGTGGCACGGGGACACGGGAGGGCGACATCGAAGTCTCCACCGGAGGGGATCTCTCCCTGGAAAGCGCCATGATCGGGCACGTCAACAGCGTCAGCCCCGCGACTGCCACCGGAGAGACCTGGATCGCGGTGGCGAGAGACTCCCCGGCCGATCCGTCGGCCGGGAGATTGAGTGCCGACGCCTCCAGCGAGTTCAGCGGAGTGGACGGGCTGCGCTTCTACCTGCCGCGCCGCGGAAGCAACCAGGTCGCCGCCGGGGCGATGCTCAACGGGACGGCCTACGACGGCGGGGTGAGCGACCCTTGGCCGGTGCAGAGGGCGGACGAGCACGCCAACTACGTCGAAACCGCCGCCGGCATCCTCCATCCCGCCGAGCATGACAACAGTTTGGGCAGCGGCCCCGCGCCTGCCGGGGGGTACGCCTTCTACTACGACACCATCGTGCTGGGCGACGCACCGGTGCCGCCCGTGCCCCCTGGGCCGCCCGTTCCTCCGCCGCCGCCGGTGGTTCCCGAGCCGCCCGTTCCTCCCGTTCCTCCCGCTCCACCGGCACCCCCCGGGCCGGATTACGCGTCGATGTTCCTCGACGACCGGGCCTACGACGACTGGCTGCGCGAGCTGGAGGCTCTCTTCAGCGGCTTCGGCTCGACCATGGTCTTCTACGAGGGCTTCGACCAGTACGGACGGAACGGGGAGAGCGTCTACGATTTCAACACCGCTCCAGGCTTCGATCTCTAGGACGGTGAGGATGGTTCTTCCGCTCGGTGCCAGCTCCAGCCTGCCCTACTTTCCCCGTTCCGCGGCGAGGAGGTAGGGCGCTTCGCTTCCCCGCCGGCCGAAGGGGCCGTAGCGAACGATGCGCAGCGAGGGGCCGTGGGCGAGGAACCATTCCTCGACGGCGTCCGCCTCCTCCCTCCCGCCCGGATGGCCCGGATAGACGACGACGCTGAGCAGGCCGCTCCCGGAGAGCAGATCCAGGGCCGCATCCAGTGCGGGGAGGGTCGTGTCGCGACGCGTGACCACGCCTCTGTCGCCGGAGGGCAGATAGCCGAGATTGAACAAGATCGCCTCCACCGGCACGGTCAGGATCCGGCCCATCGCTTCGTGTCCGAGGCAATGGAGCCGGACCTGGGGAAGGCCGGAGGTCGCCAGCCGGGTTGCCGCAATGGCCTCGGGCTGGATGTCGAAGCCCTCGACGCGGCCGCTGGGACCGACGCAGCGGGCGAGGAAGAGGGTGTCGTGTCCGTTGCCGACGGTGGCGTCGATGGCGGCGGCGCCGGGGAGAAGTCGCCGGGCGACGAGGTCGTGGGCCATTTCGGTGACGCGGGGGAAAGGCATCGTCGTCGCGGTCAGAGGAAGTGGTGGCGCAGGTCCGCCGCCTCGGGGAGGGGAAGGCCGGAAACGAGATGCGAGGCGAGCCCCGCCGCGTGCCAGGGGCCGTTGAGCACGCCCTTCGAGCCGAGGCCGTTGAAAAAGGCGACCCGCTCGAGCGAGGGATGCGGTCCCATGAAGATCTGGCTGCGCCGGATCGTGGGGCGCAGGGCCTTGCGATGCCCCGTCACGGTCGCGGGGGCGGAAGTGATCGACGCGACTTTGGCGAGCACCTCCGCCGCTCCCGCCTCGTCCTGGTCGGCGACGGTTCCTCCGTGGCGATAGGTCGAGCCCGCGCGGAAGCGCCCGCCGCCGAGAGGGAGGAGCCAGCCCCCCTTGTTGACGATGCGGCGTTCGTCGGGGATTTCGGGAATCTCGAGATCGAGGATGTCGCCGCCGGTCGGCCGCATCGGAATCCAGTCGAAGAAGCGGTTGCGGCCGCTGCGCCAGCCCTCGCAGAAGACGACGGTTTCCGCCTCGATGCTCTTCCAGCGGACCGCGTCGCGGGACACGGACACCTGCGAGGAATCGACCTTTCCGATCGCGTAGGAGGCCCGCTCCAGCAGGTGCTGGCGGGTCAGTTCGAGGAAGGCGGGGACGTCGAGCCATCCTCCCTCCTTCATCTCGAAGCCGCCGTGGGGAGCGTGGAAGCGGGCCGTATCGATTTCGAGAGGTGCGTGGAAGCGCGCGTAGCCGGCCTCCTCCTTGCCGATCCGATCGGACCAGAGGGCGGCTTCGCGTTCGTCGCGGAAAAGACGCGCGATGCGGCGATGATGGAAGAGGGTTTGTCCGAAGGACTCCTCGAGGCGCCAGTAGAATCCGCGGGCGTAGTCGAGGCGCTCTTCGAGGCCGGGCGGGAGATGGAAGCGGGAACCGGCGAGGGGAGTGACGAGCCCCGCCGCCACTTTCGAGGAGGTGTGCTCCTCATCCCGATCGACGACGAGAACGCGTCGGTCCGCTTCGAGCAGGTGCCAGGCAAGCAAGGAGCCGGCGAGTCCCTGGCCCACGATGAGGAAGTCGGTTTTCAAGGCGTCGATGAGAAGAAGGAGCCAAGCAGATGCGCTGGACGGGCAGGAAAAGCGAGCCCTTTATTCATTTACTCATCCTAATAGTTAGTTTTCATAAAATAAATGATTGCCGCAATGGGAAATGCCATCAAAATTATAGGAAGTTCAAAAATCTCTATCGAGGCATGAGTATTTTCCGAAATTATGGAGCGATGTGGGTCGTCTCCCTGGGTGTTTCGTTCGGCCTGGTCGCTTGCAGCGACTCCCAGAAACAGGCCATGAAACAGGTGGAGGAAAAGGGGTACGGCTTCACGACGAAGGACCTGCTCGCCGCCGCCGCTGCCGGAGACGTGGCGGGAATCGAGGCCTTTCAGGCCGCGGGGATGGATATCGACACTTCCGACGAGATCGGCAACACGGCGTTGATCCGGGCGGCAGGGGCCGGGCATGTCGCGGCGGTGGAGCGCCTTCTCGGCATGGGCGCCGATCCGAGGAAAGTGAACGGAATCGGGCGGGACGCGCTTCTGGCGGCTTCGTCGAAAGGCTTCGAGGAGGTGGCGCGGATGCTTCTGAGCCGCGGGGCCGACACGACGATCCGCGACAACGAAGGGTGGGGGGCTCTGTCCATCGCCGCCTACAACGGGCATGCCGACGTGGTCTCCCTGCTTTCGACGAGCGCGACGCCCGCCGAACTGGACGACGCGCTTCTCGTGGCCAGCTTCAGCGGCGACGCGAAGGTGATCGATGCGCTCCTTGGCCAGGGGGCGAACATCAACGCCCGCAGCCCCGAGAGCAAGACGCCGCTGATGATCGCGTCGGAGGCGGGCAAGCTCGAGGCGGTGCGTGTCCTGCTTCAGAACCAGGCGAATCCCTATGCCGTGGATCTCAACAACCAGACGGCGGCCAACCTCGCCGAGGCGGCGGGCCATGCGGAAGTCTCCCATCTCATCACCCATCCGGACACCTGGGGGAAGTCGCCGGAAGGCGAAAAGACGGCGAGTGAAATGGCCGACGCGAGGAATGCGTTGAGCGGTCAAGGAGTGGAGGAGACCCTGCTGGAAGGAAAGCCGCTTTCCGGCGAACCCTCGAAAGGGACCTTGGTCCAGGCATCGGCGATGGAGAGCGAGGAGGTTCCCTCGGCAACCGGGGCGCAGGCTTCGCGGACGACGGCGGTCGTCTCGTCGGCCACGCCCGCACCCACGACGGACGGTGCGCCGTCCGTGAAGGCCGATGCCGCGGCACCCGCCTCCCCGCCCGTGGCTTCGTCCTCCCCGGATGAGACGAAGACCCAAGGTACGGTCGCTCCTGCCACGGCGCCGGGCAAACCGGCCCGCGTCGAGATTTCCCGCAAGATCCGCGAGGAGGCGAAGTCGAAACCCATCGTCGCCCTGAACGGCTCCACGATCCATGCCCGCAGTCCCGAGCAGGCTCCGGTGAAGGAAATGATTCTCGCCGCCTACCACGAGGAATCCCTGCCTCTCGTCGTCGACGGGGTCAGCGGCACGATCGCCTCGGTGCGGCGTCTCGACCGGACCGATGGCAGCGTCGCGGTCGAAGAGGGGGCCGTCATCCCCGACACCCCCTACAAAGTGAAGGAGGTGACGACGCGCTTCGTCAGTTCGAAGGAAGGCAAGGGACGCATGGTCGACGTCTCCCGGGTCGAGGTGGAGGACCTCCAGAGCGGATCGACCCACCTGCTGGTGAAGGACGCGAGCGGACAGACCGCCGACACCTACGCGATCCTCACTTCCGCGAACTCGCAATACCGCTACGTCGTGAAAGCGGGCGACGTCTTCCGGACGACCCAGCCCGGCGTGGGGGCGAAGGACTACCAGGTGCTCGACATCCGGGCCAACGCCGTCGTGATCAAGGATCTGGCCGACGACGAGGTGACGACGGTGGCGCGGGACGGAATCATCCATCCGTGAGCGGCGTCGCGCCGATGGAAGGGCCGCCGGACCTTACGGCGATGCGCTTCCCGACCGCCGGGTCGGGCGAGCCTTGAGGACGCGCCGTGGGAAACGGATTCAAACGATCGTCCCGTCGGGGATGATCCTGCCCTTCGGCACCACGACGATGCCGTCGCGGATGTGGCACCATTCCGTGTCCTCGTTGACGCGGTCGCGCGGGTGGATGACGACGCCGTGGCCGATCGTGACGTTCTTGTCGATGATGGCGCGATGGATCTTCGTGCCCTCCCCGATGACGATGCGGTGCTGCTCCTCCTTCCCGTCGACGGTTTGGGTGCGGTTGTAGTAGTCCGACCCGATGATGATGCTGTCGGTGATCTCGCAGCCGGCTTCGATCACCGAGCGGACGCCGATGATGGACCGGCGGATCGTCGCGCTGGTGATGATGCAGCCGTCGGAGAGGAGGGCTTCCTCGATGATCGCGTTGTTGATCTTGCTGGCGGGGAGGAGCCGCGCCCGGGTGTAGATCGGATTTCTCGAGTCGAAGAAGTTGAACTTCGGCACGATCTTGGTGCATTCGAGGTTGGCCTCGTAGTAGGAGGCGATGGTCCCGATGTCCTCCCAGTAGTCGTTGAAGACATGGCTGTAGACGTTCTTCTCCTGGATGATGTTCGGGATGATGTGCTTGCCGAAATCCTGGCAGTCGTTGGCGAGAGCCTCCTCGAGGACGGAGCGGTTGAAGAGATAGATCCCCATGGAGGCCTGGAACCGTTCCTCCTCCGGGTCCAGCCCGACGGACTCCAGCAGGGAGGCGGGCATCGCGAGCTGATCGAGGAGCGCGTCGTCCTTGCCCGGCTTCTCGACGAAGCGCACGATGCGGTTTTCCGAATCGGTATGCATCAGCCCGAAGGCGCGGGCGGGATCGCGGGGCACGGGCGTCGTCGCGATGGTCACGTCGGCGCCGCGTTCCAAGTGGTCGCGCAGCATCCGCCGGAAATCCATGCGGTAGAGCTGGTCGCCGCTGAGGATGAGGTAGTACTTGTAGGGACGCTCGAGGAAATAGCTCAGGTTCTGCCGCACCGCGTCCGCCGTGCCCTGGTACCACTTGTCGTCGCCCGGAGTCTGCTGGGCCGCGAGGATGTGGACGAAGTTGTCGCCGAAGTGGTCGAAGCGGTAGGCGCTGGTGACGTGCCGGTTCAACGACTCGCTGTTGTACTGCGTCAGCACGTACATCTTGCGGATGCCCGAGTTGATGCAGTTGCTGATCGGAATGTCGACGATGCGGCACTTCGCCGCCAGCGGGACGGCCGGCTTGGAGCGGTTGTGGGTGAGGGGAAAGAGACGGGATCCTTGCCCGCCACCCATGATGATGGCGAGGACGCTGTCGATGGATTTTTCCGGATTGGCTTTGGGCATGACGGGATGGGCGCAGTGTAGAACGAAACGGACCGGAAGTGGATCGTTTTCACGATAAATTTTTTGCTTCGCCTTGCCTCCGCCCTTATCCTCCTTCGAATTTCAGGCGTTCTTGAATTTATGTGTGGTATAATTGGTTATGTGGGCAAGGCCACTGCCGCTCCGATCCTGCTCGACGGATTGCGGCGCCTCGAGTACCGGGGCTACGACTCTTCAGGGATGGCGGTGATGGACGGCTCCAACCGTCTGGAAACGAGGAAGAAGAGCGGTCGCCTCGCGAATCTGAAGGCACTGTTGGCCGAAAGTCCCGTTTCCGGAACCTGTGGAATCAGCCATACCCGCTGGGCGACCCACGGCGAGCCGACGGATGCGAACGCCCACCCCCACCTCGACGCCAGCGGCCGGCTCGCTCTCGTCCACAACGGGGTGATCGAGAACTACCAGACGATCAAAAGGCGCCTGGAAGGCGAGGGCCACCTGTTTTGCTCGCAGACCGATTCGGAGGTGCTCGCCCACCTCGTCGGTCGGCTCTGCGACGCCTCCTCCGAAGACGATCCCCGCAAGCGGTTGGTGGCGGCGGTCCGCGAAGGGTTGAAGCAGGTCTCGGGCACCTACGGCATCGCCGTGGTCCACGCCGACGCGCCGGGCTTCATCGTCGGGGCACGGTTGGGCAGTCCCCTGATCGTCGGTCTCGGCAAAGGGGAGAATTTCCTCGCTTCCGACGTCGGTGCGATCGTCTCGCACACGACCAATGCGATCTACTTGCAGGACCGCGATCTCGTCTGCCTCACCGAGGACGAGTTCACCATCGAGAACATCGACGGCGACGAATCCGCCTACGAGGTGAGCCAGGTCGAGTTCACCCTCGAGCAGACGGAGAAGGGGGAGTTTCCCCACTACATGCTCAAGGAGATCTTCGAGCAGCCGACTTCGATCCAGAACGCCTTCCGCGGCCGGCTCAACGACGACCAGGCCTCGGCCGTACTCGGGGGGCTGGGACTGACCCCGCGCGAACTGCGCGACGTCGAGCGCATCGTCCTCTGCGGCTGCGGCAGCGCCTCGCATGCGGCCATGGTCGGCGAGTACATGATCGAGCACCTCGCCCGCATTCCCACCGAAGTCGAGATCGCGAGCGAATTCCGCTACCGCAATCCTCCTCTCGACAAGAACACCCTCGTCTTCGTCATCAGCCAGAGCGGCGAGACCATCGACACCCTCGCGGCTCTGCGCGAAGGCCAGCGCAAGGGGCATCGCGTCCTCGGCGTGGTCAACTCGGTGGGATCCACCATCGCGCGGGAATCCGACGGCGGCAGCTATCTCCACTCCGGCCCCGAGATCGGCGTCGCCGCGACGAAGTCCTTCACCTCGCAGTCCACCGTGCTCGCCTTGCTCGCCCTCCTCCTCGGGCGGATGCGCCATCTCTCCGTCGACTACGGACAGCGGCTCCTCCGCGAGCTCAGGGAGCTCCCGGGGAAGGTCGATCGCATCCTCGAGCAGTCGGACTATATCCGAGAGATCGCTCTCAAGTACATCGATGCGCCGGGAATGCTCTTCCTCGGGCGCCAGTTCAACTATCCGACGGCGCTCGAGGGGGCTTTGAAGATGAAGGAGATCTCCTACATCTTCGCCAGCGGCCATGCCGCGGCCGAGCTGAAACACGGCATCATCGCGCTCGTCAGCGAGGAGGTTCCCAGCGTCTTCGTCATGCCGAAGGACGCCGTCTACGAAAAGAACGTCAGCACCGTCGAGGAGGTGAAGGCCAGGAAAGGGCCGGTCATCGCGGTGACGACGCAGGGGCACACCGACCTGGAGCGCATCGCCGACGACGTCATCTACATCCCCGAGGTTCACGAATGCCTCAGTCCCATTCTCTCCGTCGTCCCGCTCCAGCTTCTCAGCTACCACTTCGCGGTGGCCCGGGGCTGCGACGTGGACAAGCCCCGCAACCTCGCCAAGAGCGTCACGGTGGAGTAGGCCGACGCGATTCGAACCCCTCTCGTTTCCCATGGACCTCGATCCCGAAAAGCCCTCCGCCGTCACTGCCGAAGGCTCCCCGGTGCGGCAGTTCGCCGTCTTCCTCCCGAACCGTCCCGGAGCCCTCGTCGCCGTTCTCGACCTCCTCCGTTCCAGCCATGTCGTGGTCCTGGGACTGTCGGTGCAGGATTCGATCGACGGTACGGTGGTCCGGCTCGTCGTGAACGATCCCTTCACCGTCGAGACCGTGTTCATCGAGCGCGGCATTCCTTTCAACAGCATGGATGTCCTCGTCGTCGCCTTGCGCGAAGGGCCGGAGCAGATGCCGGACTGCCTGCGCACCCTCCTCAAGGTGGAGACGAACATCCATTTCATCTATCCGCTGCTGACCCAGCCCGAGGGATGCTCCGCCCTCGTCCTCGGCATCGAGGACCATGACTTCGGCAACGAGATGCTCGCGAAGTCGGGCTTCAAGGTGCTGCGGCAGGAGGATCTGAGCCGTTGAGCGGCAAGAGTTGAGAGTGGAGAGGCTGGGGATATGGCCGGCTTGTCTCGGGACGAGGAAAAAGCGCGAAGAGCGCCGCTGTCCGCCGATCTTCCGTGGACCGCTGAAAACTGAATCCTGAAAACGGAAGACTTTCCCGCCTCTCACACCGACGCGCGGTGGAAGAGCGTCGCGGCGACGTTGCGCACGTATTGCTCGTCGGACAGCCCGATCGTGATCTCGTCGGGGAATTCCGCGACTTCCCGGAAGTAGTCCGCGAGATCGGCGAACAGCTCCAGCCTCGCCGCGGGATCGAGCTCGTTGCGCCGCGTCACCGCGTCGAGGACGAGGCGGGCCTCCTCCGGGGTCGTCCTCTGCCGCAGCCTTGCTTCGAGATGGGGCATCGCGGCAAAGGAATTGCGTTCGCTGCGGATGAATTCCTCCAGGAGCGGGGGGGCGGACTCGACCTCGCGGATGACGAGGGTGCCCGCCGCGATGTCGCCGAGGCGCTGGCAGCGCTTCGTCAGGAGGCAGGAGATTCCGCCGAGGAGGTAGAACATCGAGGGCATCATGTCGAGGAGGCGGAAGAGATTGCGGATGACGACCTGCTTCAGGCCGAGGGCGAGGCCGCGCTCGTCGATGACCCGCAGCTTCATGAGGCGCTTGCCCACGGTGCGTCCCGACCAGAGCCATTCCGTCGCCATTCCGTAGCAGGTCGCGACCACGAACTGCATCACGATGAGCGCGCCGGAGCCGAAGTCGTTCAGCACCCGTCCCAGCACCGGAACGGACGTGGCCATGATCTTCAGCGCTCCGACGATCTGGCTCAGAAGGATGGTCAGGGCGACGATGAGCGCGGTGTCGATCACGAGGGCCAGGCTACGGCTGAACGGGCTGGCGATGGGGATCTCGAAGGTTACCCCTTCCGGCGTGCGCACGGCGAGCGATGTCGTTTTTCCGAGCATCATTCCGGGGTGGCCTCTCCCGCCCGCGGGGCGCGGCCGCAGAGGGAAAGATAGAGGACGAGCGCCGTCAGCTGCACCGCGCCGAATCCGATTTTCCACGGGTAGAAGTCGGGGCCGTGGTATTGCGAAAGAAAGGATTCGACGACTCCGGCCCAGACGAGGAGCACCGCGGCCCCGCCGATAAGGGTGAGCAGATCGCCGCGGATGCGGGCGAAGCGTTGCCGCAGGCGCAGGTTCGTCCCCCAGCCGAACATCGTCCGCGCGATGACCAGCCCGGCCTGTCCGCCGATGAAGATCGCGGGCAGCTCGAAGGAGCCGTGCGGCAGGAGCCAGGCCGTGAGGAAGACGCCTTGCCCGTCGGCGATGTAGTCGTAGATCACCACCCCGATGAGGGTGCCGTTGTAGAAGAGGAGGATGAAGGTGAAGACGCCCCAGAGGAAACCCGTCACCATCGTGAGGATCGTCACCTTGGTGTTGTGGGTCATGAGCTGGGCGGAGAACTCGTGACGTCCTTGGAAGGCGTCGAACTCCTGCTTCTCCTCGCGCTCGACCCGCTTCGAGGGCTTTTCGTTGAGGTGGGAGAACTGCGGGGGAATGAAGTCGGACTTCGATTCGTAGCTCAGACTCATCGCCGTCGTCCCGAAGGCCGCGCC
This sequence comes from Verrucomicrobiales bacterium, assembly GCA_037190325.1. Classification (GTDB taxonomy): domain Bacteria; phylum Verrucomicrobiota; class Verrucomicrobiia; order Verrucomicrobiales; family DEV007; genus Arctic95D-9. The sequence goes on along the minus strand of JBBCIU010000018.1, from coordinate 78,839 downwards.
GATCCAGAAGGTGCCGCAGGAGAGGGCGAAGGCGATCCAGTGCCGCCGGAAGGTCGCGGGAAAGGTCCGGGTGATCCACCGCCATGGACGGAAGGGCACCCGTTCTCCCCCGTCTTCGTGGAGGCGGCTGTAGGCGCGCGCGACGAGATGCTCGAGGAAACGGGTCGTCTCCGCTTCGCCCGCGAAGGTCTTCAGCTTCACGAGATCCGAAGAGGTCCGCTGGTAGAGATAGTGGAATCGCTTCGCCTCCTCCAAAGGAGGACGACGGTCGGGCTGGTCGTCCTGGAGGCGGAGGAGCTCCGCCAGTTCGTCCCAGAAGAGCCGCTCGCGGGCGATGAACTTGTCCACATCGAGGATCACGGCTGTGAGTATGGGGGTGGGGAATGGTCCGCGCAAGAGCGGAGTCGGCGGGGGCGGGGCCACGCTGCTGATTCTCTGGCTGGGACAGGGACTCGCCAGAGGGTGGAGGCGCGTGGGAGGAAGAGGCGCGAGACGTGCCTGATTTCCGGAGGCGTCCGGAAGGATTCCGTCGTTCGCAGCCGGTCCGGGACGCGGCGCGCTGGGGGCAATGCAGGGATCCCGCAAAGCCCGTGTTGGCCTCAGCGTGCCGGCGGTTCGGTGCAGAGCTGGACGAAGGCCTCGCGCACGCGGGCGGTCTGGACGGCATCCATGATCAGGTAGCGGTCGTTGCCGTCCTCCTTGACGCGGAAGTCGGTGCGGCCCTCGTCGTCGACGAGCACGTGTCCTTTCGGGGAGAGGTCGAAGTAGCCGCGGTCCGGATAGATCGCGTAGAGCGCGGAGGTGAGATCCCAGGTGGGGCGGTCGTGCGGCTGCTCGGGGACGTAGGCGAGATAGCTGTCCTTGATCAGGTGGTGCTCGGTGTAGTCGTAGTCCTCGACGATGCTTTGCCAGGGATAGGCGGCGGCGATGCCGATTTCGTAGCCGCTCCAGATCACCGGCGTGGGCCACTCGGCGGCGATGCGCTTCGCGGAGGGGACGTCGAGCTTCACGTTGTACTCGACGTGTTTGGTGTTGTGGCGGATCGTCTGGAAGGCACCCGCCATCAGGACCAGTTCCTTCACTTTCGCCTGGATCAGGGCGGGACCGTCGAGAGGCGAGTGCTCGTCGCCCTTGCTGTCGAGAAGGCGTGCGAAGTTGGTGAAGAAGCCGACTTGCACGAGCATCACGGATCCGTCGGGCTGCGCGGCGAGGACTTTGCGGATCAGCGAGACGGCTTCGGGAGCGTCGTCGCCGGAAAGGTCGTGCGGAAAGAGAGGCTGTCCGTCCGGTCCCCTGCGGTCGACCTGGCCGTTGAAGCGCCCTTCCTCCTTCGTCGCTCCGTCGCGGACGGCGCCGAGGGGGATGTCGGGGAAGCCGTACCAGGTGTTGAGCGCGTCGATGTAGGCGACCGACTTGGGATGGTCCTTCGTCGAGGTCACCGCGAGCAGTTCGACGGCCCCGCGCCGCGCGAGCTGGTGGATCATGGCAAGGGCCATGGCGTCGTCGATGTCGTTCCCCATGTCGGTGTCGAAGATCATCTTCACCGGCGCTTTTTGGGCGAGGGCGGAGCAGGGCGCGAGGAGGAAGGCGGCGGCGAGGGCGGAGAAGAGGGTTCGGAGCATGGATCAAGAGGGTGGGGCGTGCCGGCAAGGGTGGACCAGAGCCTGCGCAGTGCCAAGTGGCGGATGGACGGTAGGGGGCGCTTTCTTGCGGCGGAGCGCTTTTCCCGCGCCTTCGGTCGACCTTCGGGGAGTGGTCGAGGTCACGCTTCGGCCATCGCCGGGGCGAGTCGGCCGGCCGACTCGAAGGCCTCGGCGATGGCGTTGCGGACGTCGGACAGCGAGATGGGCTTGGCCACGAAACCGTTCATGCCTCCCGCGATGCAGGAGTCGCGCACCCCGGCGAGGGCGTGGCCGGTCATGGCGATGATGATGGGCTGGCGGGTGAGATTGAAATTCTGGCGGATCGCTTCGGTCGCCTCCATCCCCCCCATCACCGGCATCTGCAGGTCCATGAAGACGAGGTCGATGTCGCCTTGATTGACGCGGTCGACGCCCTTCTGGCCGTTGTTGGCGAATTCGATGCCGGTGTAGCCGAGCTTCTCCACGACCATGCCGGCGATCTTCTGGTTCATCATCACGTCTTCGACGATGAGGATCTTGGCCGGATAGTTCCGCGCGAATTGGCCGCCGCGCGGAAGATTCGCGTCGGGATGGGTGACGAAGGCGGTTTCGGAGACCTCGATGCCGTTCTTGCGCTGTACCATGGAGAGGGTGTCGCGCAGCAGCTTCACCTCGGAGACGGGCTTGTAGAGAGTGCGGATGAGCGGGAAGCGCGCTTCGTCGATGCGGATGCTGCTTTCGCCGATGGAGGAGAGGAAGATGGCGGGAATGCGATGCCGGATGAGATGTTCGGCGAACTCTCTCATGCGGCATTCGTGGTCGAGGGCGAGGGGGTCGACGATGACGATGTCGGGTTGGAACTGGACGATCTTCGCGGCGACGCTCTCGTCGAAGCTGGGCGCGAGATGGGTCTTCATCTGCCAGCTTTCGCAATAGGTCCGAACGAGCGAGCTGAGGGAGAGGTTCCGGGTGAGGATGACGCAGGTCTTCCCGTGGAGAGGGCGCTGGTTTTCGAGAAGGTGCTGGGGTTTGGCGACGCCTTGCTGGGGGACTTCCCGGAAGGGGAGGTCGAAGAAGAATTCGGATCCCTTTCCAAGCTCGCTCTTCACGGAGAGGGTGCCCCCGAAGGCCTGGCAGAGCTTGCGGCTGATGGCCAGACCGAGACCGGTACCGCCGAATTTCCTCGTCGTCGACGCGTCGGCCTGGGTGAAGGCCTCGAAGATGCGCTCGTGGTGTTCCGGGGCGATGCCGATGCCGGTGTCCTTCACCGAGAAGCGGACGAGGGATTCGCTCCCCGATTTCGTTTCTCGGGTCGAGAGGCGCAGGGTGATGACGATCTCGCCCTGGTTGGTGAATTTGAGGGCGTTGCCCACGAGGTTCACGAGCACCTGCTTGAGGCGTTCCCGGTCTCCATAGATCAGGTTCGGAATGCGGCGGTCGATGAAGTAGATCAGCTCGAGCTGGCTCTCGGCCGCGTAGTAGGCGAACATCTCGATGGTCTCCTCGATGAGGAGGACGATGTCGAGCGGCTCGCTCTCGAGCTCCATCTTGTCGGATTCGAGCTTGGAGAAGTCGAGGACGTCGTTGATGAGGTGGACGAGGGACTGGCCGCTCGACTGCATGATCTGGACCAGCTCGCGCTGCTCGCCCGTCAAGGGCGTCTCCATGAGCAGGCTGGTCGTTCCGATGATCCCGTTCATGGGGGTGCGGATCTCGTGGCTCATGTTCGCGAGGAAGTCGGATTTGGCGTGCTGGGCGACTTCGGCCTGCTGCTTCGCGATCTGGATCTCCTTGATCGAGTGGTGGAACTGATCCGTGGTCTTGCGCAGGCTTTCGGCCATGGCGTTGAAGCTCGCGTGGACTTTCTCGATTTCGGGCGGACCCGATTCGAGGAGCCGGTAGTCGTAGCGTCCCTCGGTCACGGTGTGCATCCCCTGGGCGAGGCCCTGGAGCCGCTTGGTGAACCACGAGCCCATGAAGACGAGAGAGGCGAAGAGGGGGATGATGCCGATCAGGGGCAGGAAATGGCGCAACTCCATCACCTGGGTGAAGGAGAGGAGCCGGGGATCGACCTTGGACTGGACGATGACGAGAATCGATTGGCCCGCAATGACGATGGGAAATCCCGCGCCGAGCGTGGTCGGGGAGCCGGTGCCGAGGATGGAGCGGAGTCCGGAGGCGCCGAGAGCCACCTCGCTGCCGGGGAAGCCGACGATGACGGCGTGGTTCCGGGCGAGCGTCTCCGTGATGAGATGGGCAAGGAAAAGGTCTTCGTCCGAAGAGGGAAAATCGCCGATGGAAAGATCGTGGAGCTCCTCCAGCGGGGGATTCCCGCCGGTGCGGTGCAGGATGGTCGTGCGGGATTCCGGCGTCGCTGCGAAGGTGTAGTTCAACCGGTGGAGGAAGGCCTGGATCTCCTTGGGCGGCTCGTCTCCGGCAAGCGAGACCGCGGCGAGGGTTTCGGGAGTGATTTGCTGGGAGAAAGCCGCCGCTTTCGTCGAGAAGTCCGCCACGATTTCCCGGCGCTTCAATTGAACCTCCTGGAGATACGAAATGCCCAGGCCCAAGGCGGCGCCCGCTCCAGCCGTCACGAGACTGCCGACGAGAAGCATGAAGCCGAGGGAGGGTTTTACGGAAAACATCGTTCAGAATATCGGACTTCCGTTTCGCAAATCAAATATCTTCCATAATTTAAGTGATTTCCATAATTTTGAAAATTCAATTTCCGACACATCGACGATTTTTAGATGAGTCCAGAAAGAACGCCTTCGTTGCCGAAATGAATTGGAACAGCGCTTGAAAAGGGGTGAAAAAGCAGTAGCGTTCCGGCCCGTCCATCGGCTCGGTTAGCTCAGGGGTAGAGCACCTGCTTCACACGCAGGGGGTCACTGGTTCGAACCCAGTATCGAGCACTTTCCGTTCCCGGAGGCATTACTCCAGCGAGCCGAGTCCACCCCTCCCTTGATGGAGGAGACCGGCTTGCCGCTGCTCGGCACGAAGCGGCTCATTGTCCGGACGGCCTGGTTCCTACTCCGCTGGTCTTCGCGATTTCGGCAACGATGGGGTTCATCCCTTGGACCACCTCTCTCAACGTGCCTTCGTCGAGAGCCGGAACGGCGAGCCGGTTGACTTTGCCGACCAGATCCCCCAGCAGCAGGCGGACCTCCTCGTCATGGAGCGCGTTGGGGGGAATGGTCCTATGGTTGACCGCCCAGCCGACCTCCAGGAGGAGGTTTCTCTTCAAGAGGGTCTCGGCGGTCTTGCCGCTTTCGACGAGGGGGGTGAGTTCCGCGAGCAATTCCTCCAGGCGGGTCAGTTCCGGCCATTCGATAGGGGCGCTCGGAGTCGGAGCGTATCCGCCGGAGCAGGCCACCAGAGGGAGGAAGGCCGCCAAGGCAAGGAGCGTGGAAAACGGGCGGAGGACTCGGCGAAGGGACATCGTTGGACTGGGAAGGGCTTCGGAACTCCGCCACTGGAAGGCAGGAGGTTCCGATAGAACGGGAGACTTGCGTCTTCCCTTATGCCAATGATGCCAGGCCCGGAAGATCCTCCGGAGGCTGTCGTGGTTGCGAAGCGGATCCACCGGCGGTCGTCACCAGCGTACCGTCACGCCGGTGCGCAGCGTCAGCGGCTCCATGGGGTGGTAATGGACGTCGGAAATCCCTGCCGCGGGCTCGCCGGGCAGGCGCGACTCGTAATAGTATTCGATGTCGTTCGCCTGAGTGTCGAAGAGGTTGAGCACTTCGACGTAGACGTCCCATTTCTCCTTCCGGTAGCCTGTCCGCAGATTGAAGACGAGCGAGTCGCGCGACATCACGCTTTCGTCGGCGACGAGGGGGCGCGAGCTGAAGTAGCGGGCGCGGAGCGAGCCATAGGGACCCGTCCCCCGGCCGAGGGAGACGCCGGCGGAGACGGCGATGGGAACGGCGTTCTCGACATGGCGGTCCACGGGTTCGTTGCGGTAGCGCGCTTCGGAGACGGCGAGTTCGCTGTCGAACTGGAGCCAGTCGCTGGGATTCCAGTAGGTCGCCCACTCGACGCCGTAGCGCTCGGTCGCGGGACCGGCCTCGTTCGTGCCGGCGTCGCCGACGTAGAGGAGCTCGGATTCGCTCTCGAGGTGCCAGAGGGAGACGGAGGAGGTGACGCGGTCGAGCAGCTGGGTGCGGGCGCCCACCTCGGTGCCCCATTGCCGGACGAGGGCGTCGACGGGGGGAACGGGCAGGCCGGTGGCGGGATCGACGGAAAGGGTGACGCCGCGGGCGTCGTTGCTGTGGAAGCCGCCCCCCCAGTTGAAGAAGAGTTCCGTGTCGTGCCAGGGACCGAAGACGGCGCCGAACTTCGGATTTGCCATGGCGGCGGTGTCGTTGCCCGAGTTCGCGGGCATCCCGGAGCGGGAGGTCACGTCGAAGTGGTAGAGGTCGGCGCGGAGCCCCGCGTTGATCTTCAGCCAGTCGTTGAGGATCAGCTCCTGGTTGGCGAAAGCGGAGACGTTCATCTCGTCGATCTCGTCGGAGCGGACGGTGCCGATGCGGCGGCGGGCGGCGGTGTGGTGGAGGCCGACCTCGTCGATGAAGTCGTGGTGCGACTGCAGCCCCAGGGTGAACTCGCCATCGCGGCCGAAGAGCTCGTTGTTGCGCGTGTCGGCGATCCTCAGACCGGCGAAGACGCGGTCGTCGACCTGGTTGAACTGGTCGCCGTTGACGGGATCGGAGAGGAAGTAGGTGAAGTTCGAGTAGAGGTCGAGCGCGTAGCGGCCGACGTAGGCGTTGACTTCGGTGGTGGAGGCGTCTCCCTCGTGGACCCAGTCGAAGGAGAGGCTGTAGCGCTCCGAATCTCCGCCGACGGTGGGATCGACGAAGCCAAGCCGGTCGATGAGACCGCGCCGGACGAGCCGCGAGGGAATCTGGTCGGTGGCGGTCCATTCGCCGTGGTAGATCATCCCGGTGAGGGAGTAGCGGTTGGAGCCCGACTCCCAGTGGTATTTCACGAAGCCGTTGAAACGTTCGAAGTCCTCCTCCAGAACCCAGGGACCGTCGTAGTGGCTGTATTCGAAGGCGGTGCTGAGCATGCCGTCGCCGAGCGCAGCGGCGTCCATGAAGAGAAAGCGGAAATAGTCGTCCTCGCCGGCGCTGAGAGAGACCATGCCCTCCGGGATGACGTCGTAGAGTCCGAATCTTGCGGAACCCGCCGTGGTGAAATCGCCGAGATCGGCGAAGTAGGGGCCCTTCGTGTAGTCGAGGGCCTGGATCAGCTCGGGGACGATGAAATTGATGTCGGCGTAGCCCTGTCCGTGGCCGTGGCTGCGGTGGTTCACCGGCATGGAATCGACGAAGATTCCGAAGTCGGTCCCATGGTCGAGGTTGAAGCCGCGGACGAAGTACTGGTTCGCCTTTCCGCCCCCGCTGTGCTGGGTGATGATGACTCCGGGCACGACTTCCAGCAGTTCGCCCCGGCGGAGGAAGGGACGCGCCATCAGCTCCTCGGAACTGGCCTGTCCCATCGAGGCGGATCCGGCGATGCCGAGGAGGCTCTGGTCCTTGCCGGGCACTTCGATCGGCTCGTAGACGGTCACGGCGCTCGGGGGGCGGGCGGGCGTCGGAGCGCGGTCGTTGATGCGTGGCGCAGGGGTGGCTTCGACGACGAGGGCGGGCAGTTCGCCGACTTCGGCCGTAGGGGAGGAGAGATCCTGGGCGACGGCGGCAAACGGGGCCGCGAGACCGAGGAGGAGGGAGGGGAGAAAGGAGAGATTCATGGTGGTCGCAAGGGGAAACGGAATTCCCACGGCGAGCCCATGAAACTTATTGTGGCGTTTTTGAAACGGTAGGAGAGGCGGCTCCTATCCGTTCCGCCAGTTCGAGGCGGGCGCGGTAGAGCCGGCCTTCCACGGCGCGGGCGCTGCAGCCGAGGAGGGCGGCGCAGTCTCCGTGGCTCATGCCTTCGATGCCGCAGAGGACGACGACTTCGCGGAGGGGTGCGGGCAGGATGGCGATGGCATGGCGCAGCCGGGCAAGATCGTCCGAGTCGGCCGCGCTCTGGTCGGGACGCAGGGTGGGGGAGACGAGGGTTTCGTCCGCCCTGGCCTCCAGGGATTGATGGAGGTCTGCCTCGCGCCGCCGGCGGCTGCGGTGGTGGTCGTGGCAGCGGTTGCGGGCGATGCGGAGGAGCCAGGCGGTGAAGCGGTCTTCGTCGTTGTAGCGGGGCAGGGCGGAGTAGGCGCGGACGAAAGTGTCCTGGCACAGCTCCTCGGCGTCTTCGGGGTTGCCCGTCCAGCCGAGGCAGAAGCGGTAGATGCGGTCGCGGTGTCGCTCGACGAGTTCGCGGTAGGCCTCGTGGCAGCCGCGGCGGCTGCGGTCCACGAGTCCGGCGACGGGATCGTCCTCGCCATGGCGGTCGGTAGGGCGCCCGGCGAACCATCCGGCCGATGGGACGAGCGTGTCAGTGCCGGTGTTCATGGGTGATGCTTTCGCGGGTCCATTGGAGGAGCTTCTCGGCTTGGTCCGGGGAGAGATGCTCCTTCATCTCGAGAAAATGCCCGATGGTCAGCCTCTGCAGCTCGCTCTGCGCAGCGTGGATCTCAGAAAGGGCGGCATCGATGGCCGCGCCGTCCGTCGGCGACGTAGAGAGCGCGTCGACGAGGAGCCGGCCGGAGGCGTCGATGCGGGCGAGGAGCCTGAGCCGGGCCTGGGCGTAGGCCGCTTCGAGAGGAGCGAGGCGCTTCTCCTGCTCGGGCGTGATCGCGAGCTTTTCGTGGAGCCAGTCGTGGAAGGTGCCGCCTTCGGCTCCAACGACGCTGTCGTGATGATGATGATGGACGTGGGCGTGGCCGGAGGTGGTGCGCCTCGCCACGGCGAATGCGGTCAGGGCCGAGAGGGCGACCGCCGCGAGGGGCCAGGCGAGGGAGCGAAGAGCCTTCATGCGCTGCCACGGGGATCGGCGGACTCAGAACGAAGCGAGCGGGCCCGCCCCCCGCGTGAGCAGCGTCAACTCGGGCGGCTGGGCCTTCGCGTCTCCGGGATGGGCCGAGATACCGATCAGTGCGGCCAGGGTCACGGCGGCAAGGCAGGAGGCGACTCCGACGCAGAGATTCAGCCGTGTCTGGGCCGCCGACGGACCCAATCGGGAGAGGACTTCGTCGGCGAGCCGCGGAGGCGTTTCCGGCGTGGCTTCGCGGAGCTGGTGGAAGAGTTGGTCGAGGTCCGGTGCGGGCATCGCGGGGTTGGGATGGGTGTCCACACCGAGACTATCCGGCTTTGTCGCTCTGCCAAGCCGAAAGAAGCCCTTTCGGAGAGGGGGGAAATGGCGGCGACGCGGATTTTTCGCATGGCGGGAGCTTACGTCCGTCCAACGCCGTAGCGACCATGAAAGCATCTCTTGCCGCTTGTGCCTGCCTGCTCTCCGTCGTCCATGCCAAGCCGCCGCCGACCACGAAGGGGATCGTCGCCTATTCCCCCGGTGCCTTGGGAGCGGATTACGCCCGGGCGGCCTTCTACGTTTCGCTCGACGCCCATCCCTTCAACTATCTCGCCACCGATGCCGAGGGGCGCACTCACCATATCCTCCGGAAGGAGATGGTCGAGGTGCTTGAGCTGTCCGCCTTCTCTCCCGATCTTTCGACCGAGGCGCAACGCCTCGCCCTCGAGGCGGATCTCGTCCGGTTGAGGGAGCGGGCGGACACGCTGCCTGTGCTGCGCCCTTTTCTGCCGGTTGTCGAGGAAGAAACCGCGGCCCGCCTCGCCCGCTACACCGGGGGCGAGCGTCTCGTCGCGGGCGTCTGGCGGCCGGACGGGGCGATCTCGGACCCATCCGCCGACGATTTCCTGCCCCTGTCGGCTGCTGGCGATGGCCTGCTCGCCGTCGAGCGCCTCGAGACCCTCGACGGCAAGGTCTATGGGAGGGCGAGGATCGTCCGCGTGGAGCTCGACAACGCCGTCGTCTTCCACAGCGGGGGCGTCGCCGTCGTCCCCGCCGCCAAGTTCAACGAGACGATCCGCGAGGCGATTCCCTTCGACTATACCGGAGCCGAGGCCGTGGCGGCCGCGAGAAGGGTCGTCGAGGACGAGGCTGCGAAGGAGGCGGCGCTCGACCTCGTTTCCACGGTCTGCGACATCCGTGTCCTGCAGGTCCTCCAAGGCGGAGTGATCGGCAACGTCATGGCCTGGCACGGCTGGCCCGGCGGCGGCATGATGACTCTCGATTGCGAATACGTCGAAATCGACGCCCAGGCCCTCGGACTCGTCGACCGGCAATACCTTTCCGGCGTGCGCTTGCAAAGGCTCCGCGATCCCTATGTCGACTACGGTCCGGAGGGACATCGCATGACGATCCCGCGCTGGCGTCATCTGCCGGGGAGCGGCTTCGTCTCCCGGCCGAGCGGCGACTTTCCCTAGCCCGCAAGGCATGGCCGCCCCGCCGCATCGAACCCTGTCAGGCCCCCGACCCAACCCTGTTGTGTCGGGAAGCGTTGCCAAGACCAAGGGGGTATCGGGCGAAAATTCTCCGTGAACGATTCCGTTCGAACGCGTAAGCTCCGGGGGACCAGGGATGAACGAGACCGACGAACGCACCGCCGCCCTCGCTGTGGGATGCCCCCGCGAGATCAAGAGCCAGGAAAGTCGGGTTGCTCTCACACCGGGTGGGGCGAGGCAGTTGACGAGGCAGGGAGTGCGGGTCTTCGTCGAAGAGGGGGCGGGTGCCGGAGCCGCCTACGCGGACGAGGAATATGCCGCGGCCGGTGCCGTTCTCGTTGCGGAGGCGGAGGAGGTCTTCGCCCTGGCGGACCTTGTCGTGAAAGTGAAGGAACCCCAGCCTCAGGAAATCGCGAGGTTGCGGCCGGGGCAGGTTCTCTTCACCTACTTGCATCTCGCGGCCGATCGGAAGCTCACGGAGGCATTGGTCGCGACGGAAGCGACGGCGCTTGCCTACGAAACGGTCCAGGTGGGGCGGCGCCTTCCTCTGCTCGAGCCGATGAGTGAAGTCGCGGGCCGCATGAGCGTGATGGTGGGGGCCTATCACCTCGCGAAGCATGCGGGCGGACGCGGCACTCTCCTCGGAGGGGTGCCGGGTGTGCTGCCGGGCCGGGTCGCCATTCTCGGCGGCGGCACCTGCGGGACGAACGCCGCCAAGGTCGCCACGGGGATCGGGGCGGATACGACCATCCTCGAGGTCAGCAGCGAGCGCATGACCTGGCTCGACACCGCCATGCCGGCGGCGAAGACGCTCTACAGCAGCGAGGCGGCCTTGCTGGAAGTGCTGCCCCGCACCGATCTGCTCATCGGAGCGGTCCTCGTGCCGGGGGCGAAGGCCCCGAAGCTGGTGACACGCGAGATGCTCCGTTCGATGCGGGAGGGGAGCGTGGTGGTCGACATCGCGGTCGATCAGGGGGGATGCATCGAGACGACGCGTCCGACCACGCACGAAACGCCCGTGTTCACCGAGGAAGGAGTGATCCACTATTGCGTCGCGAACATGCCGGGCGCCTACGCCCGCACCTCGACCCAGGCGCTCACGAGCGTGACCTTGCCCTATGTGCAACTGCTGGCGACGGCGGGGCTGAAGGCGGCCTGTTTCCGTTCGCCCGAACTCGTCGGTGGAATCAACTGCCATCGCGGCCGCCTCACCCGCCGCGAGGTGGGCGAGGCGCATGGGCTGCCGTGGAGCGAGCCATTCGGATGAAGGAGATGGAATCCGCGGGATCCACCCGTCTTTGGGAACGGGCGCCCTTCGACCGTCGCATGGAGGACGGCTTGGAAGTGCGGCTGAGGCCCATCGTCCCGCAGGATCGCGAACGCATCCACCAGGCCTACGAGCTGCTTTCGGAGGAGTCGCGCTACAATCGCTTCTGGGAACGGCCCTCGCGCTTGCGCGAGTCGCACGTCGAGCGGCTCACCTCCGTCGATGGGAGGGACCATGTCGCCTGGATCGTCCTCGACCCTCGGGACGAAGGCTTTCCCGGCTTTGGCGGAGCCTCCTACTGGCGGGAGGGGGACAATCCTTCGAGGGCGGAGATCGCCTTCACCATCGCGGACGCATGGCAGCGCCGCGGCCTGGCCACGCTTCTCTTCTCGATTCTCTGGTTCGAGGGATGGCAGGAGGGGGTGAGGACCTTCTCCGCGCACTGCCGTCGGGAGAACCGGGCGATGCGTTTCTGGTGGGAGGACATGGGAGGAATGGTCGTCGAGGAGCCGCGCCAATGCCGCCTCTCCCTGGAACTGGAGGAGCCGGATGTCTTTCTCGAGCGGATCGCGTTCGACATCCGCCCCACCTACCGCCTCATCGAGGTGGCGGGCTGGCTGCGGGATTGGCGCGAGACGGTGGGATGAGGGAGGACCCCGTCTCGCTCCGCTACTCGATCAGATACTGCGACATCGCGGTGGTCACGTCCATGCCGCCGCGCAGCAGCGTGTTTCCCTCGAAGAGGGCGGCCGGATCGATCCCTTCGCTGTCCGCCCAGTCCTGTTCGCCGATCTGTCCGCTCTGGCTGTAGGCGGCGAGCGGATTGCGGTAGGTGACCTGCTCGATGCGGTCGAGGGTGATGCCGCGCTCCTTCATCAGGGCGGCGGTCTTGGGCACGGCGAGGGCGTCGCTGATGCCCCAGTCGGCGGCGCTGTCGACGATGATGCGCTCGGCTCCGTACTCGCGCAGGATCTCGACCATGCGCTCGTTGCCCAGCTTGGTGTGCGGGTAGATGGTGAAGGCGGCCCAGTAGCCGCGGTCGAGGACGGCCTTCACCGTCTCCTCGTTGTTGTGGTCGATGATGACCTTGGCGGGATCGACGCCGACATCCTCGAGCACGTCCATCGTGCGGATCGTGCCGCCTTTCTTGTCGCGGTGCGGAGTGTGGATCTGGATGGGCAGGTCGGCCTCGAGGGCGAGCTGGGCCTGAAGGCGCAGATACTTCTCCTCGGCCTTGGTCTGGTCGTCGAAGCCGATCTCGCCGACGCCGACGACGCCCTCCTTGCAGATGTAGAGCGGCAGCAGCTCCATCACCGCCTCGGCGAGCTTCTCGTTGTTCGCCTCCTTCGGGTTCAGGCCGATGGTGCAGTAGTGCCTGATGCCGAACTGGCTCGCGCGGAAGCGCTCGAAACCGATGAGGGAGTTGAAGTAGTCCTTGAAGGTCCCTGGCTCGGTGCGGGGCTGCCCCTGCCAGAAGGAGGGCTCGATGATCGCGGTGACGCCGGCCGCCGCCATGCGCTGGTAGTCGTCCGTGGTACGGGAGACCATGTGGACGTGGGAGTCGAGAAATCTCATGGCAAGAAAGTCGGGTTGGTCAGGAGGTCGCCGGGAGGGTGGAATTCGTGAGGACTTCGGTCTGTCCGACCGGGCGGCAGGGGGCGGGAGAAACTCCCGCGAGTTCCTCTACGGGCCTTGGCGATGTCGAGTTCGAAATCACCTCGTTCAGGGTTTTGTGGGCGAGCCGTTCAGGGCGGCGGGGAACTCGAGCTTCTTTCCGAGCCGTTCCCAATTGAGGGAGCCTGCTCCGATCGCGTCGATCTTGCCTTCCAGCCGTCCGCGCAGGTCGGAGAGGAGGCCGCTTTCGTCGGAAGCGACGACGAGGGCGGCCGCTTCCCGGTCCTCGCGTTCGCCTGTGTCGACGAGGTGGCGCAAGTCGTCGGCGAGAGTTCCATCGACGAAGCCGACGCAGTTCCGCCAAGCTTCGGCGGGGAGGCGCCGTCCGGCGGCCCAGCGTTCGTGGGCGAGGCCGGAGACGGCGGTGGCGAGTGCGGCGTTGCGCCGGGCGTCGAGTCCGACGATGCGGTGAAGGGGACGGTTGAGAAAGAGGGCCTTGAGCACCATCTGGTTCCACGCTGTTTCGGAGAAACAGGCCGCCGGGAAAGGATTTCGCAGGGCGATGGAGTCGAAGACGTCGACGATGTTCGAGCGCAGGCCATCGACCGCCGCTTCGACGAGCTCCTCGGGGTGGGGGAGCAGGGGAAAGGCGGAGAAGATCGCCGCCTGCTCGCGGAAGTCGGCGGTATTGAGCAAGGCCGAGAGAGTGGCGAGGAAGGTCTCGCGCTCCTGTTCCGCGAGAGAAAGCAACAGGAGGACGCGGGCGAGGCGGAAGGGATCCCAGTCCGCGACGGTGAATCCGGGTACGGCGGCCGCCAAGGCCTCCTCCTGCTCCGGGCGAACGACGATATGGCCACGCTTGGGGAAATGCCGCGAGACGCCGCTGAAGGCGTAGTAGAAGGGGCGGCGGTCGAAACCGGCAGAGTGCTCCGCGAGGCGCGCCTCGAGCCAGTGCACGGCGTCGGGCGGGGAGGAGGCACGGAGAAGGTCGAGAAGGGAATCGCGCATGGGGCTGGCAAAACGTCGGGCGGATCGGTGGGGGCGTCAAACATCTTGAGATTCGCAAAGGGGGGCGTGAAGGTGGCGGCAAGATGAAGTGTCCCGTCCGTCCAGCCGTTCTCGCCTTCGCCGCCCTTGGCCTCGCCTCCTGCGGTGGAAAGAGGGGAGAGGACGGTGCGGCGGGCCCCCTAGTCGTCGGGATGGAGCTCGCCTATCCGCCCTTCGAGATGCGCGGCCCCGACAACCGGCCCGACGGCATCAGCGTGCGCCTGGCCGAGGACCTTGCCGCCTCCCTCGGGCGCCCGTTGGAGATCCGCGATGTCCAGTGGGACGGAATCATTCCCGCGCTCCAGTCCGGCAAGATCGACGCCATCATCTCCTCGATGACCCGTACCCCCGAGCGCGAGCAGACCATCGCCTTCTCCGATGGCTACGTCACCAACGGGCTCTGCCTCCTCGTGGCGAAGGATTCGCCCATCCAGTCGATCGCCGACCTGAAGCCGGGCGTCCACAAGGTCGCGGTCAAGCTCGCCACCACCGGCCACCAGTGGGCCCGCGCCACCTTGCCGGGCCTCGCCCTCGTCACGCTCGACGACGCTTCCGCCTGCGCCTTGGAAGTGGCGCAGGGGAAGGCCGACGCCTTCATCTACGATCAGATCTCGATCTACCGGCATTGGAGAACCCACGAGGACAAGACCCGCCCCCTCCTGAATCCCATCCGCCAGGAGACCTGGGCCATTGGAATGCGGAAGGGCGACGCCGAATTGCTGGAACAGGTGAACGCCTTCCTCGCCGACTACCGGGCGAAGGGGAAATTCGACGAGTTGGCCGAGCGCTACATGGCCGGGGAGAAGGCGACCTTTGAGGAGATGGGGGTGCCGTTCATCTTCCATTGAGACGGGCTCATGCGTCGTGACGCCGCCGTGGCGAGTTGATGCCTTTTCCGAGGTAATGGGTCAATTTGTCTCAAATGCGACAAATTGACCCATTTGTTTGGACGGATTGCGTCTTTTAGGCGCATTTCAAAGGACATGGTCATTTTGAGAGAGGTTTCGATTTGTTTGCAATGAATTGTAAATCAATGATTTAAAAAAGATTCCAACCATATGGCACGCCGAATGCAAAGAGGCGGGCTAAGAAAAAGCCGGGAACCAAGCGCTCCCCATCACCCCACACTGTTAAGAGAGGAACCCCCATCGAATGAGCAAGATTTTAGGAATCGACCTCGGTACCACCAACTCCTGCATGGCCGTCATGGAAGGCGGTCAGCCGGTGGTCCTTGAAAACGCCGAAGGCGCGCGCACCACGCCGTCCGTCGTCGCCTTCAGCAAGGACGGCGAGCGCCTCGTCGGCCAGGCCGCGAAGCGCCAGGCGATCACGAATCCCCGAAACACCATCTTCTCGGCGAAGCGTCTCATCGGGCGCAAGTTCGACGAACTGACCGACTCGGAGAGGAACACGCCCTACAAGATCGTCAAGGCCGCCAACGGCGACGCCCACATCGAGGTGGAGGTCGGCGGCGCGACGAAGACCTACAGCCCGCAGGAGATTTCCGCGATGGTCCTGTCGAAGCTGAAGGCCGACGCCGAAGCCCGCCTCGGCGAAACCATCACCGAGGCCGTCATCACCGTCCCCGCCTACTTCAACGACTCCCAGCGCAACGCCACCAAGGCCGCCGGCGAGATCGCCGGTCTCGAGGTGAAGCGCATCGTCAACGAGCCCACCGCCGCCGCCCTTGCCTACGGCCTCGACAAGAAGGGCGAGGAGAAGATCGCCGTCTACGACCTCGGCGGCGGCACCTTCGACATCTCCGTTCTGGAGATCGACGAGGGCTTCTTCGAAGTTCTCGCCACCGACGGCGACACTCGTCTCGGCGGCGACGACTGGGACGGTGCCGTGATCAAGTGGATCGTCGACGGCTTCAAAGCCGACTCCGGCATCGACCTGAACGGCCAGCCCGACGCTCTCCAGCGCATCAAGGAGGAGGCCGAGAAGGCGAAGATCGCCCTCTCCTCCTCGCAGTCCTACGAGATCAACCTGCCTTTCATCACCGCCGACCAGACCGGTCCCAAGCACATCCAGAAGACCCTCACCCGGGCCGCTCTGGAGCAGATGACCGACCCTCTCTTCGAGCGCACCAAGGGCCCCGTCCGCGACTGCCTCAAGGAGGCGGGCGTCAGCGTCGGCGACATCGACGAGCTCGTCCTCGTCGGCGGCATGACGCGCATGCCCAAGGTCGTCGAGACCGCGAAGTCCCTCGCCGGCAAGGATCCCCACCAAGGCGTCAACCCCGACGAGGTCGTCGCCGTCGGCGCGGCGATCCAAGGTGGCGTCCTTTCCAAGGATCCCTCCCTCGGCGACGTGGTCCTCCTCGACGTGACCCCGCTGACCCTCTCCATCGAGACCATGGGCGGCATCGCCACTCCCATGATCGAGCGGAACACGACCATTCCCGCGAAGAAGTCGCAGGTCTTCTCGACCGCCGCCGACAACCAGCCCTCCGTCGACATCGTCGTCTGCCAGGGCGAGCGCAAGCTCGTCTCCGACAACAAGGTGCTCGGCAACTTCCGCCTCGACGGGATCAACCCGGCGCCCCGCGGCCTGCCCCAGATCGAGGTCACCTTCGACATCGACCGCAACGGCATCCTCAAGGTGTCCGCCAAGGACAAGGGCACCGGCAAGGAGCACCACATCTCCATCGAGGGATCGAGCGGCCTCAGCTCCGAGGAGATCGAGAAGGCCAAGCGCGAGGCCGAGCAGTTCGCCGAGGCCGACAAGAAGCGCATCGAGGGCATCGAGGTGCGCAATCTCGCCGACAACGCGGTCTACACGGTGAAGAAGCAGCTCGGCGAGCTCGGGGAGCAGCTTCCCGCCACCGCCAAGGCCGAGATCGAGGCCTCCGTGGCCGAGGTCGAGGAGGCGCTGAAGTCCGACGACACCGACCGTATCCGCAAGGCCACCGACGGGCTCCAGGCGAAATTCGCCCAGCTTGCCGCCGCCGCGCAGCAGGCCACCCAGGCGGGTCCCGGATCCGCCCCCGAGGACGGGGGGGGAGAGGCTCCCGAGCCGAAGCGTGCCAAGGGCGATGTCGTCGATGCCGAGTTCGAGGAAGTCGGCGATGGCAAATCCTGACCATCCTTTTTGCCCCGGTCCTCCGCAGGAAGGGCCGGGGCACGGATTCCGCGGCTCGTCGGCCCGCTTCTGAGTTCGCCGATCCCGGTTTCGGCGGCGTGCCCAGCGAACCTCGGAATCTCCAAACCCAAACCCAAAAGAAAACCAACCAAACCAATCCATGGCATCCAAAATCACACCGCTTGGAACCCGCGTCCTCGTGAAGCGCATCGAGCCCGCCGAGCAGAAGTCCGAAGGCGGCATCTTCCTTCCCGACACCGCGAAGGAGAAGCCCCAGGAGGCCGAAGTGCTCGCGCTCGGCAACGGCAAGAACGACGAGGGCGAGATCATCGAGTTCTCCGTCAAGGTCGGCGACAAGGTGCTCATCTCCAAGTACGGCGGCACCGAAGTCAAGATCAACGGCGAGGAGTGCGTCATCGTGAACGAAAGCGACATCCTCGGCGTCCTCTCCTGAAAAACCGAAGAGGGTCGGGTCAGGCATCCGGCCCTGCTGAACATTCTCAAAGACAACTAACAAAAACAGAACACTATGGCTAAACAACTGTCCTTCGACGAAGAAGCCCGCCACGCCCTCCTTGCCGGCGTCCGCAAGCTCGCGAAAGCGGTCAAGGCGACGCTCGGGCCTGCAGGCCGCAACGTCATCCTCGACAAGAAATTCGGCAGCCCCACGATCACCAAGGACGGCGTCACCGTCGCCAAGGAGATCGAGCTCGGCTGTCCCTACGAGAACATGGGCGCCCAGCTCATCAAGGAAGTCTCCTCGAAGACCTCCGACATCGCCGGCGACGGCACCACCACCGCGACCGTGCTCGCCGAGGCCATCTTCAGCGAAGGTCTCCGCAACGTGACCGCCGGCGCGAACCCGATCAGCCTCCAGCGTGGCATCAACAAGGCTGCCGCCGCTCTCGTCGAGCAGCTCAAGCAGATCTCCACCGAGGTCACCGACACGAAGGAGATCGCGCAGGTCGCGACCGTCTCCGCCAACTGGGACACCGAGATCGGCAACATCATCGCCGACGCGATGGACAAGGTCGGCAAGGACGGCACCATCACCGTCGAGGAGGCCAAGGGCATCGACACCACCCTCGACGTCGTCGAGGGGATGCAGTTCGACAAGGGCTACCTCTCGCCCTACATGGTCACCGACACCGAGACCATGACCGTCGACCTCGACAACGCCCTCATCCTCATCCACGAGAAGAAGGTCTCCAACCTCAAGGACATGCTCCCGCTGCTTGAGAAGGTGGCGCAGAGCGGCAAGCCCCTCCTCATCATCGCCGAGGACGTCGAAGGCGAAGCCCTCGCCACCCTCGTGGTGAACAAGATCCGCGGCACCCTCAACGCCGCCGCCGTCAAGGCTCCCGGCTTCGGCGACCGCCGCAAGGCCATGCTCGAGGACATCGCCATCCTCACCGGTGGCCGCGTCATCACCGACGACCTCGGCATCAAGCTCGAGAACGTCACCCTTGACGACCTCGGCAAGGCCCGCTCCATCAAGATCACCAAGGAGGACACCACCATCATCGAAGGCGAAGGCAAGAGCGAGGCCATCAGCGGCCGCGTTTCCCAGATCCGCCGCCAGATCGAGGAGACCACCTCGGACTACGACCGCGAGAAGCTCCAGGAGCGCCTCGCCAAGCTCGCCGGTGGGGTTGCCGTGATCAACGTCGGCGCCGCCACCGAAACCGAGATGAAGGAGAAGAAGGCCCGCGTCGAAGACGCCCTCCACGCCACCCGCGCGGCGGTCGAGGAAGGCATCGTCCCCGGCGGTGGCACGGCCCTCATCCGCGCCCAGGCCGGTCTCGGCGACCTCGGCCTCGTCGGTGACGAAGCCACCGGCGCCTCCATCGTCGCCCGCGCCATCGAGGCCCCCCTCCGCCAGCTCGCCGCCAACGCGGGCCGCGAGGGCGCCCTCATCGTCGAGAAGGTCAAGAACGAGAAGGGCAACGTCGGCTACAACGTCGCCACCGACACCTACGAGGACCTCGTGAAGTCCGGCGTCGTCGATCCGACCAAGGTGACCCGCAGCGCGCTGCAGAACGCCGCCTCGATCTCCGGCCTGCTTCTCACCACCGAGTGCCTCATCTCCGACGTTCCGGAGAAGAAGGAGGCCGGTGGCGAGCACAGCCACGACCATGGCATGGGCGGCATGATGTAAGACCGCCTTCCGGTTTCCGTTTCAGGAATCCAATCCGAGCCGGGCGCACCGCGAGGTGCGTCCGGTTTTTTTTGGTCGGTGTCGGAACCACGTAGTGGAAGAGGCGACTCTTCGGCCAGACCGGATTGGGCTGTCTCGTGTCAGCAACATCGATGGGTGAGGCCATCGAAGGCGGAGCTTTGTAGCCGAGGCCACCGGCCTCGGTCGAACGTCGCAGGGACACCCGTTCCGCACCCGATGGACGCGGCCACAGCCCACCCATCGTTCTTGCTCGGATGGACCACTATGGATTCGACCGTTCCACCCGCGAGACGATGACTTCGCGGGTCTTTCGCTGGATCGAGTAGAGGATGCCCTCTTGCTCCGGATCCCAGGCGAAGGCCTGTCCCGCGGCAGCGATGTCGACGGTGGCCTCCCAGATCAACGGACTCCCGTCGCCCTCCGGTACGGAAAGCACGTAGAGCTCCTTCGCGTCGTGCCCGGTCACGAAGAGCCTTTCCGCCGGACCGACTGCGCCGCCCGAGCTGCTGTAATCTCCGAAGCGTTCGACCAAGGCCGGAGGAAACGGCCAGCTCGCGACCGGGCTCCATTCGGCGTCGAGGTGGACGAGGCGGCTCCGTGCCGGATCGCTCGTCTTGCGGTAGTGCGCGAAACAGGCGAGCCATCCGTTGCGATAGGGGACGATCCAGGTGAGGGAACCCGGCGGGTCCGGAAAAGTCCGCCGTCCTGCGGGAGCCAGCGTGGCGGCGTCGAAGATCTCCATCGAACTTTCCTCCGGGAGGTCGGGGAAGTTGGAATGGGCGACGAGAAGCTGCCCGCGATGGACGATGCCCGAGTTGAGATGCTGGACCGGTCCCATGGATTCGCCTTCCCATCCGCCGGCGCGTTGGCCGGTGTCCTTCCGGTATTTCCCGATCGCCCGGTTCGTGATCGCGTAGAAATGCTCCCCGTCCACCGCCACGCCCTGATGGGCCTCCGCGGCGGGGAAGCGGCGGAGCTCGACATGCCGCCACGCGGCTCCGGATTCGTCCGCCATGGCGAGGATCGGGAGATGCAGGTACAAAAAGGCGAAGACCGCGGAGGGGAGGGGACGTCTGGTCATGCGTCGACCCTGCGATGCCCCATAGGGAAGCGCAAGGGGCATGGCATCGCGTTCAGGCCTCGCACAATTCCGCCCGCGCCTTGAGGAACGCTTCCTTCAGACCGGCGTAGTCCGTCACCACCGGGAACTGAGGAAATTCTTCGATGACGTTCTGCGGGGGACGGAAGAGGATGCCGCGGTCGGCTTCGGAGAGCATGCTGGTGTCGTTGTAGGAGTCGCCGGCGGCGACGACCTGGAACTTCAGTTCGTGGAGACGCTTCACCGCCTCGCGCTTCTGGTCGGGCATGCGGAGATGGTAGGCCTCGACGCGTCCGTCGGCGGCGAGGCCCAGCTTGTGGCAGAAGAGAGTGGGCCAGCCGAGCTGGCGCATGAGGGGCTTGGCGAACTCGTAGAAAGTGTCCGAGAGGATCACCACCTGGAACTCGGACTTGAGCCAGTCGAGGAACTCCACGGCTCCCTCGAGCGGTCCGAGACCGTCGATCACTTCCTGGATGTCGCCGATCTTCAGCCCGTGCTCGTCGAGGATGCGGAGCCGTTGCGTCATCAGCACGTCGTAGTCCGGGATGTCCCGCGTCGTGGCGAGAAGGGCGTCGATGCCGGTCTTGCGGGCGACGTTGATCCAGATTTCGGGGACGAGGACCCCTTCGAGGTCAAGGCAGGCGATTTGCACGGGATGGGTGGGGTTGGGGCGGACGGCACGTTTCCACCTCCCGACGGCGGAATGCAATCGGCTTTTCTCCGGCGCAAGGCTCCTTCCGCGACGGATTCCCTTGCCAAATGCCCAATCCGCGACTTCGTGGCGTGACCGAACCCTCTCGCCATGCCGACCCAACCCTCTCAAGTCCTCGGCGTCATCCCCGCCCGCTGGGGATCGACGCGCTTCCCGGGCAAGCCGCTCCACCTCATCGCGGGCAAGCCGCTCGTCCAGCACGTCTGGGACCGCTGCCGCGAATGCCGGCATCTCGCCCGCCTCACCGTGGCGACGGACGACGAGCGCATCGCGGCGGCGGTGGAGGCCTTCGGCGGACACGCCACGATGACGAGGGACGACCATCCCAGCGGCACGGACCGGGCCGCGGAGGTCGCGGAATCCTTTCCGGAAATGTCGCACATCCTCAACATCCAGGGCGACGAGCCCCTCATCGATCCGGCCCTGATCGACTCTCTCGCCGCCGCCCTCCTCGCCGATCCGGGCCTGCCCATGATCACGGCGGCGAATCCCGTGGCGGCGGCCGATGCGGTGCTCGCCGACCCGAACGTGGTGAAGGTGACGATCGCCCGCGACGGCCACGCCCTCTATTTCTCCCGCAGCCAGATCCCGCATCCGCGAAATCTGCCGGAGGATCTCGTCTGCTACCGCCACAAGGGCATCTACGGCTTCCGGCGGGACTTCCTCTTCGATTTCGTGGCCTGGCCGCCCTCCCTTCTGGAGCGGACCGAGGGGCTGGAGCAGCTCCGGGCCCTGGAAAACGGCGCACGGATCCGGGTCGTTGTCACGGACGATGCCTCGCCGGGCGTTGACACTCCCGAGCAGGCGGCGATACTCCACGATTTGTTGTCCCGATGAAGTATATTTTTGTTACCGGTGGAGTGGTCAGTTCGCTTGGCAAGGGGCTCGCCGCCGCCGCGCTGGGCACGCTGCTGGAGCGGCGTGGCCTGCGTGTCCTGATGCAGAAGTTCGACCCCTATCTGAACGTCGATCCGGGGACGATGAGCCCCTTCCAGCACGGTGAGGTCTACGTGCTCGACGACGGGGCGGAGACGGATCTGGATCTCGGGCACTACGAGCGCTTCACGAGCGGCCGCCTTTCCCGCCTGAACAACCTCACGAGCGGGCAGGTCTACGAGACGGTGATCAAGAACGAGCGGGAGGGTCTCTACCTCGGCGCGACCGTTCAGGTCATCCCGCACGTCACCGACGTGATCAAGAACCGCATTCACGAGGTCGCGAAGCGGGACGATATCGACATCATCATCACCGAGATCGGCGGCACCACCGGGGACATCGAGGGCCTGCCCTTCCTCGAGGCCTTGCGCCAGTTCAAGGACGAGGTCGGCCATGAGAACGTCGCCTTCATCCACGCGACGCTGGTTCCCTTCATCCAGGCGGCTGAGGAGCTGAAGACGAAGCCGACCCAGCAGAGCGTGGCCAAGCTCCGCGAGATCGGGATCGCCCCCGACGTGATCCTCTGCCGCGCCGAGCATCCCATCGACATGGACGTTCGCCGGAAGATCGGCATGTTCTGCAATGTGCGCCCCGAGGCGGTGATCCCCTTCCTCGACGTGAAGGGCACGATCTACCGCGCCCCGCTGAACCTGCACGACCAGCATCTCGACGACATCATCTGCGAGCGCCTCGGTCTCGAGACGGCCGAGCCGGACCTGCTGGAGTGGCGCAACATGGTCGACCGCATCGTCAATCCGACCCACTCGGTGAGGATCGGCGTCGTCGGCAAATACATCGACCTCAAGGACGCCTACAAGTCCATCTACGAAAGCCTCACCCATGCCGGTGCGGCGAACGACACCCACGTCGAGATCGTGCGGGTCGACTCGGGCGACATCGAGGAGTTCGGCGCGGCCAAATATCTCGAGAGCGTCTCCGGCATCCTCATTCCCGGGGGATTCGGCGACCGGGGCATCGAAGGCAAGATCGCCGCGGCGCAGTATGCCCGGGAGAACGGCATTCCCTACTTCGGCATCTGCCTCGGCATGCAGATCGCGACGATCGAGTTCGCCCGCAACGCCTGCGGACTCGAGCGGGCGCACAGCACCGAGTTCGACGGGAGCACGCCGCATCCCGTGATCTGCCTGCTCGAGGACCAGAAGGAGGTCATGGACAAGGGGGGCACGATGCGCCTCGGCACCTGGGAGGCGAAGATCGCTCCGGAGAGCAAGTCCGCCGCCCTCTACGGGATGACCACGGTGAGCGAGCGGCATCGCCACCGCTACGAGCTGAACCAGAACTACCTCTCCCTCTTCGAGGAGAAGGGCTTCCGCCTCGTCGGCACCTCGCCCGACGGCAAGCTCGGCGAGATCGTCGAGATTCCCGACCATCCGTTCTTCATCGCGGTGCAGTCGCACCCCGAGTTCCAGAGCAAGCCGACCGCGCCCCATCCGCTCTTCAAGGGCTTCGTCGCGGCGGCCTTGGCGCGACGAGGATGAATGCCCCGGGACGCAGTGGCCGCCTCTCCGCGCCGGCTTGGGCAACCGCCCTGCTGACGGGGGCGGTCCTCTCGGTGGCGGCGCCGGACGTTCAGGCACAAGAGAAGCGAGTCGCTCTCGTCGTCGGCATCGATCACTACAGGAACCTCGGTCCCGAAGGGCAACTGAGCGTCGCGGTGAGCGACGCGAAACGCATCGCGGAGACGCTGCGGTCGGTGAATCCGCCCTTCGAGACGACCCTGCTCGCCGACTCGGACTGGAGGACGACGCAGGATGCCTTCGACCAGTTCCTCGACCGCGCCGCCGGAGCGACCTGCGCCCTGGTCTACTTCGCCGGGCATGGCGTCGAGTACCATGGGGCGAACTACCTGCTCGTGAACGACACCGACGTGTCCAGCGTCAGCGCGGACGTGGAGCGGATGAAGCGCCGCCTCAGCAGCTCCAGTGTCTCCCTTCAGGCCTGGGTGGATTCGCTCGACCAGACCGGAGCCCAGGTGAAGGTCGTCATTCTCGACTGCTGCCGCGACAACCCTCTGCGGGCCGAGACGCCGACGGGTACCCGATCGCTCGTCGGAGGCCGGCAGGGGCTCGCCCAGCTCAGTCCGCCGAGCGGCACGCTCATCAGCTACTCGGCCGACGCCGGACAGCGGGCCAACGACGGGCTCTTCACCGAGGTCCTGGCCCGCCATCTGCGGACCCCCGACGTGCCGCTGCTCCAAGTCTTCGCGGCGACGCGCGAAGAGGTCGGGACCACCTCCGCGCAATGGGCGCGGGAGGACGAGGCCAAGGGCCTGCCGCCCGACGAGCGTCGCCCGCACCACGAGCCGGCGGAATACACGAAGCTCAACCTCGCCGGGACCAAGTTCACCTTCAATCAGGGTGGGGTCGTTCCGCCGCCGTCCCGTCCCGTTTTGAAAAGTCCCGCCGAACTGGGCATGACCACGCCTCCGGCCGCTCCGCCGGCGACGGGCGTGGCCCCGGCGCAGGGGATGAGCGCGAGCGACGCCGCCCGCAAGGTCATGGTCTGGCGGAAGCTCGTCGAGTCGATGAAGGCGGATTCCGCGGACCCATCGCCCCCACCAGATGGAGCTGGGGTCTCCGTCCCGACGACGGCGTCCGGTCGGACGACCGCTCCGGCGGCCTTTCCCACCGGATTCAGCCTCGCGGCGGCGATGGCGGGACAAGCCGCGGGCGAGCGACGGACGATCCAGGGGATTCCCATGGTCTGGTGTCCGCCGGGAACCTTTTCGATGGGGCCTCCGGATCACGAGGAGACCTTCCAGGAGGATCAGAAGCCCTACCAAGCCATCCTGACGCACGGCTTCTGGATGGCGCAGTTCGAGGTGACGCAGGAGCAGTGGCGGCGGATCATGGAGAGCGGGGTCGAGGAACTGAGCGCCGCTGGGAATTCACCGGGCGAACCCGGTCCCGTCGATCCGGCGCATCCGATCCATTTCGCCAGTTGGTACGACGCGCAGGCCTGGGTGACGAAGATGAACGAAATCCACCCCGTGCCGACGGGCTGGCGTTGGGCCTTGCCCACCGAGGCGCAGTGGGAATACGCCTGCCGCGCCGGAACGACGACGCCCTTCTCCTTCGGATCGGCCTTGAACGGCGACAACGCCAACTGCGACGGACGATATCCCTACCGCAGCGAAGCCGGTCGGATGCTGGGGCACACCACCGCCGTGGGCAGCTACGCGCCCAATCCCTGGGGACTCCACGACATGCACGGCAACGTCGCCGAATGGGTGGATGACTGGTGGGGCGGAACCTATCCCGTCGGCGAAGCCACCGATCCCCGGGGGCCCGTCCTCGGGGAGTACCGGGTGCAGCGAGGCGGGAGCTGGAGCACCAGCGCCCTGGGATGCCGGTCGGCCTATCGCGCCTACGGAGCTCCGGACGCGCGCCAGTCCGCCGTTGGGTTTCGTCCGGCGATCGTGGTCGATCCGGGGGCATGAGAAACCCCGTCCCGCCCCCTTGCGCCACCGCCGATGGGCTGTAGTGTCTCGGCCCGTCCGTTTCGGGCGATCCAACCGTCCATCATCTCCATGTACCGAACCCATCATTGCAACGAACTCCGCAAGTCCCACGCCGGTGAAACGGCCACCCTGGTGGGCTGGGTGAATACGGTGCGCGACCACCACGGGGTCATCTTCATGGACATCCGCGACCGCGAGGGCGTGACCCAGTGCGTCTTCCGTTCGGAGGAGAACGCCGAGGCCGCCGATCTCAGCCACCAGCTCCGGGCCGAGGACGTCGTGCAGATCGTCGGCCGTGTCGACGTACGCCCCGACGTCGATGGAAAAAGCACGGTCAACCCCGCCATCGCCACCGGCGAGATCGAGCTCGTCGCGACCGGATTGAAGGTGCTGAACAAGGCCGAGGTCCTGCCTTTCCAGCTCGACAAGGAGCTGAGCAACGAGGACCTGCGGATGAAGCACCGCTACCTCGACCTGCGCCGTCCCCGCATGGCCCGGAACCTGCGCCAGCGGCACGTCATCACCAAGGCGATCCGCGACCGCCTCGACGCGGCCGGCTACATCGAGGTCGAGACGCCCATCCTCTCGAAATCGACGCCCGAGGGTGCCCGCGACTTTCTCGTGCCTTCGCGCCTCAGCCCCGGCAAGTTCTACGCCCTGCCCCAGGCCCCGCAGCAGTACAAGCAGATGATGATGGTCGCCGGGCTGGAGAAGTATTTCCAGATCGCCCGCTGCTTCCGCGACGAGGATCTGCGAGCCGACCGCCAGCCCGAGTTCACCCAGGTGGACATCGAGGCCAGCTTCGTCACCGAGGAGGATCTCTTCGCCCTCGTCGAGGATCTCCTCGCCGCCGCCTTCCAGGCGTCGCGAGGCGTCGAGGTGGCGAGGCCCTTTCCCCGTCTCACCTATCAGGAGGCGATGGACAAATACGGCAGCGACAAGCCCGACCGCCGTTTCGGCACGGAGATCGTCGATTTCTCCGATGTCTTCGCCGCATCCGCCTTCAAGGTCTTCGCGGGCACCATCGGGAAGGGCGGAAAGGTCCGCGCCATCAACGCGAAGGGTTTCGCCTCCGTGACGACGGGGCAGGTGAAGCGCCTCGAGGAGATCGCGAAGGAGGCCGGAGCCGGCGGCCTCGCCTACATCAAGGTCGAGGGCGGCGAGTGGAAGTCGCCCATCGTGAAGTTCTTCACCGACGCGGAGAAGGCGGCCCTGACCGAGCGCCTTGGCATCGAGGAGGGCGACCTGATCCTCTTCGGCTGCGACCAGTGGAGCGTCTGCTGCGACGTCCTGGGACGTCTCCGCCTCGAAGTGGCCGCGATGAACGGCCTCGTCGAGGGCATGGACGACGTCCTCGACTTCCTCTGGGTCGTCGATTTCCCCCTGCTCGCCTACGACGCGGAGGAGTCGAAATGGAACGCCGTCCACCACCCCTTCACCCGCCCCCGTGCCGAGGACCTGCCCTTGCTCGACGACGAGTCCAGCTGGGACAGTATCCGTGCCGTGGCCTACGACGTGGTTCTGAACGGCTACGAGCTCGGCGGAGGCAGCCTGCGGATCCACGAAAGCGACCTCCAGGCGCGGATGTTCAGCGTGCTCGGCGTGAGCGAAGAGGAGCAGGCGACGATGTTCGGCCACATCCTCACCGCCTTCCAGTTCGGCGCCCCCCCGCACGGCGGCATCGCCTTGGGGCTCGACCGGCTCGTCATGCTCGCCTGCGGCGAGAGCAGCATCCGCGAAGTCATCGCCTTCCCGAAGAACAACAAGGGCGTCGACCTGATGTCGGCGAGCCCCGCGGAGGTGGACTTCAAGCAGCTCCGCGAGCTCTACATCCAGTCGACCGCGCGGGAGAAGAAGCCTGGTTGATAGTTGAGAGATGATAGTTGATAGGCTCAGAACCAACGAGTTGCCTCGATTCGGCGCCAGCCGCTCGCTTCCAGCCTATCAACGATCAACCATCATCTATCAACTCCCATGAAGAAACGGCTCCTCATCCGCTACGCCCTTCTCGCCTTCGTCCTCGTCGTGGCCTATTGGCAGCAGGGGAAGCTGCCGCTGGGGAACTCGGACGAGGAGGCGGGGCCGACCCGAAAGGGCGGGTCCGCGGTGCTCAAGGACGGCCCCCTTCCGGGAATCGACGAGACACGCCCGGAAAAGGGCAAGGCCGTCCTGAAAGAGGGGACGATTCCCGGAATCGATGAAGCGAAGCCCAGCGATCCCACCGCTTCGAAAGCGACGAAGGTCGGCGTCTACGACCGCTTTCCCGACGCCCGCCTCGTCGACCGGGACGGGAACGACGGCGACAGCTTCCTCGTCCGCGCGGGCGGGCGTGAATTCGAACTGCGGCTCTACTTCGTCGACGCCCCCGAGAGCTACCTCAGCGATCGTCACCCCGACCAGCGCCGCCGCGTCGCCGAGCAGGCGCGGGAACTGGGCGGGATCACCCCCGACGAAGCCGTCGAAGTCGGGAAGCGCGCCAAGGCCTATGTGAAGCAGCAGCTCGGCGGGCGCGCTTTCACCGTCTACACCCACTGGGAGCAGGTCTACGACGGCGACCGCTACTACGGCTTCGTCGAACTGCCCGACGGAAGCGATCTCGGCACCCGGCTGATCGAGCAGGGCCTGGGGCGCATCCATACGAAAGGGCCGGGTTCGAAGGAGCGGCCGGTCCCGACACCGAAGGGCGAGTCGTTCTTCCAGGCCCGCGACCAGCTCGAGGCCGTCGAGCGCGAAGCAAGGCAGGCGAAGCGGGGAGCCTGGGGAAGTTGAGAGTGGATAGTTGAGAGTTGAGAGGCCGAAGCGAATGGTTCGGTGAGGCGGCCGAGGGAGAAGGAAACGGCCATGCGAGACAAAGGGTTTATTGCGGCTCACCGGGGCGGGCCGCTTGATCTGGCGCGGCACCGATCATCGGGGATTGGGCGTCGGTTTCCCGAGTCCACCGCAAAATGAAGGACAAGCCGACCTTCGACGTTGAATCGACGCAACCCGTCGATCCCCGGCCTCTCAACTCTCAACTATCCACTCTCAACCTCAACTACCCTTCCTTCCGCACCACGATCTCGACGCGGCGGTTCAGGGCCTGCTGTTCCGCGGTGCCGGCGGTGGAGACGATGGGGCGGGCCTTGCCCATGCCGACGACTTGGATGTTCGAGGCGTCGATGCGGAGCTTCTCCACGAGCCAGCGGCGCACGGCCTCGGCACGCTTGAGGCTGAGGTCGATGTTGAACTGGTCGCCGCCGAAGCTGTCGGTGTGGCCCTCGATGAGGAAGGTGGCGTCGGGATTGGTCTGGACGACGAAGGCGAGCTTCATCATGCTGAGACGCGCTTCCTCCTTCAATTCGTATTCGTTGTAGCCGAAGAGGATGTCCGTGGGCAAGGCGATCTTCTCCTCGCCGACGGGCAGGCCCCCGGTGCGGCCGATGAGATCGTCGAGGCTGGAGTAGCCCTTCACGAACTCCTCGGCATTGTTCCCGAAGGCTTTCGCGGCGGCTTCCTTGAAGAACTGGTCGGTGTCGACGCCGGAGCCCGTCTCCTCGCCGGCGTTCAATTCGAGCACGGGCTGGTTCACGGAGACGTTGGCGGAGGATTCGACGAGCTTGTTGCGCATCTGGGCGAGATCCTGGGAGAGGATCTCGGCGGCGGAGATCTCGATTTCGGCGGCGGCGGCCCCCACGCCGAGGGCTTGACCCGGAGCCTTCGGCGCTTCGCCCGAGAAGATCTGCGGCGTTTCGATCGGCGACATGCGGATGGCCTCGGTCTTGACCTTCTCCAACAGGTCGAATTCGTCGAGCGACTTGTCGGTGAGGTCGAGATCGCTGACTTTCTCGGGCTTGATCTCGGCCGCCTCGGGAATGGCCGGATCGGCGAGGAGTTCGTTGAGCTGGTCGCGGTCGATCGTGACCTGCTCGCGCTGGCCGCGCCACACGATGTCGTCGCCGCTGCGCGCGGCATAGTCCCGCTCGATCGTGCCGAGGATGAAATAGAGGCTGATGTGAACGAGCACGGAGATCAGAATCGCGAGGAGAACCCACCAGCCGATGTTGCGGGTTTCGACCTTGAAGACGGATTTTCCCGGAGTGCCGGGGTGCCAGTTGTATTCAGATGCCATCGCGCTCGAGATCCGGAGAGGAGGAAACCGCGGCGGAAACCTAGCGCACTTTTCCCGTTTCGGCAAAAGCCCGAGCCGGGTATATAGAGGGCGTGATCCTTCCGCGTCGGCCAGCTTTTCTCTCCTTCGACACCGCCCGGCATCGCCTCGGACGCTCCGGCTTCCTCCGGGGACTGGGCGCGGTCTATCTCGTCGCGATCGTCTCGTGGTGGACGCAAGCGCCGCTCCTCGTCGGAGAGGAGGGACTCCTTCCGGCCGGGCGGCTGCTGGAATGGTTGGGAAGTCGGGCGGAGACCGCGGGCGGATCGGGTTTCGCCGCGCTGCCGGGTCTCTTCTGGTTCACCGGAGCTTCGAACGCCGCCCTGCACGGCGTCTGTGCCATAGGTTCCCTTCTCGCCCTGCTCGTGTTGGCGGGGCGTTTCGTGGGTCCGGCCCTCTTCGGACTGTGGGCGATCTACCTCTCGCTGGTGAACACGGGCGGCGTCTTCATGAGCTTCCAGTGGGACATTCTCCTTCTCGAAGCGGGTTTTCTCGCCCTCTTCCTCAGCCCGTGGGGGGTGAAGATGGAGTGGAGAAACCCGCCGCCGCTTTCTCCGGTGAACCGGATCGCCCTGGTTCTGGCCTGGCTCCTGATCGCGAAGCTCATGTTCTTCTCGGGCTGGGTGAAGCTGGCCTGGGCCTCGGAAAGCGCGCCGGAGTGGTGGCCGGAGGGCACGGCGATGACCTATCACTACATGACGCAGCCGCTCCCGACCTGGACGGCGTGGTGGATGCACCAGGTTCCGGCAGGGTTCCACAAGGCCTCGCTCGTCCCGATGTATCTGGTCGAGATGGTTCTGCCCTTCGCGATCCTTTTGGGACGTTGGGGACGCCTCGCTGCGGCGGCCGGTTTCGCAGGACTGATGGGGCTGGTTCTGCTGACGGGGAACTACACCTATTTCAATTGGCTCACCCTCGTGCTTTGCCTGCCGCTGGTGCACGACGGACTCTGGCCCGCGTGGCTGCGCCGGACGCTGCGCCTGGAATCCGGAGTGGAACCGTCGGCGCTGCGACCGTCGCGCGCCGTCGCGCTTCGCCTCTGCCTGGCGGGGCCGGTTCTGGCGACGATCGCACTGCTGAACCTCCAGACCATCCTCGGCGACCTGCACCGCGCACCGAAACCGGTGCTGAAGAGCGATCCGACACCGGCGTGGCTCGACGCTCTGGCGGGCGCGCTTTCGCCCTTCCATTTCGTTTCGGGCTACGGGCTCTTCCGCACGATGACGACGGAGCGGCCCGAAATCGTGGTCGAGGGAAGCCCGGACGGAATGGGCTGGCTCACCTACGACTTCGCCTGGAAGGTGGACGAACTCGACGAACGCCCCCGCTTCGTCGCGCCGCACCAGCCGCGCGTGGCCTGGCAGTTCTGGTTCGCGGCCCTGGAGGGACGCTTCGATTCCCGCAGCCGCAATGCCGCGTGGTTCGAGGCCTTGGTCGTCAAACTGCTCGAGGGAGACGCCGCCGTGAAAGGTCTCCTGAGGCACGATCCTTTTCCCGATTCGCCGCCAAAGTTTCTCCGCGCCCGTCTCATGCGCTACGAGTTCACCACTCTCGAGGAGCGGCGCAGGACGGGCGATTGGTGGAAGCGAACGGTGATGGGCCCCTATCTGCCCGAAGTTTCCCTCCCCGCTTCAAACGGCCGGTGATTTTTCATGGCAACCGCACCGGATGCTCTGGACCGGCTCCTGCTCGTGGTTACATTGCCCGCGCACGATGAAGCCTTTCCTGGTCGAACTCCTCGTCAAAGCGACGCTGCCGCTGGGGACCCGCTGGGTCCGCAAGCAGGAGGCCGCGATCCTGCGGGAGGGACGGCCCCTCAGCGAATGGGAATGGCGATGGGCCCAGGACGTCGGAGTGCGCCGGCCCGAGGAAGTGCGGATCCTGCCCGTTCCGAGAATTCCCACGCCCGGCTTCGGACTGAGGAGCTTTCTGAACCGTCTCTTCGGGCTCCTCACCGAAGGGCCGACGGGCATGGCGGTGAACTACGGCATCTATCTGGAGGCTTCGCAGGCGACGAACCCTTCGCTTCTCGTCCACGAACTCGTCCATGTGGCGCAGTTCGAACGGCTCGGCGGAGTGGAGGCCTTCCTGAAGGAATATCTCACCCAGTGCGTGCGCGATGGCTATTGGGATTCCGATCTCGAACAGGAGGCCCGTCAAGCCGCCGCTCCCTTTTCGCGTCCGCCGGGAGGATAGGCTTCCAACCCGCCCGAACCCGCCTCAAGTGAGGCTTGACGGGAGGTGGGAGACTGTGCGATCAACAAGAAGGACGGTGACGAGACCCTCCCCGCGCCGGATTGTTCCCATATCTTCCATGAAACGCACTGCTTCGATCGCTCTGTTCGCCACGCTCGTCTTTCTCCTTTCCTCCTGCTCGCCGCGCCGGAGCGGCTGGGGCTACGGCCCGCCCCGTCCCTACTCCATCTACCCGTCCCACGTCTACAACGACGCTCCCGGTGGTTGGGATGTCTACAAAGGCCGCGGCTCCACGCGGGTCAAATACACGGAATGACCTCGGCCCGTTCCTGAGGGAGATCCTTCGAGGGCGCGATCTCGCCACCAAAAACGGTTTGCTTCCGTCTCCTTTTGCGAGTAGGTCTCATTATCGACTGCGTGATCGCCATAATTTCTTCTTGGCTCGCGCGCTTGGCTCGACCAAGCTGCCAGTCATGAAAGGACACCAAGACGTCATCAACGCTCTCAACGCCGGACTCACCATCGAGCT
Organism: Verrucomicrobiales bacterium; assembly: GCA_037190325.1. Taxonomy (GTDB): domain Bacteria; phylum Verrucomicrobiota; class Verrucomicrobiia; order Verrucomicrobiales; family DEV007; genus Arctic95D-9. The sequence continues at coordinate 46,521 of JBBCIU010000018.1, read as the reverse complement.
CACGGCGATCAATCAGTATTTCATTTGCTCCAAGATGTGCAAAAACTGGGGCCTCAACCGCCTCGCGGCGCATTTCTACGCCGAGTCCATCGAGGAGATGAAGCATGCCGAGGAGGTCATCGACCGCATCCTCTACCTCGAGGGCATTCCCGAGATCGCCCGCTACGACAAGATCCTCGTCGGCGAGAATCCCCAGCAGCAGATCCAGGACAGCCTCACTCTCGAGACCAAGGGCGTCGCCACCTACAACGAAGGCGTGCGGCTTTGTCTCGAGGTCGGCGATTCCGGCAGCCGCGACCTGATGGAGCGGATGGTGGTGGAATCCGAAAACAGCATCGACTGGGCCGAGACCCAGCTCGATCTCATCCAGCGCATCGGCCTCGAACGCTATCTCGCCCAGCACATCGGCGAGGGCGGGGGCGATTGATCTTCCGCATGAACCCGTCTCCCGCCACGACCGTGCCGACCTGCCGCTTCGCCTCCGCCGAGGCCCAAGGCGGGCCGCTCTGCCACTGCACGGGAGTGGCGGAAGCGACCGTGAGGCATGTCGTGGACGAAGGGATCGCGACGACGGTGGTCGAGGTGATGATGGCGACCGGTGCCGGCAGCGGTTGCCGCGGCTGCCACTGCCGCATCCAGCGCGTCATCGACGGCCTCCCCGCGAAGTGCGGCGGCCGCTTCGATTGGTGCGGGCAATGCGGCTGCATCAACGCGATCTGCCGTTGCGACGCGGCGTGAGGCGGGGCACCGGCTTCGGATCCAGAGGAACGGCGCGGTAAGCCCGGCAGGGAAGTTCGCGAGAACTTCTCCCGGCTCGAAGCTCAAGCCATCTCCGTCGAAGTTCTCGCGATCCTCGCTGCCGAGATGGCGACCCTGCATGCCGAATCAAAGGCCGTGCCCTTTCAAGCGCCACCAGACGGATTCGACCCAGAAGAAGGTCGAGTAGTAGAGGTCGGCGTAGTCGTAGCGGCATAGGAGGCTCTCGATCGCGGCTTGGTGGGATTTCACCCGTTCGGTGTCGGGACAGAGGGACACGATCCATGCGGCCGAGGCGGGCTCGCGGATGAAATGGGCCTCGCTGTTGCGGCGGGGAGCGATTTTCACGAATTCCTTCAACTGGGCCAGGGCGAGCTCGACGGCCTCGTCTTCGTTCGTCTGCGGCTTCCAGAGGGGCATCATCGCGACCCGCCAGTCCTGGGTGAATTCCGAGGGCTTCGCGGGATCGAACTTCTCGCCGAGCGGGAGACATTCGGAGGCGAGAGCCGCACTCGCGGCGAGACCGGCGGCATAGTCTGCCTTCAACGCCTCCTCCTCCTCCATCTCCCAGAGGCAGCGCAGAGCCCCGACGGCGACGCAGGAGGTCCAGGCGTGGGTCGGCGCGTAGAAATACTTCATGCCGTGTTTGCAGTATTCCCGCTTGGTCAGGGCCGGATCGCCGCCCGAGGTTTCGAGCTCGGCCCGGTACCGTTCCTCCCACGAGGCGTCGCCGGTGATCCGGGCCATCAGCTTCATCACGAAGAGCTTTCGCGTGGCCTTCTCGAAATGGAAGCCCTCGAAGGTGCCGCGCGTCCCGAAGGGAGGTTCCGCGGGCATCTTCCAGCCGAGAGAGACGATCGCCTCGGTGGTCTCGGCGAGGTGCTTCCGGATGCGCTCTTTTTCTTCCTCGCTGGCGAGGCCGGAATCAAAATAGCGCCAGAGACCGAGATACCATGGGCCAGTCTGGTCGTCCGATCCCATCGGATAGTGGGAGCGGCCATCGGTGCTGACGCCGCGGCCGACGAAGCCTTCCGTCTCGCTGATCGAGTTGAGGAGCAGGAGCCCCTCCATGAGCCGCCGCGCCTTGGCCGCATTCTCCTCGGAGGGATCGAGCCGCCAGCGGTTCACGGCGGCATCGAGGTAGAGGCCGTTGAACATGGCGCCGTTCTCGATGGGCTGGAACCAGCCGAGGGCGTTGGGCTTGCCCTCGCGGCATTCCTCGGGCGTGGGCAGGTTGACCTTCCCTTCGAGGTCGCAGAAATCGACGAGGATGCCGTATTCGTCGACGAAGCGCCGCCACAGTTCGGCGTGGGCCTGGGCGGCGGCGGCGGCCGCGTCGGGATGGAAGGGATCGGCGGCCTGCCCCTGCCGGGCAAGGAGACCGGAGCCCAAGGCGAGCGCGGAGGCGGAGCGGAGGAGATGGCGTCGGTTCATCATGGCTGGTCGGAAGGGTTGAGCGGAACGAGGGAGAGATTGTCGATGAAGAAGGCCGTGTCGGTGGTGCCGAGACCGCTGAAAAGCAGGTAGCTCGCTTCGCTCCACGAGGGCTTGCAGGGGATGTCCTTGAATTCCCGGACCGAGCCGTCCTGTCTTGTCAGGGTCACGTCGTATTTCCCGGCACCCGTCGTCGCGAGGATGGCGAGGCGGACCCATTCGCCCGGAGCGAGGTCGCCGAGGACGAGGCTGTCGGCGTTGTTCGCGACGAGCGTGCCGCCCGCCCATCGCACGTAGGGGCCGGCGGCGAATTCCCCGCCTTTCGTCCGCATCTCGAAGAATCCGTCGGCCCCCTCGCGGACCATCAGGTCGAAGCTGGCTCGGAAGGTGCTTCCCTGCCACCTGGGGAGAATGTCGAGGACGGGGTCGTAGCGGCGCTCGAGATCGGGTTTGTCCCGCATCTCGAGGCTGCGTTTCGAGGAGGCCGTGGAGCCGTCGGGCAGGGGAAGGGGAGACGCAGCCTCCTCGCTGACGGCGTAGCCCTCGCCTCGCCCGGTGGCGTCGTGCTTCGCGTTGCGGATGCCGATCGCACCCACCGGAACGCTCTCGAAGGTCTGGAGGTCGATGCGGTAGACAGGAGCGGGCCAGGGTTTCGCCTCGGTCTCCCAGTCCGGGTAGTCGTGTCCCTCGGCGGCGAGGGCGCGCCAGGCGGGATCGTCCTGCCGCGTTCCGGCGAGGGCGAGATCCCAAGGCTGGAAGCCGATCTGCTCCGCCGGGCCTCCCGGCTTGAGGCGGAAGTCGCGCTTCGCGAGATCCTCGAAGCCGGGGTCGGCGAAGAGCGAACCCGCGTCGCGGCCCATCTTGCGCCATTCGTCCCAGGTGAAATGTGTCTTGGTCAGGGTTTCGGGCATCTTCCCGTCGGTCCGCCAGTAGAGGTTGCGGCGGAAGACGAGGCTGTCCTTCGGATCGCCGCGTTCGGGCTTGTCGAAGAGTTTCCAGTTCCACTCCCCGCCGTCGAGGAGGGGCGAGGCGGGATCCCAGACGACGATGTTGCCCTCGTAGCGGAAGGAGAGGTGGGCCTCGTTGCGGCTGCGCTGGATCTGCGCGCTGCGGCCGAAGGCGAAGAGGTTGTTCCGCACGGTGTTGAAGAAGCCGTAGTGCTGGTGGAAGCCGGCGTTCGAGGTGTCGTGGACGAGGTTGTTCTCCATCGTCACGTCGGTGCTGCCCTCGTCGGTGTAGAGGCCCCAGCCCCCGTAGCGGTGGCTCGCGATGTGATGGATGTGGTTGCCCCGTACGACCGTGCCGGGGGAGACGCCGAGCCCGTAGAAGCCGCCCATGTCGCTGAGGTAGGCCCAGCCGAGATGGTGGATGTGGTTGTTCTCGACGAGGGTGGCGCGGGAGACCGTGTCGCCGTAGCCCCAGTTCCATCCCGCGCTGACGCCGGTGTAGTAGAAGTCGCCGATGTCGCAATGGGTCACGGCGCAGTGCCGGGTGTGGGTCAGGACGACGCCGCAGGCGCTCGGGTGGAGCCGGCCGCCATGCTGGAGGATGCAGTTGTCCACGACGATGCGGGTGTTCACCTTCGTCTCCTCGGGGCGGGCGGTCTCGCCGATCCGGACGCCGCCGCCGCCGAGGTCGTGGAGATGGCATTTGGTCAGGGCCGAATCGGCGCAGCCGTTCCTGAAGTAGACGCCGTATTCGCCGACGTGGGAGATCTCGCAGCCCTCGAAGCGGATCCCGCGGCTGTTGGCGATCTCGACGGCTCCGCCCAGGCTGGTGGCCGCCTGGCGGTCGTGAAGGCCCTCGGCAGGGTAGGCGTAGTGCGCGTGGCGGAAAGCGAGGCCGCGGAAGACGACATCCCGTGCACCTTCGACGACGAGGAGCTTCTCCGCGACGGGGGCGATGGCCTCGGCCTTGGCCATGTCCTGGCCTTCGAGAGGGCGGTAGAGGACCTCGCCTTTCTCCCGGTCGAGGAACCATTCGCCGGGAGCGTCGAGGGCGGCGCGGAAGTTCTCCATCCAGAAGCGCTGGTCGGGCTCGAACTCGATGAAGGGATAGCTGGACCGGCCCACGATTTTGACGGCGCGGCGTTCGTCGTCGAGAGCCTCGACCCGGCACTGTCCGACGGCCCAGGCGTGGGTCACGGTGAGAAGGAGGTCGCGTCGCTGCCCTTCGGGAATGGCGCGGAGAATCTCGTAGTGTTCGGGCTTGAGGGCGAAGGCGTGGAAGTTGAGATCCTTTTCGAGGCCGGGGAAGACGCCCGCCGCGACGGCGTCGTCCAGGTGGAAGTAGCCACGGTTCGGAGTGCGGGCGCGGGTGGCGCGGCGACCGTCGATCCAGAGCTGCTCGAAGACCCAGTCCTTGTCGGGCAGAACCGCCTTCCAGAGCCCTTCCTCGACTTTCTCCCATCCCCCGATGCGGCGGCCGCCGGTGAAGACGGGCTTCGCTCCCGGAGCGGCCTCCCACACCGTGCCCGAATCCTCGGGGCCGAGCGCGAGCGCTTCGGACATGGCGTAGTGGCCCCCGGCGACGAGGATCCGGACCGGCTTCTCCGCCGCCCGGGCGGCGTCGCGGGCGGCCTGGGGCGTGGCGATGGGACCGGAGGGCGAGAGCTCGATCTCGGCGGCGTGGGCGAGCGGGACGTAGGCAAGGAGAAAGAGGAGGAGGAAGCGCATCGATGCGGGATGGACCTTGGAATGGTCAACGTCACTTCTTTGGCGGGCAAGCGATCTCTGAGCGCGATTCCGACGCCTTTCCTCGGCCGGTCAATCCGATCGGGACGGGTCGGTTCGACGTTCTTTGCGGGGCGCCGGCGTGCCGACGGCGTTCCGAAATCCGTTGCCAGCCGTCTCGGTGCGGTTCACGATAGGGGATATGGAAGGACTGAACCCAATCATTGTCGCGATCGACGGACCGGCGGCTTCGGGAAAGAGCACCGTGGCGAAGCGGGTTGCGGCGGAACTCGGGATCGTCTTCGTCAACTCGGGGGCGATGTATCGGGCCTTCACCTGGTGGGTGCTGCAAAACGGGATCGATCCGGCCGACACTCCTCCCGTCCTCGAGCTGCTCGCGCGCACCGATTTCACCTGCGGAGAGAAGGACGGTGTCGGCACCGTCGCGGTCGGAGGCGTTCCGATGACGCGGACGGAGCTCGCCGTGTCCGAGGTCAACGCCGGGGTTTCCGCGATCGCCGCGATTCCCGAGGTCCGCGAACGCCTCGTCGCCGAGCAGCGCCGCTACGCTTCGGAGCGGGGCGTCGTCATGGAGGGACGGGACATCGGTTCGGTCGTCTTTCCCGACACGCCGCACAAGTTCTACATCGACGCCTCGCCCGAGGTGCGCGAGGCGCGCCGTCGCGCCGAGGGCATCGCCGACTCCATCGCCAGCCGGGATCGGATCGACTCCAGCCGGGCCGCCTCTCCCCTCGTCGTCGCCGAGGGAGCCGTCGTCGTCGACAGCTCGGAACTCGGAATCGACGAGGTCGTGGCGAAGGTGCTCGAGGCCATCGGAGCATCGTCCTCGTCGGAACCGACGGCGTCCTGAGGCCCGCCGTTGGGGCTGGCCTCGTCGAGACTCCCTCCTGAACGGACGAGGGAGGGATCGTCACTCCGCGGTGAAGGCCTTGAACTGGCCTTCGATGTCGGCGCTCTTCGGATCGCCTTCGTGGAAGACGAAGCGCCAGCGGAAAGTCAGCGTTTCGCCCTCCGGAAGAATGAGCTGACCGGCTTTCTTGTCGTCGAGTGACTCAAAGTGGCTCTTCCCGAAGATGTTCGCGGTGACGAGGCCGTAGGTGCGCGAATGCCAGTAGGTGGGATGCCGGGGATTCGAGGGATGGTCGAGGATGGCGATGCCGACGGGACGTCCTCCGACTTCTCCGTAGGCGTCGATCCAGCGAGCCCGCTTGCCCCAGGTGTCCTTGCCCGAGACGCCTTCGCTGTTGAGGAGGTGTCCGGTGACCGTTTTTTCCCCCGAACGGCGTTCCACCTGAAGGTCGGAGGCGATGCGGATGGCCATGCCGGCATCCTTGTCGTCGCCGAAGGTGACGGGACCGTGCGAGGCGTGGAAGGCGATTTCGATGTCGAGCAGGCGCGGCCCCTTCGCACCGTCGGGGGCGGAGAAGCGGACCGTGCGGGTGTCGGTGAGGACGATGGATCCGTCGGGGGCGACGTAGTCGTTCTCGGAGACGAATCCGCCCTCCGTCTCGCCGCTCTCGATCGATTTGAATCCTTTGTGGACCGTGCGGCCCGGCTCCCGTCCATTGTGGGGCTTCACCGCCCAGAAGGTGTGCCCGTTCACTTCGCAGTGGGCGAACCAGAGCGATTGGTGGTGGGGGTGGTCGGTATCCTCGGTGCCGGTGTCTTCGAAGGGAAAGCGGCGCGTCATCGGCACCTGGCCCGGGCCGAGGACGGGGTAGAAGGTGGGGAAGAAGCGCTCTTCCCCCTTGATGCGGTATTCGGTGAAGAGTTCGCCGTCCACTTCGACGCGGAGGCGGTCTTCGGATTCAATGAGCTTCACCGCGGAGGGCTCGGCGTGGAGGGAAGGGGCGCCGAGAGCGACGAAGACGGAAGCGAGGAGGAGAGGACGAGTCATGTATACAATCCTAGAGCGGGCAGGTGGCCTTCGCGACCCCGTCGTGCCAACGCATTCACGCCAGCGGACGGAGCGGGTTCAGAGGACGGCGTCGTCCTTCGGGGCGGGGGCGGCTTCCTTTTCCGCGTCCGGGCTGCCGGGGGCGGCCGGCGGGGCGGCGGGGGCGCCGGGCTGGACGATCTTGGCCTTCTCGCGCAGGCCTTCGACGTAGCCGCCCATCTTTTCCGATTTCGCCTGCTCGTAAAGATCTTCGACGAGCTCCTCTTTGACTTCGGCGAACTCCAGCGTCTTGGCCTCCTTCCTGCCATTGACCTTGATGATGTGGTAGCCGAAGTCGGTCTTCACGATGTCGCCGACCACTCCGATCTCCTGGGCGAAGGCGGCGGTTTCGAATTCGGGGACCATCTGTCCTTTTTCGAACTCGCCGAGGTCGCCGCCTTGGGCCTTGCTGGGACAGTCGGAATGGAGGCCCGCCATCTCCGCGAAGTTGTCGCCCTTCTTCGAAACGAGTTCCTCGCGCAGTTCCTTCGCCACTTTTTCCTTGGCGGCGAGCTGGGTCGCGTCGGTGATTCCCTGGGTCGAGATGAGGATATGGGCGGCATCGACGCTCGCCTTCTGCTCGAACTCCTCGGGATGTTCGTCGAAGTATTTCTTCACCTCGGTTTCGACCGGCTTGGCCACCTCCGCGGTGACTTTCTCGTAGAGCTTGCGGATCTTCGTGTCGATCGCGATCTGCTCGCGGATCCGGTCGAGGCTGACGCCCGCGGTTTTGGCGAAGTCCTCGAGGCTTTCGCCTTCGGGAATCTGCTTCGAGATCTCCTGAAGGCTGGTCTCGACCTCCTCGTCGCTGGCCTTCATCCCCTCCTTGTCCGCCGCGTCGACGAGGAGAGTCTTCTGGATCAGCTCGTTCATCACCATCTGCTGGATCTGCGGCTCGATGAGCGCCCGCTGCTCGGGTGGCATCTGTTCGAACTGGCGACCGTAGCGCGCGGTGAAGAGCTCGCGCACATCCAGCACGGTGATGGGGGTGCCGTTGACTTCGAGGACGACGTCGGTTTCGGAGACCGGAGCGGGCGCGGGGGCTGTGGCGGGAGCCTCCGCTTCAACCGCCGCGGGAGCTTTCTGCTCGGGCGGAGCGTCTTGGGCGAAGGAAGGGGACGAGGAAAGGCCGAAGGCGGCGATCGCGATCGTCGGGAGGAGGCAGGTGGAGGATTTCATGGAATTTACGCCATTTTCGGCGGTATCCGTCCCGAAACAACTGGTATTTCGGAACGGAATCCAGGCTTCCGGAGCCGGGGGAACAGGCGGGCGGGGAGATTTCCAGTCGGCGGATTTCGAAAATTGAGAAGTTGCGATGCGGCTTTGGCCATGTTTGAGCTACTTTTCCAGATCGCCCTGTCGCCAGCTATCTCCTCTCTCTGCCTATGCACGATCTCACGCTGATCTCCACCATCGCAGCCGGCTTCACGGCGGCTTGGCTCTTCGGCCTGCTCACCCAATGGATGCGCCTGTCGCCGATCGTGGGCTATCTGCTCGCCGGGGTCCTGATCGGTCCCTACACGCCGGGCTTCGTCGGAGATCTCGGCATCGCCACGCAGTTGGCCGAGGTCGGCGTGATCCTCCTCATGTTCGGGGTGGGCCTGCATTTCCACCTCAAGGATCTCGTCGCGGTAAGGAAGGTGGCGGTTCCGGGGGCGGTCGTCCAGAGCGCCTTCGCGACCCTGGCGGCGATGGGGCTCTTCTATCTCTTCGGCATGCCGCTTTCGACGGGGGCGGTCATCGGCATGGCCATGGCCGTGGCCAGCACCGTGGTGCTGATGCGGGTGCTGATGGACGCGAACGTGATGAATGCCCCGGAGGGACATGTCGCGGTGGGCTGGCTCATCGTCGAGGACATCTTCACCATCGTCCTGCTCGTCCTCATTCCCGTGCTCGGGAGCGGCGGCGGCCATGGGGCGCAGGCCGCCGCGCAGGCCGCCGGCGATGCCGCGGGGCACGGTGCGGGAGAGAGCGGACCGCTCTGGTGGACGCTGGGAGTCGCGCTGGTGAAGCTGGCGGTCCTCATCGTCGTGGTGCTCTGGGCCGGTTCCCGCATCATCCCGCGTCTCCTTGTCAAAGTGGCGAGACTGCGCTCGCGGGAGCTTTTCACGCTGACCGTGCTCGTCTTTTCCGTGGCCGTGGCGGCGGCCTCCTACTTCTTCTTCGGGGCCTCCATGGCCCTTGGCGCCTTCCTCGCGGGCATGGTCGTGGCCCAGTCGCCGGTCAGCAGCCAGGCCGCCGCCGACGCCCTGCCGATGCGCGACGCCTTCGCGGTGATCTTCTTCGTCTCGGTCGGCATGCTCTTCGATCCGAGATTCCTCATCGAGGAGCCTTTGATGGTGCTCGGAGGCCTGGCCGTGATCCTCCTGGTGAAGCCGCTCGCGGCGCTCTTCATCGTCGCCCTTCTGGGCTACTCGGCCCGCACCGCCCTCACCGTGGCCCTCGGCCTCGCGCAGATCGGGGAGTTCTCCTTCATCCTCTCGGACCTGGCACGGGTGAATGGCCTGATGCCGGATTCCGGCCACAACGTCCTCGTCGCCTCGGCGATCATTTCGATCACCCTGAATCCGCTCCTCTTCCGAAATCTTCCGAAGATCGAGTCGTGGCTGCGCGGGCGTCCCCAGCTCTGGAGGATGATCAACGCCCGGGCGGAGCGCCGCGCGGCGAAGCTCCATTCCGGACCGGTCGAAAGCTCGCACGGGGGCCACGGGAAGAAGGGCGGATTCACCATTCTCGTCGGCTACGGTCCCGTGGGGCGGACGGTGCATCGCGTTCTGAAGGAATCCGAGATCGACTCCGTGATCATCGACATGAACATGGACACCGTCGCCGAGCTGAGGGCGGCCGGCGAGACCGCGATTTTCGGCGACGCCTCGAACGAGCGCATCCTCGAGCAGGCGGACTTGAAAGAAGCCTCCCACCTGGTCGTGACGCTGCCCGACGCTGCCCACCGGGCCGCCATCATCACGGCTGGCCGGACCTTGAACCCGGACATCCGCATCGTCGTCCGCGCCCGCTACCTGCGCGAGCGCGACGAGCTGGAGCGCAATGGGGTGACGGCGGCCGTCTTCGAGGAGGCGGAGGCCGCGGTGGCCCTCGCCCGGCTCGTGATGGCCGGCACCGGTGTCCGGAGGGATGCGGCCCGGGGCAAGCTGGAGGAGATCCGCTTCCAGCTCGCGCTCGAGAGCTTTCCGGACTTGCGTTCTCTGCGTGTGAGGGCGGTGATGGTGCCTTGGTCGCAGGTTCGCTCCCTGCACGCCGATCTTGACCGCGCCACCGTCCTCGACCGGATCTCGGAAACGCACTTCCGCCTTTGGCCCGTCGTCCAAGCGGGCGACGGAGCGCCTCTCGGATACGTCGCTTCGGAGGCTCTCCTCGCCGACGGCGGGGAAGGGGATTGGACCACGCTGATCCGTCCGCTTCGCCATGTGGCGGCGGAAAAGACGTTGGGCGAGGTTTTCTCGAGGATGTGCGAGTGGGGCGAGTGGATCTGTCTGGTCGGCGAGCCGCAGGCTCCGCTGGGGATCGTCACGCGGGGGCATCTGCTCGATCGCGTCGAAGGAGACTTCGCCAAAGGCAAGGCGCAGCCTGTCCCCGTGCGGCTCGAGGACGCCATCGTCCGCGGCGGCATCCTGACCTCCCTGGCCAAGACGACCCGCGACGAAGCCATCCGCGAACTCGCCAGGGCCGTCCCTGCCGACGTTCTCCCCGCGGGGATCGATGCGGAGGCGCTCGCCCAGCTCGTCTTCGCCCGGGAGGAGGAGATTTCGACGGACTTGGGCAACGGCATCGCCCTGCCCCATGCGAGATGCGAAGGGCTTTCGGCCCCCGTGGCCGTGATCGGGCGCTCGCACGAAGGCATCGCCTTCTCCGAAGGGACGAAGGGGGACGTGCGGCTGTTCTTCCTGATCGTGACCCCGGCCGACCGGCCGGAGGCCCATCTCGCGATGCTGAGCCAGGTCGCCCGCCTGGTCGGCGACGAGGCGAAACGGGAGGCTCTGCTTGCCGCGACGACGCCGGTCGGCTTTCTCGAGCTGATCGGAGGAAGGGACGGGGGCTCCTGACCGGTCTATGGGGCTCCTCTACCCGACGAACTGCGAGAAATTCTCCCGAGCCAGCCGATCCAGCACCTCCTGGCGGAGGGTCGTGAAAGTGTCGTGCAAGGGACAGACGGGACCGACGCCGCACCAGTTCGGACCGAAGGGGCACATCACCAGACTGTCCACATCCTCGAAGACCCTCACCACGTCGAGCAGCGAGATTCCCGCCGGCCGCCGGGCGAGCCGGTAGCCGCCCGTAGGTCCCGGCTTTCCGCTGACCAGACCGACGGCGGAGAGCATCGTGAGAACCTTGGCCACCAGCGCCCGCGAGAGCTGGCGAGCCTCCGCGATCTCCCCGCTCCCGACGAGGCGCTCTTCCCCGTCGGTCTCCGCGAGGTAGCTGACGGCGGCGATGCCAGCCTGGGCCAGTTTGCTGTAGGTGAACATGTCGGTGCAGGGAGCCGGGGCGCTCCCAACCGCCTTGAGCTAATCTCACAGTGTCCGACAATCAAAGAAAAAAAATTCTTTTATTCTCTCCCGAACCCTGTAGCGTGATGAACCATACCCTCTCTGCCATGACCGAAAACCCTTCCTCCTCCAAACCGGACCTCGAGGGCCGTACCGACATCGAGCGGCTCGTGAACGCGTTCTACGGGCGGGTGCGCGAGGACGCGACGATCGGTTTCATCTTCAACGAGGTCGCCCAGGTGGACTGGGCGTCGCACCTGCCGAAGATGTACGCGTTCTGGGAGACGGTGATTTTCCGGTCGGGGGAATACCGGGGCAATCCCCTCGCCGCGCATGCCAGGCTGGTGCCGCAGACGGAGATGGGGCGGCCGCAATTCGACCGCTGGCTGCATCTCTTTCGCGAGACGGTCGACGATCTCTTCGAGGGCGAGCGCGCCGAGCACATCAAGCGCTGCGCCGAGGACATGGCGAACGTGATCTATTCGCGCATCAACGGCGTGCCGGATCCGCGGTTCGACCCCTCCACGCTGACGCCCGAACAGCGCGAGCGCTACCGTCGCTACCGCGAGGAGACGAATCCGGCCGTGTGAGATGAGCTTTCCGGCCTGCAAGCATCGCCGTCGCCCCTCCGTCCGGGCTGCCGGGCTCCGCTGGCTCGCGGCGGAGCCCTACCGCGTCTTCTTCGCGCTCGGTACGGTCTGGAGCCTCGTCGGCGTGGCGCTGTGGCCGCTCTTCTACCAGGGCCTGCTCGCCGTCCATCCGCTGCTGAGCCATTCCCGGCTCATGGTCGAGGGCTTCGGCGGAGCTTTCATCGTCGGATTCCTCGGCACGGCGGGACCTCGGATGGCCTCGGCTCCGAAGCTCTCGCCTCCCGAGCTGATCGGTCTCGTCGCACTGCACACGGGCGCTTCGCTGTCGCATCTGCTTGGCCGCCATGGGCTGGGAGACCTTCTCTTCGTGGCGCTCCTCGTCTCGCTGATGGTCTGCCTGGCCGTCCGGGTGCGGCGTTTCCGGTCCGAACCGCCGCCGCCGCAACTTCTCCTCGCGCTCGGCGGCCTGCTCTGCGGCGCCGTCGGAGCGGGCATGCTGGCGGCGTCGGCTTCGCTCCCCGATCTGCGGGCCTACCGGCTCGCGTCGCTGTTGCTCTACCAGGGGCTGCTCCTGCCGCCCGTGCTCGGGATCGGATCCTTCGTCTTCCCGCGCATCCTTGGCGGAGCTTTCGGGGAGGCCGCCACGGATGGGGAGACGCGGCGGAAACGACGCCGGACGGTCGCGGCGCTCGTCTCGCTGACGGGCAGCTTCGTGGTCGAGGCCTATCTCTCCGCCTTGGCCGGCGGCCTGCTCCGCGCCGCGGTTTGCCTCGTCTATCTGCTGTTGGAAGTGCCCTGGCGGAAGCAGGCGGGGGAGGGGACTCTTGCCGCGGGATTGAGGGTGTCGCTCGTCGCCGGTCTCTCGGGGCTTGTCCTCGCCGCCTTCGCCAATCCTTCGCAACGGGTCTCCGTCGATCACCTGCTCTACGTCGGTGGGTTCGGACTGCTCATGCTCGTCGTCGGCAGCCGGGTGCTCTTCGGGCACAGCGGGCAGCTCGCGGACTTCTCGAAACGGTCGTGGCCGGCCTGCTTCCTCGTCGGCCTCGCCCTCCTCGCGGCGGCGACGCGGGCGATTCCCGCCCTTGCCCCGCAAGTCGCGGTCTCGCACCATCAATACGCCGCCCTCACCTGGGCGGGCCTCGCGATCCTCTGGTTGGTCTGGCACCGGCGACGTTTCCGGGAACAGGAGGAGAATGGGTCCTAGGATGGGAGTGCCCGCCCATGCGGGAGGCGATGCGCGGCTCCGCGCCTGCTCCGAGACGATAGCCGCAGCTGCAGACGCGGGAGCCAAGTCCCGGCTGGTTCGGCTTGAGGTAGTAGGTTCCAAGAATCTCCCCGCCGTCCTCGCACAGAAAGGTGGCCAAAGGCTTGCCGATCCACACCTCGTGAGCTTCGGTCTCGCCGATGTCGGGAGGAGTAGACGTAGGTTCTCCCCGCGCGGAACGCCGGTTCGAGAATCCGCCATGTCGCCTGCCAATCGCGGGCTTCGGAGGGGCGCATTCGTATCATGTCAGGGTCTTCGAAATAAGAGGTTTATCAACCACGGATCCCACGGATGAACACGGATGAGGAAAAGATACGAGGTGCTTATTTTAAGATGATTGTATTTTCGTAATCCGTGTAGTTCGTGCAATCCGTGGTTAAATCCTCCTTCTTTTCGGCATTGAATGAACGGCATTGGATTTCACCGATTCATTCCAACACCAACTCCAGAAAGGCCCATTCATCCGTGGCACGGTCGATCACCTTCGAAAGAGCGGTGCCCGCGCCGTGGCCGGCGCTGGTGTCGATGCGAATGAGCACGGGCGGGCCGTCCTTCGCCTGACATTCCTGCAAGCGGGCGGCGAACTTGAAGCTGTGCGCCGGAACGACGCGGTCGTCGTGATCGGCGGTGGTCACTAAGGTGGCGGGGTAGCGGACGCCGGGTTTCAGGGCATGATAGGGCGAGTAGCCGTGAAGGACCCGGAACTCCTCGGGATCGTCCGGGCTGCCGTAGTCCTCCTCCCAAGCCCAGCCGATGGTGAACTGGTTGAAGCGCAGCATGTCCATCACCCCGACGGCGGGCAGCGCGGCGCCGAACAGCTCCGGGCGTTGAGTGATGCACGCGCCGACGAGCAGGCCGCCGTTGCTGCCGCCTTGGATGGCGAGCTTCCCCGGCCGGGTGTAGCCTTCGGCGAGGAGGATTTCGGCGGCGGCGATGAAGTCGTCGAACACGTTCTGCTTGTTCAACTTCCTGCCCGCGTCGTGCCATTCGCTACCGTATTCGCCGCCGCCGCGGAGGTTCACGGTCACGGCGATGCCGCCGCGCTCCAGCCAGACCGCTCGCGAGACGGAGAAGCCGGGCTGCAAGCTGATCTGGAATCCACCGTAGCCGTACATCAGGACACGGTGCGAACCGTCGAGGGCGATGCCCTTCCGATGGACGATGAACATGGGGACGCGGGTGCCGTCCTTGCTCTCGAAGAAGACCTGCTTCGTCTCGTAGGCAGAGCCGTCGAAGCCGACCTCCGCTTTCCGCCAGAGCGAGCCGTCGCCCGAGGTGGTGTCGAGCCGGTAGATCGAGGCCGGCTCGGTGAAGGAGGTGAAGGCGTAGAACACCTCCTTGTCCCTCTGCTTTCCGGCAAGGCCGCCGATGGAGCCGAGGCCGGGCAGGCGGATTTCCGTTCTGCCGGAGCCGTCCGTCTCGAAACGATAGAGACGGTCGCTGGCGTCCTTCATGTAGGTGCCGAACAGCTTCCCGCCGACGAGCCGGGCGCTGTCGAGGAGGTCGCCGCTTTCGGGGACAACCTCCCGCCAATCCTCCCTGCCGGGATGGCGGAGGTCGATGGAGATGACGCGCTTGCGCGGCGCGTCGAGATCGGTGTGGAAATGGAAAACGGGACCAAGGTTGCCGATGAAACGGTATTCGGCATCGCCCTCGGAAAGCAGCTCGACGACCGCCGTGCCTTCGTCCTTCAGCGACAGGTAGGCGAAGCGGTTTTTCGGGTCGGTGCCTTGCGAGAGGTGGATCAGGAGATAGTCCCCGTCCTCCGAGACCCATCCGCCGATGCCCCAGCGCGGTTGGTCGGGGCGCTCATGGATGAGGCGGTCCTTCTCCTGCGGCGTGCCGAGGCGGTGGAACCAGAGCGTCTGGTTCTCGTTCACCTGCGTGAGCGCCTCGCCCTCCGGCGGAGCGGGGTAGCGGCTGTAGTAGAAGCCCGAGCCGTCCTTCGCCCACGAGAGGCTGCTGAATTTCACCCATCGAAGATGGTCGTCGAGGTCCCTGCCCGTGGAGATCTCGCGGACGCGGATTTCGTTCCAGTCGCTGCCGCCGCCCGAGGTGGCGTAGGCGAGCCAGCGGCCGTCCTCGCTGACCGCGTAGGTGGCGAGGGAGACCGTCCCGTCCTCCGAGAGCGCATTGGGATCGAGGAGGACGCGGCGCTCGCCGTCGAGGGAATCCGCGATGTGAAGCACCGCTTGGTCCTGCAGGCCGCTGTTCACGGTGTAGAACCATTTCCCGCCCTCCGTCTGGGGCAGGCTGGAGCGTTCGTAGTTCCACAACTCCGTCAGCCGGGAGCGGATCTCCTCGCGGGAGGGAATCGTGGCGAGATAGTGTTCCGTGACCGCGTTCTGCTCGGCGACCCAAGCCTTCGTTTCCGGGGAATGGTCGTCCTCCAGCCAGCGATAGGGATCCTCCACCTTCACGCCGTGATAGGTGTCCACGACCTTGTCCTTGCGGGTGACAGGGTAGGCGATGGAATCGGCGTAAAGAGAGGGCATGAGGAGAAAGGGGAGAAGCAACAGACGGCGCATGGAGGGGGAGGGGGGGCACGGGTCACCGGTCACGAGTTTCGGATTTCGCGAACGGAGAGATACCACCATGCCGGGCGATTTCGAGTGTGGGAATTTCCATGAAACGCGCAATCGCACCCCACTTCGCCCCTTCCTTAACAAATCTTGACCTTCCCGAAGATTTGAGGTCAACTCTATCGCTCTTTTGTCTGCTCCTTCCGTTCCCGGCCTCCATGATCCTGCTCGAATCCATCCGTGCCGCTCAGAGCGAGAAAGAGAAGGGCGACTACCGCAGCCGCTACGCCGACAATCTCGGCAAGGCGCTGCCCCGCATCCCGGCGGTGAAGACCTTCGCCGACTTCCGCGCCTTCTCCCAAGCCGGACGCGACCTCGCTCATTGGCATCTGAACTACGAAACCGTCGCGATGTATCCGGGCATCACCGTGGACAGCGGCAAGACCCCGTCGGCATCTCCGCATTCTGCCAAGTCGGCCCTCAACTCTCAACTACCATCTCTCAACTCCCCCTCCGACTACCGCGTCGTGAAGATGCGCTTCACCAAGACCCTCAACCCGAAGACCAACAAGAGCGTCCCCGACAAGACCGCCGTGATCTATAACGAGCGCATCACCATCCGCGACATCCCCCTCGAGGCCTACGGCTACGTCGTCAACGGCAAGTCCGCCCTCGAATGGGTGATGGAGCGCCAGTCCGTCACCACTGACAAGGCCAGCGGCATCGTCAACGACGCCAACCAATGGGCCATCGAGACCATGCACAACCCGAAATATCCGCTGGAACTCTTCCTCCGGGTGATTGCCATGAGCTTGGAGACAATGAAGATTGTCAACGGGCTGCCGGGGTTGGAGTTGGGGTAATTTTGAGGATCCTTCTATATAACGATTTCCCAAGCAGATTATGAATCATATTCGCTCAAATTTAACAAGGCTTAAGAAGCGGATTCAAGAGAAATTCCCCGACGGATCTGATATATACGGATATCCGGGCGTCAGCAAGGATGAAGTCGTCAAGTATTTGGAAGATGCTTACGGACTAACGTCAAGGCTGGAAGAATTGAGGGATCAGTTTCCGGTTACAATTCTGAAACGAACTCTTTCGCCATTGATTTCGGAGTGCAGAAAATTTGCAGATGATGAGGTCGAGGGGAAAAATTCCAAGGATAAATTCGATAAATTCCTTCGATCTCTTACGGAAATACATGACGAAATATATCTTTCATATGTCATTCATTGCTCTGATGCGATTAGAAGTGAATCGGAGTTGGAAGGTATTATTAAGCAGATAAAGGTCGCTTCGAATACTTACGATTCCAACCGGGATGAGATAGCAAGACTTGTCTCCTCCCTTGAAAAGATCCGAGAGTTGGAAGGCAATGCGGAAAATTCAGCAGGGGCAGTTACTGAAGCGGAGGAGGGAATCGAGTCTGCGAAGCAGCGCATAAATGAACTGGTTGCCGAAACCGAAGCTAGTGCAAAGATTGTTACAAAATATGAAAGCGAAACAAAAGATCAGAAGCAATCGGTCATTAATCTTCTATCCGAGATGAAAGGCTCAGAGGAAAAGGTTAAAAGCCTGATCGGTTCCTCTGAAAAGCAAAAGCTGGAAATTCAAAGAATTCTCAAATCAGCCGACGATCTTCTCAAAAAGAACGAACATCATCAAACACAGGTGGCGCAGACGCTGAGGGCGGCCAGTCGTTTTGGGATGGCCGCTTCTTTTAAGCAGCGAAAAGACGAATTGCGCTGGTCGATGCTGACATGGGGTGTGGCATTTGTTGCTGCGGTCGCTGGAATTTTCGCAACAGGGATTTTCTATGTGCTTCCACATTTCGAACAGGGTGAAATCCCGAAAGTCTGGGAAGTTCTGGTGAAGGTGACTCTGATAAGCCCCTTGGTTTGGCTGGGGTGGATGTCGGCGAGGCAGTATTCCTATCTTAGCCGTATTCGTGAAGATTACAGCTTCAAATATGCGAGCGCTCTCGCATTTGAAGGATATAAATCAGAAGCAACAACTGTTGATCCTGAGCTTCTTAAGCAGCTTCTTGCTGCGGCGACTGATAATATGGCGCTCAATCCGCTTCGGATTTATGGCGATGAGAGCGCGGGCCACGCGTCCCCCGCCCAGGAATTGATCGCTCGCATTAAGGGGAATCAAAAGGCTGGTGACCGTGAAGGAGTGAAAGCTGATCAAAATGAGTGATCGGTCGAGCAATGTCGGAATTCGCCGACGAATGTTTATTCCTTGTGTTTTTCTGTTGAACGACAGACCGTGATTCTATGAAGAGAAATATGGATATAATAAAAATTATTCTCCTTCATACGGAGGGTGAAGCCGTTGATTTATCAGTATTTTCCGAGAAAGAGCTTGTTTACCATTCGGCGTTGCTGATAGATGCTGGGCTTGTTCATGGAAGTGCTATAAAGAATGCAAATGGGGAGGTCGTGACATGTATTATCCAACGTCTCACTTGGGATGGGCATGACTTCTTGGATTCGGCGCGAAATGAATCGGCGTGGTCTGAGGCGGGCAATATAGCCAAACAGAAGGGATTGTCGCTGCCGTTTGATCTTCTCAAGGAGTTGCTGGGTTCGATTATTCGTGGACAAATCATGTCATGAGAATGGCCCGAGTGACGCCTGCATCAGGATTTCAACAGATGGATTTATCAAAAATTTGTGGTGATTTGGCTGATAACGAAATTATAATGGTATGGCTGCCCGAGCTCCGACACGGCGCAGATGAGCCGCCGGAAGCGTAGCCGCTTTCGCTACAATGCTCGGAAAGTCCGGGGTCTTGACCTCTCCCACCCAACATCCCGGTGGAAACCCTTCGCAAATCCGGCTACCGTAACCAAAGGATGGACGCGCTCGGAGAAATCGAAATCAAGGTCGAGGGCCGGGTGGGAGCACGGGCGCTCTCGCCCGAGCTGGTGGACATCGACGAGATCCGTGAAGTCCTCGAACAGGCGGGCGACCTCCTCTTTCCCGGAGTCCGCCGCGCCCAGCGCCCCCTGATCAGCTACGAGATCGCGGAGGGCTCGGTACTGCACCGTTTCCGCACCCTGATGCAGACGGTGATCGGGTTCGGGGCGGTCCTTGCCCAACTCGAGGCCGGAGGCGGGATCGACTTTCTCCACGAGCGCAGCGCCGCCGCCGTCGAAAAGCTCCAGCGTCTCGCCGTGGAGAAAGACTACGTCGTGACCCTCAGCGCCAACGAGAGCCGCTTGCGAATCGACCGGACGACTCGCTACGAGCGCGACGAGAAGCTCTGGGTGGACGCCGAGTTCTACCTCTACGGCGAACTCGTCGATGCGGGCGGAAAGAGCTCGCCCAACATCCACCTCGACACGAAGGAGTTCGGCGTCCTGCGGATCGCCACGGAGAAGGAGTTCCTGAAGAAGGCCGACACGAATCTACTCTACCGGAGCTTCGGACTCCGCGCCGCAGGGCGGCAGAACTTGCGGACCTTCGAGATGGACCGGAATTCGCTGACCTTCATCGAGCTGCTCGACCACGACCCGGAGTACTCCGAGTCGTATCTCGACGGGCTGCTGCGGAAGGCGGCTCCGGCTTGGGAAGCGATCCCGGATGTCGAGGCGTGGTTGGAGGAGATCCGGGGAACCGCCCATGCCTAAGGAAGCCGCCAGCGTGGGTGTCCTGTGCGATACGGGTTTCCTGATTCGCCTGAATCAGCCGGGCGATCCCTTGCACGCGAACGCGCGGAGCTACCTGAAATATTGTCTGGAGAACCAGTTTCCGATGTTCGTCTCCACGATCGCCTTGGCGGAGTATGCGGTGCGCGACCGTATCGGGAATCTGCCGATGCGCTATTTCCGCGTGCTCCCTTTCAACATCGACCATGCCCAAGTGGCGGGCGAATTCGCCGCGGTCGCATTTCACCGAAGGCAGCAAATGCCTCAGGCAATCACGCAGCGGACCATCATCCCGAATGACACGAAAATGTTCGCCCAAGCCGACGTGACGTCGCCGGTGACGCATTACCTCACGGCGGACGAGCAATGCGAAGCCCTGTTCCGCACAATCTCGAGCCAAGTCCAGCCCCGGTTCCAGTTGTTGCCGTTGAGAACGTCCCCCCGCAGCGCTTTCGGCGAACTGGATTTCGGCGACTGAAATGGCTGCTGCGTCCGTAGTCGGCCGCGAAGTGGGTTTGGGAAAATCCGAAGTCCGAATTTCCGGATCCGGCTTCGGATTTCCGTAAAGAACCCTCGGTGGAACGCTCGTGCCATCCGTCGCGCCCAACCGCGAGCTTCGGATTTCGAACTTCGGATTTCAAGTTCCCCAAAGTTGACAAACGCCCGAATCGGGAGTCGGCTCTGCTCGTCGCGGGGATCGCTGAACACCACGAACGGACGCCCACCTTTCCCAACCTTCAGCGCCGATCAGCGGTCCCGCCTTCCCTTCTCGGATGAAACGGTCCTTCCGCCTCGCCATCGCCGGAGCGATCCTGCTCTCGGGCATCGCGATGTTCGCGATGCTCTCGGGGCTGAGGAGCACGCCGCTGCCCTCGAATCCGCCGAGGGCCTTCCAGGAGGTCGAGACGATCACGGCGCGCAAGGTGGATCTCGCCGTGACCGTCGTGGCGCAGGGTGTGGTCGAGCCGGTCACGGTGACGCGCGCCGCGGCCGAGGTCGATGGGCTCGTCGTTTCCGTTTCCCCGCAGCTCGAGGCGGGGGGCGCTTTCAAGAAGGGCGATGTCCTCCTCGAGATCGATCCGTCGGACTATCATGCCGCTGTGGCCCAGGCCGGATCGGCCCTCGCCGACGCGAAGCTGGCCCTCGCCGAGGAGGAGATGCGCGCCCGCCAAGCCGAACGCGACTGGGCGCGCCTGGCCTCGCCGGGCCAGGCGCCGACCGATCTCGTGCGCCGCATCCCCCACCTCGAGGCGGCTCGGGCGCGGGTCGACGCCTCGACGGCGGCGCTCCTCCGGGCGGAAAAGGACCTCGAGCGCACCAAACTGAGAGCCCCCTACGACGGCCGCGTCCGCGCGAAGCTGGCCGATCTCGGCAGCCGGGTCGGAAGGGGCGAGCCGCTCGCCGAATTCTACGCCACCGCGACGCTCGAGGTGCGCCTCCCCGTGCCACGGCGGGATGCCGCCTTTCTCGAGATCGAGGGACAGGAGATCGAACTGCGCGAACCCGGCGGGCGCGGTTCCGCCTGGCGGGCGGTGCTCGACCGCACCGAGGGCGAGATCCGACGCGACGACCGAACCATCGTCGTCGTCGCGCGCCTCGACGGAGGGTCCCCAGACGCGCCCCTGCCGGGCCAGTTCGTGGAAGCGGGAATCTCGGGTCGGGTCGCCCCCGGCATCGTGAAGGTCCCGCGCCGCGCCTTCGTCGCGAGCGACCGGGTCATGGTCGTGAGCGACGGCCACACGGTGACCACGCGGCCCGTCGAGATCCTGCGCACCGAGCGCGACGAAATCCTCGTCTCCTCCGGAATCGAGGACGGCGAGCAGCTCTGCATCACCGCCCTCGCCGCGGTGATCGAGGGAATGGAGGTGAAGGTCGTCTCCCGCGACGGAGTCCCTGTCGCAAGTCCGTCCGACGCGCCATGAAAAGCCTCATCTTCTTCTGGGCGCGGAACCGGGTCGCCGCGAACTTCCTGATGGTCGCCCTCATCGTGGGCGGGCTCTTCACGTGGATCCGTTTGAGGAAGGAGATCTTCCCCGACATCTCCTCGAATTTCATCACCGTCCAGACGCCCTATCCGAACGCCACGCCGGAGGAGGTCGAGAAGGGGGTCTGCGTGCCCGTCGAGGAGGCGATCCAGGATCTCGACGGCATCGAACGGCTCACTTCCTTCAGCGTCGAGGGGATGGGCGTCGTGACGGTCGAAGTCGCGGCGGGCAAGGACGTGCGCAAGGTGCTGAACGACGTGAAGAGCCGCGTCGATGCGATCCAGAATTTCGCCGAGAGCGTCGAGAAGCCCATCATCGCCGACGTCCTTCTCCGGAGCCAGGTGATGAGCCTCGCCATCACCGCCGACACCGACGAGCGCACGCTGCGGGCCCTCGCCGAAGCGGTGCGGGACGATCTGCTCGCCTTCACCGGGAAGACGCCGGAGACGGCCCTGGAGAAGCTCCGCCTCGACTTCGCCAACGCCCTCCTCGGCGAGGCCCGCATCACCCAGATCACCCTCGCGGGGGTGCGCGACCACGAGATTTCCATCGAGGTCTCGGAGAGTACGCTGAAGGAGTTCGGTCTCACCTTCAGCCAGGTCGCCGACGCGGTGCGGGCCACCTCCATCGACCTGCCCGGAGGCTCGGTGCGGACCGGCGCCGGCGAAATTCTCCTTCGCGCCCAGAACCGCCGCTACGAGGCCCCCGAGATCGGCGAGATCACCGTGCTGACGCGGCCCGACGGCAGCGTCGTCAAGGTCTCCGACATCGCCACCGTCGTCGACGGATTCGAGGAGGAGGATCTCCACTCGCGCTACGACGGCCATCCCGCGATCGTCCTGAACATCTTCCGCACCGGCGACGAGGACACCCTGCGCCTCGCCCGCCTCGTGCGCGAGTTCGTCGCGGAGAAGCACGCCCACGTCCCCAAGGGCGTCGACATGGAGATCTGGAACGACGAGTCCGTCCTCCTCGAAGGCCGCATCAAGCTGCTCCTCGGGGACGGCCTGCAGGGCTTCCTCCTCGTCTACCTCGCCCTCGCCCTCTTCCTGCGCCCGGCGCTCGCCTTCCACGTCGCCCTCGGCATCCCCATCGCCTTCGGCGGGGCGCTTCTCGCCCTGCCCTACGGCGACATCTCGATCAACATGATCTCGCTCTTCGCCTTCATCCTCGTGCTGGGGATCGTCACCGACGACGCCATCGTCGTGGGCGAGCGGATCAACGAACGAATCGAGCGGGGGGAGCCCGCCCATCTCGCCGCGCCGCGCGGCACCTGGGAGGTGATGAGCGTGGCCGCCTTCGGCGTCTTCACGACGATGATCGCCTTCATGCCCATGCTCGGGGTGCAGGGCGTGAGCGGAAACATCTGGCGGCAGATCCCCTGGATCGTCATTCCCGTGCTCGTGGTGTCGCTCATCGAGACGAATCTCATCCTCCCCGCGCACCTCATCCACCTGAAGCCGATCGATCCGAACCATCCGAACCGTTTCCTCCGGCTCCAGCAGCGCATCGCGGGCACATTGGACCTCTTCATCCGGAAGCTCTACGGTCCCTTCCTCGACCGGCTCGTCGTCTGGCGGCACGCCACCGTCGCCGCCTTCGCCGCGCTCCTCCTCGTCACCCTCGGTCTCCTCGCGAGCGGGCGGCTCGTGAAATTCGAGTTCTTCCCCCGGGTCGAGGCCGAGCTCATCAGCGCCAAGCTGACCTTGCCGAACGGCGTTCCCGTCGAGACGACCGAGGAGGCGGTACGCCGGATCGAAGAGGCCGCCTTGGCGATCCAGCGCGAAGTGAAGGACGAACGGGGCCGGCCCGTCATCAAGCATCTCCTCGCCAGCGTCGGCTCGCAGCCCTACGTTCCCGGGCTCTCCTTCGAGGCGGGCCGCGGGGTGAATCTCGGCGAGGTCACCGTGGAGCTGCAGGGGGCCGACTCGCGCAACCGGCCCGAACTCCTCGCCGACGCCATCATCGCCGACTGGCGCCACCGCGTCGGGCCCATCCCCGGCGCCGTCGAGCTCTCCTTCATGCTCCAGACGGCCGCCGGGGGCAACGCCATCGATCTCGAGCTGACCGGACCCGACATCGACGAACTCGCCGCCGCCGCCGACTTCGTGAAGGCCGAACTCGCAAAGAACGAAGGCGTCATCGACATCGCCGACAGCAACCTCGAAGGGAAGCGCGAGGTGAAGCTCGGGATGACTCCTCTCGGGGAATCCCTCGGCCTGCGTCTCGAGACCGTGGCCCGCCAGGTGCGGCAGGCTTTCTACGGCGAGGAGGTGCAGCGCCTCCAGCGCGGACGCGACGAGGTGCGCGTCTACGTGCGCTATCCGTCGGAAGAGCGCCGGAGCCTGCAGAATCTCTCCGACATGCGCCTCCGCGACGCGCGCGGAACGGAGATTCCCTTCGGCGAGGTCGTCGCCGCCGAGGAGGGGCGCGGCTACGCCACGATCCGCCGGGCGAACCGCTTCCGCTCCCTCAACGTCACCGCCGACATCGACCGGACCAATCCCGCGGTGAATGCCAACGAGGTCGTCGAGCGCATGCGGGCCGACATCCTCCCGCGCATGACGCGGGAGCATCCGACGGTGATGTGGGGATTCCAAGGCGAGCAGAAGGACCAGCGCGAGAGCGTCTCCGACCTGTCCAAAGGCTTCGTCCTCGCCATGGCCGGCATCTACATGGTCCTCGCCCTGCCCCTGCGCAGCTACACCCAGCCCATCATCGTCATGTCGGTGATCCCCTTCGGCATGATCGGCGCCGTCGCCGGGCACATCCTCTTCGGGATGAACTTCAGCGTGATGAGCCTCATCGGCGTCATCGCCCTCGCCGGGGTCGTCATCAACGAAAGCCTCGTCCTCGTCGAGTTCATGAACCGCTACCGCCGCGAAGGGCACAGCGTACGCGAGGCGGTGGTCAAGGGCGGACGGGAACGCTTCACTCCGATTTTCCTGACCTCGATCACCAGCTTCATCGGGCTGCTCCCCATCATCACGGAAACGAGCATTCAGGCGAAGTTTCTCATTCCGATGGCGGTGAGCCTTGCGTTCGGGGGCTTGGTCAATCTCTTCAACACGCTGCTGCTGGTGCCCTGCGTCTATGCCCTGTTCGACGACGTGCGCCGGACGGTCTACACGCCCGAATCACTGAAGCGGCAGGACGAGGAGTTCGTGCTGGGAGAGAACGAGCACGCCATCGGATAGGGAGGGCGCGGGAGGCCCGATGCCGTTTCGAAGTCCGGGGTTTCAGGTTCGGGTTTCGGATTCCAGGCGGCTTGATGCCGTCCTCGACTTGGGAAGAGGAGCGTGGGAAATTGTCGAAACGGTTTTTCCTATGGTCATGTTTCGTTCGGTCTCCCTGACGCTTCCGCTTTTCGCCCTTTCGCTCGACGCCGCCCCGATCAAGCGCATCTGGCTTTCCCATGCGACGGAGGATCCGTCGGCGCTGGTGGTGAACTGGGAAACGGAGTCTCCGGCGCGTTCGGTGGTGGATTTCGGCGACGGACCGGAGCTGGGAGAACGGGTGGTGGAAACGGCCGAGAAAGCGACGCGGCACCATGTCGCGATCCCGTTCGGCCATGGCGGCGGCCGCCTTTTCTACCGCGTCGGGGAAGGGGACGAGATGTCGGCGGTCCACTCGGTGAAGCGCTATCCCGAGGACGAGCTGCGCATCGCCGTGGTCGGCGATTGGGGCTACGCGCCGGGACGCGATTTCAGTTCGCTCCTGGTCGACGACCCGCATCTGCTGCTGACGGCGGGGGACAACGTGGCGAGCCTCCATCAGGCAGGAAAGGAGGGGACGAAGGCCTTCGCCGCCCTGATCGACACACACTCCGAGATTTTCCGGTCGATTCCCTTTCTCCCCATCCTCGGCAACCATGACCGCGAGCTCACGCCGCGCGGGCCGAAGCCGCCGGAGCATCCGGTCTACGATGTGGAGGCGACGGCCTTCCGGGAATTTTTCGCGTTGCCCGGCGACGAGTGGAAGTGGCGTTTCCGGATCCCGCGGTTCGACCTCGCCCTCGTCGCCCTCGACCTCAACCATGTCCAGGACCACGGCACGACTTGGCAGACTTGCCACGCCTGGCAGACGGATTCTCCCCAGTTCCTCTGGTATGCCAAGACGATGGACGAGCTCGAGTCGGGTTTCGTCGTGACCCTGATGAACGAGAAGCGGACTTCGCTGGAGGCGGCGGGGAAGGGGGCCTGGCTCGGCCATTTCCAGAAGGGCAGTGCGCTGGTGACGGGCTTCGGCTATTTCGCGGAGCGGGCGGAACTGGAGGGCGGCCTGCCCTATTTCAACACCTGCCTGAAAGGCGACGGGGATCTCTACAAGGATCCCGCCTCCCGGTTCCACGCCCGAGTGGACAACTACCTGCTGCTCACCCTGCGGGAAGGCGCGCCGACGATGAAGGCGGAGCTGAAGGGATTGGACGGCCTGGTGCTCGACACCCTCGAGATCCCGCAGCGAGGCGCATCGCAGCGTTGACCGCGGCGGGCTTTCCCTCTATTCTCCTAACATGTCACGCTATTCCCTCGAAGAATTCGTCAACCAGACCGCGCAGCAGGATCTGAACCAAGGAACCTTCGAGCTGGAGTCGGACCGCATGCTGGAGGTGAACCTCGCCGGGCTCGTCTGGATGAAGATGGGGGCGATGATCTCCTACCGGGGACAGATCAAGTTCACCCGCGAGGGCGTCCTCGAGCACGGCATCGGCAATCTTCTCAAGAAGGCTGTCTCCGGAGAAGGGGCGCGGCTCACCAAGGCCGAGGGATCGGGAAAGATGTATCTCGCCGACCGGGGCAAGAAGATCTCGATCATCCAACTGGCGGGCGAGGCGATCTGCGTGAACGGCAACGACATCCTCGCCTTCGAGTCGACGGTGAAGAACGAGATCAAGCTGATGCGCCGCGTCGCGGGGATGATGGCGGGCGGGCTCTTCAACTACCGTCTCTCCGGCCAGGGGTTGATCGCGATCACCTCGCACTACAATCCCATGACCCTGCGCGTCACTCCGGGCAATCCGGTCTTCACCGATCCGAACGCGACGATCGCCTGGTCGGCGAATCTCAATCCCGACTTCAAGACGGACATCAGCCTGAAGACCTTCCTTGGCCGCGGGAGCGGGGAATCCTTCCAGATGAGGTTCGAAGGCGACGGTTTCGTCGTCGTCCAGCCCTACGAAGAGCTCGTGCTCGTGGCTGGAAGCTGAGGGGAAGGTTCGTCGGGTTTCCTCACAGCAGGTCCTGCGCCAGGGTCAGCGCTCCGACGATGCCGGCCTGCTGGTCGAGTTCGGGCAGGCGAAGGTATTCCTCCATCGGAGGAAGGCCCCAGTAGCCGCCGAGGAGCCGCTCCACTTCCGTCCGCACTTGTTCGACGAGACCGGCTTTCTGCGAGACGCCGCCGCCGAGCAGGATCAGGTCGGGAGACCAGGCGGCGGTGAGCTGGAGGCATCCCATGGCGAGATATTTCGCCTCGAGCTCCCAGGCGGGGTGGTCGGTGGGCAGTTCATGGCCCGGCTTTCCCCAGCGCGCCTCGATCGCGGGACCGCTGGCGCGGCCTTCGAGGCAGCTTGCGTGGAAGGGGCAGACGTGGGTGTCTTTCCCGTAGCCGCCGTCGAGATCGGGGACGAGGAGGTGGCCGATTTCGGGATGCATCCGGCCGTGGAGAAGCCGCCCATCGCCGAGGAAGCCTCCGCCGATCCCTGTGCCGACGGTGATGTAGGCGACGTTCCGGACCCCGCGGGCGGCCCCATGCTTGGCCTCGCCCAGGGCGGCGGCGTTGACGTCGGTCTCGAAGGCGATGGGAAGATCGGCGGCGAGCGCTTTCTTCAATTCCCCGACGAGTGGAAAGCCGGACCACCCTGCCTTCGGCGTGGTGAGAATGGAACCGTAGTCCGGTGCGGCGGGATCGATCCTCGCCGGCCCGAAGGTTCCGATGCCGAGGGCGCGGACCGGGCCGTGGATGGCGGCGGCTTCGTGGAAGAAGGCGGCGGCCCGCGCCACGGTCTCCTCCGGACCGCCCGTCGGAAAGCGGGTTTCCATCAGGGGGTGCGCCGGGTCGTGGGCGACGGCGCAGACATACTTCGTTCCGCCCGCTTCGATGCCGCCGAGGAGGGGAGGGAAGGCATGGAAGGAGGAAGGGCGTGGAGTGCTCATGGAAGAATGGGGAACGGGCCGATTTCCGTGGATATGGTCAGGAACTATGGGACAATCAAGCGCTAAAACGACGAGAGCGTCGCCGGCTTGTCCGCGCGGCTCCAAATCCGAAAATGTCAGAACGCTATCAAGTTCGGGGGAGGATTGGCAGAGGAGGGATGAGCGCGGTCTACCGTGCCTACGACAAGGTGATGGGGCGCGAGGTGGCCCTGAAGCGGCTGCTTCCCGTCGAAGAGACGAACCTGAACGAGGCGGCGGCCGAATCCCTCGCCCGCGAGGCGGTGGCGCTGTCCCGATTCCAGCATCCGAACGTGGTCACCGTTTTCGCGTTCGAGGAGGATGCCGAGGGGCCCTACGTGGTGATGGAACTCCTCGAAGG
Organism: Verrucomicrobiales bacterium; assembly: GCA_037190325.1. Taxonomy (GTDB): domain Bacteria; phylum Verrucomicrobiota; class Verrucomicrobiia; order Verrucomicrobiales; family DEV007; genus Arctic95D-9. The sequence goes on along the minus strand of JBBCIU010000018.1, from coordinate 18,644 downwards.
CGAGGACCTCCATGCGGTGATCCAGAACAGAGCGCTCTCGTGGAACGATTTCCGCGATGTGGCGGGGCAGTGTCTCGAGCCGCTCGTGGCGGCGGGGGAGGTGAATCTGCTTCACCGCGACATCAAGCCGGGCAACATCATGCTCACGGTGACGCCGTCCGGTCGTTTTCTCGTGAAGCTGCTGGACTTCGGCCTCGCGAAGTTCAGCCAGCAGCCTTCGCGGCAGACGCTCGACCAGCGGGGCTCCTTCCTCGGATCGATCGAGTTCATCGCGCCCGAGCAGCTGGAACTGCGGCCGCTCGATCAGCGCACCGACCTCTATTCCCTGGGCTGTGTCTTCTACTACATGCTGGCGCGCAAGTCGCCCTTCGCCGGAGAGAGTCCGGCGGAGACCTCGATGAACCACGTGAAGCATCGCTGCACGCCCATCGGCGAGCTGCGGGACGATCTGCCTCCGTTGGTGGCGGATTGGATCATGCGGCTGATTTCGCGCTATCCCGAGGACCGTCCCTCCGATGCGCGCGAGGCGCTGAAGCAGTTTCGCGAGGCGCTGGACGGAATTCCCTACGTGGCGCCATCGCTTTTCGACGACGACCCCGATATTCCCTTTGCGACGGTCCTGGGCGATCCCGGACCCTCGCCCGACGAGCCGGCCACGCTTGGAAGAAGCGGCAAGGAACCGGCTCCGGGGGGGAAGCCGCTCTTCATTCCCGCGATCAAAACCGGAATCAAGGGGCATTCGCCTTCCGGGCCGAGGCGATATCCCGTGAGGGCGGCATGGACCCGGGGGGCGAGACGGGAGATCGGACCGAATCCGCCTCCATCGGAGGGGCGTCCGCCTTGGGGACTCGTTGCCTCCGGTGTCGGCGTCCTGGCCGGAGTCGCCCTGCTCGTCTGGCTTCTCTTGGGGGGGAGGAAGGACGAAGGGAGCGGAAACGCCGCGCCGCGTTCGGATGGAAGAACGGCGTCGGCGATGGATTTCGCCTATCCGGCGCAACTCCCCCTCTCCGGTAGAGGTGCCATGGTTCCTCCCTTGTCTGTGCAGGACGGCCTCTTCGCCCATTTCGTATCTTCCCAGGGAGTCTACGGACGCGACTATCTCTCCGTTCCCGCGGTCGGGGAGCCCGTGGCGGTGTGGGTCAATCTCGTGTCGGACGAAGTGGCGCGATCCCTTCTCCGCGACGAGGGCGATGGAAAAGGAGTGCATTTGCCGCGATACGGTCTTTACGGTCCCGCGGAGATCGCAGGGCTCCGGGGCGAACACCCCGGGGTGACGACGACGAACCGTTCCTCCTTGGCGATGCTTCGGCATCCCGGCGTGCTGCCTCGAGGGTTCACCCTCGTCGCGGCCCTGCGGATTGCCGCGGGCGAGGAGCGGCTCTTCCATATCCAGCCGCCCGTCGAGGACGGGCGCTTCGTCGCCCTCTCGGGGGATGCGGATGGGAAGGTCCGCGCCGTCCATCGGCCTCGATCCGCAGGAACGGAGTCGCGGATCGAGATTCCGTGGGGAGACGGGAGATTCGGGGTGCTCGCCTACGTGTGGGATCCGGACGGAAGGACACATCGCCTGTCTTCGCGCTTCCTCGGCGTCGGCGAGGGGGGCTCCGCCAGCGGCCCGATCGAATTCGAAGGGGCCGCTTTGGGCAGAATCGCGATCGGAAGCGGCCGTTTCGACGATCCCGTCGAAACGGATTCCGGAAATGTCTATTTCGAATGCCTCGTCTACGACCGTATCCTCGACGCGTCGGAATTGGCGGCGGCGATGGACGATGTCGAGCGTCGGTATTCCGGCATCCAACCATGAAAAAAGCGGCCCCCGGGCTGGGAGGCCGCTTTCGAATCCGGAAAGGATCCGGAAAGGTCCGTCGGACGGACGGTTCGGCTCAGTAGCGGCGTCCGCGGTCATGGCCGCCGCCGCGACCGCCACGGTCGTTGCCGCCGCGGCCACCTCCGCCGTAGCCACCACCACCTCCGCCGTAGCCGCCGCCACCGCGTTCTTCGCGGGGCTGGGCCTCGTTCACTTTGATGGAGCGGCCATCCACGTTCTGTCCGTCGAGATTTTTGATCGCCGCCTCCATCGCTTCGCGGGAGTCCATCGTCACGAAGGCGAAACCGCGCGGGCGGCCCGTTTCGCGGTCCGAGGGGAGGTGGACGTCGGTGACGGCGCCGTGGGCGCCGAAAAGGGCTTCGAGATCCTGTTTCGTCGTCCCGAAGGACAGGTTGCCAACATACATTTTCATCTTGATTCCGTAGGTTCCTGCGAGGCGCCGTCTCCGTAGACTGCTCCCAATTGCGGGTTTCAGATCACCACCGAATGCAAGACTCACCTGGCAACACTTCAGACCTTGATTTTGCCAAGCGCTGAACCGACTCCGTAGGGACGGCCCTTTTTGGAAAAAAGCGAGCGATCTTTTGCGATCCTTTCCGATCGGCCGAAGGGTGGAAAAAAGGGGAAGAGCCGGGCCGGAGAGGATTCGGCGGCGTCGGCTTCAGCCCGCGATCCTGCATTTCCTCCGAAATTCCCCCGGCGTGATGCCAAAACGTTCGCGATAGGCGGTCTGGAGGTAGTGCGCGTGGACGAATCCGGTCTGTTCGGCGATGAGGTCGATGGTGAGATCGGAGGCGCCGAGGAGGCGGTTCACCTCCCGGAAACGCACGCGCAGGATCTCCTCCTTCGCCCCCCGCCCGAGGCCGGCCTTCATGCGTCGCTCCAAGGTGCTGCGCGACACACCGAGCGTCTCGCAGATCTCGCCGACCGCCAGCCCCGAAAAGGCGCGCTCGCGGATGAGGCGCGCCGCCCTCAGGACGACGGGATCTTCGATCACGAACTCGTCCGACGAGGCGCGCACCACGATGCCTTTCGGCGGCACCAGCACCGGGGATCCGTCGTCGGGTTCGCCCCGCATGAGCCGGTCGAGCCGTTCCGCCGCGAGCCAGCCCACGGTCGCCCCGTCGAAGCGCACACTGGTGAGGGCGGGCGAGGCGAATTCGCAGAGGGTTTCCTCGTTTTCGCAGCCGACCACGGCGACCTCCTCCGGCACGGCGAGGGCGGCGCGGCGGCAGGCGTCGAGGAGGCGCACGGCGAGCTGATCGTTCGCGGCGAAGATCCCGACGGGCTTTTCGAGGGAGCCGAGCCACCGCATCAGCTCGGCCTGGTGGGCCTCCCAGTCCCGGGGGCTCCTCTCGCCCTGCGCGGGGAGAAGGGCGCAGGAAGCTCCGGCCTCTTCCACCCGGGCGATGAAATTGTCGGCCCGTTCGCGGAAAAACGACTCCGTGTCCAAGGGGTAGGCGGCGAAGCGGCGATACCCCCGGTTCAGGAAATGCTCGGCGACCCGCTGCCCGATGAGGGCGTTGTCCATTCCGATGAAGGGCAGGCCGGGGGTGTGTTTCGTCGAGCGCAGCTCCACCGTGGGCACCTTGGCGGCGAGGATCGCGGCGGCCATTTCCGCGCTGTGGGTCCGCGTCAGGATGCCGTCTCCATCCCAGTTCGAGAGCCAGGGCGGTACCGAGGACTCGAAGGCGCGCAACTCGAGAAAGGTGGACCAAGGACCGTGGGACTGGAGATAGCGGCTCACGCCCGCGAGGAGGTCGCGGGTGTAGCTGCGCGTCGTCTCCACGAGAATGGCGACGCGCTTCACGGGAGAGGCGGGAGGGCGTTTCAAGGTGACGAAAAACCTGAATATCGCTGAAGCCTTCTGCTGTCAACGGGCCGGAGCGGAGGAAGATACCCTCTCGACAGGGATTCCCGACAGGGTGAAGTTGAATCCATGGTGGTCAGGAGCATGGAGAAAGTGCCCGCGGGGCGGACGGCGGAAGCCTTCGTTCCCCTCGAGAATGGGGACCATCTCGGTGCGGACGAGTTCCTGCAGCGCTTCGAGGCCATTCCCGAAGTCAAGAAGGCTCCGGCGGATCGTCCGAAGCCCTTCGGGATCTCACCGGCCGGAAGCCGTGCAAGGCGACGAGATGACGAAAAACCTGAGTTTTCCGGACCGATTGGAGTAGTGACTTTCCTTTCCGTTCCACTACACTCGACCCCATGTCAGACTGCATCGGAAAAGCACTCATCGTCGTCGGCGACGCCACGGAGACCGTCGACACCCTCTATCCCTTCTACCGTCTCCAGGAGACGAAGATCCAGCCCGTCGTGATTGCGCCGGAGAAGCGCCTCTACCAGATGGTGCTGCACGAAGTGCGCCCCGGCTGGACGATCACGCGCGAATGGGAGGGCTACCAGATCCAGGCCGATCTCGCCTTCTCCGAAGTGCGGCCCGAGGAGTATCTCGGCATTCTCTTCTCCGGTGGGCGTGCCCCCGAATACATCCGCGAGGATCCCGATCTGATCCGTCTCACGCAGTGGTTCTTCGACCAGGACAAGCCCGTCGCAAGCGTGTGCCACGGCGTCGAGATCCCGGCCCGGGCCGACCGGGTCCGTGGACGCCGCATGGCCACGGTGGCGAAGTGCAAATTCGACCTCGAGGTCTGCGGCGGCATCTACGTGAACGAACCCTGCGTCATCGACGGCAAGCTGGTCTCCGGCCGCACCTTCCACGACAACGGCCACTATGTCGGTCCGTGGATTGCGATGCTCGAGGAAGAGGCGGCCCGCCGCGCCTGACCGCGAATTTCCACACGCCCCCCGCTCCCCAATGAACCGACGCCACGCCTGCCGGCTCCTCGGCTCCGCTTTCCTCGTCCCCTCCGCGATCCGCGCGGCGGAGGCGCAGGGTTTCGCGATCCGCTACGTCCTTTCCTCCGCCCTCTACGGTGACCTGCCTCTCGACGTGGTGCTCGGCGAGGTGGCAAAGTCGGGCGCCGAGTCCATCGACATCTGGCGAAAGGTCCATGCGAACCACCGCGAGCAGATCGAGGAGATGGGCGACGAGGCCTTTCAGGCGCTTCTGACCAGACACCGGGTTCCCCTCGCGATCTCCACCTGCTATCCCCTCGGTCCCTTCAAGCAGGACGATGAGATGCGCTGGGTGAAGAAGAACGGAGGCCGCATGACGGTCTGCGGTTCGGGCAAGATGGGGGAGGCCGACGTGTCGGGTGCCGAGGCGAAGGCGCAGATGACCGCCTTCTTCGAGAAGCTGAAGCCCCATTACGAACTGGCCGAGGAGCTTGGTCTGACCATGGCCATCGAGAACCACAAGAACTCGATGCTCTCCTCTCCCGATTCGATCCGCTATTTTGCGGAATTGAATCCCTCGAAGGCCGTCGGCATCGCCTTCGCCCCGCATCATCTCCACGACGCCATCGACCAGATTCCGGCCCTGATCCGCGACTGCGGAAAGGAGAACCTGCCTTTCGTCTATTTCCAGGAACACCACCTTTCCTCGAAGCAGCAGATGCCGAAGGAGGAGGAGCTGAAGCAGCTTCCCGGCTTCGGGACGCTCGACTACGTGCCCATCGTCGGAGCGCTGAAGGAGATCGGCTTCGACGGACTGGCCGAGATCTTCATGCACCCGACCCCGCGCGGTGTCCCCATGCTGCCGACGGCGGGAGAGATCACGGAGAAGATCAACGAGTCGAGGGCCTATCTCGGCCGCTGCCTCGCGAAGGCATGAAAGCGTGGCGGCGTTTCCAGTTCGGTAGAGAGATTCGTGGGAATTTCTCCTGTCCGGCGATCCGAACGAGCTTCGTCGAAGTGCTCACGAACTTCGCGACGGCGGCGGGCCTGCTCTGGCTGGTCGCGCCGCTTCAGTCCGCCCCCCATGTGGCCGGCTACGAGCGTTTCCATGCCGCGGCTCCGACGGCGGAGGGCGGCGCCATTCTCTTCTCCGAGCTCGGCTGCGCAAACTGCCACGGGGGATCGGCGGTGGCGGTGCCGCGGAAGGGGCCGAAGCTTGTCGATCTTGTCCAGCGCGTCGACCACCGCTGGCTTGCCGCCTTCCTCCGCGATCCTGAATCGGGGCACGAGGGTTCGACGATGCCTGCGATGTTCCACGGCCTCGGCGACGAGGACATCGATGCCGTCCTCGCCTATCTGGGCACGCTCGGGAAGGGAGTGAAGCTCGGAGCTCCCCGGCATGCCAATGCGGAGCGGGGCAGCGCTCTCTACCACGAGAAGGGCTGCATCGCCTGCCATGTCCCGACCCCCGACTTCCATCCTCCCCACGGGGGAGGGGATTCGAAGGTCTCGCCCCTGGCGATCGCCCACCCCGACCTCGCCGCGAAGACGAACCTTCTTGCGCTCGCCCACTTCCTCGAAGCGCCTTCGCGCTACCGCACCGACGGGCGCATGCCCCATTTCCCGCTCGATGCGCAGGAGTCGCTCGACATCGCCGCCCACCTCCTCGACTACCAGGGCTCGGACCCGAGGGACGCCAGGCCGGTGTCCCCGTGGCCGAAGGGCGAGGCCGCCGCCGTCGCAAAGGGCAAGGAGCTTGTCGCCAAGGCGAACTGCGCCTCCTGCCACAGCATCGAAGGGGTGGAGGCCGCGCCTGTGGTGGTGGTGTCAGGAAAACCGGAGGAGGAAGGGCATTGCCTGTCGGCCAGCCCGAAGGCGGGGCTGCCGCGCTACGACCTTACGGAAGGGCAGCGGGACTCTTTGCTCGCCTTTCTCGGAGACGACCGTCCCGAGGAGGACCGCGACGGTCGCCTCACTCTCGCGGCGATGAACTGCTACGCCTGCCACGACCGCGACGGGATCGGCGGCCCGACGCCAGAGACGAATCCCTTTTTCATTGGCGACGAGGGACTCGGCGACTCCGGTCGTCTCGCCCCGCCGCTCACCGGCATCGGCCGGAAGCTGCGGCAGGATTGGCTGGAGGGCGTCTTCGCCGGAGCGAAGGACAGCCGGGTGCGCCCCTATGTGAAGACGCAGATGCCGAACTACGCCGCCCACGCGAAATCCCTCGCGCTCTGGCTGGCGACGATCGACGCGCCCTCTGACGCCAGGCCGCTCGTCGAGCGCAAGGAGGATCTCGAAGCCGGGCGGAAGTTGCTGGGCATTGCCGGCGGGACGAATTGCATCACCTGCCACACCTGGGGCGAGCAGCGTTCCCTGGGGATCCAGGCACTCGACATCGCCTCGCTCGACCGCCGCCTGCGGCCGGAATGGTTCCGCGACTATCTCCTCGATCCCGCCAGCTACCGTCCCGGCACCCTCATGCCGCCGCTTTGGCCGGGCGGACAATCGACCGTACCCGACGTCCTCGGGGGCGACACGGAGCGCCAGATCGCCGCGATCTGGACGTTCATCCGCGAAGGGGAGGGGCTGCCGGAGGGTTTCCCCGACCGAACCTCGGGACAGTTCGAGATCGTTCCGAAGGACCGGCCCGCGATCCAACGCACCTTCTTCGAAGGGGCGGGGACGAAGGCGATCCTCGTCGGTTTTCCCGGCGGCGTCAGTCTCGCCTACGATGGGAACGCCGCGCGTCCGGCGGTCCTGTGGCGCGGTCCTTTTTTCGACGCCTACCAGACGTGGTTCTCTCGCCATGCGCCCTTCGAGAAGCCGCTCGGCGATTCGGTGGCGGTCTTCCCCGAAACGGGCGCGGAGACGGAGCGCCGTTTCCGCGGCTACCGCCTCGACGCGGCGGGAAATCCGACCTTTCTTTTCACCGAAGGGGATCGCGAAGTGGGCGAGCGCTTCGCGGTGGAGGAGGGGAGGCTGGTCCGGACCTTGACATGGACGGAGGGGAGCGCTCCGGCCGCGACCCACCCGGAGGGCGTGGAAGTCGAGAGCGCGAGCGAAGGGAACATCCTGACATTTATCTATTCTTGGAAATGATGGATTCCGGAAATCTCTGTGGAAACGCGGCATGGGCCTCCCTGCTGCTCGCGCTCGCACTCGCGATGTCCTCGACATTGCGTTCCGAGGAATCCGCTCCCGCCTACGAAGTCGTGGAGATCCTCGCCGCGAATTCGCCGAGCGATTCGCGTTCGAAGGATTGGAAACCCGGCGACGGCATCGCTCTCGAAGTGAGCGGTCTCGAATGGATCGGTCCCGACCGGCTCGCCGTGGCCATCCGCAAGGGCGAGGTCTGGTTTCTCGACGGGGTGCTGGGCGATTCCGCCGCCGAGGTGAAATACCAGCGCTTCGCCTCGGGACTGCACGAGCCGCTCGGTCTGCTCCGCGACGGCGACGACCTCCTCGTGGCGCAGCGAGGCGAGATCACGCGGCTGCGGGACACGGACAGGGACGGCGTCGCCGACGTATATCTCACCGAATGCGACGGCTGGACCGTGACGGGCAACTACCACGCCTACACCTACGGCCCCAAGCGGGACGGGGCGGGGCATCTCTGGATCACCCTGAACCTCGGCATGGGCGATCTCGCCGACAACGCCAAGGGCTGGCACGGCTGGGGCGGCATCGTCGGCGAGGACGGGCGCTTCGCCCCGAAAGCCTTCGGAATGCGCTCGCCGAGCGGACTGGGCGCCAATCTCGCGGGCGACATGTTCTTCACCGACCAGCAGGGCACGTGGGTGCCGGCGACCCCGGTCTATCATTTGCGTCCGGGCGTCTTCTACGGAAACCAGGAGTCGCTCGGCACGCTCGATCTCCCCGGTGCCCCCTTCCGCCTGACAAACCTCCCGAAACCCAACCAGCCCTATCCCGCCGCCCTCGCGGAGTCGCCGCAGTTCGTCCCCCCGGCGGTGTGGCTGCCCTACAACAAGATGGGACGCAGCGCCACCGACATCCAGGTGGTTGGCCAGGACGGCAGGTTCGGCCCCTTCGACGGGCAGCTTCTCGTCGGCGAATTCACGAACTCGGCGGTGAGCCGCGTCTTCCTCGAGAAAGTCGGGGGCGAATATCAGGGGGCCTGCTTTCCCTTCCTCGACGGTTTCCCGGCGGCGGTGGTGCGGCTGGCTTTCGCGCCTGACGGATCGCTCTTCGTCGGGATGACGAACCGTGGCTGGTCCTCCTTGGGGAATCGCTCCTACGGTCTTTCCCGCGTTCGTTTCACCGGTGCGGCCCCTTTCGCGATCCGCGAGATGCGGGCGAAGACCGATGGCTTCGAGCTGGTCTTCACCGAGCCGGTCGACCCCACCACGCTGGATGGCGCCTTCGCGATGAGCGCGTTCACCTACCTCTACTCCTCGGCCTACGGGAGCGAGGAGATCGAAACCGAGGCGTTGAGGGTCGTTTCGGCATCGCCCTCGGCGGATGGCCTTTCGGTGCGCTTGACCGTGGAGGGGTTGAAGCCGCTCTACGTGCACGAGCTGCGGACGACTAAGGTGAAATCGGTGTCGGGCCGTTCGCTCGATTTCCCGAACGCGTGGTACACCTTGAATCGGATTCCGGAGTGATTGGCTTCCTTCGGCAGGAAGCACCGAAGATTCCGATTTCCCGGCTTTTTCTTTTCGGGAAGAGTTCGGTCATGCCGGACCCTCTCTCCAAAGAGCACCGCTCCTGGCTCATGTCCCGCATCCGCGGCGGAGACACGAAGCCCGAGTGGGTTCTGCGCTGCGCCCTCCACCGCCTCGGGTTCCGTTTCCGGCTGCGCGACAAGCGGCTGCCGGGACGTCCCGATCTCGTCCTCCCGAAGTATGGCTCCGTCCTCTTCGTCCACGGCTGCTTCTGGCACCGGCACCGCCGATGCCGGCTGGCGAGCATGCCGAAGACGAATGAGGCCTTCTGGGAGGAGAAGTTCGCCCGCAATGTCGCCCGCGACCGCCGCAACCGGGCCGAGCTGAAGAAGCTGGGCTGGCGCGTCCGCGTCGTATGGGAATGCGAACTGCTCAAGGAAACCGTCGAGACGGTCGTGGCCGCGGCCGAGTGGCTGCGCGAGGAGGACGGGCCGAAGCCGGAACGCAAAAGGGGACGCTACGACGGGAGTTCCGTGGACCGCCGCGCGATCCTCTCGCTGGCCCATGAAAAGGTGGAATACCGCCTTTCCAAAGGCCGCACGAAGCCGGAGTGAGAGAAGCCGCTTCAGCCGCTCCGCTTCTCGCGTCAACGCGTCCGGCATCCCCGCTTCGCCCCATTGCAATTCCCAGACCCTCGCCCAAGTTTCCGCATGGCCCACCGTTTCCTCCACCGCCGCCGCGTCGAGTTCGCCGACACCGACGTGGCGGGGATCATGCATTTCTCCAATTTCTTCCGCTTCATGGAGTCGGCCGAGCACGCCTTCTACCGTTCCCTCGGCTTCTCCGTCCACCCCTTCCGGCACGGAGCCGAGGGCCAGGGGCCGAACGTGGGCTGGCCCCGCGTCCATGCCGCGGCCGACTACCGTCTGCCCCTCCACTTCGAGGAGGAGGTCGAGGTCGAGCTGCTCGTCGAGGAACTGCGCGGCAAGACGATCCACTACTTCTTCAACTTCTGGAAGCAGCCCGATTCCCCGGACGAGCGCGCCCTTGCCGCGACGGGACGCTTCACCATCGTCTGCGTTTCCTTCGATGCCGAAACGCGCCGGATGAAAGCGGTTGCCATCCCCGAGGAATGGCGCGAGAAAATCGAGGCCGCGCCCGTCGGCCTCGTCCCTTCCTGAACTCCCGCCGAACTCTTCTTTTGATGGATCCCATGAGCAGCTATTCCTGGCTTTACTTCGCCCTCGGCACGGTCGTGACGTGGGGGCTCTACGGCATCTTCCTCCACATGGGGCAGGTCGGCATGGTCGATCCGGCGAACGGCCGCTACAAGGCCTTCCTCTTCGTCGGCGTCGCCTATTTCCTCACGGCGGTGCTCGCTCCTCTCGCCATTCTCGTCGCACGGGGATCGGACTGGAACTTTCCGGGGAAAGGCCTCTGGCTGTCCCTCTTCGCCGGCATCCTCGGGGCGATCGGGGCCTTTTGCGTGCTGCTTTCCCTCGGCGCGCTCTTTGCCCAGGGCAACAGGAGCGCCCCGGCCGTGGTGATGTCCATCATCTTCGCGGGGGCGCCGATCGTGAACGCGATCGTGGCGATGGTGATGCATCCCCCCGCCGGCGGGCTCGCCGGGATCCGCTGGCAGTTCGTCCTCGGCATCGTCATGGCGGCGGCGGGCGCCTACCTCGTGGTGAAGTTCAAGCCGGACCCGGCTCCGACGGGCCATGGGAAGGTGGCTGCCGCGCAGACGCCGAAGGCGAAATGACGCGTCCCCGCATCGAGTCGATACAGCTCGGGCGGCTTCGGGCGCTCTTCGACGAGTTGCGCACGGGCAACGCCTTCTACCGCGAGCGCATCGGGAAGGCGGGATTGGCCGACGGTCCGGTCTCTCTCGGCGACTTCGTCGCGAAGATGCCATTCACGACGAAGATGGATCTCGTCTGGGATCGGGAGGAATTCCCGCCCTACGGCTCGAATCTGACCTATCCCCTCCAGCGCTATTCGCGCTTCTGCCAGAGCAGCGGGACGACGCGCGGCCCCTTGCCCACGCTCGATACGGCGGAAAGCTGGTCGGCCATGCTCGACTGCTGGGACCGGGTTTTCGAGGCCGCCGGGATCGAAGCGGGGGACAGGATTTTCTTCGCCTTCTCCTTCGGGCCTTTCCTAGGGTTCTGGACGGCTTTCGAAGCGGCGACGCGGCGCGGCAATCTCTCCATTCCCGGCGGCGGCCTCAGCAGCCAGGCCCGCCTGCAGGCCCTGGTCGCGAACGAGGTCGAGGTGCTTTGCTGCACGCCGACCTATGCAATGCGCCTCGGGGAGCTCTTCGCTTCCCATGCGGGCGACGAGACGGCTGCCTACCGTCTGAGGAAAATCATCGTCGCGGGCGAGCCGGGGGGCAGTCTTCCCGAGGTGCGCCACCGTCTTTCCGAGCTATGGAAGGGGGCGTGCGTCTTCGACCACCACGGCATGACCGAGACCGGCCCGGTCACCTACGAGCACTCCGCCAAAGCGCTTTCGCTCTGCGTCATCGAGGAGGCCTATTTCGCCGAGATCATCGACCGCGAGACGCAGCTCGAGGTCGCCCCGGGACAAAGGGGCGAGCTGGTCCTGACCACCCTTTCGCGTACGGCCTCTCCGCTGCTGCGCTACCGTACCGGCGATCTCGTGGAGAAAGCCTGGTTCGACCCGCCGGAAGGCGGCGAGCCCCTCCTCTGCCTCGAGGGCGGCATCCTCGGGCGCATCGACGAGATGGTCGTGATCCGCGGGGTCAACGTCTATCCGACGGCCGTGGAAAAGATCATCCGCGGCTTTCCCGAAGTCGTCGAGTTTCAAGTGGTGCAGACGACGCGGCAGTCCATGGCCGAACTCGAAGTCAGCCTGGAAGCCGACCCGAGGGCGAAGCCCGATCTCGCCGAGCGAGTCCAGCGCGAGCTCTCCGATGCGCTCACCTTGCGCATCCCCGTGCGGGTGGTGGAGCCCGGGGCCTTGCCGAGATACGAGTTCAAGTCGAAGCGGTGGATCAAGCAGTAGGACTGCCTTGTCCAAGGAGAGGCAGGGCCGCGTGGAGGTCGAGTCTTTCCAGAGCCGGGGTCAGACGAGCATTCCCGCGATGGGGTCGGCGAGCGCCTTGCCGGCGCGGCTCAGGACGAGGCGCTCGCCGTATCTCTCGACCCAACCCTGTTGGACGAGAGGCTCGACAGGATCAAGCGAAGGGAGGAGGGCGAGAGGCAGTCCCTCGCGGGTGCGCAGGAGCATCGCGATCGCTTCGAGGCGACGGTCGTCTTCGGAGAGCGTTTCGATTTCCACCCGGGTGTCGATTCCGGACTGAGTGGCGCGGACGTAGGTGGCGGTGTCGGGCAGGGTCTTCCAGCGAAGTCCTTCCACGGTGGAGACGGCACCGGGCCCGAGCCCGAGGTAGTCGGCTCCGTTCCAGTAGGCACGGTTGTGACGCGATTCGAAGCCGGGGCGGGCATAGTTCGAGATCTCGTAGTGGAGGTAACCGGCCGTCTCGAAGCGGTCGATTGCCTCGTGGAAGAGGGTCGCGTCGCGGTCCTCGTCGGCGTCGAGCTCTCCCCGGCGGTGTTTGGTCAGGAACTCGGTGTCCTCCTCGTAGGTGAGATTGTAGGCGGAGACGTGCTCGGGCGAGAGGGCGATGGCTTGGCTCAGGTCGGCCTGCCAAGAGGCGAGATCCTGGCCCGGAATGGAGAACATGAGATCGAGGCTGAGCTTGGCGAAGCCGGCCTCGCGAAGGGTCTCGAAGGCGGCGATGGCGTCGTCCGGCGTGTGGTCGCGCCCGAGGGTGGCGAGGGTGGCCGCCTGGAAGGATTGGACGCCGAGGCTGATGCGGTCGGCTCCGAGCGAGCGCATCCGGGCCGCCTTATCGAGATCGAAGGTGGCGGGATTCGCCTCGATGGTCCATTCGACGACCCGGGAGAGGTCGAAGCGTTGGGCGAGTCCGCGCATGAGGTGATCCAGCAGCGCTGGACTGAGGAGGCTCGGGGTGCCGCCGCCGAAGTAGACCGTCGCGGGGGCGAAGCCGACGGGGGCGCGTCGTTCCGCCTCGGTCAGGATGGCGTCGACGAAGGCGCGGTTCGCGAGTTTGCCAGGGGTGTGCTTGTAGAAGCCGCAGTAGGGGCAGATGCGGTGGCAGAAAGGGATGTGGAGGTAGAGATGCACGGGAAAGGGGCGGGAACTCGTTCCCTTTGTTTCATCTCCGGTCTTTCCGGCGCCCGGAGCGATCCGAAGAATCCCTCCAAGGCCGCGCAACGCAGGCGGCCTGATGCAGAATCCCGCAGGCGTTCGGGAGAGTCGATCTGCTCCAGTTCCTCCACGATGCATCGGATCTCGTCGGTGTGCAACTCCGAGGCGTCGGGCAGGAAGGTCCAGAGCCTCTCTGTGATCCCGATGGCGGCTTTTCACCTTTTACGACGGCTGAGGGCCGCCCCCTCTCGGTGGAAACGGCCTCTGATGCGGAGACGTAGTTAAGATCAGGCGAGTTCTATATGAGAAGGTTGCCGTGAAGGGAGGTTCGCGCTTGAGCACGCCGTAGGCGATGAAGTTCGTGAGAACTTCGACGAAGGTCCTTTGATGCACCGAATGGGAGGAGTTCTCACGAACTTCTCTCCGTCTCCCGAATCCGGGAAAGCGATGCGGGGAAACGCTTCAAAACATCCCCGTTCCGCGCCCCTTCGCGCGCTGCCAGTTCGAATGGGCGAGCATCCCGAAGATCACGGCGGTGAAGAGGCTTTGCAGCAGGAGCAGGCCCGCGACGGCCATGGCGATCGCGAGGACGAATCCCACCTTCGGCACGAGGGCCGCGTGACGGGGACCAAGGACGCCTTCGAAGATCCGGCCGCCGTCGAGCGGCAGGATGGGCAGCAGGTTCAGAATCGCCCAGCCCACGTTGACCCAGAGCATCTGGCCGACGAAGAAGCGCACCCACTCGTTTTGCATGCCCGGGGAGAGGACCAGCAGCCAGGTCAAGCCGCCGAGGAGCAAGCTCGCCGCCGGTCCCGCCGCCGCGATGGAGATGGACTGCCCCCGGGTGAAGCGGCCGGGGCCGCCGCAGAGTCCCCCGAATCCGTAGAGGACGATCTCGGACCAGGGGGCGCCGCTTCGCTGCCTTGCCCAGGCGTGTCCCAATTCGTGCCACAGAATGGACCCCAGCACGATCGCCGTCATCAGGGCGAAGCGTCCCAACCCCACCGGACCGTCCTGCTGAAGGAAGGGCATCCCCAGCAGCACGCAGAGGATCCAGAACATCCACTCGATGCGGACGGGGAAGCCGAAGAGGCGGAATTGAAGCATGAGGAACTAGGCGCTGGCGCGTGGATTTTGGGTGTTTTGGTAGGATTCCAGCCCCTGACGCCTCAAACAAACTCGTTGATCAGATTCTCCAACATCTCCTGACGCCCGCTCCTTGTGCTCGGTTCTCCGTTTTGCAAAGCGTAGGTTTCGAGCTCCTCGAGACCGACCTCGCCCGCCTCGATCTTCGCGCCGATGCCGCTGTCGAAGGAATGGTAGCGTTCCTTCTTGAAGGCGTCGAGGCGGCCGTCCTCGAGGATGGCGTGGGCGATCTTGAGTCCGCGGGCGAAGGCGTCCATGCCCCCGATGTGGGCGTGGAAGAGATCGACCGGCTCGAAGCTCTCGCGGCGGCACTTCGCGTCGAAGTTGAGTCCGCCCGTGGTGAAGCCGCCCATGCGCAGGACGCAGAGCATGATCTGGGTCGTGAGGTAGACGTTGGTGGGGAACTGGTCGGTGTCCCAGCCGATCAGCTCGTCGCCGGTGTTCGCGTCGATGGAGCCGAGCGCGTCCGCCGCCATGGCGACCTCGAGCTCGTGCATCATCGTGTGGCCGGCGAGAGTGGCGTGGTTCGTCTCGATGTTCAGCTTCAGCTCGCCGAAGAGGCCGTGCTCGCGGAGGAAGTTCAGGCACGCCGCGGAATCCGAGTCGTACTGGTGCGTGGAAGGCTCGCGGGGCTTGGGCTCGATGAAGAAGTCGCCCTTGAATCCGATCTTCCGCTTGTGCGCCACCGCCATCTTGAGGAGCGCGGCGAGGTGGTTCAGCTCGCGCTTGATGTCGGTGTTGTAGAGCGTCGCGTAGCCCTCGCGCCCCCCCCAGAAGACATAGCCTTCGCCACCGAGGCGGTGGGTCGTCTCGAGCGCCTTCTTCACCTGCGCGGCGGCGTAGGCGAAGACATCGGCGTAGGGGGAGGTGCCCGCGCCCTGGTTGTAGCGCTTGTGCGCGAAGAGGCAGGCCGTGCCCCAGAGCAGCTTGATGCCGGTTTGTCGCTGCGCCTTCTCCAGTTCGTCGGCAACGGCGTCGAGGGCGTCGTTCGAGGCCTGGAGGTCGTTCAGCTCCGGAGCGACGTCCCGGTCGTGGAAGCAGTAGTAGCCGATCCCGCACTTCTGCATGAACTCGAACATCGCCCAGACGCGGCGCTTCGCGTTTTCGATGGAGTCGCTGCCGTCGTCCCAGGGGCGTTCCGCCGTGGCGCCGCCGAAAGGGTCGGCGAGGCCGTTCCGCATCGTGTGCCAGTAGGCGCAGGCGAAGCGGAGATGCTCCCGCATCGTCTTGCCTCCCACCCTCTCGTCGGCATCGTAGTGCTTGAAGGCGAGTGGATTTTTGGACTTCGGCCCCTCGAAGGGGATGACGGGGATTCCGGGGAAAAATTCCTGGCTCATGGGTCGGCAAGTGTCCCAAAGCAGCGGACAAGATCAAGCGGAAAGAAGCGGGGACGATTTCAGTTTTCCGTTTCCGTCGGGAGTCGCGGGCCATTCCAAGCCCCCTTTCCGTATCGGGCGGATTCGCGGGCAGGCGCTTCGCGGAGGAGAAAGGTGCGGATGGCGCTGTCGAGCGGAGTGGGCGAGGCGGCGAGGATTCGGAGAAGTCCCTCGATCCACGAGGCCTCCGGATGGCGAAGCGGCTCGGGCAGACGCAGGCTGCCTTGGTGGATCACCGCGCCGCGGGATCGGCGTTGCGCTCCGCCGCCGATTTTTTCTCCAGTTGTCGCGTCGAGCAGGTCCCAGGGCACTGGATTGGCGAAGCAGGGACCGGCGAATCGGGGGCTTTCGGGGAGGGCGAGGGAGGTGGGGGCATCTGTCGTCGCGAGGGCAAGGGCGATCGCTTCGTGGATCCAGCGGTAGCGTACCTCCGCCGTGACAAGGCCGGGGGCGGTGCCGCGGGGGAGGGCGAGGCAGAAAGTGAGGTCGTTTCCGTGTTCGACGAGTCCGCCGCCCGTGAAACGGCGCACGGCCTCCCTGTGAGGAAGCGGGCCACGATGGAAATAGCCGACGGTGAAGGCCGGCCGATCCCAATGATAGAAACGGACTGCCGGCACGCCTTGGGCGGCCGACCATTCGAAGAGGGCTTCGTCCAGCGCCATGTTCGCCGAGGCGGTGCGAAAGGCGGTGTCGCGCCAATGATGGAGAGTGGAGAGTTGCACGGGGTCGGGTGGATCGATGGCAGCGTGGCCCCGAATCCATCGCGCGCCAATTGGATTTGCCGCACGTGTCCCCGTGGAGGAGAGGAGCGCGGGCGCTTCCTCCTTGCTCTACCGATGCCGACAAGAGGCGCGCGCCCTTTTCGAGGCCATCTGATTTATGCGTCTGTTGCGCCTCTTTGCGGTCATTCCTTCGGCAGATTTACGCGCCGCACCCGATAAAAGCGGTTGTCATCGCGGGAGAGCGGTGTTTCTTAGGCGCTCGCTTCGGCCCGTCGCTCACGTGGCGGAATTGGTAGACGCGCTAGATTCAGGATCTAGTGGGGAGACCCGTGGAGGTTCGAGTCCTCTCGTGAGCACTGCCGCAGGGTGGAGAGACCGTGTCCAATCAGGATCAAAATCCGCATTTCGTCCACCGGGCGTTCTCGTCGATCGCGAGACGCTACGTTTTGACGAACCACGTCCTCAGTCTCGGAATCGACGTGCTCTGGCGGCGGCGCGTGGCGCGCAGGCTTCGCGAGGCCGGAGCCCGCCTTGTTCTCGATGTGGCGACGGGCAGCGGCGATCTCGCCCGCGCCGTGCGCGACGGCGTGCCGGGTGCCCGCGTCGTCGGCGTCGACTTCTGCGCGCCCATGCTCGCCGAGGCGAGAAAACGGGGCCTGGACGACCTCCTCGTCGCCGATGGTCTCGATCTGCCTTTCGCGGCGGACTCCTTCGATGCCATCACCATTGGCTACGGATTGCGCAACATGGCCGATTGGGCCGGAGCGTTGCGGGAGTTTGCCCGGGTGTTGAAACCCGGAGGACTCCTCGTGGTGCTCGACTTCTCGCTGCCGCGCCATCGGTTGCTGCGCGGTCCCTATCGTTTCTACCTCCATCGTATCCTTCCGAGGATCGCCGGCACCCTTGCCGGAAACCGAGAGGCCTACGCCTACCTCGGCGACTCGATCGAGCGCTTTCCTTCGGGCGAGGCGATGATGGCCTTGCTCGGCCGGAACGGATTCTCCTCGCCGCGATGGGAGCCGCAATGCGGAGGGATCAGCAGCCTCTATTCGGCACGACGGTCGTCCGGGCAGGGGGCGGAGTAGAAGGGGAGTGGGAATTCGCGAGAATACGCGAAGCGGACAGCCAGAGACGATTTTCCCGCTCGCCAACGCCCGTTCCAACGCCTTCTGCTTCGCCGCATCTTCCATTCCATAGAGTGGATATGGAAACTCTCCGTGGGGTGGAAAATTGGTAAATTTCAAGCCCCTTTCGAAGCCTTTATGGCGAAATTTCACGATTTTGGGAAATCGCGCCGTCACGGGGATCTGCGGGATGACAAAGGCCTGTGAATGTTTCGTTGAATATTTCGTGAAATTTGGATTTACAAGCGCCCGCGATGCTGTCATCCCATTGGGTTTAGACCATTTAGGATGATTCGCGTGGGAGCGCCCCCCCCTCCTTCCGCAACCCTTTCGCCTACCTCATGAAAACCATCGCCCCCTCCCTCCGCCGGAGCCTTTTCCTTCAGGCTCTGGTCTTGGTGACGCTCACGCCCGGGCTGATCCTCTCGCCGCTGCCTCTCTCGGCGAACCCCTCCGGACCGAACATCGTCGCCGGCAACGTGAACTTCGGAGGTCTCGGCACCTCTCGGCTCGACATCAACAACCTCACCAACGGAGGAAACGGACGCGCGATCATCAACTGGCAGTCCTTCTCCATCCAGCAAGGCGAGGTGACGAGCATCAACCAGGGGGCCAATGGATTCACCCTCAACCGCGTCGTCTCCGGCAACCCGACGGCGATCTACGGGCAGTTGAAGGCCGCGCAAGGTGGCGTCATGGTCGTCAACCCGAACGGCATCGTCGTCCACCAGGGGGGCTCGGTGGACGTGGCCGGGATGCTGACCCTCTCGACCCTCGACATCCAGAACAAGGACTTCCTCAACGGCGGCTCGAACCGCTTCCGCGGC
>JBBCIU010000017.1:0-218335 GCA_037190325.1 Verrucomicrobiales bacterium | reverse complement strand
AACTGCCCTCAAGTCCTCAATTCCTCAATTCCTCAATTCCTCAATTCCTCAATTCCTCAATTCCTCAATTCCTCAATTCCTCAATTCCTCAATTCCTCAATTCCTCAATTCCTCAATTCCTCAATTCCTCAATTCCTCAATTCCTCAATTCCTCAATCCCTCCCGCCTCGCGCTCGATCATCCGCGTGATCTCGAGTGCGACATCGAGCGCGGCCGCCCCCTGCAGACCGCTGACCTTGGGCTGCTCCCCTTTCGCCGCGCACTCGACGAAGGCCGCCAGCTCGCACTTGAGCGGCTCGTCCTTCTCCACCTGGACCTCCTCGCGGACGATCTCCATGCCGTTGCGGCGATGGATCCACCCGCTCTGGTCCTGGTAGTCGAGCGAGAGGTAGGCGTCGCTCTGAAACACGCGGATCTTCCGCATCCGCTCGGGGCTGATCCGGCTGGCGGTGATGTTCGCGACGCATCCGTTCTCGAAGCGGAGTCGGGCGTTGGCGATGTCCTCGCGTCGCGTCAGCACGGGAATGCCGACGGCGTCGACCGAGGCGATGGGCGAGTTGACGAGATGCAGCACGATCTCGAGATCGTGGATCATCAGATCGAGGACCACCCCGATGTCGAGGCTGCGCTGCGGAAAGGGCGAAAGCCGGTGGCACTCGATGAACTTGGGCGAGTCGAGCGCCGCCTCCAGCCGGCTCATCACGGGATTGAAGCGCTCGATATGCCCGACTTGGAGGACACAGCCCATCTCGGCGGCCAGGTCGATCATCGCCTTCGCATCGTCGACCGAATCCGAGATCGGCTTCTCGACGAGGACGTGCTTCCGTGCAGAAAGCAGCTTGGTCGCCACCTCCCGATGCGTCACCGTGGGAGTAGCGACGGAAGCCGCCTCGACCCGCTCGGCCAGTTCCTCCAAGGTTTCGACGGCCTCCGTTCCGAACTCCGCCGCCAGAGCCCGGGCGTGCTCGTGGTTCGCATCGTAGATCGCGACCAGCTCGGCCGAGGCCAGCTCCGCATAGATGCGGGCGTGGTTCCGCCCGATGGCCCCGACTCCGACGACTCCTGTTTTCACGCTCATGGTTGCGGAAGGCTATGGCAGCATCCGCCGCCCTCGGCAACCCCGGATCGCGGCCCCGGGAATTTTCGCGGAGGAAATTCCGTTTGCCTAAAGGCCGATTGTGTTGCACAATCCCCGCCCGTCCCTCACAGGGATCCCGGACAAGGGGCATTAGCTCAGTTGGTAGAGCACTTGCATGGCATGCAAGGGGTCAGCGGTTCGAATCCGCTATGCTCCACGGTCCGAAACCCTTGCAGGACAAGGGTGGGTAGGAAGCGCGAGGGATCGAAGACAGCAAAAATGGAGCGCTGGGGTGAGGAGGTGAAAGGCCTGATTTATCAAGGCTTGATGAGTTGAGAGCTTGGATTTGCTGTCCAAAGTTGCTGCCGACTTCAGGCTGAAGCTACCTAGACTCAACAGGTCGAAAGGACCGGCATCTGGCAGGGAAGAAGCCTCCTCCATGCAGGAGCGCCTCCCTCGGGGCGGTGGCCCGGTTTGCCGGAACGAGGCGGACCCGGATCGCCCCGGAGGGGAGGCTCGGGAAGGCTAGCAGAGGACAGCCCTGTCCGCCATCGCGCAAAGCCGCGACTAAGAGAACGAGGACTTCGACCGTTGTTGAGTTTTGCCACCGATAAGGCGAGAAGTGCACTGGCCGAATCCGAGGGAGCCTAGCCCTCCCCCGCGTGGATTCCACGCCGTGGGGAGCGACGTCACTCACTTTTCCCGCCGGAGAGGATGGCTGCCTTTGCCGGAATCCGGCCACCAGTCCCTTCCCGGCGCGTTGCCAGAGGCCCCGAAGGACCGAGGCGTCAGAAATCGTAGCGGAGAGTCCCCTTCCCGCTCACACGCTGCACGCCAAGCTTGGTCGGACGAATCGGACGGTTCAGGTGGATCGTCCCGACATCGCTGACGCGGATGCTCCGACGGCGCACATGGACGTTCGCCCCGAAGGAATCGGACGCGGCGATGCCGGACTTCGAGACGCGAAGGTCGATCTCGACCGGGTATTTGCCAATGAGATTCCGCTCGGGCTTGCGGGTGTTCGGCTGGCTGAGGACGGTTCCGGACAAATCGACGTTCAGGTCGAATCGGCCATACTCGCCCTTGCCACGGAATTTTCCGCGAATCGACTGCTTCGTGGGCCGGTTGTTCAGCGTGCCGTTGAAGTTCACCTTCGCGACGACTTCGTCGGCGGAGACAGTGCCCCCGGAGAGAGGCATGAGGGCGGCAAAGAGGAATCCAACAAGAGAGAGAGAGGGTGTTTTCATAGCGATAATCCTTTCGATGACTTGCCGAGGAGAGGCGTTCAATTTCTTCAGATCCTCGTAGGCACGGTACGCCCGCACAGAGCGGCCGTCAATCGTCGCCCGCCCGCTCTTTCGGGCCTTGCCTCCCGCATCGCCGCTCCTCCCCATCCGTCCATCGCGCATAGCCCCGGCCGCTCGCACCGCCTTTCTCCTCCTCTGCGGACTCGTGCTCCTCGTCCCCGTCTCGGCCGCACGCCGTCCGGGCGCCGAGATCGCCCGGGTCTACGAGAAAATCCAGTTCGTCACCAGCTTTCCCGACTACAAGGTCCAGGTCGTCAACTCCTTCCCGGACCTGAAGGTCAGGAAGGTCGCGTCCTTCCCCGATTCGCCCGGCAAATGGCAGATCGTGGACCGCTTCCCCGACTACAAGATTCAGATTGTGAACTCCTTCCCGGATTTTAAGATTCAGTATGTCGAGAGTTTTCCGGGGGTGGTCGATTGAGTGGCGCGTCCTGCTGGCGATGGCCGCCGCCTCGCCCTGCTTCGCCGCCGGCCTCGAGACCTTCGACGGCTGCACGCTCTTGCCCTCCTCGTGGGCCGACGGCGACTCCTTCCCGGTGCGCCTGCCCGACCGCCGCGAGATCGTGGTACGGCTCTATTTCGTCGACTGCGTCGAGAAGGACGTGGCTGACACGACGGGCAAGCGCCGTCTCCGCGAACAGGCCCGCCACTTCGGCGTCGAGGACTACGCCGCCGCCCATCGCTTCGGCACGGAGGCCGCGGCCTTCGTGGAGAACGTCCTGTCCCAGCCATTCACCGTCCACACCAGCTTCTCAAAGGCCCCCGGCCGCAGCGCCAGCCCCCGGCACTACGTCTTCGTCGACACGGCGGAGGGACGGGATCTCGGGGAACTGCTCGTGGAGAACGGACTCGCGAGAGCCTTCGGCTTCGGCCGCGAAACGCCCGACGGAACGCACCGCGACGATTGGGAGGCCCATTTGAAAGACACCGAGCTCGCCGCCGCCCTGCACCGACGCGGACTCTGGAGCCACTGCGAACCGAACCGGCTCGTGGAGATGCGCCGCCAGCAGCGCGAGGAGCTGCGGGCTCTGGAGTCCATCGACGATGCGCTCGCGCCCGCTCCGCCCGCCGAGCCGATCGACGTCAACACCGCCTCCCTCGAGGAGCTGGTCGGCGTCGGACTGCGCGAATCCATCGCCGACGAAGTCATCAAGCGCCGCCCCATCCGGGATCTCGCCGCGCTCGACGACGTGCCGGGCATCGGTCCCGCCACCCTTCGGAAGGTCGCCCCCTTCCTGAAATTCGGCGGGGACATCTCCCCGCCCGAACCCGCGCCTTGATTCCCACCCCGTTCGCGTCTCCCTTTACCCCTGCATGGATCGTGAACAAAATCTCTCCCGCTTTCTCCAATCCGACGGACGCACCGTCATCCTCCCCATCGACCACGGCACCGCCATCCCCGTCCCGGGCCTGGAGGACCCGATCGGGTTGATCGAACAACTCAACCCTGTCGTGGACGGCTACGTCGTCAATCTCGGTCTCGCCTTCGCCGCCGCCGAGGCGCTCGAGGGCAAGGGCGTCTGCCTGCGCACCGACTGCTACAAGCCGCGCCATGGCGACCACCTCGACGAGGGCAGCTACCGCCTCTACGGAGCCGAGGAGGCCCTCGCCGCCGGCGCCCACGCGATGATGAACATGCTCTACACCCATCATCCCAACGAGGCCGGGATCTTCCGCGAAGCCGCCGAGCTCGTCTCCGGAAGCCTCGACGCCGACCTTCCCGTGATTCTCGAAGCCCTGCCCTTCGGCATCGGGCGTCCCGCCGACTACACCTTGGAGAACATCGGCTACACCGTCCGGGCCGCCGCCGAACTCGGTTCCGACATCGTCAAGACCGCCTTCCCCACGGGAGCCAGCGCCGACGAATTCCGCGCCATCGTCGAGGCCTGCTTCGTCCCCGTCATCGTCCTCGGCGGCGCCGCCATGGGCGACGACCGCGCCCTCCTCGACATGGTGAAGAAAGCCATGGACGCAGGCGCCGTCGGCATCGCCGTGGGACGTAACGTCTGGCAGCATCCCCAGCCCGCCAGGATCGCCAAGGCGCTCCACGCCATCGTCCACGACGAGGCCACGGTCGATGCCGCCCTCAAGTGTCTCGCGTGAGAAAACCCGAAATCCGAAGCCAGGCACTCAACTCCCAACCAGAGACCAAATGCTCCTCCCCAGCCTCCAATATGCCGGACGCATTCTCCGCACCGCCGACAAACGGCACCTTGCGAAGTTCGTCTGGAATTTCGGAGTCAAGGGGATCCGCTCCGTCAACCTCTACAAGCGGCGCATGAAGGAGGGGATCCACTTCCCCCCCTTCCTCTACCTCTCCATCCTCAACAGCTGCAACCTGCGCTGCCAGGGCTGCTGGGTCGACGTGGACAAGCCGCAGACGAAGCTCGACCTCGACGAGCTCAACCGCATCGTCAACGACGCCAAGGCCCACGGAAACGCCTTCTTCGGCATCCTCGGCGGAGAACCCTTCATGCATCCGGGCCTGCTCGACTTCCTCGCGCAGCATCCCGACTGCTTCTTCCAGGTCTTCACCAACGGCCAGCTCATCACCGAAAAGAAGGCCAGGCAGCTCCGCCAGATCGGCAACGCCACCCCCCTGGTCTCGATCGAGGGCACCGAACTCGTCGCCGACGAGCGACGAGGGGGGAAGGACGTGCTGAACCGGACCCTCCGGGGGCTCGACCATTGCCTCGAGAACAAGCTCCTCACCGGCGTCGCCACCAGCCTCTGCCGCACCAACATCGACGAGCTGCTCACCGAGGAATGGCTGCGCAAGCTCATCGCCCGCGGCGTCCACTACGCCTGGTACCACAGCTACCGGCCCGTCGGGCCGAAGCCGAACGAGGACCTCGCCCTCACTCCCGCCCAGGCGCGACGCGTGCGCGAGTTCGTCGTGACGATGCGGACCAAACTGCCCCTCGGCATCATCGACGCCTACTACGACGGCGAGGGCCGCGCCCTCTGCCCCATGGCCAACGGCATCTCGCACCACATCTCCCCGACGGGCGCGGTCGAACCCTGCCCCATCATCCAGTTCGCCACCGACAACGTGCGAGACGGCTCCATCTACGAGGTCCTGACGAAATCCGAATTCCTCCGGGACTTCCGCGAGACCGCCGCGCGCCACACCCGGGGCTGCATCGTCCTGGAGCGGCCCGACCTCGTCAAGGAGCTCGCCGAAAAGCACCACGCCACCGACACGACCCTCCGGCGGACCGCCATCGCCGAGCTCGAGGCGATGACCCCGCGCAACAGCCAGTGGCTTCCCACCGGGGAGGAGATCCCCGAGAAGCATCCCGTCTACCGCTGGGCGAAGCGGATCTGGTTCAACGACTTCGGCGTCTACGAGGCGCTGACCCGGGAAAGCAGCACGACCGGCGTTCGGTAGGTCGGAGAGCTGCCGAACCGGCCAAAGGGGCGTTTCCACCACTCTGCCCGGAAACCTATTTGGGAATACTCGGATACGACGCCATCAGCGTCTTGAAGTCCCGGATCGCGCGGGCAAGCCCAAGGAAGACGCCTCTCGCGACAAAGTGGTGGCCGACGTTGAGCTCCGCGAGGTGGGGTACGCGCATGAGCTTCACCAGATTCGTCAAGGTGATCCCGTGCCCCGCGTTCACCTGCAATCCTTGTTCGTGGGCGAGGACGGCGGCCTCGCGGAGAAGGGCGAACTCGGCCTCGCCGCCGTCGGGCGCGGCGTTGGCGAAGGCGCCGGTGTGCAATTCCACCATGTCCGCCCCGATTCGGGCCGACGCGAGGATCTGCTGCGGCTCGGGATCGACGAAGAGGCTCACGAGAATGCCGCGCTCCTGCAGGCTCTTCACGGTCCTCTGCAGGGAAGTGTCGGCATTGGCCACGTTCAGCCCGCCTTCGGTCGTGATTTCGCGGCGGTTCTCGGGGACGAGGCAGACGAAATCCGGCCCGGCCTCGAGGGCGACCGCGAGAATCTCCGGGGTGTTGCCCATTTCGAGGTTCAGCTTCGTGTGGATGCCGCGGCGCAGTTCGAAGACGTCGCGGTCCTGGATGTGGCGGCGGTCGAGACGCAGATGGATCGTGATGGAATCGGCCCCGGCTGCCTCGGCTTCGTGGGCGGCGGCGAGCAGCGACGGCTCGACGTTGTGCGCGTCGAGATCGGGGGCGTAGCGCGCCTGCCGCAGGGTCGCGACATGGTCGATGTTGACGCCGAGTTTCAGGGGGGGGTTGCTCATTTTTCAGTTCTTGGTCCGTTGTCCGTGTTACGGCAGTGTGGAAACGGCGGGACGCCGCTTCCACCTTTCAGACTACGGTCCAAGGATAATGGACAAAAGACTCAAAAATCAGCGCATCACCGTGACCGGCGTGCCGATGCCGACTTTCGAGTAGATCAGGGGCTGCACGGAGGAAGGAACCCGGATGCAACCATGGCTGGCCGGATATCCCGGGACCTCGCCGATATGCAGGCCGATGCCTCCATGGATCCGCATCCAGTAGGGCATGTCGGCGCCGACGAACTGCGAAGCGCCGGCGGGGCGACGGGTGCTTTCCCCGCTGCTCGGCACAGGAGTCCCGCTCGCGTCGTGCCACGTGCCGTAGAGAGTGGATTGCTTGTCCACGAGCTTCTCCCCGATGGTGAAATGCCCTGTCGGAGTCTCATGGCCCGTCTTCCCGGAGGAAACCGGCGTATCGATGACGAGGGTCTTCACCGGACCGGCCTTGTGGTAGACGCGGGCGCGCTGTTCGCCAAGAGCCACTTCGATCCTGGCATTGGAGGGATCCAGGGAAGGAAGGAGTTCGTGGTTCACGAAGATGTCGTGCCCGTCGCCTCCCGCCTTGCGGAAGGGCTTGCCGAAGGCACGCCCGGAAAACCACCCGCCTCGCTTCTGCTCGGTGGGGATTTCGACTTCCCCGACCATGGGCCTCTCGGCGGAGGAACCGCGCCCGGCCACCCATTTGGCCTGGCGCTTCGCCTCGCGCTTGCGCTCCTTCTCCGCGATCGCCTCGGCGCGGGCCATCAGATCCGCTTCCTCGGGCGAAGCGGCCAGGGTCTGGCGACGGCCGAGCGAAGCTCGCTCCGCCGCCTCACGGGCTTTCGCCTCGGCCTCGGCGGCCGCTTTGCGGGCTTCCTCCCGCCGCAGCTTGGCTTCCGCCCTCGGATTGGCCGCCAAGCTCCGGTTCTCCTCCTCGGCGGGTTTGGCCTTTGCGGGCCCGCCCCGGAAAAAGTTGGCATTCCTCTCCACTCCGCAGGAAACGAAGAGGAAAAGAACGGCAGGAAGGGTCAAACGAAGGAATCGAATCGTCATCTCGGCATCCGGAAGGGATCGAAGAGACATGGCTTCCTCCAACCGGCCCGTCAAATTTTTTATCGCGGATTGTCTGCCCCAAACCCGCCACCGCCTCTCCCCCTCCGCTCCAAACGCGCGGAACAGGCGGAAACCGATGCGGGGCCACGCAAAGGCCGCCGGCCTCACAGCGCTCCCTCGGAAGGGGGGGCAGCTTCGCCTTCCACCGCACCGTCTTCGGGCAGGATTCGGTCGATGAGGCGCTTGATCCCCTCGTCGGCGAATTCGCTCTGCGGGTAGATGCGCCTCGCGGCGAGAAACCACGCGAGCCCGGAACCATACTGTTTCCGGGCCTCCAGATTCCCGGCAGTGGTGAGCGCCTTCACGAAGGGGGCCACCTCGGTGGCGAAATCGGACCGCTTCGCGCTCAGGGCGACGTCGTCGGGAAACCGTTGGAAAGTCCTTTCCACGATCTCCCAGGCCGCATGGCTGTTCCCTGCCTTGGCGAGGGTGTCGGCCTGCTTCATCACCGTCTCGATCTCCTGGATGTTGCCGACGATCTGCTCGAGCGCCTCCTGCCGTCCGGGATCGTCCACCGTCGCCGCGATGAAGCGGGCGCGGTTCGTGAAGATCTGCCGGTAGCTCTGCGTGCCGAGGAGGCGGTCGAACTCCAGCTTCGCCTGCTGCTGCACGTCGGCCGAGTCCGCGATGAGGTCGAACTGCTCCTTCAGCATGGGATTCTGCGGCCAGAGCTCGACCGCGGCCTTGATGTTCTCCTCGTAGGCGAGGTTGTCGCCCTGGAGAGCCGCGTTCTTCGCCGTGCGGATGCGCATGTTGCTGCTCAGCTTCGCCGCCTCGATCGCCGCGGTCGGCTTGGAGTAGTCGAAATCGCCCGCCTGAGTCTTCATCCTCGCGACGAGCTCCTCGGCGAGGGCGTAGTCCTTCACCTCGATCGCGTTGACGAGCTGGAAGGAGTCCAACGCGTAGTCGAGCACCGCGACCTTGCGCTCGCGCGGGATGCTCTGAACCGCGGGCAGGTGCTCGCCCATGACGAAGGCCTGCTGGAGCTGCCGCATCGCCCCGTCGATCTTGCCCGAATCCATGAGATAGCCGAAGGACTCCACCGACTGTCCGACATCCCGGACCGCCTCGTTGGCGAAGGCGTCGAGGGTGGTGATCGTCGGATTGAATCCGATCGTCTTGGCGAAGGACTGCTCCACCTCGGAGCCCTCCTCGAACTGAAGCTTGCCGTCGCCGTCCTTGAAGAACTCGGTGTAGAAGCGGGTCGCCATCACGACGTGCTCGAACCGGCGCTGCATGAAGAACTGGACGACGAGGGCTTGGAATTCCAGCTTCGCCTCGACTTCGGAGAGCTGCACCTTCGCCTTGTTGGCGACGCGTTCGGTCTCGACCTCGGCGATGCGTTGGATGTAGCGTTGGATGCGTCCGGCCTTTTCCGGAGTCGCCGCCCCCGTCTCCATCTGGGCCGGATCCTCCTTGAGCTTCCTCCGGCGGTCGGAAGAGAAGGGATTCGATCCCATCTCGAAGTTGAAATCGAGCTGCCGACGCTGCTTGTCGAGCTCCTCGTTCAGAGCCCTCAACTGCGCCTGGGTGCGCTGGGCGAGGTAGACGCGGTAGACGGCGTTGGCGAGGGATTCGCAAAGGCGCGCGTCCTGCGGGAACTGGGAGGTGAGCTGGAGCTGGGCCACCGCCTTGGGGAATTTGCTCGCATCGCGATTGTGCGGCGAGAGGGTATCGAGGATCTGGCGGATCGACTGGCGGTAGGCCAGATCCTCCTCGGAGGTCGCCGCCTCGGCGTTCAGATATTTCTCGAAACGGGCCCGGAAGACGCGGTTGTCGTTCACGTTGAAGCCCTTCCCGTCGAAGGTGAAGACATCGGTGGTCGGATCGAAATAGGGAACGTCGTTGCCCACGACCTGCTGCCCTCCCTGGGACGAACCGCCTTGGTTCACGATGGTCGTGGTGTTGGACGGCGGGGCACTCCCTCCCCCGCCGTTCGCGGCCGGGGGAGTATAGACCTGGGCGGCGGCGCCCGCCGCCAACAGCGAAACGAAACCGAGGATCGCGGTGGTTTTCATCGGAAAGGAAAAGGCTGGACTCTCACTCGTCGACGGCCTCGGCCACGAGGGTGCCGTCGCGGTCGACGCGCACGACCAGTCCCAACTGGGTGCCCCGCTCGATGTTGATGCTGCCGAAATCCTCGGGCACGAGCACCGGCACCGGCATGGTCCCGCCCGCATCGCTCGCCTCGAAACTGATGAGGCGGCCGCGGTCCGCGGTCCAGCGCAGCGTCTCCTCCACCTTGCCCTCGACGCGGTAGAGGTTTCCCCGCAGGCTGTTTCCGTTGTCGCGGTAGGTCGCGAGGTTCAGCGGAGCGGCGTCGCCCCGGGCGCGCTTCGCTCCCGCCTTGCCTCCGCCTCCGTCGCCGAAAAGTCCGCCGGCGATGAGCTTGAAGAGCAAGGCGGCGACGATGAGGAAGCCCAGCAGGGCGGCGGCGATCCCGGCGATCTGCCCGATGTGGATTCCGGAGCTGGCTCTCCTCGGCATAGGTGGGTTGGGGCGGTGGTTGTGGTTTTCGATGTCGTCCTGAAGGTTGGAGATTACCACAGCCCGGAAAGGCCCGTGAAGGAAAATCCGGCGTTTCCGGCAACAGGCGGGTACGGAACCGCCTTCGTCACGGCAGCTTGAGGATGCGCTGGATCTCCTCGATCCCCTCGTCGGTGCGGTGGACGCCGTGGCCGGCCGGTCGCACGACATGCTCGGAGGCAACGCCCTCGACATGGGCGCTGCGGTAGGGCACGATTCCGTCGCCGGACTTTTCGAGCGGCACATTCGGCAACCGGTTGTTCCCGATCAGCGAGTGGTAGGAGACGGCGGGGTTGAGGGGCTTGTTGAGGAACTCGGCCGTGGTCCAGGCGTCGGCCCCGAGCTGATCGATCGAAGTCAGGCGGTCGCGGGCGAACTCGAGTCCCGTGGGGGTGAGGGCGTGGGCGCTGCGGGCGACGATCTCCGTGGAAAGGGCAAGAAGCTGGGCCGGAACCTCCACGAGATCGCCGACGATCTTCGCGCAGGGATGCTCGACGAGGCGGCTGCCCCGATGGGGAACGGCGCAGAAGACGACCCGCTCGATTTCGGGAATGGATTCGAAGTAGATCATGCGACGCAGGGTCTCGCGCTCCCTTGCGGAGATGTCGAGTTCGTCGATGGGCACCTTGAAGAGGGCGTTCCACTCCTCGTCGCCGCTGGAGAAGGTCATGGCCTTGGCGAGGAGGCCGCCCATGCTGTGGCCCACGATCGTGACGCGCTGCGGCCCCGCGCCCCTGGCGCCGCGGAAGGCAAGCATCTCGCGGATGGCGGCGCGGAACTCCGCCGCCATGTAGGGAATGGGCGCACCGGTGGGATAGCCGAAGGTCCAGAACTCGTACCGGTCGCGGATCGCCTCGTCGCCATAGAGGCGGTTGAGAACCTCGCCCCAGGTCAAGGGGCTGGAGTTGATCCCGTGGATGAAGATGCAGGGTTCCTTCGACGGATTGAACGGCGTGACGCGATAGAGGCCGGTCCGGTCGGCGAACCGGTCGAAACGGAGCAGGCCGGAGAAGTTTTCGAACTGGAACTGCCGGTCCTGGAAGTCGCGGGCGAGCGCAGCGGTGTAGTTCGCCGACAAGGGAAAATCCGTTCCACCGAGCGAGATGCTCTTCTTCGACGTCGGATCGATCAGCTCCAGCACCGGAGCCCCGGGCTGGTCGAGGTTGAGCAGGGCCGTGACCGGCGCCCACAGGCCGGTCTCGGGAATCATCGCGTCGTCCGCGGTCCTGGGTTGGCGCACGATGAGGGGAGCGCCGACGCCGACGACGGAGGACTCCGCCCGCAGTCCGTAGCGCACCCTCACGAAGTCGGCGGGCACGACCTCCTCGGCGCGGGCCAGATCGGGGACGTTCACGGCATCCACCCGCAGATTCACGTCGCCGGAATCCGTCTTGAGAAGGGAACCGCGCTCGCCGCCCTCGGCCCAGTTCGTCGCGATCTGCACGACCGCCCCCCGGATCGCCGCATTGTAGGCCTCCAGTCCGGACTCGGAGGGAAGCCGTCCGGCCTTCAGATCGCTCCACGTCCGGGTGGCCTCTCCGAGAGGGATAGGCTTGCGGAACGAAGGCTCCCACTCTTCCCGGACTTTGACTTTCAACGAACAGGACGCGAGCGCGAGAGGCGCGAGCGCCCACGCCATCCACCCGATCTGGACCGATCTCGTCATTCCACCCGCTAGCTGTAGCCGAACGCAAAGGAAATGCGAACTGTAGTCGCAAATATCTTCGTCACTCTTCCTGCTGTTTTCCCAGAAGCTTGCTCTTGACTTGCCGCGATCGAAATCGTTCAATCACCGCCTGCGGCGGCCAGGGGCTGGTCCCCGGGAATTCGGAAACGGTAAAAGAACCGGGCCGGGCTCCGCCGCGAACGAGCCAATCCGATAATCCCAGAATCTAGAAGGAGCGAACATGGAGTTCAGTTGCCCATCTTGCGGCATGCAGTTGAAAGCGGAGGCGGAACACGCGGGCAAATACGTCCGTTGCCCCGGGTGCAGCACCAAATTGCAGGTCCCGGCGGAGTCTGCCGAAGACACGGCATTCACCCCTCCCAAGCTCAACGTGCCCGCCCCCAGCGGCGCCCCGCGTCCCAGCGCAGGAGGGCAGGAGCCCAGCGCGACCACCCGCCCGCCGAAGCCCGAGCGCCAGTTCGGATCTCGGGGAGGCTGGGAGGAGACCGACCCGACCAACGCGAACATGCTCCACTCCTTCGGGATCGGCGTCGGCGTCACCACCCTGTTCCTCGGCTTCCTCATGCTCTTCTCCCCGCCCGAAGGCACGCCGTCGACCGATTACACCTTCATGCAGTATCTGGCGATGGTCTGGAAAGGCCACCTTGCCGTCAACGCCCTGAACACCCTCTTCTTCTTCTGGGCCCTCGCCATCCTCGCGCTGAAGTTCCTGAAGATGAAGCACCAGCGCCAAGCGATGCTCCTCGACGTGGTGCCCTACAAGCTGGGCACCGAGATCAACGCAAGCAACGTCGGCGACTTCATCGACCACCTCTACAAGCTCCCCGAAAAGCTGCGCGACAGCATGATGGTGAACCGCATCCGCAAGGCCCTGGAACTATTCGAGATCAAGCAGAGCACCGGCGACGTCGTCCACCTCATGTCCGCGCAGTCGGACATCGACGCGGCCCGCATCCAGACGAGCTACACGGCGGTGAAGGCCTTCCTCTGGGCCATCCCGATCCTCGGCTTCATCGGCACGGTGCTCGGTCTGTCCCACGCGCTGCTGAGTCTGAACTTCGACAACCTCGAGGACGTGAAGGCGATCATCGAGGTGCTCAAGGGCGTCATCAGCGGTCTCGGCACCGCGTTCGACGCCACCCTCGTCGGCCTCGCCTTCGCCATGCTCGTGAACTTCCCGATGAACGGGATGTTCAAGATGGAGGACGACACGCTCAACAACATCGACACCTTCTGCAACGAGGTCCTCATCCCCCGGCTCAACGACGGAGCCGGCGTCGCCAACGGCGATACCGACGCGATGATGAACCACCTCGTCAACGCCGTGGCCAACGCCCAGAGCGAGTTCCTCACCGATCTGAACTCCCTTTCCGCGACCATGCTGCAATACGCCGAGAACCTCGAGGTCCGCGCCGCCGAGCACCAGCAGCGCGTCGACGAGGAATTCTCGGCCACGATGCAGCAGATGCGCGACGAGTTCTCCGAGGCCGCCACGGAGTCGATCAAGGCGACGACCGACCACACCCGCGCCCTCGCGGAGGGCATCGGCGCGTTGAACTCCACCCTCAAGGACTTGGGAGAAAAGCAAGTCGTCATCCACCAGACGGTGAAGAAAGGCTGGTTCAGCCGCGGTTGAACGTCCCGCCCCCCGCCGGGTTCCAAGTCTTTCGCATCCTCCCCGCCCGACCCCATGGCGAAGCGCCGACATCACGGAAACGAAGAGATCTTGATGGTGCCCTTCCTGGACATCCTGTGCTCTCTCATCGGGGTGCTCGTCCTCATCATCGTCTTCCTCGCCGTTTCCCAGACCACCCAGACGGAAGGACGGACGCAGGAGGAAGTGGATCGGGCCATCCTCTACAAGAGTCTGACCCAGAAACGGCAGCAGATGGAGGTTCTGGAAGAGGAGACCAAGCCGCTCCTGACCCGCCTGGCCACTCTCGAGGCGGAGACGAAGGAGAAATCCGAACAAGCCGCCCGCCTGCGCAAGCTGGTCGCCGACGCCGACGCCTCGAAGGCGCTCAGCCAGAACCTCCTGAAGGAGCTCGACAACCTCCTCCTCGAGATCAGCGGCTACGACCAGCAGTCCAAGGATCTGAAGAAGGAGATCGCGGAACTCGCCGCCGAGATCGAAAAGCGCAATCTCGTCGCGAACACCCCTCCCCCGGTCATCATCCAGCCCGCCGGATCCGGCATGCCGGAGGGGTCGAAGGTCTTCTTCGTCGAGGCCTCCAGCGGCAAGATCGTGCTCTACTGGAACAAGGACCAGCAGACCCAGATCAGTGCGGCGCCGGAGGTCATCATCGCCGACCACTCCTACGAGACCTTCCTCAAGGAGGTGAGGAAGGTGGGCGCCAAGATCGTCTTTCTCGTCCGCGACGACGGGCTCGGCGCCTACAACAACGCCGCCGGCTGGGCGCAGCAGACCCATGAGTTCGAGCCCGCCGACGTCGCGAAGCTCCCCGCTCCCGGCCGCGGCAAGATCGACCTGACGATGTTCGAGAGCTTCCTCGGATCGATGCCCGCTCCCGACGGCGTGCCTCTGCTTCCTCCGTCCGCCGCAGCTCCCGCCCCTGCACCCGCCCCCTGATACGCCATGTCCAAACGCCGACACGCCGAGGAGTTCGAGATCCCCTTCGTGGCCCTCATGGACACGATGACGAACGTCGTCGGGGTGCTCATCATCGTGCTCGTGCTCGTGGGGATCAGCGTGGCCAGCGCCGTGAAGAAGATCCTCACCGACCTGCCCCCGGTCACGCAGGAACAGCTCGAGGAGCTGCAGAAGATCATGGCGCAAAAGACCGAGGTGAAGGATCCCGAGGAACTGCGCGAAAAGATCGCCGCTCTCGAGGTGGAATTGCGCAAGAGCACCGACGAGCTTTCGACGCTCGACCGGTCCGCCACCGGGCTCGCCCTGGCGAACATTCCCGATCTGGAGCAGCAGATCACCGGCAAGAAGAAGGAGCGCGACGCGAAACGCGCCGAGAACGAAAAGCTCCTCGCGGAGCTGGACAAGCTGAAGGCCACCCTCGACCAGACCCCCATCGTCGCCCCCGCGCCGGGAACCATCGTCAGGCTGCCCAATCCCCGCCCCTACCCCGAAAAACCGAGCGAGACGAAAATCATCGTCGCGAAGGAGGGCGTCCTCTTCCTCAAGGACAGCGACTTTCTCAACCCCATCGCGGACAAGCTCAACCAACGCCGCTCCCAACTGGTCTACAAGGATCCCGACCCCGCTCCTTTCGTTCCGTTGATGGAGAAGATCCTGGGATCGAAGGAAACCGCCCAGACGGCCTGGCCCACGCTGGCTCCCCTTCTCGGCACCTACCAGATGGACGTCTTGGCGCACGCCTGGAAGAATCTCTCCGACGGCGGGCTGCAACCGTCCACCGACCTGTTGGCCACGCTCGGCAACATCTCCCTCGTCGCCCGCAAACCCCTTCCCGCCGTCGCCGCGGCCACCGTCGCCGCCATCAAGGCCGACTACGCCCCTTGGATCGCGTTGAACCCGTCGACCGATCCGGCCAACCCGACGATCAAAGTCACTCCCAACGGCAGCAAAGTCGCCTTCGCCTGGGGCTCCCGGACGGAAGAGGTCAATGCCGACGAACGCGGCATTCTCCGCTACCTCAAGACGCTCGGCGACATGGACAACTTCAAGGACGCCTCGAAGACCCGCGTCATCTACGACGCCCAGAAAATGGTCGCGTTCCTCAACAGCCCCGCGGTGACCGGCTCCCTTCCCAACAGCTTCGGCGTCGAGGCGAAGATCCGCCCCGGCTCGACCTTGCTCCAGCTCGCCCTCACCCCGCGGTCCGGGGAAACGGCCGAGAAGATGAAGCAACCCGGTTCCGTCTACATCCGCACCCTCCGGAACATCAAGGACGACCCCAACGGCGTCGCCTTCTTCCAAGTCGTGACGGACGCGATCCCCACCTATCTCGAGGCGAGGGAGATAGCGGACCAGGTGGGAGTCGCCGCCACTTGGGATTTCCGGTCGAATCTGGACGTGACGATGAATGTCCCGAACTTCGAAGTACAGCGCTTTGCCGAGGCTCCCACCGCACGCCCCGGCACGGGGACGACCACGATCGCCCCGCCGAAGCGGACTCTCGACTGAGGGTCGGCCGCACCGTCCCTCTCGTTCTCCCAAAGGGAACGCCCCACCCTGCGTTTGTGCGGGGCCGGCGGAAAGGCGGAAGCTTTCCTTTCCGGCCCGGCCCGTCATTTCTTCGGATTTGGCTGGTGGACCACCCGCCTTTGCGGTTCACTGTGGCCTTACTCCATGCACGCGTTTCCCTCCGCTCTCGTCCTTCTCTCCCTGTCCGGAATCCTCGCCGCCGCCCCGCCCGCGGGACTGCCGCGCTTCGACGTCCAGGTCATCGACGACGCCGTCGAGATCGGCTACGGCGTCGCCCTCGGCGACGTGGACGGAGATGGCGCCACCGACGTGATTCTCGTCGACAAACGGGAAATCTCCTGGTTCCGCAACCCCGGCTGGGAGGAAACGACCCTCGCGAAAAACCTGACCCTGCGCGACAACGTCTGCGTCGCCGCCGCGGACATCGACGGAGACGGCAAGGTCGAAATCGCCGTCGGCGCCCAATGGAATCCCGGCGAAACCACGGACAAGGCCCAATCCGGCGCGGTGTTCCATCTCGAACGACCCGCCGGGGGAGAAGGTCCCTGGAGGCCCGTCCCTCTCTACCACGACCCCACCACCCACCGCATGCGATGGATCCCGACGGAGGCGGGACACGAACTCGTCGTGCTCCCCCTGCACGGCCTCGGCAACAAGGACGGCCAGGGCGAGCACTTCGTCAACGCGCGCGTCTACCGCGTCGATCCCGCCAAGGCCGGCGACGCGGAGGCCTGGTCGCACGAGGTGCTCGGAGCCAAGCTCCACGTCGCCCACAACTTCGATTTCCGCGACGGCTGGCTCTACTTCGGCGGTGCCGAGGGGGTCGTCCGGGAGAAGGCCGGGGGCGGAGAATCCCTCCCCTTGATCACGGTGGAGAACTCGACACCCCCCACCCGCGGCGTGGGCGAGATCGCGAAAGGCGCGGACTTCGTCGCCACCGTCGAACCCTTCCACGGGACCGACCTCGCCGTCTACCGCGAGGCCGGGGAAGGACGATGGACGCGCCACCTCCTCACCGACTCTCTCCACCAGGGCCACGCCCTCGGCGTCGGCGACTTCAACGGCGACGGGCGGGAGGACATCGTCGTCGGCTGGCGCAATCCCGACGCCGAAGGGCACGTCGGCGTGAAGCTCTTCTTCCAGAAGGAGGACGGCTCGTGGTATCCGCCCTTCTGGGTCGCCCGCGATCTCGTCGCCGCCGAAGACCTGAAGATCGCCGATCTCGACGGCGACGGCCGGCTCGATCTCGTCGTCTCGGGACGCTCGACGAAGAATCTCGTGATCTTCTGGAACCGGGAGGGACGCTCCGCTCCGTAAGAGGTGGAAAACAAAAGGGGAAGGCAAGCGGTGCGCCCGCCCCATCAGAGACAGGCGAACCGGAACCTGCAGGGCGGCCGCTCCGCTGCCGGTCAATCTCACTCGCCCCGGCTGTCGCGAAGTTCCAACGCGGCGATGGCGGCCATGATGCGGCTGGCGATGGCTTGGTAGCGGTCTTTCGTCGAGAGGGACGAGTCCTCGAGGAGGTCGGCGAGATCGAGTGGTTCTCCGACGACGAGCGTGGCGGGATGGCGCTTGATCCTCTTGCTCCCGCGGGGAAGCGCCTTCTCGGGGCCGAAGAGGCGCACCGGCAGCACCGGGACGCCCGCCTTGGAGACGATCATGCCCACACCCGGTTCCCCTTCGCTCTTCAGCTTGCCGTCCAAGGTCCGCTCGCCCTCGGGAAAAATGAGCACTTTGCGCCCGTCCTTCAGCAAGGCGATGACCTGCTTCAACGCGGAGAGCTCGGGCTTCTCCTGGTTCACCGGAATGGCGTTGACGCGGGTGAGGATGAAATTCGCGGCGGGGTGGTCGAAGAGCGTCTTCCTCGCAAAGTAGTAGAGCGGCTCGCGGAAAGCCGCGCCGACGAAGGGGGGATCGAGGAAACTGACGTGGTTCGAGGCGATGAGGAGCCCCTCGGGGAGGTTCTCGAGCCTCTCGCGGTTCTGCACGCGATAGGAGCACACCAGCTTCGCGAAGAGCTTCGAGAGACGGTGGCCGATCCAATACCAGACGTTCATGCCCGGAAAGCGGACGCCTCCTCTCCCTCGACCGGCATCGCGACCGAGCGCAGCGGATTCGTGAGAAGATTGGCGGTTCGGTTGATCTGATGGCTGACGAGTCCGCAACCGCTCGAAACGACGGAGGTTCCGAGCAGCAGAACCGCCCACAGGAGAGTTCGCATCATGCCGATTCCTTCGCGGAGACCGGTTCGCTTGTCAACGCTTTCGGAGCAGGTCCGCGATCGCCCGGTAGGCCTCGACGGCACCGAACTGCTTCGGATCGCTGCGGTGGCGCGCGAGGATCTTGCCGACCCCGTCCCTTGCGGCGGAGGGCGCTCCACTTCCCGACGATCCGCTCCAGATCTCGACGCAGCGCTCCAGCAGAGCGGCCGGCGCCACGCTGCGGCGCAGCAGCCGGATGAAGCCGGTTCCGGTCTCCTCGCCCATCACCGTGCCGTCGCTGCCGAGACCGCGATCCGACGCCTCGCTGCCGGACACCAGGGGCGAGGCGCTGCGCCACGCCCACAGCGCGAGAAAGACCAGCAGGCCGAAGAACACGCCATGGGCGCGGTAGCGGCGGATCAGCTTCATCGCCCCGCCCGTCTCGGTCGAGCCGTGGATGGTCTCGTCGAAGACGACCTTCGTCTTGCCGCTCAGCAGCCAGAGAAGGAACTCCGGCCCCGCCCCGAAATGCAGGCTCTCGTTGCTGGCGAAATAGGTGTCCGAGGCCACCACGACGCTCCCCTTCCCGTAGCTCCGCTCCAGAACGACCGGCGTCCCATCGACCAGCAGGGCGGGCCGCCACGATTCATCCTTGGACTCCAGGCGGTACTGGGACTTCCAGAGAGGCAGATCGACCCCTCCCCCATCCACCGGCAGCGCCTCTCCCGCCTCGGTCTCCCATCCCTCCTCGGGCCGCTCGAAGGAGGGACTGGTCACCTCGAAGCCGAGCTTCGCCGTCAGCCGGTCTCCCAGGAGCTGGACGACCCGCAGTTCGATCTCCTTCTCCTCTTCCTCTTCCGTCTTCTCCGCCCTGTCCTCCGCTTCCTTCTCTGCGTCCTTGGCGCTTTCCTTTCCTTCTCCCTTCCGTGCGTCGCGGATGCGGCGGCGACGCTCGATCCAGTCGTCCTCGACCTCGCTGCGCGCGGGCTGGTAGACTTCGGGGACGAGACCGGGATTGACCGTCAGGACGAGGCGGGCGCCTTCCGAGACGGCTTTCATCACCGGCGAATCGTCCGGCGCTCTCAGATCGTCGATCCCATTGACCGGGTAGCCGAGCAGGAGCAGGACCGTTTCGGAGTCCAGCCCCTTGACCGTCTGGAGATTCGTCACGTTTCTCGACACGGAAAGGCCTTCCAATCCCTC
Source organism: Verrucomicrobiales bacterium (assembly GCA_037190325.1). Classification (GTDB taxonomy): domain Bacteria; phylum Verrucomicrobiota; class Verrucomicrobiia; order Verrucomicrobiales; family DEV007; genus Arctic95D-9. The sequence continues at coordinate 198,850 of JBBCIU010000017.1, read as the reverse complement.
CAGGGATTCGTAGAGGGCGCTCGTGCCAAGAGGATCGCTGCGGTAGCTGGCGTAGTGCGGATAGATGCCGCCCTCGGCGAAGCGCTTCTCGAGCACGCCGTAGAAGCCCGCCGCGAGCGCGGCTCCGAGCAGGACCAACCCCACCTTCTTCGCTGCCGAGCCCCTGCGCATCACCGTTTTCGAGTTTGGCCCGCGACGGCGGCGGGTTGCGCCTTGGCCGATTCCGCGGCGATCAGGCCATGGTTCTGCAGATACCCCTCCACCGCCCCGGACCCAAGACGGTGCAGTCCGTACCAGACCCTCTCGAAAAGCGTCGTGTTCTCGTCGAAGGCGCGTCGCAGCTCGCCGAGCGGACGGGCGCGCAGGCCCAGCTCGCTCCGGTAGTCGCGGTTCGACTTCGAACGGACGATCTTCAGCAGGCCCCGCTCGCCGAGATGGGCGAGGGTCGCGAGAAAGAGGGCGCGGATGGCGAGCCGCTCCTCGCCTTTCTCGATCTGCTCGCGGGCGAGACGCAGCCATTCGTCCTCGCGGAGCTGCGTCGCGACGATGTCCTCGCTGGCGAGGTCGATGACGGCCGCCCCGCCTTCCTCGACGACTTCGGTTCTGCCGCGCCCGCGATGGCTCCGGTAGAGCAGCGCGGCGAACCAGACGAGAAGCCCCAGCACCACGACGACCAAGGCGATGGAGGTGGTCGATCCGAGCGTCCTGAACCATTCCGAATCCTTCTTCGCTCCGCCCCCGGCGGGCCGGTTCCTCTCCATCAGCCGCCGCATCTCCTCCTCGAACCATTTTCCCAGCGAGCGGAAGAGACGCTGGGCGCTTTCGGCGATCTCGGAAAGGCGCTGGCCGAGCCAGGACTCCCCGGCCTCCTCTCCGCTGCCGTCGGTTCGGCGCGTGAGCTGCCACTGGTATTTCTTCTGCGCCAGGGTTTCGGAGATCTCGCTGCGGAAGCGCTCCGGCTCGACGGCGGATGCCTCCTCCTGTGCGGACGACGCAACGGGAAGAGCGAAGGTGGCGACGAGCAGAAGAAGGACGGCGACCCGGCCGAGCGTTCCGCGTTCGCGCCGCTCCTCCTCCTCGCGCCGACCGCGGCAGGCGACGAGCCGGCTGAGCAAGTCCGCCCCCGTCGTGCGCGACGAGGCGTGGAAGCAGCGCAGCACATAGGCGGCGTTCACCAGCGGATCGATCGCGAGCTGCATCAGGAGGAACGACCCGAGGACGAAGGTCGTGTTCGACATCGCGACCATCGGACTGATCGTGAACGGGCTCTCCACCCCAAAGATCGACTTCGCGAAACTCGGGAGGACAAGGCAGGCGGCCACGAGATTCGCCCAGGTGAACAGGGACACGAGGAAGAAAACGAGGAGAATGCCGTGATTCTGGGCCCACTGGTCGTGGGAATAGCGGATCGACCTCCCCATGAGGGAGCGCAAGGGTCGCTCTCCCGGCGCTTGGGTCAGGGCGAGCGCATTGGCATTCTGGAACGTCGCGAGGATCCAGCCGAGGGGGATGGCGAAAAACATCCCCACGACGAGCAGTGGAAAGCGGAAGGCCTGGACGAACCAGAGCGCGGCAAGGGAGCGGAAGCGGTCGCCGGCGCCAAGCCGGGGGAGATGCCCCGGATTGAGCCCGTCCCATAGCTTGGCGCAGAAGGCGGCCTGGCAATAGCGTTTCCAGAGCCACAAGGCGGTCATCGCCAGCGCCGCGAAAGCGGCGTCGCGTCCGGCGAGGCTGCTGCGGCTCATGTCCGCGACGAAGTAGAGCAGCCCCACCGCCCAAGGCACCGCCCCGAGATAGTAGAGGCAGAAGCTGCCCGCGTCGGCGGAACGGGCAAGGTGGAAGGCTTCCTCGAGGATCTGGACCGCGCCCGTCTCCCGTCTCCGCCGCTTCACTCTGCGATGCGCCTTGCTGCTCATGCCATGCTCGCCTCCTCACTCCCAGATCGTTCCGTCGTGGAAGGCGTCGGGGATTCCCGTCAGAAACGTTGCGAAATAATAGAACAGCGCCCAAGCGACCGCCAATGCCACCGCGGTCTGCACCACTGGCGCGGGACGGAGTCTCCTGCGGGCTCGCGGCGGACTCTTCGCTTTCGCCGCCGCCGCGAGGCAGGACGCGCAGACGAGCTTGCCGCCGTGCTCGGTGACGCATTCGCCGCAGAAGAAACGCTGGCAGGAAGGGCAACGCGCCGTGGCGGGCCGTCCCACATGGATCGTGCAAACGGATTTGGCCAGCCCCCCGCTCATGCCTCCTCGGGATCGCCTCCCTCGCCTCCCGATTGGGAGAGCGCCTCGGCCAGACGGATCTGGCGCTTCCATTTCCCCGAAAGCGCGAAGCCCCATAGCCCGACGCCGACGAACCCGAGGAAAAATCCCACGAAGACGCCGTAGAGCGTCATCCCGCCCTCGGCCGCGAGGGCGGTGAACGCCTCCAGCGGTCCCGTCAGCCCCACGGTGTAGGACGGCTCGCGCGTCGCCACGACGAGGTAGTAGACCATGCCGATGGCGAAAACGAGGAAATGCAGTCCCAGCAGGATCCAGAGCACCGTCCGGATGGGTTCCGGCGTCGGCTTCCGGACGACCGAAACCAGCGCCAAGGTGAGCAGCAGGCTCGCCGCCACGAGAAGCAGGAGAATTCCCCCGGTGAAGACGACGCTTTCCAAATGCAAGGCGGCGAGCGCGGCGAGTCCGAGCGCCGCAAACACCGCGAAGGACGGCGGGACGGCGCCCGGCACCTGATAGAAACGGTCGTCGCGGACCGAGGACCGGGTGGCGGCGGACTCGGCCGCGTCCTCCGACGCGACGACGCCGGCCTGGCTTTGCCGCACCAGTCCCTCGATGCGCCGCACCGTCTCCAGAGCGCGATGGTAGCGGTTCAGGGGACGCAGGCGCTCGCGCGTGAGGCGGGTCTGGATGTCGCAGAGACAGGTCGGCCCGAGGATGAGATGGCGCAGGAGCAAGGCCGACGCACCGAGCGCTCCGACGAAGAAAAGGGAAATGAAGGTGACCGAGACAGCCCCTGGATCGTCGTCGAAGGCGAGCAGGAGCGAGGCGGCCGCCAAACAGAAGATCAGGATCAGCGCATGCAGCACGATTTTCCCCCGCCGGGAGGTTTTCGCGACGGTGAAGGCTTCGATCTCGGAGAGACGGAAGCGCTTGTACTCCTCGACGTAGGGCATGAGGAAACCCGACCCCTTCACGTAGACCAAATGGTCCTCGCCCAGCCAGAGGCTGGAGAGTCCGAACCGGTCGCGGGCGAGCCGCCGGTATTTGTCATGGAAAGAATTCAAACCCGCGGACAGTGAACACCCGGCAAGCCGGTCCGGTCAAGCGCGGAGAGGCGTCCTGCGGTCGGGAAGCGTCGAAGGAACGCGGGGACAAGACCGCCTCAACGGTAGGAGCGGAAAGCCTCCGGAACGAAGGCGAGGTCGCTCGCCTCCCGCACCGCGAGGCCGATCTGGAACCGCATCGTCTCCTCCGGCACGGGATTCTGATACTCGTCGAGGCAGTCGTGCAGAGCGGCCAGCGGCTCCTTGCCCGCCTCTCCGGCGGTGCGCACTGCGCGGTAGACCTTGATGGCGAGGGACTCGGCCGCTCCCGGAGTGACGTAGGCGGGCACGAGCGGAAGAAGCTCGGGCGGGCATTCCTTCGGCAGGTCGAGGCGGTGTTTCCTCGCGAGGGCGCGGATGAGGGCGTAGCCTTCCTCCGCATCGAGGGAGGGAAAGAGCGGAAATTTCACATCGACGCGGCCGGGACGCTTCAGATCCACCTCGATCAGATCCGGCCGGCTCGAGGCGAGGATCCAGAGGATGCGGCCGCGGTTCGCGGTATTGCTCATCTCCTTCGCCATCATCGAATAGACCCGGCCGGAGACTCCCGAGTCCCCTGTCCCGCCTTCGCGGCTGCCGAGGGCCTGGTCCGCCTCGTCGATGAAGACGATGCAGCGCCCGAGAGCCTGGAGCAGCCCGAAGATCCTCTCGAGATTCCCCTCCGTGCTGCCGACCCAGCGGTCGCGGAAATTCTTCATCTTCACCACCGGCACGCCTGCCTCGCCCGCGAGGCACTCGACGAAGTAGGTCTTCCCCGTTCCCACCGGGCCGCTGAGCAAGTAGCCCATCGGCATCGCGGCGAGATCGCCCTCGCGCCAAAGGGCCAGATCCTGCCGCATCCAGGCCTTCACCTCCTCGCTGCCGTGGACATCGTCGAGAGTGCGCGTCGGCTCGAGGAATTCGATGAGCCCCTGCGCGTCCTTCTCGACGAGGGATTTCTTCAACTCCGCGAGATCTCGCTCCTCGAGCGGCGTCCCCTCGTATTCCCGCTGTTTCAGCAGCGATTCGATCGAGCCCATCGTCGCTCCGGCGAGCCGCGCGGCGGGGAACTCCGAGCGGCCGACGAAGTTCGCGAGGGCTTTCGGGAAACGGGTTTCGAAATGGCGGAAGACCTCGGCCAGCTCCGCCTCGCGCGGCAGGGGAATCTCGACGAGGGCGGCGCGCGGATTCTGAGAAAGGAGCCGGTTGAGATCGTTGAGATGCTCCGTCAGGAGGAAGACCGCGAGGTTCTGCTCGAGAAAATGGCTCTCGTGGGACCAAGAGCGAACCACCGCGGCCATGGAGTTCAGCGCGTAGTCGCGCGTCTGCTGCGCGAGGGGAAAGAGGAGATCGGCCGAACCGATGACGACGGCGACGTGGTGGTTCCGGCCCGCGACGGCCGCGCCTCCCGGCGAAGCCGGAGCGAGGGAGCGGAGGTTCACGCAGACGCGGAGGAAATGGTCGATCCATCCGATCGCTCCGGCCGGATCGATCGGGGGCGGCTCCGCCGGAGCGAGGCGTCGGTAGGTCTCCTCGCCCGCGAGCACCCGCACGCCCGATCCCAGCTCGTAGCCGAGGACGAGGTCGAACCTCCTCAACTGCGACGTCGTCAGGTAGTCGACGAGGTTGCCCACCGCGCCGCCCCCGTCGCCCGGGACGAGGAGACGGTCCTGCACGTTGCCGTGGAGGACGAACTGGTTCGACGCACCGGAGAGATAGAGCCGACGAATGGTCTCGGACCAGGCGGGGGTGGCGGACATCGGCGGACGGGAAAGGTCTCAGTCGGCGAAGATCTTCGCGAAGAAGGCCTTCATCGCCTCCCACGACTTCGCATCGGCCTCGGCCTGGTAGGCGGAACCCCTCGAGGGATCGTCGCCGGCCATCTTCTGGGTGAAGGAATGGACCGCGCCCGGATAGGCGACGAACTCGTAGTCCACGTCCGCCGCCTTCATCTCGCGGTGGAAGGCCTCGACCTCCGCCGGCGGCACGTAGGGATCGTCGGCCCCGTGCAGGACGAGCACCTCGCAGTCGATGTTCTTCGCCTCCTCGGGCGTCGGTGTGCCGAGGCCGCCGTGGAAGCTCACGACGCCCTCGATGTCGGCTCCGGCGCGGGCCAGTTCGAGCACGCCGGTGCCGCCGAAGCAGTAGCCGATCGCCGCGATGCGGTCGGGATCGGTCTGCGGCAGGCCGCGGAGGACTTGCAGCCCGGCCTCGAGGCGCTTGCGGAAAAGGGCGCGGTTCTCCTTGTATTTGCCCGCCTCCTTGCCCGACTCGGGCGGCTGGGGGCGGACGTCCTTGCCGTAGATGTCGAGGACGAAGACGTTGTAGCCGAGGATGGCGAGCTGTTCGGCACGCATCTTCTCGTAGTCCGAGGGACCGGTCCACTGGTGGACGACGAGGACGGAGGGACGTCTCCCCTCAATGGCGTCGTCGTAGGCGTGCCAGCCCTCGCAGAGGACTTCGCCGACGGGGTATTCGATGGCCTTGCCCACGACGGCGGCGGAGAGGGAGGCAGGGAGGAGGGCGAAAGGGAGGAGGAATCGGATGGGAGCAGTCATCGGAGGGAGGTGGAGGAAGGTTGGAGGACGGTCGGAAATTCGCCGACCTCCCTATTTTAATCGTACCGGGTCCGGCTCGCCAACCACATTCCGCATGGATTTGCCGGGATGGCGGCAAGACTCCTGTTGCCGGACCGGATTCGCGAGCATTCACGGAGATTTGCGGCCATTCGCGTTTGAAAACGAGGAGGAACGCGAATGTTCACGCATGAAAGCGAATGGCCACGAATGGGAAGGCTTCGCAACCGTCTCCGCCGCGCACCGCAATGGCCCCGCCACACGTTTTTCTTTTCCCTTTTGCGGCGTTTTCTGATTGGATTCCCCTATGACTGCGATTCGCCGCGCCGCCGTCTCCGTGCTCCTCGCGCTCTCTTGTCTCTTTCCGGCTGCGGCGGTGGCCCAAAACACGGATTATTCGAAGGGTTTCGAGATGCTGGTGAAGCTCGGCCTGCCGGACACGAAGGGCTGGAAGTATGTACGGATCGAATCCTACGACCGGCTCCAGTCGTCCCTGCAAGGCTGGAAGCGCACCGGCAATTCTTGGGTCGAAGCGGCCCCGGACGCGGACGGGGTGCGTCGCGTCGTCAGCGACGGGATCACCCTGCAGGCGCTGATCGATGCCGATTCCGCGAGGGCGGACCGGGGGCAGGCGGAGAAGCTGATGAAATCGCTCGCCGCGCGGGGCTTGCAGCCTTCGTGGGGCGGCGGACGCGACATCGAGGGCGACGAGGCGGCGGATGCGGCCTCGCTCGTGGAGACCTTGAAGGCGGAGATGGAAAAGGGGGAGAACCGCAGCCTCGACTACCTGTTGCGGGATCCCGAGGTGCTCTCGCAACTCTTTTTCTACGCGGCGCATTGGCACCGTCGCGGATTGGAGAAGGAGGCCTCGGAACTGGTGACGTTCCTGCTCGGCCGCCTCCCCCGCAAGGCGGCGCTGGTCGAGGTGGCGGTGCAGCGCATCGCAAACCAACGGCAGGCGGTGGCGGTGACGAGGTTCAAGGGCTCGGGCGACTGGGCCGCTCTGCAAGCGGAACTGGAGAAGCTGCTGGCCGACTTCCCGAGATCCTGGCCGGAGCGCCCGCTCTCCATGCGCCTCCTCGAGCAGGTCAAGACGCGCGTGGCGGCCCCGGCGCCTCCGGTCGCGGCGGACGGGGAATTCCCCCTGTCGCCGGAACAGGCCGCGTGGTGGGCGGATCTGGAGAAGCCGAAGGAAAGCGCCGCAGGATACGCCCTCACCGACCCCCAACAAGCCGGGGCGCAGTGGGCGAGGCGGCAGCTTCCTTGGACGGAGAAGGAGGCCGAGGAGCAGGGATGGACCAACGAGGCGCTCAAGGGCAGCCTCTTCGATCTGTCGAAGGACTGGGATTGGATCGGGCTGATGGCCGCCGGGCTGGGCGACGCGACCTTGGTCCATGTGCCCGGCGATGCGGGCTACGAGCGAGGCCACCGCATGAGTTGGGGCCACGAACTCGACTCCGAACCCGTCGAACCCGTCGAACTCGAGGACGAGGAGCTGGAGGAGGCTTGGCGTCGCATGAGCCGTCCGCAGTCGCGCGACGGGATCGCCCGCGCCTTCCTGAGAGGGGCGATCCCGGCTCTGCCGGATCAGGATTATGAATGGTGGGAGACGGCCTCGGTCGAAGAGGCGAAAGCGGCGGCGAAGGCTTGGCAGGAAAAGCTTGCAGGACGGTCGGGCGACGCGGTCACCCAACTGTATTTCGAGGAGGGCGACGACGAGCGGAAGCAGTGGGCCGCGACCTTGATGATCCGCCGGGGCACGGAGGAGGAGGTCGCGCCACTGCGCGAGCTGGTGCTTTCGGCGCCGTCCCAAGGCGTGAACCTCGCCTTTGAGATCGTGAAGCGGGACAAGGAGAAGGCACGGCCTTTCTTCGACGCCTTCCGCGCGAAGCTGCGCGAGGCGTTCGAGCGCGACTACGGAGAGAGGAGCGACAAGGCCGATATCGAGCGGCAGTTCGAAAATAGGTACGGCCAGCAGTTCCAATTGATGGAGAACCTGCTCTCGGGCAAGGGCTTCGCCGAGATCTACGCCGCCTTCGTCGCCGGGGAGAAGGACGCGAACGCCTTCTCCAATGAAATCCAAGCCTTGTCGAAGACGGACTGGAGCCAGACGGACGTCGAGACCGCCTTCGCCGGGGTGCTCTCCCTCGCCCAGCCGACTCCGGAGCGACGGGGCTATGCCCTGAACATCGCCTCGTATGTGGCCCGCGCTTTCCTCGAAGGCGAAGAGAAAGAGCGGAGCGAGAAGGAAGAGGAGGACGGCAAGGCGGCGGACAAGGTGCTGCCCGACTGGATTCGGGCGGCCTACGAAAAGATCGTCGCGGAAGGCGGCTCGGCCCTCGTCGCGATGCAGGGGAAGGAGATGCCTCTCTCCCGGGCCGCCCTTTACTACTACGACGGCACCGTGAACCCGGCGGCGACGCAAGAGGCCATGGTCGCCTTGCAGGGCTTGCCCGACGAGGACATCTGGGCCCTGATGGAGGCCCGCGGCAAGGCGCGGCTGGCCGGGGAGACGCCTCCGCCCGTTCCGACGGCCGACACGGTGCCGGAGGCCCGCAAGGCGGAAATCGCGGCGACGGTCGCAGGCATCGGTGGCATGGATGCGGCGAAGTGGGACGCCTTCGTCGCCTCGCTGACGGTGGAGGAGCGCCTCGTGCTGCGCGATGCGCTCACCGCCGCCGAGCCGGATCCTTCGTGGAAGGCCCTCGGGCTCCGCGTCGGTGAGGTTGTCGTGCCCGTTGCCTTGGCCGGGGTTGGCGAAGGGTGGAAGGCGCTCGCCGGTTCCGCTTTCGACGCGGCCCTCGTCGAGCGCATTCTGGAACTCGCCAAAGCCCAGGTCGATCGGAATGCGGTCGAGGGGAACATCACCTCCCTGCCGCTGCTCGGGGGATTGCGGATCGCCTTCGTCGACCGGCTGTCGGATCGTTTTGCGGATTCTTTTCGGACTGAGGAGCCATCGCTCGACTTCGACGCGGCAGCTTCGTTCGAGATCTTCGCTCGGGGCGAGCAACTGTCCGCCCTGCGCCTCCGCGGTGGGGATGGCACTTGGCGCGTCCACGCGGGGCAGGACGTCCCCGGCGGCCTCTATGGCCTGCTTCGTGGAAACGCCCTCGACGAGGCCGAATTCAAGAAATCCTTCGAATCCTACCTCGACCGGCAGACGCCCGGCTCACTGGACGGCTACTTCCGCTTCGTCGCCTTCGTCCTGCCCAAGCCCGGGGGGGCGGCGGAAAAACCCTGATCCCTTTCCTAATCGATCCTCCACCCCAGCCCGCGATGGACGCCATCCCACCCACGAATCCCGACACCGACCCGGCCGAGTGCTGGGAGAAAGCCCGCGACCTCGCCCGGCGCGTCCGCGACGAGCTGGGGCGGGTCATCGTGGGGCAGGACGAGATCCGCGAAATGCTCCTCGTCTCCCTGCTCTGCGGGGGGCACAGCCTGCTCGTGGGCGTGCCGGGCTTGGCGAAGACCCTGCTGATCTCGACTCTCGCGAAGGTGCTGGGTCTGAAGTTCAACCGCATCCAGTTCACCCCCGACCTCATGCCCGCCGACATCGTCGGCAGCGAGATCCTCCAGTCCGGCGGCGCGGAGGGGGTGCGGCGCTTCGAGTTCAGCGGCGGGCCGGTCTTCGCCAACCTCATCCTCGCCGACGAGATCAACCGCACCCCGCCGAAGACGCAGGCCGCCCTGCTCGAGGCGATGCAGGAGAAGCAGATCACCGTGGCCGGGGTCTCGCGCCCGCTGGAGGCGCCCTTCCTCGTCTTCGCGACGCAGAACCCCGTCGAGCACGAGGGCACCTACCCGCTGCCCGAGGCCCAGCTCGACCGCTTCTTCTTCGAGCTGCGCATGGACTACCCCAGCCTCGAGGAGGAGGGGCGCGTGGTGCGCCAGACGACCGGGCGGACCGAGCCCGAGGCCGAGCGCGTCCTCGACGCCGCCGGGGTGCTGGAGCTGCAGGCCGCCGCGACCGAGGTGCCGCTGCCGGACCACGTCCTCGACGCCATCCTGCGGCTCTCGCATCGCTCCCGCCCCGGCTCGCCGCTGGCCGACGACTATGTGAAGCGCTACGTCGAATGGGGCGCCGGACCGCGCGCCTCGCAGAACCTCGCCCGCGCCGCGCGCGCCCTCGCCCTGCTGCGCGGCGAGCCGGTCGCCAGCATCGAGGAGCTGCGCGCCGTGGCCCGCCCGGTGCTGCGCCACCGCGTCATCCCGAACTACCAAGCCACGGGCGAAGGCCTCTCCGCCGAGGCCATCGTCGACCATCTCGCCGCGGGCATCGACTGAAGCCCGGAACCACCCAGCCGACCATGCCCGAGGAGCGCACAGGAGGCGGAGCGGCCCCGCGATACCTGCGGACCGAGGACGCGCGGCAGCTCCGGGCGATGACCTTCTCCCCGCGCTTGATGGTCGAGGGCGCGTTGAGCGGGAAGCACCGCTCGCGCCTGCGCGGGGCCTCGATGGAGTTCCACGAGTACCGCGCCTACACGCCCGGCGACCCGCCCGCGATGGTCGATTGGCGGGTCTTCGCCCGCAGCGACCGGCTCCACCTGCGCACCTTCCGGCTCGAGACGCATCTGGAGTGCCACCTCTTTCTCGACGCCAGCGCCTCGATGGGCTACGGCGACGGCGGGCTCTCGAAGCTGGAGTGGGCCTCGCACTTCGCCGCCGGTCTCGCCTACATCGTGACCCTGCGGCAGGACCGGGTTTCGCTGACCGTGTTCGACGAGGGGCCGCGCGCCTTCCTCCCTCCCGGCGGCACGAGGGGTCACCTGCGCCAGATCCTCTCGCTGCTGGAGGGGAACGAAGCCCGGGGCCGCACCGACCTCGCGGGGGCCTTGGACAAATCGCTGCCCCTGCTGCGGCGTCGGGCGACAGTGCTCGTGATCGGCGACTTCCTCGCGGATCCGGGCGAGGTCTTCCGCGCCCTTTCGGCCTACACCCACCGCGGCTTCCGCGTCTTCCTGCTCCAGATCCTGACCCCGACGGAGCTGAACCTGCCGGGGGAGCGGACGCGCCGCTTCGCCGATCCCGAGACGGGCCGCCGCGTCACCGCGCATCCCGACACCGTCCGCGCCGCCTACCGCGAGGAGATCGAGGCCCACCAGCGCCGCCTCGCCGCCCTCGCCTCGCGGCGCGGCATCGACTGCGTGCAGGCCCGCACCGACCAGTCTTGGCTGGGGGTTTTGCGCGACCTTGTTCGTTGAAGCTGGCGCTGTTGAATGGAAGAACCACGAATGGACAGATGAACGAATCCTCCGGCTATCCAACGTCCTCACCATTCGTGTTCATCCGTGTCCATTCGTGGTCAAAATCTATATTTAGCGAAGTGGGTTGAATGAATCCCAGCGAATGAAGATGGAATGGACAGAATCGCCTCCCGTCCTTCGCCCCGGCGGGGCGCGAGAACTTAGCCGGTGGTGCCAACCACCGGAACCTTGGACCATGCAGGACGGCGTCCCGGAGGGACGCGAGAAACGTTCGTCTCCCCTCCAAGCCCGGCATCGTGGCGAAACCCGGCGGGCCTCGGCCATCCATCGTCCGATCCACCCCTCTCGCGTCCCTCCGGGACGCCATGCCATTGAGCTTGCCCGACCGGTGGTTGCGCTCGCTTCGCTCGCTCCACCACCGGCTGAGTTCTCGTGTCCCTCCGGGACGGAACATGCCCGTTCGCCTATGCGAAGCGCGTCCGCCTGGACAATGCATCCAAAGTTCACGGTGGGTTCATCAATCCTTCACGCACCGTGCGCATACGAAGCGCCTATGAACAAGAACCTCAGGAAGGAGACCCCATGAAGTCCTCTGTTATGAACTTAGCCATGCCGATCTGCCTCGTCGTGATTGGTGCAACCATTGGTTCCGTCGGCATCTATATCGGGGACACCGACGACGCGCCCGGCGCCGCGCTACTAGGCATTCTGTTGATGATCGGCACGGTGGCATTCGCCGTGAGGACCGCGTGGCGCAGAAGTCACCGAGACCGAAAGCCATAACGACGAAGGCGGTGCAGTCAACCGCCGGGGCCGCTGTCGTTTTCCATGCTTCCCTCAACTCCAACCCGCCACCCGCAATCGACGCCTGCCCTCACCCCGGCACCCGACCCCTAACCCATGCCCTTCATCCTCCAAGAACCCGGACTGCTCTGGCTCGCCGCCGCTGCCGCCGTCGTGCCCTTGGCCGCGCATCTCGTCGCCCGCACCCGTCCGCCGGAGACGGTCCTGCCGACCGCCGAGTTCCTCCGGCGGGCGATGAAGCGCGTCTGGCGGATCCGGCGGCCGCAGGACTGGCTGATGCTCCTCCTGCGCACCCTCGCGCTCGTCGCCCTCGCGATCGCCTTCGCCCGGCCCCTGCGCCTCGCCGAGGGGGGCTGGAGCGGCGGCGCGGAGTCGAAGCACCTCGTCCTCGTCGTGGACCGCACCGCCTCCATGGCCGGGGGCGCGGGGGGGCAGTCGCGTTTCTCCGTGGCCAAGGCGAGGGCGCTCGAGGCCCTGCGCGGCGCGGGCCGCCTCGATTCGGTGAACCTCGTCTGGATGGACGCCGCTCCCGACGCCGTCCATCCCGGCATGGGCACGGCGCTGGAGCCGGTCGAGGCCGCCCTGCGCGAGGCCGAGGTGGCGGGCGAGCCGGGCACGGGGGCCGCCGCGCTGGCGCTGGCCGCGGAACGGCTCGAAGGCCTCTCCGGCGCGCGCGAGATCGTGGTCGTCTCGGATTTCCAGACCGGCTCGTGGGCCGACCCGCCCGCGCCCCTGCCCGAGTCCATCCGCCTCGTCCTCGTGCCCGTGGGGGAGGCGGGGGGAAATCTCTCCCTCGCCCAGCTCGAGACCTCGGCGACGCAACCTCTGCCCGGCGAATCGGTCGAGGTGCTGGCCCGCGTCCTCAACCACGGCGACGAGCCGCGCCGGGTGCGCGTCGCCTTCACGAGCGGTTCGCAGCGGCAGACGCGCGATCTCGAGATCGAGGGCGGAGGCGAGGGGCAGGCCGCGGTGGAGTTCGAGCTGCCGGACGGGGAGGACGGCGAGATCGCCCTCCGCGCCGCCTTGGAGGGCGAGGGCGACGCCCTGCCGGGGGACGACGCGCGCTGGGTGCTGCTGAAACGGCGCGAACCGCTGCGCGTGGCCCTCGCCTTCGATCCCGGCAGCGTCTCGGAGGAGGAGCGCGGGATCTGGTCGCGCCTGCTCCGCAGCATCCCTTGGACGCGGGAAGTCGGGGACGGCGAGGCCGCCGACCTCCTCGTCGCCGCCGGACCCGCCGACACCTTCCGGGAGGCGGCGGACGCGGTCCTCGCGCGCGGCGGGGGGGTCGTCTTCCGTCCGACCGAGGCCGCGGGCGCCTTGCCCGAAGCTTGGTCCGAAGGGGCCGCCGGAACCGCCGGAGCCGCCGGGCCGGGCCGCTGGGAAAAAGCGGAGGATGCGGAGACGGGCTGGCGTCTGCGGATCGCGGCGGAGACCGATCCCCTGCTGGCCCTGTTCGCCTCGGGCGAATACGGGAATCCCGTCGCGGGCACGGTGTCGCGGCGCTGGCGGCCCGATCCCGGCGAGGACGGGGCCTCCTCCCCTTGGGCCGTCCCGATCCGCTACGAGGACGGCGTCGCGGCGGTGCGGCGGAAACGCCACGGCGGCGGCACCCTCTGGTGGTGGAACCTGCCGCTCGACCCGGCCCTTTCGACATGGGCGCGGCAGCCCGCCTTCCTCCCCCTCGTCGGCGAGGCCCTGCTGCTGTCGCGGCCGGATCGCGCCGATCCCGCGCACTGGCGGGCGACGCCGGGCGGCGCGGCGCGATGGGAGCCCTCGCGCTTCCCCGACGGCGGCGAGGTCGTGCTGCTCGACGAAAGCGGCGCGGCCCTGCCCATCGCCGAGGACGCGGGGGCCGCGGGGCTCGCTTGGCGCAGCGCCGTCCCGCTGCGGCCGGGGCTCCATCGCTGGGCCCTGCGCGACGCGGAGCTCGGGCGCGACACCGTGCTCGCGCACACCGTGGTGAACTTCCCCGAATCGGAGATGGACGACCGCGCCGTCGATCCCGCCGGCATCGCGGCGGCGGCGAGCACCCCCGGACGCGCGAGCGCCTCGGCCAAGCCCGACTGGGCCGCCCTGCGTGACGGCGTGCCGCTGTGGCCGTGGTTCGTCGCCGCGGCCCTCGCCTTTTTCGCCCTCGAGGCGGCGCTGCTCGGCTGGCATTTCTCCGCGCGGCTCCGCCGCGACCCGTCCCCGCACCCGGACCGCTCCTCCGCGCGATGACTTCCTCCTTCCAGCCCCTGCTGCCTTGGCCCGCCCTGCTGCTCGTCGCCGCGGTCGCGACGGCCTGTTTCGCGGCGCTCGCGTGGCGGGCGGCGGCGAGGGTGGACCGGCGGGCGCGCCTCGCCCTGCTCGTGCCGCGCTGCCTCGCCCTCGTCGCCGTCCTCGCCCTGCTCTCGAACCCCGGTCGCTGGCAGACGAGCGTCGAGACCGCGCCGCCCGGTTGGGGCCTGCTCGTCGATGCCAGCGCGAGCATGGCCGCCCCCTCCGCCGACGGTCCGGGCCGGCGGCTCGACGAAGCCCGCGCCCTCGCCGGAACGCTCCTCGCCGGTTCCCGCGACCGCGACGCCGTCTCCGCCCGCCTCTTTGCCGAAGGGCTCGGCGAGCCTTGGACCGCCGACTCGGAGATCCCGCTCTCGGACGGGGGGACGCGCCTCGACCTCGCCGGACCCGCCATGCTCGACCGCTCCCTCGACGGGGGGATGCGCTGGAGCGGCCTGCTCGTCCTCGGCGACGGACGCGAGACCGGCGGCGCGGGCGACTTCGGCGAGTTCGCGGCGAAGGCCCGCTCCCTCGGCGTGCCGGTGCAGGTCGTGCCCCTCGGCGGCGCGGTGGAGAAACGCGATCTTTCCGTGGCGGTGACGCGCCGTCAATTCCTCGTGCCGCCGAACCGCGGGGTGCGCGTCGGCTTCCGCGTCGCCAGCACCGGACTGCCGCAGGTGAAGGCCGTCCTGCGCCTCTCCGGTCCCGACGGTGCCGAGGTCGCGCGGGCCGATCTGGAGGTGCCCGCGGGCGGGGCCGTGCCGGGCGGCTTCGACCTGCCGCCGGGCTCCGCCACGGGCGAATACCGCGTCGCCCTCGTCGATTGGAGCGGCGACGAGCGCCCCCGCAACGACGAGGCCGCCTTCAGCCTGCGCGTTCTGGAGAAGCGGACGCGCGTGCTCCTGCTCGAGGGCGCGCCCTACTGGGACACGAAGTTCCTCGCCCAACTGCTGCGCGAGCAGGGGTTGATGGACGTCGAGGCCATCTACCGCATCCGGCAGGACCGCTACTACCGCGTCTCGACCGCCGACGCCGCCTCCCTGCGCGAGACCGACGAGGCCTTCCCCTCGTCCGAGGCGGAGCTCGGGCGCTACGACCTCGTCGTCCTCGGCAAGGGGGCCGACGCCTTCCTCTCCCCCGAACGGATCGAGCGCCTCGGGCGTTTCGTGCGCGACCGGGGCGGCGCCCTGCTCTACGCGCGGGGCAAGCCCTCCGCCGCCGATCTCGAGGGCCTCGCCTCCCTCGAACCGGGTCGCTGGGGCGAATCGACCCGCGCCGAATACACCCTGCTGCCCACCGCCGACGGCGAGGAGACGGGCCTGTTCGGTGACGGCCTGCCGGGGAAAGGCGACGCGCTCTGGACCGGCCTGCCGCCGCTGGAGGACGTGCGCTCCTTCGCCGAGCTGGCCCCCTTCACCCGCGTCCTCGCCGTAGGCGAGCGGGTCGGCGGCGGCTCGCGGGTGCCCCTGCTGCTCGCCCGCCGCCACGGCCGCGGCATGATCGCGGCGGTCAACGGCGACGGCCTGTGGCGCTGGGGCTTCGGCACGGACGGGAAAGGCGGCGAGGACTGGCATCGCGAGTTCTGGATGCAGTTGCTGCAATGGGCCGCGACCTATTCTGAATTCCTCCCCGGCGAGGACTTCTCCCTGCAGCTCGGCGCCGGCGTCGTGCCGCAGGGCGCGACGGTGCGGGCGCGCGTCGGCTACCGGGGCGACCCGGCCGCGCAGCCGGCCCCCGAGCTCGTCCTGACCGGGCCGGAATCCGCGACCGTCCCCGCCGCCCTCGCCGGCTCCGCCGAGGACGGCACGCCGCGCTGGGGGGCCGTGCTCGCGCCGAAGACGCCCGGCGACTACCTCGTCGCCCTGCGCGACGCCTCCGGCCCCGGCCCCTCGCTGCCGCTCACCGTGCTGCCTCCGCCGCAGGAGTCCGACGAGCTCTCCGCCGACGCCGATGCGCTGGAGGCGCTGGCCCTCGCCACCGGCGGGCGGAACTGGCGGAGCGACCAAGCCGCCGAGCTGCTCGCCGCGCTGGAGCCGCCCGCCGCCCCGGTCGAGCTGCCGCCGGGCGAAGCCGCGTGGATTCCGCTCTGGAACCGCCCTTGGATCCTTGGTATCATCGCCCTGCTTCTCGGCGGCGAATGGGCCGCGCGACGGCGGCTTGGATTGATTTGAAACCTGTTCTGCGAAGAATACAATGCGCATCCTAATTTCTGGAGGTCCCGGCTCTGGTTGCACATCAACAGCTTCGGCAGTTGGTGCCGCTCTAAATTTGCCAGTCTTCGATTCGGATTCGTTTTTTCACAAGCCCACCGATCCGCCATTCCAAGAGCAATACACTCCTGATGAGCGGAGGGAACTTCTGGAGTCGGCACTCGCGGGCAAAGAGGATTGGATATTGAGCGGTTCAGTGGCTACATGGGGCTTGCCTGATTTGACTTCTACGCACGGAGTGTTTTTGGAGATTTCCAACAGAGAGCGTTTGAGGAGACTCGAACAGCGCCAAAGAACACAATTCGGATCGAGGGTTGATCCCGGAGGTGACATGGCCGAAGAACACAGATCGTTTTTAACGTGGGCGGCCGGTTACGAGAGCAAAACTGGCATGAGCAGGAATCTGGAAGCAGACCGAGCCTTTCTGGCATCGAGATGTGATCACCTCATGACTATCACCGAAGCCATCCCTTTTCAGGAGTTGGTCGCCAGAGTTATTGAATTTCTCACAGAAACACCCAACGCAGAACAAGCGAATGCAGGCAACCGGGCAAAGCCCAGTGCCTGATCCTTGACGTTCGGCAGAAACTATAAATGTGCATCTCAAAGTTATGAGTCTAGCAGCCACCAATTGGAGCATTACATCCGTCGCTGATACGTCGGCACCGGGTTGCGATTTCATTCGTCAGTGGCTCCGCGAGCACAACTGGTCTGCCAACCCGGCTTTTATGGAGCAGCTTCAGCAGCCGGAACATCAAGCCCGACCGCTAGTCCTGCTTGCCGCCGCAGATGCCCGCGAGGTGGGCGGCCTTTTTGCCGAGACTCAGTTGGCATGGCTCCGCATTTCTATCATGGCTGTCGCCCCCGAGTGGCGCTCGCGAGGCGTTGGCGCGGCATTACTCGCCGAGGCCGAGCGGCAGGCGATCGCACGCGGTTGCAAGTATGCCTATGTCGATACGATGGAGTATCAGGCACCGCGCTTTTATCTCGCGCGTGGTTTTGCCATTGTCGGTGAGATTCCTGATTGGGATTCACTCGGCCACAGTAAGCTTTATCTTTCTAAACGCCTCCAATGAACCGAACCAAAGCCGAACAAGCAGGTGCAGGCACCGACGTTCCGCCGGCGCCTGATCCTTGACGTTCGGCAATCAAGACTATGACCTTTCGAGAGATCCAGATTGAGGACGTTCCGGCACTATTCGGCGTGCGCACTTCGACCACAGAGAATGCGTTTTCCCTAGAAGAACTCCAAACAGCAGGAATCACGGAAAGATCAGTTTCCATCATGCTTCAGTCCACTCATAAGGGTTGGCTATGTGAGGTTAACCAGCAAGTCGTTGGGTTCAGCATTGGCAACATCGCCACAGGAGAGCTTTGGGTGATAGCTGTTCTCCCTGAATTTGAGGGCCGCGGGATAGGCTCGAAGATTCTGAGCCTCACAGAACAACTGCTATGGTCTTCTGGACTCGAGGAGCTTTGGCTTGTGACGTCGGTTGATCGCTCGTTGCGTGCTTATTCGTTTTACCATTCTCATGGATGGGAAGATGGCGAAGTCACAGATGAAGGCCTCCGAATGAAAAAACAACAAGCCGAACAAGGCGCTGGAGCCAAGCAGCTAAAGCCGGTGGCTCAGCTATGACGTTGAAGACATGAACGCCGCCAAGATACTGAGATTCGCAGTGATCGCCGAGATCGTTCTCATCCTAGTCGCCATCCCGGTGAGCTACTGGGCGGATCGTCTTCTGCCCGATGAGGTTTTGGCTCTCGAGCAGAATCAATCAAATGCGTTTGCAGGCATCGACTCGATAAGCTTCGGCATGCGGATCGTTTTGGCGTTCGGTGCCCTTGTGGCGCTTGGCGTTTGGATTGCTTCGATCACTGGTCTTCTCATGCTGAAACGCTGGGGCGCTTGGCTCTATCTCATCACTGTTTTTTTAGCGTTGCCCGCTTATTTCATAATGGGGTTCGATGTTCTTCATCCCATTGATCATGTCTTGGGCGATCTTCTCCGGCTTTTCCCCGGATTCATCATCGGTCTGGCGTTTTTCTCGGATGCGATCCCCAAAAAAGACAACAAGCGGATCGACAATGACCCTGTTGAGTCCAGCTCCTGACCCTGTTCCGACGCGGCGCTCCTAGCCACGGGAGCCACGCCCCCCCATGAACCCCACCGGACACCGCGACCTGCTCGACCGCCTCGGCGTCCTCCGCCGGCAGCTCCGGCGCGGGCGTTTCTTCGCGGCGCTGGGCTTCGTGGCCGCCGGGGCGCTGGGCTTCGTCCTTGTCGCGGGCCTCTCCGATTTCTTCGCCGGATGGGAGACGCCGGCCCGCCTTGTCCTCGTCGGCCTCGGCTTGGCGCTCCTCGCCGCGGCCACGGGCCTCGCTTGGCGTCGCGCCTGTGCCACGCCCCTCGCCGAGGTCGCCCGCCGCGCCGACCGCTCCACCGGCGACGCGCGGCGCGGGATCGCCGCCGCCGTCGATCTGGCCGACAGCGCCGACGACGGGGAGGAAAGCCCCCTCCACCGCCACCTCGCCGGACTGGCCGTCGCCCGGGCGCGGGAGAGGCTCGCCTCGGTGCCCGCCGCGGACCTGCTCCCCGCGCAGGAGCGGCGCGCTCCTTGGCGGCGCGCCCTCGCCGCCTTGCTCGTGGTCGGGCTGGTCGTCGCGATCCATCCCCGCGCCGCCGCCGTGGTCGCCTCGCGCCTCGCGCGGCCTTGGGCCGAGCTCGCCCCCTACAGCCCTTGGCGCTTCGATTTCGGCGGCGGGGAGACCCCCGCCGTGATCTACGGAAAGGAGGCCGATCTCTCCGTCCGCATCTCCGGGCCGCCCAGCTCCGCGCCGGTGGAGCTGCTCCTGCGGCCCGCCGACGGCGGCGAGGCCGAACGCCTGCCCACCTTCCGCGAGTCGGGGATGGGACATTCGCGGAAGATCGAGGGCGTCACCCGGCCCTTGGAGTTCGCCTTCGCCATCGGGCGGGCGAGGTCCGAGTGGCGGAGGCTGGAGGTGCTCTACCAGCCCCGTCTCGAAAGCGCCTCCATCGAGACGAAGCCGCCCGCCTACTCCCGGCTCGCGGGGGCGCGCTTCGATCTCGGGACCGGCGACCTCCGCGCCCTGCGCGGCACCGCGGTGCGGCTCGTCGCGGTCAGCAACCGGCCCCTCTCCGGGGGATCGCTGGAGGGCCGCGCCCCCGCCGGCGCGACCGGCGGCGAAGTGCTGCGCCGCGTCGAGGCCGCCTCGCCCGAGCCGGGGGCCACGAGCGCGGTCTTCGACTGGCGCGTCGAGGAGGATCTCGTCTGGACCCTCGACCTCGTCGATGTGCGCGGCGGGAGGATGGAGGAGCCCGTGCTGTTCGTGCAGCAGCTCGTGCCCGACGAGAAGCCCGAGGTCTCCCTCGTCGAGCCCGGCCCCTTCGTCTTCGCCACGCCGGAGAGCGAGCTGCGCTTCGTCTGGGAGGCGAGCGACGACTTCGGCCTCGACCGGCTCGATCTGGTGCGTTCGGCGGGGCGCTTCCGCGAGCGCGCCGCGTCCCTGCCCGGCGGCGCGGGCGAAAAGCTCCACCGCGTCGAGCAGCCGGTCTCCCTCGCCAGCCTCGGCGTGCGGCCCGGGCAGACGCTCGAATACCTCGTCGAGGCCCGCGACCGGAACCCCAGCCTGCTCGGCGTCTCCGCCTCGCCCGCGACGAAGGTGCAGATCATTTCGGAGGAGGAATACGCCGCCGGCATCCGGCTGCGGACGACCTTGGAGGAGTTCGCGGCCCGCTACCGCGCCTTGCGGGAAACGCTCGAATCCGTGCTGGAATCGCTGGAGGCCCTCGCCGCCGCGCCCGAGGGCGACGCCCGCGAGGAGGCCCTGCGCCGCGCCGCCGCCGCCCACCGCGAGGCGATCGAATGGTTCGGCGCCTTCGCGGAGGACTTCCCCGCCTTCGCCACCGATCCCCTGCTGAACGAACTCTCCGGCGGCCTGCGCGACGAACTGGAGGCGAACCTCGCGGAGCTGGGCGACCCCGCTGCCGCGTCCGATCCCGCCAAGGCCGCCGCCCTCGCGGAGCAGCTCGCCGCGCGGCTGCGCCCCGGCGCCGGCAAGCTCGCGGAGGAGGCGGCGAACGCAGAGCGCCTCGTCGCCATCGCCTCGGTGATGGAGATGGCGGCGGAGATCGAGGCCATCCACGGCGAGCAGCGCGACCTCTCCGAGCGCCTCGGCCGCCTCGCCCGCGAGATGGCCCTCGGCCAGACCGACAACCGCAACGAGGTTCCCGGCTTGCGCGCCCGGCAGATGCGCAACCGCGAGCGGCTCGCCCGCATCGAGGCCGAGCTGCCGGACCGGCTCGAACAGCTCCCCGAGGAGGCCGCCCCCCTGCGCGAGGGCGCGGAGAAAGTCCTCGAACAGCTCCGCACCCTCGAGGTCTCCGGCCAGATGGGCGAGAGCGTCGATCAGGCCGGCGAAGGCAAGGTGCCCGGAGCGGCCGCCGCCGCCGCCCTCGCCCTCGCGAACCTCGACCAGATCCTCGCGAAGGGGGACGACGATTTTTCGCGCATCTGTCAGGGTGGAACACCGGGGTTCTGCTCCGGCGACGGCGTGGCCGCGCAAGCCCTCGCCCAGATGCTCGGCGCCCTGCGGCAGCGGGCCGCGCAGGGCGGCGGCTCGGGACCGGGCGGAGACGGCGGGATGGGGCTCGCCTTCGGCGCGGTCGGCGGCAGCGGCAGCGCGATGCAGGGCATCCAGCTCGACGTGCCCCTCATCGGCCCGCCCCGCGTCCAGCTCTCCCGTCCGCCGTCCGGCGGCGGAGGCCGCTCCGAGCCGGGGCGCGAGGGCAAGGGCGGCGACCGCATCGAGGAGACCGACGAGGAGACCCTGCCCGTCGGCGAGGCCGCCGGCGCCTCCGGCCAAGGCTGGAGCCCCGAGGACGTCCCCGCCAAATACCGCCGCGCCGTGACCCGCTTCTTTTCCGACGAATCCGACAGCGCACCCGCCGACTCCCCCCAGCCATGATCCAGCCATAATCCAGCCATGAGAACCCTCCGAACCATCCCCCTCGCCATCACCCTGTTCCTTCTCGCCGCCTCCGCCGCCCGGTCGAAGGAGGGCATCGTGCAATGCGCCAACCTCATCTACGGTCCCGGGAAAACCTCGAGCTGCTTCAGCGACGAGTTCCTCAGCGCCGTGCAGCGCGAGACCAGCATCGCCACCGACCGGCGCTTCAAGCCGGTGAAGCTCGATTCCGAGGACCTGTTCCGCTACCCCTTCGCCATCATGACGGGCGAGGGCGACTTCACCCTCACGCCGAAGGAGCGCGAGAACCTCGCCCGCTACCTCACCGAGGGCGGCTTCCTCCTCGCCTCCGCCGGCTGCTCGAACGCCGAATGGGACCGCGCCTTCCGCCGCGAGATCAAGGCCGTGCTCGGCGTCGAGGATCTCGCCCGGCTCTCCACGGGGCACGCCGTCTTCTCCACCGTCTACCTCATCGAGGATCTCGGTCTCGCCAAGTCCGAAGGCCGCGGCCACCTCGAAGGCGTCGAGCGCGACGGCCGGCTCGTCCTCGTCTATTCCGCCGACGGGCTGAACAACACCGCCAACGCGCCCGGCTGCTGCTGCTGCGGAGGGAACGAACTGACCAACAGCCTGCAACTGAACGTGAACATCCTCGCCTATGCGCTGCTGCATTGATCGGAGGGCCTGCGGGGGGATTCGGGTTGATCCGAAGGGCATGGGATTAAGAGACTGTTCGACAAGAAACCTATGAGCATCGCCAACCAAGTAACGAGGCGAAACGGCAGCAGCGAAGACTACCAGTTTCTGTGGGATCTCCACCTAGCAACGATGCGAGAGTATGTGGATCAGACTTGGGGATGGGACGACGCATTTCAAAGGGACCACTTCGCTTCGAACTTCGATGCCTCCATCATAGAGATACTGGAGATTGACGAGAACCCGGTAGGATTCATTTCAATCGTCAGACTACCCGAAGGTCTTTTCCTTCGAGAGATTGCCGTAGCCCCTCCATTTCAAGGAAATGGCATCGGGACACGCTTCATCCGAGAGTTCATTTCCCAAGCGAAGGAATGTGGAGTTCCAGCCGATCTACAGGTCTTGAAGGTCAACCCGGCACGGACACTTTACGAACGACTGGGTTTTCGCGTATTCTCGCAGACGGACACCCACTGGAAGATGACAACCCAAGCCGAACAAGGTGGTGAAGGCACCTCGGCAAATCCGGGCGCCCACCTTTAACGTTCGGTAAAATGGAAAATCCTTCGACTCAACCTTTGTTCAACGATTGACCAAATGATAAGAGGTGAAAATTCTAATTGCAGTAACTAACGCGGATACCTACGCGAACGGATCTCTCAAAACGGGCTTATGGTTGAGCGAGCTGACTCATTTCCACTACCTTGCCAAGGCGCAGGGATTTGAGATTACCATCGCAAGCCCCAAGGGAGGCAACACGCCAATCGATCCGGAAAGCCTGAAGCCCGCACTGCTGGACAAGCTATCCAAAGAATATTTGGCCGATGAATCATTCATGAATCTTCTAAGCCACACCAAGAGTCTGAAGGAGATCGCGGGGGAGAAGTTCGACTGCGTTTACCTGACGGGAGGACATGGCACCATGTACGATTTCCCCCACGATGCCACATTGCAGAAGATCATCGGAGAGCATTACGAAATGGGCAGGATCGTGGCGGCGGTTTGCCATGGAGTGGGCGGCCTTCTGAATGTCAGGCTGTCCAATGGCTCTTGGCTGATCGATGGCCGGGCGCTCTCCGGATACAGTTGGTTCGAGGAATGGCTGGCCCGCAGGAACACGGCGGTTCCGTTCAATCTCGAAGCGGAGCTCAAAAAGAGAGGGGCGGTGTATCGGAAGGCGCTCATCCCGCTCACGTCCAAAGCCGTGGAAGACGGCAATCTCATGACGGGGCAGAACCCGTTCAGCTCAAAGGCTCTGGCGCGGAAAGTCATGGACAGGCTGGCGAAGCTCGAAGCTGCCGGGGAGACCTCAGTGAAATCGGCGTAATCTCATGCAAACGATCCTCGGAGCCAACGGTCAAATCGCCAACGAACTGGCGAAAGCGCTGAAGCGGGAGCACACGGCGGAGATCAGGCTGGTCAGCCGAAATCCGCGGAAAATCAATGACACCGACACCCTGCTGCCTGCGGATCTGCTGGACGCCGCGCAAACGTGCCGGGCCGTGGAAGGAAGCGAAACGGTCTATCTCACCGTGGGCCTTCCCATGAATTCGGAGATGTGGGCCGCGAAATTCCCCGTCATGATGCGCAACGCGATCGACGCCTGCCGGAAGCACGGGGCGAAGCTGGTGTTCTTCGACAACACCTACATGTATCCTCAGGACAGCAGGCTTCTGACGGAGGAAAGCCCATTCGCACCGGTCGGAAGGAAGGGGAGAGTGCGTCAAGAAATCGCGGAGATGCTTTTGCAGGAGATGACCCCGAATGCCGGACGGCTGAAGGCGGTTATCTGCCGGGCACCGGAATTCTACGGCCCGGGAAAAACACAGAGCATTACAAACAGCTTCATCTTTGACCGCATCCACCGGAAAAAGAAGCCGAAGATACTCTTGAGGGACGACACATTGAGAACCCTCATCTGGACGCCGGACGCGAGCAGGGCCATGGCCCTGATTGGAAACACCCCGGACGCCTATGGACAGACATGGCACCTGCCGTGCGATGACAACAGGCTGACATATAGACAATTCATGAGTCTGGTTTCCGATGTTTACGGGGAAAGGATTTCGTATTCGGTCATCCCGAAGATCGCGCTGCGGATTGGCTCCATGTTCAGCGAGAAGGCGCGGGAAATTCAGGAATTATTGCCGAGATACGAGCACGACAACCTGTTTGATTCATCGAAGTTCAAAACGCGATTCCCGGATTTTGCCGTGGTCAGCTTGGAAGAAGGAATCAGACAAATCAAAGCCGAACAGGGCAGTGAAGGCGAATTCGCTGCATCTCTCGCCTCACCTTGAACGTTCTCCGAAAAAAGAGATGACTGCAATCTACGACAGTATTGGAAAAAACTATACAGCAACACGAGCAGCGGACTCTCGGATTACCGAACGGTTGAAAGAGCTTTTAGGGCTTCCGGTTGGTTCGAAGGTTTTGGATGTAGGCGCAGGAACCGGTAATTACAGCTACGTCTTAGCGGAAGCAGGATTTCATGTTACTGCGTTGGAACCGTCCAAGGTAATGCGTGATCAAGGAAAGCAGCATATGCGGTTGTCATGGATTGAAGGCATCGCCGAGGATCTTCCATTCGACTCGAACAGCTTCGATGGGGTAGTGATGACATTGTGTATTCATCACTTCACAGATTGGAAAGCTGCGTTGAGAGAGACCGCTCGCGTTGTCGGAGATGGTCCGATTGTGATTCTGTCATTCAATCCGGAATACCAATCTGAGTTTTGGTTGTTCGATTATTTCCCGTCATTTGCAGAGCAAGCCCAAAAATGGTTTCCGAGAGTGACGGAAATGGAGGAGTTCGCGAGAGAACAGCTATGCAGAGGAGTTCAGTTTTACCGGTTTCCGTTGCCGTCGGACCTTAAAGACCATTTTGCAGCGGCGGGATGGTCACGGCCGGAAATCTACTTGGATAAAAAGTATCGCTCAGGAATATCGCATTTTTCAACGACCGACCAAGAGCAGGTCACGAAAGGCTTAGAGCGCCTTTCAGAGGATTTGAGATCTGGCCATTGGGACCAGCAATACGGAGAACTCAGAAATTCTATGTCTCTGGATGTAGGCTTCATCTTCCTTAAACTTCAAATCGGAGAACAAGGCGGCGCACTCAACGCCGCTTCGCGGCGTGAGTGACCTCGACGTTCGACAGAAAATAACGCACCATGAAAGTCACTGAATTCGCATTTGTCGGCCATCCGGTTTCGAGCCTCCGGCGTGCTCGGAGATTTTATGAGGGGGTGCTGGGATTTCCCGTTCCAAATGCCATTGATGGAAATCTGGATTCGGACAGGGGCATGCTAGAATACGAGATCGGTCCACATACCTTGGCGATCACGACCGCATGGACAGACGGAAAGCGACCGGAATCGCCAAGCGGAGGATTGGTGCTGGAAGTGGAGGATTTTCAGGAAGCCATCGAGCATATCGAAGTTCAAGGGATCGGATTTGATCTAGGGCCATTTGAAGGACCCGGTTGTTCCATAGCGGTGATTGCCGATCCCGATGGCAACAAGATTGGCATTCATAAACGAAAATGAAAAATCCCGGTCTGTTTTTGGCGTGGAACCTTGCGCGTCCAGTCAAGTCCGGCAGGGACGGCTGGCCCTGCCGTCCGCCATCGATGCGTTGCGCGACCTTGCGGCGGACGGCCGGGCCAGCCGTCCCTACCACGTTCCTTCGAAACCATGCGTTCCTCCGGTTGCCCCTGTTCTGCGCGCTCCTGCTCGCCTGCGCCGGATGGGCGCGGGCGGTGCCGGGCGTCCCGCAAGCCGGTGTCCCGCCCGCCCCGCAGGCCGCCGCCGAGCCGTGGACCGAGGAACGCTGCCTCGAGACCGCCCTCCGCCTCGGCGATCCTTCGACGCGGCAGGAGGCGCTCGCGGAGATCGCCGCCTCGCCCGAGTTCCCCGCCGCCCTCTGGGTGCGCCTGCTGACCCACCCCTCCCTCGAAGTCCGCCTCGGCGCCCTCGAGGTGCTCGAGGACCGCGCCGGGTCCGACCTCGGCTACGACCCTTGGGAACCCGATCCCAACCGCCGCCACACCGCCTCGCAGGACTGGGAGGAATGGCTCGCCAGCGGCGGCGTCTCCGCCGCGCCCTTCCGGCTCGACGCCCCCTTCCGCGAGGAGTCCATGCGCGTCTGGCTCGCCGACCTCCTCTCCGGCGACGCGGCCCGCACCGAACGCGCCCTCTCGCGGATGCAGCCGCACCACCGCGAGGCCATCGCCGCCATCGAGGCCCACTACGCCGAGCTGGGCGAGGCCGCCCCCGGCCTGCGCGCCCGGCTCAAGGAGGCCCAATGCCGCCTCCTCCTCGACGACGCCTCCCTCCGCGAAGGGCGGCGCATCGCCCGGCTCCTCGCCACCGGCAACCGCGACGAGAAAGTCGAGGCCCTCGACCTGCTCGAAGGCGCGCCCGCCGCCGTGCTGCCCCTCGTCGGCGAGGGCCTGCGCGATCCCGACCCGCTCGTGCGCGAGCGGGCCATGGACCTGCTCCTCTCCATCGGCGGCGCGTCCGCCGTGCCCCTCGCCCGCGACCATCTCGCCCGCGACGACGATCCCAACGTCCTCCACGCCGCCCTGCGCGGGCTGGGGAAGATCCAAGGGGCGGAGTCCGTGCGCACCCTCTCCCCCTACCTCGCCGGGGAGGACGAGGATCTCGCCGCCGCCGCGCTGCAATCGCTGAGCCTCCTCGGCGACGCGGCGAGGGCCGCGAGCGCCTCGGTCACGCCCTGCCTCGAGCATCCCTCGTGGCGGGTCCGGGCCGCCGCCCTTCAGTATTTCTCGAAGACCCGCGCCGCCGTGGACGAAAAGCTCCTCATCCGGCGGCTCGACGACGAGGACAGCTTCGTGCGCTCCACCGCCGTCGCCTCCCTCGCCGCAGGCAAAGGAGGGTCGGGCGGCCTCTCCAACACGGTCGAGTCGGCCTTCGTCACCGCCGCCGCGAAGCATCCCGATCTGCTCGGCCCCGTGCTGCGCGGCTTCAAAGCGGCCAACCATGCCATCCCCGCCGCCATCGTCGACACCTTGAAAAAGGCCCCGCCCGAGACCCTCCATCTCGCCATTCCCTCCCTCAATCCCGGCAGCGACGGCGAGCGCCGCCTCCTCGAGACTGCCGCCACCGGACCGGACCCCGACCTCGCCGCCGCCGCCCTCGGCACCCTCGCGACCTCGCCCGAGGCCTCCGGGACGGTGCGCCGCCTCCTCATCGACGCCCTCCTCGGCGATTCCGGTGAGGACCGCGAGATCGTCCTCTCGCGGCTGAAGCTGAACGACCGGCCCAAGGCCACCTCCCGCCAAGCATGGCAAAGCGCCGTCGATGCCCTCTCGCCGGGCGCCGACGGCGGCAAGCCCGAAGCGCCGCCCGCCACCCCTCCCGCGCCCGCCGCCAAGGACGGCATCGCCGAACTGCTCGACGCCTTCGGCGCGGGCGACAGCCCGCCCGCCCTCGAACCCGCCCCCCCGACCGGAGCGCCCGAAGCGACGGCAGGAAGCGCCCCCGACTCCCCGACGCCGGTCGATGCACTGCTCGACGCCTTCGGACTCGGCGAAGCGCCCGCCCCTGTGACGCCCGCTCCACCGGCCCCGACCGATCCGATCGACGACCTGACCGCTGCCTTTCTC
This sequence comes from Verrucomicrobiales bacterium, assembly GCA_037190325.1. Taxonomy (GTDB): domain Bacteria; phylum Verrucomicrobiota; class Verrucomicrobiia; order Verrucomicrobiales; family DEV007; genus Arctic95D-9. Next base: position 171,173 of record JBBCIU010000017.1, on the reverse strand, counting down.
GGGGACGAAGCTCCGAAAGCCGATCCCGCCCCCGTCCAAGGCAGCCAAGGCGGCGCGGAGGCCGCCACCGTCCCCGACGCCCTCGACCGGCTCGCCGCCTCCGCCCCCTTCGGCGACGACCGGCCCGGACGCACCGCCTTCCGCGCCGCCCAGCTCCTCCTCGAGTCCGGCGACCCCCTGCCCGTCGGCAAGCTCGTCGAGTCCCTCGCCGCCCTCTCCGTCCAAGACCGCGCCGAACTCGCCGCCACCCTCGACCGATGCCCCCATCCCGGCTTCCTCCCCCTGTGGAGGGCCCTGCTCGCCGACGAGGCCGCCGCTGTCCGTCGCGCCGCCTTTCGCTCCGCCCTCGACGAGGAATACCCCGTCCTCGTCCAGTTCGTCCTGCGCGAGGCGCTCGCCCCCGGGCATCCCGCCGACCCCGCCGACCTCTACAGCAGCACCCTCGAGTACTTGGCGGGGAACCGTCAGGTCCAGAAGACCATCGCCGGGATCGCCCGCGATCTCGTCGACCGGAAGGACGAGGAGAAACAGCGTATCTTCGGCCTAATCCTCCTGCGGGCGTCCCAGAGCGACTCGGACAAAGCCCTCCTCGAATCCTGCCTCGCCGACCCCTCCCACTGGGTACGCCGCGCCGCCGCCTACGCCCTCGGGAACGGCTCCGCCGCGCCTCTCGCCACCCACCTCGCCTCCCTCGCCGGCGATCCCTCCGCGTGGGTGCGCGAAGCCGCCGCCGCCGCCGCCGGTCGCAGCCTCCCTCTCTGGAAACACGGCTTCTCCGAGACCGAGGAAGTGGACCACGCCCGCAGCCCGTCCTCCACCGACTACGGATTCGCCGGCGGCTCCCGCTCGCTCTTTTCCTCCACCTCCAAGGGCGGCCCCGGCAGATCGCTCCCGCCCGAGACCGCCGGGCTGCTGCGCCGTCTCACCGGCGACGTCTCCGAACGCGTCCGTCTCGCCGCTTGGGCCTCCCTGCTCGCGAACGGCGAAGCCATCGACGCCGAGGCCGTCTCCGAGCTGATCGCCCGCTCCCCCGACCGCGAGCGCTGGGGTAGCCGCCTCGCCGACTGGGTCTCCGACGGAGCCGCCCACCTCGACGAGGCCCAACGCGAGTCCGCCCTCGCCATCGCCCTGCGCGCCCTCGACCCGAAATCCCTCGCCTCCATCCAATCGAAGCTCGGGGGCACCGGCAACACGCCCCTCCACCTCGACTTCGCCGCCCTCGCCGTGCCCTCCGCCGACGCCCCGAGCAGAGCCCCCGCCCCGGCTCCTGCCGACGATACGCCCGACGCCGCCGCCTCCTCCACGACCGCGCCCCCGGCGACCGAGGCGGTTTCCGGGGACCACGTCCGCGTCCTTTTCTTCCACAACCCCGGCTGCCACGAATGCGACCAAGTCCGCGAGGATCTCGCCGCGATGCGCCGGACCCATCCCACCCTGATCATCGACGAGCACAACATCCGCGACACCGAGGCCGTGCTGCTGAACGAGGCCCTTTGCGACCGCTTCCAGATCGATCCTCAACTGCGGCTCGCCACCCCCGCCGTCTTCCTGCAGGAGGGCGCCCTCGTCAAATCCGAGATCACCCGGCCCGCCCTCGACGAACTCATCCGGCGCACCCTCGAGATCGGCGAGACCGACCTCTGGCACGGCCTCGCCGAGGCCGAGCGCGCCGCCTCCAAGCTCGAGGTCGAGTCGCGCTTCGCCGCCCTCGGCCTGCTCGGCGTCTTCCTCGCCGGCCTCCTCGACGGCATCAATCCCTGCGCCTTCGCCACCATCATCTTCCTCCTCAGCTACCTTCAGGTGGCACGGCGCTCGCCGCGCGAAATCCTCGCGGTCGGCGGCGCCTTCATCCTCGCCGTCTTCCTGACCTACTTCCTCCTCGGTCTCGGCCTCGTCGAAGTCGTCGGACGGCTCCAGTCCCTGCGCGTCGCCGGGCGCATCCTGAACCTCGCCCTCGCCGCCGCCTGCCTCTACGTCGCGTGGGCCAGCTTCCGCGACGCCCGTCTCGCCCGGCAGGGACGCCTCGCCGAGATGACCCTGCAACTGCCCGGCTTCCTCAAGGACCGCATCCGCTCCGTCGTCCGCACCGGAGCACGGAGCCGCCGCTTCGTCGCCTCCGCCTTCCTCTGCGGCGTCGTCATCTCCGTGCTCGAGCTCGCCTGCACCGGCCAAGTCTATCTGCCCACCATCGTCTATGCGATGAAGGCCGGCCTCGGCGGGGCCGTCTGGTTCCTCCTGCTCTACAACCTCGCCTTCGTCATCCCGCTCGTCGTCGTCTTCGTCCTCGCGTGGAGGGGGATGGGCAGCGAGTCCCTCATCCGCTTCCAGCAGCGCCGCACCGCTCTCGTGAAGACCGCGATGGGCTGGCTGTTCCTCGTGCTTTTCGTTGCGTTGTTGCTGAGCGGGAGGCTTTGAGACTAGGGGCTGGACTTTACCCCGTCAAGCGAGGCGCTCCAGTTCGACCTACCGCCTCTCCTCCCAACTCCGCAGGCGAGCTGGACGCCTTTGGCCCCCTCCATGAGGTCGTAGGGGAAGGATTCGTCGAGGGCGACGTGGCGGAGGAACAGCTCCCACTGGATCTTGAAGGCGTTGTCGTAGACGGTCGCGTCGGGCACCTCCTGCCAGCCGGCGAAGAAGTCGATGGGTTGGGGGATGTCGGGATTCCACACCGGCTTCGGGGTCGTGCAGAGGGATTGCGCCCAGCACTTTCGCAGGCCGACGACGGCGGGGCCGTGGGTGCCGTCCACGTCACCGAAGTCTACGTCGATCCCAAGACCAAGGTCGCCCTCGTCGCCGTCGACAACACCGAAGGTCCGGGCGAGACCGCCGTGCTCGACGCGGTCAAGGCCGCTGGCTACGAAGGCAAGGACCATTCCAAGCTCGCGAAGCCCTTCGCCGAAGCCAAGGCCGCCCTGACTGCCCGGAAAAGCCGATCCGTCCCGTCGGCCCGCCCCGGACGAAACCGAACGGCCCGCCCGTCCGCTATTCCCCGACCGCCCCGATGGGGGAATCCCAGGCGGCCAAATCCTCCGGTTTGCCGAGGCGGGGATCGACGCCGTTGAGGTAGGTGGGATAGTAGGGGCCGACGAAGCCGATCTCGGCGTCCGCAGCGATCTTGTCCTCCAAGCCCGACGCCCAGAAGCACGCGTTGACCAGCGAACGCCGGTAGCTTTCGTTGAGGAGATCGTCGGAGGCGCCGTAGGTGCTGGTGAAGGTGCGTCCCCTGCGCCCGTTCTTTCCTCGGTAGATCCGGGTCCAGGCGCCGGGCGCCGGTTTCAGACCCTCGGCCGTCGGGGAGTCTTCGCTCATGCCGTCGAGCGGTTGGGCCATGGCCAGGATCTCGCAATCCTCGCTCGGCTCGGTGTAGTATCCGCCGCAGGCGGCCCACATCGCCTTCACTCCGCGGAGGATGGGATGCTCCGCCGCCCCCGCGACCGGATCGAGCCGGGTACTCTGCACGTTGTTCTCGCCGTGGTGACCATGCCAAGTCTCGCCCAGCACCTGGCGTCCGAAGCCGCCTTGGTGGTCCGGCCCCAGATAGTTGTATGAGTATTTGGCGAAGGCGGCGTCCTCGGGAATCTTGAAGGCGTGGGTGGAGGTGCGCAGGGCGACGATGGGGCCGGCCCGGTCCAGGTAGTCCACGAAATGCCGCATCTGCTCCTCGGGCAGGTGCTGGAAGCGAGCGTAGAGGACCAGCAAATCCGCCGTCTTCAAGGCCTCCATTCCGGGAATGTTGGATTCGCCCGGCAGAATGCGCCCCGTCGCGGGGTCCAATCCGAAGAGGACCGTGCATCGGAATCCGTGATGCTTGGCGAGGATGCGGGCGAGGGCAGGCACCGCCTCCTGGGAGCGGTAGTTGTGGTCGTTGGCGACGAGGACGACATGCTTGCCCTTGCCGGGACCGCTCTCCCCTTCGTAGACGAGAGGGTCCGCCCGGACGGCGGCCTGTTGGACAAAGCACAGGGCGAAGGCGAGGGCGAGGAGTCTTTTCATGGCGTCGGGGAAGAAGGGTAGGAAAAGGGGCTGGAGCGGTCAATCCCGCGTTCGGGTGACCTTCCCTCCGACCGGGAATCCCGTCGCCGCCGCAGCGGAGCGGCATCACCCCAAGCTCTCCAGCTCGATCCACCGCCTCTCCTCCCAGCTCCGCAAGCCCGCCTCAGCGAGCTGGACGCCCTTGGCCCCCTCCATCAGGTCGTAGGGGAAGGGCTCGTCGAGGGCGACGTGGCGGAGGAAGAGCTCCCACTGGATCTTGAAGGCGTTGTCGTAGACGGTCGCGTCCGGCACCTCCTGCCATCCTGCGAAGAAATCGATGGGCTGGGGGATGTCGGGATTCCACACCGGCTTCGGAGTCGTGCCGAGGGACTGCACCCAGCACTTGCGCAGGCCGACGACGGCGGAGCCGAGGGTGCCGTCCACGTTCATCGTGAAGAGGTCGTCGCGCCGCACCCGCACGTCCCACGAGCTGTTGAACTGGCAGACGACGCCGTTCTCCAACTCGAAGGTGGCGTAGCAACTGTCGTCGGCGGTGCAGGCGTAGGCATTGCCGCTCTCGTCGATGCGCTCGGGGATGTGCGTCGCGCCGAGGCAGGAGACGCTCCTGATGGGGCCGAAGACATTGTCCACGAGATAGCGCCAATGGCAGAGCATGTCGACGATGATGCCGCCGCCCTCCTCCTTGCGGTAGTTCCAGCTCGGACGCTGGATGGGCTGGTCGGCGTCGTGCCCGGTGAAGACCCAGTAGCCGAACTCGCCGCGCACCGAGAGGATGCGCCCGAAGAAGCCCTGCTGGATGAGGGTCTTCAGCTTGCGGATGCCGCTGAGCCAGAGTTTGTCCTGCACGACCCCGTTCTTGACCCCGGCCTCGCGGCAGAGCTTGGCGAGGCGCACGGCCTCGGCGGTCTCGACGGCGGTGGGTTTCTCGCAATAGATTGCTTTCCCGGCCGCGACCGCCTTCTCGACGAAGCGGGCGCGGTGCAGGGTGGAGCTGGCGTCGAAGAAGATCTGGTTGTGCGGGTCGGCAAGGGCGGCGTCGAGGTCCGTGGTCCAGCGCTCGACTCCGTGCTTCGCGGCGAGTTCTCGGAGCTTGTGCTCGTTGCGGCCTGTGAGGATGGGATCGACTTGGATGGTCTCGCCGGGGGCCACATGGATGCCGCCCTGCTCGCGGATCGCGAGGATGGAGCGGACGAGGTGCTGGTTCGTGCCCATGCGTCCGGTGACGCCGTTGAGGATGATGCCGAGCTTCATAGCGGGAGGAGGAGTAAAAGGTGAAAGGTAAAAAGTGAAAGGTTGGATTGTCGCGGGGCTGGTGCCCCGCCGGTGGGGTGGTGGAACACAGGCGTCACGCCTGTGCGGTGGGTGGCGGTAGGTGCAGGGTTGGTGTGGAGGCTTGAGCCGACGAGGGAGGTTCGGATTTCAAAATCAAGCTTCGTTTTCATTTCCTGAAATAGCGATCGAATACACCCCGGAGGCCCGCGCGCGGCTTCCGCTCCTGATACACGAACCCAAAATCCCGCATCAGTCTCCGTGTAGATCTATAAATACAATCTGCATTTAAATATGACCAACCGGGCGAACCGCATAACAGGACATAATCATCTAGCCTCGCGCGTCGAATGGCAGACTCAAGCAAAAATATGAAATGACGTGTATCTGCACTGCCAAATGGCGAAACGTTCTTTTTTGATGTCGGTTGGAAAGCGAACAGCCTAGCCCCATAGCCTCCGGAATCGAATGTGAGCGGCTCGCCCATGATGTCGAGCGCCAAAGGGAAAGGGCTCCATTTTAACGCCAGAGTGACGGGAGCTATAGGTCGAAAAATATCGGGAACATATTCCGGGTAACCGCAAAGATTGTCCTGTTCTTCCACGTTATATTGATGGCTCATTGCGGCACAAGCCTCTTCGGCATTCGTTGCGATTTTGGATCGAATGTCAGTGAGGACGCCAATCCAATAGGCCAGTGTTGTGCAATGGCTTGGCGCAGCAAACTCTTCTCGCAAACTCTCGAAGTCTAATTTCTCGGGCGCGGCTATCATGCTTATCGGCTAACAATATTCCAAATAAGCCCGCTTGATCCGGGCAAGAAAATCGTCTTGGTCCGCCGCCCACCAGCGGTTCGAGAAGATTTCCACCTCGTGAAACCCGTCGAATCCGGCGGCTTCGACCATGGCCCGCATCCCGCGCAGGTCGATGCAGCCTTCGCCCATAAGGCCGCGGTCGTTGAGGAGGTCGGTCGTGGGGGTGAGCCAGTCGCAGACGTGGAAGGCGAAGAGGCGCTTTTTTGCCCCCGCGATGGCGATCTGTTCGGCGAGATCGGGGTCCCACCAGATGTGGTAGGCGTCGGCGGCGATGCCGACGAGGGGATGGTCGAGCTGGTCGCAGACGGCGTTGGCCGAGGCCATGGTGTTGATCGCGCTGCGGTCGTCGGCGTACATGGGATGGAGCGGCTCGATCCCGAGACGCACGCCAAGCTCCTCGGCGAGGGGGAGGACCGCGGCGATGCCGTCAGCGATCCGCTTTCGCGATTCCGCGAGCGGCTGTCCGGGCACAGCCCCGCAGACGAGGACGACGAGGGGTGCCCCGAGCCCAGCGGCTTCGCGGAGGGCTCGTCGGTTGTCCTCGATGGCTTCGGCGAGTCCTTGCGCGGTCTTCGCGGGAAAGAAGCCGCCCCGGCAGAGCGAGACGATGGAGAGATTCCGGGCACGGAGAGCTTCGCCGACCTTTCCAATGTCGCGGCCTTCGAGGGCCTGACGCCAGACGGTGATCCCAGCGATCCCGGCCTCGGCGTATTTGTCCATCGCTACTTCGATGGGCCAAGGCTTGGTCGTGATGGTGTGGACACAGAGGCGGGAGAGGTCAGGAGCCATGGGTCACGGGTCACGAGGTTTCAGGCCAGCTTGAAATTCGCGATGCCGAGGCGCTCGGCGATTCTCAGGGGACGGACGAGGGCCTCGCGCATCCGCTCGTCCTCGCCGTCGGGACGGCGGTCGGGGCAGTCGGGATGGATCTCGGAGGAAGCGATCAGACCGAGCAGTTTCAACACATGCGCGGTGCTGTGCTTGTAGGCGGCGGCGCTGCCCTGCGCGTCGAGGCGGAAGACGGCGTCCTCGAGCGACTGGAAGGCCTCGAACAGTTTGTAAACCCGCGTGTCGAGGGGAGAGCCGCGCCAGAGTCGCTTCGTTTCGCAGATGAGGGGGCAGGCGGAGACACCCGCGCCGATGAGGAGGGGCAGGCCCATGCGGATGGCCGAGGCGATGCCGAAGTCGTCGCCGCTGTGGGGCGCGAAGTCGAGCTTTCGGTCGCGGCACATCGCGGCCCAGTAGAGGAAATGCGGCTCGTCGAGGGTGGAGATTTTGCCTCCGACGAATTTCGGATGGTTCGCCAGTTCGTGCAGGAGCCACGGCCCGTAGGGCGTCGCCCAAGGCACGAAGGCGGGTTCGAGGGCGTGGACGATGCCGGGCACGGTCAGCATCTCGGCGATCTCGAAATAGGCGTCGCGCCGCTTCTCCGTCTCCAGCTCGTTGAGGAGGCGCGAGGTCATGATCATCACCTCGACCCGGTCGAAGCTCTGCGCGATGTCGAGATGGGGGCGGTACCATTCGGCCTTGAAGGTGTCGCCCGAGGCGCCGACCGCGGTTGTCCCGCAAATGATGGTCGGTTCGGGGAAGGCGGCGCGGAAGCGGCGGATGACTTCGGCGTAGAGCTCCTCGCTGAGGTTGAAGATGTAGCCGGTGTCCGCGTTGAGGACGAAGGCAATCTCGACTCCGGCGGCCTCGGCGCTGGCGAGCATCCAGCGGATGCTGTTCTCGAAGCCCTCCCAGTCGGGCTTGCCATCGCGGAAGGGCAGGAGGGTGGCGACGCAGAGGCGGGGGTTCGGCCCGTGATCGACGAGGGTCTCCTCGGGCGTGTGCGCCCAGACGGTCTCCTCCCAGGTCGTGGAGGATTTCAGATCGGCGGGATCGGTGATCATGGGGAAAAGCCTAGCAAAAAACGGGTGGTGCCGTGAGAACAAATTCGGCATGGTTAGCACCAAACCGATGTCGATTTCGTGATGTTTTTCGGGCGGTGATCCATCAGGGGAGAGGGCGCGACGTTTCTGCCGGAGACGACGGCTCGGGGAGCGGCACCTGCACGGGGTGCCTCAAGTAGGCGATCAGGTCCCGCCTCTGTTCCGGCGTGAGCGATTCCAGCAATCCTTCGGGCATCAGGGACTGGGCCAGCTCCTGGCGATTCGCTATCTCGTCCTGCTCCACCGTCACTTCGTCCGTCAGCCCTTGCAGGGTGAGGGTGCGCGGAGTTTTCGCCACCACCCGGCCGCTCAAGGTGCGACCGTCCTTGAGCGTGATCACGCTGATGCGGAAATCGGCGCTCAGGTTCGCGCCGGGATCGACCAGATTTTCGAGCAGGTAGTCGAGGTCGTGGCGCCCGGAGCCGGTGAGGTCGGGACCGATTTGCCCGCCGTGGCCGTAGAGGGTGTGGCAGGCGCCGCAGAGCGCGGCAAAAAGCGCGCGGCCCTCGCTCTTGTCCGCCCCGGCCAGAGTCTCCTCGGTCAGCTCGGTCTTCAGTTTCTCGATCAGGCCCCGCTTGTCGGCGGCCGGTTCGCGGAACTCTCCCCAGACGGCCGTCAATTCGGCCGTCAGCTCGCTGTCCTCGAAGGCGCGAATCTGCCGCACGTAGTAGGGCGTGAGCACGGAGCGCGGGATGCCGCCAGCGGCGATTTCCGCGAGCAAGGCCCGCGCGAAAGCCGGCCGGGTCAGGAGGATCTGGACGACCGCCTCGCGTTTTGTGGGGTCGATACGGTCGTAGTGGCTCGCGATGCTGCGCCCGGCCTCGAAGTCGTCGAAGGACGCGAGGCCTTCCACCGCGACGAGGTTGAGAAAGCGCACGCGGAGGAGGCTCTCGCACACAGCCCGCAAGTCGGGTGGATCGGCGGCGATGAAGGCCCGCAACGCCGTCTCCCGCGAGGTCATCGAAACATTCTGGTCCAGCGCCGCCTGTCGCAGTTCCGCGATGGACCGGCCGTCGCCGAAGAGCACGGTGAGCTCCCCCAGCTTTTGGAGCACGGTCGGGTCCGTCTCTTCGGACAAGCTGGCCGAAAGGGCTTCCCACGCCGCCGGCTTTTCCGCCTTTCGCCGCCCCTTGAGCCCGTCGGCAAGTCCCAGGACGATGTCGCTGCGGAATGCCCGGTCTTTCTTCGCCGCCGCTGTCAGCAGCACATCGAGCGGCGGAGAGTCCGGCTCGAGAACTTCCGCGAGCCGGCGGGCGATCCATTTGCGGGTGGTGGGCAGCTCGCAGACGGTGGCGATCCTTGCCAGAGCGGCGGGATCGGACTGCGCCAGCGGAATCAGGCCATACCAGATGAGCAAGGGAAGATTGTGGTCCCCTGCGTCCTCGTCGTGGGCGACGAGCGCAGACGCCATCGCCTCCCTCTGCTCCAGGGGCAGACGCTGCAGGACCGAGGCGAGGGCGAGCCTCACCAGGGCCGAATCGTCGGATTTCGCCAGACGCAGCAGCTCCACCAGCACCGCCTCATCGGGTTTCGCCTCGGGCCGCGCCGGACGCAGGCTCATCACCGTGTCGAGAGGCCAGTCGTCGGTGAGGAGGCGCACCGCCCAGGTCCGGACGTGCTCATCCTCGTGCCCGAGCTGGGTGCGCAGGAAATCCCGGTCCGTTGCGCCCATGCCATAGAGCGTCCAGAGCGCACGCAGTTTCACGACTTGGTCGGGATGCGACTCGAACAAACCGCGCAAGGGTGCCTCGGCCTCCTCGCCGCCCCGTCCGTCGCAGGCCCGCGCCGCCAGCTCCAGCCGCGCCTGGCGGACGAACCATTCGTTGGCATGGGTGTGCAGGCCGGCCAGCTCCCGGGCGCCCAGCTTCGTCAGATCTCCGACCGCAGGGGGCTTCGACTGTCCGTAGGTGATCTTGTAGGCCCGGCCGCTCAGGCGATGCACGCCCGTCTCGTCGTGGCATTCGCCGGTGTCGCTCCAGTCGAGGACGAAGACTCCGCCGTCCGGTCCGTAGGTCACCTCCACCCCGCGGAACCACGGGTCGCCGGTGGTGAAGAAATCCGTCCCATGCCGTCCGACATAGCCGGAGCCGCTCCGCTCCAGATAATCCTCGTTCAAACGGCGTCCATGGAAATTGAGCGTGAAGAGCCGTCCGTGATAGGCCTCCGGCCAATTGTCACCCTGATAGATCATCAGACCCGCGTGGGCATGGCCGCCGCCTGCCTTTGCCGAAGCGGCGGTGACGCCCAATTCCCGGACGGCATTCCAGGCCTCGCCGGTGTCCCAGTGGACATGGTCGGCATGCTGGTCGATCAACTCGTAGACGGCCGGATTCGGCTCCAGGGCCATTCCCCCGTTGCGGGCATAGTGCGCCCCCGGCAGGCTGTGCCAGAGATGCCCGATCACCGTGTTGATGAAAAACAGCTCGCCCTGCGCGTTCCAGTCGTGCCCCCAGGGATTGCTCGTGCCGCTGTTGATCACCTCGACCACCTTGCGCTGGGGATGATAGCGCCACATCGAGCCGCGCAAGGGCAGGCGCTCCTCCATCGGCGTGCCCGGCAGACCGATGTCTCCCGGACTCGTCTGGCCGCAGCGCCCGTAGAGCCAACCGTCGGGACCGAAGCGGAGTCCGTTGGCAACGGTGTGGTTCTTCTCCCTGCTGACGGTGAATCCGTCGAGAACCACCTCGGGCGCCCCGTCGGGCACGTCGTCCCCGTCGCGGTCCGGAAAGAAGAGAAGCTGCGGCGGACACATCGCCCACACCCCGCCATGCCCCACCTCGATGCTGGTGCAGCGCTGCACGTCGTCCGTGAAGACCCGCCGGGAGTTGTGCCGCCCGTCGCCGTTCCCGTCCTCGAAGACGAGGATGCGGTCGCGCAGGTTCAGGTCGAACATCACCGGCAGCTCCGCATAGGTGTAGTTCTCCACCACCCAGAGGCGGCCACGGGCATCCCAGGCCAGGGCGACGGGATTCTGCAGGTCCGGTTCCGCCGCGAAGACCGAGGCCCGGAACCCCTCCGGCAACTGGAGCGTCGCCGCCGTCTCCGCTCCGGGCCACCTCGTGGTCCTGGTGTCGCGCTCCGTGTTGTAGGGCTGGGGAAAGTCGGAGCCGCGGGCTTCGGCAGCGGACAGAACCAAGGCCAGGCAGGCAGCGAAGCGGAAGGTGTTCATGACACAAAGCTAGCAAATGCGAGGCGGAGGAGTGAGGATATTTCCGCTCCAATTAGCACAAAAACGATGTCGATTTCGTAAAGACTCCCGGATTCCCCACGCATCCCGCTCCGTGCTTCAGCGATCCTCCTCCCACACCCACGCCCCCGAGGCGCGCAGGACCGCTTCATGCACCGCGATGTCGTGTGCGGCATCCCATTCGAAGGCTTTCTCGCCGCGCAAGACATGGAAGAGATCGATGAACTCGCCGTCGAAACGCCCGCTGGGACTTCCAAATGGAAACGACTGCGTGCCCTTGGCATAGCCGCCACGCGCGTGCGCCAGGGACAGCGTCACCATGCGGGATTCCATGGGCGCGATCTCGAGCGTCCCCTCCGTTCCGGTCACGCTGATCCGCCTCCGATCGTCCCCGAAGGGATCCGCGTAGTTGCAGCGCACCACCGCCGTGGCGCGGGGATATTCGAAGACCGCCATCTGGTTGTCCCCCACCCCGTCGTCCCGGCTCGGAGTCTTGAAGGCGGTGACCGATTTCGGAGGACCGAGGAGGGTGACCACCGTGTCGATGACATGGCAGCCCAACTCGAACATGCCGCCGCCCGGCAGCCGGCCGATGAATTCGCGTGCCCCGGGATCCCCGAGTTTTCCGATGAAGACATCCACTTCGGTCAGCTCCCCGAGCCAGCCCTCCCGCACCGCCTGGTAGAGGAGCTGGAAGGCCGGATTGTAGCGCAGCATGTAGCCCATCTGGACCACGAGACCGCGCTGCTCCGCCTCCAGCCGCATCGCCTTGAACTCCGCATGGTCGAAGCCCCCTGGCTTTTCCAGATGCACATGCTTGCCCGCCCGGATCGCCCGCAGCGCCGTCGCCGTGGCCTCGTCGATCGAGGTCTCGACCGCGACGGCTGCGAGATCGGGCAGCCCCAGCAACTCCTCCTCGGCGAGCACAGGCAAGCCCTCCCAAGTCCTCGCCGTCGCCGGATTTTTCAAATGGGCGGCCTCCGGCTCGACGAGGCCAACGACGTCCCACATCTTCTTCATGCTGAGCATCGCCAGCATTTTTCCCGAAGCATGGGCTCCCGTCGTTCCGATCTGGCCGATCCGCAGCCGTGCTTCTGTCGACGTGGCCGATGCGCTGCCGAGCGCTGTCAATCCACAGCCTGCGATGAAGGTGCGTCGTTTCATAGGATCGGGTCAACGCCAGGAACCTAGCAAAAAACGGGTGGTGCCGTGAGAACAAATCCGGCATGGTTAGCACCAAACCGATGTCGATTTCGTGATGCCTCGCGAGTTCCAGCCCATCCTCCTCGAAAATCTCAAAATCCGCTGGTCCGGTTTCGCGATCCGGCGGATCGCGCTGAACCAGCACATGCCCCGGGTCGAACGGCTGGGGGAGCACGTCCATCGCTTCGCCCAGATGCTCGTCTACCTGCGTGGCGGAGGGGTGCAGCACCTCGGCAAACGGAACATGCCGGTGGGGCGAGGCAGCGTGCTCGTGATCCCGCCGGGGCAGGCGCATCGCTTCGAGAAATCGCGCCCGGTGCGTCCGATCTGCCTGGCCATCGACTTCGAGACGGCCGAGGTCATCCCTTGGCGCGAGTCCGCGGTTCTCGGCGCGCGCGACCTCGCTCTCGTGGAACGCTGGCTGCTGTCCCTGAACGAACAGCGCCGCCGGACCGACGCCTTTTCCATCCAGACGGCGGCGTTGATCCTGCGGCTCCTCGCCTGTCTGGAGGGCGCGGTCTCGGAGGCGGACACGCGGGAAAGAGGTGGTCCGGTCGCGGCTTCGGTGTGGGCGGTTGTGGCACAGCTTGGACTGCCCGGACTCACGCCGGGCGAGGTGGCGCAGGCGCTCGCACGCAGCCTCGACCATCTCAACCGCCAGCTTCAGGCCGAGATGGGGACGACGGTCGGCGGGCTGCTCCAGCGGATGCGGCTCGAAGAGGCGGCTCGGGCGTTGCGCGAGACCGACCGCTCCATCGGCGAGATCGCCGCCGGGATCGGCATGGACGACCAGAACTACTTCGCCCGCTGGTTCCGCCAGCACACCGGCCAGACCCCGACCCGATGGCGGGCGGCGATGCGGAAATGAGCACGCGCGCCCTGCGCGGGGCTCTCCCTATCCCTTTCCCCTCAGTGCTTTCCCGCCTTGGCGACCGGAATGCTCTGCATCACGCGATCGGTCCACGCGATCCCCAAGGCCGAGAGAATGAAGACCGCATGGATGATCGTCTGCCACATCACCCCCTCAGGCGTGACCGTCTCCACCGCCATCATCGCCGGATTCCCCGACTTGGAGGGCAGCCCTATGTTGCCTGCCGCAATGAAGGTCTTCAGCAGGTGCACCGAGCTGATCCCGATGATCGCCATCGCCAGCTTCACCTTCAGCACCGAGGCGTTCACATGGCTGAGCCATTCGGGCTGGTCGGGATGGTTCTGGAGACGCAGGCGCGAGACGAAGGTCTCGTAGCCGCCGACGATCACCATCATGAGGAGATTGGAGATCATGACCACGTCGATGAGCCCCAGGACGATGAGCATCATGTGCTGCTCCGATAGGCTCGTCGCCCCGACGATGAGGTGCCAGAGTTCCTTCAGAAAGAGCACTACGTAGACGCCCTGCGCGACGATCAGGCCGAGATACAGAGGCAACTGCAGCCAGCGCGAGCTGAAGATCAGCGCTGGCAGCGGATCGAGGCGGCAGGGAGGTTCGGGCTTGGAAGCGTCCATGAGACGGAAAAAGGCGTGCGGGAGTTAACGGAGCGCACGCCTTTTTGCAAGGATGATCTCAACGCCACGGACGGACGGAATCCAGCCCGGATCCGTCCCTCTCCGTCCCTCGGGAACGGCATGGGCCGCTCGTCCGCGGGCCATGCACCGCCTCACTTGCCCGCCCAGATGTAGCTCGCCTCGTCCTCGGCATTCCGAGGGTCCGATCCGGCGATGGACCAAAGATCGTAGGTGGGATTGCGGGTCTCCCGCTTCCGGCCCTGAAGATTCGGCGGCTGGGCCAGGTAGCGCACCGGGTCGCCGAAGGAATCGATCACCATGAAGTCTCCCCCGATGTTCGTCGAGCGCGCCTCCTTGGACTCGCGATTGGAGAAATAGTCGAGCCTCGGCACGTAGACCTTCTCGTTCTTGTCGAAATCGACTTCGCCGTCGCCGTTGAAGTCGCCGGAGAGGTGCTTGTAGAGGACCTTGGCCCCCTCGACTCCGGCGGTGTCGCGATTCCCCGTGGGCTCGTTGAGCGGGTAGATCCCGTGGTCGATCTGATACTTGGAGAGACCCGCCTCCAGTTCCGCGAGGAAGGCCTCGACCTTGTTGCGGTTGACGCGGGCCTGAATCCCGGGAAGGGAGCCGATGAGGAGGCCGGCGAGGATCACGATGACCCCGATGACGACCATCAGTTCGACCATGCTGAAGCCCCGGCTGCGGCGGGAGGAGAAGGAGACGTTCATGGACGGAGTGTATCAGTCCCGACGGGACCGGGTCAATACATTGTAAACAATTGGCGGTGAAATTCGCTGGAAAGCGCGGGCGGTTCGGGATCGTCCCTCCCCGCCCGGCGACGGCAGCAGCGATCAGCCGGCCTGCTCGTTCATTCCTTGGATGATGGAGATCATCGGCATGAAGAGGGCGATGACGATCGTCCCGACGATGAGCGCCAGGAAGACGATCATGATGGGCTCGATCATCGAGGTCATCGCATCGACCGCATTGTCGACCTCGTCGTCGTAGACGTCCGCGATCTTCAGAAGCATGTCGGGGAGCTGGCCGGTCTCCTCGCCCACGTCGACCATGGAGATGACCATCGGCGGGAAGATCTTGCTCGCCTCGAGGGGGGCGACGACGGATTCCCCTTCGCGCACCGCTTCGTGGACCTTGTCGATGGCGTTCGAAACGACGACGTTGCCCGCCGTGTCGCGGGTGATGTTCAGGGCCTGGAGAATGGGTACCCCGCTGGTGACGAGCGTGCCGAGGGTCCGGGTGAAGCGGGCGATCGCGCTCTTGAGCTGCACGGGGCCGAAGACGGGCATCTTGAGCTTCATCCGGTCGATGATGACCCGGCCGTTCTTGGTCATGGCGAAGACCTTCCAGCCCGCGTAGAGGACACCGCCGAGGATGAGGACGATGAGCCATTTTTCCTGCACCCATCGGCTGATGCCGATGACGACCTGGGTGATGGGCGGCAAGGCCTTGCCGCTCAGCATTTCCGCGAAGATCTTCTCGAAGCGGGGCACGATCACCGCCATGAGGAAGATGAGGATGGCCACCGCGATGACGATGACGATGATGGGGTAGACCATCGCCGCGACGATGCGGTTCTTCAGCTTCTGGGCTTTTTCCTGGTATTCCGCGAGACGGATGAGGACGAGCTCGAGGACCCCGCCGAGTTCACCCGCCTTGACCATGTTGATGTAGAGCTTGTCGAAGATCTTCGGATGCTGCCCGAGGCTTTCGGAGAAGGTCGAGCCCCCCGCGACGGCGTCGGCGAGGTGGTTGATGGTCCCGGCCATGACGCGGTTCTTCTCCTGCTTGCCGAGGACGGAAAGGCCGCGCAGCAACGGCAGGCCGGCATCGACGAGAGTGGCGAGCTGCCGCGTGAAGATCATGAGGATCTTGCCCTTGACCCGGCCGCCAACGCCCGTCTTCTTGTTGCCCGCCTGGGCTTTCTTGGCGCGTTTCTTCGCGGCGCTGGAGACGCCGCCTTTCCCTGCAGGGACGACTTGGGTGGGGTAGAGACCGCTCTTGCGGAGCTGGCTGATCGCGTCCGCCTCGTCGTTCGCCTTGATCGTGCCCGTCGTCTCCGAGCCCTTCGCGTCCAAGGCGATGTATTCGAAGTTTGCCATATTCGCTGGTTCTGTCTTTAGGTTGTGAGATTAGCTATCCGCCACAAGGGCTGTCGATGGAAAAAACGGAGAGTTTCCGTCAGGTGTATTTCAGCACTTCCTCGATGGTGGTGATTCCTTCGAAGATGTTCCGGATGCCGTCCTCGCGCAGGGTGCGCATCCCGAGTTCCTGGGCCTTCTGCTTCAGGACGACGGTGGCGGCGCGCTGGGCGATGAGCTCGCGGATGGGATTCGACATGTCGAGCAGCTCGAAGAGCCCTTGGCGGCCGCGGTAGCCGGTGTCGTTGCAGGCTTCGCAGCCCTGCCCGGTGTAGAACTGCTTGTCTCCGATGTCGGAAGCGGCGATGCCGAGCTGGGCCAGGACTGCCTGGGAGGGCTTGTAGGAGACGCGGCAGCCGGAGCAGATCCGGCGGAGAAGACGCTGCCCGAGAACGCCCTCGAGGGTCGCGGCCACGAGGAACGGCTCGCAGCCCATATCGATGAGGCGCGTCACCGCGCCGGGCGCGTCGTTGGTGTGGAGGGTCGAGAGCACCAAGTGTCCCGTCAAGGAAGCCTGGATCGCGATCTGCGCGGTCTCGAGGTCGCGCATCTCGCCTACGAGGATGCGGTCGGGGTCCTGCCGCAGGAAGGCGCGGAGGACGCGCCCGAAGGTGAGGCCGATGGCTTCGTTGATCGGCACCTGCATGATGCCGTCGATGTCATATTCGACCGGATCCTCGGCGGTGAGGAGCTTCGCGTCCTCGGTGTTGATCTTGCGGAGGCAGGCGTAGAGCGTCGTCGTCTTGCCCGCGCCGGTGGGCCCCGTGCAGATGAAGATCCCGTTCGGCTTCTCGATGGTGTCGACGATGTAGTCGTAGGTCTCCTGCGGCAGGTTGAGGACCTCGAGATTGAGGTTCACGTTCGACCGGTCGAGGACCCGGAGCACGACGCTCTCGCCGAAGATCGTCGGCAGGGTGGACACGCGCATGTCGATGCCCTGTCCGTTGATCTCCTTGGTGATGCGCCCGTCCTGGGGCAGGCGGGTCTCGGCGATGTTCAGCGAGGACATCACCTTGATCCGGGAAATGATGGCCTGCTTGAGGTGCTGCGGCGGCGGCGCCATCTCGTAGAGCGCGCCATCGACGCGGTAGCGGATCTTGAAATCGTCCTCGAAGGGCTCGAAGTGGATATCGGAGGCCTTCTCCTTGATCGCCTGATAGAGGACGAGGTCGACGTAGCGGATGATGGGAGCGGAGTTCGACTCCTCTTCGGCGTCCTCGTTGGAGAGGGCCGCGACTTCGGCGCGGAGCTGGGCGAGGGCGTCGCTCTCGCCGGCGGGGCTCGCCCCATCGGCCCCCTTGCCGCCTCCGTAGTAGAACTTCTCGATGAGTGCGGCGATCTGCTCGGGCGGAGCCACCGCCGGAACGATGGCGGCGTTCAGGGAGAAGGCCAGCTCCTCCAGGTTCTGCGGCTCGAGCGGATTGGCGATCGCCACCTGCAGCCCCTGCTCGAGGAACTGGATGGGGAAGCACTGGTAGAGCTTCGCCGTCCCCGCCGGCACCGCGCGCAGCACCTGGGGCGCAGGCTCGAACTCGCTCAGATCGTAGTAGTCGCCCCCGATATCCTGGGCGACGAGATGGAAAAGCTGCTCGCGCTGCAGCAGGCCGAGCTCCTCGACCGCATAGGTGATGTCGTGCTCGCTGCCGTAGGCGGCGGCAATGTAGTCCTCCCTCTGGGACTCGTCGATCAGTCCCCTGGAGACAAGGAGGTCGATTACGCTTTCAACCGTCATAAGAAATAAGAAATCGAAGAAAAGTTTCGCCGGACGATCAATCGCTGTCGGCCATGGTCACGCGGATGACTTCCGAGGCGGTCGTCTTGCCCGCGAGCACTTTGCGGATGCCGTCCTCGCGCAAAGTCCGCATGCCGAGCTCGCGCGCCCGCTTGCGCAGGCCGCTGGTGGACTCGTCGCCGTTGATGAGGAGGCGCACCTCCTCGGTGATGTTGAAGATCTCGAAGCAGCCCATGCGGCCCTTGAAGCCCGTCATGCGGCACGTGCGGCAGCCCGCGCCCTTCTTGATCTCCGCCTTGGCGACCTGCTCCTCGGTGAGGCGAAGGGAGCGGATCTCCTTCAAGGTCATTTCGCTGGGCTCGGCGCAGTCCTTGCAGATGCCGCGGACGAGACGCTGGGCCATCACGGAGCGCACCGCCGAGGCGATGAGGAACTTCTTCACCCCGATGTCGGCGAGACGGGCGACGGCGGCGGGCGCGTCGTTGGTGTGGAGCGTGGAGAAGACGAGGTGCCCCGTGAGCGAGGCGTTGATCGCGATCGAGGCGGTCTCGAGGTCCCGGATCTCCCCGATCATGATGATGTTCGGTGCCTGGCGCAGAATGGCCCGGAGCGCCGCCGCGAAGGTCATGCCGATGGACTCCTTCACCTGCACCTGGTTGATGCCGGAAAGGAGGTATTCCACCGGATCCTCGACCGTGATGATCTTGCGGTCGGGCTTGTTGATCGAGTTCAGACAGGCGTAGAGGGTCGTCGTCTTGCCCGACCCGGTCGGGCCGGTCACGAGGATGATGCCGTCGGGCAGGTGGAGCAGCTCCTCGAAGGTCGCCTGGTCGTCGCTGAAGAAACCGAGCTGGGGCAGACCGATGGAGAGAGAGCTCTTGTCGAGGATCCGCATCACCACGCTCTCCCCCGCGCTCGTGGGCACCGTGGAGACGCGAAGGTCGAGGTCGCCGCCGCCGAACTTCGCCTGGATGCGCCCGTCCTGGGGGAGACGCTTTTCCGAAATCGCCATCGTTCCGGTCATGATCTTGATCCGGCTCACGATGGAGGAAAGGAGGCTCAGCGGATGGCTCTGCACCTTGTGGAGGGCCCCGTCGATGCGGTAGCGCACCCGCATCTCCTTCTCGGTGGGCTCGATGTGGATGTCCGAAGCCCGGTTCTGGTAGGCCTCCTGGAGAATCTGGTAGACCATCTTGATGACCGGCGCGTCGCCGCCGTCGGCCCCCGACGTTTCCGTCACCGCGATGGCGTTGGCGTCGAGCTTGGCGATCTGGTCGGCGTCGAGCTGCGAGGCGTAGAAGTCGAGGAGGCGCTGCTTGATCGCGCCTTCCGAAGCCACGACGAACTCGGGCTCGACCGTGAGGACGTGGCGGAGCGAGTCGAGCGCGTCGAAATCGAGGGGGTCCGTCACCGCGATCACCAGCGTCCCCCCGCCTTCGGCGATGGGCACGGCGCGGAAGCGCACCGCGGTGTCCGCCGGAACCGCCATGGCCACGGAGGGATCGAGATCGAGCTTCTTCAGGTCGACATAGTCCATCCCCGCGTTCTCCGCGAGCGTCTGGGCGATGGCCTCGTCGGTGATCAGGTTCAGCGAGAGAAGCGCGTCGATCGTCGATTCCTGCGACTTTTTCTTGTGACGCACATCTTCGAGCGCCGCAGGAGTGACCAGCTGGGCTTCCTGCAGCAGTTCCAAGAGGTAGGATTCGTTGGAGTACAAAACGCGAGAGGAGGTTTACGGTGAAAAGGACAGAGCAACTGCCCGGCCCTCGGGCCGGAGCCAAAGTCCCGGGGCGGGAAGGCTAGTGGAAAGCGAGCCTAACGGGAAGAAAAAAAACACGACGACCTCAAAATTCACCCTTCCCCATCCGAAAAACGTAGCGTCCCGCCTCGATTCCGAGCACAGGCGGCTGGCGGACGTTTTCGAAAAAGTCGTAGCCTTCCTTGAGGTTCACCCACTCTTCGGACCAGCGGGAGCGCTCCTCCACGACCTGGTCCATGCGCTTGTCGGTGAGGCGGAAGGGAAAGAGATGCACCCCCACGGTTCCCGTCCCGGAGCGGAGGGCCGCGTCGGCGAGGGCGTAGACTTCCTCCATTCCCTCCGGAGACAGGGCATAGGCTCCGGCCGCCGTCGATCCGGCATGGATCATCATTTCCCCCCCGGTGCGCCCCAAGTGGCGGTCGAGGGAATTCGGATAGCCGAAATCGAGGCCGAGATAATGGCGGGTTCCCGGACGCAGTCCTTCGGCGGAGACCTCGTAGAACCCCTCGGGAGCCTGTCCGTCCCCTTCTCGCAGCTTCGGTCCCGGCCGCCCGGCAGAGGAAGCGATCCGATGGACCTTGAACAGGGTGTAGTGCGGGTCGGAGGAGGGTTTCATCCAGACTTCCAGCTCGCCCTCCTCCTTGAAGAGACGGAGGACGACCGGATCGCCGCCGCTCAGCCCCTGCTTGCCCAATTCGGGCTCCATGCGGGCCAGCGCCGCCTCGACGATGGCCCGGGAACGTGGCGTGGAGGGCGGCCCAGCGCTCGGGCGCGGCCCCGAAGGCGTTCCGCCTCCCCCGAAGAATCCCTCGACGATGCGGCGCGTCTGCGAAGCGAGGGGATAGGGCTGCCGCTCCGCCGTCTCCTCGGTTTCCAGGGGGACCGTCTCCTCGGCCACGCTTTCGTCGGAATTCCGCCAACGCTCCTGAATCCGACCCGACCATTCCGACCACATGGAGGGGGGCCGCGACGCGTCGGATCGGGCCGCCAGCCAGTCGCGCACCAACCACGGCGAGCCGATGCCGATGCCGACGAGAAACAGGGAAAGCGAGCGACGGAGAAACATTTTAAAAATTCTTCCTCATAATTTTAAAAAATCAAGCTTCCTTAAATTCCTTCGCTGCTTTCGCACGGAGGAAAATGGCGCTTGGAATCCTACGGCTTCCCTCCTAGGTTGCGGGCATGGGCAATGCAGGCGAAGCCGCCATCGGCGTGATCGGCGGTTCTGGACTTTACGAGATCGAAGGGTTCACCGAGGCGGAGGAGATCCGCATCGAGACCCCTTTCGGCGATCCTTCCGACACCCTCGTGCATGGGCGCTTCGCGGGCCGCCGGGTCTGCTTCCTGCCCCGGCATGGGCGGGGGCACCGTCTCCTTCCGACCGAACTCAACCATCGCGCCAATCTCTGGGCGCTGCGATCCCTCGATGTCCGCTGGATCGTCGCCATCACCGCGGTCGGTTCTCTGAAGGAGGAATACCGCCCCCGCGACATCGTGCTGCCCGACCAGTTCTTCGACCGCACGAGCCGGCGCGAGCATCACACGTTTTTCGGAAAGGGCATCGTCGCCCACGTCGGCTTCGCCGATCCCATCTCCCCCGGACTGCGACGGCTCCTCGCCGAAACGGCTGCGGAGCTTGGCAAGCCCTGCCACGACGGCGGCACCTACGTCTGCATGGACGGCCCCGCCTTTTCCACCCGGGCCGAATCCGAAATCCATCGGCAACTCGGATTCGACCTCATCGGCATGACGAATCTACCCGAAGCCAAGCTCGCCCGCGAAGCCGAGATCGCCCTCGCCACCCTCGCCATGGTCACCGACTACGACTGCTGGAAAGTCGACGAGGAAGCCGTCAGCGCCCACTCCGTCATCGAACATGTCCAGGCCAATGCCGCCACCGCCAAGGCCATCCTGCAGGCCCTGATCCCCCGCATTCCCGAAACGCCGGACTGGCCGGAGCACCGGGCCCTCGACGGAGCCCTCTTCACCGACCGCGCCCTCTGGCCCGCCGACACCACACGGAATCTCGCTCCCATCCTTGAAAGGTTTTTAGATAATTGAGAAACGTTTCATTTCTGAGTTGAAAGTTTTTAAATTTTTGTGAAATTCTTGAAGCTTCCTTCCACGACCGTTCCTTCACCGTGAATACCTTGTTTTCCCGCCGACGCGCTCTGCTCCTCTGTGGTGCCGCCCTTGCCCCTTCCTGCACCACGACGCAGAACAAGAAGAAGTCCGCTGCGGTCGAGCCAGCACCGACGACCAGCACCGGGCCGGCGGCGCGGCCCACCTCGACGGGTACGCAGGATTCCTACAACCGCGTCGCGACCAGCCTGCCCTTCGTCGCCCTCACCTTCGACGACGGTCCCCATCCGGTGAACACCCCGCGGCTGCTCGACATCCTGAAGCAGCGCAACGTGAAGGCCACCTTCTACGTGATCGGGACGAATGTGAAACGCTATCCCGAGATCGCCCGTCGCATCGTCGCCGAGGGCCACGAGATCGCCAACCACACCGCCACCCACCCCAGCCTCGCGAAGCTGTCCGACGACGGAGTGCGGCAGGAGCTGCGGAGCTGCCGCGACGCCATCGTCTCGGCCACCGGCGTCACCCCGCGCACGATGCGTCCTCCCTACGGCTCCATCACGACCGCGCAGAAGTCCTGGATCCGCAAGGAGTTCGGCTACCCCACGATCCTGTGGTCCGTCGATCCGCTCGACTGGAAGAAGCCCGGCGCCTCCGTCGTGACGTCGCGCCTCGTTTCCGGCACCACGCCCGGAGGCATCCTCCTCGCCCACGACATCCACGCCGGCACCATCGACGCGATGCCTTCGACCGTGGACCAGCTCCTCGCCCGCGGCTACCAGTTCCTCACCGTGACGGAGCTCCTCGCCATGGAGCACAAGGGCTGACCCGCTCCCCGTGCAGAAAAAAATCCGCGTCCTCGGGTTCCCGGCGGCTTCCCCTCCCCAGCTAGATCTCCCCGATTCCGATCCAACGCACCACCGGTTCGCCGGCGGCGTCGCTCGCGGCGAGATCGACCCTGAACCGGGCACTCCAGTCGTTGTGCCCCTCGGCATCGACGAGGACCTGCTCGATCCGCCAGATCCTCGCCGCCTCGTCGGCCGAGAGATGGAAATGCCTGGCGCTCCGCGCCTCGGGATCGAAGCGCAGCACACCACGCGCCTCCCGATAGGCTCCGATCCCTTCCCCGGGCGTTCCTTCGGCCTCTTCGGCGGCTTGAATCCATTTCAGAGCCTCCTCCTCCTCGCCCTGCCAAAGGCGCTTGAGGAAATCGAAGAGGCGTCCGCGCACCAGTCGGACGAAGGCCTCGCGATCCCGCGTGACCGGCCGGGGCGACGAGGGCAATCCCCTCTCCTGCCCGGTGGCCGGAACCCCACCCCCTTTCATCCGCTCCCATTCGTCTAGCAGGGTCGAATCGATCCCTCGCAGCATGGTGCCGAAGAACCCTTCGGCCTCGTCCAGCTCCATCGTCTTCAGGCCCGGGGGCACCGTCTGGACGAGCACCTTGTAGACCTCGGAGAGATGCCGCAGCAGCACCGCCTCGCTGCGCTCGAGGCCGTAGTGCTTCACGCAGTCCTCGAAGGACCGCCAGTTCTCGAACATCTCGCGGGCGATCGACTTCGGCCGGACCCCGGCCTCCTTCGCCCAGGGGTTGCGGAGGACGAAGTCGTTGTAGGTCGCGTAGATGAACTCCCTGCCCGGCTGGGGGTGCGTCACCCCGTCGAGACGCTCGATGCGCTCGTCGTAGTCGAGCCCCTCCGCCTTCATCTCCGCCATCAGGGCGGTCTTGGCCTTGTCGACCTGGCGGCGCAGAATGATCGCCGGATCCTCGAGAATGGCCTCGATCAGGGAGATCACGTTCAGCGCATAGTCGGGCGCCTCGAAGTCGAGCTTCGCGACCGCCTCGATCAGGTAGAGGCCGAGCGCCTGGTTGAGCGAGAAATCCTCCTGCAGCTCGAGATGCAGGGCCACCTTCGCAGGGCCGCGCCGCTCCGGCTTTGGGATGACTGTCAGGATCCTGCCTTCGACGAGCCCGCGGAAGAGGGAGAAGGCCCGGCGGCGGAGCTTCCGTTTCGCCGGCTCGCTTTCATGGCACTCGCGGATCAGCCGCCGCAGGGCGAGACATCCATCCTCGTTCCGACGCGCGAGGATGTTCAGCAGCAAGCCGTGGTGCATCGAGAAGCGCGAGACGAGCCGTTCCGGCTCGGCCTCGACGAGGCTGCGGAAGGTCTTCTCGTCCCACATCACGAAGCCTTCCGGCGGCTTCCGCTTCACGACGCGGTTCCTCTGCCCCTTGTCCGCCGCCTTCGCCTCGGCCCGCAGGTTCGCGATGACATGCTCCGGCGCCTGGGCGACGACATGGCCGAGGGCGTCGAAACCGCGACGCCCCGCACGCCCGGCGATCTGATGGAAGTCGCGCGCCGCGAGAACGCGGTTCTTGTCTCCGCTGTATTTGAAGAGCTGGGTGAAGAGCACGGTGCGGATGGGTACGTTCACCCCCACGCCCAAGGTGTCCGTGCCGCAGATGACCTTGAGCCGCCCCTTCTGGGCGAGCCGCTCGACGAGGACGCGGTATTTCGGGAGGAGCCCGGCGTGATGGATCCCGATGCCGTGGCGGATCAGCTTCCGGATCTCCTTGCCGTAGGGACTGCGGAAGTCGGCCCCGACCAGTTCGGCGGCGATGGCCTCCTTCTCCTCCTTCGTGCAGTAGTTCCGGCTCATCAGGTTCTGCGCCGATTCGGCGCAGGAGAGCTGGGTGAAGTGGACGAGATAGATGGGCGCCCGCCCCTCCTTCACCAGCTCCTCGACCTTCTCCTCGAGAGGGAGAAGGTCGTTGTAGCCGAACTCGAGCGGCACGGGCCGCTGCGCCGACTTCACCAGCACGGTGGGCGCGCCGGTGAGGCGGGTCAGCTCCTTCTCGAAAAAGGAAGTGTCGCCCAAGGTCGCGGACATGAGGAGGAACCGCGCCTGGGGCAAGGCGAGCAAGGGAACCTGCCAGGCGACACCCCGCTCGGGGTCGGAGTAGTAGTGGAACTCGTCCATGACCACGTCGTCGACCGCGGACGCGGTCCCTTCGCGTAGCGCCTGGTTGGCGAGGATCTCGGCCGTGCAGCAGATCACGGGAGCCCCCGGATTCACCGTCGCGTCGCCGGTGATCATGCCGACCCGCTCGGGTCCGAAGAGCTGACAGAGAGCGAGGAACTTCTCGTTCGCGAGGGCCTTCACCGGCACCGTGTAGAAGCAGCGCCGCCCCTGGCAGACCGCCCGGAACTGCACCGCGAGGGCGACGAGAGTCTTGCCCGATCCGGTCGGCGTGTTGAGGATGACGTTGCGGTCGGCGAACAGCTCGAGAATCGCGGTTTCCTGATGCTCGTAGGGCTCGATTCCGGACTCGATGAGATAGCCGAGAAAGGCGTCGAGAACCGCATCGTTCGTGGCGGGTCCTTCGAGGCGGGAGGAATCGAGTTCGGGCATGTCCCCGATAGGAGAGCATGCCCGGCGGAGGATTCCAGCCCGCGTTTTGCCGATGGGGGTGCGAACTCAGCGGACCACCTGCCGGGGAGCGTGCCTCACGGCAGAGGGACGGGGTCTTGCGGACCGACCTTTCGCGAGCGGGAGGCGTGCGCTCCGCAGAATTTTCCCGATGGCGCGTTGTTCCTTCGCGATCCCGGACTTCGTCGCTCCCGCGGCAGTGAGCCGTTTCGCCAGCTCCCGGGCCTGCGATCGGAGCCGCGCCTTCGCGCGCAGGAACGGAGTTCTGGCCTTGGCCCGGTCGAGCTTTCGGACGGTTTGACGGATTTCCGCCCGCAGCTTCGCAATCTCCGCCTGGAGCCGACCGGCGTCGCCATCGCCCGATGCGCTCGGATCGTTTTCGTCGGGATCGCCCCCTCCGCCACGCAGGCGCAGAACGAGATGCAGCGTGGACTCCTTCTGGATGTTGTAGTCCGCCAGCGTCCGCCCATCCTCGAGCTGTTTTCCCGCGAAGATGAGGCGCTGCTGATCGGGCGGAATGCCCTCCTTGTCCTGGATCTTCTGCTTCACGTTCTCGATGGTGTCGCTAGGCTCGACTTCCAGCGTGAGCGTCTTTCCCGTGAGCGTCTTCACGAAGATCTGCATGGCGTCGGCGATGCCCGGCGAAAGCGCGAGGAAAAGGACGAGCGGAAGCAAGACAGGGCGGACGGGAAAAACCATGGGCAGGCGGAGATTGGAGGAAAAGGAAAGCGCCGCAGGGGCACGGATCCAACCCGTTTCCGCTGCGGCGCGAGGAGATTGGACCTACAATGGCAATCAGAAGTGGTAGCGCGTTCCGAAGGTGAAGGCGGTGTCGAGCTCGCCGACTTCGGCCGCAAACTGGAGCGCGAAGGCGTCGGTGATATGGTAGAGGAATCCGGGAGAGAAGACCCAGCCGCTGTGGCCGAGGCCGAGGCCGGCGGAGCTTTGGCGGGCGAGCAGTCCCTGTTCGAAGTCCCCTTCCCGGCTGGTGTAGAGGGCCTTGGCGAACATTTCGAAGCGGCCCGCACGGGCGCGGATGCCGGGACCCACGTAATAGGCCCAGGAGTCGTAGTTGTAGTGGGGTTTGCGGTCGAATTCCGTGTCGATGTAGTCGGCTCCGCCCTCGAAGGTGAGGTCGATGCACTTGGCGAGGTTGCGGCGCGCACCGAGTCCGAAGCGGTAGCGGTCGGTGTCCAGCCCGATGGGGCCGCATCCGCAAAGCTCGAAGAACTCGTGATTCCCCCTGGCGTAGTCGGCCGTGAAGAAGAAGGTCGATCCGATCGACTTGGAGAAGCCCACCCCGTAGAAGTCTCCATCATACATGTAGGGGGTGCCGAAGTCATAGATCCCGTAGTGGAGATCGATGAAGTCGTAGGAGAGGCAGTTCTCCTCGTAGGGCGAGGCGAGCGGAACGGGCTTTTTGGGCGAGATCGAGAGCCAATCTCCAGCGTGACCTTCCGCAGCGAACAAGGCGGCGAATGCGAGCAGCAATGTGGTTTTTTTCATTGATTCTTGGTAAATTTCACAGAAATCCCGAACCTTTCGAGATCTTGAATTTCTGAATTTTTAAAAATTTAACCAAGAATCCGAAAATCGTCAAGAAATATTATAAATTTTAGAACTTCACTTTTTAAGATCTGCTTTCTTTCTCCAAACCTTTACATAATCCACGACGAACTCCGCGGGGAACGGCGTCTCCTCGGTGGGTGACTCGGCCCACCCGCCGACCGCCAGATTGACGAGAAGAAACATGGGGCCGTCGGGAACGGACTGATCGGAACGATGCCGCAGGACTCCGTCGACGAACCAGCGGAGCTCGCCCGGTTCCCACTCGACGGCGACGGTGTGGAAGCCGTCGGAAAAATCGACCCCCTTGAATTCCCCGGTCTGGGAAAGCGAGTCCCCTCCGGAATTGGCCGGGTCGGGCCAATGGTGGGAAAAGTAGACCTTGTCGGGCTCCTGTCCGAGGATTTCGAGAACGTCGATCTCCGGCGGCCATGCCGGTGGCTCGGGCAGCAGCCAGAAGGCCGGCCAGAGCCCCCTCCCTGCCGGAATCTGGCAGCGGATCTCGAAGCGGCCGTAGGTCTGGGAGAACTTGCCCGTGGTCGTCATCATGCCCGAGCGGTAGTCGCGCTTCGCCCCGTCGTAGTAGGCGGGCTCGTCCTCGCAGCGGATCCGCAGAAGGCCGTCCGCCACCGAGAAGGCTTTCAGGATGTAGGCCTGCAGCTCGTCGTTCCGCACGACGCCCCACGGATCCTTCGGCGTCCACTTGGCGTAGTCGAGCTTCTCCCCGTCGAACTCGTCGGAAAAGGTCAGTTCCCACGCCGAAGGGTCGAAGGAATCCTGTCCGCGCGTCGTCACCAAAGCGAAAACAGTTAGCGAAGCGAGAACAGAGAGAGGGATTCGGACCATCCAGCAATTTCCATAAAATCTCCGAGGCGTGCAAGAGCATGGATCGAAGAAAAAGCCGCATGCATCAGTCCTGCGGCAGCGGCGCGACCTCCCCACGGATACCGCTCTCGACGGGTCTCCTGCTGTTCTCGACGATACTCCTCTGCGGGCTCTTTTCGGATTCCTCGAAAGGACTCCCGACGGAAACCGTTCTCTCTGCGACTTCGGAAAACGCGATGCGGAGAAGTCCATCTCTCCTCTCGGCTCTCAAGCCGGTTCGGATTTCGGGCTTCAAACTTGTCGGGACGATGGTATCGTCCGAAGATGCATTCTCCCTGCTCTTTCGCAGCCGCGGCCGCCGCGCTTTGCCTCGCTCCCGTGCTTGGGTTCTCCCAATCCGAAAACACCCCCGCCGCGCAACCCGACAACAGCCTCCGCGTCACCCTCGAATCCGCCTACGAAGCCTGGAGACGCTCGATGGACGCCTCCGATCTGACCCTGTGGGAACAGGCCACCGCCTTCTCCCGCCAGATCGAGACACGCAACCTCATCGTCTCCCAGAAGCTCCCCTTCCCCCAGGCGCTCTTCGACGATCCCGTCGCCGCTCCCACCCTCGGCGGACTGATTCCCCTGGGCGTTCTTTCGACCGGCGACACCGCCACCTCGACCTACTTCGGCAAGGCGAACTTCGGAGAGGAGCCAGGCATGGCCATCCCCGACAATCTTCTCGTCCTCCACTTCCTTCGGGAAGAGGGCAGTTGGAAATTCGACAATCTCCGCATCGTGAAGCCCGGAGGCAATGCCGAGCTCCTCCTGCAGATCCGCAACAGCGACTTTTCCTTCCTGCGGGGCGACGAGTTCCAGCCCGCTCCCGTCCTGCCTCCCGTCCCCCAGCCCGTCTCCCCTCCGGACTATGTCGCGGAGGCGTGGATCGACGCCACCGGCTACGAAGTCAAGATCACCGTGAACGGCCACCTCACGGGCACGTTCAAGAACCTGAAGACGACCGAACTCGTCATGGGAGGCGCGAAGCGGGGACAGAACACCATCCGGATCGAATCCCGGCTCCTTCCGGAATCGAACGGAAGCGCGCCGAAGGTGGAAGTCGCCATCTACGCCGCCGAGGATCCCGCCGGTCAAGCGCAGCGCGTCTATCACTTCAAGCCGGGGGCGGGATCGCCGTCGGTCACGGACAACTTCGTGGTCGGTGACTAGGGGAGTAAAAGGTCAAAAGTGAAAGGTGAAAGGTCTGCTTCTGGAGGTGACCTCTCCAAGGCCGTCAATTCCTTGCGCGGCCTTGCCGCGCCATTCCGACCTTTCACTTTCACCTTTCACCTTTTACTGCCGGATTGAGCTTGGCTCAATCCGGCATCAGAACGACCCGAAACCCGACGTCGTAGCGGTCCTTCGACGAAGGGCTGGCCCCCATCCGAGTGCCCACGGCCAAATCGAACTGCCCGGAACGGTTCCACGCCCCACCGCGCAGCACCTTGCGGTCGGTGCCGACCCATTCGGGATTCGGCGTGGCCCCGTCTCGCTGGATGCGGCTGACGATGGTCTGCGAATACCAGTCGCTCACCCACTCCATCACGTTGCCGCGCACATCGTAGAGCCCCAGCTCGTTCGGGGCCAGGGATCCGACCGGCGCATGGGAGTTCTGGCGCTCGAAGAGGCTGGAGACGGCTCCGTCGAGCTTCTGCCCGCCGGCCAGCTCGCTCCACTCCTCGTCGGTGGGGAGGCGGTACCGGTAGCCCGCGGGCAATGCGCCGAGACTCTTTTCGTGCGCGGTGAGGGCTTCGCAGAAACGCACCGCCTCGAACCAGGTCACACTGTCCACGGGATGCTCCGGCGCCTTGAAATAGCTGGGATTGCTCCCGCCGAGCCGTTCGTATTCGGCCTGGGTCACCTCGTGCGCGCCGGCCCATCCGCGCAGGGTGGGGATCCAGACCATCTCGCGGCCAAGACTGTTCTTGAAATTCCGGCTCGCCACCGGGGCCGGATCGTAGGTGAGAGTGGCGTCGAACTGCAATGACCCGCCCGGCTCGACCCGGCCCGAAACGGTTGCCGCGCGGTGCTGCTCCTTGCTCAACTCGAAGCGGTGCTCTCCCGGAGGCACCACCGCCAGGGTCAGGGGAGTCCGGCCCAGAGGCCGCCCGCCGGAGACCACGGCGGCACCCGGCGGTTCGCTCTTCAAGGTGACCGAACCGTAAGGGAAGCGGAATTCGACCCGGTTCGCCTGGGAATCCCCCTCCGCGGCTCCGACGTAGCGGCTCTCGTCCATCTCTCCGAGAACGGGATGCCGCGCGCGGAACCGATAGTCGCCCTCGGGCAGCTCGAGCTGGAAAGGCGTGGTCTGCTGCCCGCGCCCAAGCCGGCTGTTCCCGAGATAGACCTCGGCCCCGGGCGGATCGCTCTCGAAGGAGACGAGGGCCCGCTCCCACGCGAACTCCAGATCCTGGGTCGAGCCGGCCACCACCTCGACCGTTCGGGCGATCGGAGGCCAATCGCCGTAGCGAAGCTCGATGCGGTGCCTGCCCACGGAGAGGTTCGGCAAGGTCAGAGGAGTGATCCCGGCCTTGCGGGATTTCGCCGCCGCGTCTCCGGCGTCGGCGATCCACACCTCGGCCCCGGCGGGATCGCTCGTCAGGTTGAGTCCTCCCTTCGCGAACACGGCGGAGACGGAAGTGTTGCGGTTGTTCTCCACGCGGACCGCCTGCGATTGTTCCGGAAAGCCTGCGACGGACATGTGGACCAGATACTCGCCGGGATCGAGCCGCTCGATCTTCGCCGGCGTGGTCCCCACCTCGACGAGCTCCGCCGGCTCGCGCTCCCGCGTGCGCACCAGCTTGAACTCGGCGCCACGGGGCTCGCTCAGGACTTCGATCCGCCCCGAACTGCGAACCAGTTCGATGTTGGAAAGGGAAATCGGCTCTTCGCTGGCGACGACGATCTTTCTTCTCACCGGATCGTGCCCGTCCAAGGTGACGGTCAGCTCATGCTCCCCGAAAGGCACGCCGGCGAAGACGGCCGGACTGACCTGACCCTCCATCGAACCGAGGCGGACAAGGGCTCCGGCGGGCCCCGCCTCGACCTTCACCACGCCACGCGCCTCGGCGAGACGCCGGTCGATCAGGGGCAAGGAGGCGAGGGCGTCGGGATTCTCCGGATCGAGGCTCCTGACCTCTTCGAACAATCGACGCGCCACGAGCCAGTCCCCGCTCGCCACCGCCTGGCGGGCCTCGGCGATCTTGGCCGCCGTCTCCGCCCGCGCCGGGGCGGTAGCCCCTTTCTCCTGCGGAAGGGCGGCCGCTTTCCCGGGAGCGCTCGCCGTCCCGGCACGCCAGCCCCCCCAGGCACCAAGGCCGAGGGAAACGACCACGAGCACGCCCCACACCCAGCGAGGAACCCGCGATCCCCGCGGCCGGTAGGGATGCGGGGGAGGCAGCGTGATCCTGGTGGTTCCCGGGTTCATGGTTCGACGGCGCTACGGTTCAAGCTCCGCCTCTTGAGAATATCAATAAAGGCTCTGTTTGCGACAAATGAATATGGAAATTCCGATACAGCGAAGCAATTCCCGCCAAAGTCTCTTTTCCTATAAAATCCATTTGTGACGGGATTTCGCACGAGGTGGCGAAAAGGAAAAAGGCGGGGATCGCTCCCCGCCTTTTCCTTGCTGTGGGTTGTGGCCTGCAGGCCGTGGCCGAGAGATCTCAGTCCTTTGCCGAACCTTCGCTCGGGCGCCACTCTTCGGCGGCGAGATTGAAGGCTTGCTCCAGGCCGACGAGGTCGGAGCTGGGGCGCAGGGCGTCGAAGGCCGCGGTCTCCTTCTTGAGCTGCTCCTCGGAGTATTCGGCCGCCTTGATCGAGAGGCCGATGCGGCGTTCGACCTTGTCGACCTTGATGACCCGGGCCTCGACTTCGTCGCCGACCTTGATGACATCCTTGACCTTCGCGACATGGTCCTCGCTGAGCTGCGAAATGTGGACGAGGCCGTCGATGTCGTCCTCGAGCTGGATGAAGGCGCCGAAGCTCGCGATCTTGGCGACGGTTCCCTTGACGAGATCGCCGACCTTGAAGCGGCCGTCGATTTCGCTCCACGGATCCTTCTCGAGCTGCTTCACGCCGAGGCTGATGCGCTGGTTGGTCTTGTCGATCTCGAGCACCACGGCCTCGACCACTTCGCCCTTCTTCACCATCTCGCTGGGATGGTTGATCTTGCGGGTCCAGCTCAGGTCCGAGACGTGGATCATGCCGTCGATGCCATCCTCCAGCTCCACGAAGGCGCCGTAGGGAGTGAGGTTGCGGATTTCGCCCTTGATGGTCGAGCCGATGGGGTAGCGGGATTCCACTTCGTCCCAGGGGTTCGTCTCGAGCTGGCGCACGCCGAGGGAGATCTTCTGCTCCTCCTTGCTGATGGCGAGGACGACGGCGCGCACTTCCTGATCGAGGGAAAGCACGTCGCTGGGACGGGTGATGCGCTTCGTCCAGGAGAGCTCGGACACGTGGATGAGGCCCTCGACCCCTTTCTCCAGCTCGACGAAGGCGCCGTAGGGCACGAGCTTGGTGATGCGTCCGCCGACTTCCATGCCGATGGGGAATTTCGCCTCGATCGCTTCCCAGGGATTTTCCTGAAGCTGCTTGAGACCGAGCGAGACGCGCTCCTTCTCCTTGTCGACGTCGAGGATCTGGACCTCGAGCCGCTGCCCGATCACGAGCATTTCGCTGGGATGGTTGATGCGGCCCCAGCTCATGTCGGTGATGTGGAGGAGACCGTCCATGCCCTGCAGATCGACGAAGGCGCCGAAGTCGGTGATGTTCTTGACGATGCCGACGACCTTGTCGCCGATCTTGACCGACTCGAGGAACTCGGCGCGCTGCTCGGCGCGCTCGGCCTCGATGACCTCGCGGCGGCTCAGCACGATGTTCTTCCGGATGTCGTTCACCTTGACGATCTTGAACTCGTAGACGTTGCCGAGGTATTCGTTGAGGTCCTTCGGAGGAATGATGTCGATCTGCGATCCGGGGAGGAAGGCCTCGACCCCGACGTTGACCATCAGGCCGCCCTTGACGACGGACTTGACCTTGCCTTTGACGAGACCGCCGTCCTCGTAGACTTTGACGATCTTGTCCCAATTCTGCTTGTGGGC
This sequence comes from Verrucomicrobiales bacterium, assembly GCA_037190325.1. Taxonomy (GTDB): domain Bacteria; phylum Verrucomicrobiota; class Verrucomicrobiia; order Verrucomicrobiales; family DEV007; genus Arctic95D-9. Next base: position 138,568 of record JBBCIU010000017.1, on the reverse strand, counting down.
GGCCTTCTCCTTGGAGAGGACGACCATGCCCTCGTCGTTCTCGAGCTTCTCGAGGAGCACTTCGATCTCGTCGCCGACGGCGAACTCCTCGTCCTCGAATTCGGAGAGAGGGATGATCCCCTCCGACTTGGCCCCGATGTCGACCACCACGACCTGCGGGCGGATCTCGATGAGGGTTCCACGCACGATGGAGTTCTCGCGGTGGGAGTGGAATTTCTGGTCGATCAGGGCCATGAGGTCTTGATCGGCGGTGGTTAGGGTGGCTGACATGCTATCTGGGTTTGGGTTGGGTTGCTCGGTTGGTTTGGCCTGCCGACATTGCTCCATTTTCAATGGTCCACCCCGCCCTTGGAGCACCGGCGGCGGAATGGGGGCGCAAATCTACGGACAAAGACGGGCTTCACAAGCGGTTTTCCGCCTGCGAAGCCGTCCGGCCCCCGCTTTCCGGAACGGGGAAGGCCCTCAGTGGATCACGGTGACGCGCACCCGGGCGGAGGAGCGTCCGTCGCGGTCGAAGGCCTGGAAGGTCACCGGGTTCCGCTTCGGAGCCAGCTTCAGCGTCAGCTTGAACAGGCCCGACGCCTGGGGAGACAGCTTCTTGTTCACATTCGCTCCCAGGCCGCGGGGCGTCGCGCGGCGATATTTCGCGAGCACGTTCGCCACGGCCACGTCGTCGGTCGCGATCCCGTAGATTGTCGCCCGCGGCTTCGCCGAGCGGATCCGCTTCGGACCGACGATGGTGAGCTTCGGCGCGGCTCTGTCGGGATTGCTGTAGCGGAAGGCGACGTTGGGGACGCGGGCAAACCCCTGATTATTGAACACCCCCGAGTGGCTAGTTCCTTTCAGGATGGACAGATGGGCGTCAGTCGCCTCGACATGCCCCACCCCTTCCGGTCCACCGACCGAATAGCTGATAGCGTTACCTGTGGGACCGACAATGTAGAAGCCCCGCGTCTCGCCCTTGGCCATCTCGATCGCCTGAGGGAACCCAACTTCGATCGGAAACCCAACTCCGTCCGATTGGAATGCGATGGACCTGAGGAAGGTCCACTCGGCCGCGTTGTTTTCGAAGCCGACGTGCGTTCCCGCCCTCGTGTAGAGGTCGAACGTCCTTGCCCCCGCGCTAGCGGCAGCGAACTGCACCGAGGTGAGGCGGAGCGAACTCTTCGCGACGACGTCGAACATGATCCCATCTTGCGAGTTCCCTCCAGCGAAGGTCGTCGTGAGAAGGTTCGGCTGAGTGGGAGTGTAGTGGATCGTGATGTTGGGAATACGGTCGGCAGTCGTTGGGCCAAACGTGTCGCCCACCCTCGTGCCTTCAAGAATGCGCAGAGTCCCATCCGAAGCCACGGTGGTACCGGTTCCGGTTCCGTTGGTGGAGGCGAGGTTTACGCCCATGTTCCTGATATAGAAGGCCCGGCTCTCCCCGGCGGCGAGAAGGATGGAGGCTGGCAGGCCAACAGGTGCCTTCGGCGTCAGCACCGGTCCAGCCGCATAGGGAAACACTCCAAGGGAAGTCCAAGCCCCCGCGTTCCCTTCGGACCCCACGTGGGTTCCGGATTTCGTGTAGATCTCCACGCTGCCGGCATCGGTATTGCCGCTCATGGCGAACTGAAGCGCGTCGATGGCGACAGGCTGGTTGACGACGACGTCGAACATGATTCCTCGGGCCGAGTTGCCGCCGGCAAAGGTCGTCGTGAGGGTTTCGGCGAAGGCCGATGTCGTGGTCAGGGAGGCCAATGCGAGGATGAGAATATGGCTTTTCATGGATTTGTTGAATCAGATTTGCGATCGAGTGATAAGCAGAACGCGGACTAACAGAGAGGCGGCTCCGGGAGAGTCCTCTTGCACAGCGATAGATCTTGGACGCCCCCAAACCGCTTCCTATGCGTGAAAAGGATCGCCCTTCCGTGACGGACGGCGTCGCTCCTGCCGCAATCGGGGAAACCGATTGCCTTTCGACGGGACGCCGGCTCCCTTGGATTGTTCCATGCCCGACTCCCCTGCCCCCGCCCTCAAAGACTGGTTCGACGAAGACCGCTACCGCTCCGTCGCGGCACAGCTCGCAAAGCTGCATCCCGGCTTCGACCGGAAGCGCTTTCTCCGGATCGCCCTCGACGGACTCGACGGCCTTTCCCTGATGCAGCGCCTCCGGCGCATGACCGTCGCCACCCGTGAATCGCTGCCACTGGACTATCTCGCTTCCCTCGACATTCTCCGCGAACTCGCTCCGCGCATCGATCACTCCTTCGTCGGTCTGTTCCTGTCGGACTTCGTCGGCCTCTACGGCAGCGATCGCTACTACGATGAATCGATGGAGGCCCTGAAATTCTTCACCCGCTTCGGCTCGTCGGAATTCGCGATCCGCGAGTTCCTCAAACGCGACCTCTCCCGCACTCTCGCGACGATGCTCGAATGGTCGCGAGATCCCGACGAGCACGTCCGTCGACTCGCCAGCGAAGGTTGCCGACCGCGCCTGCCCTGGTCTTTCCGCCTCGCCGAACTCGTCGCCGACCCGCGCCCCGCCCTGCCCATCCTCGAAGCCCTCCGGGCCGACCCAAGCCTCTACGTGCGCAAGTCCGTCGCGAACCACCTCAACGACATCGCCAAGGACCATCCCGACATCACCCTCCAGATCCTCCGCGCCTGGGACCGTGGCCATCCCCACACCGCCTGGATCGCGAAGCGCGCCCTGCGGACTCTGGTCAAAGAGGGTCATACCGGGGCCCTGACCCTCCTGGGCGCCGGAGAACCGGCGAAGGTTCGCATCGACGCCTTCCGCGTGAGTCCGGCGCAGGTGAGGCTCGGCGGAGGGATGCGCCTTTCCCTCGAACTCGTCTCGACCTCGCGGAAAGCGCAACGTCTCGTCGTCGACTACGTCGTCCACTACGTGAAGCCGTCCGGCGGAACTTCCCCGAAAGTCTTCAAATGGAAGGAGCTCGACCTCGCCCCCGGCAGATCGGTTTCCCTCGAAAAGCGCCAGACCCTCCGCGATTTCACGACCCGGAAGCACTATCCCGGCAGACACCGCGTGGAACTGCAGGTGAATGGCGAGCGGCTCGCCGAGAGTGAATTCCGATTGGTGAAGTAAGGCCATGCTGCAGGGCCGAATCCCTCAATCCCTCCCCTCCCCCGATTCCGACACAAACCTTGCCGCGCCTCACGCGACTTCGGGCGTGCTTCTTTCCCCGAAATCCGGCATCTTCCCCTTATGAAATCCCCCTGCCCTACGGTTTCACTCCTGCTCGCCTGCCTCCTCGCGGTCCTGCCTGCCGCTCTCCGTGCCGAGGAAGGCTTCGTCGATCTCTTCAACGGAAAGGATCTCGCCGGCTGGGACGGCAACCCCGCCCTCTGGACGGTCGAGGGCGGAGCGATCACCGGACGGACCAAGACCCCCGAGGACCTCGCCTACAACCAGTTCCTCGTCTGGCGCGGCGGCCTTCTCAAGAACTTCGAGCTGCGTGCCAAAGTCAAAGTCACCGGCCAGAACAACAGCGGCATCCAGTACCGCTCGAAGGAGCTCCCCGAGGTCGGTCAATGGTCCATCGGCGGCTACCAGTGCGACATCCACCCTACCGCCGAGAACAACGCCATGATCTACCACGAGCGCGGGCGCGGCATCGTCTCGAAGAACGGCCAGAGCGTCGTCGTCGATCCCGCGGCGAAGAAATGGCTCGTCGCCGAGCGCGATCCCGTCGCCGTGAAGATCGACGAATGGAACGAATACACCATCGTCGCCACCGGCAACCACCTCGTCCACAAGATCAACGGCAAGATCGCCACCGAACTGCACGACTACGACGAGGCGGGACGCTCGCTGGAGGGCCTCCTCGCCTTCCAGATCCACAAAGGCCCGGCCATGACCGTGCAGATCAAGGAGGTGAAGCTGAAGGCGCTGCCCGACGGGGGCGTCACGCCCTTCTCCAAGGCGGACCTGCCCAACGATGCCCAGGAGATCCTTCCTCCCGCGCCCAAGCCGAAAGCCGCCGCCCCGAAGGAGAAACCCGCAGCCAAAGCGGCGCCCAAACCCTCCGCCGGCGTCGGCCCCGCCGTCGGCGAGAACATTGCCACCCCCGTCTCCCGCATCAAGGTGCCGGAGGGCTTCCAGGTCGAGCTGCTCTACTCCGTCCCCGGCGCGGAGCAGGGCTCCTGGGTCGCCCTCTGCCTCGACGACAAGGGCCGCCTCTACGTCAGCGACCAGTACGGCGGGCTCTACCGTCTCCCCGTCCCTGCGCCGGGCCAGGCCATCGACCCGGCCACCGTCGAGAAAGTCCCGGCCGACATCCGGGCGGTCAACGGCATGCACTTCGCCGACGGCGCGCTCTACGTGGGGGTGAACGACTACGAGCAGAAGATCCCCAGCGGCTTCTACAAGCTCACCGACAGCGACGGCGACGATCAGCTCGACAAGGTCGAGACGCTTCGCGAGCTCGATTCCAAAGGCGACCACGGCGTCCACGCCGTCGTCCCGGTGGCCGGCAGCGACGACTTCTATCTGATCTGCGGCAACAACACGATCCCGACCGAAGCCTCCCCCGACTCGCCCGTGCCCGCGATCTGGGGCGAGGATCACCTCCTTCCCCGCATGCCCGACGGTCGCGGCCACAACCGCCACGTCCTCGCCCCCGGCGGCATCATCTACCGCGTCACCCGCGACGGAAAGACCTTCTCGCGCCTCGCTTCGGGCTTCCGCAACATCTACGATGCCTCCGTCAACCAGGCCGGAGAGCTCTTCACCTACGACGCGGACATGGAATACGACTTCAACACCCCGTGGTATCGCCCCACCCGCGTGAACCACGTCGTCAGCGGCGGCGAATTCGGCTGGCGCAACGGGGCCGGAAAATACCCCGAGTTCTACGCCGACAACCTGCCCTCCACCGTCAACATCGGACCCGGCTCTCCCACGGGTACGCTCTTCGGCTACGGAGCCAAGTTCCCTGCGAAGTACCAGAAGGCCCTCTATCTCTTCGACTGGAGCTGGGGCAAGGTCTATGCCGTCCACCTCAGCCCGGAAGGCGCGAGCTACACCGGCGCGAAGGAGGACTTCCTCTCCGGCTCGCCCCTGCCCGTGACCGACGCGGTGATCCATCCGCAGGACGGCGCGATGTATTTCGCCATCGGAGGGCGGCGCGTCCAGTCCGGTCTCTACCGCGTCACCTACACCGGCCCCGAGGACACGAGCCCGGCCCAGCCTGACACGACCCTCACCGCCGAGGCCAAGCTGCGCCGCGAACTGGAGGCCTGGCACGGAAAAGCGGATCCGAAAGCCGTCGAGGGGGCCTGGCCGCACCTTTCCCATCCCGACCGCCATGTCCGCTGGGCCGCCCGCACCGTGCTGGAGCACCAGCCGCTCGATACCTGGCAGGAGAAAGCCTTCGCCGAGAAAGACGCCGCGAGGCAGATCGAAGCCCTTCTCGCCGTCGCCCGCCTCGGCGGCGTCTGTCCCTACCACCGCATCCCGCCGAAGCCGCTCGGCATGCCCCCCGGCGAGCCGGAGATCAAGGCCCCTCCCGTCCCCGAAGGCGCGACACCGACCCCGCCCGTCGACGCCGCCCTGCGCGACCGCCTTCTCGGGGCCCTCGTCGCGATCGACTTCGACGCCCTCGCGCCCGACTCGCAGCTCGCCCTCGTCCGCACCGCGCAGATCGTCCTGAACCGCTTCGACGGCGCCGGCGGCATGGCGGACCCGCTCACCGCCTGCCTCGATGCGAAATTCCCCGCGAAATCCTTCCCCTTGAACTGGCTCCTCTGCGAGACCCTCGCCTACCTCCAATCGCCGACCATCGCCGCCAAAGGCATCGCCCTGCTCGGCGAGGCCGTCTCCCAGGAGGAGCAGCTCGAATACGCCCGCAGCCTGCGCTTCGTCACCGTCGGCTGGACCAAGGAGCTTCGCACCGCCTACCTCGAATGGTTCCTCAAGGCGGCGAACTACCGAGGCGGGGCGAGCTTCGAGAAATTCATCGAGTTCATCCGCAACGACGCCCTCGCCACCTTCACCGAGGCCGAGAAGGCGGAGCTGGCCGAGCTGATCGCGAAGAAGCCCGAGCGCGTCTCCGCGATCGAGAACCTCGGCGTCGTCTTCGCCGGGCGCACCCCCACGATGTGGACCCTCGAGGAGCTCAGCGCCGCCGCCGAGACCGGCATGGTCGGCCGCGACTTCGAGAACGGACGCCGGATGTTCGCCGCCGCCGCCTGCTACGCCTGCCACCGCTTCCGCGACGGGGGCGGGATGAACGGCCCCGACCTCACCGGATCGGGCGGCCGCTACTCCGCCCACGACTTCCTCGACCAGATCATCAACCCCAGCAAGGAGATCAACGAGCAGTTCGCCCCCGTCGTCGTGACGAAGAGCGACGGCACCGTGGCCAGCGGCGTCGTCGTGAACCTGCACGGCGACATCGTCACCCTCAACACCGACCTCTCCGATCCGAACCAGCGCGTCAACATCGACCGCAAGGAGGTGGAGAGCATCGAGGTGTCCAAGGTCTCCCCCATGCCCCCCATGCTGCTGAACATGCTGACGAAGGAGGAGATCCTCGACCTCGTCGCCTACGTCCTCAGCGGCGGCGAGCCCGGGCACGAGATGTTCAAAAAATGAGGCGAGAAGGGAGCTGGAGGGAAACCGCTTCCTTTTTTGGCCCTCTTTCCGCCTGCGAATTCCCCTCTTTCCGTCTGCGAATTCAATCCCATCCCTGCGGCTCCTCTCGAGGTCCGGGGTAAGGGAAGTTCGTCAGTCAACACCCCTCGGGGAAAAGTGGGGGTGGAGTTCCGTGGCGCAGCCGGCTCGCCTCAGGTTCGAAAAGCGAAGGGATGGCCACCAAAAGGCACAGAACGCACAAAATCCCAATGGCGCGGAATCAAGCGGACCGAACGATCGCCCGGCGTCCGATCCTTGTGCATCCGGCAGGAACGTCCCGCCGGGGCATCCTCCCCGGGCACGTCGGCGGTTCGTCCTACCGCACTTCGCGCCCGTTCGGGTGGCCTCAATCCGCCATCACCCCTTCCAGCGCCCGCCTGAAAGCTTCGGCGATGGCGTCGATGTTCTCCTTGTGGAAGACGCTGATGTGGTTGCCGGGGATGTCCACGATGTCCAGCTCGTCGACGAGCTCGTCCCAGCCGTAGTCCTCGCCGATGGCGAACTTGTCGCCGCCGATCATGGCGCGGAAGAGGGTGAGGCGTCCGGCATAGGGTCCGGGCACGTAGGCCTCCATGGCCTTCTCGTGGGCCTTGCGGAGCTGCACCTGGCGGAGCCAGCCCGCGCCCTTCGCCTGCGGCATCGTGCGGGCGACGGCGTCCTCGGCCTCGAAGTAGATCCGGTAGGCGAGGCCGCTGCCGATGCGCATTCCGATCTTGCCCACCTTCTCCAGCACGCCCTTGTCGGCTAGGCTGCGCTTGTTCCAGTTCACGGCGAGGCGTTCGCCGAGGCTGAGCTTGCGGGTCTGCGCGGCCGGATTCTCGGTGTCGACGAGACCGAGGAACTCGATGCGCTCCCCGTCGGCGGCGAGCTGGCGGGCCATCTCGTAGGCGACGACGCCGCCGAAGGAGTAGCCGCAGAGGTGGTAGGGACCGGAGGGCTGGACCTTCTTCAGCTCGGCGAGGTAGTGCGCGGCGGTCTCCTCGACGGTCTCCTCGGGAATGGGCGAGGTCGCGGTCAGAGCCGGGGCCTCGAAGGCGTAGAAGGGACGCTCCTCGCCGAGACGCTCGGCGAGATTTCCGTAGAAGAGGATGCCTCCGTCGCCGCCGTGGACGGCGAACAGCGGGGGTTGGTCGCCCTTCGGCTGGATCGCGACGGTGGTCTCGGCGAGTTCCTCGGGCGACGCGGCGGGTTCCAGGGCGAGATGGATGCCGCCCTTGCGGACCGGTTCCATAATGGTCTTGTCAGGGGCCTCCTCGGCCACCGTGGGAGCGGTGGAAACAACGGGAGCGGTCTCCTCCGGCGTCCTCCGCCGGTCGATCCGCGCGGCAAGCTGGCGCACGCTGGGAGCGCGGAAGAGCACGGCGAGAGGCAGGGCCACCTCGAAGCGCTTCTGGATGCGGACGAGCATTTTCATGCCGAGGAGGGAATGGCCGCCGAGGCAGAAGAAATCGTCGTCGAGCCCGATCTCGGAGGTGCGCAGCAACTCGCGCCAGATCGCAACGAGGGCTGTCTCGGTCTCCGTGGGCGGCAGGTCCGCCGACGGCTCGGGCGCGGCCTGTCCGGGATCGGGCAGGGCGCGGACGTCGATCTTGCCGTTCGCGTTCAGGGGCATCGCGCCGAGAACGACGACGGAGGCGGGCACGAGATAGTCCGGCAGCTTGGAGCGCATGTAGCCCAGCAGCTCCTCGGGGGTGGGCCGGGCGCTGTTCAGGGGCGAGACGTAGGCGACGAGCGACTTGTCGGAAGCCCTCTCGCCGCGCGTCACGACCTTGCATTGGCCGACGAGCGGGTGATGGCCGAGGCAGGCCTCGATCTCGCCGGGCTCGACGCGGAAACCGCGGATCTTGACCTGCTGGTCGATCCGTCCAAGGAAGAGGACGGCTCCGTCGGCGCGCTGGCGGCAGAGGTCGCCGGTGCGGTAGAGGGTGGCTCCGGGCTCGAGGGGATGGGCGATGAAGCGCTCCGCGTTCAGCTCGGGCCGGTTCAGGTAGCCGAGGGCGAGGCCGTCGCCACCGCAGCAGAGCTCGCCGGGCACGCCCGGAGGCACGGGACGGCCCGCCTCGTCGAGGATCCAGACGGTACTGTTGGCGATGGGCCGGCCGACGGGGATCGCGGCGGTGTCGAGATCCGCGGCCCCGACCGGATGGCAGGTGACGAAGGTGGTGCTCTCGGTCGGGCCGTAGCCGTTGACAAGGAGCAGCCCCGGATGCGCCTTCCGCAGGATGGCGGCGTGCATGGGCGACATCACGTCACCGCCGGTGATGAGCTGGCGCAGGCCGGAGAAGGCCTCGACGCATTCCTCGACCATCACCTGGAAGAGGCCGGCGGTGAGCCAGAGGGTCGTGACCTTGTGTTTTGTCAGGGTCTCGGAGAGGGAGACGAGGTCGATCCTTCCGGCGGGAGGCAGGGCGAGGATGCCGCCGTTGAGCAGCGCTCCGTGGATCTCGAAGAGGGCGGCGTCGAAGCAGGGACTCGCGGCGAAGAGGAAGACCTCGTCCTCGCCGAAGTCGACGAAGTCCGTCCCACGCACGAGGCGGACGATGGCGCGGTGGGGAACGAGGGCGCCCTTCGGCGTTCCGGTCGAGCCCGAGGTGTAGAGGACGATGGCGGCCTCGTCTCCTCCGACCGCGGCGGCGGCGAAGGCTCCGCGTCCCCTGCCCTCCTTGGCGAGACGCTCGGGGGTGGTCGACGTCAGCTCGCGGGGAAGGCGATCGGACCAGGCGGACTCCGCGATGGCGAAGCTCGCGCCGCTGTCGGCGAGGAGGAAGTGGAGCCGCTCCGCCGGGTAGTCGGGATCGAGGGGCACGCAGACGGCGCCGGCTTTCCACACGGCGTAGATGGAGGCGATGGCCTCGGGAGAACGCTCGAGGAAGATGGCGACGCGGTCGCCGCGCGAGATCCCCGCGTCGGCGAGACCGTGGGCGATGCGGTCGCTCAGGGCGGCGAGCTCGGCATAGCTCATCTCGCCCCGCTCGTGGCGTAGCGCCGTGGCCTCGCCGCGGCGGGCGGCGGTCTCCTCGAACAGCTGCGCCACGGTGCGGTCCCTCGGGTAGTCGACGGCGGTATCGTTCCAGGCACGGAGCTGCGACTGCTGCCCGGACGAGAGGAAGGCTCCGACCTCGGCGACGCTGGCGTCGGCGCGTTCGATCAGGCCTTCGAGGATGGCGCGGTAGATCTCGAGCCATTGCCCCACTGTCGCGGCACTGAAGAGCGAGCTCTGGAAGTCGAAGCGGATCTCCAGCCCGGCCTCGTATTCGCGGGCCTTGAGGAAGAGCGGATTGGTGGTGTAGCCGCGGTCGATCTCGGCGACCTCGGTCGCGAGCCCGGGCATGGCGAGGGTGTCGTCGACACGCTCGAGATTGAAGACGGCCTCGATGCGGGGACGGTCCTCGGCGCGGAATTTCTTGATGAGACGGCCGTAGGTGAACTCCTGATGCTCCAGCGCGTCGAGAAGGCGGCGCTGCGTCGTCCGGAGGAAGTCGCCGAAGCCCTCCGCCGGATCGATGGCGGCGACGAAGGGGAGGAAGTTCACGCAATGGCCGACGAGACCTTCCTCGTCCGAGCCGTTCTGCCCCGCCGCGGGGAAACCGACGACGAAGCGCTGCTGCCGCGCGAGGCGGTGGAGGAGGATCTGGTAGGCCCCGAGGAGCAGGCCGAAGAGAGTCGCCCCGGACTTGCCCGCGATCTTGCGCAGAGTGCGCACTTGCTCCGGCGCGAGGTGGTCCACGACGGTGTCGCAGCGGTAGTCGGGCTCGGAGGGAGCGGCGAAATCGGCGGGCAGGGCCAGAGGATGGACCGGCTCGGCGAACTCGCGCATCCAGTGGCGCTCGGCCTCCGTCTCCGTCGCGAGCGACTCCCGCGCGGCGACGCGGTCGCAGTGGTCGGCGAAGCGCGGGGCGGCCGCCAGCGTCGGCGTGCGGCCCTCGCGGCGGGCGCCGTAGACCTCGGCGAGCTCGGCGAGGAGCACGTTGTAGGACCAACCGTCGCAGACGAGGTGGTGCGCGTCGAGGACGAGGAGATGCTCCTCCTCCGCGAGACGCAGGAGCGAGGCACGGAAGAGCGGCCCGTTCTCCAGGTCGAAGGGCGTGTTCCGCTCGCGCTCCAGCGCCTCCGCGACGGAGCGCTCGCGCTCCGCGGCGTCGAGGCCGGAGAGATCCAAGAGGGTCAGGTCGATGGACAGAGAGGGTTGCACGACGAAACCCTCGCCCCCGGCCGGGAAGACGGCACGCAGCGCGTCGTGGCGGGCGAGGAGATCGTTCAGCGAGGCGGCCAGCGCGTCCGTGTCGAGGGCGCCGCGCAGGGTCACGAGGTTGATCTCGTTGAAGCAGAGCGACGCGTTCCCGCTGATCTGCGAAGCCAGCCAGACCTCGGCGAGCGGCTCGGTCATGGGATGGACGGAAGGCGGCTCCGGATTTCGGATCTCGGGTTTCGGATTCCGGCTTTCCGAAAGGAGACGCGGCGGCCCGACGAGGCGCGAACCGTTCAGGTGCGGCACGGTGACGCCCGCAGGCACCTCGAAGAATCCGCCCTCCTGCAGCTCGGCGACGGACTCGCGGAAGGCGGCGATGCAGTAGTCGATGTCCGCGTCCGTGTGGGCCGCGGTCATGTAGGTGGGGAAGCCCTCGAGGAGGAAGACTCCCTTGTTCCGCAGGTGGAAGAAGAGAAGGTTCGCGTATTTGTGGTCCTCGGCCGCGCGGACGAACATCTGCGAGCCGAAGTTCGGCATGCGGAAGGGCGCCCCGTTCTCGACGAACATGCGGTCGACTGTGGTGGCGAGGCGCGTGGCGCGGTCCTTCACTCCCTGCCAGAACTCGGGGCCCTTGCCCTTGAGGTGGCCCAGCACCTCCTTCACCGCGGCCATGGCGAGCGGATGTCTGACAAAGGTACCAGCAAAGAAGGTGACGCCCTTCTCGGGGAAGGAGTCGTCGCCGTACTGCCACATGCCGCCGTCGAAGGTGTCCATGAACTCGGCCTTGCCCGCGACGACGCCGAGGGGCATGCCGCCGCCGACGACCTTGCCGTAGGTGGCGATGTCGGCCTCGACGCCGTAGTATTCCTGCGCTCCGCGCGGCCCGGTGCGGAAGCCGGTGATGACCTCGTCGAAGACGAAGACGGTGCCCGACTGGCGCGTGATCTCGCGCACGGCGTGGATGAACTCGCGCGGCTGGAACTCGGGACGGCGGCTCTGGATGGGCTCGACGATGACGGCGGCCAGCTCGTGGGCGCGGCGGCGGATGATGTCGAGAGCCTCGTCGGTGCCGTAGGGCAGCACGATGACGTCCTCGACGGCGCGGCGCGGGATGCCGGGGGCGATGGGCAGGGAGCGGATCTGGTCGCCGGAGCCGACGGCCCGGACGAGGACCTCGTCGAAGTTGCCGTGGTAGTCCTTCGCGAAGACGACGATCTTGTCGCGCCCGGTCACGGTGCGGGCGAGCCGCATGGCGGCCTGCACGGCCTCGGAGCCGGTATTGACGAAGCTGGCGCGCTCGTTGCCGGTGACCTCGCAGAAGAGCTGCGCGGCCTCCATCGCGGCGATGGACTGCGGTCCGACCTCGACGCCGCGGTCGAGCTGGGCCTTGAGGGCCTCGGTGACGAAGTCGGGCGAATGGCCGAGGAAGTTCGGGCCGAAGCCGTTGAGCAGGTCGATGTATTCGTTGCCGTCGACGTCGAGAAGACGGGAGCCCTTCGACTTCACGACCGCGATCTGGTAGATCATCTCCTTCCAGCGGCGGTTGAAGCCCGAGACGGTGCGGGGATCGGCGTGCCACTGGCGGTATTTCGCGGTCAGCTCCTTCGAGGTGCGGGTCTTGGCGACATACTTCGCGACGAGCTCCTCGACGTGGCGGCGTTGGCGGTCGGTCAGGGTGTCGTCGAGGGCGCGGTTGATGGAGGTGGTCGGGGCGGAGGTGGGGGTGGCGGCCTCGATGGCGGGGGCTGGTGTGGAGACTTTTGCCTCGGCGGGCTTCGGGGAGGGAGCAAGAGTAGGAGCTTGCAGGACGGCGCTGCCGCCCTGCAAGAGGGCGATCTGCTGGCGCATGAGTTCAAGCTGCTGGGCGATGACGCTTTCCATCGCGCTGCCGCTCGCGGGGGCGACCACCGGGAAGACGGCCGGTGCGGGTGCTGGAACGGGGGCTGCTGTCGCTGCCGGCGCGGGAGCCGCCACGGTGGGAGGCGCGGGCGCGGAGGCGACGACCACAGGAACGGGCGGGGGGACCACTTCATCGCGATAGCGGTCGGCGGGCAGGTTGGCGTCGAGCTGGGTGACCATCGCGTCGATGGTCGAAAGGTCGCCCATCAGATCCCGCAAGGTGAGATCCACGGAGAACTCGTTCGCCAGCGCCTTGCTGACCTGCGTCAGGAGGAGCGAGTCGAATCCCTGCTCGAGGAAGGAGGCGTCGTCGGCGAGCTCCTCGGCCGGGATCCCGGAGAGGTCGGTGAGAACGGCGCGGATCGCGGTGGCGATGGCTTCGCGGCGGCAGACGGAGGCGGGTGTGCTCATGGCAGGTTCGACAAGGACAGGTTCCGGGATCGGTTCGGGGGCCGGCGCAGCGGCGGCCGTTGGCAGGTTTGTCAGGGTCTTGGGATCGATCCAGTGGCGCTTGCGCTCGAAGGGGTAGGTCGGCAGGGGGACTCGGCGGCGCGTCTCGTCGGCGTAGAAGGCCTCCCAGTCGACCGAGACGCCATTGGCCCAGAGCCGGCCGAGGGATTCGAGGGCGTTGGCGTGGTCGCAGCCGGGCTCCTTGACGTGGCGGCAGGTGGAGAAGGCGAGATGCTTGGATTTCCGATCGAGCGACTGGCGGGCGAGACCGGCGAGGGTGGAGCCGGGACCGACTTCGAGGAAGATCTGGCCGGGCTTCTCCGCCCCCAACGAGACGAGGGAGCGATGGAAGCGCACCGGCTCGCGCAGATGCTTCGCCCAGTACATCGGGTCGGTCGCCTCCCGCTCGGTCAACCATTCGCCGGTGACGGTGGAAAGGATGGGTTTGTCAGGGCCGGAAAGCCGGATCCCGGCGAACTCGGCCGCGAAGCGCTCGACCACCGGGTCCATCATGCGCGAGTGGAAGGCGTGCGAGGTGTGGAGCGCCTGCGCGACGACGCCGTCGGCTTCGAGAACGGCGCGGAAGGTCTCCAGCGCCTCGCGCGGGCCGGCGACGACGCAGAGCGAAGGACCGTTGACCGCGGCGAGATCGAGGCCTTCGGGCAGGCGGGCGAGCAGGTCGGATTCGGACAGGCGCACCGACAGCATGCCGCCGCCGGGCAGCTCGCCCATGAGACGGCCGCGCGCGGCGAGCAGCTTCAGGCCGCTCTCCAGATCGAAGACGCCCGCCTGGCAGGCGGCGACGAACTCGCCGACGCTGTGTCCGATCATCGCGGCCGGCTCGACGCCCCAGCTCCGCCAGAGGTCGGCGAGGGCGTATTCGAGGACGAAGATCGCCGGCTGGGCCAGCACGGTGTGCTTGAGCCGGTCGGTCGCGGCCTCGAGGTCGACGCCTTCGCCCGGATAGAGCGCGTCGGTCAGGCGCAGGCCGAGGTGCGGAAGGAGGATCTCGGAGCATTCGTCGAGGACGCGGCGGAAGCGCGGCTCGCTGCCGTAGAAGACGCGGCCCATGCCGAGGTGCTGCGCCCCCTGACCGGGGAAGAGGAAATGCACCGGAGGATCGCTGCGGTCGGCGAGTCCGGCGACGCCCGCACCGTCCCGCAGCGCGGCGGCGAGTCCGGCGAAGTCCGCGACCGCCACGGCGCGGCGGTGGCGGAAGGGCTTACGTCCCGTCGCGAGAGTCCACGCGGCGTCCGCGGGATCGGTCGCGCCCGGAGCATCGGCAAAGGCGGCGAGCTTCGCGGTCGCGGTGGCGAGGGCCTCCTCGCTGCGGGCGGAGAGAAGGAAGAGCTGGTTCGCCCGCGTCGAGGGTGCGGACTCGACCGGCGGGGCCTCCTCGAGCACGACGTGGGCATTGGTCCCCCCGACGCCGAAGGCGCTGATCCCGGCGCGGCGCGGCTGGCCGGAGCGGCCCTCGCTCCACGGGCGGAGTCCGGCGTTCACGTAGAAGGGGCTGTTCGCGAAGTCGATCTTCGGATTGGGCGTTTGATAGTGCAGGATCGGCGGCAGGACCGCGTGCTCCAGCGACAGGGCCGTCTTGATGAGCCCGCAGACACCCGAAGCGACGTCGAGGTGCCCGATGTTCGTCTTCAGCGAACCGAGGGCGCAGAACTGGTTCTCCGAGGCACCGCCCGCGCGGAAGGCCTTCGTCAGGGCGGCGACCTCGATAGGATCGCCGAGAGGCGTGGCGGTGCCGTGGGCCTCGATGTAGCCGATGGAGGACGGATCGACGCCCGCGTCGCGGTGGGCCATGCGGATCACCTCGACCTGGCCCTCGACGCTGGGGGCGGTGTAGCTGTGCTTCACCCCGCCATCGTTGTTCAGGCCGGTGCCGCGGATGACGGCGTGGATGTGGTCGCGGTCGCGCACGGCGTCGCCGAGGCGCTTCAGCATCACGACGCCCGCGCCGTTGCCGAAGACGGTGCCCGAGGCCTTCTCGTCGAAGGCGCGGCAGTGGCCGTCGCCCGAGAGCATGCCCTGCTCGGTGTAGAAGTAGCCGCGCTTCAGCGGCAGGGTCACGGTGACGCCCCCGGCGAGGGCCATGTCGCAGAGACCGGAGCGGATCGCGCGGCAGGCCTCGACGATGGCGACCATGGAGGTGGAGCAGGCCGTCTGCAGGGTCATGGCCGGGCCGCGCAGATTCAGCTTGAAGGCGACGCGGGTGGCGAGGTAGTCCTTGTCGTTGCCCAGCTCGGTCTGGAGCGAGCCGACCTGGATCTGCGGAATCAGATTGGCGAGGAACTCGCGGTCGGTGCAGAGGTTCGCGAGCAGGTAGGTGTCGAAGTAGGCCCCGGCGTAGACGCCGATGCGCTGGCGGTGGGTGTCGGGCGTGTAGCCGGCCCGCTCCATCGCCTCCCAGGCCAGCTCGAGGAAGATGCGCTGCTGGGGATCCATGATCGCCGCATCCTTCGGCAGGACGCCGAAGAAGGACGCGTCGAAGAGATCGATGCCCTCCATCAGCCCCTTCGCGGGGACGTAGCCGGGCTTGTCGAACTCCTCGGGATACTCGACCTCGTCCTGACGGAAGCGCGAAATCGACTCGACTCCGTTGACGAGATTCTCCCAGAAAGTCGTGGGATCGTCCGCGCCGGGCACGCGCAGGGCCAGCCCGATGACGGCGACGGCATCGTCGTCCTCGTGGTCGGCGGGGCGGGGCGTCCCGGGAAGGACGGCGACGGACTCGGCCGGTGCATGGCCGGATTCGAGCTTCGCGGCCTGGGCGGCGATGGTGGGCAGCTCGAAGAGCTCGACCAGCTCGAGGTCGGCGCCGAACTCGCGCCGCATCGCGGCGTGGAGGCGCACGAGCTGGATGGAGCTGCCGCCGAGGGCGGAGAAGGGATCGTCGAGCCCGACTTCCTCCAGGCCGAGGATCTCGCGCCAGATCGCGGCGAGGCGCTCCTGCGTGCGCGTGCCGGGCTGGACGAAGGCCTGGGCGATCTCGGGACGCGGGCGCTTCGCGGCGAGGGCGGCGCGGATCGCGTCGGGCTTGCGAAGGTCAGTGGCGATGCGCCGGGCGAGGTCCGCGTCGAAGAGCGGCGCGCTAGAGGAGGCCTTCGTTTGGGTGGATATGTCAGGCTTGCTTTCCACCTCCGTCTCCTCGGGAATCGGGGAAAGGGCGGCGGTGTGCGACGCGTCGAGCACGAAACCTCCGACACCTTCGAAGAAGCGGCGGACGGGCTCGTTCCGGTCGGTCGCCTCGTAGGCCACGCTCAGCGTCGCGGCACCGAGGCCGAGAGCCCGCTCGGCGAGGGCGACGAGCATGGCCCGCTCCACTCCCTTGCCCATGGCGCGGCAGCTGAGGAGGAAGAGCTCGACCGGGAGCGTGTCCCCGGCCTTTTCTCCAAACAGCATCGCGCCGACCAGCCCGTAGTCGCCGAAGCGGTCGGACACGCGGACAGCGAGGCAGGTCGCGCCCGCGTCGAGGCGGGCGACGAGATCGGACTCGGAGAGGCGGAGAGGATGGGCGTTGAACTGGTTCGTCCGCTTCGTGAGCTGGGCGACGCGCGGCAGCTCCTCGGCGGTGGCCTCGGCGATGTCGATCCGCAGATCGAGCCCTCGCAGGAAGTCGGCGAAGCTCGGGGCGGCGGAGCGGAGCTCGCGGCGCTCCGACTCCTGACGGTAGAACTCGGCCCGTGCCGCGTCCTCTTCGGTCGCGGGCAGGGTGTCGAGCGGCCAGAGGTGGCGGAGGAAGGCGGGGATCTCCGCGGGATTTTCTGGCAATGTCAGGGCGAGGACACCGGGGCAGTTCGCCGCGACCTCGGCGACCTCGGCCGGGTTGTCGTCGAGGAAGACGAAGCTGTCGAGCCCCAGGTTCAGCTCGGCGGAGAGCTCGCGCAGGCCCTGTGATTTCGGGTTCCAGTTCGCCTTCCAGCCGGAGAAGTCGCCCTTGCCCAGGACGAGATCGCCGGCCCGGTCCACGAAGACGCGGTCCACGTCGGCAACTTGGTTCTTCGAGACCAGCGCGAGGAGAATGCCCTCCCGGCGCTTGGCCAGGGCGAACTCGCGCAGCCCGCGCCATGGACCGTCGAGGTCCAGCCCGTCCGGCCCATCCTCGCCGCAGACGCCGCCCCAGAGGGTGTTGTCAGCGTCGAGGGCGAGCACCTTCACCGGCGGACGCAGCCGCACGCTGAGGCGTCGGGCGACCATCGTCGCGAGCGCGGCGAACATCGTCTCGGTATAGGGAATGTGGCCGGAGGCATCGGACTCGGGATCGAAGGGATTTTCGACGGGATAGAGCGAGGAGAGCTCGGACGCGGCGACGGCCTCGACCCTGGCGAGCTCGGCGAGCCGTGGCGCGACCGCCGACGCGTCGTTCCTTCCGTCCGCTTCGGGACACAGCACGACGAGCTGCGCCGCGGCGGAGCGGGCGGAGAGAGAGGCGATGGCCCCGACGAGCTCCTCCAGAGCCGGGCCGAGATCCGAAGTGCGGATCAGGAAGACGTTCATCCCGCCCACGCCGTTCTGTGCGCTCCCGCTCGTGGGGTCGAGGGCCTCCTGCAGGACCTGCCCGTAGTCGGCGAAGCGGATTCCGAGATCGATGCCGAGAATTCCGAGCCAATGCGCGAGCGGGCCGCGGAGCGGTTCCGCGGTGAAGGTCGAGACGATGCGGAGATGGTTCTGTGAGGAAAGACTCAAGCGGTCAGGAATTCGAATTCAAAGCGTCGAGGGCCGGAAAGTCGCGGCGCCATTGTCGGAGAGACTCCAGATCGAGCTCGGCACGGAGGAGGCCCGGCTCGCTCCCGGCCTCGGCGAGGACCTCCCCCTTCGGCCCGACGACGAGGCTCGCGCCCGGATATTGAAGATGCGGATCGCTCCCCGCCCGGTTCACTCCCACGACATAGGCGAGGTTCTCGATGGCGCGGGCACGCAGCAGGGTGGTCCAGTGGTCGACGCGGGCGACGGGCCAGTTCGCGATGACGACGAACAGCTCGGCCCCCATGGCCACGGCCTCGCGGAAGAGCTCGGGAAAGCGCAGGTCGTAGCAGATCAGCGGCGCGACCTTCCATCCACCGATCTCGAAGACCACGGCGCGGTCGCCGGCGGGGTAGTGGTCGCCCTCCTTGACGAGGGGAAAGGGGCGGCGCTTGCGGTAGCGGGCGACTTCGGCGCCGTCGGGACCGAAGCAGACGGCCTCGTTCGCTCCGAGCTCCGGCTCCGCTCCCTCTCCCGCGATTCCGGCGAGGGCATGCGAGCGATGACGGTGGGCCAGGTTGGAGAAGAACCGCGCCGATTCCCCGTCGCGCGGCTCGACCGCCGCGGCTGTGTTCATCGTGAAGCCCGCAGTGGCAAGCTCGGGGAAAACGAGGAGAGAACCTTCGGACACCGGGTCAGAAGACGACAGCATCGCCTCGATGCGCGAAAAATTCGCCACGCGATCTTCCCACGCAATGTCGGTTTGCAGCGCCACGACAGTCATTCTCTTCGGTACCATTCTTTAATCTTATTTTTGAAAATTATTGCAAATTTGAACCAAATTCAGCAAAAATCAATAAGCACAAAATTCATTCAGATCACCTTAATGCTAAAAATAATGGTTTTTATGGTTAATGCAAGATTTCCTTTCCCATACTTTTGCATCCTCGGCTAGCGGTTTCCTCCAGACGCATTCCTCCGCCGCGTAGGAAAACGCTGTCGTTGAATTCGGAAACGCCCATGGGCTGAGCCGCGTTTCCGCGTTTGCACTCCGCATAGACGGTGCCTTACCTTCCCGGCCATCGCTCCCGGAATGGATCCAGCCCCGCTCACGCCCTTCACCGATTTCTGCCTCCTCTTCCTCAGCATCCTTCTGGAAGGAGCTCCGTTCATCCTCCTCGGGACGCTGATCTCCGGCTTCATCGACGCCTACCTTCCTCCCGGCCTGATCGATCGCTGGCTGCCGAAGAACAAGGTGCTCGCCGTACTCCTGAGCGGACTCCTCGGCGCGGTCTTTCCCGTCTGCGAATGCGCCGTCGTGCCGGTGATCCGCCGCCTCATCCGGAAAGGGCTGCCGATCTCCTGCGCCATCACCTACATGCTCTCGGCTCCGATCATCAATCCCATCGTCGCGATCAGCACGATGAAGGCCTTCTCCACCTCGCTGGGGCAGTTCTCCCTGCGCGGAGCGGATGCCGCGCTGACCTACGGGCCGGTCTACATGACCTGCAGCCGCCTCCTCCTCGCCTTCATCGTCACCGTGGGGGTCGGGCTCGTCGTGCTGAAATTCCGCAACCAGTCGATCCTCCGTCCGGGAGTCCTTCCAAACTCCACCGGTTCCGCTCCCACCGGCTCCTCCGATTCCGCCTCCGCGGAGAGCGCCAGGCCGGAACGCCTCGTCCTCGCCATGCGCACGGCGATGCGGGACTTCCTCGAAACGGCGATGTACTTCACCATCGGGGTCGCCATCACCGCAATCTTCAAGGCCTACGTCACCGAGGACCTCATCATGGTCTTCAACCAGAACGAGGCCACCGGCATCGGGCTGATGATGGCGCTGGCCTTCGTCCTCAGCCTCTGCAGCACCTCCGACGCCTTCATCGCCGCGAACTTCCCCGTGCCGCAGTCGGCCAAGCTCGCCTTCCTCGTCTTCGGCCCGATGATGGATGTGAAGCTGGTCTTCATGTATCTCTCCGTCTTCAAATCGCGCTTCGTGCTCTCGCTCGCCATCGCGCTCTTTGTCGTCATCGGTGTGATGAGCTACGTTTGGATCCGGCTCTGATCCCCTTCCCCGGAATCCCCTCTCCACCCCGGCCATGAAAAAGTTCCTCCAGACCCTCGCGATCCTCACCCTGATCGTCTGGGGTGTCGTCTTCCTCTACTTCTACACGAGCGGACGCATCGAGAAATACCTCGACCCCAGCTTCCGCATCTACGCCCTGCTCTCGGGGATCGGCTTCCTCCTCCTCGCGGGATTCAACTTCCTGAACCGCAACCGCGCCGTCGGAGTCTGCACGCACAACCATGCCCACGGAGACGCCTGCGGCCACGACCATCACCACGGCGATGCCCATTCCCACCATCCCGGACATTCCCACGCCTGCGACCACGAGCACCACCATCCGCCGCACGAGGATGCACCTTCGCACGGACACGGCTGCTGCGGCCACGATCACGATCATGCCGACGAAGCCCACGACCACGCGCATGGGCACGATCACGCGCACGGCTGCTGCGGACACGACCACGGAGACGCCGACGGGCATGGACAGGAGCATGCCCACGCGCACGACCACGACGAAAGCCCCTCCGGGCTCGCCTTCTCCCTTCTCGTCCTCCTCGCTCCCCTGCTCGTCGCGACCGGTTACTCGACCGACAAGTTCAGCGCCGAATACCTCGCCAAATGGGGCAAGATCGAGCGGCAGATGATGCAGATGCGCATCGCCGAGTCCCGCGCGAAATCCAGTCCCCCGTCCGCGGGCCAGGCCGTCGCCAATCCCTACACGCGGGAAGGCATCGAGGGAGCCGAATCCGGCGCCGCCCCCTACCCCGGCCAGGCGGACACCCCGCCCGAAGCCAAGGACGCCAAGACCGACGAGGCCTGGGGCTCCTTCACCATCGAGGACCTCAAGAAAATGGTGCCGCAGAACGAGAAGGGCGAATTCCTCCTCGACGTGCCGCAGATCTTCTACACCGCCGGCGACCGCGAACTGATGGAGGTGATGGAGGGCATTCCTGTCGAGACCACCGCGCAGCTCATGGAGGAAACCCTCAACAATCCCGACAACACCCGGCTCAAGGCCTTCCGGCTCTTCATCGAGTGCTGCGCCGCCGACGCCCGGCCTCTCTCCATCCCCATCGACTTCGGCAAGGCCCCGCCCGAATACACCGAGATGGGCTGGTACAAGCTCTACGGCCAGATCCACTACGCGAACGAGAACGACGAGATCATCCCCATGATCCGCATCGAACGCATCGAGGCCACGGCTGAGCCCACCGACGGGCTGCTCTTCTGAGCAATTACTTGCGTTTTCCAAGGCGGAGCCCTATCTTTCCTCTCCGGTGGGATTCCCGGTCAAACGGGGGTGTACTGGTTTCGACTGAAGGTTTGAGAACCTGACAGCATGCCGAGGTTGATCGGCTGGCCTCGTAAAAAGCCGCTCAAAAAACAAACGCAAATAACGAACCTGAACTTGCCCTGGCGGCCTAATTGAGCCGTCACGCGACTCGGCCGACGTCTGCTGAGCCAAGTCGCGCCACTTCAGCAGACTGGTCCCGCCGCGGGGGTCCGGCGGCAGGGACGAGAGGTTACAGTGATCATCGGAGGGAACGGATTCTGTCGTTCGAAGCCGCCTCTCCTAAATCAAAAGACCGACTAAGCATGTAGAAGTTTGGTGCGACGGCTTTTAGGACAGGGGTTCGACTCCCCTCACCTCCACCATTTTTATTTTCAACGAGTTACAAACTCGATCCAGCGCAGTACCCATAAGGGTACCAACTTGGGATGTTGGAACGCCCCCTTTGTCCACGGACGTTCATTGATGTCGAACGCGGCGGGTGATACCGTCCACCGGACATGGCGAGGAGCGGAAAAGAAGAGGACGAAGGCGTTCGCAAGGCCGTCGGAAGAGCGCTCAAACCGGGTGGGAAGCACGGGACTGAGTTCGAGACCGCATTGGAACTCATGCGGGAGATGGGCGACGCGGACGGGGCCGGTCGCTTCCTTGATGAAAGGCAGGATCGCTGGCGGCGAATTGCCATCGCCTCTGGAGTCGACCTCTTGGATCTGAAATTCGAGGTCCCGCCGGATTCCCTGCTCGGGCGAATCCGTGCCGCAGCCGCAGCGGTCGGAGGAGCTTCACTGAACCTGCCCGACTTCGACTCGATCGAAAGGTCAAGACACCAGGTCCTCCGTGAGATTGTCGAAGAGGCCCTCTTGGGAGAGGTTGCCCCTCGGACTCCGGGGACCGGGACACTCTCGGCGGCAGGGTTGATGCCCTCGATCTTTCCTTCGATCCTTCATGACATGGCTTCCTCTTCGGAGGGCAGCGAAGCAGGAACACCCCACGAAGAACAGGACACCGAGGAAAGAAACCTGAAGGATCGGATGTTCGCTAGGCTTGGTGCGATCTATCCTGACATTGCGCTCCCTTCCGAAGCGTTCCGGCAATGGATGGATCACAGGCTGGCCTCGCGCCGTGGACCTGGTTTTCTAGACTTGCTCCAAAGTGAACGAAAAAGGGCCGGTGAACGAAACAACGCCACGGAAGTGGATGCCATGCTACTGACGATGGCACGGCATTGGTTGAATCCGGATCACCCGTTGGCACTCATGAATGCTTCTGCGGGAGCGCTTGTATTGGCAAGAGTATTGGGCTTCGGCAAGGTTTCGGCCGACCAGTTCAAGGAGAGGCGGAAGCGTTTCACCTCGGATGGGAACCATCCCATCAAGGAGGTCAAGCTGTTCACAGCGCAGGGAAGTTCCAATCCCCGGCCTCCCCAATACCGCCTTAGGGCCGAGATTGAAACCGCCATCGTTCAGATCGGCGCTTCCGCAAAGTAAAACGGGGAAAATCCCGTCGAGATTTCCCCCGTTCGCTTCGACCATCGACGTGCGGGTCATTCCCGCATGACCAACGACGTCAATGCACGGTGTGCTCGCGGCCGGAAAACGGCGAGTCCGGTAACCTCGCCGCCGGAGAGGGGCGAGGACAAGTTCTCGGCGCTCGCGGAAGCGATGCGCGAGGTCCTCGGCGTGACGGAAACGGCGGCGACGTTGCCCCCGTTCCTCCGGCTCCCCCGCTCCGGCGAACGCTGCCCGGTGAGCGGATTCTCCCGGTCCTTCCTGAACTGCTTGATTCTCGGCGGGGCCCCCGAGGTCGAGAGTATCGTCATCCGCAAGCCCGGCAAGGTGCGCGGCATCCGCTTGGTCTCGACGGAGAGTCTGCTCGACTTCATCCGCGCCCAGGGCGTGCTCGGGAAAGGGGGTGCGAAGTGAACTCGCCTGCACGCATCCACCCGACTGAGTTGATCATCAAAATCGTGGCGCGATGCACCGAAGCTCCCGCTCCTTACGACGAGCTCGTTGAGCCGTGCCTGATCTACTGCGGGAACCCCAAGCGGTTGAATCCCTTCTCCAGCGGCAACTATGCCCGCGTCCACCATGAGGGGCGGCAGATGCTGGTCCACCACGTGATGTGGGAAGCCGCCAACGGCACGTTCGTCCCCGAAGATCTGATCATCCGCCACCGGTGCGACCGCCCCGACTGCTGCCGTCCCTCTCACCTCCTCACCGGCACCCCCCTTGACAACATGCGAGACGCTGGACTCCGCAACCGCCGGGCCTATGGCGAACGCAACGGGAGCCAAACCCACCCCGAAAGGATACCGCGTGGAGAAAAGCACCGCGGGGCAAAGATCACCGAGCAGACCGCCGCGCTCATCAAGGGTGCGGTCCGCGCGTTGGGCAATGGATACGGGGTGGCCACCTCGGTGGCCGCCTACTACCACACCACACCGTCGACCGTTCGCAATATCGCCAGGGGCAAGACCTGGGCGTCCGTCGATGCAATCACGCCCGATCCGCTGCCGCCGATCATCGCAAGGCATACGTCGGAGTCCGTTCCTCTGTCCCGCCGCGCGGTGGTTCTCACGCCGGAAGTCGTCACCGACATCCGCTATCGCTACCACGCGGCCGGAGATCGCGAGAAGGTTCACCTCAAGGCCGAACTGGCGAAGGAATACAGCGTCTCGGTCCCCACCATCCGCTCTGTGCTGGAACGTAAGACCCACAAGGAGATCGCCCCCGAGATCCCGGCGATAAACGAACGCGGCAGTGGACGTGCGGTGCTTTCCGACCGCGAAGTTCAGGAAATCCGATCGACCTACCACAAACACAAAGACGAGCGCCCCAAAGGACTCGAAGCAGCGCTTGCCCGCCATTTTCGAGTCTCGATCCAGCAGATAACTCGTATCGTGAAGCGCGAATCGCGCTTCGACATCGAGGACGATCCCGATGCCTTCCTCCCCATCGAAGAGCTGCCCCTCAAACCCCTGAACCGCTCGGGGGAAGAGCACCCGCTGGCCCGCCTTACCGATGACAAGGTCCGCGAAATGCATCGCCTTGCGGGCGAGGGCGTCAGCCGGAAGGACTTGGCACGCCAGTTCGAGATCACCACGGCGAACGTCGGCACGATCCTGCGGGGCGGAACGTGGAAACACATCTACGCAGAGCTCCACCCCTCCCCCCAATGACCGATCCCGACGAACAGCCTCCCGCCTCGCAAGCATCCCTCGACACGGAGAGGTCCAAGCTTTCGCTCTTGCGCGAGCCTCCCGACTCCTTCGCTGGACTGGACCTCAAGACCCTCGGGAGCGTAGCCTGCGCTCATCACGAGAGGGCCGATGCAGCCCGTCTCCGTGCGGAAGGATGGGCGCTGCGCGCCATTCAGGAGGTGGCCCGGGCCGGATGGGCCCTCAGGCTCGCCAAGGAGCAAGTGTCCCACGGCAACTGGCAGCGGTGGGTGGAGGAGAACCTTCCTGGCCTCTCCTACGAGACCGTCCGCCGCTACATCCGTTTCGTGGAGTGGCTCTCCATCCAAGAAGCGATCCCGGAATTCGATTCGCTCTCGGAGGCCTACCGCGCTGCCGGCATCCTCCCGGATGCTGTAAAGACGGCGGGCAAGGCCATCTCCCCGAGCGAGATGGACACTACGGACAAAATCGCGAAGACGGGTCTCCGGATGGTGAAGGCCATCCAAGCGATCGGAATCGACACCCTTTCCGCCGAGGACCGCGAAAGCCTGAAGGAGACGCTCCGCCCCATCGCCGAGTTCTGGAAGAAGCTGTAGCGCCGGGCCGATCCATCAGCCGTCCGAACCGCTCCGCCCCCAGCTCGGCGGTCACGGTCGCGAGAACCTCGTCGCGGCTCAGGGTGTGGTCGGCGATCACGACATCCGATCGACCGAAAGCCGGGGCATGTCCCGGACGAAGAGATTGATCGCCGTGCCGCCCTTGAGCACGAAGAGAGGGTTCTGGAAGATGGTCGGCGCCACTTCGAGAAGGAGACGGACGGTGTCGAGGTAGTCCTTTTCCATCACGGCTTGAGGATCAGGGTGCGGCCATCGGGGAGACGCCGGACCCACCGGCTGCCGCCCGTCCTGCCGACGGCAGCCTCCCGTGCCTGCTCCGCCCACGGCAGGCCAAGCTCCTCCGCCCAGACCACGCACAAACGGATCGCCTTGGCCATGCGGCAGTGGTTCAGGAGCGTGGCCAGTTGACGCGACCGGATCTGCCGGACGGACTCCATGATGCCCCGCGCCTCCTCGACGGCTTGATGCACGCCGACTTCGGAGAGCATCTCCAGCAGGGCGCGTTCGGGGGAGGAAACCATCGGACCGCCGGGCGATTCCGGCAACGGAGCCAGTCCCCATCCGGCGGGCAGATCGTCGTCGAAGAGCCGGGGGGCACTGTAGCGGGCCGGGAAGCGCTCCACGAACCAGGATGGCAAGGGGCCTTTCTGTGATCCCCACAGGACGAGGCTTTCCCGATGGGCCACGTTCTGCCGGAAGCCGTGCCAAGCAAGCGCGGTCTTGGCCGCGATGTGCAGCCCCGGCATTCTCCTTTCCAAGAAGCGGAGCGTGGCGTCGCGCTCGAGCCTGTCCCCGGCGAACAGGAAGACGCCCCGCCCCAGCCGCTCCAGCCAGCCCGACTTCACGTAGTCGTGGGCTAGCGCCGACGAGATGCCATGCCCCCGGAGGGTTGCGGAGTCGAGCGGAGCACCCCTTGATTCCGTAATTTGGAGCGATTTGATTAAATTGGTCGCCATCGTTCAAGCTGAGCTTGAACAATACGGCCCATAATAATCAAACGCAAGTGCCGGAAAACACGTCGCGGAACGGGCCGAGGAACCTTCGCTCCGGCGACCAGTCGGTGATGGCGAAGACGATATCGGAGAAGACGCCATCGAATCCGCCTTCCAGAGCCTCCCGGAAATCCTCCGTCGTGCGACGAGCGTCGTTGCCGAAAGTGCCGCAGCTCCATGCCCCGAAACCAAGGCAGTGGAGCCAGAGGACTTGCGCGATCTCCAGCACCCGAAAGATACACCTTTGCAGCAGGACATCCGAGGCGGACCGGGCGGATGGCGGGCACGTAGCAGGTCAGGCAATCAGTTCGCAAGTCCCGATCTTCACAATTCTGTTCACGATGAAGGGATGGGTTGAAAAGGCTTCGGGATTCCTGAAGATTCCGCCCTTCTCCAACTCGTTGGCCTGCTTTCTGATATCCTCAAGCGAGAGCGATCGGCAAAGCTTTTCTCCGCCCAGCATGAGCAGCAAAGCCGATACGGCCGCCTCCTTGCTCCCGCAGGCAACCAACCCGCCCCGGTCACAGGTGTATTCAGCATCTCTGGACCACTTCAGGAAAGGCAGGCTGAGCAACCAGCTCAACACCGGGATGGAGGCTCCGGCATCTCCAATCAAAGTCGACCAGAGGGTATGACGAAATTTTATGTGAGTGAACTCGTGGCCCAAGATGAACGCCATCTCCTCCTGATCCATCTCTTCCACCACCTTGCTGTTTACAACGACCGCATAATTGCGCTTAAACCCAAGGGCATACGCGTTGATTTCATCGCCTTTGACAACGAAAATCTGGGGAGGATTGATTTGCAGTCTCTCCGCTACCTTGAGGCCCAGTTCGTGCAATTCGGGTATTTGATCGGCCGAAACCTTTATCCCTCTCCCCAGCATGTTCTTATTGTGAATCCTGACGATCAACAGAGAAAAATAGAAAAACGATATGACTCCAATCAGGAGCACCAAAGCCTCGCCAGTGAAGAAATCCAACCACCCTACATCCTCATTCCGGCTTATAATTAAATCAACAACAACAGTGATGATGATCGTAGCCGCAAGGGCAAGCGTCAGCGATCGGTTTTCACTCTTGACCCGAATCCCCCTGGGATCCCCTCCTTCTATATAGGATTCCGAAATGATTCTCTTCCAAACAAAAAAGGCGCCACCTGCGGCCAAGGCAGCAAAAGCGACAAATTTCAGAACCTCCTTGTAGTCATCGAACAAATGGGGGGCAGCGGCCCGGACGGCAAAATACACCAAGAACACCTGCCATCCCGAGATGGAGAAGCCACTCCCCTTGGCTTGCTCAGACTTGGCGTCCAGAGAATGCTGCCGCCCCTCTCCTTGCGTGGCATCGCGAACCATACCCTCATCCATCCCGGCGTAGGCCGACGCTTGGCTCGTGAAACCGCTTGGGCCAGATTGCGGAGTCGAAACATGCACCGGAGGCCAAGGTTGCCCAACGGCTTCCGCCACCGCCATGAAACTCGCGCTGCACGATGGACACTCGACCTCTCGGCCAAGAACCTCTTCAGGGGCGCTGATGCGCTGCAAGCAATGCGGGCAGACAATTCTCACTTCAGTCATGGGAATTTTATTATGTGAGCGATTCTATTGACGGTTATCGCGATGGCCTTCAACCACGGATTGGCAGATCAAAATACGTCCGTCGTCTGCGAACCCTTAAGCGAGCATCGCTGTGAATATGACCCCCGAAACAAGCGAAAACAGACTCATGCCCACACCAATCCATGCCGCACGGTTGCCTTGAATGCCCGCCCAAACCCCGGCAACTAGACCAACCACTCCAAGAATGAAGGGCAGGATCAAGAACGCGACGCCTCCTGAAATCACGCTCACCTTGACTGCCGTCCTCACGTTCTCCCTCTCTTCCTTTTTCAGCATATCGAACGCACTGACACCAGCCCACAACAAGCCGATCCCAAATGCTATCGCGACTACCAGAAAAATGATCCCGTAATACCCATTCCGATAAAGACCCATCAATAATACCAATAGATTTTTCATATTTCACCGATGATTAAAATTGCATTGAATGAGATTTTCAAAATTACTGCGATGCAGACGAATCTATTCCGGAAGCTATCCCGGAAACTAAGGCGCCAATAAAATATAAGACATTAAAAATCAGAAGAGCGACCGCCAGCACCTTTGTGGTCGCACCCCATTTCTTGAGATTGCCATCGTTGTCGTATCCATTCTGGTAT
The DNA here is from genome assembly GCA_037190325.1 of Verrucomicrobiales bacterium. GTDB lineage: Bacteria > Verrucomicrobiota > Verrucomicrobiia > Verrucomicrobiales > DEV007 > Arctic95D-9. The sequence continues at coordinate 110,335 of JBBCIU010000017.1, read as the reverse complement.
ATATCACCCGTAAAAAGCAATATGCAGACAGCGAGCAATCCCGGAATCCATCCGCAAGTCAAGAAGTTTGCGAGCACGAACAGGTTGTATAAATGGATCTCCGATACCACGGGACATCCTCGTAAACACGGTAGCCCCCCGGATTGGGGCACCCGCCACCAGTCGGTGGCAGTGGCGGAGTATTCGGGAGGATGATGCCGTTAACATTCGAGAGGGGCACCCATGCAGGCAACCCGTCATACCATGCGAGATCACTGTCCAGAAGTTCTCGGGAATTGAGATGCGCATTGATCTCATGGATTGAATAGGGTCCAAATTGCTGGTCGTCTCGCGTAATATAGATTTGTGCTTCCGGTCTCATCCGAAGAGTCTCCTCGCGAGCATTTCCCACCTTCCCGGTCGTTTCCAAAACGTGGTGATCGATGGCTCTTCGCGGCGTAGCGTCTGATGCGATCGACGCAGGATCAAGCGCCAGCACCGGAGCATCCCGTCGCGAAGCAATGCTTCCATCCGGAGTCTCGCTTTTTCCGTCGAATGGAATGCCTTGCGCTTCCCCCCTTCCCTTATGCGCATGCACGGCGGCCCCCAATGCCACCGCCCGCATGCCGTCAACCCACCTGATCGGCTTCATGCCGTATTGCTCCAATCGCTTCGCAACCGCCGGGATTTGGCTCGTCCCGCCAACCAGTAGAACATTCTCCGGCATTTTTCCGGCGGGCCGGGCTTTCTGCTCCCAGTTTGCCAAGCATCGGAACGCCTGGTCAAGCTCCTCCGAGATGAAGCTCTCCAGGACGCTGCGGGTGCAAGGAAATTCAATGTCGCAATTTGCGGTGAGATGCTTGTGCTTGATGGTGTGGGATTCTTTTCTCGAAAGCATGAGCTTCATCTCTACGACCTTCCGAGACAGTATCGAGTGATTCGGCTGGTCCATCCGCTCGATGGGGACGTGCCCGGCCGCTTTCACACCCCGATTCACCGCGTCCAGAATGGAGTCGTTAATATCCTCCCCACCAAGCTGGGAGTCGCCCTCCAAGAGATCGTGGTTGAGATTCCAAGTCCCGTTCCGGTGCTCCACCATGGCGATATCCAGCGTTCCACCACCCCAGTCGAAGACCAAGACATCGTTCCCAAGTTCGGATTCCCCCTTTTCCTTGAGGAAGGCGATCCCCGCCGCGATGGGCTCGTCCAGCAGCTCGAAGCTCGTGAACCCGGCCCGCTCTGCGGCGGTTTCCAGATCCCTCCGGGCGGCGGGGCCGAATTTCGCCGGCACGGTGATGACCGCGTGGTCGATCTTTCCATGAAAATGCTCGGATTCCACACGTTCCCTGATGTGTCTGAGGAATTCCGAAGCCAAATCGACGGGTGCGAACCGGTGGCCGTTGAGGACATGCTCGCGGGCAGTGCCTAGGTCGCGTTTGATTCTCGGCAGGTAGTTTTTGCCGTCCGAGGCTAGGAGGTCGTCCGCGTCCTCTCCAAAAAGGATTTGGCGCTTTGCATCCACATGAACGGTGGTTGGAACTTCATAGCCCGACCGCCCGAGCCGAATGGGTTCGGGCTTTCCAGACCTTCCGTCCACCGCCGCGACAAGCGTCTTGGTTGTTCCGAAGTCGATTCCTACTGTGTTCATGGCATATTGGGGTTCAAAGATTGGCGCATAGGGCATTGTGGATTTCCTCGAGCCGGGAGACCACATGGGCGAAGAGAGGGCTGTCCCGCCTGCGGCTCGTGTTCTCGCGCTCGCGGTAGAAGCCGATGAGGTCCTCCACCTCGCCCAAGTGGATCGTCCGCCCCCGGCCCAGATCGCGTCGGCGCTGAACGCTGGCGAGGTGGTCGCAGACGGCCCGGATGGTCTCGCGGTGCCCTTCGGGGAAAAGATCGGGACGCTCCTCGAGCTCGCGGGAGACGCGCAGGTCCATCTGGAGGCTCTCCAGCTCGTCGCGTCTCCCCTGCCATCGCCGATCGACATCCACGGCGGCGGACCGCAGGGCTTCGGCACGGTCCCGGTGGCCGTCGGCACGATCCAAGAGCCACCGATTCAGGTCGGCATCCCTGTCCTTCAGCAGTGCCGCCGCGCGTTCGGAGGAAAGGGCGTCGCCATTCTCCCGGCGGGCGGACTCATCCATTCGGCGAAGGGAGGGTTCGAGGATGGAGGCCGCGCGGGTGAGCAACTGGCATTGCTTGATGATCGAGGCCTGGGAGAAGAAGCGCTGCTGCAAGAAGGATTCCAGCTCCAGAATGCCGCTTTCCTCCAGGCACCGGAGACGGAGGGTCTCCGGCGCGGAAATCTCCTCCTTCAGACAGAACCGGACCAGCAGCTTGAAGCTGGGCCACGGCATGGAGTGCCTCTCCCGCACGGACTGCCGCACCGCGTCCCTGGCCCAGCGGTCGGGCATGCGCAGGGCGGACTCGATGCTGGAGCGGTCGGCTTGGACCACGGAGACCAGTTCGCCGAAGAACTCGTCCGGGGCCGAGCGCGCGGCCAAGGCGAGCGGGCCACTCACGGGGACGACGTCCGCCACCGCACCCTGCAACTGCTCCAGAAGGCGGCGGGCTTTCTCCTTGGCTCGCGGCTTGGGATCCTCGGCGAGGGCATCCCATTTGTGGAGGACGGCGACGCTGTTGTAGGGGCCGGAGTTGGGAAGGCGTCCGCTGGAGAACACCTGAAGGGTTTCCTCGTCCTGCTCGCGACCGACCGGTCCCACCACGTAGATGATCGCGTCGGCCTTCCCGCCTTCGGAGATCGAATCGGCGATGGCCTCGGGATTGAGGAACTCCCTCGCCACTTCGTGCTCGTCCACCGCGCTGCCCGTGCCCGGCGTGTCCACGATCTGGACCTCGGCGAGCCTCGGGGAATCGGAGAAGAGGCGCAGGAAGAGGGTCGCCCTGACACGGGCGAGCACTTCCTCGCTCTTGCCAGTCCATTGCGAAAGCTCGCCCAAGGGGAAGGGTTCGGACCGACCATCCCTCCAGTGGACAACGAAGCTGCGCAACTGGTCGCCGGTGCCGTGGCAGATCCAGTTGAGGGTGGCCGTGGCCTCCTCCACGTCGCTGATCGCCAAGGACTGGCCGACGAGGCCGTTGATGAGGGTGGACTTTCCCGCCTTCATGCGCCCGACGACGGCGAGGTTGAAGGGCTGCCGGGAGGACTCCGCGATCTGGCGCAGCCCGTCGGCGGCGTCCCGGTGCGCCTCGAACCGTCCGAGCAACGAGGCAGCGGACCGCAGAAAGTCGTCGATACCCTCCTGTTTCATCTATCGATGCGGCAGGTCGGCAAGGGAATCCAACCCTGTCGGGTCCCCCATCCAACAGGGTTGGGTCGCTGGTTTTCGCATGGGTTCCATCGCCATCCCGATCACTGGCGCAGCATGGCATCCATGGCGTCGAGCTCGCCTTGGAGCCCCTCGACCTGCCCTTGCAGGGCCTGCACCTTCTGGCGGGATTCGACGATCTCCTGGGAAGTGGCCCGCATCCGGTCCTGTAGACTGGCGCGGGTGGATGTCAGTTCGGCGATGGAGGCTTTCACCATCTCCCCGAGGGCGTCCTCGGCTTTGGAGCGGAGGTCGTTGAAGACCCGGGTGAATCCGGTCTCGATCTGGGTCAGAATCGATGAGAGATCCTGCTCGATCACCCGGTGAACGTGATCCCGTGCAGCAGCCGATTCCTTTTTTCGAGTCGCTTCGGATGCTTGATACCCGCCCCACAGACCTGCGATCGCCACACCCACTGTGCTGCCGATGACGGTTCCGACAACCGGCACAACGGAGCCAATAATTGCACCAGCTGTAAAGGCGATCGCTACGCCAGCCGTCCCTCCATAGACAACGGTCCTCGCCTTTTCAAAGAAACGGGACTCCTCTCCAAGCGCGACCAGTTCCTCCAATCGAGTGTTCGCATAGCGGATCATGGTGGCATCCTGACCGGTGTGGTCGAATTTCGTCAACGAAGTCGAAGCAGTGGCCAGACTCGCCCCCGCTTTGATCGCCAGCGCCTCCATCAGCCCGGTGAACCTCGTTTCTAGTTCCTCGCTGGTGCGCAACATCAGCTCGGACGCCTTTGATCGGGCGTCATCCGACAGAGAAGCGGCCATTTGATAGATATCCTCGGGCTCCTTGTCTTTGTGCTGGACCAAAGTCCCCCTGACCTCCTCGGATATTTCCCCTCCCACCCGGAGCTTCTCCCGGAACGCGGTGGTGATTTCGCTCTGGATCGCCTGCACGCGCATTTGGAACTCCTTCGCCAACTGCGGGCGGATTTCGCTGTTCCAAGCGCCCATCCGGGCTTCGGCCTCCTTGAGATCCTCGGTCAGGGCGGCTTGCTTGTCCGCGGTGTCAGCGTCGAGGACCGCCTTCTGCCGCTCGACCACCGACCGGATCTCGGAGAGCTTCGTCGAGGCGCGGCGGAGACCGACGGTGGCGATGTTCCGGTCGCGGGCGGGTTTGAGGACTTGGTGGAGATAGGCCGTCAAAGGCTGGAATCCGCTGTCCTCGAGATCCTCAAGGTTCTTCCCGGCGTCGGCCTCCATCTTCAGGTTCGAATCGACGATGAAGTAGCGGATGTCCGCCCTCGGGATTCCGACTTTTTCGACGAGGATGGCGATGTTGTTCTCCATCCGCCTGCGGCGGGATTCGGGATCGGCTTCGGCCCCCTTGGTCTGCACGAAATACACGTGGGGGGTGATCCTGTGCAGTTCCTTGAGGAAATCGACCTCCTCCGCGCCGATGGGCGACTCCACGCTGTCGGTGACGAAGAAGATGGCGTCGGCATTGGGGGCGTATTGGAAGGTGATGCTGCGGTGCTTCTTGAACAGACCGCCCACCCCGGGCGTGTCGATGAGCACGAGGCCGTCCTGCAGCACCTGCGAAGGGGCCTTCACGGCGATGAAGTCCACCCCCTTCCTGTTGTCGGGATTCCCGTCTTCGGTGCCGTAGGCGGACAGCTCCTCCGGGGCGATCTCCAGCTTGGGCCTTCCCGTTTCGGGCTGGAAGAAGACGGAGTAGCCGAGCCTGTCGCCGTGATGGATCTTGAAGATGGTCGAGGTGGCGACGTTGTCGTGGACCGGCACGAGATCCTTGACTCCGCAGAGCGCGTTGATGAAGGAGGACTTCCCTTTCTTGATCTCCCCCATCACCACCATGCGGAAGATACCGAGGGCGACCGGCTGGATGCCGGCGAAATAGGATTCATCCTTCCCCCTCCCTTCGATCTGGGTTTCGAGAAAGCCGACGCGGGCCATGAGGTTGGCCACGGCGTCCAAGCCCGGCAGTTGTTTGGTTTCCGTTTCCATGGTTTTTTCAGATGGAGGCCAGAACGGCGTCCCAATCGGTGTCGTTGACGAGGGAGTGGACGAATTGCCCGGCCTGCATCGCCGAGGCCGGGTCGAAGCCAGCCGCATAGGCGGCGGCGGTCGTTCCCCAGCCAAGGAATTCCCCGATGTTGAAGGCGACTGCACCGGAGTCCCCGGGAGGGACGGAGGTGGCGGTGTAGTGGAAGTCGCTGTTCTCCCAAGCGTCCATGAAGCGATCCAAGGGGTAGAGCTTGCCCGCGCCATCGGGGTGGCCGGGATCGTTGATAATCACCTGCGGGTTCTTCATGTCGCTGAGGTCGATCCCGGTGACGACGACGGCGTGGTCGGCGGGCGAGGAGGCGGAGTTGTCGAGCCCGAAGGCTTTGACGAGCCAGTTCCAGAACTCCGCCATCGGCCCCTGATCCCAGAGCTGGCCGCTGTTGACGCTGACGATGACGCTGTGCCCCTGCTGGAGCTCGCCCGCCAGTTGCTCGATGCTGGCGTTCTCCACCGAATGGGTTGGAACTCCGTAGGCTTCCAGAAGGTTTCCAACATCGTCCGTGGATGTCCCGAAGCCCGGAACATACCAGCCGTTGGAAACGGCAACGTAGTTGGCCTCGTCCAAGGAGACGTCGAAGCCGAACTGGTTCAGGATACTGGACTGCGCCGCAACGGCGCAGTTGTCAGGCATGTTCTGGTGCTCCCAGTGATTCAACTGGGCATGCGGATCGCCGATGTAGAATTCCATAGGATGATTGGTTGGGTGTCTGGGTTCAGGTTGCGGGTTCGGTTTTCGAGAGGACGACTTCCTGCTTGCGGACGATGCGGTCGCCGACGGCGAGCCCGGATTTTCTGGACGCGAGGATCCGTGGCGTGCCTTCGGAGGCGGGCACGACTTCGACCGCCCGTTGGCGGTCCGGTTGCCATTCCGTGTCGCGGATGATCTCTCCGTCGGACAACTCGATGAGGACGGACAACCTTGATTCGACGACGCCAAGCCCTCCCGACTGGTCGCCGCCGGATCTCTTCATGCCCTCGATCTCGTCCAGAAGATCGACGAGATTCAGAAGGTGCTCGTCGAGTTCGTGCGACTTCTGCCGGGTGGGCTGGGGTGGACCGCTCTCGGCGGGTCCGCCACCAAGGACGGACCGGGGAGGTGGCGGCGGCGGCTCCGCAGCCCGGGCAACGTTGGGAAAGCCCGGCGGATCGACGGAACGAACGAACGGGAACCATTTCCGCGGAACCTTCTGGAGGATGGCCTTCCGGAAGATGAAGATCAGAGTCGCCGCCAGAGCTATAAGAAAGAGGGTCGATAAGATGGTGGTGGGATCGAAGCAGGTCTCGGGTTTCAGTCGCTTCATGGCTTCGGGTTTCTGTTTCTGTTTCTGTATCGCTCTCTCTGCGGCTATCCGCCTCGGAGCGATGGCCGGCATCGGCGGCTTGGGGCCGTGGTGCTGGTGGGTGTTCTGAAAATGGGCGGTGACGGAAGATTGTTGGCTTCTACACTACCGTTAGAGAGGTGTAAACGAAAAATCCCCGGCCCTAAGCTCCCTCCACATGGAGAGCCGGACCATCACCCCACTTCTCAAGCGCTTGCGCGATCTGCGCTTGCGGCGGGGGCTGACGCAGGAGGCCTTTGCGGAGCGATACGGCTTCTCCTACAAATACTATCAGGCGGTGGAGGCGGGGCGGAAGCGGGACCTGCGGCTGTCCACCCTGGAGCGGCTGGCGGAGGCGCACGGGATGGAGCTGTGGCAGCTGCTGCGGGGCGATTGAGCATCGGAGGAATGGGGTGCGGGTCACGGGGAGGCGGCTACGGGCGACACCTCTCCCTTTCTCATTCGCGGGGGGCGGGAAAATCTCCCCCGGAATTTTGGAAAAAATCGCGGGAACGGTAATGGGCTGCTGATTTTTGCTAATCTCCGCTGATTTTCGCATGGTATGGGGATTCCGGTTCTGCGGAAGGAGGGTGCCGCATGGCTTTGGCGGCGTAAAGGAGAAATATCCCATAATGGGTTATTCCGGCCACGACACGAAAGTCGGCGGCGATGGACTACTCGCCCCGGTCGGAACGCTTTCGTGGTCTGCTGCGGCAGGCACGGATCGACGCGGGCCTGACCCAGGTGGAGCTGGCCGAGAAGCTCGGCAAGCCGCAGAGCTACGTGTCGAAGGCGGAGCTGGGGGAGCGCAGGCTGGACTTCCTCGAGACACTCGATTTCTGCGAGGCCTGCGGCAAGGATGTGACGGAGTTCGCTGGAGAACTGCGGGATTGAGGAATGGAGAGCGCTCAGCCCTCTTGCGGGGGAAATTGGAAATCTCCGCGCGAGTTTTGAAATTCTCCCGGAATTTTGAATCTCCCTCGGAATTTTACAAGAGGCCGCTGATTTGCTTGGGGCAGGGGTCTGTTGCAGAATTCGGCTTGCCTCACTTGCGGCGAATATAGCGTTTGTAGCGAATATTCGCTTGAAAGGTCGATTCTCTGGAGGGATGCTTGAACTAGCCTATTCCTGAAGGCAACCCTTCCTCCGCCCGGACCCAAGGCATAAAAATCGCGGACCACTCCCATGCTCACCACCCGGACCAACCGACTCGACCCCTCCCTGATCCCCGACGAGCAGCTTGCGGAACTGGCGAAGCTGTTCACCAAGCCGGACCATGTGGCCTTGATCGACGGGCAGGGTAATCGCATCCACATCCCCGATGCCCTCTCCGCCCATCTCGCACGGATCGTCCGGCTGATGTCCGAGCGCAAGGCCATCGTGATGGTGCCCGAGGACGAGGCCTTCACCACGCAAGCTGCGGCGAACTACCTCGGCGTCTCGCGCCAGCACCTCGTCGATCTGCTCGAGGGGGGCGACATTCCCCACCACAAAGTCGGCACCCATCGCCGGGTGACCTTCGGGGACCTCCTCGCCTACGAAAGGCGCCGCGACCGGACCCGGCGCGAAGCTTTGGACCGCTTGTCCGACAAGGTCCTCGCCGCAGGAAAATACGACTCCGACTACACCGGCGAGGAATGAGGACCGACTACAAAGTCGTCATCGACTCCTGCGTGCTCGCCAACTATGGCGTCTGCGATCTGCTTTTGAGGCTGGCCGAGCGTCCTCGCCTGTTCGTGCCCCATTGGTCCGAGGAGATCCTCGGGGAGGTGCACCGCACCCATCTCACCAAGCTGGGATGGGAGGCGGAGCTGGCCGATTCGTTCCAGAGGGAGATCAGGCTGGCCTTTCCCGAAGCGGTCATCGATGGCTACGGGACGCTCGTTCCCAACCTGACCAACGATCCAAAGGACAGGCATGTGCTTGCCGCCGCCATAGAAGGCGGATGCCCTCTGATCCTCACCTTCAATCTGCGCCATTTCCAGAAAGAGTCTCTCGACCCCTGGCAGGTGACGGCGGAGCATCCCCAGGATTTTCTGACCGTGCTCTACGAGATGGAGCCCAAACGGGTGGCCGCGTGCCTCGGAGAAATCGCGGGGAAGCGGAACATCGAGATCGAGGATGTCCTCATCCGTCTCGGAAGGACCCTCCCGGCGTTCGCCAATCGGCTTCTCGACGATCTCTAGGAAGTCGGAGAATTGGTGGAAGGATAGGTCACGAACCGCTGGTGGACGCCGCTTCCTCCGCGTCCCCACGCTCCATCCGCGCCCGCACTTTCTCGGCGATGTAGCGCACCTCCGCGCTGGAGGCGGCGGCTTCGTCCATGCGGTAGGCGGTGGACAACTCCAAGCTGAGGGCGTCCTCCTCCTCCGCAGTCAGCTCGGGGTCGGGGCGCGTCAGGTAGGCGAAGGCGTTCATGGGGTCGGGTGGGTTGAGGCGGAGGCGTGGCTCAGGATTCGATTTCATCGAGGTATTCGGGCTGGCCGGCCAACTCGCGAAGCTTGGTCATGGCTTTATAGACGTTCCGGTCCACCATCGCGCGGGTGATGCCCAGATCCCCGGCGACGAAGGCCGGTGGCTCGTGCTTCAGCTTGACGCGTTCGAAGGCCTCGAACTGGCGCAGCGGAATCCTGCTGCGGAGGTCCTCGATCAAGGTGGCGAGCAGGGCGCGCTGGAAGGCCTCGCGTTCCAAGGACGACTCCTCCGGCAGGGCGCTGGCCTCCTCCGTGTCGAAGGGGCGGGCATCGACGGGGCGCTCCTTGCGCAGGAGATCGACGACGCGGGCGTTCACCAACATCCGAAGATAGGCACGGAGCCGGCCCTTGCTCGCGTCGTAGCGGTGCCGTCCCTTGGCGAAGAAGCCGGCGACGGTGTCGGCCACGGCGTCCTCGATGAAGCCCCGGCCCGGCTCCTGCCCGCCGGTGTGGTGGCGGTAGCAGGAGCGGGCGATCATCTCCAGCGGCTCGTGGTAGAGCTCAAGGAAGCGCTTCCACGACACCTCCCAAGCGACGCCGTCCGCCTGCCTGAGCTTGGAGATCAGGTTCGCCGAGGTGGTGGGGAAGCGGGCGGGCATGGGATGGAAGGACGGGAGATGGGTCTGCGAAAAATTGCAAGGAGCGGGACAGTTTTTGTGCTTTCTGCGCCCCTTTGCGGCGGTTCCTCCGTCTTTCCCGGTCCGGGTCACCTTTGCCCCGTTCCGTTGCAACTGAAGCATTTGGTCAATCCCCTGCCGTTGCAGTGGGTGCATTTGAATGAGCCGTTGGTTCCGCTGCCCTTGCAGAAGGAGCAGGCGAAGTTGCCCGTGCCCGAACCGCGGCAGGTGCCGCAGACGGCCGCGAGGGCGGTGGAGACGGCCACCAGCATCGCCAGCGCGGCAATGAGGATGGAAGGCGTTTTGATCTTCGATGTCATGTGCATGTGATTTCAGTGGGTTTCTGTGGTTCGGGTCGTTCGGCCTTGCCGGCTGGCGGGTTCCCGCCTCCATGCCGTTGCAAGGCCCGCCATCCCTTGTTCGCCGTCTCGCGGAAAACCTCCCCCGGAAAATTGGAATGGATTTCGCAGCCATCCTGTAGACCGCGACGCGACGCCTCTTTCCTCGTTCACAGGAAGACGGGAAAGCTCTCAAGAACCCCGGATAACGACTACAGGCCGTATTTTTCAGCCAATCGCTGCGCCTCCTTACGCCACTTGCCGACCTCGGAAGCGGTGGAGAACACCCTCAGGAAGGCCTCTCCGGCTTCCTTGGGGTTCTCCGGCGTCGGCCCGGAGGGATGCAAGGAACCAGTGAATTCGGCCATCGAAGATACCAGCCCCTCTTGTAACTGAAGAAGCTCGGGGTCCGTGACGCCACGGTTGCTGATCTGGGCAATCAACTGGCCCCACTCCTGATGGGAACCGGAGGCGGGCATCCGATTTTTCAAGGTGTCCAAGATTTCGGCAAGAAAGACGCGGTTGCGCTCCGATCTGCGGGAGGTCTCGCCGGGCACCTCCGCCGCCTCGTTTCCGGATGGTGACGCAATGTAGATGGCCGATTTGATGGCAACAAGCAGCAGGAACAAGCCAAGCACAAGCATGATCCGGCGATGATGCGTGCCCCACTGCACGACACGGCGACAGGCAGCATGGAGCATGGGTTGATTCGCGCTCCATCGCGCCATGCCACTCCATACTGCCTTCTTCCTTTCGGCCACAGCACGCTCGGGACGCAGGCTGGAGGGGAGCAGCTCGACACCGGGCGCTTCCCTCACCGCGTCGAGCATCGCGGAGAAATCCAGATACCGCTCCGAGACGTGCTCGTCGACGGCCCGGCGCACGATGCCGTGGAGCCGGAACCACGCGTTCCGCTCGGACGGGGACAGCGATGCCTCGCCGGAGGGCGGCCAACGGAAGGCGCTCCGTCCCATGGTGTCGGGATGGTTGCCGGTCAGCAGGACGTAGAGCGTCGCCGCAGCGCTGTACATGTCGGGCAGACCGCCGCGATACCATGACGGGGCCGAGAAAACCGGTGTCCCAGCCCGGGTGCGGCTCAAGCGGTCGTCGTCGAGCAGACCTAAATCCGCGAGACGCGTAGCGCCATTGAAGAACAGGATATTGGCCGGTTTCACGTCGCCGTGGACTAGCCCAGCGTCGAGCAGAGTTTGCAGGGCGAGCAGCACCGGCGAGATCATCCCGATGATTTCGCCGCTGGAAAACCAAACGTCCTCACCGCGCCGCCTCTCGATCACGGCGTCGAGGGTGAGGGGCTCCCACGAGGGCGACTTCGGATTGACCCCTTCCGGCCCGTCGGCCAAAGGCATCACGTAATACAGCGCCCGTTCGTTGCGGTTGATGTGCTCGATGGGGACGAGATGGCGGGGGTCGAGGCCCGCTGCCGCGCGGTATCTCGTCAATGCGGAATGCTCCTTGGCCGCCTTCGCCGGATCCTCGGTCGAGATCAGCTTGATGGCGCGGAGATCCCCTATCGCCTGCGAACGGCACAGCCACACCTCGCCGAAGCCGCCGCGCCCCAGAGGGCGCAGAAGCTGGTAGCCGTCGAGGATCAGACCGGTCTTGTCGTCCATGCGCCCCGCATAGTGGGCGAAGTGGGGACAGGATGCAATCCCTTGCACAAATACACGAACAGGCAGGAAGCGACTCAGAGGTCCTCCAAGATCCGCGCCGACTCCTCGTCGAAGGCTGCCTTGGAAATCAGCTTGGATTCGTATCGGGCTTTCAAAGTCGTAAGCAGCCGGATGGGGTCGTAGTCCGTAAGGAGCAGGGGCAGCGCCTTGTCCTTCCTCGCCCTTCGCACCCATTTCAGGAGGGACTCGCCGTCATGCAAGGTCAGCCACGGATGCCTGGCGGCGGCGGTGCGGGCGTTCCGGGTGAATTGGCCGGAGGTGACCAAGTATCCCTTGGCCCCCCCTTCGAGGGCGCAGGCGGCGGCGAAGTGCCTCAAGTCCCGGGAGGTCGCCTTCGCCGTGCTCTCCCGCGCGAGGCATCGGACGACCGCCTCCTGCTCCCCGTCCTCGCGGAAGACGACGAAATCGCGGCGGTGCATCCGCCGGGACTCGCATCTTTTAATGGAAAAGCCCTTCGCCAGAAAAAGGTCCATGACCAGACAGCACAAGGATCCCGGCGACATCGCTTCGAGGGCACCGAGCTCCCGCGCCTCTTCGCGCCGCTTCTCCTCGGCTTCCAGAAGACGATCCTGCCGGGAGCGCACCCGTCCATGCTCCTCACGCTCCAGCCGCCAGATCTCGCGCTCGCGCCGTTTTTCAAAGAGGCGGACCCATTGGCTAACGACCCGCGCTGGCTGATGCCGGGCCACTCCGGTGCGGAGGCCTTCCTCGATCAGGGGCCAAGGAGCGCTTTCGGCCCATTCGAGCAGGGCATCCGCGTCGTGGAAGGGAATGACGAACTCGAAGCCGCAGGCCTCGCAACGGGCCTGCTTTCCTCCAAGCCACTCGTCGACCCTCCCGAAGGGGCAATGGCACTGCTCGCATCTCAATTTCATGTTCGTCGGCTCGGAAGAAGAGAGCCTATCGGATGGGAGCCCTGAACCACAAGGATTTTCCTCCGGGCGGAGAAGGCTCACCCTGCCCTGATCCCGCCGACGGTGACGAAATCCATCGCGCCAAGAGTCCAGCCCCCCTTCGTCGTACCATCAAACCGTCCGCAAGTGGTCCAGCAGGGACATGAAGAACTCCCCGCTCCAGAGAGCCACGGCCTACGCGTCTCGCAGGAAAGGAAGCACGCCGGACTTCGCCTGTTCGAAATCGACCTCCTCGAAGCGCCGCCTCAGGAGCGCCTTCAGATCCGCCTCGTCGAGGGGCCGCCCCCGTTCCCAGTGGCCGGACTGCTCCATCCGCTGCCGGAGATGAGCGAGATGCGCCGGGATTCCCTTGCCGAGATACCAGACGAAGTCGTAGAAGTCGCGTCCCTTCACCCGGCGCTTGCGGCATACCTCCCGCGAAATCTTCCTCCACACACTTGGAATGGCGGAGAAGCATATTGCGGAAACTCCCGGATTGTCTTGAAACCAGCCTCCCCAACCGCAAGAATGTGCGCGTCCGCCCCCATTCCCAACCTTCCGCCATCTGAGCCGCCAGCTTCCCTATTCCCTCCTCTCCATGGGCTACGGCCCTCTCTGACACGATTTGTCCCGGTAAATTTCTTGATGAAAGCCTTCGACTACGATTCCCGCCTGATCGACCGCTACGCCAGCTTTTCACGGTCATTCACCGAAATCCGTTCCGAAGACCTGAAATCCGCCATCGAGGACGAATACAGCGCTGGACGGTTCTGGCCGGACAGCCTTCTATCCCTTAATCCTCGGTTCAAGGCCGGTCCATCCATTGACGAGTTGGTCGCCTCCGGAGATCTCGACGACGCCACTGGGGCGATCTTCCGCTTCGGCTCGATCCCCTTGAGACTTCACCGTCACCAAGCGCAGTCACTCGCCAAGGCCAAGGCCGGACAAAGCTACGTGGTCACCACCGGCACCGGTTCCGGGAAATCGCTCTGCTTCTTCATCCCGATTGTGGACGCCGTGGTCCGGGCATTGAAAGCCGGAGCCCCTCGCCGGACTCGCGCGATCATCATCTATCCGATGAACGCCCTGGCCAACAGCCAGATCAAGGAAATCGACAAGTTCATCGCCCAGTCCGGATTGCCCGATTCGTTGAAGCCTGTCGTGGCGCGCTACACCGGTCAAGAGTCCCGTGAGGAGCGGGAAAGGACCGCAAGCAACCCGCCGGACATTCTCCTGACCAACTTCATGATGGCGGAACTGTTGCTGACCCGCCAAGGCGAGCTCGATTCCGCAGTGATCGCCAATGCCTCGGGCCTCGAGTTCATCGTCCTCGACGAGCTTCACACCTATCGCGGTCGCCAAGGGGCTGACGTCGCCGTGCTCGTACGCCGGCTCCGGAATCGCTGCGCCCCTGACAAAACTCCGATCTGCATTGGCACTTCCGCCACGATGGCCAGCGAAGGCTCCGATGAAAGCAAGGCCCAAGCCGTCGCCGGTGTCGCCTCCAGGCTCTTTGGTGTGACGGTGGGAGCGGATGCGGTGATCGATGAATCGCTTCAACGAGCCACCGACGACAACCTGAAGATCGAGAACATCAAGTCAGCACTCGCGGCTCCCCTCCATTCGGATCTCCCGGACATCCTCACCGACGAGATCCTCCGAAGCCATCCCCTCGCCGTCTGGGCGGAACTCGAGATCGGACTCAAGGATGGTCAGAAACTGCAACGCCAAGATCCGATTCCCGTCTGGGAGGCCGTAGAGAAGCTCGCGAACGCAAGCGGCGTGGCACCCGAAGTCTGCCGCGACGCCTTGGTAAGGTTCCTCACCCGAGCAAGTCTTCCGGAGACGGAGCGGGGCGGCATGGGCTCGGGAGCATTCCTCGCCTTTAAGCTCCATCGCTTCATCTCCGGTGCAGGGGAAATCTTCACCACCCTGACCTCACGACCGCGCCGCGTCCTTTTCGAAGGCCAGCTGGAAGACCCGGACGCACCCGGCAACCGGCTCTACCCCACTCGCTTCTGCCGCAGTTGCGGCCACGAGGTTCATGTCGTTGTCCGGACACAGGATGCGGAAGATTTGCGGTTCCTGTCCCGCAACATCGACGACACACCGCAGGAGGACGAGGAAGGCGATGTCGCCGGCTACCTCATCCCGGTGGGAGGCGACGACCCCGAATACCTGTTCACGGGTGAAATCGAGAGCTATCCCGAGGACTGGAAGGAGGTTTATAAAGGCGTCGAGCGCCTCCGCTCCAACCGCAAGAAACGCATGCCGGAACGCCTGACGATCGGTCCCGACGGGCGCCCCTCGCCCCAAGGCCCCGCCTTCTGGTTCATTCCCGGCAAATTCGGCTTCTGCCCCTGCTGCCACGATCAACCCGTGCCGAACATGCGCGAGCGCACCAAGCTGGCCAGCCTTTCCGGGGAGGGGCGCAGCTCCGCCACCACGCTGCTGGTCTCGACCGCGCTGGAGTGGATGAGCGGCCCGGACAGCCATCTGCCGCCCGAAAAGCGCAAGCTGCTTGGCTTCACCGACAATCGCCAGGACGCGGCCCTCCAAGCGGGCCATTTCAACGATTTTCTATACGTCAGCTTGCTGAGGGGAGCGATCCTCCGAGCCGTTCTGGATGCCGGCTCCGACAGGCTCGCCGAGGACGAGTTCGGCTTGATGACCGCCCGTGCGCTGCGGTTCACTGCTGCCGACAAGACCACCCTGGTTCACTGGATGCTCGACCCTGGAGTGAACACACTCGGACGCGAAGACGCCCAGCGTGCCCTGGCCAAGGTGCTCGCCCACCGGGTTTGGATCGATTTGCGGCGTGGGTGGCGTTACACCAATCCCAGCCTCGCCGAGCTGAAGTTGCTGGCCGTGAACTTTGTCGGCTTGGACGAAGTCGCGGCAGATACCGACGCCCTCCTTGCCGCGATCCCCTCTCTCGTCGAAAAGTCGCCTGAAGATCGCCGCAGAGTGCTTGAGACGGTGCTGGCATTCCTCCTGCAGGGTCTTGCGGTGAACAGCGAGTCTCTCGACCGCACCGTGCTCGACGGAATCGCGCAGAAATCACGGGGTTTCCTCCGCGCCCCTTGGGCCGTAGATCCGAAAGAGCCGCTGCGCGGGAACAGCACCTTCCTCCTTGAAGCTCCGGGCAAGGACAGGGTGAGCCTCCGCGAAGAGCAGACGATCCTCCGCGGCGGAGTCAGTTCTCGCCTTGGCCGCCTCATCAACCGCCCATCCGTGATCGGAACCCGGCTGAAACGGGACGAGTTCCACGCCGCAATCACCGCCCTGATGGAATTGTTCCAGCGCGAGGGCCTCGTGGTTCCGGTCGAGGCGGGAGACGGTCTTCAAGGCTGGCGGCTCGCAGCGTCCGCCGTCCGGCTGGTTCCCGGTCCCGCTGCCACAGGCGACGCGACCGGCGGCAACCCGTATTTCCTCGACCTTTATTCCTCCATCGCCACCGGATTGAAGGAGGGGGATTGCACCTTCTGGGGCTTGGAGGGCCGGGAGCACACCGCCCAAGTGTCGCAAAAGCAACGCGAATGGCGCGAGTGGCGCTTCCGCCACGAACCGGACGACCTGGAGCAATTGGCCGCAAACTCCGCAGAGATGAAACTAGCCGGCGAGCCGACGCAGTTTCTGCCCGCCTTGTTTTGCTCTCCCACCATGGAATTGGGCGTGGACATTTCCGCCCTCAACGCGGTCTACCTCCGCAATGTCCCCCCGACTCCGGCGAACTACGCCCAGCGCGCCGGGCGGGCGGGCCGTTCCGGTCAGGCTGCCGTCATTGTCACCTACTGCGCTGCCCAGTCGCCCCACGACCAGTATTTCTTCAAGCGCCGCCGGGAGATGGTCTCGGGCGTCGTCCGCCCGCCCGCGCTCGACATCACCAATGAAGAGCTGGTCCGGTCCCACCTCCACGCGGTCTGGTTGGCCGAGTCGAAATTGGCGCTCTCCCCGGACATTCCGGATCTCCTCGATCTCGATCAGCCGGGCTATCCCTTGAAAGGCGAGCTGCGCGAAGCGATCCACCAACCTTCTCTGGTCGAGGCCTCCCTCGCCCCGATGCGGCAGGTTCTCGATCAGATCCTCGAAACCGTCGATGGAACGAAGCCGGTCTGGCTTGGGGACATCGACGACTTCGTCCACAATGTCGCCACTCAGGCACCCGATCGTTTTGACGAGGCCCTCGCCCGCTGGCGCGAGCTCTACCACTCCGCCCGCAACCAGCTCGCCGAAGCCAACGCCAAATCGATGATCACCGGCCTCCCACGAACGGATCGGCAGAAAATCAAGGCCCTCCAAATTCAAGCCCAGGATCAGATCGCTATCTTGGAGCAGGGAAAAGCCACCAACGGCTCCGACTTCTACTCCTACCGCTACCTCGCCACCGAGGGCTTCCTGCCCGGCTACAACTTCCCGCGCCTCCCCCTTTACGCCTTCATCCCCGGAGAGGGCAAGACCGGCTCGTTTCTGCAACGGGCGCGTTTCCTCGCCATATCGGAGTTCGGTCCCCGCAGCCTGATCTACCACGAAGGCCGCGCCTACCGGGTCGTGAAGGCCAAATTGCCGCCCGAGATTCGCTCTGGGGATGGTTCCGAACTGGCGACCAAGGACATCTACATCTGCCCGCAATGCGGCGCCTGCCACGAAGGCGAGATCGAGCGCTGCCATGCGTGCGACGCATCGATGGCCGGGCAGCTTCCGATTCAGCGCACCCTTCGCATCGACAATGTCGAGGCCGCTCCCGCCGACCGCATCACCGCCAACGACGAGGAGCGCGTTCGCCAGGGGTTTGAGATCCAGACCGTCTTCTCCTGGCCTCGACGCGATGGCCGCATCGAAGTGACCGAAGCGGATTTCGTCTGCGGCGACACGCCCCTCCTTTCCCTGCAATACGCCAACAGCGCGGATATCAGCCGTATCAACAAGGGACTCCGGCGTCGCAAGGACCGGACGGTCTTCGGATTTGGAATCGACCCCCGGACGGGCTATTGGGCGACCGTCGAGGACGACGATGGGGAAGGCGATATGCCCCCCGATGTCGTCAAGCCGGTTCGCATCGTCCCCATCGTCCGCGACCGCAAGAATGCCCTGCTCCTCCGCTTGGTGGATCCCGAAAAGCTGGCTCCCGAGACCATCGCCACCGTCCAGCATGCCCTCCTGCGCGGTATCGAACTGGAGTTCCAGCTCGAGGAGGGCGAGGTCCTTGGCGAACCCTTGCCTACCCGTGACGAACGCCGCGCCATTCTCGTTTACGAAGCCACCGAGGGCGGGGCAGGCGTGCTGAGCCAACTGATCGAAAAGGCGGACGCCCTCCGCCGCGTCGCCCGCGCCGCCCTGTCGCTGACGCACTTCGACCGAGTGGACGAAGCGATCGCCGCAGGCGATCCCGCCCTGCTCTCCGATCAGGATGACGCCTGCGTCCGCGGCTGCTACCGCTGTCTGCTGTCCTACTACAACCAGCCCGACCACGAAAAGATCGACCGGACCAGCGGCGAGGCGAGACAATTCCTCATCGATCTGGCTCGCGGGGAACTGCGTAGGTCCGCACCTTGCCTCGCGCCAGAGGCAGGCGACGGCTGGCCGACGGTCTTCAAACACCGTGGCCTTCCCGCTCCCGATCCGGCAGGCATCGCTCTCGCCGGACAAGTGTTCCCCTATGTCTGGGAATCACACCGGGTTGCCGCCACTGCCGAATCCCTCACCGAAGCAGCCCTCGCCTACGCCGACGACATGGGCTGGACCCTGTTCGCTCTCCCTGCAGACCCTGTTGCCTCCTTGCCGGAACCATTCATCGCCGCCTTGGCCTCTTGATTCCCTTCATCCTTTCCCTATGACCACCACCTTTGCCCCCGGAGACCTCGTCCGCGCCCGTGGCCGCGAGTGGGTCGCCATGCCCGCGCCGCAGGAGAATCTCCTCAAACTCCGCCCGCTCTCCGGCGCGGAAACCGACGCCACCCTCCTCGATCCCCGGCTGGAACTCGTTCCGGTCGAGCCCGCCCGCTTCGATCTCCCCTCAAACGCCCGCATCACCGTCCAGTCGAAGGCCGCGCTTCTCGCCGACGCCCTGCGCCTCACCCTCCGTCGCGGGGCCGGGCCTTTCCGCTCCGCCGCCCAGCTTTCCTTCGAGCCGCGCATCTATCAGCTCGTCCCCCTCCTCATGGCCCTCCGCCTGCAAACGCCGCGCCTCCTCGTCGCGGACGATGTCGGCATCGGCAAAACCATCGAAGCCGGCCTCATCCTGCGCGAGCTCCTGGATCGCGGCGAGGTGGACGCCTTCTCCGTGCTTTGCCCTCCGCACTTGGTCGAGCAATGGGTTCTCGAACTCCAGTCCCGCTTCGGCATCGATGCCGTCGCCGTCACCTCCGGCAGCGCCGCCCGCTTGGAACGCGCCCTGCCAGTCTCGCAAACCCTCTTCGACGCCTACCCCTTCACCGTCGTCAGCCTCGACTACATCAAGGCGGAAAAACGCCGCGACGGCTTCGCCCGCGCCTGTCCTGATTTCATCATCGTCGATGAAGCCCACGCCTGCGTCGGCACCGGCGCGGGGAAACAGCAACGCTTCGGCCTTCTCACCAGCTTGGCGAAAGACAGCGAGCGCCGCATGATCCTCCTCACCGCCACCCCTCATTCGGGCGACGAGGAGGCCTTCGCCCGCCTGCTTTCCCTCATCGATCCGGAGTTTTCCCCTCTCCGGTTCGACGACACGAAATACCGGGAAAAACTCGCCCGCCACTTCGTCCAGCGCCGCCGCATCGACCTAGTCGAAGGCGAATGGGACGAGCACCGCTCCTTCCCCAAACACGAGACCACCGAGTTTTCCTACAAACTCACCCCCGCCCATCTCGCCTTTCAGGAAGCTGTCCTCGACTACTGCTTCGGCATTGTCTCCCGTGTCGGCGACAATCGGCACGACCGCCGCCTCGCCTTCTGGGGTACGCTCGCACTCATGCGCTGCGTCGGTTCCTCGCCCGCCGCCGCCCTCAGTGCCCTGCGCAACCGCATGGCCAGCGACTCCAGCCGCCTCGAACCGCAGATCTACGATGAAGACGGCGACGACGAGGACGCCGTGGACCTCGAACCCGGTGCCCCCTTCAACGCCGATCCCGCCCTGCTCGCCCTCGTCCGTCAGGCCGAAGAACTTACCGCAACTCCTGATCCCAAGCTCCAGGCCCTGATCGAAGCCCTCAAGCCTCTCGTCAAAAAAGGAGCCAACCCCGTCGTCTTCTGCCGCTTCCTCGCCACCGCCGACTACGTGCGCCACGGCTTGCGCCAAGCATTTCCCAAACTCCACATCGAATCCGTCACCGGCGTCCTTACCCCCGACGAACGCCGCGACCGCGTGGCCGACATGGCTCCCGCCGAGGACGAAAAGGAACGCCAGCGTCTCCTCGTCGCCACCGACTGCCTCTCCGAGGGCATCAACCTCCAGCAGCTCTTCGACACCGTCGTCCACTACGATCTCTCCTGGAACCCTACCCGCCACCAGCAGCGCGAAGGCCGCGTGGACCGCTTCGGCCAACCCGCCGAACTCGTCCGCTCCATCATGATGTTCTCCCCGGACAGCGCCATCGACGGGGCCGTCCTCGACGTCATCCTCCGCAAAGCCGAGGAAATCCGCAAAGCCACCGGCGTCACCGTGCCGCTTCCCGACGAGCGCGGCCCCGTCACCGACGCCCTCATGGCCGCCATGATGCTCCGGCGCGAGAGCAGCCATCAGCTCATGCTCGATCTCCGCCTCGACGACGGCACCCTAGCCATGGAGACTCGCTGGCGCGACGTCTCTGACAACGAAAAAAAATCCCGCGCCCGCTTCGCCCAGAACGCGATGAAACCCCAGGAGGTCGCCCCCGAGTGGGAAAAAGCCCGCCGTTTCCTCGGCTCTCCGGAAGACGCGAGGCTCTTCGTCGAGCGGGCCATGGCCAGCTTCGGCGTCCCCTTGGAACCCAGAAAGGATCTCCTCCTCGCCCACACCCACGGACTCGATCCCAGTCTGCGCGAGCGCCTCGAACAACGCCATCTCAAAGGCACCGTCCGCCTCGCCCTTGCCGAACCCGCCCCCTCCGGCGCCGCCCTGCTCACCCGCACCCACCCGCTCACCGCCACCCTTGCGGAATCTCTGGTCGAAGCCTCGCTCGACCCGGAGACTCTCTCCGGTCTCGGCAT
Organism: Verrucomicrobiales bacterium; assembly: GCA_037190325.1. GTDB lineage: Bacteria > Verrucomicrobiota > Verrucomicrobiia > Verrucomicrobiales > DEV007 > Arctic95D-9. Next base: position 89,493 of record JBBCIU010000017.1, on the reverse strand, counting down.
CGGTCGCACCGGTGCTTGGGAGACCGCCGCCGTCCCGCGCCTCACCCGCATCGTCCTCCTCCGCATCCGCTACAAACTCACCATCCATGCCCGCAGGGAACGCCTGCTCCTCGCGGAAGAGGCCGCCCTCGTCGCCCTCCAAGGCAACGAAATCATCGCCATCGACGGAAACACCCGCCAACTTCTCCACTCGGAGGCCGCCTCCAACCTCGCTCCCACCGCACAAACCCGCTTCATCGAAAAAGCCCGATCCGACCTCCCCACCCTGCTCGATGGCCCCCTGTCCGCCTTCGTCCACCAGCGTGCCGAAGAGCTGATGCAGGATCACGCCCGCCTCCGCGCTGCCTCCGCCGGCTCCGCCACCCGCGTCACCGTCGATCCCGTCCTGCCCCCCGATGTCATCGGCCTTTTCGTGCTGATGCCGATGATTCCTCAAGCCTGATACCGCCCTCTTCCCCATGCAACCGCCCGAGTCCGATCCCACGCCACGCCCGGCTCCCGGCGGGTCTGCGGATGGCCTCGGCTCCGCCTCGCCGCTCCACAGCTTGACCCTTCAGGCCTTTCGGTTACGTTCCAAGTATTGCTATGCACTTCACCCCGTCGAAGCCACTCTTCAATATCTCCGTGCCCCAGCCGAAATCCCCGGCCAAGAAGGCCACGGCAGTTGCGGTTTCACAGAGGCCGAAGCTCACTACCGAGCAGGCACTCAAGGGCTACGATTATCTGAAATCCCGCAGCTCCCGCAGCGGCTCCGCGAACTGAGCCGCCTGACGGCAGTGGACCGCGCAGGCCGGAAATCCCTGCGGAAATGGGCGGAGAAGAGTGGCCGGGTGATCGACGAGGCCCTTTTCCTCCAGCGCTGGGAGACGCAAGGGAAACGCGGCGGCGCCGAGCATCAGGTTTACTACGACCCGGAGGCAGGCCGCTGGTTCAAGCGCCTTTATCACGGCGTTAACTCCAGCACCCTCGGCGACTACCTCGTCCGCATGCGTCTCCACGCGGTGATCTTCCCCGAGACCGCCTATCGCCTCGAAGGCTTTTCCATCAACCAGAAAAGCAAGGAACTCGCCCCCGTCGTCTCCCAAGCCCATGTGGAGGTGGATACCGCACGCCCGCTGGTCACCAAGGGAGAGACCAACGATCTCATGGCCACTATGGGCTTCGCGCCCGTGCAGCTCGTCCACGATGCCATCCTCGACGACGGCTATTTCGCCTACCTCCACCCCGTGACCGGCGTGCTGATTCACGACCTGCACGATGAGAATGTCGTCCGCCTTCCGGAAACCGAAGGTCTCGCCGTGATCGATCCCTACATTTCACTGGCCCGCTTGGGAACATGGGCGGCTATCAAACTGGCCGAAGTGGGCTTTCCCACGCCACCCGACGACCCGCTTCCCAGCCATCCCGCCCCCTCTGCTTCTGGCTCTCAGACCAATGATGAAAGATGAATTATGAAAGATGAAGAGCCACCATTTGATTTGAGGGAGCGGACAAAATTGTTCGGGCTTCGGATTGTGCGGATGTTCGTTGCTCTTCCGAAGACCGACGAAGCGCGGGTGCTTGGTCGGCAGGTCTTGCGTTCCGGCACTTCGGTTGGTGCCAACTACCGCGAGGCTCACCGCTCCCGTTCCAAGGCCGAGTTCATCGCCAAAATCGGCGATTGTCTCAAGGAACTGGACGAAACATCCTACTGGCTCGAACTCCTCACCGAATCCGGCATCGTCCCACCCGCCAAGCTCGCCTCCCTCCAGGACGAAGCCAACCAACTCCTCGCCATCCTCACCACCATTTCAAAGAACGCCAAGAATCCACCCTCGGATTCATAATTCATCCTTCATCATTCGTCCTTTTCCTCCATGGCCCGCAAACCCGTCACCGACCTCTCCGCTTGGCCCGCTCTCACGCTGGAAGGCAACCTCATCGCCCCCGCCATGGTGGCTGCCATCGCCGATCCCCGCGACGACGAGGCCACCCGCCAATCCTACCGCATCCGCAAAGGCCTCACCCTCCGCGACGAAATTTCCACCGCCTTCCGCGTCGGCCAGTCCCACTTCGATGCCTTCCGGAAACAAGAAAACCCCTCCGCCGTCGCCACCCGCCGCTTCATCCGCGATTTCCTCGCCGAAACCCTCGGCTTCGACGACCTCACCCCGCACGGCGAAACCGTCTCCCTCCTCGCCGGGGGCCGCGTGCCCATCGTCATCACCCCGCCATCCGAAGAAAAGCTCGACCGCAAAAGCCCCACCCTCTCCACCGACCGCTCCCGCTCCGCCGCCTTCGCCCTCCAAGACTACCTGAACGAACACGACGACGCCCTCTGGGGACTCGCCACCAATGGCACCGTCCTCCGCCTCCTCCGGGACAACGCCTCGCTCACCCGCCCCGCCTACATCGAGGCCGACCTCGCCCAGATCTTCACCAACGAAGACGCCGCCTCCTTCTCCATCCTCTGGCTGCTCTGCCACCGCACCCGCTTCGGCCAATCCGGCGCCCCCGCCACCGACTGCGCCCTCGAACGCTGGCGCGACACCGGCAGCAAGGAAGGCGAAGCCGCCCGCGACCGCCTCGCCCATCAAGTCCGCGAAGCCCTGAAACTCCTCGGCTCCGGCTTTCTCGAAGCCAACCCCGCCCTCACCGCCCGCCTCCACTCCGGCGAAATCAACCTCACCGACTGGTTCAACGAACTCCTCCGCCTCGTCTACCGCCTCATCTTCCTCATGGTCGCGGAAGACCGCAACCTCCTCCACCCCGCCAAAGCCCCCGCCGCCGCGCGGAAGCTCTACGCCGAAGGCTACTCCCTCGCCGCCCTGCGCGCCCTCTGCACCCGCGCCTCCACCTGGGACCGCCACCACGACCGCTACGAAGGCGTCAAAATCGTCTTCCACGCCCTCGCCCACGGGCAGGAAACCCTCGCCCTCCCCGCCCTCGGCGGCCTCTTCACCGAAGACAAGCTCCCCCACCTCGAAACCGCCCGCCTCCGCAACCGCCCCTTCATGGAGGCCCTCTACCGCCTCGCTTGGCTCACCGACAAATCCGGCATGGTCCCCGTCAACTGGCGGGCCATGGAAACCGAGGAACTCGGCTCCGTTTACGAATCCCTCCTCGAACTCCAGCCCCAGCTCGGCCCCGACGGGAAATCCCTCCTCTTCGCCGAAGACGTTGCCGAAAAGAAAGGCAATCAGCGCAAAACCACCGGCTCCTACTACACCCCCGACAGCCTCGTCCAAGCCCTGCTCGACACCGCCCTCGACCCCGTGCTGGACAAGTTCGAAAACTCCGACCCTTCATCATTCAACCTTCATCCTTCAACCTTGCCGTCTGATGCGCTCCTGAGCATCAGACTGATCGACCCCGCCTGCGGCTCCGGCCATTTCCTCCTCGCCGCCGCCCGCCGCATCGCCACCCGCGTCGCCCGCCTCCGCGCCGAGGGCACACCCTCCACCGAAGACTTCCGCCACGCCCTGCGCGATGTTTCCCGCCGCTGTCTCCACGGCGTGGATCGCAACCCCATGGCCGTCGAACTCACCAAAGTCGCCCTCTGGATCGAGACCGTCGATCCCGGCCTACCCCTCGGCTTCTTCGACGCCCAGATCCGCTGCGGCGACGCCCTCCTCGGCGTCTTCGACCTCACCGCTCTGGAAAACGGCATCCCCGATGCCGCCTACAAACCCCTCACTGGCGACGACAAAACCACCGCCAAATACTACCTCCAAGCCAACAAGGACGCCAAACGCGGCCAAGGCGAACTCTCCCTCGGCGGCACCGGCTGGCACATGCCCGATACCAAGCCCCTCGCCATCGACTTCTCCGGCTTCCGCGACCTGCCAGAGGACGACCTCGGCGACATCGCCGAAAAAGCCGCCCGCTACCGCGAACTCCGGGAAAGACCCACCTTCACCCGCGCCTTCACCGCCAGCGATCTCTACACCGCCGCTTTCCTCCTGCCAAAAACCGGAGACGCGCCCACCTTCGCCGCCCAGCGCACCGTCCCCACCACCGAGGAACTCTGGGCCGCCCTCAATCACGGGAAACTCCGCGAATCCCTCGCCACCGCCCCACAATCCGCCCGCCGCGCCCGCGCCTTCCACTGGCCGCTGGAATTCCCCGATGTCATGCTCCAGCGCGGCGGTTTCGATGTCGTGCTGGGAAATCCGCCATGGGAGCGCATCAAGCTCCAAGAACAGGAATTCTTCGCCGCCCGCTCCCCGGAAATCGTGGAGGCGAAAAACAAAGCCGAACGTGCCACCCGCATCCAATGGCTCTCCGAAGGCAGCCTCCGCTACCACCTTTCCCGATTCCAATCGGCACCGCCTCCGGATCAGACCGAAATCGCGCTCTATCAGGAATTCGAATTTGAGAAACGCCTCGCCGAGTCCACCAGCTCATTCGTCCGTGTCCCCGGTGACGAAGGCGGACGCTTCGCCCTTACTGGACGCGGTGACGTGAACACCTACGCCCTTTTCGCCGAACTCTTCGCCAACCTCGCCCGCGACCACGCCGGAGTCATCGTCCCCACCGGCATCGCCACCGATGCCACCACCGCGCCCTTCTTCTCTTATCTCGTCGAGAATAAGCGATTAAGCTCGATCTACTCTTTCAGGGAGATTCGAGCCGTCTTCTTGGCAACGGATGATCGCAATCCGTTTTGTATGTTAACGCTTGGTCGATGCGAGGCCTTAGCCCGCTTCGCCTTCTTCCTCACCGATCCCGCCCAACTCGCCGAACCTGAGCGCAACTTCACCCTCTCCCCCGAAACCATTTCCCGCCTCAACCCCAACACCCACACCGCCCCCGTCTTCCGCTCCCGCGCCGACGCTGAACTCACCGCCAAAATCTACCAGAACGCCCCCGTCCTCAACGAGGAAGGCAAGGGCAAAGACGGCAATCCGTGGGGCGTCAACTTTGCTCGGCTGTTCGACATGTCCAACGACTCAGGCCTCTTTCGAACCGCTGCCCAACTCACCGCAGACAACTGGCATCGCGAAGGCACTGATTGGGTAAAGGATCAAACCCGCTACGTTCCGCTCTTCGAGGCGAAGATGATTCACCACTTTGATCACAGGTGGGCGGCTTCTGAATCTGAGAGCGGGGACGTTGAGGCCAATCTTCTCAATAAGTCCGATTCAAATTTTCATCCAGAATCTCGTTATTGGGTTTCTTTGGAAGCCGTAAAGGCTAGACTCAAAATGTTTGGTTGGGAAAGAGAATGGTTGATCGGATGGCGTGACGTCACAAGGAATAGCGATATGCGGACGTTGATCGCAGGCCTAATTCCTTCAGTGGGAGTTAATCACAAATTCCAATTAATTTTTCCGCTCTCCGACAGCTCAAAGGCAGTAGCTCTTTACGCATCCATGTGCTCTATAACTTTAGACTATATTTGTAGAGTCAAGGTTTCAGGCTCTTCATTTCCATATTTTATAGTTAAGCAACTCCCCATCCTCCCACCCACCTTCTACACCGCCACCCGCCTCGACTTCATCGTCCCCCGAGTCTTGGAACTCACCTACACCTCGCATTCGCTACGCCCCTTCTACGAAGATGTCATGAACGATTGGAAAAGCCAATCATCCTTCATCCTTCGCGACTCCCCCTTCCCATGGGACGAAAACCGCCGCGCCCACCTCCGCGCCGAGCTGGACGCCTTCTACGCCAGCGCCTACGGCCTCACCCGCGACGAACTCCGCTACATCCTCGACCCCGCCGACGTCAAAGGCCCCGACTACCCCTCCGAAACCTTCCGCGTCCTCAAAGAAAAAGAACTCCGCCACCACAACGAATACCGCACCCAACGCCTCGTCCTCGCCGCCTGGGACCGCATGGGGGCGGATGGGACGTTCGAGGCTCTTGGACTAACGGGCGACATCGAGCATCGTCTCCGGCTTCCACAGACAGCACGTGTGCCTCTCACCCAAGGCCTCGCCTATTGGCTTGATTTCCTCGTGGCTGCCGCACAGCTCGCAGGAGAGAAGCTCACTCTGGAGCAACTGTGGGAAACCTATCTCATCGTCTTGGGAGCGAAGGAGCTTGGTGCCGAGGCACAAACTGTGCTCGGCGACGATTCATCAACCTGGATTGCCTCGCTAGCTACGGAGCCCGCAGAACCGGGGCTGTTCGCAGATATGCTGGAGAAGTTGAACGCGAATGGAAAAATTCTCCGCCGCAAGGTGGATGGTCAAATCCTCCTTAGTCTTTCCTCCGACATCCCCGTCCAGCCGGATGCATGGCGACTCTATGATGCCGAGGCGGCTCTCGCCATCCATCAATCACGCCCGGAAACAATCGGGATGGAATCTGTCCACTCCAAGCCTACCCTTGCTCAAGAAACCACTCGATTTGAAACCCTCGAAAGGATTTTCGCATGAGAACCTCTCCTCAGCTCTGGATTGAAGAACTCCGCATCTTGCGTGCTTGGTCGGTCGATCCTGAAGCCGAGGTTCGCCGCATTCCTTTCCGCCGTGGCTTGAACGTCATTTGGGCACAGGCAAGCGAAACCTCCCAGCCCGACCTCCCCGGCTTTGGGGGACATGCCGCTGGTAAGACCTCGCTCTGCCGTCTGCTCCGTTTCGTGCTTGGTGAACAACATTATGGCTCCCGCTTCATGCGTGACCGCATCCTGAACGCCTTCGAGAACGGCTGGGTGGTCGCCAAAGTCTGGTTGGAAAACACGTCATGGATCGTCGCCCGCCCCTTTCGTTCCGGTCTGCACCCCAAGTGTTGCGTCTCCGAATCGATTGAGAATATCTTCGCCAACGAAGAAATCGTCCGCCGCTATGACGACTTCCGCGATGCCATTCACGCCGCAGTAATGGCCAATTTTCCAATCCAGGAGTTTCCCTCCGAGAAAGAACCCATTTCCTTCCCTCACCTGCTGGAATGGCTCACCCGTGATCAGGAGAGCCGCCTTTCCGGCCTGCTGGATTGGCGGCATACGTCGAGCAACCACGACTGCCCCGGCATGTCCGCTGAGCAAAAGCGGTTCCTCATCCGTGCCACGCTCGATCTCGTGGATGATCTGGTGCGCAAGGAGATCGAAAAGCGCCACAAGATGGAAGTCGAGTTCGGGAGGACTCCCGACGACATCGCTTTCCAAAAGCGCAACATTCAGGAGCATCTTGCCGCCCTGCAAAGAGATCTTCCATCCGAACAGCTTCCCGACGTGGGAGAACCTCTTTTCGTCGAGGCCGTGAAGCGGCTTGCCTTGTCTGCGAGGGACAGCGCCTTTCGCCCCGTGGATAAAGAGATGGAGGCACTGAACATTCCCAAGCTCCGGGCCGACCTTGCCGATCTCAATCAAGATCTCGGAGCCAAGCGCTTCCAGGAAACGGAACTCAAGGAACACCTCCAGAGTCTGAAAACTCGCTTTGAGGAAGCCCAACGCGATGGCAAACAAGCAAGCTACGAAAAGTTCTGGGAGGAGCTGAAACCCACCGACGAATATTGCAAAGTTCCTATCGCCATCGCCCGATTCCGCTGCCCTTTGCGGCAGGAGTTTGAACCCGAGGCGACCGAAACCCCTATCAAACAGGATCTCAAAGCCATTGCAAATCAGGCACGGCTACAAATCCAAAACGTCGAGCGCAGCCTCGCCCCCATCACGAACGCTTTCCAGACACTGGCTGATAAGGTCGAACGCAAAACCAACGCCATCTCCACTGCGGAGGCTAGAAAGGAGCAGCTACAGAAGGACCGGAACGCGATTGAGCAGACACACACGCTCACTGTCTTCCGAGCCGAAGAGGCATCAGAAGCCTGCAAGGCCGTCGAGAGGCTCGAACATCGGCAGGAGACGCTTGCAAGCGACATCGAAAAGTCCAAAAAGCGTCAAGAAGGACTTCAGAACCGGCAGGCCAAGCAGATCGCCGACTTCTCCAACCTCTATGAATCCACGCTGAAAGCATTCCTCGGCAATGAAATCGAAGCGAGTTGCCGCTTCACGCGGGAAGAGATCGATCTCAAGGCCAATTATCACGGAGAGCTCTCCAGCGCCGCCATCGACACCCTTAAAACGATCGCCTTCGATGTCGCCGCGCTCAGAAGCGGGATTCTCGAAACCAGCCACCATCCCGGCTTCATCATCTTCGACAGCCCCCGTGAAGCCGACATGCATCCCGCTCCCTACCAGCGCATTTTCCATCACCTCAAGTCCCTCGAACTATCCGACACCCAAGCCCCCTTCCAAGTCATCCTCACCACGACCGAGCCTCCCCCGATAGCCTTTCAGCACTCCGAAGAACTCATCCTCCGGCTAGACGCATCCACGAGAGATGGACGTGTTTACCAGACGGACTTTTGATTTTTCTCACTTAGGGAAACTACTAATTTGCCTATGAAGCGCAGCTCTCCGAACAACTCGAGGACCCCTACTTTAGAGGACTTTTTGGCCCGGGGTTATCTACCAAAAGAGCTTCCTTTCCTGTTTAACTCCAGTCAGTTGGCGCGTGTGGCTGAAGGAGCGATTAAGCGCCTGAATGGACCGAAACAGAAGACATGGACAAAGCCGATGACCATTCCATTAGGAGCCAAGGGTGGCAGGCGCAGGACAGCGTCCATCCCCAACCCGATTTCGCAAACAAGGTTGGTAAAAGTGATGGTTGATGGATGGGATGAGATTGAGAAACACTGCAATCGTTCTGAAATCTCGTTCAGCCGACTGTTTGCACCGGGCAAAGAGAGAACTTTAAAAAACGAACGCCGAGGCGACCCGATCCACGCCTACGAGAGCATCTGGCTCACCAAGAAATTTAGTCAAAAGAGACTGGAGCTTGCAGCCAGCTCCAGCTACATCCTGAAGGCTGACATCGCCAATTTTTACGGTTCCATCTACACCCACAGTATCGCATGGGCGCTACACGGGAAAAAGAAAGCCAAGGAATCGTTTAAAGACAAGGGACTGCTTGGAAATAAACTCGACGAGGCGGTCAGGAACGGCAACGACGGCCAAACCAAAGGGATTCCTATCGGTCCAGACACTTCGCGAGTCTTATCAGAGATCATCGGGGTCGCTTTGGACAAACAATTGGTGAAGAAACTGAAAAAGAGAGTTAGTCAAGGGCATGAAGGCATCCGGTGGGTGGATGATTTCCTCCTGTATTTCCAGTCCGCTGGCGGACGCGACAAAGCCTTGGGAACCTTAGTCGAGGCATTGGAAGAATATGAGCTTTCACTGAATCACCACAAAACTCTATCATTGCTTCCCGGCGATGACTTGATCGAGTCACAATGGGTTCATCAGCTAAGGAGGTATCAATTCAACGAACGCCCTCTTTCGCAATTTTATGACATCCTTGGTTTCGCCGACCTTGTCGTATCCACGGCAAAAGCATATCCTGAAGAGTCAGTTGCCCTTTACGCTTCAAAGATCATTTGGTCGCTTCCAGTGACTGAAAGAAACCTTGCCGATGCCTTGGCTCTTTTGTGGCGCTTTGTTCACCTGGATTCGAGAATCGCCTCAGTAGCAGCGATTTACACGGCAAGCCTTTCGCCAGAAAGGATTGGTGAAAAGCGGATACGAAAAATTGTCGAAGAGGTCATTAAATTTCATTTAATGGACTTCATCGATCGCAGATGGCCCTTGGAAACCTGTTGGCTGCTCTGGTTATGTCAACGAACAAGCCTTCCCTTGCCCAGATCGCTCCCCCCGAAGCTCGCCGATTTCGATCATCCGCTGGTAGCGCTCGCCGCGCTGGAATTGGAGCAGTCTGGTCTGACCAAGGAGAAAATCGACTCTTCGGAATGGAGAAATTCCGTCTCCGATGACGATGCCCTCACGGGCCCTCGCTGGATGCTTGCCTACGAGTTGCGCAAGAGAGGCATCGTGAAAGAGCCGATCAATAATGATTTTTTCATATACCTGAATGAGAAAGGAGTCTCGTTTATCAAATCCTAACAATAGGATCGGAAGGATATTTAAAAACTCCAGAGAATCCCGAGGGAAACCTTTTCATTTCTTGAGAAGCCGAACGGTTGATATGTAAAATCAATATGGAAATCCAACCCGACAAACAGAACCTCGACCGCACCTTCTCAACTACGGTCTATTACATCGACTTTTACCAGCGCGACTACAAATGGACCGAGGAACCGGTGAAGCGGCTGCTGGATGACGTTTTCTATCAGTTCGAGGAAAGCTACGCCAAACACGCGGCGCTGGAACCTAACAGCGAGAATATAAACGCCCGTTACCCTTGGTATTACTTGAATACCTATGTGACCAATGTGGTCGGTGGGAGGGTCTTCGTGGTGGACGGCCAGCAGCGGTTGACCACCTTGACTCTCATTCTTCTCAAGCTGCTCTCCCAAGCCAAGGCCTTCGGCTCGAAGACGGAGAAATGGCTGGAGCGAAAGATCGCCGGCTACGCCGGCACCGAGCATGAATTCTGGATGAACCATGTCCGCCATCTTCAGGTTCTCAAAGGCCTCATGGAAGAGGAGGATCCTTCTTCCATCGACACCAGCTCCGGCGTCACCGCGGTGAACATGGTGAAGAACTACCAGACCATCAGCCGGGAACTCGATGCGCGCCTGACGGATTTGCACAAGTTCGACACCTTCGTTCACTACATTCTTTTCCGTCTCGTTCTCATCAACCTTTCCGTGGAGACGACTCATGTCCCGATGGTCTTCGAAGTGATCAACGATCGCGGTGTCCGGCTCAAACCCTACGAAATCCTCAAAGGCAAGCTGCTTGGACAGATTGACAAGATCGAACTCGACAATGGAAAGTTCAACGAACTGTGGGAGGAGCGCCTGCGGGCCGTGAACGGTTATCGGGATGATGAGATCGACAGCTTTTTCCGCTATTGGCTGAAGGCTAAATTTGCCGATACCCGAAAGGCCGGTCAGCGCTTCGACGGCGACTACCACCGAGAAATGTTCAAGACGGACCTCAACGAGAAGCTGAAACTGGATCACAACGCCGTCGAAGTAAAGGCCTTTCTCAAAGGGGCGTTCCGCTACTACACCGACCTTTACTGCCGCCTGTGGGAGACAATGCGGGAAGAAACGGAAGATTTCCTCTCGGTGTTCTGCAACCGGCTCAACGAGCAGGACAACCAGTTCATGCTGGTGCTCTCCGCGTGCAAGGTGGACGACCCGGAGGAAACCGCTAAAATCCAAGCCGTGTCCGCAGGATTGGACCGGCTGTTTTCCCTGTTGCAGCTTCAAGGCGCCTACGATTCCAACGAATACACCGCCCGGCTCTTCGAAATCAGCGCCGAAATCCGGGAGAAACCGGCGGCCAGAATTCCCGCCATCTTCGAAAAACACCTTGTCGAGGAACTGAAGAAGCGCAGGGGAATACCCGATCTGGAGGCTTTCAACTACGCGTTTTTCAAGCCCATGTCGATTGATCGACTCAACACGCGCTTCACCCGCTATTTGTTCGGACGCGTGGAAATGCTTCTCGCCCAGAAGTCCAAGCAACAGATGCGACACCCTCTGGAACATCTCGTGACCCGGCGCGGCGCGGTCAACGGATTCCATGTCGAACATATCCTCGCCCGCAACGATGCCAATACTGCACTCTTCGACGATGATCAGGAACGCTTCGAGCAGGAGAGAAATCGTCTCGGCGCGATCTTGCTTCTTAGGGGGAATAACAATAACTCGAGCGGCAATGAACCCTACTCGTCCAAGCTGGCCACTTATGCCGGATCCCTTCTCTGGAACGAGACGCTTCGCGAGGACAGCTACAAGAGCAAGCTGGACTTCACCCGGTTTGTGGAGGAAAGCGCTTTGCCCTTCAAGCCTCTTTCTGAATTTGGCCCAGATCAAATCGAAGAGCGACAGAGGCTTTTGTTCGAGCTCTGTAAGCTCATCTGGCCTACATCTGTTTCTGACGTCGCGCAGATCCAAAACTGATGGGAGGTGCAGCCATGATTATCGCCCCCCAGCCCTTCATCATCCGCGAGGAGTGCGAGAAAGCCGCTTGGCAGCACGGCTACCGCCGTGTGTTGGGCGAGGTGGACGGCTGGGCTGCCTTCGGCTCCACCACGGCCCAAGGCACGCTCTGGCTCGCTGCCGCCAGCGCCCAAGGGCCATGGCTCCTCGCTCTCGATCATCCCGGCGTGGTCAAGGAATGGCCGCTCCCTCCCGTAGACATCGTCGGACCGGGCTTGGCCCGTTACGTCTTTCCGAACCTCACCACGCTCTACAGCGTCCTCCCCCGCCTCTATCAACTGGCCGTCAGTCTCCCGGACGCGCCTCTCAACGCGTTCCACCAGAAAACCGCCAAGCTGCCCAAGACCACGGAAGTCGAACGGCTCGTCGTCCAGCGAATCGGCCAAAGCATCTTCCGCGACAGCCTGCTCGACTACTGGGAGGGCCGCTGTCCGCTGACAGGCATCACCGATCCCGCCCTCCTCCGCGCTTCGCACATCGTCCCTTGGAGCGAATGCACCGACGATGCCCAACGCCTCGATGTCCACAACGGTCTGCTCCTCTCCGCCCTCTGGGACGCCGCTTTCGACCGTGCCCTCGTCACCTTCGACGACGACGGAACCCCCGAATTTTCCCCCAAGCTGAGCGACGCCGCCCGCGTGGTTCTGAGCTGGTCCCACCCCATTCCCCTATCCCAACTCCACCGTCCGAACTTGGCGCTCCATCGGCAACGCTTCAAGAGTTCGATGGATTCCGGCTTGGAAGGTTGAGGTCCTCAACTGGTGTGGCATGCGGGGCAGCAATAAGCACATCCATTGATCCGGGCATTCGGCCACTGAACCTTCGCCTTCGCAACCGCACCGTGACAACTGGAGTGATAGCCGAGATCAACCCGGTTCCTCGGTTCCGGCATGAAAACGCATCCCTTGGTCTCATTGTGGACTTCGTGGTCTCCATTGGCCTGCTGATTTTCGTTGATGATGAATTTTTCCATTTTTTAGATCTCCATTTCTTTCGGAGACCTTCAAGGAGCTGAAGAGTTGAGATTTTGCAAGATTTAAATAATGTTTTTATGAACATCAACCTACCATGATGCGTTGATGACGAATTTCACGCCGTCGGTTTATGAGCGAAGCCATCGAGAACGGCAGCTTTCAAATTGCCTTTTTGGGCCGAGATCTCCCAGCTAAAGAAAACCCGCCCCATTCATGCAGGCAGGTTTTCCCGGACCGAACCTCCTTCACGCATTCGGGAGTGTCCGGTCACAGCGCTCGACCATCGCATGCCTTGGAAGTCAGGCATGGACGGGAGCGCGGGTTGTGGTGTTTGGGGTAGAGATTTCGGGATGCGGGTTGGTCAGCCAAGGTTGACCTTCCGTCCTCCCCTGCCCTGCTTGCCGTCCGCCGAGGCGTGCCGCGCCCGGCCCTTGGTCCAGTGACGCAGATGCTCGATGGACTCGGCCATGGTCACGGCCAGGGGGACGGACTCGTTGAGCGCCTCGCCCAGATCGAGCTCGCCGGGCTCGCGGTCCTCGGCGAAGGCGTGGTGCAAGGCCTCGACGAAGGCGGCCTCGATCTCGGCCCCGGTGTGCAGCTCGCTGGCCCGTGACAGGAGGACGGTGTCGAAGTCGGTTTGGTCTCGTCCATACTTGGCGATCACCAAGTCCCAGATCGCGGCCCGCTCCCTTGCGTCGGGCAAGTCCACGAACCAGAGCTCGTCCCAGCGCCCCTTGCGGAGCATCTCAGGCGGGAGCTTCGACACGTCGTTGGCGGTGGCCACGACGAAGACGGGGGCGGTCTTGTCCTGGAGCCAATTGAGCATGGTGCCGAAGACGCGGGCGCTGGTGCCTCCGTCGGTCGATCCGCCGGAGCTGCCCGCGCCACCGAAGCCCTTCTCGATCTCGTCGATCCAGAGAACGCACGGGGCGATGGCCTCGGCGGTCTGGATGACGGAGCGGAGGTTCGCCTCGGACTGGCCGACGAGGGAGCCGAAGAGCCGTCCGGCGTCGAGCTTCAACAGAGGGATGCCGAAGACGCTGGCGGTGGCCTTGGCGGTGAGGCTCTTCCCGGTGCCGGGGACGCCGAGGACGAGGATGCCCTTGGGCACTGGCAGGCCGTAGGCGCGGGCTCGTCCGGTGAAGGCTTCGCGTCGCTGGACGAGCCAAGCTTTGAGCGAGTCGAGACCGCCGATGGATTCCAAGGAGGCGTCGGTGTCGATCACTTCGAGAAGGCCGCCGGACTTGAGGGCATGGGCTTTCTCGCGGGCGACGAGGGCGGGCTGGATCGTGCCGGTCTCGACCAAGGAGAGGGCGAAGGCGTTCTCAGCCTCCATCGTGGTGAGTCCACCGGCGGCCCGGACGACGGCCTCGCGGATCTCCGGAGGCGGAGCGGCGATCCCGGAATTGGCGAGGAGCTGGTCGAGGAGTTCGCCGAGGAGTCCGGGGCTGGGCAGGGGGAGGTCGAGGCGGACGATCTCGCGCTCCAGCTCGGGGGGCAGGGGCCGCCATACGCCGAGGAGGAGCAGGAGCTTTCCGGCGGCCTTGGCGTGGCGCAGGGTGTCGCGAAGCTTGCGGACGAGGAGCGGGTCGCGGTCTTCGAGCAAGGCTCCGAAGTCGCGCAACAGCACGAGGCAGTCGCCTTCGATGGCCTCCACCGCTTCGAGGGCGGCGAGAGGGTCGGGGCAGGTGCGCACGGCACCGCTGGCGGTATCGACAAAGCCTGTGGTGAGGCTCCACGCGTGGAGGGGACGCGAGAGTTCATCGGCGGCGGCTTTCACTAGGGCCTCGGCTCTCGCCTCCTCGGGAGTGGCGAGGAACAGGCCGGAGTGGCCGGCGCGGGCGTAGCGGATGAGTTGGTCTTTCATAGGAGTAATGGGTCACGAGTCATGGGGGACCGGACCGGCGGGTTGCTGGTTGAAGTGGGCGCGCTCCCAGCGGAGGCAGGCTTCGCGGGAGGGGGCGGAGAAGACCTTGCTCCCGGTGTAGTCGAAGACCTCCCACCGCTGGTCGGCGGCGTTGAACTCGATCTCGGAGGCGCGGACGACCTCGAGGTCGCCGATCTCGCGGAGGTCGATGCGCTCGGTGTAGAGTCCGGCACCGGTGCCGTCGGGTTGGAAGTGCAGGGTGTCGGGGATGTCGTTCGGGATCATGTCTGCTGGTTCTGTTGGTTGGAGGTTCGGTTGCGGCGATGGCGGTCGGGGGTGTGCCGCCTGCGGGCGACGGTGCCGAGGGCCTCTTCGAGGAAGGCGGTGGCCTCCTCGCAGGTGCTCCCGGTGTAGCCGACGGCCTCGATGGAGAGGCCGCCCTCGGGACTGACGCGCACGACGATCTGGGTTTGGGTCTTCATCGTGGGTCAGGCGGCGAGGGTGAGCTTGATGGAGCCGTCTCGCTCCAAGTGGCGGGTGACGCGGAGACGCTTCCTGGCGGCCTCGCGCATCGTCTTGTGGACGCCGTAGAGCTGGAGGAGGCGTCCGTAGCTGGGGCCGACCTCCCGCTCGACATGGCCGCCCCACCAGTCGGTGGTCAGCTCGTAGGGTTCGGCGGGACCGGGGCGGTTGGCGGCGATGTCGTAGGGGCCGCGCAGGCGGACGACGAGCTCGCCGTGACGGGTCTGGTCGCCGAAGCCTCGGGCCTGCGCGTCGCGGAGCAGCTCCACGCCGAGTTCGGCGCAGGCGTCGGCGAGGGCTTCGGCATCGCGGATCTGGGTCTGGATGGTGGTGAAGTGGGACATGGTGTTTTAGGGGTTGGGGTTGGATTGGGATTCAGGGGTTGGGGGTTGGGGGTTGGGTGGGAAGGCCCGGCAGATGGCCGGAACCAGAAAGGGATGGAGGGCTGGGAGAAGGTGGTGGGACAGCCCTTGAAATCGGAACTTGATTTTCCGATGATGAGAATTTTATTTTCTCATTTCATTGAAGATGGCGGAACTGGACCACGACATCGTTCACGAATCCCTCTCTCTGCTCGGGGAGCTTCTCGCCGGGCGGAGGGTGCGGCCCCTTCATCTCGTCGTGTCGGGGGGATCGGCCCTGCTCGCGGCCGAGATCGTCTCCCGGACCACCCACGACGTGGATGTGATCGCGATGCGCGGGGAGGTGGACGGCGACATCGTCGACGCCTATCCGCTCCCGGATTTCCTCAAGGAATGCGTCCGCCAGGTCGCGGAGGAGAAGCGCCTGCGGCCGGACTGGCTGAACGCGGCCACGGCCATGCTGATGATCGACCTGCGCCGCTTCCCCTCCGGCTTCCTCGCCGACCTGGTCGAACGCTCCTACGGGGACTGGCTCCGGGTCAGCTTCATCGGGAGGTCCGGACAGATCTATCTGAAGTTCTATGCCGCGGCGGCCCGCAGCGAGGCGCGCGATCTGGAGGATCTCCAGGCGCTCGCGCCCGACGCGGCCGAGGCGGAACGCACCGTGCGCTGGCTCGTCGAGGAGGAGTTGGTTTCCAGGGGGCACCTCCCCAGGCTCCTCGACCTGCTGCGCAAGCTCGGACACCATGACCTCGTTCCACGAATTGAAGCGCTCGCTGGGTGAGGCGCTCGTCCAGTTTCTCTGGGACCAGTGGGTCTCGATCGGGGTGGCCGGGGCGACTCGCTTCCGGCCCGTGCCCTTTGTCGTGGATCCGGAGGCCCTCCTTCTCGCCACCTCGCGGTTCGGGCTCGGCGACGCGCGCCTCTTCGGCGAGGTGCTCGACTGGCTGGCGACGAACGGAAGGCTGCTCTGCGCCCAGAGGCTGAAGTCGATGCATCTGAGGTCGGACCTCGGCGAGGCGGGGGTGCTCCGGGCGATGGACCGCCATTTGGCGGAGCGGGCTCCCGGCGGTCCGGCGAAGCTTCTGTCCTTCGCCGCCTCGGCCTCCCCGTCGCCGCGCCTGTCCGAGTGGTTCGGCGAATCCGCCTTCGCATTGCGCGGCCAGAGCCTCCGCCCGGACCCGGGGAAGCCGGAGGCGTTTCTCTTCAGGATGCGGTCGTTCTTCGGGATCAGCGCCCGCGCCGAGGTCTTCGCGTGGCTGCTGCTGGAGCGGCGCTCCGGACATCCGGCATTGATCGCGCGGGAGACGGGCTGGGGCGCCAGGACCGTCCAGACCGTGCTCAACGAAATGGCCGAATCAGGGCTGGTGTTCGTCTCGGAGGGGGAGCGGGAGAAGCGGTTCCGGATCGAGCACGACGACTGGCGGGCTCTCCTGCCTGCGGGCGGTCGTCCGGTCTGGTGGAGCCAGACGCCCTTCTACGAAGCCTGTGCCGGACTCGACCGGCTGCTCGGCGAGCTGGAAAGGGCGTCCAGCGCGAGCGATGCGGCGAAGGCGGTGAGCATCCGGGGGCTCCGCCCCGGGATCGCGAACGGCTTCGCCCTCGCGAAGCAGCCGGGCCGGTTCGACGCCCTCGCCCATCTCCGTGGGGCGGCGCTGGTCGAGGCGGTGAAGGACGGGACGAGACGGCTCATCGAGGACCTCGCGGATCGCGATGCCCTTGTGGCTCCGGGCCGCCTCCACGGGTAGGCCGCTGGAAGGATTGCCGGAGAAGACAGAGTCGGGGATCGGACCCGACCCTGTTGGATGTGTGGTGTCGGCGTGTTTTCACCCGGCGAGCTGCAGCTTCCTCCGGCCCATCTGGCCGAAGCGCTCGACCAGCTCGCGGGCGTCCTGATTGGCCAGCTCCCTCGCCTGGTCGCGCAGCTCGCTCAGGCCCGCCTCCAAGCTGCGGACGGCGGAGGGGCTGCTGCGGTAGTCCTCCGCCGTGCGCGTGAGCAGCTCGCTGCGGACGCGCTCGAGCTGGCGCTCCATCTCGTCGTCCCCGGCGAAGTTCAGCGACCTGAAGTCGTCGATGAACTTCACGAGGCGGTTCAGGGTCCGCTGGTGGACGCCCTCGGTCCTGCCGGAGCGCATCGAGACGAGCATCTCCTCGCAGAGCTGGGCAGTCTGGCGGCGCAGCTCGGCGACGCATTCGCCGACGAAGCCCTCCACGCCTTCGTGGATCTGCCGGGCGGCGCTTTCGGCGGCCTCGTGGCGGGCGCGGCGCACCTCCTGCTGCTCGGCGAAGCTGACCAGCTCCATGCCGAGATCCCCCGGCACGGCGATCTGGAAGAGCTGCACCTCGAAGGCGAACTTGTCGGCGAGCTTCTCCCGGCGGGGGAAGGATGCGGCGATCTGCTCGTGGAGGCAGGCGGCCTCGTCCCGGGAGGTGGCGAGGTGGCGGATGGCGAGCTGCCATTCGTCGAGGGCCTCGTCGCGCAAGTCGCGGTAGGCGGCGAGGAAGTTTTCCTTGGCGTGATGGAAGCAGGTCCGCTGTTCGTCGAGCTGCTCCCGCACCTCGGCGAGCTTGCCGTTGGGGAGGAAGCGGGCGAGTCCCCCGAGGAAGGGGAAGGTGCCCTTCTCGACGAGAGCGTGGGTGCGGGATTCGACGAGGGCGAGGCCGGCGAGGGCCTCCTTGGGGAGGAGGCGCTTGTGTCCAAGGTGGACAAGCCGCTCGCTGACCTGTTCCGGGGAAAGGCCGAGGTCGGAGGGGGCAAGCTTCTTGTGGAAGCGGGGGTAGCGCACGCTGGCGTGGATCAGCACGCCCTCGCGGGTGAGGGCGGCGAGGAGGTCGGTGTTCGGGTTCATGTCGGGTTTCGGGTTGGGGTGGTGGTTGGATTGGGAAATGGAACGGCCCGGACTCCTCGTCGGTGAGGGACGCGGAACCCGGGCCGGAGTGGTGGGTTGTTGTTGTGTCAGGCGGCTTCGTCCTTCCGTGCCTTGCGCAGCTTGCGGAAGAGGGCGCGGAAGCCGGTCAGCTCGCGCCGGGTCTCGCTTCGCTGGGTGCGGGCGGCATGGAGGGAGCGGTTGACGCCCTTCAGGCTCCGTCTCGCGTGGAGGAGGAGTCCGTCGGCCTCGGCGACCCGCAGCCGGGCTTCGGCAAGGGGATCGGACTTGGGAGCCTGCTTTGCCGGTTCTTTCTTCGGAACGGGCGGGGCGGGTTTCGGCGGCGGAGCCGTTGTCGGAACGACCGTCTTTCGGACCGGAGACGGCGGCGGCGCGAACTGCTCCACCGCGGGCACGAGCGCCGGACGCCCGATGCGGCCCGGATCGGGTGCCCGCACGGGCATGGCGATCATGAGATCGCCGCCCCGGCTGAACCGCACCGGGCCGGGCCCGCCCATCGAGATCCGGTGGAGCCCGAAGGCGGCGGCCTTCTCCACGGAGCCGCGGTCGAGGAAGACGGTCGCGTCCGGCCCCTTCATCCCGCAGCGGTCCACGGGATGGAGGATCCAGGGCTCGTCGTCCGCCCCGCGGGCGAGGAGACCGAAGCGGCCTTTCTCGCAGTGCAGCCCGACGGGACGGTTGGGCAGCTCCTTGCCGGGCAGGCGGGGCAGCAGGCGCACCACCGCCTCGAGGGTGGCGTCGCTCAGGGTCGCGGTCGTCGCGAATCGCTCCGGTCCCGGAATGACCTGGCGGTAGTCCGGATAGGGGCCGTCGAGGGGACGGCCCGTCACCGACCACGACGGGCCTTCGAGACGGAAGACCTCCGCGCCGTGCCTGTCCTTGCCGAGGCGCAGGGTCCAGGGCCGGGAGTCGGCGAGCGGCTTCCACCGCCAGAGCGGATGGTCGGGGAGGATCACCGGATGCTTCAGCGGCAAGTGCATGGAGTTGCTCGAGAAGAGGTGCCGTCCATTGGTGCCGACGATGCGGTGGGCCTTCTCCCCCACCCCGCTCGTGTCGAGGCAGGCGCCGCGCAGGACCGCACGGGCGGAATCCTGCGAGGCGCAGGCGAAGGCCCTCAGCAGGCTGGTGACGACCGGATCCGGCAGGGTCAGGCCCGGGGTGCGGACTTGGGCGAACTCGGGGAACTCGGCCGCCGTGGGCACTTTGGGCACCGGACCGAGCGGCACGGTCTCGTCGGCGCGCAGGCCGTGGACCATCTCGCGCAGGCGCGGCAGCGGGAGGAGGAAGGGCGCGAGGCCCTTGTCCACCGTGGCCGGGATCTCGACGCTCAGGGTGAGGTCGAGGTCGGTGGCGGTGAGGCGGACGAGTCCCGCCCCCGCGGCCTCGACCTTGACACAGCCGAGCACGGGGAGGGAGGTCTTGCGGGGGATGAGCTTGCCGAGGCCGGACAGGACGGGTTTGAGATCGCCGGCACGGATCTCGATAGGAGCTTTTTGGGCAATCATGTTCGGAGGGTGGGTTCGGGTTTCGGATTTCGGGTTTTCACTCACTGGTAGTATTCGTCGTGATGGCGGAAGCCCTGGCGGCTGCGGCGACGCAGCCAGATCCGCCGACCGACGACGTAGGCGAGGTAGGCCACGGCGAGGCTGACGATCACCGGGGGCAGCGCCACGACCACGGCCATGAGGTGGCCGACGATGGCGGCGGCCCAGTGGGCGGAGGCGGCGAACTCGGCGAGCACCTTGGACACGGTGGGCAGCAGGAGCAGTCCGGCGGCGGCAAGGGCCACGGAGAGCCAGAGGCAGAGCCGCAGCCAGGCGCGGAGCCAGCCGCCCTCGCCGAGCCAGTGCTCGAGCCGGGCGAGCCACCAACCGACGACCTCGGCCCCGCGCTCGATCCAGCTGTCGCGGGTGAGTTCGAGGTCGGGCTCGGGACGGGGCACGGGCCGGCGTTTCCAGAGGCCGCCGAGGGCTTCGGACGAAGGCAGTTCGTTGAAGGATTTGAAGATCATGTCGATGGGTGGGTTGAGTTGAGGGTCGGAGCTGGTTGGGGTTTGGATTGGGATGGAGGGCTGTCTTCAGAGGGACTCCTCGGAGTCCCCGGGGCGCTTGCCTTCCCGGCGGAAGGCGGCGGCGGCCCGGCGGGCGCGGGAGCCGAGGGCGGCCCCGACGATCAGGGCGAACCCGGCCGCGACGACGAGGAGGGCGGTGGCGATCTGCCACACGGCCACTTCCCCGGTCTGGCTCTGGAGGTCCAGAAGGCCGTTGCCGAGCGTGTCGAGCTTGAACAGGACCGAGTCGAGGCCGGGGTCGGAGTCGGAATGGCAACTGGCGCTGGCGAGGAGGAGGGCTCCGAGGAACAGGGTGACGAGGATTCGCTTGAGGGGGTGTTTCATGGGGGAGTTCAGGGGTTGGGTTTTTAAGGGGTGGAGGGTTTGAGGATGCAGGAAGGCCGGTCCTCCCGTGCGGGGGGAACCGGCCTTCCTGTTGGGTTGGTGTTGGTGGGTTGGTCAGGGATGGGTTTGCGGGCCGGAGCGCTTCCGGCAGAGGTCGAGGTGGTCGCACCACGCGCAGTGCTGGCCGGGGGATGGGACCCAGGCCTCGCGGGCGATGCCCTCGAGGTAGTCGTCGGCGAGGAAGAGCAGCTCGCTCTCCATCGCCGGGGTCATCGGCCCGTAGGCGGACACGACGACCTTCGGCGTCTTCGTCTTGACGAGGTGGTGCAGCTCGAAGCCGCTTTCCCGTCCGCCGGTGGCGCTGCGGTAGAGCAGCGCGTAGCAGGCGAGCTGGGTGGCGTGCTGATGCGCGGCGAGTCCCTCGCCGGGGCTGCGGGCCGCGGACTTGTAGTCCACGATCCGGCCGCCCGGCCTCACCAGGTCGATGATGCCGACGAGGGGCGGGATGCCGGGGCCGAGATCGCATTCGACCTCCACCTCGACGCCCTCGGGACGCTCGTCCGGGGCGGCGGGGCATTGGGCGAAGTAGGTCTCGAGCATGGACCAGGCCTGGTCGCGGGCGATGTCCCCGTCGGCAGGGTGCTTCCAGGGGACGGATTCCGCAGCGGCGTCACGCTCCCATCGCTCGAAGAGGGCGGCGCGGAGCTGGTCGCTGTCGATCAGCTCCTTCCTCCACTTCGCCCAGTTCCACTGGCGGAGGGTTTCGTGGATCTGCTTGCCGATGAAGAGCGCAGGAGCCGTGGGCACGGGAAGGCGCTCGACATAGCGGTAGTGGAACTGCCGGCGGCAGGTCTGCCAGCACTTCAGGCGCGAGGCGCTGAGGTGGTGGAGCAGGCCGGGGGTGGTGGTGGAAGCCGTCATGCGGCCCCTCCGTTCCGGTGGGCGGCGGCGTGGCCCTTGCTGGTGCCGCCGTTGGACTGGCGCTGGGCCTCGGCCTCTTCGAGCAGGTCGGTGATGAGGCCGCTGGCGCTGAGCTTGTTCAACTGGCGGGCGGGGCGCTGGAAGAGGCGCATGGCCCGCTCGTCCAGATCCTCCTCCGAGAGCCGAAGCTCGCGGGAGAGGTCGGAGAGCAGGCGGCGCTGCTTTTCGGAGCATTGCCACGCGCCGTTGCCTCCGTTGGCCGGGGTGGTGCCCCGGCGCGGGACGGAGCCATTGCCGTTGTGGTGGCCGTTTCGTCCTCCGTTGCCGTTGGCATTGGAGGAGCGGGCCGGGAGTTCGCGCTGCGCTTCGCCGTAGCCGTCTCCGGGGACGAAGCCGGTCTGCTGGATCTCGCGGTCGACGGCGTGCTGGAGGAGCTGGTAGAGCCGCGCCACCTCCGAGGGGACGCGTTCGAGGTCGGTCAGCTCGGTCTGGATGCTGACACTGAACTGGTGGGAGGAGAAGCCGGGCAGGCCGAGCTTCTTGCTGTAGTCGGTGGTGAGGGTGATTGCCATGGGATGTTCGTGTGGGGGTTCGTGGTTGGGTTGCCGGCCGGGGGCCGGGGTTTTGATCGGCCTGCAGGCCGGTCCTGCCGGGGGGTGGGCCGCCAGCTCGGGCCAGTCGTGCGCGGCGGCATTCCATCCGGGGGAGCCCGCAAGGGCGTCCCGGAGGAGCCGGTCCACGAGCCGGGTCATCGGCACGCCGCGGCGCCGGGCCTCGTGGAAGAGCGCCGCGACGAGCGGACGCGAGATGGCGGGCACGTAGTGACGCGGGGCTGCCATCAAGGATGTGTAACACGCGGAAGGGGCCTGTTGCGTGTGGGAAGAACACCGTAGCAAGATTGGCGGCAGCTCCGGAGTGAGGAGGCAACCGCCAGCACTTCACACGGAGCCACCGCGAAGGAACCGGTGACGTGCGACCGTGACATGGGCGCTTGCGATGAAGGCTTCGCGGCGGCAGGCTTACGGTGCCGAATCGCTTCCCGAAACAGGCTTCGAATTCCGGCTTCAAGGGAGCATCGTGTCCATCTCCTGATCTTTACCTTTGCGGAAATTGCAGTTACGGAACGGAAGCCTACAGCAATGGGAGCCCCAAGGAACTACCAAGACATCCTCGCCCGCATTGAGGCGTTCGCCCATCAGGCGAAGGCTGCCAGGAATACCGGGCAACAGGAGCCTCTCGATCCCATGACTGGAGCCGACGAGCAATGCGATCACATTCCTCAGCCCATCGACGCTTTGAAGCAACCCGAGAGGGAGAAGTTGCCTGAGATCAAGGATTACGAGCAGCGCATCAAGGCGGCAGCGGCCGTCCACCATCGGAATACGAGCCAATACAAGGAGTCCCTCCTCAAGACAGCCTATTTGACCGGGGCCAGCGACGCGGCGGCCATGCTGGACGCGCAGGAGGCCGCTCCCGAAGGTGAAGAGGCGGGCCTTCCCGGTGCCGCACAGGGCGAACCAACCATCGATGAGATTCTCCAACTGCTCGACACGATGGTGGCGGCAGGCGAATTGGACAAGGACGTCGCCACGGCGGTAGTCGAGCATCTTGCGGCGACACCCGGAGACGAAGAAGAGAAGGGCGACATGGCCGTCGAGGCCAGCGACGCCGAAGCTCTCTGCGACAAATTGATCGGTCGAAACCCCAGATAAGGACGCCACCCCCAACCGGGAGACCGTTCCCAGCGTCTTCTCGACGCCATCAGCGAGGCCGGGGACGGCCAGTGCAAGAACGCCTCCGAGGCGGGAACGGCGATGATCCGCCGCCGCCTCCGCGAGAACGGCTTCACGCGCCTCATCCTCCCCTTCCAGCAGATCTCCAAGTCGGATCTCACGTATCTGCCGGACTCGGAGCTTCCCGCCATCGTCGAGGAGATGGAGCCCGACTCCCCCGGAGCCAAGGCCATCCCCTTCAACGACACGCCGGACACCGCGTTCTACCGCGGGGACAAGTTCGCGGTCTACTTCTGCAACATCACGACGCGGGAGTTCACCAAGAACGTGTTCGAGCTGCTGACCTACAAGAACGACCTTCGCCAGGTGGTCACCGACAACGCCCTCAAGGACATCCAGACCGAGGAGGACAGCCGGACCATCACCGAGGTCGACCGCGTGGTCGGCTCCACCCCGAACACGGCCTCTCCGGTCACCGGCATCGTCCAGCACTTCTCCATCTCCGGAGGCATCACCCGCGCGAACTACAAGGAGGTCCTGAACCACCTCGAGGACCGCGAGCTGAACAACGGCGTGTTCCTCATGAACCGCTACACGGCGAAGGAGTTCCTGGAGTGGGACCGCAGCGAGGTCGGCGGCGATCTCGCCGAGCGCCTCTTCAAGGAGGGCGTGAGCGCGCTGCAGGAGGCCAAGATCTTCGGCGTGCGCCACATCTTCACGATGAAGCGCAACCTCGTGCCGGACAACGTGGTCTACGAGTTCGCGGAACCGTCCTTCCTCGGGCGGGCCTACGTCCTCGAGGACGTCACGATGTATGTCGAGAAGAAGCGGGACATCCTGCGCTTCTCGGCCCAGGAAAAAATTGGCCTCACGTTCTGCACACGCCCTTCCGGAACCGTCGCGACCGGAAAGGCCAAAACTGTCACATGTGACAGTTTTGGGGCCGCCGCTTGAAACATCGGGCGGGAAACCGGAACCGGCGAACCGCCCGCCATTGCAGCGCTGCCATCGGCCCAAGGCGTCTCCCGCCCGGAAACCGCCCTCAATCGACAAGGTTGGGCAACTGATCGGCTGCGCTCCTGAGCGTCCCTATCTCGATGTGCGTGTAGATCCGGTTGATTTCCGAGGAGTCGTGTCCGATGAACTCCTCGACGACGGCGGAGCTGACGCCGGCGTTTTTCAGCAAGCTCGTCGCCGTGTGGCGCAAGGCATGGAACGAGATCGCGGATGAGGGGCGACGTCCTTTGCTCCCCTCCTTTCCGACGCGTTTGCGGTGCGGACGCTTCTCCACCAATCCAGCGCTCGCCATGATCTCGTAGAACTGCCGGGAAAGAGAGCCCACTTTACCCTCCCTGGCCACGGCCTCCGCCGCTTGAGGATGGACCGGCTGATCGGGATCGTCCCCAGCGGGCAATGTCTCGATATGACGCCTGAGATGAAGGGAGATCGGGATGATCGCGCTCTTCCCGGTCTTCCGGGCGATGAACCGGATCTCGTTCTTCTCGAGGTCGATGGACCTCCATGTGAGCCGGGAGATGTCCCCAAGACGCTGTCCCGTGTAGAGACCGAAGAGCACCATGCTCCGCCACTCCGGCGAACACGCCTCGATAACCCTCCTCAACTCGTCCATGGTGAAAGCCCTGCGCCCCGGAGAGGTGCTGTCCTTCACGATGGGAACGAGTTCGGCCGGATTGTCGGCGATGAACCCGTCCCGTCTCGCCGCACCGAGGGCCATGCGGATCGTCTTGAGGCGGTGGTTCACCGTCTTGGCCGCAACCTTCTCCGCCTGATGGTCCCGAAACTCCCTCACCTGCTCCGCCGAAATCAGGCCGATCGGCTTGTCGGCCCTCTCGCCAAGGAACTCGAGAAACTCCATCACGCACCGGCCATAGTGCTGGAAGGTGCCTTCCGTGACTTCGTTCCGCTTGCGGTCAACCCAGGCATTGAAGTACGCCCTGATGCTCGACAGCGGGAGCTCCTCCCCCGTGATCTCCAAGTGCAGATCCCGGAGCGTCCTCTGGACATTGGCCGAAGTGCGTTCCTTCCGGTAGGCGTCTTCGTAGTTGTCCGCCACTTTTTGGGCAAGCCGCCTGCTCTCGATGGTGCCGTCCCGGCGTACATGGGTGCTGCGCTGGCGCTGACGCCCCTCCTTGTCGGCGAAGCATGCGAACCAACAGGGGGACCGGGGATGAATACGGAGACTGGCCATGGTACCAATGACAGTACCAACATCCGCCGATATTCGCAAGGGCTCATTGATGTGCAACTCGTTTATTTACAACATCAATGAACATCGGTGAACATGCTCGGAGGTCACAGGGGTTCGACTCCCCTCACCTCCATTTCCTTTATTCTCCAATAGGCCCCTTCCTGCTTTGTGGAAAGGATTGCTCGAATGGCTTTTGCGAGGCGCCGCGGGGCTCGTACGGCCAAACGGACGTTCACAGGACTTCCTCCCTGACCGGAACGCTCAGAGCGACTCCGGAATTCCGCTGCAGTAGGAAGGGACGGAGTAAGGGAACGGCAAAAAGTTTTGCGGGAACTCTGCCCGGAGCCGCTTGGAACAGCTCTCCTTGGAAACCTCTGGTTCTAACGAGATTTCATCTGATTTTCAAGTTGTCACAGCTTTCATCAAGCTGCTGTCTACAGCCCTTCAGAAGAAAAGGAGTCCTTCAAAAATCGGGCCCTCAAGCTTCGCTGCGCGGTCTTCGGAGGGATAGCCCTTAATCAAACGAAATTTTATGATTTTTATTGACCCGCTCCCCGCTCACTGATAGCCTTCGCGTCACCTCCCTCCCAGGCGAACCGGGTTTAGGTCTCGGGACTACACCGGGAACTCGCCCGGGAGGGAGGTGACACTGGAAGGCGGTCGGAACGCCTTGGTCTGCCGCGTCTCGCGGCAAGATTGGAGCCCCTTTTCAACCGCGTGCCGCGGAAAAGGACGCTCACACCGCTGTTCACTGGCCGCCGAGCGTCTTCGCGAGGGCCACGCTTTCGGCGCTGAGCGTGGAAAGGGGCACGACGAACTCCCGGCGGTTGCGCATCACGATCTTCACGGAATCCCCTTGAAGTCCGGCGAAGCGGGCTTCGATGACCACTCCCTGCGTGTTGGTCCACGAGAAATACTCCTCGCCACCGGCGCGGGCGTTCGCCATTTTCACCGCCTCGACACGGGCGAGCTCCTCGGCAGTGGGGTTGGCGGCGTCGAGGACGGCTCCGCTTCGGATCCATTGCTCGATCTTGGCGAGTTCGGAGGGACGCAGCGGCTTCCCGTTCTTCGGCATGAAGTCATCCTCCTTGTCGTCGAGCTTGAGCCGGGCGAGGAAGTCGCTTTTCTCCGGGTCTCCAGGCCGGATCAGACTGATCTCGCCGATCTGGACTTTGGACATCCCCTCGAAATCGTCGAGAGCGAGCCCGCCCTTGGCCTCCTTCTCGTTGCTGTGGCAATCCCAGCAATGCTCCTTCAGGATCGGGAGAATGTCTTTCTGATAATCGAGCGCCGTCGCCGGACCGGCGACGAGGAGAAGGACGGGAACCAGGAAAGGACAAAGGTTCATTTCCGGAGGATAGCACGAAGGAGACGTTTTGTGACCAGGACGATTGGCAAGGGATTCATCCTGCGTTCCTATTCTCGTGTCCTTTTGCATGTCCCGCTCGGATTTTCCCGGCCGGAACCGATGCGCTGGAAGCCCTTCCCGACGGGAAAAACTCCACACAAGGGACGGCTGCGAGCTATTCGTTTTCCCCTTCCCTTTCTCCGCAGGCTGGACACAATAGCCCCATGCCCGAGTCCACTCCTCCCTCCCGCGATCCCTCCTCCCTGCGCAGCGCCCGTTGGTTCGCGCCCGACGACCAGCGCAGTTTCGGACACCGCTCGCGCCTGAAGCAGATGGGTTTCGATACGGAGGATTTCAAGGCCAAGCCCTGCATCGGCATCCTCAACACCTGGTCGGAGATGAACAACTGCCACACCCATTTCCGCGACCGGGCGGAGGAGGTGAAGCGCGGCGTCTGGCAGGCGGGCGGTTTTCCCGTCGAGATCCCGGTGATGTCGCTGTCGGAGAGCTTCATGAAGCCGACGAGCATGTACTACCGCAACCTCCTCGCCCTCGAGGTCGAGGAGACGATGCGCTGCTACCCGCTCGACGGCGTGGTCCTCATGGGCGGCTGCGACAAGACCGTGCCCGCCCTCATCATGGGAGCGACCTCGGCGAACCTGCCATCGATTTTCCTCCCCGCCGGCCCGATGCTGAAGGGCTGCTGGCGCGGCGAGCCGCTCGGTTCGGGCACGGACATGTGGAAATACTGGGCCGAGCGCCAGGCGGGCAATCTCTGCGAGGACGGCTGGGCGGAGCTCGAGGACGGCATCGCCCGTTCTCCCGGCCATTGCATGACCATGGGCACGGCTTCGACCATGACGGCGATCGCGGAAGTGCTGGGATTGTGTCTCCCCGGCGCAACTTCCATCCCCGCCGTCCATTCCACCCACGCGCGCATGGCCTCGGCCTGCGGACGGCGCATCGTCGATCTCGTCTGGCAGGGAATCACGCCGCGGAAGCTACTCACCGAAGACGCCTTCCACAACGCCATCGTCGCCGACATGGCTCTCGGGGGCTCGACCAACGCGATCATCCATCTCATCGCGATGGCGGGCCGGGCGGGGATCAAACTGACCCTCGAACAGTTCGACCGCCTTTCCCAGGAAGTCCACGTCCTCGCGAACCTGCGGCCCTGCGGCGACTATCTGATGGAGGATTTCTACGACGCCGGCGGCCTGCCGGCGCTGCTCTCGCGAATCAAGCCGCACCTTCGTCTCGGTTGCCTCACCGTCTCGGGGAAAACCCTCGGGGAAAACCTCGAGGGCGCCCAGGTCTACAACGAGGAGGTCATCCGTCCGCTCGATCGGCCCGTCTCGAAGGCGGGCGGCACCTTCGTTCTCCGCGGAAACCTCGCCCCCGACGGAGCGGTCATCAAGCCGACCGCCGCCGAACCCCACCTACTGGCGCATCGCGGGGTCGCGGCGGTGTTCTCCGACTACGCGGACCTGAAGGCCCGCATCCACGACGAATCGCTCGGACTCACTCCCGACCACATCGTCGTCCTGCAGAACGCGGGCCCCATCGGCGCCCCCGGCATTCCCGAATGGGGCATGCTGCCGATCCCGAACTACCTCCTCCGGCAGGGCGTGCGCGACATGCTGCGCATCTCCGACGCCCGCATGAGCGGCACCAGCTACGGCGCCTGCGTCCTCCACGTCGCGCCCGAATCGGCCATCGGCGGCCCTCTCGCCCTCGTCCGCGACGGGGACATCATCGAAGTGAACGTGGCGCAACGCCGCCTTCATCTCGAAGTCTCCGACGAGGAGCTCGTCGCGAGACGGGCCGAATGGAAACCGCGCGGGACGCGCTACCGTCGCGGCTACGCGCACCTCTACGAGAAGGAGATCACCCAGGCGCCGGAAGGCTGCGACTTCCGCTTTCTGCATCACGGCCCGGAAATTCCAGAACCGGACATCTTTTAGATGCGGAAGGAGCCGGAAGGGGGGGGAATCGTGGCGGGCACGCGCATCCGCACCTCACTGTTTCGCGTCCTTGTCGAACTCCTGCGCTTTCGATAGACCTGCCAGCGTCCCCCCGAAGCCTCATGAAGCCTCACTCGCTCCGAAACCTCTGCCCCGCCTTGCTGGCGCTGGCGCTCGTCCTGCTCCTGGTCCCACTGGCCTCGTCGCGGGTCGGCACCTTCCGGGCGGCGGCGGTGAAGATCGACATCACTCCCGACCGGCCGCAGCAACTGCTCGGATACGGGGCACGCGTCTCCGACGGCATCCACACGCCCATCCACCACCGCATCCTCGCACTGGACGATGGGCGGCGGAAAATGGTCGTCGCCTCCACCGAGGTGTGCCTCGTCTCCCCCTCCGAATACGACCGCGTCGCCGCCCTCGTGCAGGAGGCCCACGGCATCGCGCCCATCGACTTCCTCTGGACCGCGACCCATACGCATTCCGCCCCCGAGCTCGGCCCTCCTGGCATGGGGACCGTCTACATGCCGCAGCGATACACCCATGACTACGACCGCGCCTACGCCGACGAGGTCGCGGCGAAGCTCGTCGCCGGCATCGGGCAGGCTCTCGCCTCCCTGCAGCCCGCCCGCCTCGGCGTCGGTTTCGGCACCGCCGAAGCCAACATCAACCGCCGCGAACGCACGCCGGAGGGAACGATCCGCCTCGGCCGGAATCCCCAGGGCCCCGTGGACCGGAAGATCGGCGTCCTGAAATTCGTGAAGCGCGACAGCGACGAGCTCATCGCCACGGTCGCGAACTACGCCATCCACGCCACCGTCCTGGGAGGAAAGAGCCTGCTCATCAGCGGCGACGCCCCCGGCGTGGTCTCCGACTATGTCGAGGAGGAGACAGGAGCCCCTCTGCTGTTCATCAACGGAGCCGCCGGCAACATCGCCCCCGTCTACAGCGTCTTTCCCACTCCTGCGGAGGGCCGCATCGACGAGTTCGAAACCCTGCTCGGAGACCCCATCCTCGCCACCCAACGCTCGATCGTCAGCTACCGCGACAGCCCCTCCCTGCATCCCGAGGAGATCCGGTTCGAGACTCCCCGCAAGGAGGGACTCGGCTGGGCGTCCGACATGGAGGCCTACGCAGCCACTGGCGAAGCGGGCGAGCCGCTGGTGCGGATGCCCTGCCGCTCCCTGCGGATCGACGACGACATCCTCGTCTGGACCGCCCCCGTGGAGTTGTTCTGCGAGGTCTCCAACGCGGTGCGCGAGGCCTCGCCCTTTCCCTTCACCTTCTATTTCGGCTACACCAACGGTTGGTTCGGCTACCTCCCCACCGAGGAGGCCTTCCGCGAAGGCGGCTACGAATCCACCGTCGTCACGCCCTTCACCCCGGCGGTCGAACGCCGCTTCACCGACTTCGTCAAATCCCATGTCCAGAGCAGGTTCAAGGCGCCGTGAGCCGCCGGTCTCCCAACGGTCGAAAAAAACGTCCCGTCCCTGCAATCCCGTCATTTCGGGATTGTCGCCCCTGCCGATTCCCGCTAGTCTCGCCCCGATGAAATCCCGCCACCTTCTTTGCCTGCTCCTTCTCGCCTCGTTCCCGGCGCAGGCCCAGGAGCTCACCCCTGAGCAGATCGAATCGCTCAAAAGCCGCCTGAAATCGCTCAAGGAGAATCTTTCCAGCCACCTCACGACGCGAAACACGAACGCGGGACAGACCTTCGCCAACGCCGCGAACGATCCTCGTGCCGCCGTGGAGCTCTACCTGAACTGCGTCAAGGCCGTCGACTACGACCGCAAGGGACGGCCGGAATCGGACTTCAAGGCATGGAAGGATGGACAGGAAAACCGCCTCCGGGATCCGGCTTTCGTCGCCTCGCTGCAGCATCAGCTCCGCTATCTTGCCCTCAGTTGCCAAGCCGCGGAGTCGGAGGACAAGGCAAAGGTCTTCGCACCCCTCATGGCCTATGTCGATGCGCTCAGCAACTTGGCCGAGACGCCGACCGGACCGGTCACCGAATCGGTCGCCGGCTCCGTCTTCGCCAAGGCCTACTACCTCGAGAAGCTGCTCGGCAGCAACGACCATTGGGAGCCGGTGCCGATCAATATCGGAGGCATCTACTCCCGCACGATCCTGCCCTATCTCCGGGAGAAGGACCCCGCCTCCCTCATGAGCGCCTGGGACAAGCGCATCGAGCAGCAGACCCGTCTCGTCGCGATGCTGGAGTCGCAGGGCGAGAAGGATCTCCGCGGGATGAACCGGGACGAACAGCGCCGTACCCGCAATGCCCAGTCCAATCAGAGAGGAGCCGTCGGCGAACACTCGAAGGGCGAGTTCATGACCCGGACGCTTCCTCAGCTCCAATGGGGAAAGCTGAAGGACATGTTCCTCCATGTCGATCAGGTGAACGGAGCCAAGGCCATGCTCGACTTCGTCGAGGCCAACCTCACCGGCGAACTGGGCGAACAGTTCTACTCCGAATTCGAGGAATTGATCGAGTCCGCGAATTAGAATCCGAAATCCGAAGCTCGAAATCCGAAACCCATTCGAGCTTCGGAATTCTGACTTCGGATTTCGGTCTTCGAGTTTCGGATTTCCTCACCCGATCAGCGCCTTCAGATCCCAGCCCTCGCGATAGTCGCGGGTGAGCCAGCGGTTCGCCTCCTCCTTGTTGGAGAAACGCATGTTCGCGGCGTCCCATTGCAGCTTCTCGCCCCGGTAGCGGATGGCGATGGTGCCCAGGAGGGTGGTTTCGGTGAGCATGGCTCCATACTGGAAGTCGTCCGAGGGCTGCTCGCCGGAGAGGCATCCGTCGATCCAGCCATGGTAGTGGTCGCGGTCGTCCGCCATCTCGTAGTCGGTGCTCATCTCCTGTCCTTCGAAATAGAGCCGGGGAGCCGCGACGTGGGGAATGACGAGGGTGCCCGTCTCGCCGACGAGCATCGAGCCGCTCGGCGGCAGGGCCTCGCGCTCGGGCAGATGCGAACCCTTCGTCTCGGGCAGGAGCCCCCCGTTGTACCAGGTGATCTTGAGCCGATCCACCGCCGTGAACTCCGTGCCCGGCATGGTGAAGCTGTAGGTCGTCTGCGCCGGCCAGACCTCGTCGTTCATGCCGGTGTGCTCGGCGAGGTAGTCGTCGGACGGGCCGGTCAGCTTCAAGGCGGTGAACACGGGATCGAGGATGTGGCAGCCGAAGTCGCCGATCGCGCCGAGGCCGAAATCCTGCCAGTCGCGCCAGCCCCACGGAGCGTAGCAGCGGTCCCCGAAATACGGCCGCATCGGGGCGACGCCGATCCACTTGTCCCAGTCGAGCGACTCCGGCACCGGAGCCTCCGTCTTCGGACGGCTGATGTGCCCGCTGCGGCAATGCCCCGGCGTCGGCACCCAGGAGTGGGCCTGCACGATCTTGCCGATGCGGCCGGACTGCACCAACTGCACGGCGGTGCGGTAGAACTTGTGCGAGTGGATCTGGTTGCCCAGCCGGGTGATGACGCCCTTCTCCTTCGCCATCTTCGCCACTTCCCGACATTCCCAGACGTTGTGGGTCAGCGGCTTCTGGCAGTAGACGTGCTTGCCCAGCTTCATCGCGGTGACGGAGCAATAGGCGTGCATGTGGTCAGGCGTGGAGATGGTGACGGCGTCGATCTTGTCGCCCATCTCGGCGAACATCGCGCGGAAGTCCTGGTAGACCGGCGTGTCCGGGCTGAGCTGCTTCGCCCCGAGCGTGCGGTTCAGATCGACGTCGCAGAAGGCGACGTACTTCTGCTTGTCGTGCGTGGACATCGCCTTGATGTCGCTGAGCCCCTTGCCGTCGGAGCCGATCGAGGCGATCTGGAGCCGGGAGTTCAGATTCTGCCCGCGCACGATGGCGGGCGCGGCGGCGAGAACGGAGGCAGCGGCGCCCCCTTTGAGAAATTTTCGGCGGGTCGTCATGATTGGATGAAGGGCAATCGACCACGGCAAGCCCCGACGCGAAAGCGGCGCATTCGCGCTGGGAACGAGGGAAGGCTCCAAGAGGTTCCATAGCCATCCCAGGCCAAACACTTTGGCAGGCTGTCCCATCTCTTCGGCAGCCTTCTAAGAACTTGTCGAAGCCTATGCTCCGTGTTTCCGCCCGCATCGGAGTCTCGGAGCAGCCCCGGCCGGGTCCGGGCGGAACGCCTGGAACGTCCGACCGGTCGCGCGGACATATTCTATCGGCGCATTGCAGATATCGGGACCTCGGTGTGCTTCACCTCGACGCGCTCTTCTGGGCGAGCTCGTCCATTTTGCCCATCACCGAAGTCGGACCACGGTATTGTCCGTCCACATAGCTGTCGGCGATCACCTTCCCCTGCCGGTCCACGAGGACGAGACAGGGGATGCCGCGGCCCAGATACTTCTTGATCTCGTCGATGCGGTCGGCGTCGCGGAAGCGGACCGCCGGCCACGGCATGCCATCCTCCTTCATGTAGTCCTCCATGTCGCCCCCGGACTGGTCGCGGCTCATGAAGATGACCTCGAAGGTTTTCTTCGCCTCGGAATTCTCCTTATAGAACGAGACCAGCTTGGGAGTGAAGGCCTTGCAGGGGCCACACCAGCTCGCGGAGAAGTAGAAGGCGTAGTATTGAGGCTCCTCTGCCATCTCGTACTTCGCGACGCGCTTGCCTTCGACGGCGACGAGCTTGCCTTCGAGCAACTCCTTGAAAATCGACGGAGCCTCGGCGGAGGTGTTTTCCGAGGCGACCGGTGGATTCGCGGCCTGCTCTTTGGCGAAGGCCTGATCGGCCTCGCTCAGGGTCGCAAGGCGGACGTCGTAGGTCTGTCCACTGGAGGCCTTGAGGATGACGGTGTCGCCCTCAAGAGAAACGAAATCGGCCTCGATGGTCTTGCCTTGGTTGTTGGTCCAAGTCCTCGCCGAGAGGGTGGGAACTGCCATCGCGGTGAAAAGCGCGAGACAGCAGCAAAGTTTGGCGGGGCGTGGGGTCATGGCTTCCTTGGGGTGGAATTCGGGAAAACGGCCCTGGCGCTCGTCCGGGCCTCGATCCAAGTGTGATGGGAAGACGCCGCCGCGTCAATTCTCAAATGGCCCCGCCTCATCGCCGCGCAACCCCTCTTCCTGCGGCTCCGACGGTGGGAACGGATCTCGGGGAGATGGAAGCGGACGGCGTCCGTTCCGCCCCGATCTGCCGCTCAGTGAGCCACGAGGTCGTAGCCCCGCCACTCGCGCACGGTGACTTCGGCGAAGGTCCCCACGGGGAGATCGTCGGGAACGAAGACGGTGCCGTCGACCTCGGGGGCATCCATCTCGCCGCGGGCCTGGCCGGGGGAATCGACGAGCACTTTCAGCCTTCTCCCGACCTGTTCGCGATTGCGCTCCTCCGCCAAGCGCTCGAGGCGGCGCATCGCCTCGTTCCAACGCCTCTTGCGGGTCATGTGGTGGACCTGGCCGTCGAGCTTGGCGGCGCGGGTCCCTTCCTCGCGCGAGTAGTTGAAGACGCTGGCCCGCTCGAAACGGGTCGTCTCGATGAACTCGAGGAGTTCCGCGAAGTCCTCGTCGGTCTCTCCCGGGAAACCGACGATGAAGGTCGTGCGCAAGGCGAGGCCGGGAATGCCCTCGCGCATCCGCCGGACGAGATCCCGGATGTAGGCGCCGTCGGTCTCGCGTTTCATCGCGCCGAGCATGCGGTCGGAGATGTGCTGCAGCGGCATGTCGACGTAGCGGGCGACCTTGGGGCATTCCGCGATGGCCTGGATCAGCTCGTCGCTCCAATGCGCCGGGTGCGTGTAGAGGAGCCGGATCCAGAAATCTCCCTCGATCGCCTCGAGCGCGCGCAGGAGGCTCGCGAGCGAGTCGCCCCGCGTCGAATCGACGGGGCTGCGGGGATTGGGACGCTGTCCCTCCCAGCGGTCCATGCCGAAATAAGTGGTGTCCTGCGAGATGAGGTTGATCTCCTTCACGCCCGCCTTCACGAGCTGCTCCGCCTCCCTCACGACCGACTCGACGGTGCGGGAACGGTGGCGTCCGCGGATCTTCGGGATGATGCAGAAGGAGCAGGGATGGTTGCAGCCTTCCGCGATCTTGATGTAGGCGCTGTGCTTCGGCGTCAGGCGGAAGCGCGGGGTGTCGTAGTCGGGGATGTACCGGGGCGCGGCAGTGACGTGGTTCTCCGAATGCGGTTCCTCGTCCTTGGCGACGAGGCCGCGGATGACCGGTGCGACGGAGGTGATCTGGTCGAGCCCGATGAAGGCGTCGACCTCGGGCATCAGCCCGGGCAGCTCCTTGGAGAAGCGCTGCGCGAGGCAGCCGGCGACGATGATCTTCTGGCGGGGCCGGGCCTGCTCGCGGTCGTCCACGGCGCCGAGAATGGCGTCCACGCTCTCCTTCTTCGCCTGGTCGATGAAGGAGCAGGTGTTGATGATGAGCACGTCGGCCAGCTCCGGCTCGGGCGTCATCATCATGCCGGCCTCCTGGAGGTGGCCGATCATGATCTCGGAGTCGATCAGGTTCTTCGCGCAGCCGAGCGAGACGAGGCCGACCGTGGTTTTTCCGTCAACGGGCATGGCAACGAGGGAGAGGCAGGGGAATCTCAGCCGTCGAAGCGCTCGACGAGGAGCGAGGCGTTGTGCCCGCCGAAGCCGAAGGAGTTCGTCAGCGCCCGGCGGACGGTCGTTTCCCGCGCGGTGTGCGGCACGTAGTCGAGGTCGCACTGGGGATCGGGTTGGTCGAGATTGATGGTCGGCGGCACGATCCCTTCGACGATGGCCTTGACGCAGGCGGCCAGCTCGACCCCGCCGGCGGCGCCGAGAAGGTGGCCGGTCATAGACTTCGTGGAGCTGACGAGAAGGCCGTTCTTCGCATGGTCGCCGAAGACGGCCTTGATCGCCTTCGTCTCGCAGACGTCGCCGAGGCCGGTGGAGGTGCCGTGGGCGTTGACGTAGTCGATTTCGTCGGGATGGAGCCTGGCGTGCTTCAGCGCCATCTCCATGCAACGGCGCGCGCCGTCGCCCTCGGGATGCGGTGAGGTGAGGTGGTAGGCGTCGGCGGAGACGCCGTAGCCGGTCAGCTCCGCGTAGATGCGGGCGCCGCGGCGCTTCGCGTGCTCGAGCTCCTCGATCACGACGACGCCCGCGCCTTCGCCCATGACGAAGCCGTCGCGGTCCACGTCGAAGGGGCGCGAGGCGCGCTCGGGATCGTCGTTGCGCATGGAGAGGGCCTTCATGTTGCCGAAGCCGGCGAGGCCCATGGGGCAGATCGTCGACTCCGAACCGCCCGCGACGAAGGCGTCGGCATCGCCGAACTTGATCATGCGCCACGCCTCCCCGATGTTGTGGTTCGAGGTGGCGCAGGCGGTGACGATGCACATGTTCGGGCCGCGCAGGTCGAAATCCATCGAGACCATCCCGCTGGAGATGTTCGCGATCATCATGGGAATGGTGAAGGGCGAGACGCGCGAGGGCGACTTGTGGAGCAGGTTCGCGTGCTGCGTCTCGAGGGTGATGAGCCCGCCGATGCCGCTGCCGACCATGCAGCCGAAGCGGTCGCGGTCGACCGTCTCGAGATCGATGCCCGCATCGCGCATCGCCATCACCGACGCGGCCATGCCGAGCTGGGCGAAGGGATCGGCACGCCGCGCGTCCTTGTGGTTCTTGAAGAAGGGCCCCGGATCGAAGCCGCGCACCTGTCCGGCGATCTTGCAGTCGTAGTCGGCGAGGTCGGGATTGTCGATGCGGGAAACCCCGCTCCTGCCGGAAATCAGGCTGTTCCAGAAGGTCTCGAGATCGTTTCCGATCGGCGAGACGACTCCCATTCCGGTGATGACGACACGACGTTCCATTGGCTCTGCTTTCTGACGGAGGTGACGGCTAAACTCGCGTGCTTCCCATCCATTGCAAGGCGATTTCTCCCCTCTCCGGGCGGGGGTTTTCCTTGAAAGGACGGGCTTTCCCGACGGGGCGGGCGGTGTGCGGAAAGGGGCGCGCGACGGCGGAAAGGCCGCCGTTCCCTGGCCTCATGCGGCGGCTTCCCTTTCTTCGAGGAGCCGGGGGATTTCCCCTTGGGCGAAGTCGAGAAAGGCGCGGAGGCGGCCCGTCGTGTGGCGGCCCGCCGCGTAGCAGACGCAAAGATCGATGTCGGGCAATTCCCAATCCGGCAGAAGCGCCACGAGCGCCCCCGCCGCGAGGTCCTCGCCCACCATCCAGACCGGCAGCATCGTGAACCCCGCCCCGGCCAAGG
This sequence comes from Verrucomicrobiales bacterium, assembly GCA_037190325.1. Taxonomy (GTDB): domain Bacteria; phylum Verrucomicrobiota; class Verrucomicrobiia; order Verrucomicrobiales; family DEV007; genus Arctic95D-9. Next base: position 52,200 of record JBBCIU010000017.1, on the reverse strand, counting down.
CCGCCTGGCGCAGGGCCGTGACCGTGTCGAGAAGCAGGGTCGGAGCCACCGCCACGGCACGCTCCTCGGTACCGGAACGGAGGAAGAGACGCGTCCGCGCGTCGAAATGCGGCTGCAGGACGCCGAGCCAAGGCAGGCCCGCAAGGTCCTCGGGACGCTCCGGCGCACCGCAGCGCTCGAGCAAGGACGGCGCCGCCGCGAGAAGACGGGGTAGTCTCGCGACCGGGCGCATCACGAGGCTCTTGTCGAAGGGCTCGCCTACAAGAAAGCCGCAGTCGAAACCCTCCTCGACGAACTTCATGGGACGGTTGATGAGGTGCAGTTCCGCCGTCACCTGCGGATGAATCGCCTGGAAATGCGCCAGGGTCCGGGCCACGATCCACTGTCCCACATCGACCACCGAGACGATGCGCAAGGGGCCCTGCAGGCTGTGGCGCTCGGCGACGAGCTTCTGTCCGGCCCGCTCCGCCATCGCGAGAAGGCCCCTGGACTCGGCCAAGAGGATGCGCCCCGTTTCGGTGAGGCTCATGCTGTGGGTGTCGCGGCGGATGAGAGGCGCGTTCACCGAGCGTTCCAGCGCCTGGATGCGGCGGCTCAAGGTCGGCTGCGTCAGCCCGAGGACGCGCGCCGCCGCGGAGATGCTGCCGCTCTCCGCCACTTGCACGAAGGCCCGCAGCAGCCTCAGATCGTCGAGCCCGGTCATGCGGAAACGGTATAACCGATATGTGATTGCGCTAGTGAGTTTCACCTGAGAAAGAGACGCGAAGGACGTAACGAGTGCCATGAGACATCGCTGCCTCTCCCTCTTCCATCCCTTCCTCTGCCTTGCGGGCGCTCTCGCCGGCCTCGCTTTCTCCAGTTGTAACCGCTCCAACGCGGAATCGGAGACCGAGGACGCCCCGCCTCCACCGGCCGTGAGCGTGACCACGCCCGTGGCACGGGAAACGATCGACTGGGACGAGTTCACCGGGCGTCTCTCCTCCCCCGAGACCGTCGAGATCCGCCCCCGCGTCTCGGGCTACATCGAGGAAGTCCATTTCAAGGAAGGGGCCGAAATCGAGGCCGGCGACCTCCTCTTCACCATCGATCCGCGCCCCTACGAAGCCGTCGTCCAGCGCATGGAGGCCCGCGTCGCCAGTGCCCGCAGCCGGGTCGAACTGACGACGAAGGAGCTCGAGAACGTCTCCAAGCTCCAGGTCAACGGCGCCATCTCCGCCGAGGACTACGACCGCCGCGCCAAGGCCGCCGCCGACGCCGACGGCCTGCTCCGCGCCGCCGAGGCCGAGCTGCGCGAAGCCCAGCTCGATCTCGAATTCACCAAGATCCGATCCCCCATCTCCGGACGGGCCAGCGACGCCCGCGTCACCAAGGGCAACCTCGTCACCGACGGCATCGACGAGTCGAATCTCCTCACCACCGTCGTCTCGCTCGACCCGATCTACTGCCACATCGAGGTGGACGAGCGTTCCGTCCTGAAATACCGCCAGCTCTATCGCGAAGGGAAGCGGATGAGCGCGCAGTTCGGCCGCGTCGAAGCCGAGATGGAGCTTGCCCTGGAGAAAGGCTTCCCGCACAAGGGACACATCGACTTCGTCGACAACGCGCTCGATCCCACCACCGGCACGATCCGGGCCCGCGCCGTCTTCCCCAACCCCGACAAGCTGATGGCTCCAGGCTTCTTCGCCCGCGTCAGAGTGCCCGGCAGCGGCAGCTACGAGGGCCTTCTCATCCCCGACCGGGCCATCGCCGACGACCAGGGAACGAGCTTCGTCTGGGTGCTCGACGCGGAGAACACCGCCTCCTACCGGAAAGTCTCCACCGGTCCGCTTCTCGACGGCCTTCGCATCGTCCGCGAAGGCCTCGCCCCCGGCGAACGGATCGTCGTCGACGGGGTCATGTCCATCCGCAACGGGCAGAAGGTGGATCCCCAACCCCTCGAGCCGCCGAAAAACCCCGCAGAGAGCTCCGCCGCGACCGCCACCGCGAATTGACCCGTCCATGAATCTCTCCCGCTTCTTCGTGGACCGGCCGATCTTCGCCGCGGTCGTCAGCATCGTCATCACCCTGCTCGGAGGACTCGCCTACGTCGGCCTGCCCGTCGCGCAGTACCCCGAAATCGTCCCGCCCACCGTCGTCGTCGCCGCCACCTACCCCGGTGCCGACGCCCGCACCCTCGCCGAGACCGTCGCCACTCCGCTGGAGCAGGAGATCAACGGAGTCGAGGACATGCTCTACCTTTCCTCCTCCAGCACCAGCGACGGACGCGTCCAGATCACCGTCACCTTCCGCCTCGGCACCGACCTCGACAAGGCCCAGGTCCTCGTGCAGAACAAGATCAACGCCGCCATCGCCCGCCTTCCCGAGGAAGTCCGCCGGCAAGGCGTCACCGCGCAGAAGCGCTCTCCCGACCTCACTCTCGCGGCCCAGTTCTACAGCCCCGACGGATCCCGCGAAGTCGGCTACCTCTCGAACTACGTCACCCTCCAGATCCAGAACGAGATCGCCCGGCTCCCCGGCGTGGCCGAGGCCTCCTCCCTCGGCGGGCTCGACTACTGCATGCGCATCTGGCTCGATCCCGAGAAGATCGCCGCGCGCGACCTCACCGCCGGCGACATCGTCCAGGCCGTGCGGGAGCAGAACGTCCAGGTCGCCGCCGGCAGCCTCGGTCAGCCCCCCGCCCCGAGCGGCGCGCAATTCCAATACACCCTCACCGCCCCCGGCCGCCTGAAGACCCCCGAGGAATTCGGAGGGATCGTCCTGAAGACCGGTGACAAGGGAGACGTCGTGAAGCTCGCCGACGTCGCCCGCATCGAGATCGGTTCGAAGGACTATTCCAGCAAGACCTACATGGACGGATACAACGCCGTCTCCCTCCGCGTCTTCCAGCTCCCCGGGAGCAATGCCCTCGAGACCGCCGACGCCGTCTACAAGAAGCTCGCGCAGCTCAAGGAGCGCTTCCCCCCCGGCGTCGACTACCGCATCAACTACGACACCACCAAATTCGTCCGCGCCTCGATCAAGTCCGTCCTCCACACCCTGATCGAGGCCGTCGTCCTCGTCGTCGTCGTCGTCGTCGTCTTCCTCCAGACCTGGCGGGCCTCCATCATCCCCCTCATCGCCGTGCCCGTCTCCCTCATCGGCACCCTCGCGGTGATGCAGGCCTTCGGCTTCTCCCTGAACAACCTCTCCCTCTTCGGACTCGTCCTCGCCATCGGCATCGTCGTCGACGACGCCATCGTCGTCGTCGAGAACGTCGAGCGGAACATCGCCAACGGCCTCGCCCCGCGCGAGGCCTCGATCAAGGCCATGCAGGAGGTGAACGGCCCCGTCATCTCGATGGCCCTCGTCCTCTGCGCCGTCTTCGTCCCCACCGCCTTCATCAGCGGCATCACCGGACAGTTCTACAAGCAGTTCGCCCTCACCATCGCCACCTCCACCGTCATCTCGGCGGTCAACTCCCTCACCCTCAGCCCCGCGCTCTGCGCCCTCCTCCTCAAAGCCCACGGGGACAAGGGCGACGCCTTCACCCGGCTCCTCGACCTGCTCCTCGGTTGGTTCTTCCGGGGCTTCAACCGCGTCTTCCAGGCCTCCGCCAACGGCTACGCGAGGCTGGTCCGCCGGCTCCTTCGCCTCGCCGTCGTCGTCCTGGTGCTCTACGCCGTTCTCGTCAGCGGAGCCTTCCAGCTCTTCCGCACCGTGCCGACCGGCTTCATCCCCACGCAGGACATGGGCTACTACATCGTCGTGGTCCAGCTCCCCGACGGCGCCTCCTTCGAGCGCACCGACGCCGTCGTGCGCCAGGTCGACGAAATGGCCCGCACCATTCCCGGCATCGCCCACACCTTCGCCATTTCGGGCTACTCCTCCGTCCTCCAGGCGAACCAGTCCAACGTCGGCGCCGCCTTCCTCGTCCTCGACGACTATTCCAAGCGCCGCGATCCCTCCCTGCTCGGCGACGAGTTCCTCGGCACGATCCGCGACACCTTCTCGACCATCAAGGAGGCGCGCGTCCTCGTCCTGCCACCCGCCCCCATCCGCGGCCTCGGCAGCGCCGGCGGGTTCAAGATCCAGGTGCAGGACCTCAACAACGCCGGCCTCGGTCCCCTCGAGGATGCGACGAACCAGCTGCTCGCGGCGATTCAGGAAGAACCCGGATTCACCTCCATCATCTCCGGCTTCCGCCCCAACGTGCCGCAGTTCCACATCGACATCGACCGCGCCCAGGCCAAGACGATGGGCATCTCCCTCGCCGAACTGAACGAGGCGCTCCAGGTCTATCTCGGCTCCGTCTACGTGAACGACTTCAACCTCTTCGGCCGCACCTACCAGGTCACCGCCCAGGCCGAAGCCCACATGCGCACCCAGCCCGAGGACCTCATGCGCATAAAGATCCGCAACAAGAACGGAGAGATGGTCCCCCTCGGCGCCCTCGTCACCCTCTCCAAGCAAGGGGGGGCCGACCGCGTCCAGCGCTACAACCTCTACTACTCCGCCGACATCAACGGCAACACCCTCCCCGGCGTCAGTTCCGGCGAGATGATCGCCGCCGTCGAGCGCCTCGCGAAGGATCACCTGCCCAACGGCTTCGCCATCGAGTGGACCGACCTCACCTTCCAGCAGATCCTCGCCGGAAACACCATCGTCTACATCTTCCCCCTCTGCGTCCTCTTCGTCTTCCTCGTGCTCGCGGCGCAGTACGAAAGCTGGAACCTGCCCTTCGCCATCATCCTCATCGTCCCCATGTGCCTCCTCTCCGCCATCGGCGGCGTCTGGATGCGGGACATGGACAACAACGTCTTCACCCAGATCGGCCTCGTCGTCCTCGTCGCCCTGGCCGCGAAGAACGCCATCCTCATCGTCGAGTTCGCCAAGCAGATCCAGGATCAGGGCAAGGATCGCTTCACCGCCGCGGTCGAGGCCTGCCGCCTCCGCCTCCGCCCCATCCTCATGACCAGCTTCGCCTTCATCCTCGGCGTCCTTCCCCTCGTCCTCGCCAGCGGCGCCGGCGCCGAGATGCGGCAGGCCCTCGGCACCGCCGTCTTCTACGGCATGATCGGCGTCACCTTCTTCGGCCTCCTCTTCACTCCCGTCTTCTACGTCGTGATGCGGAGACTGGCGGGAGACCGGTCGCGACCGCCGCAGGGATAGGGCGATTCCGGCCTGGCTCGGAGGCAGGAGCGAGACGTAGAACCGGGCCGCTTCCTCGGCTTGCCCGTCGAACGATAGGAAGGCGTGACTTGAATCGCGTTTCTTTGCAGAACGTCAGGGACGAGGCACCGGCCGAACGTCGTTGCCTACATCCGCTTGTTCGGCTTGTTGGATGTGAAGGGCAATTGCAACGATTGAATCATGAGATCCAAAGGAACGGGGAATGACGCCCTGCTGAGACATCCTTGATTCTTCGGCGGACGCCTCGGCGAGGCATCCCTACCAGACGTTCCCGGACGCACAAGGGTTTCCACGGCAACGGATGCCTCGCGGGACTCCTTTGCCCTCCAGGAGTGGCCGCGTTTTACGGCAAGGGGAAGCGCTCGTTCAGCTCCAGCACCCGTCGGCGGATCTCCTCCAGCTTGGCCTTGTCGCCGTGGTTGGAAATCGCTTCGTGGATGAGGTCGCCGACGAGGTCCATCTCGGCCTCCTTCATGCCTCGGGTGGTCACGGCGGGAGTACCGACACGGATGCCGCCGCCTTTGAAGGGGCTCTCGGTGTCGAAGGGGATGGAGTTCTTGTTCACCGTGATGCCCGCCTGGTCGAGGGTCTCCTGGACGAGCTTGCCGTTCACGCCGTTGGGACGCAGATCGACCATGAAGAGGTGGTTCTCGGTGCCGCCGGAGATGATGCGGTAGCCGCGCGAGGCGAGGCGGGCGGCGAGGCGGGCGGAGTTCTTCACGACCTGGGCCTGATACTCCTTGAAACCGGGCTGGAGGGCCTCGTGGAAGCAGACGGCCTTCGCGGCGATGACGTGCATGAGCGGCCCGCCCTGGATGCCGGGAAAGACGGTGGCGTCGATCTTCTTGGCGAGCTCCTCGTCGTTGACGAGAATGAGGCCACCACGCGGACCGCGCAGACTCTTGTGGGTGGTGGTGGTGACGAAGTGGGCGTGCTCCATCGGCGAGGGGTGGACCCCGGCGGCGACAAGGCCGGCGATGTGGGCCATGTCGACGAAGAGCCAGGCCCCGACGGAGTCGGCGATCTCGCGCATGCGGGCGAAGTCGATGATGTGGGAGTAGGCCGAGGCCCCGGCGGTGATCATCTTCGGCCGATATTCCTTGGCCACGGCGGCGAGCTGGTCGTAGTCGATGGTCTCGCTCTCCTGCGAGACGCCGTAGTGCTTCACGGTGTAGAGCTTGCCGGAGAAGTTGGCGAAGTGTCCGTGGGTGAGGTGCCCGCCATGGGAGAGGTCCATGGTCAGGATCTTGTCGCCGGGCTCGAGGACGCTGAAGTAGACGGCGCAGTTCGCCTGCGAGCCGGAGTGCGGCTGGACGTTGGCGAACTTGGCGCCGAAGAGCTCCTTGGCCCGCTCGATGGCGAGGGACTCGACCTTGTCGACGTTCTCGCAGCCGCCGTACCAGCGGCGTCCGGGGTAGCCCTCGGCGTATTTGTTGGTGAGGCAGCTCCCCTGGGCCTGCTGCACGGCGCGGGAGGCGAAATTCTCCGAGGCGATCAGCTCGATGTTGCCGCTCTGGCGAGCCTCCTCCTCCTCGATGGCGTGGTAGATCTCGGGATCGGTGGCGGCGAGCCTGGGCGCGCTGGTGGCGACGCCGCAGGAGTTCATCTTGGCAACGCGCCGCCCGTGCCGGCCCTCGCCGTCGAAGCTGGCCCCGAGCCAGGCATCGACGATGGCGGCGGCCTCCGGAGCGGAGGTGAAGTCGCCGGCGAGGCAGAGGACGTTGGTGTCGTTGTGGACGCGGGTCTTCGCGGCGAGGGCGGGATCGGTGACGACGGCGGCCTGGATGCCGGGGAAGCGGTTCGCGGCGATGGCCATGCCGATGCCGGTGGTGCAGCAGAGGATTCCGAGGTCGCGTTTCCCCGCGAGGACGCCCGCGGCGACGAGAGCGGCGTAGTCGGGATAGTCGACGGATTCCATGGAGAAGCAGCCCGCGTCCTCGACCTCGTAGCCCTGGCCGCGAAGGTGCGCGACGACGGCTTCCTTGAGTTCGAATCCACCGTGGTCGGTGGCGATGATGAGCGTGGGTTTCTGCATGGGGTCCTGGGCAAAGGGAATGGCTAAGGCGGGAGGGAGGGGAAGTCAAGGGTCACGGGTCAAGAGCCATGGGTGCACGAGTCACGGGTCACGGGGCAGAAGCCCGGTCCCACTCATGACCCGTGACTCTTGACCCGTGACCCTACTTCGCCGGATCCCCGGTGAGGACGAAGCGGAGGATGGAGGGCATGGCCTCCTTGATGAGGTTGCGGGTGAGGCGGTACTCGTCGAGGTCGCCGCCGATGGGGTCGGGCACTTCGAGATCGAGACCGGCGGCGACGAATTCGCGCAGGACGAAGGTCTTTTCCCAAGCCTCGGGGAAATAGCTGCGGATGGTATCGACGTGGCCGCTGCCGAGGCCGAAGATGTGGGTGTAGTCCTCGACCATCTCGGGCGTGAGCATGCGGCTGCGCTGGCGCGAGATGTCGATGCCCTCCTCGTCCATCGCGACGACGGAGTTCCGGCTCGGCTTCATGTCATCCATCGCCCCGAGGCCGGCCGAGCCCACCTCGATGTCGGCCCCCGCCTCCTCGGCCATCCTCCGCAGGAATCCCTCGGCCATGGGGCTGCGGCAGACATTGCCGGTGCAGACGAAAAGAACGCGTCGAGTCATCGGGGAAAAAGGCGGGCTGTCCCGCAATGGAGCCGTGAACGGGGGAATGTAAAGCCACAAGCGGGAAAAACTGCCTTGATCCGCCGTGCCGCATGCTTATGCTCGCAGTTCCCTCCCTTTTCTCCCTATCCATCGATCCATGTCCCTGACCGATCTCATCCTGCCCGGTCGGGTGATCGCCGAGATGCGGTCGCACGAGCGCTACGGGGCCATCGCGGAACTCCTCGACCACCTCATCGCGGCCGGCGCGGTGCCGTCGCAGAGCCGGGAAACGGCCCTGGAAGCCTTCCGTCTGCGGGAGGATGAATGCAGTACGGGCATCGGCAACGGCATCGCCGTCCCCCACTGCTTCCTTCCCGGCCTCGGCGAGGTCGTGGCGATCTTCGGACGCTCGACGGAGGGGATCGACTTCCAGGCGGTCGACCACGTGCCGGCCCGCTTCGTCGTCCTCTTCATGGTGCCGGAGGCGGAGCACGCCCTCCATCTCCGCACTCTCGCCACGATCGCGAAGCATCTGAGCGACGCGGAGACCCGCAACCGCCTCGCCGCCGCGATCGACGAGGACGATCTGCTCTCGCTGATCTCCTCGCTGGTCTAGCCTCACTTCGCCAATGGAAAGGATGGCCGCAAAGAGGCACAAAAAGCACAAGGAACGAGGCAGTCTCATCCGCAGCCACTCCTCCCGCATCATTCACCATCCCTGATCGGAACTTCGGCAAGTTCCGCGACACCCTTTCTCTCCATCCCCTTCCCATGTCCGACACCTTTGCCAGCCTCATCGCCTCGCGCCTGCGCGACGCCCTCGCCCGCACGTCCTTCGCCGCCGACCTGCCGGCGGACTTCGTCGTCCAGGTCGATCCCACGCAGAACCGCCAGTTCGGCGACTACCAGTCGAACGCGGCGATGATCCTCGCGAAGGCCCTGCGGAAGAATCCCCGGGAGGTCGCCGCCGCCATCGCCGAGGCTTTCGACGGCGCCGGCCTGAGCGAAACGCCGGAGATCGCGGGTCCCGGCTTCGTCAATTTCCGCCTCGGCGAAGCCGCTCTCGCCGGGCGCTTCGCCGACCTTCTCGACGATCCCGAGCGCCTCGGCGTGGCCGCGACCGATACGCCGAAGACCATCGTCCTCGACTTCTCCGCGCCGAACGTGGCCAAGCCGATGCACGTGGGCCACATCCGCAGCACCATCCTCGGCGACAGCCTCGGGCGCATCGCGCGCTTCCTCGGGCATCGCGTCATTTCCGACAACCACATCGGCGACTGGGGGACGCAGTTCGGCATGATCCTGTGGGGCTGGAAGCATCTCCTCGACGAGGCCGCGCTCGAGGCCGATCCCATCCCCGAGCTCCTCCGCGTCTACCGCGAGGTGAACGCGCGGGCGAAGGCGGACGAGGCCGTCCTCGACGCCTGCAAGGCCGAGCTGGTGAAGCTGCAATCCGGCGACGCGGAGAACCTCGCGATCTGGGAGCGCTGCGTCGAGCTCTCGAAGCAGGGGCTCCAGAGGATCTACGACCTCCTCGACGTGCGTTTCGACCACTGGTATGGCGAGAGCTTCTACAACGACCGCCTCGCGCCGCTCGTCGACGAGTTGATCGCCCAAGGCATCGCCGAGGAGAGCGAGGGCGCCATCTGCGTCTTCTTCCGCGACGACGAGCGCCTCGCCGACAAGCCGACCCTGATCCGCAAATCCGACGGCGGCTTCCTCTACGCCACGACCGACCTCGCCACGATCGACTTCCGCCTCGGCGAGCTGGGCGCCGACGCCGTCTGGTATGTGGTGGGCGCGCCGCAGCAGCTCCATTTCGAGCAGATCTTCGCGATCTCGAAGCGGCGTGGCCAGACCGCGGACCTGCGGCACATCCCCTTCGGCAGCATCCTCGGGAAGGACCGCAAGATGCTGAAGACCCGTTCGGGCGACACCGTGCAGCTCGCCGACGTCCTCGCCGAATCGGTCGAGCGCGCCCGCGCCATCATCGAGGAGAAGAACCCCGACCTGCCCGAGGCGGAGAAGGCCGAGATCGCCCAGGCCGTCGGCATCGGCTCGGTGAAATACGCGGAGCTCAGCCAGTTCCGCATGACGGACTACATCTTCGACTGGGACACGATGCTGAGCCTCAAGGGCAACACCGCGCCCTACCTCATCAACGCCTACGTGCGCACGCGGGCGATCTTCCGCCGACTGGGGAGCGACTTCGATCCGCAGGGCGGCTCCCTCGTCCTCGGCGAGGAGGCGGAGAAAACCCTGCTGCTGAAGCTCGCCCAGTATGCCGAGGTCGTCCCGACGGTGCTGGAGGATTTCCGCCCGAACGCTCTCGCCGCCTATCTCTACGAACTGGCCACGACCTACCACCAGTTCTGGGAGGCCTGCCCCGTGCTGAAGGTCGAAGGCGACGTGCGCCATACCCGCCTCGCCCTCTGCGAGCTGACCGGCCGCGTCCTCCGCCATGGACTCGGGCTCCTCGGCATCCGCACGCCGGAGAGAATGTGAACCTTTCGCTCCGTACCGTGGACGCTTCGCTCAAAGCCCTCCTCGACCACCTCAACGCCTCCGTCCTCGGCGCGGAGACGGCGGTGCATGAGCTTGCTGCCGCGCTCCTCGCCGGTGGCCATGCCCTCGTCGAGGGGCCTCCCGGCGTCGGCAAGACTACCCTCGCCAAGACGCTCGCGCTTTCGGTCTCGGGCATTTTCAAGCGCGTCCAGTTCACCCCCGATCTCCTCCCCGCCGATCTCGTCGGCTACTCGATCTACCGGCAGGACCGCAACGCCTTCGAATTCGTCGAGGGTCCCGTCTTCGCCCACTTCCTCCTCGCCGACGAGATCAACCGCGCCAGCCCCCGGCTGCAAAGCGCCCTCCTCGAGTGCATGAACGAAGGGCAGGTCACCGTCGACGGTGTCACCCGGCCGCTTCCCGCCGTCTTCCAGGTCGTTGCGACGCGGAACAACCGGCACCGCGCCGGCACCTTCCCCCTGCCCGCGCCGCAGCTCGACCGCTTCCTCGTCTCCATCGAGATGAGCCTGCCCGACAGCGAAACGCGGACGGGGATCCTGAAACAGCACGCCGCCCGCTTCGCCGGAGAACGCGCCGACGTCGAAGGGGGTCCACATCTGGACCTTGGCGAAGTCGGGGAATGGCAGCGCCGCGTGCGCCTCCTGCCCGCCTCCGACGCGATCTTCCGCTACGTCATCCGCCTCTGCGACGCGATCCGTCACCATCCCGAGCTCGACGCCGCCATCAGCAACCGAGGCGCCCTCGCCATCATGCAGACGGCGCGGGCGATGGCCTTCCTCGACGACCACGAGGCCGTCTATCCCGAGGATGTGAAACGCGCCTTCGCCCCGGCCGTGCTGCATCGTGTCGAAGCGGGGGAAGGCGAATTCGACCGAGATGGCACCGCACGGAGGCGATCGGCCCTGCGGTTGCTGCTGGAGGAGATGCTGGAGACGGTCGCGGTGGAGTAGGGGCGGCTTCGCCGCTGCGAAAGGCGGGAAGCTGAAGGGCAGGAGGCAGCGGGGCGCTCGCCCTACAGCAGACGTGTGGACGGGAATCTGCAGGGCGGCCGCCCCGGCGCCTCCTGCCCGCGCTCCCTTCTCTCAACTCTCAACCATCTCCTCTCAACTCCACCTTGCACGATTCGTCCCGATTCCCCTAGACTTGGTCCCATGCCCCCACCCCGCCCCACGAACCTGGGCCTCGTCGCCGCCTCCCTCGCGGCGACGACAGCAATGGCGGGATTGGTGCTCCCGTCAGGACCGATCCTCGCCGTCGGTCTCGCTGCCACGGCGCTTCTCCTTCTCTGCCGCCTCCTTGCGGCGCGGCACCTCGACGGCTTCGAGGTCGAGCGCGACCTGCCGCGGCGCGCGCGGGCGGGCGAGAGCTTCCCCATGGAGATCCGCGTCCGCCCTGGCTCCCGCTTCCCCACAGGTATGGTGGCGCGCCTGACCGATCCTCTCGCCCCGGCGGTGCGGGACCGGCCGCTCGGCCCCGCCCGGACGATCCACTGCACCGGTCTCTCCCATCGCCGTGGCCCTCTTCCGCCGCGTCCGTGGACGCTCGTTTCAACCTGGCCGCTCGGCCTCTTCCTGACCGAACGACAGGGCTCTTTCCGCGACGACCACGCCACCCTCGTCCTGCCCCAGCCCTGGCTGCCGCCCCACCTGCGCGAGCGGCTCGATCGCCTCTCCTCCGCCTCGGCGGAGCGCCCTCTCGAGCCTGCCGACCCACTCGCCGAGTTCCGCCTCCTCCGCGAGTTCCGCTCCGGCGATCCGGTGCGAGGCATCCGCTGGCCCGCGAGCCTGCGCTCGGGACGCCTCCTCTTCGCCGAGACGGAGCCGCCCCGGCCCAAGCCGACCGGCTACGGCCTCGTCCTCCATTCCTACGAGCGTCCCGGCAGCGTCGTCGTGCCGGAGACCTACGAGCAGATCCTGCGCATCGCCACGGGACTGCTTCTCCGCTTCCAGCGCGAGGAGATCCCGACGGTGTTCTGCCAGGCCCCTGGAACGGTGGAGCGCCTCACCTCCCACGCGGCCTTCGCGGAGCGGATCGGCGCCCTCGCCCTTTCGCGGCGGCTTCCCCTCTCCTCCCTCGACCGCGTCTTCGCCGCCCCCTCCGGCGACGATCCCTTCCGCGGCTGCGACGAGGTCTTCGTCCTCGGCGACGGCCCCCTCGCCCATTGGGAGGACGCCGCCTGCGTCCGCTTCCCGCGCTGTACCTGTCTCGACCCGGCCACGCTCACGACCCATTCGCGTCCAGCGCTCCTCGTCCGATCCAAGACCTCCCCACTTTGACCCTTGAACGTTGAACCGAAAGCTCCCGTCCTCGCCGCCGCTCTCGCCGGCTGGCTGCTCTCGGGCTCGCCCGTGCCGATGGCGCTCACCCTCGCCCTCCTGCTCGCCGCCCTGATCGGCGGCGCGCTGCTTCCGCGGCGACGCACCGCTTCCGCCCTCCGCCAACTCGTGCCGCTTCTCTTTGCCGGCACGGCGGCATGGCTGGAAATCCGGCTGTTCCTCGATGGCCGCGCCCTCGCGATGCGGGCCGAGCTGCCCCTCGCCTACCATCTCGGCCTCGCCGCGCTCTGGTGGACGGCGCTCGATCCTTTTCTCCGCGCCCCTGGGGAAAGCGAGGTCCGCCGCCTCGTCCACGCCTACGCCGGACTCGTCGGCGGGATCCTCGTCCTGGGGGCCTCGGCGGGCACGACGCTCCAGAACTTCGGCCCTTGGCTGGTCCATCCCGTCGCCGCCCTGCCTTTCGCCCTCTGGGCCGCCCGGCTCCTCCTGCCCACCACACCCTTCGCTCGGCTCGCCGCCTGCGTCGCGCTGCCCGCCTGCCTCGCTCTCGCGGGACTCGTCCTCGCCTCCTCCGCCGCGGCGGACGCGCTGCGCTCCCTCTTTCCCGAGAAGACCGCCGTCTCCGCCGCCCCCTCCCTCCGCGCTCCGCAACCCGATGGCAGCGGGACACTCGGCGAAGGCTCCTCCCGCCAGCTTCCCCGCGAAGCGGACGTGCGCTTCCGCCACGAGATCCTCGTGCTGGTGCGGCCGCACAGCGACGCGCTCTTCCGCTCCTGGTCGGACCGCACGCTCTATCTGCGGACCTCGACCCTCGCCCTCTTCGAAAACGACGAGGTCCTCTCGCCGATCCGCAGCGGCCGCTGGCTCTACGAGCAGGACGACGGAACCGAGGACCACCGCCTCCTCCTCCGGGGGGCAAACCCGGACGACGCAACCGATCCCGCGACCCTGCACACCCTCTACATCAGCCGCGACACGGCCGGTCAGCTCCCACTGGTCGGAGGAAGCCAAGCGCTCTTTCTCGCCTCGGTCTACGAATTCGCCGACGACTGGTTCCAGCTCTCCCCCGCCGAGGGCATCGACCGCCTGAGCTACACCGCCTCCGCTCCACCCAGTCCGGTCGCGGAGATCCGCTCCGCCGACCTGATCCGTCCGCCTCGTGGGACGGCCTCGGGAATCTACCTCCAGCTTCCGCCTTCCCCCCTGCCAAGTCGGGTCGACCTGCTCTGCCGCGAGATCGGCGACGACGACCTTCTCGACGGCATCCGCAGCCTGCTCGACGAACGGACCCGCTACTCGCTCCAGTTCCAGACACCGGAAGGCTCCAGCCCGATCGCGGAATTCCTCTTCGGCCACGGACTCGGCCATTGCGAGCACTACGCCGCCGCCACCGTGCTGATGCTGCGCTGCCTCGGCATTCCCTCGCGCGTCGCCTACGGCTACGCCGGCGGTCTCGTCGATGCGGACCAGGGCGTCTTCGCCTTCCGGGACAGCGACTTCCACGCCTGGGCCGAAATCCTGACGGCGGAGAACGAATGGAGGATCTTCGACACGACCCCGCGCGTCGCCTCCGCCGCGCCGCGCCCGTCCGTCGCGGCCAGCCTCCCGACGATCGACGTCGAGGCCTACCACGACCTTTCCGACTTCGATCCCGCGACGCTCGCGGCGGCGGGGAGCGCCGGGGCCTACCTCGCCGACGCCGTCGACTTCCTTTCCCGCCATTTCTTTCTCGCCACCGCCGTCGGGCTGGCTCTCTTCGGCTGCCTCTGGTGGATCCTGCCGGGGAATCCAAAGGACAGGGAGGCCTATCCTCAATCCGGAAGCCGCCTGGCAACCGAAGCCAAGCCCCCCTTCCCCGACTTCCTCCACGAGCTCGAGCAAAGTGCCCAGGCTCTCGGCCTCCACCGTCGCCCCGGACAAACCTGGCGCGAACTCCTCGCCCGGCTCTCGGAGAGAGGCACCGTGCCCGCCGCGGTCCACGACGCCGTCGCCTACCACTACCATACCGCCTACGCCGGAAAGAAACGCGACCCCGCCGAGGAGGCGCGGTTCCGCGAGGCGCTGCGCGATTGGCGCGAAACGGAGCTCCATTGACAAGCGGGCGGTCGAGGGCCTCATTTCCGACCCTGTCCACTCCATGACCGAACCCTCCTGGCTCGACCGCGCCCGCGGCTATCTCGACCTCGCGATGTACGACGAGGCCTGGCTCGAGCTCGACCGCCTGCCCTCCGACAAGCGCGACCGGCCCGAAGCCCGCGAGATGCGCATCGTCGTGCGCCTCGACCAAGGCCGGACCGACGAAGCCCTCGCCCTCTGCAGCGTCCTCTGCAGCCTGCATCCCGAGAACCACGCCGGCTTCATCCAGGGGGCCTACTGCCTCCACGCCCTCGGCCGCACCGAGGACGCCATCGAGCACCTCCAGTCCGGTCCCGAGACCCTGCGCGAGGAGCCGGTCTACTTCTACAACCTCGCCTGCTACGAGCTCGCCCTCGGCAAGACGCAGGCCGCCCTCACCTGGCTGCGCCTCTCCATCGAGATGGACCGCCGCTTCCGCGAGCGAGCCCTCGCCGACCCCGACCTTGCCGCGATCCGGGACGAGATCTGATTGCCATGGAGACCCTCGAGGAACGCTTCCACCGGAATTTCGACGAGCTTGGCGAGCTGGGTGCCTCGGTCTCGATCTGGAAGGACGGAAAGGAGGTCGTCTCTCTCCATCGCGGCTGGCTCGATCCCCAGCGCGAAGCGGCCTGGACCGCCGAAACCCTCGTCCCGGTCTGGTCGGCGACGAAGGGACCCGCCGCCGTCGCCTTCCTCCTCGCCCTCGAAAGCGCGGGACGCTCGCCGCACGATCCCGTCGCCACGGTCTGGCCCGAGCTGCTCGCCGCTCGGGTCGGGAGCCTGACATTCCTCCAACTTCTCTCCCACCAGTCCGGCCTGCCCGCCCTCTCCACGGACAACCGTCCCCACGTCCTCTCCCACGCCGAAGTGGTCGCGGCGATGGAGCGGCAGTCGCCCTGGTGGACGCCCGGGGAGGGCCACGGCTACCATCCCCGCACCCTGGGCTACCTGCTCGACGAGGTCGTGAGGCGGCTCTCCGGGACCTCGCTGGGGAACTACTGGAACACCCGCGTGGCGGAGACGCTGGGGCTCGAATTCTGGATCGGGGACTTCCCCGCCCGCCTCCTCGACCGCCTCGCCACGATGGTTCCGCCCAAGGCGCACCTCCCTTCCGGCGAGGAGCTGCCCTTCTACCGCGAACTGGCGAACCCCGACTCGCTCGCCCTCGCCGCCTTCTCCTCCCCCTCGGGGATGCGCACCCTCGGCGAGATCAACCGGCTCGACATCCTCCAGGCCGGCCTGCCCGCCTTCGGCGGCGTCGGCACGGCACGGGCGCTTGCGAAATTCTACCAGATCCTCGCCCGCGACGGAGAGCTAGACGGCGCGACGGTCCTTCCGGCTCGGGTCGTGCGCGCGGCCCGGACGCTGCTGACGAGCGGCCCGGACCGGACCCTGCTGCTCCCCACCGCTTTCACCGGGGGCTTCCAGCTCGATCCCCTCGATGCGGACGGGCGGAAGCTCCGCAGCCTCTTCGGTCCCTTCCGATCCGCCTTCGGCCAGCCCGGCGCCGGCGGCAGCCACGCCTTCGCCGACCCCGAGAGCGGCTGGTCCTTCGCCTATGTGATGAACCAGATGGAGTTCGGCATCTTCCCGAACCGGAAGTCCCTCGATCTGGTGGAGATCCTGTATCGGGACGCCGGTGGAACCAGCTTCCAAGGGTAGAAACCTTGAACTTTAAACCTTGAACCTGAAACTCCCCGCCGGGGCAGCCTATCCCGCCTCCAGCTCCGCGAGGCGGTCCGCCATCTCGGAGGTCTGGAGCGCCTCGATCACCGGCGCGAGCGATCCGGCCACGACCTGGTCGAGATTGTAGAGGGTGAGGTTCACTCGGTGGTCGGTGAGCCGGTTCTGCGGGAAGTTGTAGGTGCGGATCTTCTCCTCGCGCCCGCCCGATCCGATCAGGCTGCGGCGGTGGGCGGAGTATCGCTCGGCCTCCTCCCGCACCTTCGCCTCGAGCAGCTTCGACCGCAGGATCTGCAGGGCCCGCTCCTTGTTCTTGCCCTGGCTGCGGCCCTCCTGGCACTTCACCATGATGCCGGTCGGCAGGTGCGTCACCTGCACGGCGGAATCGGTCGTGTTGACGTGCTGTCCTCCCGGACCGCCCGAGCGGGTCGTCTGGATGTGCAGGTCCTCCGGCCTCAGTTCGACGTCGACCTCCTCCGCCTCGGGCAGCACCGCCACGGTCGCGGTGGAGGTGTGAATACGCCCCTGCGTCTCCGTCGCCGGGACGCGCTGGACCCGGTGGACGCCGCTCTCGTATTTCAAGAAGCGGAAGACCTCCTCGCCCGCCACCCTGAAGACGATCTCCTTGAAGCCGCCGACCTCCGACGGACTCGCCTCGACCGGCTCGATCCGCCATCCGCGCGACTCGGCGTAGCGCTGGTACATGCGGTGGAGATCGCCGGCGAAGAGCGAGGCCTCGTCGCCTCCCGTGCCGGCCCGGATCTCGACGATGGCGTCGCGGTCCTCGTTCGGGTCGTGCGGCAGCAGGGCATACTGCACCGCCGCCTCCAGCTCGACGATGGCCGCCTCCAGCTGCGGGATCTCCTCCGCCGCCAGTTCCGCGATCCCGGCGTCGCCGGACTTGGCCAACTCAAGGCTCTCCGAGAGATCGGATTGGGCCTTCTCCAAGCGCTCCCAATCCTCCATCAGCGCCTTGGTCCGGTTGTATTCGCGGGTCAGCTCGCCCGCCCGCCTCGCGTCGTCGAAAAAGCCGCCCTGCGCCATCAGCGCCTCCAGCTCCGGCAGGCGGAGCCGCTTTCTCTCGATGAGGACGGAGCAATCCACGGGACGATAGGCAGAGTTCGGAAACAAAAAACGGCGACCATGCCACAGGGGCATCGTCACCGTTTCGAGAAATCAACCGGCGGTCAGCTAAGCGCTCAGATCCGAAAGCTTCGGACGCTTGCGGCGCTCGGCGACGGACTTGGCTCCGCCGAAACGCTTCTGGAACTTGTCGACGCGGCCGGCGGTGTCGACGAAACGCTGCTCGCCCGTGAAGAAGGGGTGGCAGGCGGAGCAGATCCCGATGTGCAGATTCGGCACAGTGGAGCGAGTCTGGATCACACTGCCACAGTGGCACTGGATCACGGCTTCCTTGTAGTCGGGGTGGATGTCCGCTTTCATGTTCGTCGTCCTTCAGTTCAGGAGGGGCGGAAACTAGCCGCGATGCGCTCCACAGGCAAGCGGAAATTTGGACTTCCGCTCCAGGCTGGAGGACTTGCCATTTCCCGCGAAACCGGAATCTTGGCGGGTGCATAACCGCCACCCAGACCGCTCCGGAGGCTCCCGCCCCGCCACCGGGCTTCTCCTCGTCCTCGCGAACTTCGTCCCGCTGTTCGGCGCGCTCTTCTGGGGATGGAGCATTCTCGAGATCGTCGCGGTCTACTGGGCGGAAAACCTCGTCATCGGGGGCTTCACCCTCCTGCGCATCCTCGCGGCCCGTCCCCACGACGCCATCCGGGGCCATTTCATCGGGAATCTCTTCACCGGCGCGTTCTTCACCGTCCACTACGGAATCTTCTGCCTCGTCCACGGGGTTTTCGTCTTCTCCCTCCTCGGGGACGGGAAAACCGGCAAAGCCGTCTTCCAGGGCGGCTTTCTCTGGGCGCTCCTCGCCCTCGTCCTCAGCCACGGCGTCTCCTTCGTGCGGGGCTATCTCCTCGCCGGCGACTGGCGCGGAACCACCGCCCAGACACAGATGTTCGCCCCCTACCCGCGCATCGTCGTGCTGCACCTGACCATCCTCCTCGGCGCCTTCGCGGTCCAAGCCCTCGGATCGCCCGTCTGGATGCTCGTCATCCTCGTCGTCGGCAAGACCCTGCTCGACCTCGCCCTTCATCGGGGAGCAAGCTGGTGGAAAGAGATGAAGGCCACCTCGTAGCAGACGGCGGAAGGCCTGCGTTCCACCCTTAAAGCCTCAATCCCTCCACAGAACGCTACCACCCCAGCACCTGCGCGAACACGAGCGGGGCGACGATGGAGGCGTCGGATTCGATGATGAACTTCGGCGTGTCGATGCCCAGCTTGCCCCAGGTGATCTTCTCGTTCGGGACCGCCCCGGAGTAGCTGCCGTAGCTTGTCGTCGAGTCGCTGATCTGGCAGAAGTAGGCCCAGAGCGGCACGTCCTCCGCACCGAAATCCTGATGCAGCATGGGCACGACGCAGATGGGGAAGTCGCCCGCGATGCCGCCGCCGATCTGGAAGAAACCGAGCGGCGAACCGGGCGTGGTCGCTCGATACCAGGTCGCCAGCTCCATCATGTATTCGATCCCCGTCTTCACGACATGGGGGCTCTTCACGTTCCCCTTCAGGCAGTGCGAGGCGAAGATGTTCGCCGAGGTGCTGTCCTCCCAGCCGGGGACGAAGATCGGCAGGTCCCGTTCGCAGGCGGCGACGAGCCAACTGTCCGCCGGATCGATCTGGTAGTCGGAGGCGAGCGCTCCAGAGCGCAGGATGCGGTAGAGGAACTCGTGCGGGAAATGCCTCCGTCCCTCGGTTTCGGCGGCCTGCCATTCCTCCAGGATGACCTGCTCGAGACGGCGGAAGGCCTCCTCCTCGGGGATGCAGGTGTCGGTGACGCGGTTGAGATGCTCGTCGAGCAAGGCCTGCTCCTGCTCCGGAGTGAGGTCGCGCCAGTTCGGGATGCGGCGGTAGTGGTCGTGGGCGACGAGATTGTAGAGATCCTCCTCCAGATTCGCCCCGGTGCAGCAGATCGCGTGGATCTTCCCCCGCCGGATCATCTCGGCGAGGGAGAGGCCCAGCTCGGCCGTGCTCATCGCCCCGGCCATGGTGAAGAACATCCTCCCGCCCGAATCGAGGAGATCGCGCCAGCCTTTCGCCGCATCGACCACCGTGGCCGCGTTGAAATGGCGGAAATGACGCTCGACGAACTGGGTGACGGGACCGGCCATGGCGCGCGTGTCGGGGAGATCAGCTTTCGAAATAGGTGTAGCCGGCCATGCCCTGCCGGTAGGCCTCCAGCGCCTTGCGGCGCTGCACGGCGGTGATGCGGCCCTCCTGGATCGCGGTCTCGGCGAGCTCTCGGAACTGCTCGACGAGCTTCTTCGGATCGTGCTCCACGTAGGTGAGCACATCCGCGACGGAATCGCCCTCGACCTCGCGCGAGAACTTCACCCGGCCGCCTTCGACATCGACGCTCACCGCGTGGGTGTCGCCGAAGAGATTGTGCAGGTCGCTCAAGGTCTCCTGATAGGCCCCGACGAGGAAGATGCCGAGGTAGTAGGACTGGTTGTCCTTCGTCTCGTGGATGGGCAGGGCCTCCAGCACTTCGGAGCTGGAGACGTATTTCTTGATCATCCCGTCGCAGTCGCAGGTCACGTCGTGGATCACGCCCTGCCGCGTGGGACGCTCGCCGAGGCGGTGCAGCGGCATCACGGGGAAGGCGCAGTCGATCGCCCAGGAGTCGGCGAGGGACTGGAAGATGCTGAAGTTCCCGTAGTACTGGTCGGCGAGCAGCCCGGAGAGGTCGCGCAGCTCCTCCGGTACGTAGCGCAGCTCGCGCGTCGCCGCCGCGATGTCCGTCATCGCCCGCCAGTAGCACTGCTCGCAGGCGGCGCGCTCGCGCAGGCCGATGTCGCCGGTGAGGAAATTCTCGTGCAGCTCCTCGCGGTAGCGGTTCGCCTTGCCGTAGGATTCGAGGAGGTTGTCGTCGGTGATGCCGTTCGCCACCTCGGCGAGGGCGACGAGGGCCTCGCTCGCGTCCTCGGAGACGG
Source organism: Verrucomicrobiales bacterium (assembly GCA_037190325.1). Lineage (GTDB taxonomy): Bacteria > Verrucomicrobiota > Verrucomicrobiia > Verrucomicrobiales > DEV007 > Arctic95D-9. The sequence goes on along the minus strand of JBBCIU010000017.1, from coordinate 31,746 downwards.
AAAGGGCCTCGCGGTTCTCGAAGCGGTTCACGTCGAGGATCTCCAGCGCGAGCATCGAGTAGTGCGCGACCATGGCGCGGCCCGACTCGGTCACGAGGGTGGGATGCGGCACCCCGCTCTCGTCGAGGACCCATTTCACCGCGTCGACGAGGCTGTGGCAATACTCGTCGATGGAGTAGTTCGCGCTCGTCGAGCGGGTCGAGCGGGAGCCGTCGTAGTCCACCGCGAGGCCGCCGCCGAGATTGAGCAGGCCCATCGGCGCGCCCTCCTTCACGAGGCCGGCGTAGATGCGCGCCGTCTCCTCGATGGCCCGCCGGATGATGGTCAGGTCGGGGATCTGCGAGCCCTGGTGGCAGTGCAGCATCTGGAGCCAGCCGAGCCGCCCCCGCTCGCGGAGGCGCTCCACCGTCTGGACGAGCTGCGCGAGGTTGAGGCCGAAGGGACTTTTCTCGCCACCCGACTTCGCCCATTTGCCCGCGCCCTCGGCGGAGAGCTTCACCCGCACCCCGATGACCGGCTCCACCCCGAGCGCGGCGGAACGCTCCTCGATGATGCCCAGCTCGTGCGGCATCTCCAGCACCAGAACGACCCGCAGGCCCATGAGCTGGCCGTAGAGGGCGAGGTCGATGAACTCCTCGTCCTTGTAGCCGTTGCAGACGAGGAGGGCGTCGGAGTCCTTCAGATAGGCCAGCGCCGCCATCAGCTCCGGCTTGCTGCCCACCTCGAAGCCGTAGTGGAAGCGCCGCCCGTAGGCCGCGACCTCCTCGGCGACCTGCTGCTGCTGGTTCACCTTGATGGGAAAGACGCCGCGGTAGGCTCCGTTGTATTCGAGATCGCCGATCGCCTTGGCGAAGCCGTGGTAGAGCTCCTCGATGCGGCGCTCGAGGATGCGGGGAAAGCGCAGCAGCAGCGGCGGGCGGATGCCGCGGGCGTCCAGCTCGTCGAGCAGCTTCGGAATGCTCACCGAATGGGGGGCTCCGGTCGTCCGGTCGGTGATGTCGACGACCACTTCGCCGCGGCGCGAGATCGAGAAATAGCCCGCGCCCCAGTGGTGGATGCCGTAGGTCTCGGCCGCGTCCTCGACCGTCCAGGCGTCCTTGGTCGATTCAGCCTCCCCCTTCTTCGCCGAAGCGGCCGGTTTACGGGAACGGGCCGCCGCAGGTCGGGCGGGGGCGGAAGGGCGGCGCTGGCTCATCTTCGCTGAATCTCGAAAGTGGGGGTGAGGGGTTCTCGGTGCGGAACGGGGCAACACTCTCAAACTCCCGCCCCCGCCGCAAGTGCCGGTTGGGAAAAATCCCGACGAATTTTCGGAGGACTGGCCCGGAAAAGCGTGTAGTCTCCGAGACACCGGCGCGAATAGCTCAGCGGTAGAGCATCTCGTTTACACCGAGGCGGTCGGGGGTTCGAATCCCTCTTCGCGCATTGCCTGGATGCTTCGCTTTGGATCGCTTCGATCCCTTCGGCTGTGTTCATGAAAGGTGGGGCGATCGGCGCTCTTCCGAAACCAGGGTTTCCAGAGCCACCTCGAGGCGCCAGTATTCGACTCCATCGCGCTGCTCAACGGCCTCTCGCTCCAAGGCCGCGAAATCCTGGTCGGCCCATTCCGGGAAGCAGGACCGGATCCGGTCGAGGGCTTTCCACAGGAGCCGTTTTCCCTGCACTCCAAGAGCCAGCATCTCGAGCGCCTCGAACATGCCGAGTTCTCCGGGCTGGATCCCTTCCCACCGGAACTTCAGGCCTCCGGCCCGCGCCGCCAGCCCTGCGGTGGCCTGGAGCAGGGCGCTGGAATCCTGGTCGATCGCCTCCTGGAGGCGGACGAGCCGTTCCCGATCCGTCTCCACTTTCTTCTTCAGGTCCAGGAAAAAGGATTTTGCATCGGGACGATCGAAATGGTCCGCGATCTCCTGGATCAGCAGAAGCGCTCCCGATGAGCCCGCGAGATGGTCGTTGAGATACCGTTGCAGCGATCGGTCCATGGATGGGATTCGGTGAGTTTCTTCGTGGGTGAAGAAATGTCGGGGGATGCGCCCGGGCTTTACGGCTCGGCGTTCGACGCGCCCGACGATTCGGCCTCTTCGCAACCGCACACGAAGAGCTCCGCCGCGACGCCGTCGAGCTCCTTCGCGGCACTTTCCTCCGCCGCGAGGAACGTGGAGAGGAGCTCTCTCTCCGCGATGTAGTCGAGTTGGAGGGCCAGGGCCGCGGCAAATTGATAGGCGGCGATCTCGTAGTGCTTGATCCGGAGCCAGTGAGCCACCAGCATCAGGTCCCGGACCTTGGGATCGTCCGTCCGCTCGAGGTGTTCGTTCCCTCCCGCAATCAGTCCCTGCATCGCCTGGCACTCATCCGGGCCGATCTCCCGCGAGTGCGTCTCGAAAATCGCGGCGACGCGACGCTGCTGTTCGAGAGTGAGGTGATGCTGTTCGGAGAAAAGGCCTCTCAGGGCCGGGAGGGCCGCCAGACGGGAGAGGTGGGGGAGCGTTCCAGCGACTTGAGACTCCACGCTGTGGATGTCTCTCAGCTGGTCGAAGAAGAGATCGGGGAGGTCGTTGATCGGTGTCGTCATCGGAGGTATGGGTGGGTTGGTGATCCTCATCCTTGGAGAAGGGACTGGCCGCCCTCGATGTAGACTTCGGTCCCGGTGATGAGAGCCGCCGCATCGGAGGCGAGAAAGGAGATGAGCTCGGCGACCTGCCCCGCCTCCCCCGGGCCTCCCCCGGTGAGAGGGACGTCGCCCTCGGGGAACTCCACCGGGAGATGGATTCCTTCGAGGGAGCGCCGCTCGGTGGAATCGTCGATATGGGTCTCGATCGCTCCTGGACAGACTACATTCACGCGGATGCGGTCTTTGGCGAGCTCGAGGGCCACCATCTTGGTGAAGGCGACCTGGGCGGCCTTGGAACAGGCATAGGCGGTGGCGCCGGAATTGCTGAAGATGCGGGTGCCGTTGATGGAGGAAACGACGACGACGGCTCCGCCCCGATGCCTGAGGAGAGGGAGGGCGCCCTTCACGGTGAGAAAGGTGCCCCGCAGGTTGGTCCCAAGAGTCGCGTCCCATTCCTCGACCCCGATCTGATCGAGGGGCGCCCAGACGCCGTTGATGCCGGCATTGGCGACGACGATGTCGAGACGGTCCCAGTGCCGCGCCAGCTCCGTGTAGGCGGCGGTCATTGGCTTCTCCTCGCCGACGTCCGCTTCGAAGGCGAGATGGCCCGCCTTTGTGCCGCCGAGGGTCCGGAGGGTTTCCTCGAGATCGTCCATGCCGCGTCCCACGAGGGCGACCCGAGCCCCGCGCCCGGCCATCATGACCGCCGTGGCGCGGCCGATTCCCGACCCCGCACCGGTGACGAGGGCGAATTTGTCCTGGAGAGACGGATGGGCTGTCTTCATCGTTCGATCGGTTGATTCCTCTAGCTGTCCCAGTGGTCGCGCCACTTCCCGGTGCCCTCGAAGGGGACGAGGCGTCTCCGGACTCCCCGCTTCTCCCGCTCGGGGGGCAGGTTCTCGTCCGCACGGAAGATCACGAACTTGTAGCCGACCGCGCTTCCCGCGCTTTCGTCGAAGGCGATCTCGCCGAACCACGTGTTGGCGTTGATGCACTCGAGCTCGACAGCGGAGCGTAGATCCCATTTCCCCAGTTCGGAGGCGTCGCCGATGATGGCGAGGCGGTCTCCAGGCTGGGTCGGCGAACCGTTCACCTGGATGCGCATCACGCTTTTGCCCTCGATCCCTTCTCCGCGATGGATGAAGACCCGGGCGCCATTTTCGGGAAGCGCCAGTTCAGCACTTCCCCCGGCGACGGTGATCCGCTCTCCGGTGAGGAGACAATCGTGCTCTCCGTCGGGAAACTCGAGATGATCGACTCGAAGGCTCCGGGCGCTCCCCTTGTTCAGGAAGACCAGGCATCGCGAGCTGCGGTAGCGGCGGAGATAGACGTAGGTGTCGGGATCGATCCATTTCGGCCATTGTCCGCCCCAGACGACGGCAGGATTGGCCTTGCGCTCCCGGGCGAGGATTCGGATGAGGCGCGTCGCTTCCGTCTCGTCCCACTGTTCCATCATGGGGCGGTTGTAGGGATCGTTGCCCCCGTCGGTGTCGTCGTGCAGATACTGCTCGCAGCCGTAGTAGAGGCAAGGGATGCCGCGCGAGGTGAGCAGGAGGACAAGGGCGAGCTCGAGTCTCGCGTCGGACACGCCCAGCGACTGCAGGCGAGGCATGTCGTGGTTTTCGAAGAAGGTGACCAGCTCCGTGGCGCACGAGTAGTTGCCGTCGAGATCGAGAATCTCCTTCAAAAGGAGGAAGCCGCCGGGATCGTCGCTCCCGAGGCAGGCCCGGAGCGCCTGGCAGAATCCGAAATCGAGCAGGCTCATGCCGGCAAGGTTGGCGAACTCGACCGAGCGCTGGTCGAGCGGGTGGCTGTAGATCCATTCGCCGAATCGAAAGAGGTTCGGATTGACCACGCCGAGGTCGGCGGTGAACTCCTGCCAGAACCACAGGGGCATGTGCTTGACCGTGTCGATGCGCAGGGCGTCCACGCCCTTCTTCACCCACAGCCCGATGGCCTCCTTGATGTGGTTCCGGAAGAGAATGTTGTTCTCGTTGAAGGTAGCGAGCCCCGCGAGTTCGCAGTTGCGGATCTGCCACTCGTCGTTCCAGTCCGTGGTCTCGCCGTAGTGGTGGTACCAGTGGTCGACGTCGTTGTCGAAGTCCGCGATGAGTTCGCCGTCGTCGTAGAGATTGCCCTTGCCCTGGGTGGTGCGGGGGGAACTGTGGTTGCAGACGATGTCGAGGACGAACTTCATCCCACGGCCGTGCATCTCCGCGAGCAGCTTGTCGAAGACGGTGTCGTCCCGGGTGAAAAGCCGCTTTTCCGTGGGATCGTTGACCCAGCGGGGATGGATGCGCTTGAAGTCGGAGGTCCAGTAGCCATGGATGGGAGCCCTGGGCTTGTCCTCCTGCGTCATCGCCTCGATCTGCTCGAACAGCGGCGTCGTCCAGACCGCGGAAATCCCCAAGTTCTCCAGATAGTCGAGATGGTCGAGAACCCCTTGGAGATCGCCTCCCCAGTATCTGTCCCAGTTCTCATGGTTGGGGTCGAACAGGTCGTCGTCCTCGCGCTCCTTGTCCGGCCGGCCGACGGCGAAACGGTCGACGACGAGGAAGTAGATCGTCTCGGCGCGAAATTCCACGTCGGAGACGGCGAGGATCTCGGGCAGGCTGGGGGGATCTGCAGTGGCGTCGTCCATGGTTTCAGCCCTGGCCATTCGTCATGGGGCCTGTGCTTTTCCGGCAGTCCGCGGCTTTCCCCCGATGGCATCTCGTCCGCTGGGGCCTCCAGCGCAGGACAGCGGTTGTCTTCATCGGCTTCATGAGGAGAGGGAAAACTCGGCGACTCCGATCAGGCCGAGGCGGTTCGATTCGTCGAGTCGAGCGCCGACCGAATCGCCATCCGTCCACCGACGATGAAAACGACTCCCGAAAGCAGGAAGAGAACGTCGAAGAGGGACTGGCCATGCGTCTCCACGACGTGATGCAGGTGCAAGACGTGATGGGAGAGGATCCCCTCGATCAGGTTGAACAGACCCCAGCCAAGGAACATCGCTCCGATCAGAAGGCGTCCCGACCAAAGGATGTTTCGGATGGCATGGGCACGGAACAACAGTGTCAAGCCGATCGCCGTCATGATCCAGGTGAAGGTGTGGAAGAGACCATCCCAAAACATGTTGATCTCGATGTTGCGGATCGAGTCCTTCGGCAGGCGTCCTGTCAGCATGGCGTGGATCTGGAGGATCTGATGAAAAAGGATGCCGTCCACGAAGCCGCCGAGGCCGACTCCGAGGAAGATGCCGGCACGGATGAAAGGTTTGGCGACCAGGGGCGGGTTCATCGGTCAGCGGGCAGGCAGCGGTCGAGGGCGTAGAGAGTCAGGCCCACCACTAGAAAGGGGGCGGCGACCTGCAGAAATGTGATGGAAAACGAGTCGTCGAAGATGCCGGCCCGCAAGGCGGAGCCTGCGACGCTGTCACAGACCGTGCAGGCATGGGAGATCCGGGCGAACAAGGCGAGGATCGCCAGGACGACCAGTCCCTTGCCCATGGGATGGCTCCGCCCTTCGGAGATCGGCCGGACGACACCTCCCACGAAGGACGTGGCGGCCCCGCAGAAAACGGTGTCAATGAGGCCTCTCTTGAAAAGATCGGAGCGCAGTTCGTCGAGATGCATGGCCATGTTGGGTTAAGGAGACGGAGCCCGGTCGATCGTGCTCATGGCTTCAGCACGACCTTCACGCAGCGGTCCTGCTTCTTGTCGAAGATCTCGTAGCCGTGGGGCGCCTCGGAGAGGGGGAGCCGGTGCGTGACGATGTCGTCGAGCCGGATCTTTCCCTGCTCGACCCACGTCAGCAGCTCGTCGATGTCGCGCTGCGGCGTGGTCTGGCCAAACCGCATCCGGATGCCTTTGTCGAAGATTTGCCCGAGCGGAAAATTGTCGTAGGGCACGGCGTAGACTCCGACGACCGTCACCGCGCCGCCGCGGCGCACCGCGCTGATGGCGGTCTTGAGCGCCTTGATGCTGCCGACCTGCGCATGGAGAAGGTTGCTCAATTTATCGAAGAGACTGCGGTCGGCCTCCATGCCCACGGCGTCCACGCAGATGTCGGCGCCCCGGCCTTCCGTCATCTCGCGGATGAGCTCGACCGGGTCCTCTTTCGACGCATCGATCCCCTCGGACTTTGCCGCTTCCCTCGCCGTTTCGAGCCGGTAGGGCTGGATGTCGATACCGATCACACGCTCCGCGCCTCTGAGCCAGGCGACCTTCTGCGCCATGAGCCCCACCGGTCCACAGCCGAAGACCGCCACGGTCTCGCCCCCCTGGGGCTCGGCCCAGTCGATGGCAGCGTAACCGGTCGGCAGGATGTCGGTGAGAAAGAGCAGTTGCTCGTCGGTGAAGTCGTTCTCCACCTTGCGCGGGCCGTGGTTCGCGTAAGGCACACGCACGTATTCCGCCTGACCTCCGTCGTAGCCGCCGTAGAGCTTCGTATAGCCGAAAAGCCCGCCGCCTTTCTGTTCGAGCAGGCCGCCTTCCGGACCGTATTTCTCGGGATTGGAGTTTTCGCAATGGCCCGGCAGACCGTGCTGGCAGAAGAAGCAGCCGCCGCACGCGATCGGGAACGGCACGACCACGCGGTCGCCGCATTCCAGAGGGGTAACGCCGGGCCCCGTTTCCTCGACCACCCCCATGAACTCGTGGCCGAGGATCATGTCTTTCGCCTGAGGCATGAAGCCGTTGTAGATGTGCAGGTCCGAGCCGCAGATCGCGGTGGAGGTGACGCGCAGGATCACGTCGTCCGCCTCCTCGATCCCGGGATCGGGGACGTCGTCGACGGAGACTTTTCCGGGATGGTGGAAGACGAGTGCTTTCATGGGGCTCTTGGATCGGGGGTCAAGGCGGTCACACGCGCCGAGAGACTGACGGACGCTGCGTCGGGGCTCAGCCCTTGTCCTGCATCCCGTCCCGCGCCGCTTGGAGATGGATCCGGATGAGCGGCAGCGCGGTCGCAGCCACCAGCTTGAGCGTCGCGTCGTCGGCTCCCGACTGCACTTTCTCCATCGTCTTCTCGAACTTCTGGTGGCCGTCCACCCCGCCCTTGCGCAGATATTGGATGTCGAAGGCACTGCCGGACTTCGCCTCCAGCTTCTCGACCGCGTCTTTCGTTTTGTCGTCGGGCATTCCGGAAAGAACCACCCCTTTTGCGTCGGCGATCTCCTTCAGCTTCGCGGCGAGCCCGGTCTGCTCGTCGACTTCGGCCTGGGCATACGCTTTCACATCCGCGCTCGATGCGTTCGCGGCGGCGACCCGGCTCAGTTCGAGCTGCAGGAGGCAGCCCGCCACGATGTCGGCGAGCAGCTTTTGATCCCCCTCCGAAAGGCGTTGGGCGTCGGGCTGGATCGCCGCGAGCTTTTCGCCGGCTTCCCGGTTGATCGTCGCCCACTCGGCGGCGTCGATTGTGCCGACCTTTCCGTCATGGTCGGCGAAGATCGAGGGGACGATGGCTGCGCCCGCTGTCGCGAGCGTAGCCGTGAGAATGCAATGGCGTCTGTTCATGGCGTGGATGGGGTTGGTGGTGTGCTTGCGGCTGGGTGTCGGGGGACTTTGCGGCGACGAGAATCGAGTGCAGAAGCGGCGCATGCGGACTGCTGGGGTGGTGGGCAGGTTCATAAGGCGCCTTCGGTAGTCACAAACGCGAAAGCGCTGCACAATTCAGGCCACCTGCCGGAAGACTTCACCAAAGGCTTTGGCGACGAGGGACTCAGGCGGATTCTCTCTCCGCGCCCTCTTCCCCCAAGCCGGCAGCAGACCATGCACTTTTCGGGATTCGCCGTGCAAAGCGCATGGACAGTCGGGCCGCTTCCGATCCATCGTGAACAGGCGCGTCGGCCATCGGCAGACATGCCTATCGCGGATTGTCCTGCTGGAAAGGCTGGAGCGGCTTGCCTCCGTTGAATCAATAATCGAAAGAGGGCATGGCACAGGCTTTGCGCTTGTCTCGGGGCCAGCGAGGTCCGTCCAGCCGGGACAGTGGCATCCGGCGGGTCTCCTTCCACGATGAAAAAGCACGCCATGAATGACAAGCCGGCGGCCAAGGCCACCGGAAGATCCAGACGATCTCCGCGGCCACGCTCCCGCATGCGGCAGGTGCTTCGGGACAACGGGCTTTCCCTCGTGCTGGCCAGCCTCTTTCTCCTCTTCTGGCTGGGTCAGGCCTTCATGGGGTGGAACGTCCACGCGAACGATCAAACGCTTCATGGATCGGAACCGCTCAGCTTCCCCCGCTATTTGATCAGCGGGCATTTCTGGCAGGCGACCGCCGAAAATTGGGAGAGTGAATTTCTCCAAATGGGAATCTACGTCGTCTTCACCTGCTTTCTCTTTCAGAGGGGATCGGCGGAGTCAAAAGATCCAGACAAGGAGGAACCGTCCCCCAAAGGGAAAAGACGCTATGGATTTCTCTATCGCAATTCGTTGTCGCTCGGCTTTCTCCTGCTTTTCCTTCTGAGTTTCTCCCTCCATGCCGCGGGCGGCTGGAAAGAGGCGAATGAGGAACGCACGGAACACGGCCAGATGCCGCAGTCCATCGGGGAGTTCCTCCAAAGTCCCGAATTCTGGTTCCAGTCGTTCCAGAACTGGCAGAGCGAATTTCTGGCCGTTCTCTCGATCGTCGTCTTGAGCATTTTTCTGCGTCAGCAAGGATCTCCGGAAAGCAAGCCGCTGGATGCCTCCCCTGGCGACACGGGGAGTTGATCGCCCCTGCCTTGCTATCCCTCCGTTTATGGAACAATCCCAGTTAATCTAGTGTTCTGTTCTGAATGGATTCGAAATCCTATGGAAATCCGTGGGATGCCGTGGTCGTGGGGGGCGGCGTCGCGGGACTCTCCGCCGCCATCTATCTCGGGCGAGGCAGGCGAAGCGTCCTCGTCATCGATTCAGGCAAGTCGATTGCGAACTGGGCGCCCGATGTGGAGAACTATCTCGGCTTTCCCCAGGGTATCGGCGGCACGGAGATTCTCTCCCGCGGGCGCGAGCAGGCAAAGCGATACGGAGCCAAATTCGCGGAGGGCACGGTGACAGAGCTTCGTCGCCACGAAAGCAACCGATTCCACCTCGTCAGCGACGGGTGCTCCTACGATTCCCGTCGGGTCCTGCTTGCCACCGGAGTGCTCCACGTGCCGCCGGACATCCCCGGTGCGGCCGAGTGCATCGGTCATTCGGTCTTCTTCTGCAAGGACTGCGACGGGTCGCGCTGCGAGGGCAAGCGGGTCGGGATTTTCGGATGGAACGAGGAGGCGGCGGAATACGCCCTTGGCATGCTGCTCTACACCCCCTACGTCTTCCTTTTCCCAAACGGACGCAAGCGGACCTGGAGCGAACGGCACGCCCAATGGCTGCACGACTACCGGATTCCCGTGTTCGAGGAAACGATCGTGCGCTTGCATCACCGGGACGGTCTCCTGACCCGTCTGGAACTCGAGAGCGGCGACCTGTTGGGACTGGACGCGGCATTCACCACACGCGGCGATGTCTGCCACAACAGGCTGGCAAAACAGCTCGATGCGGCCACGAATGTCCTCGGGGAAATCACGGTTGACGAGAACCGGGAGACGAACGTGAAGGGACTCTACGCCGCGGGCTGCGTGACGCCGTCAAATTGCCAAATGATCATCGCCGCAGGGGAGGGCGCCGCTGCCGCCCAGGCGATCAACCGCAGCTTGCTCGGGGAAAGCTTGGCGTCGAGGCAGTTTGGGAAATGGCCCCGACGACCGGAGCCGAGGCCTTGATGGGAAGTGGAGAGCTGGACGATTCCGGCAGATTTCCGGCTGGGATTCCGACCGACGGGAAAAGCCCCGCCGGGCAAGAGCTCCCTCCCCGGTCATTATGCACGGCCCTTCGTGCATAATGCGTTCCTCTGGGGAACACGCTCCATCGTTTCCTTTCCACTTTGCTCCGTGGCATCGGGGGTTTCCCCGGCGTATCGGATTTGGCATCGTTTGTGCGGGGGATGGAGACGACCCTCACCATCCCATGAAAGCCCCCTCCTTCAACCAAAACACCTATTGCCTGGAGGTTTTCAATCGCCTCCTCAGAGGCGAACTCTCGGCGGTGGAAACCTACAGTCAAGCCATCGGGAAGTTCTCCTACGAACCGGGCCTCGATCCACTGATCCAGATCCGGGAAGATCACGTGAAATCGGCCGACAGCCTCAAATCGGAGATCATGCGGATGGGCGGGCTGCCCGACATGGATTCCGGGGCTTGGGGAAAGTTCGTGCAGGCCGTCCAGGCCGCCGCGAATCTCTTCGGGGAGAATTCCGCGGTCAATTCCCTACAAAGCGGCGAGCGGCATGGAGTGAACGAATACCAGCAGGCGCTCGACGATGAAGGGGTTTTTCCCGAATACAAGGATCTGATCCGGACCGAATTGCTTCCACGGGGCAACGCTCACATCGACACCCTCGAGAGAATCGGCCATTGATCTCTGCCTTGGCGATCGTCATTCGCCAGGCTCCGCCGAGACATCGTCCCCTCGCTCACGGAGACCGTCGCCCCCCATCGTCAACGATAGAGCCGACCTCCCCACCGACGATGAGCACGCCTCCCCTTCTTCCGCAAAGAAGCCGTCCCCCGGCGAGAGCCCGCCCGTTCGCCTTCCCCTCCATCGTTGCCGTCGCGATCGGAACCGTTCTCGCCCCCTCTCCGAGCGCCCTGGCGGCGGAAGCCGGATCGGGATTGGACTCCACGAGCGAACGATTCTTCCGGGAAGAGACCGCAGCCGGTGTCGCCCTGGTGAAAATGGCGGAACTCGGCGTAGAGAAAGCGAAACACGAGGACTTCAAGGCTTTGGCCCGCCTCATCGTCGCCGACCATACCCGGATCAATGTCGAGCTCGCCAGGCTCGCAGAGAAGAAGGGAGTGGAATTGCCCCCCGATCCCGTCGCCCGGTACGCCGATCTGCACGATAAGCTCGAACGAACGAGCGGAGCGGAGTTCGACGGAGAGTTCCTCTCGATGATCCTCATCGTTCACGAAAGCTGCGTGAAAAACTTCGAAGAGGCGTCAAAGACGCTGCCAGACCCCGAGGTGAAGACCTGGGCCGCAAAGATGCTTCCCCGCCTTCAGGCCAATCGTGAAAAGGCCCAGGGACTGAGATCCATCCCCGCGGCAGACGGAGGGGCTGCCGTCCCCATTGCTGCCAAGGATCTGGCGGCTTCGAAAATCGAACACAGAACCCAACCACACGGTGCGCCGTTTGCGGACTTGCGAGGGCTCGAAAGGCCGTCGACCTCCTCCCAGTCCATGGAAACGCCCTGGTGTCGCTGGGAGAGCAGATCATGATCCCGCCGGCTTCGAATCCCTTCCCCCTTCCCGTCCGGGAAATCCCTGTCTACCTAGGCACCTACACGGAGAGGGACGGCTCCCGGGGGATTTACTCCGCGATCTTCGACTCCGGGACAGGAGCGCTGGGCGAACCCGTCCTCGCGGCGGAGATGGAGAATCCCACCTTTCTGGCGGTCGCGCCGGGGGGCACGGCGCTCTATGCCGTCTCGGAAATCTCCAAAGAGGGACAAGGACGCGTCGCCGCCTATCGGATTCTTCCTTCCGGGGCGCTGGAGAAGATCGATGAACGGAGCAGCCGGGGCGGCGGGCCCTGCCATGTCTCCATCCATCCCGACGGCAAGGTTCTCGCTCTCGCCAACTACGGGGGCGGGAGCGTCGCGAGCTATCGGATCGAGGCGGACGGTACGCTCTCCGAGGCGGTGAGCACCGTCCAGCACCGAGGAGGGAGCACGGACAGCGAACGGCAGAGGAAACCTCATGCGCATTCGATTCACTTTTCTTCCGACGGACGCTTTGCCTACGCGGCCGACTTGGGCACGGACCGTCTTTACCTTTATTCAGTGGACGCGGCGGAAGGCGCGCTGCGTCCGATGGAGGAGACGCCGGTGGCGGCAGGCTCGGGTCCGCGGCAGTTCGCCATCAGGCCCGACGGGAGGTTCGCCTACGCGATCCACGAGATGGCATTGACGGTGACCGCCTTTCGCGTCGATGCCGGGACCGGACGGCTGCGGGAAGTCCAGACGATCGGCACGCTCCCCCGGGACACGGCGCGGAAAGGCGCGGCGGCCGCGGAAGTGGCCTGCCACCCGGAGGGACGGTTCCTCTACGGATCGAACCGTGGGCATGACACCCTCGTGGTCTACGAAATCGGAGAGGAAAGCGGGGAGCTCTCCTGGATTCTGCACGAGCCTGTCCGCGGTAGGTCCCCCCGCCATTTTGTCATCACGCCCGACGGCGATTGGCTGGTCGCGGCCTGCGAGGACTCCGACACGATCACGATTTTCAGAATCGACCGGGACACGGGCTCCCTGGACTACACCGGGCATGAGACCGTCCTGGGCAGTCCCGTGTGCGTCCGCTTTGGAATTCCGCGGCAGGGCCCTTCCGACGCGGTCACCAAGGATGAACGAACAAAATCTCCGATTGCGAAATGTCACTGACGGAATTCGACCCCTCTCAGGACGAGATCCACACGACCGCCCCGCCGCTCGCCGATCGCGCGGTCAGGAATCGGGTGATCGAATTTCTTGGCGGACGAGACCTCGCGTCCGCGACCTGTGTCCACCTGGCCCGGTGCGACGGCCCCGATCCTGCGCGGGTCGAGCGACGGCCTGTCGTCGAACTCAACCGCATGCTGGAGAACGGAGACGGCATTGGGAGATCGCTGTACGACACCCACTCGGTCCTTGTCCATCTGGACCTGGAATACGTGAACCATGACGAGCCGGCGTCGGCGTTCACGGATCCCTGGCGGGCATTCCAGCTCCAGGAACCCGTGATCGGGAAAATAGAGGAGCTCCTCTCCGGATGGGGAATCCGGCCGCTTCATCTCCTCACCGGGCAGGGACACCATTTCGTATGGCGCTTTCTCCGGGGATCCGATATCGAACGCCGCATCAGCTACCTCGTGCCCTCAGCCGACAGCGACGGAGGCGAACAGGTCTTCGCGAATCTCGCCCTGCTCATGGAGTATTTCGCCCACCGGATCAAAGAAACGGCGGAGCCCGAAACAGAGATTCCGGTCGAGATCACGGCTTCGCAGGTCCTGGCCCCGAAGTCGGGGCACCGCGAACTGATCTCCATCGACATCTCCGAATACGGAGATCCGTTGGTCTCCCGGGCGATCCGCATCCCCTTCACCCGCTACCTGAAGCCGTGGAGCAGCGGTATCGCGAGAAGCATGGGCTTGGAGAATCAGATAGGCCCCTGCATCTGCATCCCCCTGCACGAAATCGACGTGACGCAGGCGTTGAGGCTCCGCCAGGACCCGGCCGATGTCCTCGCGCTCGCGCGGCGCTGCTGCATGCTCATTCCGGAGGAAGGCGAGGGAACCGGCTACTTGCTGGACGATTACCTGGGTTCGAACTTGCGGGTCTTTCATCAGCGCTTCTATGAAGCGAAGCACGACCCGCCCGAGACCTGGCCGATGACCTATGGCCATACGCCTCTCCATGAGTTGCCCGGATGTGTCCGTCACGTCCTCCAGCATCCGAACGATCTTCTTCTGAAGCCATCGGCCATTCGCCTGGTCACCCGGTGCCTTCTCGCGCGAGAGTGGCACCCCCGCCATATCGCGGGACTGGTGAGGTCGAAATTCGAGGATCCCGCCTACGAATGGGGGGATCGCTGGGAGGGATACTCTCCCGCTCTCCGGGCGGATTTCTATGTGCGGCTGTTCTCCGGGCAGATCTCGACGGGGCTCGACCGGATGACTGATTTGCATTGCGACGCGACGGACGTTCAAGGCCCGTGCTGGCCGGACGATCCCCTTTGCGATCTGCATCTTATTCTGGGATGATTTCTTCACCGACGGCGACGCATCCTTGATTTCACCTCCATCCCCCCTTCCCGACGTCATGAGCGACTGGCCTTGCGGCATCTCCACCGGATGCTTCTTCCGGACTCCGATCCTCGAGACGCTTCCACAGATTCGGGATGGAGGATTCACCCTGATCGAGGTGTGTTCCTTTCCCGCCCATCTGGACTACCATGACCGGGGCCAGGTGGAGGCGGCCTCCGCCACGATCCGCAGCCTGGGAATCGTGGCGAACTCGATGCATGCCCCCTTTGCCGAACATATCGATATCTCCAGCAACGACCGGAGGCAGCGCGAGGATTCCGTCCGGGAGCTTTGCATTGCGTCGGAGGCGGCCGCGGGGCTCGGATGCCGCTACCTCGTGCTGCACCCCGGTCCCGAGATGGAGGGACGCCCGACGCCCGAGGAATGGTATTGGAGGATGCGGAATGCCGCCGAGTCCTTGAACTACGTCGCGACCCGCTGTCGCGAACAGGGTCTGGCCTTGCTGCTGGAGAACATGCTGCCGCATCTGCTTTTCGGCCATGCCAGCGACATGCTCTGGCTTCTGGGCGCGATCCGGGAGACGAATGTCGGAACGTGCCTCGACACAGGCCATGCCGCCCTTTCAGGAGATATGCCGACGGTGGTTCAAAAGCTGTCGGGTCACTTGCAGATGCTGCATGCCAATGACAATCTCGGCAGCCGCGACGACCATCTCCCTCCGGGAGAAGGACGGATAGACTGGCTGTCGCTGGTGTGTCAGCTCAACCAACGGCGTTTTCAAGGCCCCATCATCCTCGAGTTGGCCGGGCTCGGCTCCCCTCAGGAGATCATGGCCCGCGCCCGGCGGGCGAGGGAGTTTCTCGGGGAACTTTCCCGGCGGGCCTCGGTGGATTGCTGACACGCGCGACCGCACGAACTCGCCAGCGGCCGTGGCCGCCAGCAAGTCAAGGCCGACGTCGAAAGGGGAACGCCGGCACTCCCAACCCACGGCAAGTCCTATGGCAACGGTGGGCAATTTGCACATTGTCCGGGCATCCTGCACAGGTCGCCGCTACCGCGTCTGCGCGCGTCCGTCCTCGCAGCCGCCGCCGGATGCGGAATTCGGACGGTGGAATGAATCATGCGAGGAAAACATGGCCGATGAACGATTCCCACCAAAGCGCTCTCCGGCAATCTCTCAAAGACATGCTCGACGTCGAGCATGAACTCTCCAAGGAGTTCTCCCTTCAACTCGCCAGCGACGAGGTGAAGCGTCACGATTCCCTGGATGAATTGTTCACCCGCGCCACCCGCGAGAGCGAAGACAGAATCGCCGACCTCAAGGTGCTCTTGGAACAGGAGGGCGGTTCCTTCGGAACAGCAGTGAAGGATGGTCTCGCCGCAATCACCGGAACCGTTTCCGGGCTCTTCGGAAGGCCCCACGAGCGCCCTCTCTCCCGCCTCGTCCGGGACAACCTCATGATCCTGAATTTCGCGTCGGCCAGCTACGCGATGATGCTGACCCTTGGGCTCGCCATCAGCCACCACAACTGCACTCTCTTCGCCAGCCGTGCCATAGAGGAAATGCCACCGCTCATCGTTTCGCTTACCGATCTTCTTCCCCTCCTCGTGGGTGAGGAGCTCGCCCAAAGCGCCCCGCTCGCGAGTCCCGCCGCCGTCCAGATCGCGGGCGGGATGATCCGCGATGCGTGGCGCAACGCTTGAATTCCGAAGCTATTGGTTATTGGGATTGACCTGCCTGCCCTGGCTTGTCATTGTCTATGGCATGAAGCGCGAACCGTTCTGTCGAAGCCACATGATCCGAGCCGCCATGATGGGAAGCGGAGTGCCGCTGGACGGAATCCAGAATTTCATCGAACGGCTGGATGCGCTCGAGATGGGACGGGGCGACAAGACGTGGGATCGCAAGCTGTCTCTCGCCGAGGTGGCCGAACTTTCCATGATCCTGGACGAGAACGATTCGGAACGCTGCGGGCAGGTTTTTTCGCTTCTTTTGAACGACATCTCCAACTTCTACAACGTGCCGATCGGCGATCTGCGATCATGGGCCTCTTCGACGGAGGGGTTTCCAGAAGGGGCGAACTGAGGGCAGGCTTTTTTGCGGCGATATCCCCCCTCCGGCCCTTACGGATCCTTTCGAACGAATTTCCTGCCGAAGCGCCCGAGCCGACGCTCCCAAAGGCCATGCCGCCCGGACCGGGCCGCAGGGAGGCGGCGCGTTTTGCATGGACGCGTTTGCATTGTGCAACCGAGGAGACCGTCCTTGCTGTCCTTGAGGAGACGGTGAGACGTTGGCCCGCAAGCGTTTGGAGGGGAATTCCGCAATGGCATGGGTTCTGCAGGGCCGACAAGGGAACCTCAACCCATCCCCCCGATATGAACGCCACCTCCCATGCACGAACCACCCATTGCATCGATGTCTGCAACCGCCTCCTGAGAGGCGAGCTCTCCGCCGTCGAAACCTACGGTCAAGCCATCCGAAAATTCGCGGACCAAGCGGGAATCGACCGGCTTTCCGAAATCCGGGACGATCACGTGAAATCGGCCGAACGCCTCGAGGCCAACATCAGGCAGATGGGCGGACAACCGGACTTGGATTCCGGGACATGGGGAAGGTTCGCCCAAGCGGTCCAGGCCGCGGCGAACCTCTTCGGCGAGAATTCGGCCGTCGGCTCTCTCGAAAGCGGCGAAAGACATGGACGGAACGAATATCAGGAGGCTCTCGACGACGACGAGGTCCTGCCTGAATGCAAGGACCTGATCCGCCGGGAGCTGCTTCCCCGACTCGACCAGCACCTGGCGGTCTTGGAGCGGTTTGGAAAGGCCTGAAACCGGCTTCGGGGCCTCCCCTCCCCGGGGCGCCTCTCGACTTTCCTCCCGGATCCCCGACTTCGATGAGAGCGGCACCTGCGAACACCGACGGCGGTCCGCTCGGGGCGCGTCGGGCGGGGCTGCTCGTACCGGTCTTCGCCATGAGGCACGACGAGGATCTGGGAATCGGAGACACCCGTGCCGTCCGCGAGGCGATCGACTTCTGTGCCGCGACGGGATTCCAGGTTCTCCAGATTCTTCCGATACACGAGACCTTTGGCGACCACAGCCCCTACAATCCGATCAGCTCACGGGCTCTGTCCCCGGCCTACGTCCATCTCCATCCCGACGAGGTGCCGGGATTGGCGGAGGAGGACATCGATCGCGCGGCCCCGCCAGCTTGGAGAGGCGAACTTCGGAAGGGCATCGTCAAGCATGGTTCGGTCCATTCGCTCAAAATCCAGATTCTCCTGCGGGCCTGGGATCGGTTCCGCCAAGCCAAGGCCAAGGATCTGACCGAGGAATTCGAGCAGTTCCAGGAGGCCCAGAGCTCCTGGCTGCCGAGATACACGCTGTTCCGCCTGCTGATCCGGGAATACGAGGGCTTCACCGACTGGCAGGCCTGGCGGCCGGACCACCGGAGCTTCGCCGGAGCCGTGGAGTGGATCGGGCGCCACTCCGACCGCACGGCCCTCGAGCGCCTGCGGCTGGGATACGCCTTCATCCAGTGGGTCGCCCATCGGCAATGGCTGGAAATTCGGAAATATGCCGACGAACGGGGCGTCTTTCTCATGGGCGAGATATCCTTCGGCGTGGGGGCAGGCAGCGCCGACGTATGGGGCTGGCCGGAACTGTTCGATCTCGACTGGAGCATGGGAACGCAGCCGCTCGCCCACTTCGATACCAGCAAGGACGCGGAGGTCTGGGGCCAGAACTGGGGGCTGCCCGCCTATCGATGGGAAAACCATCGGAGCACCGGCTTCGCCTGGCTGCGCGCACGGGTCGCTCGGCAACGGGAAATCTTCCATCTCTGCCGCCTCGACCACCTGCGCGGCTATTTCCGCATCTACATGTTTCCCTGGGCCGGCGGGGCGCGTCATGCGGAATTTTCCACGCTGACTCCGGAGGCGGCGGCCGTAAAGGCGGGCGGCAGGCTGCCGAGGTACCTGCCGGGGCCGGATTCGGATCCCGTGTCCGCACGGATCAACGAAGCCCAGGGGCTCGAACTGATTTCAACGATTCGCGACGAGGCCGGGCCGATGGAACTGGTCGCCGAGATCATGGGAGAGATGCCCGACTACATGCATCGGGCTCTCGAGGAGCTGCCTCTTGCCAATCTGGCCTTTCCGCAACTCGAGCGCAGGGCCGCTGCGGACCCCGCTTCGGTCCCGCTCAGGGAGCTGGCGCTGGCCACCTTCGCGAACCACGACAACGCCCCTCTCGCGGCGACGTATCTCCATTTGCACGGGGAAGCGAAGCGCGATCCCCACGGAGAAGCGGCCGCCGAGCTCGAATGGCTGCTTGGCTACGCGGGCTGGACGGAAGAGCCGCCGGAATCGCTGGACGAGGGCCTTCTCGAGGCCTTGCAGAGAGCTCTGCTCGAGAGCCGGAGCCGGCTGGCGGTTCTCCTTTCCAGCGATCTCCTCGGCCTCCCGACCCGCTTCAATCTTCCCGGCAGCTACGGGATCGAGACCTGGTGCGAACGGATGCCGTGCCCATTCCCTCTGCTTCGGGACAATTCCCTCTTTGCAAAGCGGATTGAATCGGTGGCCCATCTGATTCGCGGGAGCGGCCGCCTTTGACCGGAGTTTCTCGACAACCTCCCGGACCTCGGCGGAAATTGCGTTTTGCAGGGAAACCATGCAATCTTCAGGAGGGAAAGCCCTCGAACGGTCGGAAAGGATCGTATAGCCGGCTTTTCGGATTCCATTCAAGTCGTTGAAGAAGAGTGCATTGCCCAATCAAATATCCCCGCCATCCGATATCTGGCATAGGATCCGCTAAGGGCTGCGTTCATTCCATGATCGCCACTGCTGAATATCCTCTTGTCTGCCGTTTGCTGCGGGGAGAACGCACCGCTTTGCAATCCTACAACCGGGTGCTGGACCGGTTCGGGCTGGATCCGAGGACGGAGGCCCTCAAGTTCATTCGCGCGCAGCACGCGAACTCGATCGGGGACCTGGTGTCCACGGCTTTTTGCTGTTGTCTCCTTCCCGAATCGGAGGTCGGCTCGTGGAGGGGCGAGCCTCATCTGATCGACGGAATCTCCGGGCTCTTCGGAGACCAATCCGCGATCCATTGTCTGTTGAGCGGTGAGCGGGCTCTCAAGGCCGACTACGAAACCATACTCGGGGATGAAATATGCCGGACCCCTCGCTACCACGCTCTCTTTTCAGTGGTTCTTCTCCCCCGATGCGAGCGCCACGTGATCGCGCTTGAGCGCCTTCAGCAGATGTTCCAGGGAAAAAACTCCCCCCGCCGTAGATAGGAAGAAGGGCGGCCGTGGCCGCGACGCCCCGCGGCGGCAGGGCAACCGCCGGTGAAGCGCCTAGCGGATGGAGTCCGCTTTCACCACCCTCGCCTTCAGCAGCTTCCGCATGTGCCCGAGGGCGCGCCGGTTTTCGGCCTCGCTTTCCGAGGCGACGCCATCCGAAGCGACGATCAGTTCGTATCCGCGCATGTAGGCGTCGTTGGCGGTGTAGAGCACGCAGATGTTGCCGGCGAATCCGGTCAGGATCAGCGTGGTCGCTCCCAGCCATTCGAGCAAGACCGGGAGGGAGGTGGCATAGAAACCGGAATGCTTCGGCTTGAGGACGGAATAGTCCTCCGGCTCGGGCACGAGCAGCGAAACGACTTCCCGGCCGTTCGAGCGCGGCGAGAGGCAACGCTCCACCAGGTCGGCGAAGTCGGACTACCATTGGCCGAAGTTGTCGTTGACGTAGATGGCGGGAATCCCCCGGGCCCGGAGACGCTTCTTGAGAGCCGCGATCCGCTCCGCCGCGGGGAGGGCATGGCGCAGGAGTTTCGCGGAATCCTCGAAATCGAAATCGTTGATGACATCGACGAGCAGCAGAGCCGTGGTGGCGGAGGTCAAGGTTCTCATTTCAGAACGCCGGGTTGGCGGAGGAAAGCGACCGGGATCGTTTGGGCGTCCAACTCCTCCCCATCCGACGGGATCCGGGAAGGCGTCTGGATCGAACCATCAAGGGCAGATCGGCTCCCGACACGCCAGCACCGGGTCGCGCTCGAAGGCTCCGCGGCGCGAGGCAGACGGCGCCGGCCCCATAGCGCAATCCGTCGATGAAGGTCGACCGGGAACGGTCTCTTTCGGGTTGCTTCGTTGCGGGGCATTTCGTTCGGACGCTTGTTTCCTCGCCAAAGGGCTTCCTCCGCGGAGTTTTCGATCGGAGCCGCGTGGGAAAGAGGCGACGGAACCGGCAACCCGCCCGCATCGCCCGCTTCTCGGCGGTCGTGAGGGAAGACCGACGGGGACGAAGAGGCTTCCGCAAGGAGCATGCCACCGCAGGCACAGGCCCCCGGGTCAGTCCTGAAGGCCAGGTCGTGAACCGGCACCCCCTTGCTTGTCCGGCCGGCAGCCTTGAGAAGTTCATTGGGGCCGCCCTCCCGATGCCGTATGACGGATCTCTACACCGCAGGCCTCCACCCCCGCACTTTGCGGATCGCATGATAGTTCGTGCAAAGTGCCTCCATTCACCACCTCCGCCATGACAGGAAGGAGATCGGAAAGGGCGACAGACGAAGGAATTCCTCGATCCACGGCGATTGGCATGGCTTCTGCAGATTTGCCCCTCCGGGCTTTCCAGTCCCAAACAAACTCCACCCAAAACCAACTCCCACTATGGCAACGCTCACCACCCTTGAGGATCTCCTCGCGCAGGAGATCAAAGATCTCTACAGTGCCGAAACCCAGCTCGTGAAGGCACTTCCGAAAATGGCGAAAGCCGCCTCCGATCCCGAGCTGCGCACGGGATTCGAAACGCATCTGAAAGAGACGAAGGTTCACGTCGACCGGCTTGAGAAGATCGCGGGAATGCTCGACATCACCCCGAGGGGCAAGTCCTGCAAGGCCATGAAAGGGCTGATCGAAGAGGGCTCCGAGGTCATCCACGAAAACGGAGAGCCCGCGGTCAGGGATCTGGCGTTGATCGTCGCGGCGCAGAAGGTGGAGCACTACGAGATCGCCGGCTACGGCTCGGCCCGTACCTTCGCTCAGATGCTCGGGCGGGACGATGCTGTGGAGCTCCTTCAATTGACCTTGGAGGAGGAAGGCGCCACCGACAAAAAGCTGACGGAGGCCTCCATGAAGATCGCGCCGGCTGCGGAGGTCGCCGACGCCTGACCGCCAGCGGCTCAGGTTCCGATCCGCTTCTCCCCACGCCGGGCGCGGCGGTGCCCAGAGGTCGGTGCCCCCTCCGCCATGAACACCCTTCCCTTCTGGGCCAGCGCCAAGCTGCCGGCATTCCAGCCCTTGAACGACGACCTCCTCGTCGATGTGCTGGTGATCGGCGGGGGGATCACCGGAATCACCTCGGCCTATCTCCTGCGGGCGGCGGGCTTGGAGGTCGCTCTGGTGGAACGGGAGGCCTTCGCGATGAGGGATACCGGCCACACCACGGCGCACCTGACCTGCATGACCGACACCCGTCTCTCGGACCTTGTCCGCACCTGCGGTCTATCGCGTGCGGGCGCGGCCTGGGAGGCGGGCAAGGACTCGATGCGGTTCATCCGGAACACCGTCGAGCTGCTGGACCTGGATTGCGGGTTCGGCATGGTTCCCGGCTATCTCGCGGCCCACACCGACGATCCGCAGGAGCGGGACGCCCTCCGGAGCGATGCGGAATGG
The DNA here is from genome assembly GCA_037190325.1 of Verrucomicrobiales bacterium. GTDB lineage: Bacteria > Verrucomicrobiota > Verrucomicrobiia > Verrucomicrobiales > DEV007 > Arctic95D-9. The sequence continues at coordinate 9,659 of JBBCIU010000017.1, read as the reverse complement.
GCCAAGAAGATCGGCTGCGACGTCTCCCTCCTGGAGCAGGATCCCGTCGGCGGACGACCTGCCCTTCTCTTCCCCGACCAAATGAAGTTCCATCCTCGCAAATACCTCGCGGGTTTGCTGAAGGAGACGGCACGGAACGGCGTCCATGTCCATGAGCACACCGAGGTGACCGGGTTTGGGAACAGGCATGTCGTCGCAAACGGCCATCGGATCGGCTACGGCCAGGCCATCGTTGCCACCCACGTGCCCCTCCAAGGGGAGAGGGGGACCCTCGGCGCCACGATGTTCCAGACGAAGCTTTCTCTATACACCTCCTATGCCGTCGCCGCGCAACTTCCCCCCGGCACCCTCGATGAGCTGATCTGGTCGGACACCGCCGACCCGTTCAACTATCTCCGAGTCGACCGGGAAACGTTCGGGGACATTGTCGTGTTCGGCGGCGAGGATCACAAGACCGGCCAGACCGAGCATACCTCGGAGTGCTTTCTCCGGCTCGAGGAGAGGCTCGCCGACATCCTTCCTGCAGCCATCCTCTTGAATCGATGGTCCGGCCAGGTGGTCGAGACGCACGACGGCCTTCCCTTCATCGGACACACCAGCGACCGTCAGTTCATCGCCACCGGCTTCTCGGGCAACGGCATGACCTTCGGGACGGTCGGCGCCATGATGGCGCGCGACGCAGTCCTCGGCATCGGCAGTCCGTGGCGTGAATGCTTCTCCCCCTTCCGGAAGATGTGGACCTCGGCAGGGGACTACCTCCGGGAGAACGCGGATTTTCCAGTCCGCTACGTGAAGGATCGGCTGGGCATTCCCCAAAGATCCTTCGCAGAGATCCATCCCGGTTGCGGAAAGGTCGTCAGGCACGACGGCGATCCGGTCGCCGCGTTCAGGGACGAGGAGGGAATGCTTCATCTCAACAGCGCCGCCTGTCCCCATTTGGGTTGCATTGTGGCTTGGAACGGAGCGGAAAAGACTTGGGATTGCCCCTGCCACGGCTCCCGCTTCCGATCCACCGGAGAGGTCCTCTCGGGGCCGGCGGAGCGAGGATTGGAACCTTTCACGAAGGACAGCGATCCATAAAGGAAGTGTGCATAGGGCGATGGCCCGGAATAGAAGGATTCATTCCAGATCTCCAACTGAAAAAGATCATTCCTCCTTCCAGAGCCGCTCCTTGGGAGCGTCCCGCCACATGAGAAGGCCCTTGATGTAGTCGATCGTTTCCGAGCTGAAGGTGTGGACCTCCCGCTGGATTTCCTTGGCTTTCTCCTCCTCGGCCGCACTCTCGAATTCCGACGATGCGGGTTTCCGTGACCTTTCGAGTTTCGACAACAGGATTTCCGCATCGCTCCGAACCTGGTCGACATAGTCGCAAAGCCGGTTCACCTCCCTGGCGAGAGCCGATACATCGGCCGCGAATCCGCTGGAGGCGGCCTTGTCCTGCAATGCGTTCGCCAGCGACCGGGCGTTTTGAGTCAGATTGGGATCTTCCGGAGAGGCGATTTCCTCGAGGGGCTGTTGGACGTTCATGGGAATTGGGGTTGGCCGATTGTTCTGAAAAGGGAAAAACGGACGAACGTCTCGCTACCACTGGCATGGGACATAGGAAGCGACGCCCGGCATCCGCGATCAGTCTCCCGAAGCCGTCTCGATCTCGTCCCCGATCCCTTCCTCAGGGATTTCCTCAGCGGAGTCTTCGGAACCCTCCTCGCGGGCGGCGTCGGCGAGGAGGAATTCTCGATCTTCGCTCGCCTTCGCCTCTTCCACATAGACGTCCGCAACGGCGTCTTCTCTTTCCGCGTCCGCGACATCAAGTCCCAGATCGACGAGATCGGTGGCAACGTTCTCCTCCAACTCGTCCGGGTCGCCGGGATCACCGGCCGTGGCGGAAACATGGGGTTCGATGGATTTCATGACATTTGGTGGGTTTCATCGTTTCGATCTGCAATGGGAGGCCAGCAACGCCCCTCCGATCGATCGCCCACTCGGAGATGGCCCCGTGCCGCGGGGCGGTAGGTCAGTCGATGACCGCAATGGGCAAAGCCCGGAAGAGCGGGATTCTCTTTCATGCGTCGGAGTGGGCCTCTTTTCCTTTGTCTCGCATATCCTGTGCCGTTTCCGGCTTTGGTCTGGAGACACCGATTCCACGGGATCAGAACTCCTGCTCAGCCCATCCAGGTTGAAGATGGCTCAAGCATTCTGCACGATATCCATTGCAGAATGAAAGCCCTTCCCGATCACAGCTTCCTCGTATTCCCTCGCATGCGGGTTCGCGAGTCTCGTGGAAGCGGAAACGACGGATCAGCGGTGCTCTGTGGGAGGAATTTCCTCGCATGAATTCGCGAGGAAAATGAGCCTCCGAAAGGCCACCCCTCCATCCTTCCCTACGCCATCACCTCGCGGATCGGGTCAGCCCCCTCGACGCCGACGAGCTTGTGGTCGAGGCCGCCGAAGAAGAAGCTGAGATGGTTCGGGTCCAAGCCCATCAGCGACAGGATCGTGGCGTGGAGACGCCTCACGTGGAAGCGGTTCTCCACGGCCATGGAGCCGAGCTCGTCGGTCTGCCCGACGGAGATGCCGCCCTTCACCCCTCCCCCCGCCATCCACATGGTGAAGCCGTAGCTGTTGTGGTCGCGGCCGGTGCCCTTCTCGTATTCGGCGGTGGGCTGGCGGCCGAACTCGCCGCCCCAGACGACGAGGGTGTCGTCGAGCATGCCGCGACGCTTCAGGTCCTTGAGCAGGCCCGCGATGGGCTTGTCGGTCGCTCCGGCATGGAGGTTGTGGTTGTCCTCGAGGTCGCCGTGGGCGTCCCAGTTGTGGTCGTTGTGCGCGCCGCCTGAGTAGATCTGGATGAAGCGGGTGCCCCGCTCGACGAGGCGCCGGGCGAGGAGACACTTGCGCCCGAAGTCGGCGGTCTCCTTCCGGTCCATGCCGTAGAGGGCCTTCGTCTCCTCGCTCTCCTCCTCGACGGCGATGGCCTCGGGCGCGGTCGCCTGCATGCGGTAGGCAAGCTCGTAGCTGGCGATGCGGGCGGAGAGGTTGGTGTTGTCGAAGCGCGAGGACAGGTGCCCGGCGTTGAGGTGGTTCAGCGAGTCGATGAGGAGGCGCTGCTCGCCCGCGGGCATGCCCTCGACGTGCTCGAGGTTGAGGATGGGGCTGCCCTGGGAACGGAAGACGGTGCCCTGGTAGCTCGCGGGCATGAAGCCGGAGGTCCAGTTCTTCGCTCCCGAGATCGGCCCGCCGCTCTGGTCGAGCATGACGACGTAGCCGGGCAGGTTCTCGTTCACCGAGCCGAGTCCGTAGTTCACCCACGAGCCGAGGGAAGGATAGCCGCTGATGAGCGAGCCGCTGTTCATCATCAGCAGGGCCGATCCATGGATGGGCGAGTCGGCGGTCATGGAATGGAGGAAGGCGATGTCGTCGACGCAGCTCCCGACGTGGGGGAAGAGGTCGGAGACGTATTTCCCGCATTCGCCGTACTGGCGGAACTTCCACTTCGGTTCGACGATGCGGCCTTCGTTCTTCTTCCCGCCGCGACCGAAGGTCTTCACCTCGATGGTCTTGCCGTCCATGCCCTGCATCGACGGCTTGTAGTCGAAGGTGTCGATGTGGCTGGGGCCACCATACATGAAGAGGAAGATGACGCTCTTGGCCTTGCCCAGCTCCATCGGTGGTTTCGCCGCGAGCGGGTTCGTGCTGGAGCCGAAGGCCTGCTTGAAGAAGCCTTCGCCGCCGAGCATTCCGGTGAGGGCGAGGGCAGGGAACCCTCCGCCGACCGTGCCGAGGAACTCGCGGCGGTTCATCCGCCTGCAGAAGTCTGGTTGTTTTTTCATGGCGGTCAGTCGAGGTAGATGAATTCGTTCAGGTTCAGGGCGAGGAGGGCGACGCGGTCGAGCGCCGCCTCGGGGGAAAGGCCGGACTTCGCCTGCAGCTCGCCGTGGAAGGCGACGAGGTGGTCGAGCTCGTCCGCCCGCGCGGCACGCTGCAGGACATGGCGCAGCCCAGCGCCGATCCGCGCCCGGAGGTCGCCCTCCTGCTCCCGCATCCGGGAGGCGAGGATGCGCGCCTGGTCGTTGACGAAGCCGGAGTTCAGCATCGTCAGGGCCTGCGTCGGCACGGTCGTGGCGAAGCGGACGGCGCAGCCGGTGTCGGTGTCGGCCTGGTCGAAGTCGGCGAGCATCTGGTGGCGCAGGCTGCGCTTCACATGGACGTAGAGGGAGCGGCGGAAATGGTCGGAGGCATCCTTCGAGACGGGCCAGACCTGGTCGGGCTTCGACGAGGTCGCGAGCACCTCGGGAGGCAGGGGCGGATAGACCCAGGGACCGCCGGTCCTGAGATCGAGATTCCCCGACACCGCGAGAATGGAGTCGCGCAGCTCCTCGGCGGTGAGGCGGCGCATGTCGAAGCGCCAGAAGTGGCGGTTCTGCGGATCCTTCTCCAGATTGCCCGACTCGGGTTCGGAGGAAAGGCGGTAGGTCCGGCTGTGGAGGATGAGGCGGTGCATCGCCTTCATGTCCCAGCCGCTCTCGACGAAGCGGGTCGCGAGCCAGTCGAGCAGCTCGGGATGGGTCGCCTGCTCCCCGAGATGTCCGAAATCGGAAGTGCTCGGCACCAGTCCCCGCCCGAAGTGGTGCTGCCAGAGACGGTTGGCCATGACACGGGCGGTGAGCGGATTGCCGGGATCGACGATCCATTTCGCGAGAGCGAGCCGTCGGCCCGAGCTGGCGCGCCCCTCGCGGGCCACCGGACTCGCCGCGAGCGGGTGCGGATCGGAACCCTCCGGTGCGAGCACGGCGGGAATCGCGGGCACCATCGGATCTCCCGGCGCGTGGGCGCTGCCGCGGGCGTGGACGGGCATCGGACCGGGATCGGGACCGGATTCGGTCACGGCGTTGACGGGCGTGCCGGCCTCGGCCTTGCGCCACTTCGCGATCTCGTCGTTCAGGCGCTTGAGATCGGCGACGAGATCCCCGCCGCCGTGCTTGCGGATCGCGGCGGCATGTGTCTTCGGACCGGAACCGGCGAGGAAGCTCTCGAAGGAGCCGTCCCCCGCGACGCCGGTGCGGAGGGCCAGATCGATGTACTGCCCTCCCCCCGTCTGGCGGCAATGCACCGCGACGACGTTGCGCCCCGTCTGGAGCGCGCCCACCGCCGTCTTCGGCAGGACCACGGTCTCGTAGGCGGTGAGATGGCCCTTCGCCTCGTGGACGAGGGCACCGTTCAGATAGACCGCGACATCCTCGTCGTGGTGGATGTCGAGGACGAGGGAATCCGGCAGAGTCTCGAGGCCGAAGCTGGTGCGCATCCAGATCTCGGGCGTCTTCCATTCCGTGTTCGCCACGGAACCGGGCGGATTGCCGTGGCCAAAGCCGGAGCGCGCCTTGTACCACGACTTGTTGACGAATCCCACCTCGTGCCAGTCGTCGGAGGGTTTGTCCGTCGTGTATTCCCACACCACGCCACCCTGGCGCGCATCCTCGACGAGGGTGATCGCACGGGAGGACTCCGCCGTCCCCAGCACGCCCGCCTTTTCCAAGGCCTCCCGAATCCGCGAGGCGAGCGCCGCCTTCTCCGCCTCCAGCCGGGCGAGGGTCACCGTGCGCTCCTTCTCGAAGGCGGCCTTCTCCTCCGGCGTGGTCCAGTTCACGAGGGTGCCCTCGGTGCGGTAGTGCGTCACCCCCTTGAAGAAGGCCATGAAGGCGTAGTAGTCCTTCTGCGAGACGGGATCGGCCTTGTGGTCGTGGCAGCGGGCGCAGTTCAGGGTGGTGGCGAGGAAAGTCTCGCTGGTGACCTGCACGTTGTCGGCGAGGACGTCGTAGACGTGCTGCTCGCGGTCGGCGGGCTCGTCGTCCCACTGCATGAGCCGGTGGTAGCCGGTCGCGACGAGGGAGCGCATCGTCGGCGCGGCGATCTCGTCGCCGGCGAGCTGCTCGACGACGAACTGGTCGTAGGGCAGGTTGCCGTTGAAGGCGTCGACGACGTAGTCGCGGTAGCGCCAGAGATGCGGCTTGGGATTGTCGCGCTCGAAGCCGTTCGACTCGGCGTAGCGGACGAGGTCGAGCCAGTGCCGCGCCCACTTCTCGCCGTATTGCGGACGCGCCAGCAGCCTCTCCACCGCCGCGGTCCAGGCGGCCTCGGGATCCGTCTCCGAAGCGGCGACGAAGGCCTCGACCTCCTCCGGCGTCGGCGGCAACCCCACGAGATCGTAGGCGAGGCGGCGGATCAAGGCGGCGGGAGCCGCGGGCGGATTCGGCGTCAGTCCCTCGCGGTCGAGCTGCGCCCGGACGAAGGCGTCGATGCTGTTCGCCGCCCAGTCCGCATCCGCAACCTTCGGCGGATCGAGCCTCGCGACCGGGCGGTAGGCCCACCATTGGCGATCCTCCTCCTTCACCGTGAAGCCGCGCCGCTCCGTCGCCGCCCCCTTGATCTCCAGCGCCGGATCGTAGGGTGCGCCCATCTCCATCCAGTGCGCCAGCGTGGCGAGCGCCTCCTCCGGCAGCCTGCCCTTCGGCGGCATCTGGTGATCGGCATCCTTGTAGCTCACCATCTCGAGGAGCACGCTCGCCGCCGGATCGTCGGCATTGTAGGCGGGACCATAGTGCCCGCCGTGCATCAGCCCCTCGCGGCTGGTGAGGCGGAAGTCGCCCTTCAGCTCCTTCTCTCCGCCATGGCATTTAAAGCAGTGCTCCTTCAGCAGGGGATGCACCTTCTCCGCATAGTAGGCGCGTCCCGCCTCGTCTTCGGCGCGGACGGAAGCGACGCACGACAACGCGACGAGGAGGAAGGGAATCGGAGAGGGTCGGGTCATCGAGTCGACAGGGTAGGATCCGGGGGGACTTCGGATCGTTTCCAAGTCTATCCCGCGCCCGCACCGGGGTCTTGTCGCAACGGGGTCTGTTTTTGTAAAAATGCGACATATTTCCCTTCGATGCGATCACGCGATCACGGGTCGGCATGCCTGGTAAATGGAAGGGATGACCCCGAAACGCACGAAAGTGCCTGACCCATTTCGGGCTAACTCTCCCAGCCTTTCGGATTGCGGATTTCGAGCTTCGGATCCCAACAGGACTTTCCGCCCACCAGGCTTGACCTTGCCCGTGATCTTCATCAGACTGATACCCAACCAACACGGCCCCCATGAGGACCAGCATTTCGCCACCGCCAGCCATCCCCTCTCCCATGTCTCCCCGAATCCGTCCCTCCTACCCCTTGAGAGCGCCATGAGCCCACACCCCCACCGCACCGCCCTCGGCGTCGCCCTGTCCGCCGCCGCACTCCTCCTCCCATCGCTTCTCCAGTCCCAGACCTGGACCACCGTCAATCTCCATCCATCCGGGGCGAGCATGTCCCTCGTCCACGCCGCCAATGCCACCCAGCAGGCGGGATACGCCATCTTCTCCGGCCAGACCCGCGCGATCCTCTGGTCCGGCACCGCCGCCAGCTACGTGAATCTCCACCCCGGTGCGGCCACCGAATCCAAGATCCACGCCCTCGCCGGCGCGCGGCAGGCGGGATCCGCCACCATCGATAGCGTGATCCGTGCGACACTCTGGTCCGGCAGCGCCGGCAGCTTCGTGGATCTCCATCCTACCGGCGCGACCACCTCCATGGCGATCGCCATGACCGCCACCCAGCAGGCTGGATACGCCACCTTCGCGGGTCTCGAAAATGCCATCCTCTGGTCCGGCTCGGCCACCGGCTACGCCAATCTCCATCCCGGCGTCGCCACCCAATCCGCAATTCTCGCCCTCGCCGGCAACCAGCAGGCAGGTCGCGCCACAGTCGGTGGCGCCCCCCACGCCGCCCTCTGGTCCGGCACTGCCGGCAGCTTCGTCGACCTCCATCCCGCCGGGGCCACCGAATCCATCATTCTCGCCACCACCGGCACCCGGCAGGCGGGATTTGCCACCATCGGCGGCCATCCCCACGCCGCGCTCTGGTCCGGCTCCGCCGGCAGCTTCGTCGATCTCCACCCCGCAGGAGCCACCGAATCCAGGATCTTCGCCGCCTCCGGCACCCGGCAGGTGGGACATGCCTCCATCGGTGGCCAGTTCCACGCCGTCCTCTGGTCGGGATCGTCCGCCAGCTTCGCCGATCTGCACTCCCTGCTCCCTTCCCACTACACCGCCTCGGAGGCCATTTGCCTCTGGACCGATGGGGCTGCCCTCCTCGTCGGCGGCTACGGATACAACGCCACCACCGCCCAGCACGAGGCCATCCTCTGGCGCTATACCCCGCCACGGGCCCCCACCCTCTCCATCAAGGGCAAGAAGCGCGTCACGACCTCCCGCCCCCGCCTCGTCGTCAAAGGACGCGCCGCCGATGCCGACGGCAATCTCGCTAAAGTCGAGGTCAAGGTCGGCAAGGCCAAGTTCAAACGCGCCAAAGGCCTCGCCAACTGGCGCTTCACCGCCAAGCTCCGGCCCGGAAGGAACAACGTCGCCGCCCGCGCCGTCGATTCCACCAAGCGCAAATCCCGCACCGCCAAGATCGTCGTGCTCCGGCGCTGAATCCATCCCCACGGCCAAGTCCAATCCCACCCCATCCTCCATGCATCCACGTCCCTCCTTCCTTCGACCCGTCGCCGCCGCCTTCACGCTCCTCTGCGGAGCAAGCCTCCATGCCCAGACCTGGGCCGTAGTGAATCTCCATCCCACCGGAGCCCTCCACTCCGGCATCCGCGCCCTCTCCGGCACCCAGCAGGCGGGATTCGCCTCCTCCCATGCCACCCTCTGGTTCGGCTCCGCCGACAGTTTCGTCGACCTGAATCCCCCCGGGGCGGGCCTTTCCAATGTCTTTGCCATCGCGGGAAACTGGCAGGCGGGACGCGCCTTCATCGGCGGACTGCCCCATGCCGCCCTCTGGTCCGGCTCCGCCGGCAGCTTCCTCGACCTCAACCCCGCCGGGGCCATCCGCTCCGAGATTTTTGCCTTGACCGGCACCCAGCAGGCGGGACACGCCAACATCGCCGGACAATACCGCGCCGCCCTCTGGTCCGGCTCCGCCGCCAGCTTCGTCGACCTCCATCCCGCCGGGGCCACCGAATCCGAAGTCCGCGCGATCACCGGCACCCAGCAGGCGGGATATGCCACCATCGGGGGACAGAACCACGCCGCCCTCTGGTCCGGCTCCCCCGGCAGCTTCCTCGACCTCCACCCCGCCGGAGCGGGCACATCCGTCATCAATGCCGTCTCCGGCATCCGCCAGGCGGGATTCGCCACCATCGGCGGCCAGAACCACGCCGCCCTCTGGGCCGGCTCCGCCGCCAGCTTCGTCGACCTCCATCCCGCCGGGGCCACCGCATCCTCCATCAATGCCATCTCCGGCACCCGCCAGGCGGGATTCGCCACCATCGGCGGCCAGAACCACGCCGCCCTCTGGTCCGGCTCCGCCGACCGCTTCGTCGATCTCCACTCCTTCCTGCCTCCGAACTACTCCAGCTCCATTGCCTATTCCATCTGGACCGACGGCTCTACGATCCTCGTCGGGGGCGAGGCAAGCAATTCCATCACCTTAGATTTCGAGGCCGTCCTCTGGCGCTACACCCCACCCCGAGCCCCCACTCTCTCCATCTCGGGCAAGAAGCGCGTCCAGACCTCCCGCCCCCGGCGCGTCGTCAAAGGACGCGCCGCCGATGCCGACGGCAACCTCGCCAAGGTCGA
>JBBCIU010000016.1:0-519560 GCA_037190325.1 Verrucomicrobiales bacterium | reverse complement strand
TCACCTCCCCGTAGCGCAGCACGGGTGCCCCGTCCTCCGCGAGGAACTCCAAGGTGCCGGAGCCGCCTTCGGCCGGCTCTCCGCCCCGGCGGGCGGTGACGCCCGAGAGCTCCAGGTCGAGACGCAGGGCCTCTCCCGGGCTCGCTGTCCGGCGGGCCACGGTGAAGGCATGCTCGATGCCCTCGGGGCGGTTCTCGTACCATTCGGTCACCCCATGGGCATGCCGGTATTCGACGCGTCCGTCCACGAGAACGGGCGGGGTCGCGCGCCCGCCGGCGAGGGCGAGGGTGGCGGTCCATTCGCCGCCCTGTCCGGAGCCGAGGCGCATGGTGCCGTCGAGGAAGCGGGCCGTGATCTGCTGTCCCGGGTTTTGGGCGAAGTATTGGACGCCCTCGTTGTGGGGGAGGGCGGCCTCGTGCGCGTTGAGGGGGAGGACGGCCCTGCGCGCGGCGTGGAAGGCGTCCCAGAGGGAACGCTGCTCGGAATCGGGGAGGGCGGCGAAGTCCTCTGAGGCTTCGTCGACGGACTCCGCCGGCGGAGAGGCTGTCTCGGCGTCGGCCGGCGGGGCGGGTGCCCCGGCCAGGGTGATGGGGGCGGCGTCCGCGGTGCCGTCTGCCGGGCGGGCCGCTGCGGCGGGAAGCGGGAGGCGGTCGGCGTTCCCGGGCCGGGGCTTGAGCCCGCGCTCCGTGCGGAGGAGGGAGAAGGCGGCGAGGAGGAGGGCGGGCAGGGCGAGGGCGGCGAGAAGGCGCTGTCGGGTCATGGCGGCGGGAGGGATGTCGGTGCGCAGGGCGTAGCCTCCAAGTCAATGCCGGATCGGGGTGGGAGTCAAGTCTCTTGCGCCTCCGCGCATTCGTGCGTCGGAGCGATGGCTTTCCGAGCGGGTTCAGCCTAAAACCTCGCGGACCACATGCCCGTGCACGTCGGTGAGGCGGAAGCGCCTGCCCTGGAAGCGGTAGGTGAGCCGCTCGTGGTCGATGCCCAGCAGGTGCATCACGGTCGCCTGGAAGTCGTGCACATGGACCTTGCCCTCGACGATGTTGTAGGCGTAGTCGTCGGTCTTTCCGTATTGGACCCCCGCCTTCACGCCGCCTCCAGCCATCCAGAGGGAGAAGGCGGCGCCGTGGTGGTCGCGGCCGTGGGCCTTCGGATTCTTGATGTCGCCTTGGCCGAAGGGGGTGCGGCCGAATTCGCCTCCCCAGATCACGAGGGTGTCCTCCAGCAGCCCGCGCTGCTCGAGGTCGCGGACGAGGCCGGCGCTGGGCTGGTCGGTGTCGCGGCACTGCACCTCGAGCTGGGTGGGAATGTTGTTGTGCTGGTCCCAGCCGGCATGCATGAGCTGGATGAACTGCACGCCGCGCTCGGCGAGGCGGCGGGCGAGGAGGCAGTTCCGCGCGAAGGAGCCGGGGCGAAGCACATCGGGCCCGTAGAGGTCGAGGATGTGCTGCGGTTCGTTGCCGAGGTCGGTCAGTTCGGGCACGCTCGTCTGCATGCGGTAGGCCATCTCGTACTGGGAGATGCGCGTCTGGATCTCGGGGTCGCCGACGGCTTCGTAGTGCTCGCGGTTGAGCGCGGCGATGTCGTCGATGAGGCCTTTCTTCATGTCGCGGGAGAGGCCCTTGGGATCGGAGAGGAAAAGCACGGGATCGCCCTCGCTGCGGAACTTGACGCCTTGGTATTTCCCCGGAATGAAGCCGCTGCCCCAGTAGTAGTCGTAGAAGAGCTGGCCGCAGGAGTTTTCCCGGTCGCGCGAGAGCATCACGACGAAGGAGGGCAGGTCCTCGCTCGCGGAGCCGAGACCGTAGCTCATCCACGCGCCCATGCTGGGGCGGCCGGGGAGCTGGTGTCCGGTGAGGAAGAAGGTCACGGCGGGAGCGTGGTTCACCGCCTCGGTGTTCATCGAGTTGATGAGGCAGATCTTGTCGGAGATGTCCCGCGTGTGGGGAACGAGGTCGGAGATCGACATGCCCGAGACGGGATGCCGCTGGAAGGGCTTCAACGGGGCGAGGACGGGGTATTCCTTGTAGTTCCCCGTCATCGTGCTGAGGCGGACCCCGGCGCGGACGGAGTCGGGAATGTTCTCCCCGTGGCGGCCGTACATGCCGGGCTTGTGGTCGAAGAGGTCGAGGTGCGAGGGGCCTCCCGTCTGCATCAGGTAGATGACGCGCTTGGCCTTGGCGGTGTGGTTGGGGAAGGGGGACTGCCCGGTGACGGCGGCGAGGGCGTCCTTGCCGAGGAGCGAGGCGAGGGCGGCGGTGCCGATGCCGGTGGCGGTCCTGCCGAAGAACTGGCGGCGGGTCTGGAGAAGGCGATCGGCCTGCTGGAGGAGGGAGTGGTCGAAGGGTGTGCTCATGTCAGGGGGATGGGACGGAGCCCCGGTAAAAGGTAAAAAGTGAAAGGTAAAAGGTTTGGGAAGCGGTGGTCGCTATTGGGCAAATGGTTTGAAACACAGATGTTCGCAGATGACCGAGATGCGGGCGTGTCGGTGATGAGAAGGCGATGAAATCGCTGGTGCTCATGTCAAAAAGCGAAACCGCTAAAAAGCTAAAGGCTAAACCGCTTCATGGCCGGCTCAGCGTCTCATCCAGATTCAAGATCACCTGCGCCATACGGACGCAGGCGGCGAGTTCGAGAGGGTCGTGTTTCTCCCCATCGCGGAGCGCGGCGTAGGCGACGGCATCCTCGGCGAAGCTGCGGAATTCGTTGAGGCTTTTCTCGTAACCATTGGCGAGGAGCCGTTGCTCCGCCTCGGTCGGCCGCCGCCCGGTGGTGAGTTCGAAGGCGAAGGCGAGGCGCGCCTCCGGGGCCGGGCCGCCTTCCCCGACCATGCGCCGGGCGAGAGCACGTGCGGCCGCGATGTAGGTCTCGTCGTTGAGGAGGACGAGGGCGTGCAGCGGAGTGTTCGTCGTCGAGGGCTTCACCGTGCAGACCTGCCGCGCGGAGGCGTCGAAGAGATTCGGCGGTGCGGAGGTACGGCGGAAGAAGGTGTAGAGGCTGCGGCGATGGAGATGCTCCCGTTCCTCGCGATGCGGGTAGCTGATCTTGCCGAAGGAGAATTCCTCCCAGAGCCCCTCGGGCTGGCTCGGGTAGACCGGTTCGCCGCCGACGGCCGGGACGAGGAGACCCGAGACGGCGAGGGCCTGGTCGCGCAGGAGCATGGCGGGCAGGCGCGAGCGGGCGCCGCGGGCGAGGAGGCGGTTGTCGGGATCGCGTTCGGATTTTTCCGGGGAGAAGGCGCTGTCCTGACGGTAGGCCGAACTCGTGACGAGAAGGCGGACGAGGTGCTTCACATCCCAGCCCGATTCGACGAACTCCACCGCGAGCCAGTCGAGCAGCTCGGGATGGACGGGCAGTTCGCCCTGCACGCCGAAGTCCTCCGAGGTCTTCACGATGCCGACGCCGAAGAACTGCTGCCAGAGCCGGTTCACCGCGACGCGGGCGGTGAGGGGATGGCCGGGGTCGACGAGCCATTTCGCGAGGCCGAGCCGGTTCCCCGGCGCGTCCGCTGGCATGGGCGGGAGGAAGGCGGGCGTGCCGGGCGCGACCTTCCGGTCGGGCTGCTGGTAGTCGCCTCGGACGAGGGTGAAGGTCTCGCGGGTCTTGTCGGACGGGTTCTCCTCCATCACCATGACCTGGACGATGGACTCGTTCACTCCACGCAGGGCATCGCGCTTCGTCTGGACGCCCTCGCCCAGCTTCGTCCATTCGTCTTTGCCGTGGTCGCCGGTGCGGAGGAAGAACTCGGTGACGTCCCGCTTCTGGTTGTCGTTGCGCTTCTCCACCGGCATGCGGAGGATGGTGGAGAGGGAGCCGGGGAAGCGGGTGCGGTCCTCCAGCTCCTTCGCGGTGAACTTCGCCTCCCACGCCTGCCGCGCCGGGGCGATCTCGGGCTCCAGGGCGGCCAGTCTTTCGCCCGCTTCCTTGATCTCCCCTTCGAGACGCTTCTTCTCGGCCTCCTGCTCCGGCGTGGGCAGGGTCAGCCAGGGGCGCGCGAGCTGCACCGTCGCGCCCGAGCCGAAGGCGCAGCCCTGGCCGGAGCGGTAGTCGACCACGCCGCTCTCGGGCAGGTTGTTGAAGAAGGCGAAGAACTGGAAGTACTCCTCGTGCGAAATGGGGTCGTACTTGTGGGAATGGCACTGGGCGCAGGCCATCGTCAGGGCGAGCCAGGTCGTCGCGGTGGTGTCGACGCGGTCGAGGACGTTGTTGATCCGCTGCTCTTCGGGGATGGCGCCGCCCTCGCCGTTGAGCATGTGGTGGCGGTTGAAGGCGGTGGCGATGCGCTGATCCTGCGTCGGTCCGGGGAGGAGATCCCCGGCGAGCTGCTCGATGGTGAACTGGTCGAAGGGAAGGTTGTTCTGATAGGCCCGCACGACCCAGTCGCGCCAGGGCCACTGGTGGCGGTTGCCGTCCTGCTGGAAGCCGTTCGAGTCGGCGTAGCGGGCCGCGTCGAGCCAGGGCAGGGCCATGCGCTCCCCGTAGTGGGGCGAGGCAAGGAGCCGGTCCACGGCCTCGGCCACGGCGGCGTCGGGATCGCTGCCGTAGCGCGTCTCGAAGGCGGCCAGCTCGCCGGGCGCAGGCGGCAGGCCGACGAGGTCGAGGGAAAGGCGGCGCAGCAGGGCACGCGGTGGCGCGGGCGGATTTGGTGCGAGCCCCTCGCGCTCGAGACGGGCGAGGAGGAAGGCGTCGATGGGATTCTTCACCCACGTCGCATCCTTCGGCGTCGGCACAGCAGGTCGTTTCGGCGCGACGAAGGCCCAGTGCGCGTCGTAGACCGCTCCGCCCTCGATCCAGCGGCGCAGGATCTCGCGGTCGGACTCGCTCAGGACGCGGTGCGAATCGGTCGGCGGCATGACCGAGTCGGGATCGGTGGAGAGGATGCGCTGCCACGCTTCGCTTTTTCCCGGATCGCCGGGTACGATGGCTGCGTAGCCGCCGAGGTCGCGGGTGGCGCCCTCGAGGGTGTCGAGGCGCAGGTCGGCCTTCTGCATCTTCTCGTCGGGCCCGTGGCAGAAGAAGCAGTTCTCCGAAAGGATCGGACGGACGTGGTGGTTGAAGGAGATCGTCTCGGGCACGGCGCTCGCGCCTTCGGGCAGGCCGCCACGGGGAGTGCGGCTGTTGGCGAGGGCGGCGGGACCGCTCAGGGCGACGGCCTCGTCGCTGGGATCGTCGAGGCTGAGGTTGGCGCGGCGGACGGAGGCCGCCGCCGGCGTTCTGGACTCCGCCGGGAGCGCGGCGGTGGGTTCCGCCGGAGCCGGGTCGTCGGGTCGAAGGGCGAGGACCGCGAAGCCTGCGAGAAAAAAGGCGGCGGCGGCGCCGGCGGCGAGGGCGAACGGACGTCGAGGGGACGTCGCTCTCGCCGATCCGGCCCAAGGAAGGGGGATGACGTTGGCGGGACGGCGGGCGATGCCCGCGGCGGCCAGCGGTTCGTCGCCCAGAGCCCCTAGATCGGCCCCGAGGAAACAGTGGTCGGTGAATTCGCGGAGGCGATCCTCGTCCCCGGCGAGCAGTTCCCAGAGGCGCTCGCGCTCCCAGTCGGTGAGCTCGCGTTCGCCGAGGGCCGCGAGGATGGCCTCGAATTCGCGCTGGTTTTCGTGTGGGTTCATGGGAAGGGATCAGACCGTTTCGCCGAGCTGTCTCCGGACGCAGCGGGCCACCGTCGTCTTGATTCGGAAAAGTTTCTGCGCCATGGCATTGCGGTTGAGGTCGGCCTCGCGGCTGAGCTGCTCGAGGCTGGTGCCGTCCTGGTAGCGGCGGAGGAGGAGGTCCCGGTGAGGCTCCCTCAGCTTCTTCAGGCAATGGACCAGCGCCTCGCGGCGGCGCTCCTCCTGCTCGCTGTAGCCGTGCCCCTCGGTGGCGGCGTCGGCGATGCGCTCGAAAAGCTCGTCCCCCGGCAGTTCGCGGTTCAGGCGGCGGGCGATGCGGCGGCGGTGGTTCTGCGCCTGCAGAAAGGCGACGCGGAAGGCCCAGGCGCGGAAGTCGCCCGTGGGATCGAACTCCTCGCGTTTCCGCCAGAGGACGAGGCAAGTCTCCTGGGCGAGGTCGTCGGCCGCCGCCCCGCTCCCGGTGAGGGAGAGGAGGAAGGCGCGCAGCCGGGGGCGGTGCGTCTCGAGGAGACGCTCGAACTCGGGGGATGGCTGGCTTTTCAAAGGGGTCATCGGGGTCGTCCTGCGGGGGTTATTGTCCGGAGTCCGGCAATGGTTACGCACGGATTGACGGCAGGCGCAGATGCGGGAGGAGGTGCGTCGAGTTGAGAGGGGATCGTTGAGAGTTGAGAGACGAGGCACTGTAACCGAGGCCATTGGCCTCGGCCGAGCGTCGGAAGGACGTCCGCTCCGCGGTCGATGACCGCGGCTACAGGCGGAATCATCCCCTGAAGCACCTCACTCCGCATCCGTCGCTTGCGAAAGCCGGGAAAGCGCGTCAACTCTCTTCGCATGATCAAGTTCCTCCACACTCGCATCCGCGTCAGCGACCTCGATCGCACCATCGCCTTCTACGAGACCCTGGGCTTCAAGCTGACCCGCCGCACCGACAAGTCGCCGGCGGGGAACCAGCTCGCCTTTCTCGAGCTGGAGGGCTGCGAGCATTTTCTCGAGCTCTGCTACTCGCCCGATTTCGAGGTGAAGTTCCCCGAGGATCTCATGCACACCGCCCTCGGCGTGGAGGACATCATGGCGTACTGCGACCGGATCGAGGCGGCGGGCATCGAGATCTGGCCGGACGACTGGCGCGAGGCCTTTCCCTCGGGGAAGAAGATCAAGATGGCCTTCGTCACCGACCCCGACGGCTACGAGGTGGAGATTCTGGAGCGTTAGGAGAAGGTTCCCGGCACGGACTCCATCGACCCGTCGATGCCTATCGGAGAGGTCAGCGCACCGGTCGGCCCCGGCTCGGCGGAGCGGCGCATTTCCTCAAGCTTGCGGTAGCCTCGCGTCGCGAGGGCGAGAAGGAGAAAGGCAGCTCCGAAGATCGCCGCGACGATGATGAATCCCTTCCGGCTCATAGGAGGGGAAGGTGTCAGGCGGACCGCTTCCTCTTCGATCCGCCCGGCTGCCGGAAGGCGGAGAGGATGAGGAGCCCCGCCGCCACGCAGATGCAGGAGTCGGCGACGTTGAAGGAGGGGAAATGGCCGCCCGAGGTCTTGTCGATCAGCTCGTAGTAGGGCAGCTTGAAGTCGAGGAAGTCGACGACGTAGCCGCGTCCGGGGAGAAGGCGGTCGGTGAGGTTTCCGAAGATCCCCGAAACGAGGAGCGCGGCGGCCGTCTTGGAAACCTTGTCGGGAAAGGCCTGCTTCTTCCACAGCAAGCTGATCCCGATCAGGGCGGCGAGGCCGATGGCGCCGAAGATCCAGTTCGCGTAGGCTGTGCCGTTGAGCACGCCGAAGGCCATGCCCGTGTTGTGGACGCGGACGAGATGGAAGAAGCCGGGGATGACCTCGATGAAGTTCTCCGGCGAGCCGTATTCGGGGAAACGCTTCAGGATGAGCCACTTCGTCCACTGGTCGAGGACGAAGAGGGGAAGACTGAGGAAGACGAGATAGCGGATCATGGAGCGACCGGTTCGAGGGCGGAGACGACTTCCTCGCAGCGTCCGCAGAGGCCGCCTGCAACGAGCGGCAACGAGCGGCGGCAGCGGGGGCATTCCTCGTGCGAGGTGCCTGCGACGGTGGCGCGGGCCTCCGCCGCCGAGTCGGAAACCGAGAAGGAGGAGACCATGAGGAACTCGAGCGATTCCTCGGGCGAGGCGGCGAGCAGAGGCCGGGCCGGATCGTCCGCGGGCAGGTGGAAGACCACGGCGGCGCGCTCGCGCTTCTTGAACTCGTCGGCCTTCACCGCCGCGTCGATCGCGACCTGGGCGAGGTCGCGGAGGCGGGAGAGCTGCGCGATGCTCTCCGAGGCCTCCGAGCCCGCGAAGGCCGGGGCGCCGTCGGGGAAAAGCTCCAGGTGGACCGGATCGGCGTGGCCGGCGTACTCCCAGGCCTCGTCGGCGGTGAAGGAGAGAACCGGGGCGAGCAGCTTCACGAGCGAATCGAAGACGCGGTGCATCGCCGTCTGCGTGGCGCGGCGGCGAGGAGAGTCCGCCGCGTCGCAGTACATGCGGTCCTTCGTGATGTCGACGTAGAGGGCACTGAGGTCGACGGCGCAGAACTGGTTCAGGGTGTTGAAGACCTTGCGGAACTCGTAGGCCGCGTAGGCTTCGCGGCATTCCACGACGACCTGGTGGAGCCGCTCGAGGATCCAGCGGTCGAGGAGGGTGAGATCCGCGTCGGACACCGCGTCCGTCGCCGCGTCGAAGTCGTGGAGATTGGCGAGGAGGATCCGCAGGGTGTTGCGGAAGCGGCGATAGGGTTCGGCCGTCTGCTTGAAGAGATCCTCGCCGAAGGGCACCTCGTTCTGCCAGTCCACGCTGCTGACCCAGAGGCGCAGGATGTCGGCTCCGTATTTGTTGTAGAAGTAGGCCGCATCGACCGGCTTGCCCGACTTCTCCGCTTCGGACTTGGAGAGTTTCCTCTTGTCCTGGTCGACGACGAATCCGTGGGTCATCACCGCCTTGTAGGGAGCTTCGCCGCACACCGCGACGCTGAGCATGAGGGAACTCTGGAACCAGCCGCGGTGCTGATCGGTCGCCTCGAGGTAGAGGTCGGCAGGGCGGCTCAGCTCGGGATGGCGGTCCATCACCGCGACATGGCTCGAACCCGAGTCGATCCAGACGTCGAGGGTGTCGGTGCAGCGAGTCGTACCGGCGGGCAGGCCGAGCTGCTCCGCCCACCAGGCGTCGTCCTTCTCGAACCACAGGTTCGTCCCGCCCGACTCGGTGAGATCGGCGACACGGCGGGCGAGGGACGCGTCCAGGATGGGTGCGGAGGTCTCCGCGTCGTAGAAGACCGGCAGCGGCACGCCCCAGGTGCGCTGGCGCGAGATGCACCAGTCCGGCCGCGACTCGACCGTGCCGAAAATCCGGTTGCGGCCCCAATGCGGCAGCCATTGCACCCGGTCGATCTCCTTCAGCGCGGTTTCGCGCAACGCGTCGATGCGGATGAAGAACTGCGGCACGGAGCGGAAGATCACCGGCGTCTTCGAGCGCCAGCAATGCGGATAGCTGTGGAGGTAGTTCTCCTTGCCGATCAGCGAGCCCTTCTCCGCGAGCAGCTTGATGATCGGCACGTTCGACTCGTGGACGTGTTTGCCGGCGAGGAAATCGACGCCGACCTCGGCGGTGAACTTGCCTTCGTCGTCGACGGGGGAAAGGAGTCCGAGGCCGTTCTGCTGTCCCGCGAGATAGTCCTCCGCCCCGTGGCCCGGGGCGATGTGGACCGCGCCCGTGCCGGTCTCGGTGGTGACGAAGTCGGCGAGGATGACGCGCGAGGTGCGTGGGAGGAAAGGATGCTGCGCCTCGGCTCCTTCCAGTTCGGCGCCTTTCAGTTCGACCAGCTCGCCCGCGGGGACGAAGCCGGTCTTCTGGCCGAAGGCCTCGACCAGTTCGCGGACGACGATGAGATTCTCGGTCACGCCACGCTCCGCGTTCTCGAACTTCCCGCGCAGGTAGGTGAACTGCGGATGCACCGCGATCCCGAGGTTCGC
Source organism: Verrucomicrobiales bacterium (assembly GCA_037190325.1). Taxonomy (GTDB): domain Bacteria; phylum Verrucomicrobiota; class Verrucomicrobiia; order Verrucomicrobiales; family DEV007; genus Arctic95D-9. The sequence goes on along the minus strand of JBBCIU010000016.1, from coordinate 509,982 downwards.
CGGCAGGGTCCAAGGCGTCGTCGTCCAGATGACCATCGAGCTTTCCCCGGCATAGGCTCCGGTCGCGAGGGGAAATTTCACGAAGATCGCGGGATCCTTCACCTCCATGTATTCCACCTCGGCTTCGGCCAGGGCGGTCTGGGCGCCGTAGCTCCACTGCACCGGTTTCTGGCTTTGATAGACCAAGTCCTTCTCCACGAGCGTGGCGAAGACGCGGATGATGTCGGCCTCGTATTCGGGCGAGAGGGTCAGGTAGGGATGCTCCCAGTCCCCGAGGACGCCGAGGCGGCGGAAGGAGTTCCGCTGGATGTCGATGTAGCTCCGGGCGAAGGCTTCGGAGCGGCGGCGGATCTCGGCGGGTTCGAGGCCGCGCGACTCCTTCACCACCTTGAACTCGATGGGCAGCCCGTGGCAGTCCCAGCCGGGGACGTAGGGGCACTCGTGCCCCGCCATCGACTTGCTCTTGAGGACGAGGTCCTTCAGCACCTTGTTCAGGGCCGTGCCCATGTGGACGTCGCCGTTGGCGAAGGGCGGCCCGTCGTGGAGGACGAACTTCGGCGACCCGGCGGCGCGGCGCTTCTCGACGAGGCGGCGGTAGAGGTGGCCCTTCTCCCATCGCGCGAGCCGTTCGGGTTCGCGTGTGACGAGGTCGCCCCGCATCGGGAAGGCGGTATCGGGGAGGTTCAGGGTCGCCTTGTAGCGGGAGGAGCCGTCGGATTCGCTCATGGAGGGGCCGGATTTCGAAAGGCGGGAAGCCTAGCACCCCCGATGGGGCGGGTCAAAGGGGGAGTGGGCCTGACCTTCGCGATGCAGGAGCGGGGTGCGTGCGACCGTCGGAGGGAGCTGTTTCCTCGACGCCGCCCGATCCATGTCGGCCGAGCGGAAGTGTCGTGGCGGACGATGGAAGGCTTGTCATCGGCTTGATTCCGGCGAAGGTTCCCGATTTCCGCTTCCATCTCCGAAAACCCGATCTACCTTCCAAACATGGAATTCGTCTCAACCCGCGGCGGCGGCGAGCCCGTCGGTTTCAACGAGGCCTTCGCGCGCGGACTCGCGCCCGACGGTGGCCTCTACGTGCCGCGCAAACTCCCGATTCTGCCGCAGACCATCCTCGTCGAGGATGCCCTCCCCTACGCCGCCCTTGCTTGGGATTTTCTCGGCCTTTTCGACGACGACCACGACAGCGACCACCTCGTCGAGATCCTCGACCGCAGCTATGGGAACTTCAGCGACACCATGAACGCGCCGCTGCAGCAGCTCGACGACAAGCTCTTCGTCCTCGAGCTTTTCCATGGTCCCAGCCTCTCCTTCAAGGACTTCGGCCTCCAGCTCATCGGCAGTCTCTTCGAGGATCAGATCGAGCGTACCGGCATCCCCATCAACGTGCTGGGAGCCACCTCGGGCGACACCGGATCGGCCGCGATCCACGGGCTTGCCGGGAAGAAGGGGGCGAAGGTCTTCATCCTCTACCCCAAAGGTCGAATTTCCGAACTGCAGGAGCGCCAGATGACCTGCACCGGCGCGGACAACATCTTCCCCATTCCCATCGACGGCACCTTCGACGATGCGCAAGCCATCGTGAAGGAGCTGATGAGCGACCTGGACTTCAAGGAGACGATGCGTCTCTCCGCGATCAACTCGATCAACGTCGTTCGCGTCCTCGCCCAGTGCGTCTACTACATCCACGCCTACACCCAGCTGCCGCCCGACAACCGCGACGATCTCAATTTCGTCGTTCCTACCGGCAACTTCGGCAACATCTTCGCCGGCTGGATGGTCCACCAGATGGGCCTTCCCGTGGATCGCTTCGTCGTCGCGACGAACCAGAACGACATCCTCTACCGCCTCTTCAACACCGGCGAATACAAGCCCGACAAGGTCCATCCCAGCCATGCGCCCTCGATGGACATCCAAGTCGCCTCGAACTTCGAGCGCTTCCTCTACTATCACAACGAGAAGGACGCCAAGGCGACCCTTGCGCAGATGGAACGCTTCAAGAAGGATGGATCCATCCAGATCGCGAACTTCAACGCGAGCAACTTCGCCGCGACCCGCAGCACCGACGAGGACATTCTCAGGAACATCCGGATGGTGAAGGAGAAATACGACTACGTCATCGACCCCCACACCGCCTGCGGTTTCCAGGACCTCGATCCTTCCTCCACCCATGTGGTCCTTGCCACCGCCCATCCCGCGAAGTTCCCTGCGATCATCGAGAAGGCGATCGGCGAAATTCCGACGGATCCCTCGCTGGAGCGGATCAAGAAGAAGGAGATGGTCCGCTACCCGGTCGAGGCGAGCGCCGCCGCCGTGCGGAAATTCCTCGAAGAGAACGGCTTGTGATCCATCCTGTTCGGTTTGGCCGATCAGGAGACTCCTGGTCGGCCCGCCGTGCAACGACCGCAGGGTAGATGACCGGCCTGCCAAGGACGTCGGAACCTCCGGCAAAAGCCCTTTGCGTGTCAGGGACCGTTCGGTAGGGATGCATCGCCGGGGCGCCCGGTCGGACCGCGCCCTGCCTCCGGAGCCGGGGCCACATCCCTTGTGTCGCCAGTCGACTACTTCGCAACCCGGTCCAAGGCTGCTCTGACCTCGGCCTCGATCTCCGCGTAGAGAGAGTCATCGGCCTTGAGGGCATCCTTGGCGGCGTCGCGGCCCTGGGCGACCTGGGTGCCTTTGAAGCTGATCCACGAGCCCCGCTTCTGGAGGATCTCGTGCTCGATGGCGAGGTCGAGGAGCGAGCCGACGGCGGAAATCCCCTCGTTGAACATGATGTCGAATTCAGCTTCGCCGTAGGGCGGGGCGACCTTGTTCTTCACCACCTTGAGCTTGGTGCGGTTGCCGGTGACGGAGCCGTCGGCGGCCTTGATGCTGCCGGTGCGGCGAATGTCGCAGCGAACGGAGCTGTAGAATTTGAGAGCGCGACCACCGGGCTGGGTCTCGGGGTTGCCGAACATGATCCCGACCTTCTCCCGGATCTGGTTGGTGAAGATGACGACGGTGCGGGCCTTGGAGATGATGGCGGTGAGCTTGCGGAGGGCGGCGCTCATGAGGCGGGCCTGCGCGCCCACGGTGGCGTCGCCGATCTCGCCGTCCAGCTCCTGCTTGGTGACGAGGGCGGCAACGGAGTCGAGGACGATGACGTCGAGGGCGTTCGACCGAACGAGGGTCTCGACGATGCGGAGGGCTTCCTCGCCGGAACTCGGCTGGGAGAGGAGGAGGTTGTCGAGATCGACGCCGAGACGCCGGGCATACTGGGGATCGAGGGCGTGCTCGACATCGACGAAGGCGGCGAGGCCGCCCTGCTTCTGGGCCTGGGCGATGACGGTGAGGGTGAGGGTGGTCTTCCCGGAGGATTCCGGTCCGTAGACTTCGACGATGCGCCCGCGGGGGAAGCCGCCGGCCCCGAGGGCACGGTCGATGAGGAGGTTGCCGGTGGGAATGACCTCGACCTCGGTGCGGTTGTCGCTGCCGAGGCGCATGATCGCGGACTCGCCGAAATCCTTCTGGATCTGGGAGATGGCGAGGTCGAGGTTCTTCGCCCGCGCTTCGGCGATGCGGCTGGTCTCCTTTTCGTTGCTTTTCGGGGCGGCCATGTCGGATGCGGCTGAAGTTGGGGTGGTGGCGCGGGAGACGGTCCTTTTCGTGCCCGTCGGCTTGGGGTTGGAGGCGGCGGCTTCTTCGTCCGTCGTTTCGGGTTTCACGCCGTCTTCGGCACCGTTAGGAGATAGCAGTTGGACCATGGGATGACAAACGATTGTTGTGGCAAGAGAATACAGATAATTGTTCACAAATCCAGTAAAAAAATGAACAGTCTTCCATTTTCCAATCACCTGTCCCGAATTTGCTTTCGGACGGAGTCTGTCTGATGGTGCGGCTTTCGCCACGACCATGCGCATTCTTTCCGGCATCCAACCCAGCGGCCGCCTCCACATCGGGAACTATTTCGGGATGATGGAGCCCTCGATCCGCCTCCAGGACGAGGGCGAGGCCTTCTATTTCATCGCCGACTACCATGCCCTGACCTCGACGCACGACCCGGCGGCGCTGCGGGAGAACGTGCGCAATCTCGCGGTCGATTTCCTCGCCTGCGGGCTCGATCCGGCCAAGGCCGTCTTCTGGAGGCAGTCGGACGTGGTGGAGGTGACGGAGCTGGCCTGGATCCTGAGCTGCGTCACGCCGATGGGACTGCTGGAGCGCTGCGTCTCCTACAAGGACAAGATCGCCCAGGGAATCTCCCCCTCGCACGGGCTCTTCGCCTATCCCGTGCTCCAGGCGGCGGACATCCTCATCTTCGACGCGAACGTGGTGCCGGTGGGACGCGATCAGAAGCAGCACCTCGAGGTGACGCGCGACATCGCGCAGAAGTTCAACGACCGCTACGGCGAGGGTCTCCTCGTCATCCCGGAGCCGCGCATCCGCGAGGAGACGGCGACGGTGCCGGGCCTCGACGGGCGCAAGATGAGCAAGAGCTACGACAACACGATCGACCTCTTCGAAGAGACGGAGAAGAAGCTTCGCTCGAAGATCATGAAAATCGTGACGGATTCGACGCCGGTGGAGGCTCCGAAGGATCCGGCGGACAGCTACATCGTGCAGCTCTACCAGCTCTTCGCCTCGGGCGGGGAGGTGGCGGAAATGGAGGCCTCCTTCCGTGCGGGGGGACAAGGCTACGGCCACTACAAGCAGCAGCTCTTCGAGCGGATCCGAGACTGTTTCGCTCCGATGCGCGAGCGGCGCGAAGCGATCCTCCACGACGTGGGCTACGTCGACGACGTCCTTGAAGCGGGTGCGAAAAAGGCCCGATCGGAGGCCCGCAAGGTGATCGACCGAGTGCGCGCGGCGGTGGGAATGTGAGGGGGCAAGCCCGCCTTGCCGCTACTTTTTGAAATATTCCGCCGGATCGACGGGCGGCTTCCGCTTCGGCGCTTCGTCGGCGGGCTTGTCGGGGACGGGAGGACCGTCTTTCGCCTTCGCCTCCATGGCGGTTTCCCCCTTCTTCTCCGGTGGCGGAGGGGGAAAGACGGCATCCGCCCCGAGGATCGTCACCTGAGCGGGATCGGTGAGCTTGATCTGTGGTTTCCCTTGATAGACGGAGACGGGGCCTTCGACGGCGAGCCGCTTTCCTTCGTAGAGGTCGCAGGGTTCGCCCGCCGGAAACTGCCCCAGATCGCTCTTGAAGGTGACGAGAAAGAACGCGGCGTCCTTGAAGTTCACGAAATTGGTGCCGGAGGCGGATTTCGCCGAGCCCTCCGCCAGTCCGTGGACGACGACGATCTGCCCCTCCTTGGCCATGAGCGCCTCGGTTTCGCCGGCGGCGAGATAGAGTTTGTCCGGCTGTGCGGAGGCGCTGGCGAGCCAGGCAAGGAGGAGAAGGGGCGTGGCGCGTTTCATGGCGAGTCGTGAGCGGGGTTGTGAAGGGCGGAAACCGAGCCGTCGGCGTAGACCACGGCGATCTCGCGGACCTGCTGGGGCGCGAGCTCCTGGATGACGACGACGGAGTCGGCGATCGCGGGCAGGACGGGACGGTCGTGGGGAACGAGTTCGAAGGCGGTGCGGAGACCACCGGCGTGCGGGCTGCGAAGGAGCTCGTCGAGTTCCTCGGAAGTCACGAATCGGCCCGAGAGATCCTCCCACGAGGCGGGGTAGCGGTCGCGGTTCGCGCGCGCGTAGGCTTCGCAGGCGACAAAAAGACGGGAGGCCTGGGTCCGGCTTTCGGCTTGGTGGCGGACATCCTCGTCGGAACGCCAGAGACCGAGGGCGGGAACCGCGGCGGCAGCGAGCAGGATCAGGAGCGGGAAGACGAGCATGGCGCCGTAGCCGAGCCAGAGTCCGAAGGTGGCGAAGCCGCGGCCGCGGAGGGGCCGGGCCGAGGTTTCGTGCCGCGCGACATGTCCGAGGACGGCGGCCATGGCGGCGAAGAGGAGTCCGAATCCGAGCCAGAGCGTGGCGAATCCGAGCAGTCCGAAGATCGCGCCGAAGATCGCCTTGTGCGACCATTCGGCGGGCAAGCCGCTGGATACCGGAGCAGGGGATGTCATGCAACGACCGCTGTTCTATCACGGCAGGGGGGCGGAGGAAATCGCAATTTCCCTGGCTTCTCCCCGGGGCGGAATCCTGGCGAAGAGAAGGGCGATGACGAAGAGGGCGCAGGTGCCCAGGGAGGCGCCGAGAAGGAGATTGGTCCCGAGTCCCCAGTGGCTCGCGACGAGGCCGGCGGAAAGGCTCCCGAGGACGCGCGCGCTGCCGGCGATGGCCATGGTGAAGACCCCTTGGATGGAATTGCGGAATTCGTCTCCGGCGAGACGGTTCAGGAACATGACGGGGCCCACGTAGAGGGCGAGCACCTCGAAGCCGTGTCCGAGTTGGGTGAGAACGGCGACGAGGGGCACCGGGAAGAGCGACAGCAGCGTCATCCGCGTGATCATGCAGCCAAGCCCGAGAACCAGGATCCCCTTGAGACGGATGTGCTGCTGCAGCCACGGCATGAGGAGGGTGCAGCCCACTTCGACGAGGACGCCGAATTGGATGACGAGGGCGATGTAGGGTTTGGGAATCGCCACGACCTCGTCGAGGTAGTTGCCGATGAAGGCGTAGTAGGTCGCCGCGGCGAGGTAGGCGAAGAGAAGCCCGATCGAGAGCCAGCGCGCCTTGGGGGCGAAGATGGCTTTCAGGGCGTCGCGGGAGGGGAGTTGCGCGGCGATTCGTGCGGGCTGGCGGCGCACGGGGCCGAGGGTGAAGCTGTTGGCGAGGCTGAGGAGGCAGAAGACGACCGCGCAAGGCAGGATCATGCGGACTTCGGCTCCTTTGAGGAGGGGGTAGTAGAGGATCAGGCTGGGGACGATGTATCCCATCGTCCCCCAGATCCGCACGGTGGGGTATTCGACCGAGGGCCTTCCCTCGCGCCGGTTCTCCTCGGCGAGGGAGAAGAAGTATCCATCCTGCAGCGGGAGCATCGCCACCGAGGAAAGGCCATGGAAGAAGAAAAGGACGAGGGTGGGGACGATTCCTTGCGAAAAGAACATCGTGGCAAGCACGATCGCGCTGCACGACGAGGCGGCGGCGAGAATGCGGCGGGGATCGAGATTGCGGTCGGCGAGCAGGGTGATGAGCGCGGGCGAGCAAAGCGTCGGCACGCCCATGAGGGCCATGGCCAGCCCGATCTGAAAGAAGCCGAAGCCTCCCTGCTCCCGCAGGAAGACGGTGAGGAGAGGAGCTACGCTGCCGATCGCGGCGTAGCTCAGGAAGAACTGACGGCGAAGGGCGGTCATCGGGACGAGGGGGCCACCGTCCGCTGGAGAGGCTGTCGCGACAAGCGGAGAATTGGCTCTCCGAAACGCCTTCCGGAAAAAGAAAAACCCGTTCCGGTGTGCCGGAACGGGTTTCGGTTCGGGGTTTTTCCCGCAGGGGAAGATCTGGGATCACTCGGGCAGGAGCACGTTGTCCTTCTTCGTGTCGAGCCAGCCGCCGCTCGCCTTGCCGCCTTCCTCCACCTGGCGTTCGTCGAAGATGTTGTCGACGAGGCGGTCCTTGCTTCGGATGGTGGCTCCAGGAGAGGCGGAGCTGAGGGTCTCCTCCTGCACGTGCCCGCCGCAGAAGCCGACGACCGCCTTCTTCGACTTCAGCCAGGGATGGTACTCGCCGTATTCGCCGGGACCGTCCATGAGGCCGTCCGCGACGAGGGGAGAGCGGCTGAAGCTGGTGTCGGTCTGGCCCGAGACGTAGCAGTAGACGTTCTCGTTGTTCTCAAGCTCTCCATCCTCCTTGGGGGGCTGAAGCTTGTCGGGATGCTTGGTCTGCATCCAGAAGACGATCTCGGTGTCGATGTAGTCGGGAATGAGAGCGTTGAAGGCGTCGGTCGAGGTGGAGAAGGAGGAGTCTTCGCCCTCGGCCTCTTCGTCCGCATCGGGATCGAAGGAGGGGTAGAGGCCCTCCCAGTCCGCCGCGAAGGCACGGCAGGCGAGCAGGATCTGCTTGATGTTGTTCACATCCTTGGTCCGTTTGGCGCGTTCCTGGATGCCGTTGTAGGCGGGCATCGCGGAGCTCGCGAGAATGCCGATGATCGCGATGACGACCAGCAGCTCGATCAGGGTGAAGGCACCCCGTAGTTTGCTGTTCACTTTCATGGTGTGGTTTTTTGCTATGTTTGGTTTATGATGCGCCCGAAGGCCTATTTAGTGCTGGAGATGACATCGTAAATACCCATCTCCGCGACGAGGATGGCATTTTCCTCGGCGGGCGACAAGAAAAATCGAGAATTTTCTCCACAGTTTCCATAGCAAGTCTGAAATGAACGCTCTCATCCCCTTGGAAGATCTGTTCGAGGACATCCTCGCCAAGACGATGCGGGGACGCCAGATTTCGGAAGCGGAGCTCGCCGACCGGACCGGCGTGCCCCGCGACGTCCTCGCCCGCCTCTGCCGGGGGGAATTCTGCGACGAGGCCGTGCTCGCCAAGGTCGCGACCGCCCTCTCCCTCGCTCCGCGCGCCCTCGCCATGTCCGCCTCGCGGGTCTGGAGTCCTCGCCCCGTCTCCCTCGAAGGCCTCGAGCCGTTCAATCTGCCCTACCGGGACATGCGGGTGAACGCCTTTCTCGTCTGGGATCCGGCGACGAAGGCGGCGGCCTTCTTCGACACCGCGACCGACGCCGCGCCCCTCGTGGCCCGCGCGGAGGCTCTGGGCGTCCAGGTCGGATCCATCTTCCTGACCCACACCCACAACGACCACGTCGCCGCCCTGGACTCGCTCCGCGCCGCCTTTCCCGGGGCGAAAGCCTTCTCCAACCGGGCCGAATCCTGGCCGGGGACGGAGACCTTCTCCGAGGGCGCGGAATTCCGCATCGGCTCGCTGCGCGTGGTAACGCGCACCACGAGCGGCCATTCGCCCGGCGGCACCACCTACGTCGTGGAGGGACTCGCCCGCCCTCTCGCCCTGGTGGGCGACGCGATCTTCGCCGGGTCGATGGGCGGAGGCATCGTCTCCTTCGCCGACGCGTGGAGGAACAACCGCGAGAAGATCCTGACCCTGCCCGACGAAACCGTGATCTGTCCCGGCCACGGCCCGCTCACCTCGGTGGGCGAGGAGAAACGGCACAATCCCTTCTTCGCCGCCGAATTCGCATGACGTCCCTTCCTTCCGAATTCATCCTCGCCTCCGGTTCCCCGCGCCGTCGCGACCTTCTCGCCGAGGCGGGCTACGCCTTCCGCGTCGAGAACCCCGGCATCGAGGAGAACGAGGACACAAGCCTGCCGATCCGACGCCTCACCGCGGAGAACGCCCGCGACAAAGCCGCTGCGGTTTCGGCGCGGCATCGCGATGCCGTCGTCCTCGCTGCGGACACCCTCGTGCTGCTCGGCGAGACGGTGCTGAGCAAGCCCGCCGACCGGGCCGACGCGGCCCGCATGCTCGCCTCGCTGAACGGCCGTTCGCACGAGGTCTTCACCGCCGTGGCGATCCGGTGCGGCCGCTCGGGCGAGGCGGTCGATCTCACCGTCACCACCGCCGTCCATTTCAAGCGGCTCACCCCGGCCGAGCAGGCCGACTACCATTCTCGCATCGATCCCATGGACAAGGCCGGCGCCTACGCCGCCCAGGAGCACGGCGACCTCGTCATCGAGCGCATCGAGGGCTCCATGAGCAACGTGATCGGCCTGCCCATGGACGAAGTCGCCGCAGCCCTGCACGACCACTTCGGGATCACCCCGGAGCCGGCCCTTCGATGAAGAGCGTCCCGGCGCGGCGGCGCACCTGATGGCCGCCCGGCAGGCTCGCCTTCGCGGGACGGGCCTCCGCGAGCAGGACCCCCGTCGTCCGCTCCACCTCGGCGAGCCCGCAGTCCGGCACCCCCGATTCCCGCAGCCAAGCGAGCAGGAGACGGTTCCTCCTCGCCGCCGGGAAGGACCGCAAGGCCACCACATCGAGCCCCCCGCCGTCCCCCTTGCGCGGCAGCTCGCCCAGCGCCTCCGCGATCCACGCCTCGTCGAGGGCGGCGAGACCGGCGGCACGCAGCACCGCGCCCCTCACCTCCCGACCGAAGACCGCCTCGATCTCCGGGAGGAGACGGTGGCGGATGCGGTTGCGCAGGGCAAAGGCGGAGGCATTGCTGGCATCCTCCCGCCAGACGACCCCGTGCGTCTCCGCATAGGCCGCGATCGCCTCGCGCGAAACAGCCAGCAAAGGTCGCAGCAAGGTCAGCCCGACCCCATCGACGCGCCGCTGCGTCTCCTCCCCCATGCCTGCGAGACCGCGCGAACCGGCCCCGCGGAAAAGGCGCATCAGCACCGTCTCGACCTGGTCGTCGGCATGGTGCGCGAGAAAGACACGCGTGCGCCCGGTCTCCCGCGCGACCGCGGCGATGGCCCGATAGCGCAGCTCGCGCGCCGCCGTCTCGAGCGAGCACCGATGCTCCGCCGCGAAGTCCGCCACCCCGACGCGGCGGACCTTGCAGGGCGTGCCGAGACGGTCCGCCTCCGCCCTGACAAAGTCGCTATCCGCCGCCGACTCCTCGCCGCGGAGGCCGTGGTCGACATGGACCACCACGAGGTCGCCGTATCCCGCGGAGCGCAGGGCATGCCAGAGCACCATCGAATCCCGCCCGCCCGAGACCGCGACGAGAGCCGGGCGCGAAGCGTCCTCCCGCCCGGCAAGCGCCGCGGACACCGCCTCCGCCGTCGTTGGCCAGCTACCCTTGATCCTTTCCATTCAACAGGGTCACGCGCACGAGTCAACCCTCTTCGGCAGGTCGTCGAGCGGAGATTGTGCGGTTGTCTTTGGAGGGAGCGGGCAGATTGAAATGGACAGGAAACCGGAAAAATGACCAGATTAGAGCGTTTTAAATTAAAATGTAGCCATTTGTGTTTTCCGTGCGATCCTCCCGCATGGCAACGCTTTCATTGGATCTCCGGCAACGGATTCTCAAGGCCTACGACCGCGGCGACGCGACGCGCGAGCAGGTCGCCCAGCGCTTCGATGTCTCCCTCGGCATGGTCAAGAAGCTCATCCAGCAGAGGCGGCACACCGGATGCATCAAGCCCCGTCACTGCAACAGCGGCCGCAAGCCGAAGATCCTCGACTCCCACCGGCGGGAGATGAAGGCCCTGCTCCGGGGCAAGCCCGACCTGACTCTCGAGGAGCTCCGGGACAAGCTGGGGCTGGACTGCACCGTCCAGGCGATCCACTACGCGCTTTCGGGCATGGGCATGACATATAAAAAAAGACGCTCCGCGCCGACGAGCAGTCCCGCCCCGACGTAGCCAGGGCCCGCAGGATCTGGCGGCGTCTGCAGGGCCGCTTCGCCCCCGGGCAGCTCGTCTTCCTGGACGAGTCGGCGGCGAAGACGAACATGACCCGGCTGCGGGGCCGCGCGATGCGCGGGCGCAGGCTCCATGCCTCCGCCCCGTGCCGGAGATGGCGCACCACCACGACGGTCTCCTCGGTGAGGAGCGACGGCAGCACCGCCTGCATGACCATCGAGGGGGCGACCAACGCCGAGGTCTTCCGGACCTACGTCGTGGAGGTGCTGCTGCCGACCTTGCGCTCGGGAGACGTTCTGGTCATGGACAACCTCAGCGCCCACAAGAACAAGCAGACCCTCGAACTCCTTGCCGCTGCCGGAGTGCGACCCCTTTTCCTGCCACCCTATTCGCCGGACCTCAACCCCATCGAGCTGATGTGGAGCAAGGTGAAGAACTTCCTCCGGGCCGCCGGGGCAAGGACCCAGGAGGAGCTCCAGGAGGCTATCGGCCTAGCCCTCTCTTCGGTGACCTCGAAAGACGCCATCCATTGGTTCGCCCATTGCGGTTACAACTTTATTTAAAATGCTCTAGACCAGAATAGGGTGCCAGTTTCGGGGGACAGGGCCACTGCTGGGAGTTCCCATTTCAGCCCTTTCGCCCGCCCGGAGCCCCTGACCGAGGAGAATCGTCGAGAAATGCTGCCTGACGCAAATGGCACGGGATGAAGGCATGTTTTCGACGAAGCCATGGACGATGGCCTGTTTTGGCGCGAAGCGCGGTAGGGACGCACCGCCGGGGCGTCCGTCGCAGAAGCAGGGGCCAACCGACGCGGACGCCCCGGCGGTGCGTCCCTACCGGACTCCATCGGACGATCCTTGCGTCCGCTTCATCCCGTGCCCGCCGGAATGCGGCATTAGTCGTCATTCAGTGGAGTAGGAAGCAAGAGCCGACCACAGAAGGGGCATTCTTCAACATCGGCAGTTCGAGTCCATAACTTGCACTCGTTGCATTTCTTTCCGAACCTATGAGGGTTTTCTTGATTCTCTTTGTGCCCTTCGGGATCAAATCGGCAAAAAACGAATCGTTGCGCTTCCTCGTAAAGATCAGATTAAATCTGAAGGTATTTTATACGGATACGAAAAGGGCTCCCATTTTGTTCCATCGACCAAAATCTCGTCCCGTGAAAGCTCTCGCTCCAACTGGGCTACGCTGATTTCCTCCCAATCGCTTAGTCCAAACAAAGTGTTTTGCTTTGCCGTCCAATCATCCCAATCGGCAAGAGCCTCCAACTGCTTTCTTATTTCGATGGGAATTTTCATCTAGTCATCGAAGTTGAGGTGACCGGTCCACTCCGGTTCTTGGAAGCTTGCTTCTTGGAAACCGTCGATTTACGAGGGATGTGCCAAAGCGCCCCCCTCCGCCGTCGTCGGCCGGCTACCCTTGATCCTTTTCATTCAACAAAACCGAACGCTTAAGAGATGCGAAGCATTTGCATCCTCGCTTTGTTGTGCCCGGTTTTCAGGGGCCGGGAGGCCCTTGATTTCCGAAGCTGAAATAACGCTTACAGACAATCGTAACCTTTGTTGGTGTTTCGATCAAGGAGTCGAATCGGTCGATAACGTCATGAGCCTGAACGTGAGGGCTAATGTCAACGGCACCTCCAAATCCGAACTCTCCGCCATGAGAATAATGAATATCCGAACTCAAATCAAAATCTCGCATTCTGTTTGGTATCTCGAAAACAATTCCGAGTCTCGCGCTCTCACGTGCGCTCCGCTGCTCTCCAGTAAATATGAACTCATTCTTATCAATTTGAACTGTCGCTCCTTCAATCAGATCCCGATACTTCTCGACGTAACCTGGAAAACGTTTGTGATAGTCCTCTGTCATTTTAAAAACAAGAACCCTTCCATCACTGAGATCGATTCCAAACTCGCCTGTTGCCGAGCTATGGAGAATTCTTTTTGCAGTTGTTCTTTCCGAAAATTCGTAGTTGCTCCACCTCAAATAGAAAAAAGCACCCAGGAACATTGCAAGGAAAGTGACCCCAATCAGCACGGGTATTCTTTTCATGGCACAACATTGCTTATCCAAAAAAAATTGTGCGCGAATTCGATTCGCACACAAAAAGCTGTGAACGAATCGAAATTAAAGTGTTCTTTCGGTTAGTTAAAGTCCGAAATTTCATAGCGCGTCCCTTTTCTCAAAAACCCTTCCTCAAGTCAAGCCTCGACTGAGACGCATCTTGGAACAGCCGCCGTTCCATCCCGCCGGAAACGGGTGTGGAGGACAAACGAGATGGGTCATCGCGCTGACAAAATCGAACACACAAATGCTCCTTCCCCCACACCATCACCCCCCGAAATTCAGCAGGCCCTCGAGCAAGTCCCGGTAGGCGAGCGCGGCGCGGACGATGAGGAAGGCGACGAAGAGGAGGATGCCCCAGTAGAAGAGCTTCGGCGTCCATTCGGCGAGGCGCTCCATCGACTCGGCGGCGCTTTCGGAATACAGCCGGCCCCATTCGGCGAGCTCGCGGTCGAGCTGGCCCGACTCCTCCGCTGCCGCCATGCCGCGGGCGAAGTCTCCGGGGAAGGCCTCGGGAGCGGCGAAGAGGGCGGTGGAAAGGGACTGGCCCGCCGCGACCGTCGCCGCCCCCCGACGTCCCGCCGCGCGGATCCGTCCGCTGCCCGAGGCGAGCGAGGCCCCGTCGAGCGCATCGCTCATCTTCCGGCCCGCGAGGAGAAAGATCTCGAACACTTGGACGAAACGCTCCAGCGCGGCGGCTTTCCGGGCTTTCCCCAAAAAGGGAACGCGGCCGAGGACCGCGTCGAGGGCGGCCGAGGTGCGTCCGAGACGGTGGAGAAACCATGCCGCGAAAAGGCCGAGCAGGAGAATTCCCCAGAGCGCGAGCATCGCCCACCCGCTGGAGGCGAGCGCGGCGCGGTAGCCCCCGGCGGGCGCTTCCCCGTCGAGATTGAAGCTGCGGAACGCCGCGATCGCCAGCGTCGTGACGGGGATGGCGAGGTGGACGAGCACCAGCGGGTAGGCCAGGCCCTTGGCGATGCGGCGACGAGTGCGGTCGAGACGGCGGAAGTATTCGGCGAGATGGGCGAAGCCTTTCTCCAGCTTGCCGCCCGACTCCGCCGCGGTCACGACCTCGCGCTCCAACGGGGAAACGGAGCCGCCTGCCGAACCGAGCGCCTCGCCGATGCTCCGGCCCTTTCGCAGTCCCTCCCGGAAGCCGCGGTAGAGCCGCCGTTCGGCGGCGGGGAGACGAGGTTGGTCGAGGAGCGACTCGCAGGCCTTGTCCATGCCCATGCCGGAGCGGGCGTACTTCTCGAGGCTCGAATAGATCTGGGCTTTCGCTTTCGCGGAGAGGCGCGGCATGAGGATATCTTGGCACGGAGGAGGGCGCTTGGGAACGGGAATTGGTGGTGGCGGAGCGCGGCAATCCGCTTCATAGTGTCCGGGCCGGGCCATCGAGCCAGACTAGTGTGTTCCATTGCGGAACGTTGCCAACCTGCCCCCGGGCAGCAGAGCATCGTCCCGAGGCCATCAGTGAAGGTCCAGCCGATGGTCCGGCACTCCTGGCCGGGTTTTCCACCGTCCCGGCGCGGTCTTTCTCCCTGGGTCTGCCATCCCGACTCAGGTCGATCCCGCCAGCGCCGCACCCCCGTCTCTGCAATGGCGGCGGAGGTGCTCCATCAGCGCCTTGACCCACTTGCTCTGGTAGCGGTAGGGATTCCACATCATCGACACGGTGCGGAGGGGGCTGTCGCCGTCGAAGGAGCGGTAGACGCGCCGCTCGCTGCCGTCGAGGCGTTGGGCCATGGCCGGGACGATCGAGATGCCATGGCCGAGGGCGACGAGCTCCTGCACCGTGGCGAGCTGGCTGATGCGCTCGACGGTGACGGGCTGGACGGATTGCCGTCGGCAGTAGGAAGCGACGTTCTCCGAGAGGCAGTGCGCTTCGTTCAGCATGACGAAGGGGAATTCCTCGACCGCGTCGGGAGTGATCTCGTCCAGCGACGCCAGCGGATGCCCGGCCGGGACGACGAGGAGCAGCTCTTCGTCGAAGAGGGGCTCGACTTCGAGGTATTTCGCGACCACCGGCAAGGCGAGGATGGCGAGGTCGATGTCTCCGTGGCTGCAGCGTTGGACGAGGCTGCTGGTGGTGTCTTCCTGCACGGCGATGGAAATGTTCGGATGCCTCTCGGCGAAGCTACGCAGAAGGCCCGGGAGGAAATACGGCGCGATCGTCGGGATCGCGCCCAGACGGATGCGGCCATGGAGGCCCGCCTCGGTGAGGGCGGAGAAAGTGTCCTCGACGAGCTTCAGGATCTCCTTCGAGCGTTCCAGAAGCAGTTCCCCGAGATCGGTGAGGACGACGTCGCGCGGTTTCCGCTCGAAGAGAGGTTGGCCGAGCTGCTCCTCCAGCTTCTGGATCGAACGGCTCAGCGCGGATTGGGAGAGATTCAGTTCGGCCGCCGCCCGCGTGAAGTTTCTCGACCGCGCCACCGCGACGAATTGCTCCAGCTGCTGGAATTCAAAGTGGGTCTTCACGACGGGAGGGTATCATGTGTATTTTGCATCGCAACAAAACGATCAATGCATTGGATGAATTGTTTTCCCTTGGCTATGAAAGGAGCGGCTCGGTTCCATCCGACTCAGAAACCCAATCCGATCTCCCATGAAAAGACGAACTCCCACCGCCTTCCTGACCTCGTTGATTCTTGCGGCCTCCGCGATCGCCGCGGCGCAGGATCCGCAGAAGACCCAACCCAAACCCGACGAACCGATGAGCGACACCAGCCAATGCCCAGTGATAGGAGCGCCGCAGGCAAGCCCCCACCGGCCCCCCGTCGTCGGCGCCATGTCGAACCGCGACTGGTGGCCGAACCAGTTGAATCTCCAGGTCCTTCACCAGAACTCGGCGAAGAGCAATCCGGTGGGCGAGCGCTTCGACTACGCCGAGGAATTCAAGAAGCTCGACTTTGCCGCCGTGAAGAAGGACCTCGCGGAGCTGATGACGAGTTCGCAGGACTGGTGGCCGGCCGACTACGGACACTACGGTCCGCTCTTCATCCGGATGGCTTGGCATAGCGCCGGCACCTACCGTGTCGCCGACGGCCGCGGCGGCGCCTCCGACGGCACGCAGCGTTTCGCTCCGCTCAACAGTTGGCCCGACAACGCCAACCTCGACAAGGCGCGCCGCCTCCTTTGGCCCATCAAGCAGAAGTACGGCCAGAAGATCTCCTGGGCCGACCTCATGGTCCTGACCGGCAACGTCGCCCTCGAGACGATGGGCTTCAAGACCTACGGCTTCGGCGGCGGCCGCGAGGACGTCTGGGAGCCCCAGCAGGACATCTACTGGGGCCCCGAAAGCGAATGGCTCGGCGACAAGCGCTACAGCGGCGACCGCGAGCTGGCGAATCCTCTCGCCGCCGTGCAGATGGGCCTCATCTACGTGAACCCGGAAGGGCCCAACGGAAACCCCGATCCGCTCGCCGCGGCCAAGGACATCCGGGAGACCTTCGGGCGCATGGCCATGAACGACGAGGAGACCGTCGCCCTCATCGCCGGCGGACATACCTTCGGCAAGGCGCACGGTGCCGCCAGCGCGGAGAACGTCGGCCCGGATCCGGAGGGGGCGCCGCTCGAGGAGCAAGGCCTCGGCTGGAGGAACAAGCACGGAAAAGGAAAGGCGGGCGACACCATCACCAGCGGCCTCGAAGGCGCCTGGACCAGCGCCCCGAACCGGTGGTCCCACATGTTCCTTTCGAACCTCTACGCCTACGAGTGGGAGCTGACGAAGAGCCCGGCCGGCGCCCACCAGTGGGTGCCCAAGGACGGAGCGGGGCAAGGGACGGTGCCGGACGCCCACGATCCGACGAAGAGCCACACGCCCATCATGTTCACCACCGACCTCGCCCTGAAGATGGACCCCGTCTACGGAAAGATCTCGAGGCGTTTCTTCGAGAACCCGAGAGAGTTCGAAGAGGCCTTCGCCAAGGCCTGGTACAAGCTGACCCACCGCGACATGGGTCCCGTCTCCCGCTACCTCGGCCCCGAGGTGCCCAAGGAGACGCTGATCTGGCAGGATCCCATTCCCGCCGTGGATCATGAGTTGATCGGAGACGCCGAGATCGCCGATCTGAAGAAACAGATCCTCGCGTCGGAGCTGACCCTTCCGCAACTGGTCTCCACCGCCTGGGCCTCGGCCTCGACCTTCCGCGGTTCCGATCTGCGCGGCGGAGCGAACGGAGCCCGTATCCGCCTCGCTCCGCAGAGGGATTGGGAGGTCAACCAGCCCGAGCAGCTCGCGAAGGTCCTCGCCACCCTCGAGAAGATCCAGACGGACTTCAACGAAGGCCAGGCCGGAGGCAAGCGGGTCTCCCTTGCCGATCTCATCGTGCTCGGCGGCAGCGCCGCCATCGAGGAGGCCGCGGAGCAGGCCGGGCACGAAGTGAAGGTTCCCTTCTCGCCCGGACGCGCCGACACGACGCAGGAACTGACCGACGCGGAGTCCTTCGCCGTGCTCGAACCGAAGCAGGACGGTTTCCGCAACTACCTCGGCCACGGGCTCGACCGCCCCGCGCCGGAGGCCCTCGTCGACCGGGCTCAGTTGCTCGCCCTCACCGCTCCCGAGATGACCGTACTCGTCGGCGGCATGCGGGTGCTGGAAACCAACGTCGGCCATCCCGATCTTGGTGTCTTCACCGAGCGGCGTGGACAGCTCACCAACGACTTCTTCGTGAACCTGCTCGACCAGGGTACGGAGTGGAGGGTTTCGCCCGTCTGCGAACACTTCTACGAGGGCTGCGACCGCAGGAGTGGCGAGGTCAAATGGACCGCCACTTCCGTCGATCTCGTCTTCGGCTCCAATTCGCAGCTCCGCGCCATCGCCGAAGTCTACGGCAGCGTCGATGCCGAGCGGAAGTTCGTCGACGATTTCGTCGCCGCCTGGACCAAGGTGATGAACCTGGACCGCTTCGACCTGGCGCTCTGAGCGGAACGGAAATGTTTTGGCTCGAACCCGACGCCCGCCCCATCCCGGCCTTGCCCTCCTCCCTGGGCCGGGGTGGGGCTTTGGCCATTGGGCCGGGCCATTGCCGTGCGATGGGAGGGCGGTGATCGGCCGCCGTCGGGCTCAAAGCCCGAGGTTCGCCTTGATCGACTCGATTTCGGCGCGGAGAGAGGAGACCTCCTCCTTGAGGGAAGCGATTTCCTCCTCCATTTCCGTCCGCCAGCTCGCCGCCGGAGCCTCCGTGGTGCGGGCGGCTTCTACGAAGGAGGGGGAGTTGGGAATGTCGTCGCCGCAGAGGGTGTGCATGTAGGTCGCGACGCGGCGTCCGCCGCCGGCGGGGATCAATCTCACGATCGGCTCGGGCGTGTGGGCGGCCATCTCGTCGAGGACCCGCTGGACGCGGTCGAGATCGGCGAAGGGGTGCATGCGCTCGGTGCGCTGGCGCATCTCGCCCACCGTCTGCGGTCCGCGGAGAAGGAGGACGCAGAGCAGCGCCTGCTGGCCTTTCGTGAGGTAGGGGTACTTGTTCTCGATGGTGTGCTTGCACTTCGGCACGCGAGCCCCGGCCTGGTGGACGAGGATGGAGAGCTTCTTGTAGCGCAGCCCTTCCATCGCCTCCTCGACCGTGTCCGTGCCGAAGTCGACGACCGGCTCGCGGTTGCTCGACTGGTTGCAGGCGGCGTGGAGGCTGTTGAAGGTCAGCGGGTACTGGTCGGGCGTGGTCGCTTCCTTCTCGAGGAGGCATCCGAGGACGCGCGATTCCTCGAAGGTGAGGAGGGTGGCGGGCTTGTCGGCAGGGGATTCGTGGGCGGGTTCGGAGGGTTCTTCGGACATGGGGAGATGGAGGATGCTAAAGTAAAGGAGAAAGCGGTCGATAGGAACCTTGAATCACGAGGATGAGGGCGATTCCCGATGGACGGGGTGGAAATGCTTTTCGCGTTCGTTCCCAATTCACCTCAGTCGTTTGCCGAAGACGGCCCAGAAGGTGTAGACACCGAGGGCCGTGCCGAGTGGGACATTGGCCAAGTTCAGAATTCCGGCGACGACAGCCATGATCGTTCCCCAGCTCTTCCTTTTCCAGACGCCCCAGCCAGCCAGGAAGAATGGCAGAGAAATCGCCATGATCGCGGCGGCGACGCTCCCCAATGCGATGCCGACGATCGCGGTCGCCGAGGGCTCGCCCGGAGCGGGGTCGGGCACCGAGATCCCCACAATGCCGATCGCCATCAGGATGAAGGGAACGGCGACCAGGAGGAAGAGTCCGGAGAGAACGTTGCCTGCGGCAATGACGATGCGGTGGGCCTCGTTGTGCCGCTCGGACTCGTCGAGCACGGTCCGGATTGTCTGGATGTCCGATTGCAGTTGCTGCGCGTCCATTCCGTGTTTCGGCTGGGCTTGGCTGGAGCTGTCGTTCATGGTTCGGTCTTTCTGGTTCGGGATGGATGGTCCGGTGGAGATTCCGGTTTCAAAAGCGCGTCGATCAGGCGCTGCATCCGCCCGAGATAATCGAGCAGTGCTTGGCTTCCGTCCGTGGTGATCCGGTAGGTCGAATTCGGGCGACGCCCGATGAACTGCTTTTTGCAGGCAACGTAGCCGATCGCTTCCAGCTTTTGGAGGTGGGTGCCGAGTGCGCCGTCCGCTACTTTCAGGCGCTGCTTGAGCGAAGTGAAGCTCAGCGGTCCGTCCGCTTGCAGAGCCGCAAGGACGCCGAGCCGTACCGGGCCATGCACCGCTGTATCGATGTTGGCAAAGTCGATGGGAAGGTCGGTATTCACTCTTGAGTCGAGAATACTCTAAAATCGAGAGTATTCAAGGGCGGACCGATGGAGGGATTGGAGCGCCTCTTGGCCGTTGGGTGACGGCAAGCGGGATTCGGCATCCGCATCCTGGCATGCTCCAAATCCTGTGCGGCTTCGGCCTTTCGTGAAAAGCGATGCCGAGAAAATGCGGTCGCAGAGATTTGCTCACCCCAGAAACTTTCCCGGATTCAAAATTCCCTTCGGATCGAGCGCCTCCTTCAGCCGCCGATGCACCTCCAGGGCCACGGGCGTGACGGCATCCGCGAACCACCGCTTCTTCGCGAGGCCGACGCCGTGCTCGCCGGTGATCTGGCCGTCGTTGGCGATGACCCATTTGAAGAGCACGTCGAGGGCGGCGTCGGCCTTGGCCTTTTCGGCGGGGTCGGTCTCGTAGTCCTTCACCATGAGATTGGTGTGGATGTTGCCGTCGCCGGCGTGGCCGAAGCAGGCCACGGGGATGCCGGTGTCCTGCTCCAACTGGCGGGCGAAGCGGACGAGGTCGACGAGCTTCGAACGCGGCACGACGATGTCCTCGTTCAGCTTGATCAGGCCGGTGGCGCGGAGGGAGTAGGAGAACTCGCGCCGCAGTTTCCAGATCGCTTCGCAGGACTCGGGATCGCGGGCCTCCTCGACGGCGATGGCGCCGAGGGTGTCGACGAGCTCGCGCAGCTTGGCGAGATCCTGGAGGATGGTCGCGCGGCGTCCGTCGAGCTCGACGATGAGATGGGCGTCGCCGTCGGGGAGCATCTCGGGTCCGAGATAGTCGCGCGCCGCCTGAAGGGTGAAGCCGTCGGTGATTTCAAGACCGGAGGGTTGCCATCCGCGATCGAGGATGGTCTGCACCGCCGTCGCCGCCGTCTCGAAGTCGGGAAAGGTCGCGGTGAGCATGGCCCGCGCCTCGGGGTGGGGGATGAGCCGCAGGGTCGCCTTCGTGATCACGCCGAGGAGTCCCTCGGACCCGACGAACATGCCGATGAGGTCAAGCCCGGTCTTGTTCTTGTGGCAGCGCCCGCCGGTTTCGAGGATCTGCCCGTCGGGCAGGACGACCTCGAGTCCGAGCACGTAGTGGCGGGTGACGCCGTACTTCACGCAACGCGGTCCGCCGGCGTTCGTCGCGAGGGTGCCGCCGACGGAGCATTCCTTGAGGCTGGCCGGATCGGGCGGGTAGTACCAGCCGACGCGCCGCGCCGCCTCCTGCAGGTCGTCGAGGATCAGTCCCGGCTCGACCACGGCGACTCCGTCGGCGGGATTGAGCTCGAGGAGGCGGTCCATCCGCCGCACGGAGAGGAGGATGCCGCCGCGAACAGGGACGCAGCCGCCCACGTAGCCGACACCGGCTCCCCGGGTGGTGACGGGGATGCCGTGCCCGTGCGCGTAGCGCAGCGTCGCCGCGACGTCGTCGCGGCAGGTCGCCTCGACCACGGCCTCGGGCACGGCGACGGCGTGCCACCGGTCCGTGCCGAAGTCGCGGCGCACCGCCTCCGCCGTGGAGACCTTCGTCTCGCCCACGGCTTCGATCAGACCCGCCAGCCAAGCCGGGGCCGTTTCCGTTTTCACCCTGTCGTCAACCACGCCCATGCTTTCGGGAGGAAGACGATAGCGCCGACCACCGCCGCCGCAACCGCCGCAATGAGAACGCCGCCCGCCGCCGCGTCTTTCGCCATGCCGACGCCCTGGTCGGCTTCGGGATGGACCGCGTCGGCGAGATATTCGAGGGCGGTGTTGAAGACCTCGGCCATGAAGACGAGCCCGGCGCTGAGCACGACGGCCAGCCATTCCCCCGAGCTGATCCGGAAGGCGAATCCCGCCGCCGCCACGATCAGGGCGATGGCCGCATGGATGCGGAAATTCCATTCCGTCCGCAGCACCGTGACGAAGCCGCGTCCGGCGTCGACGAAGCTCTGCATCCCGCGATAACGACGTGCGCCACCTCTCATAAATCACTTGGCTCGATGAGAAATTCTGATACACCTAGGGGTTCACCCATATTCCACTCGATTCCGAACATGACGAAGAAACCCACGAAACAGTCCGCTCCAAAAACCTCCTCTCCGAAAGGGCGCATCGGTTTTGTCGGCGTCGGCCGCATGGGCGCGAACATGGCCCGCCGTCTCCACGATCTCAAATACAAAGTCACCGCCGTCTACGACGTGAACGCCGAGGCCGCCGAGGCCCTCGCGAAGGAGCTCGGCGCGACGGCCTGCAGGAAGCTCGCCGACGTGACCGCGCAGTCCGACATCGTCTTCACGGTCGTGACCAACGACGCGGCGATGAAGAAGATCTTCCTCGGGAAGGGCGACAGCCTTCTCGAAGGGGCCGCGGGCCGCACCTTCGTCAACTGCGCCACGCTCAGCCCCGGCATCCAGAAGAAGGTCGCCGAGGCGACCGCCGAGGCCAAGGCGGACACCATCGAGGCCTGCATGGCGAGCAGCATCAGCCACGCCCGCAACGGGCAGCTCTACCTCATGATCGGGGCCCGGAAGGAGGTCTTCGCGAAGCACAAGAAGCTTTTGGAGGACCTTTCCGTCAGTCTTCGCCACATCGGCGAAGTC
Organism: Verrucomicrobiales bacterium; assembly: GCA_037190325.1. Lineage (GTDB taxonomy): Bacteria > Verrucomicrobiota > Verrucomicrobiia > Verrucomicrobiales > DEV007 > Arctic95D-9. The sequence continues at coordinate 487,370 of JBBCIU010000016.1, read as the reverse complement.
GGCAAGGCGGCCGAAGTGAAGGCGCTCGTCAACATGGTGATGAACATCAACACCGCCGGGCTCGCCGAAGGCCTCGGTCTTGCCGCCGCGCTGGGCCACGACCTGGGAATGATCCGCGAGGTCTTCTCCCAGACCGGGGCGAATTCCCGCGTTCTCGAGACCGACGCCGCTGACATGGTCGATCGCGAGCACGACTGCTGGTTCTCCGCCGAGCACGCCGCGAAGGATTCCGGCATCGCCGCCGGCCTCGCCAAGTCGGTCAAGCTGGACCTGCCCCTGAACAAGGCGACCCAAGCCCAGTACGACCGCATGGTCGAGCTCGGCATCGGTGGACTCGACAAGTCGGGCATCGCCGAGCTGACCTTCCCGGGGCGTACCGGGACGGCGAAGAAGAAAGGGAAGAAGGGGAAGAGGAAGTGATTCCGAGCATCCGCCGATGGGAAACCCTCGCGCGGCCCGAGAATGCTTGGTAGGGAGCACCGCTGCGTTTCGCACCCGGATCGGACTTCATCCCTTGCCTCGTCGAAGCCCCGGACAGATCAGCGCAACTCAGTGGTCCAGAAATCCCGTAGGCCTCGGCTCTGCAGGTCCCACCCTCACCGCTGCTTCAGCATCCTGTCGAGAGACTCGCCGAAGGCCTTTCCGCTCTCTTCCCGCGACATGAAGGGATTCCTTTCGCGCAGCTCCCTCATCTGGTCGAAAAGCTGCCGGCGCTGGTCCTCGGAGAGGCGGCCCATCTTCTCGCGGATCTCGGGCGGCGGCCCCCGTCTTTCGGACCGCCCGCCGCCCCGGCGGCTCGCGGCCAGGATCGCCGTCGGCCCCCCGTTCGGTTCGGTGGAGGGACCGGCCGCCGGTTTGGATTCGCCGGGTTTCAATTGGAATTCGGCATAGCGCACCGTCACGACTTCGCCGCCGTCGATCGCGATCTTCGCCGCGACGGTTTCGAGATCCCCGTCGGATTTCATCTCGACCATCTTCCATCCCTGCGAATTGGTCTGGGTGGAGACGACGTAGGTCTCCTTCGTCTCCTTGTTCATGACCGTGGCGACGCGCTCTCCCTCGACGTCGGCGAAGCCGGTGAGGATGAGCAGGTCGCTGAGGTTGAGGGAGCGGAGAAAGGGGGATTGCCCTTTCAGCGCGCTGAAATCCTCCGCCACGATGGCGGCGGGCGACACGTCCTCCTGTGACGCCACGGGGGAGACGGCGACAAGGGCTGCAAGCAACGTTGGGAATTTCATGCCGTGGAAAGGAAAACCCCGGCTCGAGCCATCCGTTTCAAATCCGAAATCCGAAGCCCGTGACTCACGGCTCGATTCCATGCTCCCGCAGGAAAGGCACGAGTTCGTCCACGCCGAAGTCGGCGAGGAGAAGGTCCCCGTAGGTCATCGTCGGGGCGCTGCTCTGACCGGAGAGCCGCTTCATTTCCTCGAAGAGCGCGGGTTCGGCGAACACGTCGAGGAGACGGAATTCGTAGCCGGCTTTCCTCAGCCAGGCGACGACATCGATGCACCAGGGGCATCCGGGCTTGATGTAGACCTTCAGTTCGGGCTTTGCGGACATGGAGATAGCATCGGCCATCACTCGTCGTTGGCAAGCTGCGTCACTTCGAGCCCTTTCTCGCGGAGCAGATCGACGACGCTGCCTTCCCCCGCGAGGTGGCCCGCTCCGACGAGGAACATGACGTCGCGATCCGTCGCGAGGGCCTTCTCGATCTCGGGGATCCAATTGCGGTTTCTTTCGCCGAGGAGGGCCTCGCGCAGTTCGGCCGGCATGCTCTCGTCCTCCGCCAGCTTTTCGGCGATCCCCCGGTCGTCCCCCGTCCGCCACGCCTGCAGGATCGTCTCGAGGGTCTCGGCGCTGCGGTCGAGTTCGTCGAGGGTCTTGTGGATCCACTCCTCGACGACGGCGGTCTCGAAACGGTCGAAGAGCTGCACCTGGTAGACGATCGTTTCGAGCCCTCGGCTCGGTTTGCCGTCCGCCACGCTTTTCCCGAAATAGGTCATCTCCAGCCCCAGTTCCGGCTTGGCCCCTTGCCGGACCGCCTCGAGGGAGGAGAGCGTGAGGAAGACCATTCCCGGCGAGAGACGGTCGAAGGTCGCCGGATTCATCCCTTGCTCCTTCAGATACCCGCGCAGCCGTTCCACCGTCTCCGCTCCGAAGCGATCGGCGATCGTTTCGCCCTCGGGGAGGCTGCCGAGCTTCAGCATTTCCACCGCGGTCTCCGGTCGCATCATCGCCGCCATGTCGATCTCGAAGACCAGTTCCTCGGACTCCGCGTAGACGCGGTCGAAGGCGGCCGGGATGGGAAGATCCTTCTCTCTCAGCAGATGCACCGATCCCGCCAAGTAGACCGTCGAGTCCTCGTCGGAGATCTTCCAGATGGGGGCCTTTGTCGGCTCTTCGGCAGCCAGCGGGACCGCGAAAGCGAAAGGCAAGGCGAAAACGGCGGGATGGGTCGGAAGCTTCATGGAGGAGGAGGGGCGGGATCCTGGAAAGGTCCCGGTTCGTCGCCCCTGACGCAAGCGATTCCCTCGCGTCCCGAAAGGGTCGGGTCGGTGGCCCGGCAGGGTCGGATGTCGGCATGAGGGCTTCGGAGTGGACAATTTGTTTGTAAAATCGAAAAATCTAGCTAATCTGATTTTCATGATTTTCGGTCAAAGCGGCGCAAAACTGGGTTGGGTCGATGGCCTCTATTTGCTCCGGGCGCGTTGGCCTTTGGTCTTGCTGATCGGTTCCCTAGTGCTCCTCGTCGGGGCGGTGGTGCGTTCGAAAACTCCTCGGCTTCACGAGGCGACTGTCCGGATTTCGCTGGATGGGCTCGATGGATCCGTGAAAGCTCCCGCTGCCGGGCCGGAATTCCAGATGGATCGGCGCAGCGAGGCCGCCGAGCTGTGGAGCCGCAGTCTCCTTTCCGAGGTGATCGCCCCTTGCGGCCTTCCGGCCCGATGGGGATTTACGGAGGAGGAGGAAGGGTTCCGCTTGCTCGAATCGCGTTTGCGCGTCGAGTCCGTCCCATCGCAGCGCTTGTTCGTCGTCTCGGCTCGCGACCTCACCCGCGAGCATGCCGCCGCCTTGGCGAACGTGATCGCCGGGCGTTTTGTCGCGAGAAAGGAGTCGGAAGCGAAAGCGGAGGCGAGCGCGCGGGTGAGGCGTTTCGAACGGGAGCGGGACGAATGCTCCGGCCGGATCGAGGCCACCGAAGCCCGTCTCGTCGAACTGGCGAAGGAAGAAGGAGCGTCCTCCGAGGAGGTCGCCGGGCTCCGCCGCCTTTTGGTCAGCCAGAGGAATTTGTCGCATTCGTTGGAGGCGAAGCGGCAGATGGCCCTCCTCGAGGCGAAGGAGCCAAAGCCGGTGGCGCGGGTCGTGTCCCCGGCCACGGCCGACCAGGCCGTGGCCGTGAATCCACCGTGGTTGGGCCTTCCCGGCCTGTCCGTCCTCGGCCTGGTCCTGGGCATCGTCCTTGCGCTCTCGGTTCGCCGAGGGGGGATGCGATGGAGCACGGTGGCGGACCTGATGCGCCGGCTCGACGTTCCCGTCGTCGGCTTCGCTCCGCTTTCGGGTGTGTCCGTGGTGCGGATGAAGGAGGCGCCGCCGTCGGTCCTGGAGCCCTATCGGGATGTGCGCAACCGTCTGCTCCGCCTTCCCACGGGAGAATGCACGCTCTTGACCCTGATGCCGGCGAGGCGGAACGACCCTGTTTCCGAGGCGGTGGCGAATCTTGCCTGCGTCCTCGCCGACGCGGGGCGCACCGTTCTCGTGATCGACGCCGATTTTCGCCGTCCGATCCTCCATGGCTACTTCGATGCGGCGCAGCATCCTGGGCTTTCCGATTTCCTCAGCGGCGAGATGCGTCTGGAGGAGACGGTGATCCGTTCGTGGCGTCCGAACCTGTGGTTCATGCCGGCCGGACCGCTCCACGCCGATCCCGGCGGCCTTCTCGGCGGGCGTCGCATGGACGATCTGATCTGGGAGCTGAAGCGCCGCTTCGACTTCATTCTCATTGCTTCGCCCTCGATCCATGCGACCTCCGATGCCGGGCTTCTTGCGGGCCTCGCGGACTACACGCTCGCGGCCACGCCGTACCTGGGGCATTCGCTGCGCTGTCTGCGCGAGACGAAGACGGCATTGGAGACGGTCTCCGCCTCGTTTGCGGGCGTGCTGCTGACGACGCGGGTGGAGAGAGCGGAGACGGGCGAGGCCCCTGCCCCGGAGGGGGTGGTGGAGATCGCTCCGAAAGCCGGGATCTCGCCGCGGAAGTAGGAGTTTCTTTCCGTCACCTGCCTTCCGACGGGAAGCGCAAAATCCAACCGTCACCGAAAGACGCATCGGGTAGAGCCGGATGGCCCTGGCCGAAAGTTCATGCACCTTACCCGGCGAGGCCTCCCCTGTGAAAGCAGCGGACGAATCGGAGCGCAGCGGAGATAGCCGGCCGATAGGCTGCCCGAAGGGCGAGGCGAAGCCGAGGCAATCAGGACCGTAGTAGCGAGGAAGGCCGTGAAAGCGGCTGGAGCCGAAGGGTCTGACGTTTCGAACGCAGGACGGGCCGCTTCGCCCTTACCCTTCCCTCAGCCCTTCAGCGGGGAGAAGGCGGCAAGGTGAAAAAGCAATTTTCTTGCATTAATGCGTTGTAAACGCAAAATTGTTGCGTTTAATGCCACGTAGTTCACCTCAATCCATCCTATGCGCAGCCACTTCATGTCACTGAAGACTCTCACGAGACTTCTCGCAGCCAGCATCCTCGCCTCCGTAACCATCGGAAATGCCGAGGATTTCATTCTGATTGATCTCGGGACCCTTGGCGGCAGCACCTCCTACGCGCTCGACGTCAACAGCAGCCGCCAGGTGACAGGAAACTCCCTCGTCACCTCGGACCCGGGTTCCACCGGTTCGCTGTTGCGCGCCTATCTATGGACATCCGGCACGATGACGAATCTTGGCTCGGTGCCACCCCTTCCTCCCAGCACCAGCACGAATCGGTTCGCGAGGGGGTATGCAGTGAATGACGCAGGAGTTGTCGTTGGAGAGCTCAACAACGATTCGTCGCGGGCATTCGTCTATAGCGGAGGCGTCATGTCTGGTCTGACCCGGCTCGCGGGAGACAATGACAACGGGGTCGCGCACGATCTCAACAACGCCGGTGTGATCGTGGGCATCAGCAGCAATGGCACGGCCAGCCGGCCAACGAAATGGACGCACAGCGGCAATGGCTATGTTCCCTCGGACCTTGGAACCATTGCGGGCACTCCTGCCTCGACGGGCCGGGCATGGGCGATCAATGAGAACGGCGTTGTCGTCGGCCTTTCGCTCAATGGCTCGGGGACATCGCAGGCCACGCTGTGGAACGCAGGAGCGATCACCAATCTGACGTCGCTCGGCGATGGGACACGTTTCAGCCAGGCGTATGCGCTCAACAAAAACTTGCAGGTCGTGGGAGCTTCATCCACGGGGCAGACGGTTGGCCAGCTGATCGGCACCACCAGCACGACCAGCATCACGAGAGCTTTTCGCTGGCAGGGAGGGGTCATGACCGAGCTGCCGCCTCTCAATCTCTACACTCCGACCAACGACGGTCCGACGACGAACTATCACAGCGTCGCGATGGATATCAACGACGCCGGCGTGATCGTCGGCAATTCCCAGAGGATCGCAGGCAGCGCCGCCGTCGCGACGCTGTGGAAAAACGACGTTCCCACCGACCTGAATACGTTTCTGCCGGCGGAGAGCGGTTGGGTGCTCCGAAGTGCCGAAGGCATCAATGAAAACGGCGACATCGTCGGCTTCGGCACCTTCAACGGCGAGGCGCGAGCGTTCCTCCTGCAAAGAAAGGTGCCCGACGTTCCGGTGACGACCGCGCCCGTGTCCCCGGATGCGCCGGGGAGACTGATCGGACCCCGCTCGCTCCATTTCTCTCCGACCCAGGTCGGCTCTGCCCGAAACCGGACGCTGGTTTTCACGAATGCCGGAGCAGGGACCATTGAAGGACTCCGGACCACCCTGCGCGGCCGGTCGAGCCGCAGCTTCCGGATTTCCGCCCCCGTGATCCGCAGCATTGTTCCCGGATCATCGAGCCGGGCGAGGATCTCCTTCCGTCCCCGGACGGCCGGATTGCACCGCGCGCAGGTGATCGTGAAGGCCGGTGATTCCTCCACCGCGGTCCGTGTTTCGGTGACCGGGCGGGGTGTGCTTCCGGTCAAGACCTCGCCGGTTCTCGCAACGCCACGCTGGCCTGTCGTGCAGCCAGGAGCGCTGAGCGGCTTGCCCGGAAGGGCGGTCGTCCGTGGCAGGCGGTCGTAGAACGCAGACAACGTTCTTAAAAAAACGACCGCTCTCACTCCACCTGGTCCGTCTCCACTGGATCTGCTTTTGTCAGGAACGGTTCCGCCGCCGCCGAACGTCCAACGACGCTCTCCCCGCCCCGGCCCGTCGGGGCTACCCCAAGGGACCCGTGTTCGCGGGTTCGAGATACGCCTCGAAACGGTGCCGCATCGGATGGGGGACGATGGCGGTGAGGAGGATGTCGTTGCCTTCGTACTCCTGCGTCAGAATCTTGGCCTCGCGGTGGAGGAGGGCGACGAGATCCTGCCGCGCCTGGGGCAGGCGCAGGTGGAGGCGGGCGACACGGTCGACCATCATGTCGCAGAGCCGATGGACCAGCGTGGGAATGCCCTCGCCGGTGTGGACGGAGACGAAGACGGCGTTGCGGTCGAAATGGCTCCTCAGCTCGTGGAGGCGGTGCTCGTCGTCGGCGACGAGGTCGATCTTGTTCAGAACGGTGATGGTCGGCTTGTCGGCGGCGCCGAGCTCGCGCAGGACGGAGAGGGTGGTCTCGTGGAAGGCGTAGACCTCGGGGGCGCTCGCGTCGAGCACGTGGACGAGGAAGTCGGCGAGGGCGGCCTCCTCGAGGGTCGCCTTGAAGGCTTCGACGAGGCGGTGCGGCAGGTTGCGGACGAAGCCGACGGTGTCGGTGAGGAGGAGGGGTTGTCCGTCGGGGAGCTCGACGCGGCGGGTCGTGGGATCGAGGGTGGCGAAGAGCTTGTCCTCGGCGAGGACGTCGGCGCCGGAGAGCAGGTTCAGGAGCGAGCTCTTTCCCGCGTTGGTGTAGCCGACGATGGAGGCCTGGGCGATGCCCTCGTCGGCGCGCCGCTTGCGCTGGGTCTGGCGGTTGCGGCGCACCTCCTCCAGCTCTTCGCGGACTCGCTCGATGCGGCGGCGGGCGAGGCGGCGGTCGACCTCGATCTGCTGCTCGCCTTCGCCGCGGGCGGCCGATCCTCCACCTTTCCCGCCGCCGGAGCCTCCGCGCTGACGGTCGAGGTGCGACCACATCCGGGCGAGGCGGGGGAGGGAGTACTCCATCCGGGCCAGCTCGACCTGCAGGACGGCTTCGCGGGTGCGGGCGCGCATGCGGAAGATGTCGAGGATGACCTCCTCCCGGTCGATCACGGTGATGTCGGACTCCTCCTCCCAGGCCCGCTGCTGCGCGGGGGCGAGCTCGTTGTCGAAGACGATGCAGTCGGCGCCGAGCTTCCTCGCCTCCTCCATCAGTTCCCGCGCCTTTCCGGAGCCGGTGAGGTAGCGCTTGTTCCGGTCCCTGACAAAGACGCAAGCCTTCCCCACGATCCCGATCCCGAGGGTGGAGACGAGCTCGGCGAGCTCGTCGAGGAGGCTGCCGGCGACGGTTTCGTCGGAGCGGTCGAAGTAGGCGCCGATGAGGAAGGCGCCCTCGACCATGCGGGGCTTTTCGCGGGTGTCGAACATCAGGAGAGGAGATCGCGCAGCGTCGCGAAGTCCTTCGCGATGGCATCGAGGAACTTGGGAGTGGCGGCTTCGTCGCGGTGGTCGATGTACTCGACGTGCACGCTGATGGGGCCGCGGAAGCCGCTTTCTTTGAGCACTTTGTAGAAGCCCTTGTCCACCGCGCCCTCGCCGATCGGCCCCCAGCCGAGCCGGTTGTCCTTCCAGAAGGGCTCCTTGATGTAGACGGTGTCGAGCCAGGGACGGACCGTGGCGAAGTGCAGGGGCCAGGCCTTCGCTCCCTCGACGGTGGCGTGGCCGATGTCGAAGGCGACGCCGACGTCGTCTGGCGAATAGTCGGCAAGGACCTCGCCGATGTCCCAGACGGGAGCGCCGAAGTAGTTTCTGCCGGAGTGGTTCTGGTAGACCGGCTTGATCCCGATCTCGCGCGAGAGGGCGACGAGATCCTTCAGGCGCGGGCGGATTTCGTCGAGCTGGGCGCGGATGGGGCGTGCGAGGTCGTACAGATAGTAGCCCATCCGGTAGCGCTTCACGCCTTGGGCGGCGGCGGCGCGGAGGACGGCTTCGGTGTGCTGTTCGGCGCTCACCTCGGTGAGGGCGGAGGTCATCACCGAGAGGGAGAGGCCTTCGGCCTGGAGCGCGGCGGCGAGTTTCGGAAGGTCGTCGGCGACGCGTTCGGGGAGCACGTGCCCGCCGGGACGCACCGGAGCCTCGATCCCGTCGAAGCCCATCGCCTTGATCGCCTTGGCGGTCTCCTCGTAGGAGAGGTGCTGAAAGGGCTTGGTGAAGGTGCAGAACTCGTAGGCCTTCTCCTCCGCGGCGGAGATGGTCCGGGTCAGGGGAGCGAGAGCGAGGGCGGCGGAACCTTGGAGAAAGCGTCGGCGGCTGGTGGCGGAAGGGGGGAGCATGCCGGTATCGTATCGGTGCTTGCCGGGATCGGCAAGAGTGGAGATAATGGGGAGGGCGATCCCCTTTTTGCCATGCTTCCGCTTCCCCGCCGACGCTTCCTGATGCTCGCCACCCTCGGGCCGGCCGCGAAAGCGGGGGCGCAGCTGATCGGGGGCGATGCCGGGTGGAGCATTCGCGGCACCGATCCGGTCGAGATCTTCCACGGGGAGAGACGCGTCGTTTCCTACCATGCGGGTAGGAAGGAGGGCCTGCCCTTTCTCGATCCGGTGGTCGGGCCGGGAGGGGCCTCCTTCACCGCCCCCGAAGCGACGCCGGACGGGGGGGCGGCCGCCGGACGGGGAATGTGGTTCGCCCTCGGCGACGCGAACGGCTACGACTTCCGTCCCGGTGTGCGCGACCCGGATCATCCTCGCGGGAGGATCGTCCACAAGGGGCTGAACGGCGTCCATATCCAAGGATCGGCGATCGCGATCCGGACGAAGTCCGAGTGGCTCGATGCGGAGGACGAGACGAGGCGGATCTGCTCGGACCGTCGCGAGATCACCCTCTTCCATCGCGGAGACGGTTCGCTGGTGGTCGATTCCCTGCTGGAGCTGATGGCCGACGCGGGGGACCTCGCCATCGGGGGCGAGACGGAAGGTCTCTGGTCGATCCGCCTCACGCCGGGACTGGCGTGGAAGGCGGAGGGCGTCGCCCTGCGGAACGGGGAGGGACTTGCCGATGCGGCGGTGTCCGGCGCACGATCCGGATGGGTGTCTTGTCAGGGAAAGGACGCGAAGGGCGCCGCCGCCGAAGTGGCGATGTTCGACCATCCCGCCAATCCGGGCCATCCCACGGCATGGACCGTGGGCGAGGCGGGGCTGCTCGCGGCGAACCCTTTTCCGGATCTCCCGCGCATCGTTCCGAACGGGGAATCGCTCGTCTTCCGCTATCGGACGGTGTTCTTCAAGGGGAAGATCGATGGGAGCGATCTGGCGAAAGCCTACGAATCCTTCTCGGAGCGAAAGGGTTCCGGCGGAATTTGAAGCGAGGACGGAACCCTCGCCCAGTCGGGGCCGGATCCCAGCGACTCCGATGATCACGCCTTTTCGGTGATCTTCGTGTAGGGCGCTCCCTCGTTCTGATCGATCCGTTCGGGGCGTCCCTTGTTGTTGTAGACCAGCTGGGTGTGGTCGATGCCCATGAGGTGGAGGATGGTGGAATGGATGTCGTGGACGTGGAGCCGGTTCTCCACCGCGTAGAGGCCGAGTTCGTCGGTGGCGCCGATCTCCTGGCCTCCGGCGACGCCACCCCCGGCCATCCACATGGTGAAGCCGGTGGGGTTGTGGTCGCGTCCGCCGCCCTGCTCGCTGATCGGGGTGCGGCCGAATTCTCCGCCCCAGATGACGAGGGTGTCCTCGAGCATGCCGCGGGCCTTCAGGTCGGCGAGCAGTCCGGCGATGGGCTTGTCGACGGAATGGCAGAGCCGTCCGTGGTTCTCCTCGAGCTTGCTGTGCGAGTCCCAGCGGCTTCCCGCGCCGCTGTAGAGCTGGACGAAGCGCACCCCGTGCTCGACGAGGCGGCGGGCGAGCAGGCAGTTCCGTCCGTAGACCTCGGTCTCGGCCTGGTCCATGCCGTAGAGCTTCCGGGTGGCTTCGGATTCGTTGTGGAGGTCCACGGCGAGAGGCGCCTCGGCCTGCATCTGGTAGGCGAGCTCGTAGCTGCGGATGCGGGCTTCGAGCTCGGTGTTGTCCTGCCGGGAGCGGGCGTGGAGCTGGTTGAGGCCGGCGAGCATGTCGAGCTTGTCCCGCTGACGGCGTTTGCTCATGTCCTTGGGATTCTCGAGATGCTTGATCGGGGTGCCTTCGGAACTGAACTCGACGCCCTGGTAGACGGCGGGCATGAAGCCGGTGCCCCAGTTGCGGACGCCGTTGATGACGCCCCGCTCGCTGTCCTTGATGACGACGAAGGCGGGCAGGTTCTGGTTTTCGGTTCCCAGACCGTAGGACACCCAGGCCCCGAGGGAAGGGCGGCCGCCGAAGATGGAGCCGGTGTTCATCTGGCAGACCCCTCCGGCATGGTTGATGCCGTTGGAGTGGACCGACTTGATCACGGCGAGGTCGTCGGCGTGCTGCGCGACATGGGGGAACCAGTCGGAGACCCATAGGCCGCTCTGGCCGTGCCGTTTCCACTGGCGCCGGCTGCCGAGGATGGGGGCGCCGTATTCGCCCATCGCCAGCACGGGCTGCTTGAAGCTGGAGGGCAGCGGCTGGCCGTCGAGCTCGTTGAGGAGCGGCTTGTAGTCGAAGGTGTCGAGGTGGCTGGGGCCCCCCTCCATGAAGAGGAAGATCACGCTCTTGGCCCGGCCGAGGGCGTGGGGGATCTTCGCGGCGTTGGGGTGGACCGATCCGGACGAGGCCCCGAAGGCGGAGCGCCCCATCAGCGCGGAGAGGGCGACGGCCCCGAAGCCGGCTCCGGCGGTGGAGAGGAACTGGCGGCGCGAGGTCGGGTGGTCGATGTTGTGGCAGGCCATGATCAGGGAGGAGTCAGGAGCTGGAATTCAGGAGCTAGGAGCTAAATCGCTAAAGGGCTAATGGCTAAACGGCTCAATGAAGATAGAGGAACTCGTTGCTGTTGAGGAGGACGTGGCAGAGATCGGCGAGGACGCGGTGCATCAGGTCGCCGCCTTCGGGCTGGTGGTCCTTGGTGGCGATTTCGAGCAGGGGGGAGATGGGGCGGGTCGCGTTCCACTCGACCAGGGCGGAGGGGGTGTTCTGCCAGTCTTCGGGATGGAAGCGGATGTCCTTCTTCGCGAGCGAACCGTTGAGAATGCGGCAACCGTAGATCCTGCCGTCGAACTGCTGGGAGGGATTGCGGGAGTTCATGCCGCCGATGACGAGATTGGAGCGGCCGCTGGTGATGCCGGTCTTGATCTCGTGCCTGGCGCGGGCGGTCAGGGTCTCGGCGCCGGGGGCGCTCAGATCGGTGACCTGGAAGACGACGCTCCTGTCCGGGCACGAGATGTGCACCGCGACGTGGTAGGGTGTGTTGAGCGCGAGGCGCAGATTCGAGGGCACCACTTCGTAGTTGATGTTGTCGTTGTCGTCGAAGCCGACGAGCTGGACGATGAGGTTGTTGGGCTGGAAGCGGGATTTCTCTCCGGTGACGCCGAGGCTCCAGCCGAAGGACTCCTGCTTGTCCTGTCCGCCGGCCCAGCGGGAGGCGATGGTGCGGACCGAGGCGTTCGCGTCGATGCTGCGTAGGTTGACCATGGCCTCGACGGTGAAGCTCTCGTTCTCCCGGTTCGGGGTGCTGGCGACGAGGCGCTCCTGCCCGGTGTCGGGGCGGAACTCGGCGTCCTTGGCGTAGGGATCGGGGACGTCGGCGCTCCAGGCGAGGTTGTCGGGCAGCTCGCGGGTGTGGTCCCACATCACGAGCGGGGTGGTCTCGCGGCTCCACTTGGCGGGATCGGAGGCGGTTTCGTTCGCGTCGAGGAGTCCGGGGACGATGCGGCAGGCGTCGAGGTGTCCGTGGAACTGGTGGCTGGGGGCGCGGTGGTTCAGTCCGCCGATCACGAGACGGGATTCCCCGGCGCTGATTCCAGACCGGATTCCATGGGCTTTGGAGGCGGTCAGCGTCCGTCCGGCTCCCTCGCCCAGCTCGGTGAGCTGGAAGTCGGCCTTGCCGAGCTTCGTGGAGAAGCGCACGACGACGTGGTAGGGCGTGCCGGGGCTCACCCGGAGATCCGAAGCGAGCAGTTCGTGCGTCACCGTGCCGGAGGCGTCGTTGCCCACGGCTTGAAGGAGGAGATTCCGGGGTTGGAAGCGCGATTTCTCTCCGGTGACGCCGAGGCTCCAGCCGCGGTGCTTGGCCTCCTCGGTGCCTCCGTCCCAGCGCGAGGCGATGGTCCTGACCGCGCCGCCGGTGTCGATGCTGTCGAGGGTGAAGACCGCCTCGACGGTGAATTCGTCGCCTTCGCGGGCGTCGGGGGCGGTCTGCTTCGCGACGAGGCGCTCCCGCTTGCTGTCGGCCCGCAACTGCCCGGCGGAGACAGGCTGCGACTGGAGCACGAGTTTCTCCTCGAGGATCTGGCTCTCCTCCTCGAGCCGCCGTTTCGTGAAGTCCTCGACGATGGCGCGCTCTTCGGGCAGCATGCCGCGGCCGAGGGTCAGCTCCCAGGCGCGCTCGATCGATCCGGCCCGCGAGGCGAGTTGACCGGCACGCTTGAGCAGCCAGTCGCCGTTCATCATGTAGAGGGCCTGGGTCGGGGTGGTGGTGCTCTGGCGCTCCGACACGCTGGTGAAGTTCGCGGTGGCGTCGAGGCTGCGGAGGAATTCGTCCTGGCTGTTCCGTTTCTTCATCGTGTAGATGGAGCGGCGCGGCTGGTCCGCGCTCACGGAGGGGCCGCCTTCGGAGAGATCGAGTTCGCCGCTGGCGACGAGCATGGCGTCGCGGGCCTGCTCGGCATCGAGACGGCGGGGATGGAAACGCCACAGGTAGAGGTTGGCCGGATCCGCGTCGGCATAGGCCTCGGGCATCTGGCGCAGGGCGGTCTGGCGGTAGACCGAGGAAAGGAGGATCTCCTTGTGCAGCTTCTTCAGGCTCCAGCCTTCCTCGACGAAGCGGCGGGCGAGCCAGTCGAGCAGTTCGGGATGCGTGGGTCTTTCGCCCATGTTGCCGAAGTCGTTGGGGGTGCCGGCGATGCCCCGGCCGAAGTGGTATTGCCAGACCCGGTTGACGATGACGCGGGTGCTGAGCTGGTTGTCGGGACGCGTGATCCAGTCGGCGAGGGCGCTGCGCCGGCCGGTGGTGGTCTCGGTCGGCCGGATCTCGGGCGCGTCGGGTTCCAGGATTTTCAGGAAGCCGGCGGGCACGTCCATTTCGCCCCGGCGCGTCTTGAGGAGATTCGAAGGAGCGATCGGCTTGGCGTCGGTGGCGACGAAGGCCTCCATCGGTTCCCCCGGCTTCAGGTGGTCGAACTTCTTGAGCTCGGCGAGCAGTTCGGCGTAGCGTTTCTTGTCCTCCTCCTTCTTGAGCGCGGTGTCGGGCTTGAACTGGACCCTTTCATGGGTCATCTGGCGGTAGGCGATGCTGGCGAGCTGGTGCTCGATCGCGGTCCGTTCCGCAACCGGCTTGTCGATCATCGCCCGGATGTCCTCGGCGAAGCGGCCGTAGGCGGTTTCGACCCGGCGGTCGAGCGCCTCCTTGGTCATCCCGTCGATCCGATGGCGGATGTCCCGGGTCTTCTCCTCCCAGACCGCCTGCTTCCGCCGGTACTCCTCGAGCTCCTGCGAGGTGGCGAGTTTCCGGTTGTCGTCCCACAGCACGGGGGTGAAGAAGGCCTTGAGGCGGTAGTAGTCCTCCTGAAGGATGGGGTCGAACTTGTGGTCGTGGCAGCGGGCGCAGCCGAAGCTGAGGCCGAGGAAGACCTCGCCGGCATTGTCCGTCATGTCGGTGACGATCAGGTCCCATTGGCCGTGGACGTCGCGCTGGTTCCACTCGTAGATGCCGTTGCGGAGGTAGGAGGTGGCGATGAAAATGTCGGGATCGTCGGGCGCGATCTCGTCGCCGGCAAGCTGGTAGCGCACGAACTGGTCGTAGGGCATGTCGTCGTTGAGGGCCTTGATGACCCAGTCGCGGTAGGGCCAGGCGCTGGGGCGGTAGCCGTCGGCGTTGTAGCCGTCGCTCTCCGCGTAGCGGACCAGGTCCAGCCAGTGCTGCGCCCAGCGCTCGCCGTAGCGCGGGCTGGCGAGGAGCTCGTCGACGAGCTTCCCGTAGGCGGTTTCGTCGTGGTCGGCGAGGAAGGCCTGCAACTGCTCGGGGGTGGGGGGCAGGCCGTGCAGGTCGAAGTAGACCCGGCGGACCAGCTCCTCGGGACCGGCGGCCGGGGCGGGAGCGAGCTGCATTTCCTCGTGCTTCGCCGCGATGAAGCGGTCGATGTCGGTCCTGACCCATTCCCGCCGCTCGGGCGACTTCACCTCCGGGGGAGAGACGGCGGCGAGCGGCTGCAGGGCCCAGCGTCCCCGTTCCTCCTGGGTGAAGCCGTGCTCGTCCTTGGTGGAGGCGGGATCGGTGGCGGGTTTGTCGTGGGCCGGCCAGGGCGCTCCGAGGGCGACCCATTGCTCGAGCAGGGCGACCTCCTCCGGGGGAAGCGCCTCCTTCGGGGGCATCTGGAAGTCGGCGTTCCGGTAGCGGACCGCCTCGATGAGAAGCGACTGGTCGGGATCCCCGGCGACGAGAGCGGTGCCCGAATCGCCGCCCGCGACGAGATGGTCGATGTGGTCGACGCGCAGGCCGCCGCGCTGCTTCTCCTCGCCGTGGCAGTCGTAGCAGCGGCTGACGAGGATGGGGCGGATCTTGTTCTCGAAGAAGAGTGCCTTCTCGCGCTCGGCGTCGGGGGCGTCCACGTCGGCGGCGAAGGTGCATGGCACGGCGGCCGGGCCGGCGAGGGCGAGCGTCAGAGCGAAAAGGGCGTTCGGGGGCGTGCGCTTCATCTTGACGAAAGAGGGTTCGGTCGGAGAGGAGAGAGGGTGTCAGCGAATGCGGAGGACCGGCGGACGTCCGGTCGGATGCTCCTTGGAGGCGAAGGCGTGGACCAGCCCCGAAGGATGGGTTTCGCTGGTCTCGCGGACGATCAGGAAGGTGACCAGCCCGTTGGTGTCCTCGCGGATGAAGGGGGCGAATTCATCCGAGCGGATCACGAAGGTGCCGCCAGCCCCGCCCCGGGGAATCCAGAACTCGGCCAGTTTGCGCGTCTGCTCCGGCACGAGCCCCGCGTCGGTAGAACCCGGCAGATTGTCCCAGGCGATGGAGTCCTCGTCCCAGCCGTCCCGGGATTCATCGAGCAGTCCGTAGACCGCGAACTTGGAATCGTCGGGCACCAGGGTGGAGAAGCCGAGGCCGCTCGCCTTGATGTCGAGCACCAGTTGGGCTTCCTGCACCTCGATTGGCTTTCGCTGGGACAGGTCGAAGGTCAGGATGGCACGGCGCTCGTTGTTGAGCCCTTCCTCGAGATGGGTGTGCTTGACCATGAGCAGGGGATCGGTCCCCCGCGGAGCCTCGGGGCCGCGACGGACATAGGCGTCGGCTCCGCGGCCGTGGGAGGTCATGATGCCGGTCCAGCCCCCGCTCTCCTGCACTGGCTCGGCCGCCTGGCGGGGACGGGGCATCTCGTGGTCGGGGACCCGGGTGGCGCCGCCGACGTTGGCTCCCTGGCCGGTGACGAGCCGCTTGCGGTCCGATCCGGGAAGACCGAGCACATCGACTTCCCCCTCGAAGACCCGCACCTGGCTGTAGCCGGTGGCTCCGGTGGTGACGGCGAATTTGGTGCCGAGATCGACGACCTTCAGATCCTGGGTGTCGATGACGAAACCGTGGGCGGATTCCGGCACGTCGGCGATGGCGGACCCCTCCAGCAGCCGGCAGTGCATCGCATCGACCAGCTCCAGACGGGAAGGGGCCTCGATCGTGACGACGGCGCCGCTCTCGAATTGCAGGGTCGCGATGCCCTGCACCAGCGAAAGGACGCCGCTCCCCAATCGGGAATCGACCAAGGTCGGCAGTGCGGTGCCTTCCCAGCGGCAGTTGTCCGTCTGGATCAGGGTGGCGACCGCCGGAGCGTCCGTGGAGGGGGTGAAATGCGTCGAAACGAGAAAGGCGCCGAGACCGAGGCAGGCCGCCGCCGCCAAGGTGCCCCAGACGAAGGGAGCTTTGCCTTTGCGGAAGGGAAGCACTTTTGCCCGGCTTCCGTCCGCGGCCGTGGCTTCCGAAGCGAAGACGTCCGTGGTTTGCCGAAGATTCGCATCGAGCGCGAGATGACGGCGGAACCTTGCCCGGAACTCGGCGCTTTCCCGGAGCCGGTTTTCCAAGGGGGCCAAATCCTCCGGGGCGATCAGCCCATTTATGTAGGCATCGATCCAAGCCTGTTCGTGTTGGGAATTCATGATGGGGAGGGAGGAGCGGGTTCAGACGACGTTCAGCGGATCCAAGGGCGGGTCCGGGGCCGCGAGGCGTTTCTCGATGCAGCGCATCAGGGCGGCGCGGATGCGGTTCAGCGCCATGTAGAGCGAGGCCGGGGACTTTCCGAGCCCCTCGGCGAGGTCCTTGGTCTTGATGCCGGGCGTGTAGGCCTTGGTGACGAGGCGCTGCTGGTTCTCGGGGAGCTGGCGCAGGCAGCTTTCCAGCGCCTCGCGTTCGCGTCGGCGCTCCGGCAGTTCGTCGATGGCCTCGTCGGCGAGCAGCTGGGTGACGTCCGCGCCCAGCACGAGGCGGTCGCGCGCGATCTTGCGGCGGTAGGCGAGCGCCTCGAAGCGGGCGATGACGCAGGCCCAGCGGATGAACTCGGTGCCCGGCTCGAAGGTTTCGAACTTGCGCCAGAGGACGATGGCGGTCTCCTGCAGCACCTCGTCCGCGTCCGTCAGTGTGGGCACCAGCGAGCGGATGAAGGTCCGGAGGTCCGGCTCGTGCTTCACGAAAAGCCGCATGAAGTCCTCGTGCAGGCGTTCCGTCTCCGCTTCGGAGCGGTCGGGCGATGGAGGCATGTCGGACATCTTCACCCCATCACTACCGCTGGTTTTCGAACCTAACGCGAGAAGGAGATGTTCCTTCTCACGCGATCGCGCCTTCGTTGTCCGCCCTCCCTCGGAGTCGGTTGGAACCGATTCCCGAAGAGGTCCCGCTCTCCTCTTCAGGAAACCCTCCCGATGGTCCACGGGACGAACGGGCAGTGGGCTTCGCCTAGCGGTGCCCGTCAGGGGACGCAAGCCGTCTCAGGCTCCGTCCCACTGGCTGTAGATGTTCACCTTGGTCCCGTAGGAGGTGTTGTCGAAAATCACTTCCGCGGCGCTCACGGGCAGGCGGACGCAGCCGGCCGAGGCGGGATAGCCGGGGAGGTGCCCCGCATGGACGCCGAAGACGCTGCCGCCGAGGCGCATCCAGTAGGGCATCTCGACGCCGTAGATCGTCGAGACCTTTCCCGTGCGGACGCGCTGGGTCATGGTGAAGCTGCCGCGGGGGGTGTATTTGCCGGGGCGGGCGGTGGAGACGGGCGTGTCGACCGCGACCTTGCCGTTCACGAGGAGGTAGCCGCGCTGGTCGGCAATGTCGATGACGAGGCGGGTGTTCGACTTGTTGCTCTGGGAGAGGACCATCGGATTGATCCGTGCCCCGTCCTTGTGACGCTCGATCTTGGGCCGCGCATAGAGGCCTCGTTTGAAAGCGGAGCCTTGACGCTCGGAGGCGGCGGCCTGGTTGCGCCGATCCGTGGATTTGCAGGAACTCATCGCCATCGCCCCGAGGAGGAGGCTGAGCGTGAGTCCGTAGGCGAGGACTCTATTTTTCATAAACGGTCTGTCGGTGTGATTCGACATTCACCTTCGTTCAAATTGTTATAATTACAAACAATTTTAATAATCGAACTCCTCACCTCCACTACCGTTCGGAAGGGAGCGTCTTGGCGGTGTTTGCTTCCGCCTCATAATCAACCTCTTCCAGTCCGAATCCGAAAAGGCGGAGAAACTCCTTCTTGTAACCTGAAAAGTCCGAAAGCTCGGAAAGATTGTCGGTCGCAACCTTTTCCCACGCGGTGGCGACGGCGCTTTGCACGTCTTCGCGCATTTCCCAGTCGTCGATGCGGATGCGGCCGCGTTCGTCCAGGGCCGGAGAGGCGCCGGAGGCGAGATGATCGGCGAAGAGGCGTTGGATTTGCTCGATGCAGCCTTCGTGGAGGCCTTTCTCCTTCATCGTCTTGTAGAGGAGGGAGATGTAGAGCGGAACGACCGGAATGGCCGAACTGGCCTGGGTGACGAGGGCCTTGTTGACCGAGACGTAGGCGCTGCCTGCCCCGAAGCGTTCGTCGAGCCGGGCGGCGGACTGCTCGAGATGCTCCTTGGCGCGTCCGATGGTGCCGTTGGTGTAGATGGGATAGGTGAGGTCGG
This sequence comes from Verrucomicrobiales bacterium, assembly GCA_037190325.1. Lineage (GTDB taxonomy): Bacteria > Verrucomicrobiota > Verrucomicrobiia > Verrucomicrobiales > DEV007 > Arctic95D-9. The sequence goes on along the minus strand of JBBCIU010000016.1, from coordinate 468,795 downwards.
GACCGATGTAGGAATAGGCCACGGTGGTGAAGCCCTCGGCGAGGGCTCCGGCGGAGGCGAGCGCATCGAGCCAAAGCTCCCAGTCTTCGCCCCCCATGACCTTCACGGTGTGGGCGATTTCCTCCTCGTTGGCGGGTTCGATGGAGACCGAGTTCACCTCGGCCGTGTCCGTGTTGAGGTTCTTCTGCGAGTAGGGCTGCCCGATGGGCTTGAGCACCGATTTGTAGACCTCGCCCGTCTCGGGATCGGTGCGGCGGGGCGAAGCGAGGCTGTAGACGATGCAATCGACCTGGCCGAGATCGGATTGGATCGCGGCCACGACGGCTTCCTTCATCTCCTTGGAGAAGGCGTCGCCGTTGAAGCTCCTGGCATAGAGGCCCGCTTCCGCGGCGGCTTCCTCGAAGGCGATGGAATTGTACCAGCCGGCGCTGCCCGTCTTGCTTTCCGTTCCCGGTTTCTCGAAGAAGACGCCGACGGTCGCGGCTCCGCCGCCGAAGGCGGGCACGATGCGCGAGGCGAGGCCGTAGCCGGTCGAGGCACCGACGACAAGCACCTTCCTCGGCGAGTGCGGGAGCGGTCCGCGGCTTTTCACATAGTCGATTTGCGAACGGACGTTCGCCGCGCATCCCTCCGGATGCGCGGTGGTGCAAATGAACCCTCGGATCTTCGGAGCGACAATCATCAACAAAACAGGATACAAGGAGGGATAGCAGGACGGTGGGGAAAAACAACCGCTTTGTCGCGCCAGCACAGGGAAAAGAGAGTGCTTCCTTGTGGTTCCGTTCGTCTTCGCGAAAACCAAAAGGCCCGTCGCCGGACGGTTCCGGCGACGGGCCTGTGGAAGGGGTGCGGACGGGGCGTCCGGAGGGTCACTTCAACTCGGCGGCGTGGAAGATCGCCCAGTCGTCGAGGTTGTTGAGGTTCACGGCGTCTTTGATCGTGCCGTCGTCGGAACGGCCGGCCGCCGCGAGGATTTCCGCGCGGGTGGCATCGGCGTGGATGTAGCCCTGGATGGCGGCGTTGAGCTTGTCGACGGCGTCCTGATCGAGAGAGCCGCCCTTTTGCTCGAGGATCCAGTTCTCCAGTTCGACATAGGACGGTTTGGCGTCGCGGATGAAGGCTTCGAAAGCACCCTTGTCGATGCCGAGTCCGTCGAGGACCATCTGGTCGTAGCCGGCGCCGATGGCGGGGTAGTCGGAATGGAGCTTGCCGACGGCTCCGAGAGAGGCCTTGAGCCAGAGGCGGGGCAGGTGGAGGACGCCGAGAGGACCGGCGGTGCCGGAACTGATGAGAGGAACGATGTTGCTCATGCGGATTTCGATCAATTGAGTTGGTTTCGTCGCGATGGGGCATGCTCGCCCCGTGCGAGCGAGCAGACTAGGGGGGCGACGTGGCCGACGCAATCAAATTCGCCCCCTGATCCCGTGACGGAAACGGCGAATTTTTCTCGTAAGAGACCCTTGCCGGACTTCCCTCAGTCCCACGTCACCTCGGTCTTCACCGAATTGGCGAGGAAACATTCGCGGTGGGCCTTCTCGTGCAGCTTGGCGAGCTCTTCCGGCGTCGGCTGCTTCGGCCCGGAGAACGCGATCCGAGGATGCATCGCGACGCGGGCGAGCCAGAGCTTTCCGTCCTCCCCTTTCTCGAGATGGCCGACGGGAGCGTCGTCGTAGCGGTCCACGACATAGCCGCTCATCGAAGCGACGGCGAGGAAGGTGAGCATGTGGCAGCTCGCGAGAGCGGCGACAAAGGTCTCTTCCGGATCGACGCAGTCCTCGGCGCCGAGGAAGGCGGGAGCGGCGGCGGCCCGCAGGGTCTGCCCGCTGCGCGGAAAGGTCCACGCATGGGTGCGCGGGTACTCCTTGTAGCCGAAGCCGCTTTCACCGCGGCTCCACGAGAGGGTGGCATGATGTTCGCTCATGGAAGGCCCTTCGGGGCAAACGGGGGCGGGCGCAAGGGGGAATCTCCGCACCGGGCGGTTTGCCTGCGTCCGGTTCCGCGATTCCCGCTGCGCGGACCGGTTTTTTGCGGTATCGGTCGCGAGCCTCCTCCCCACCTTCCCATGGTTGCCTCCGACTTGACCTCCACGGCTTCGTTTCCCTCCGCTTCCTGGCCAGGCGAGGAGCGGAACACGGCGATTCTGAACGTGAAAGCCATCGCCATCGTGGGAGTCGCCCTGCACCATATCGTCAACCGTCGCTTCGACTCGGGCACGCTCGCCCAAATCGAGCTGGTGAAGGAACTTTCCTCTTGGTGCGTCCTCGTTTTTCTCGCTGCGTCCGGTTGGCTCCACGCCCTCTCCCTTTCGCGCAGACCGGTGGGATTCGGGAGCTTTCTCCGGCGACGGGCGCTCCGTTTGCTCCTGCCCTACGTGGCTCTCACGCTGCTCTACACGGCGGTTTGGCAGGTGGTGCAGACCGTCGCCCCGGGAGTGATCTCCGATCGCTTGCCGGCCGGGTTTTGGGAAAAGGTCGCGGGGGCCTTCTCTCCCCAGGCCTATCGCCCGGTGGCCGAGCAGCTCTATTTCCTGCCCCTCCTCTTTCTCGTGTCGATCCTCGCCCACGGGGCCCGCCTTTGGTTGGGAAAACCCGCGCTATTCGTTTTGGGATTGCTGCTCTGGATCGGTGGAATCGCCCTCGGACCGGGCACGATGAACACCGGGTTCACTACGGCCGTCCTGTGTTTCGGCGGCGGCAGCTACCTGGCGGGATTCCTCCTCCAGGATTGCCGTTCCCCCCTTCGGAGATGGGGGGCGGTCCTCTCCATCTCTGGGGCGACCCTCGGGATTCTGGGAATCGCGGAGTTCTCCAAAGTCGTTCCGCTCCTGGTTCTCGCGGGGCTGCCGGTCTTCGCCTTTCCGCGTTGGAAATGGCTCTCCAAGCTCGGCGAGGCGTCGGGCACCGTCTTCGCCTACCACACTCCCTTCCTTCTCCAGCCCCTGATCATCGTGGCCTCGGGATTGCCCGTAGTCTGGCAGTTTCCCGCCGCGATAGGCGCGGCGTTGGCCTCCGTCGCCATCTGTGCGGTCGGCCACCATCTGCTCGCGGGGACAAAGCTCCGCTGGGCGCTGATGTGAGGCGGAGCTTGGCCTGCGGGGAGGGCTTTTTCGTTGGCGGTACCCGCATCGGAACGTATCGTCCTTGGACACGCCCCCGTCCGCGAACCCCCCGCCTGTGCGCCGCCGTGCTCGAAGTCATCCATCTCAGCGACACTCACTTCGGTGCCGACCGCGCCCACACCATCCGCGGAGCGAACGCCTGCGAGCGCGCCGAGGCGCTCGTTGCGGCGGTCAACGCCCTTCCTTTCGTCCCCGACTTCATCGTCCACACCGGCGATGTCGTCAACGATCCCGATCGTCGCGCCTACGCCCTCGCCGCCGAGGTGCTTTCCCAGTTGAAGGCACCGGTCTACTACGCCACCGGGAACCACGACGAGGTGGCGATGATGCGGGAAGCGCTTTTCTTCGGCCCGCTGGAGGCGCTGGTTCCCGAGGCGGAGGACCGGCTCTGCTACCGCATCGCCGGGGCGGCGGGGGAGGGGGTGGAGTTCTTCGTGATGGACGGCAAGGTGCCTCCGGAGGAGGGACCGCACGGCCATCTCTCGGACGCGCAAATCGCCGCGGTGCTCGACCGGATCACCGGGACGAAGCCCGTCGCCGTCTTTCTCCATTTCCCGCTGAGTCCCATCGGGTCGAAATGGATCGACGAGCATCTCCTCGCGACGAACGGCGGCCCCTTCCAGCAGGCGCTCGCGGAGAAGGCGGGCCGTCGGCTTCGGGGTGTTTTTTCCGGCCATCTCCATCGAGGGCTCGCCCTTTTCCGCGACGGCGTCATGCAGAGCGGCGTCTCCAGCCCGTCCTGCGAATTCGCCGCCGGGCCGGACGACGATTCCTGCGATTTCCTGGCCGGTGGCCCCATCCCCTTTCACCACGTCACCTTCACCGAGGAGGCGACGATGGTGAAGGCCTATTCGTTGCCTTTCCCGTAGCGGCATGAGCGAACCGGGCCGGTGCTGCGTCTTCTTCGATCGCGACGGTGTCGTGAACCGTTCGCCTGGCGAGGGATACGTGCTGTCGCCCGAAGCCTTCGAGCTGAACGAAGGCATCGTCGAAGCTCTGCGCTTCCTCCGTGGGCGCGGGGCTCTCGCCATCGTCGTGACCAGCCAGAAGGGCGTGGGAAAGGGCCTGATGACCCGGGAGACCCTCGATCGCATCCACGCACGCATGGCCGGTCTCCTTGCCGCCGAAGGGGTCGCGTTCGATGCCGTCTATGTCCACACCGGCGACGGCGGCCCCGAAGACTATCCTCCGAAGCCCGATCCCGGCATGATTTTCGCCGCCGCCGAAAGGTTTTCCATCGACCTGCGTCGATCTTGGATGATCGGAGATGCGGATCGCGACATCGCCATGGGCCAAGCGGCCTCTTTGGCCGGCACCCTCCGCATCCGGGGTGAAAAACCCGTGGGAGTGGAAGCGAGCTATTCGCTCGACTCCACTGCGGAAATCACTGGAATTCTGAAATTAATTTTGTAATTCTGGAAATTAAATTCCAACTCGCTTTTCTATCGCCCTCGACTAGAGTAAATTTCCTACCCGTCCCCTTTTTTCTGTCGGGGGTTAGGCTTCTCTATCATTTTCTCACCAGCCCATGGCCAGAGCCTCCAATCTCACGATGTGCTCCTTCTGCGGGAAGAGCCACGCCGAAGTCAAAAAGCTGATCGCCGGTCCCGGAGTCTACATCTGCGACGGTTGCATCAACGTCTGCCGGGGCATCCTCGAAAAGGAGCTCCACGAGCAGGAAGAGGAGGAAGCGCCCGCCGAACTGAGCGTCCCCAAGCCGAGGGAGCTCTTCGACAGCCTCAACCAGTACGTCATCGGGCAGGAGCACGCGAAGAAGGTCCTCTCCGTGGCCGTCCACAATCACTACAAGCGTCTCCAGCAGTTCGCGGTGCCGCCGAAGGTCAAGGCCCATGGCCAGTTCGCGAAGTACGAGGACGTCGAGATCGAGAAGAGCAACATCCTCCTCATCGGTCCCACGGGGTCCGGCAAGACCCTGCTGGCGAAGACGCTGGCGAAGCTGCTCAACGTCCCCTTCTGCATCGCCGACGCCACCACCTTGACCGAGGCCGGCTACGTCGGCGAGGATGTCGAGAACATCATCCTGCGGCTTCTCCAGGCCGCCGACTACGACGTGAAGCGTGCCGAGATGGGGATCGTCTACATCGACGAGATCGACAAGATCGGGCGCAAGACGGAGAATGTCTCCATCACCCGCGACGTCTCGGGCGAAGGGGTGCAGCAGGCCTTGCTGAAGATGCTCGAAGGCACCATCTGCAACGTGCCGCCCCAGGGAGGACGGAAGCATCCGCAGCAGGAGTACATCCAGGTCAATACCGAGAAGATCCTCTTCGTCTGCGGCGGGGCCTTCGTCGGTCTAGAGGAGATCGTGAAGCGCCGGCTCGGCAAGAAGGTGCTCGGCTTCGGCGACGAGATCACCAAGGTCGCGAGCGAACCCGAGGTGGAGCGGCAGCTCCGCAACGTGTCGCCCGAGGACCTCCACGGCTTCGGCCTCATTCCCGAGTTCGTCGGTCGCCTCCCCGTCGTCTCGACCTTGCGCCCGCTCAAGCGGGAGGAGCTCATCGAGGTGCTGACGGGGCCGAAGAACGCGATGGTGAAGCAGTACAGCAAGCTCCTCGCCATGGACGGCGTCAGCCTCGAGATCACCGAGGATGGTCTCGAAGCCTTGGCCGAAGAGGCGATGGGCCGCGGCACCGGCGCCCGCGCCCTGCGGTCCATCTTCGAGAAACTGATGCTCGACGTGATGTTCGATGCGCCCAACCACGAGGGGCACACCCGCGTCGTCGTGGACCGCGAGGTCGTCGAGGGCCGGCGTCTCCCCGTCGCGGTCGAGGACAAGACTCCTCTCAAGAGCGGCGAGAAAGAGGCGGCGTGAGCCGCGCCGGACGCGCCGGGTGCGGACCGTGCGCGTGCGATTGACTTCCGCGTCCGGCGGTCGGTCGCGCCGGGGCACTTCCCTCTTTGCAAAGCCGCCGCTCCGGTCTTAGCATCTCGGCCATCATGGCGGAAACGACCCTGACCCCCGAGGCACTCCTCGCCCGTTTTTCCGGACTCCGCATCCTCGTCGTCGGCGACGTGATGCTGGACTGGTTCCTTTGGGGCAGCGTCTCGCGGATCTCGCCGGAGGCGCCGGTGCCCGTGGTCGAGGTCCAGAGCGAATCCCGCTATCCCGGCGGCGCGGCCAACGTGGCGCGCAACATCACTCCCTTCGGGGCGAAGGTGGAGCTCTCCGGCCTCTACGGGCTCGATGCGAACGGGACCCTTCTCGAGGAGGCTCTCACCGAGCACGGCATCGGGATGGGGCTCTGCCTGCGGCGCGAGGAATACCAGACCATCACGAAAACCCGCGTCGTCGCCCGTCACCAGCAGGTCGTGCGCATCGATCGCGAAAAGCGGCGTCCCTTGGATCCGGAACTCGCCGGAGAGCTCGTTGCCTGCATCCGCGAGGTCCTGCCCCGCATCGACGGAATCATCGTCGAGGACTACGGGAAGGGGCTCGTCAGCCGGGAGCTGGTTTCCGGTCTCCTCGCCGTCGCGGCGGACCGGGGCGTCCCCGTCACCGTCGACCCCAAGCCCGGCAACGCGGTGGAATGGCGGGGAGTCGCCACGGTGAAGCCGAACCGCTACGAGGCGTTCGCCTGCGCCGGACTGGAGGATGCGAACCGCGATGCGGGCCTCGATCCTCTCGAAGACGGACCGCTCCTCGAAGCGGGGCGGCGGCTCCTCGACAAGTGGAATTGCGGGCAGATCCTCCTCACCCTCGGCGAGCAGGGGATGCTCGTCTTTGCGGCGGGGGCGGACGCTCCCGTCCACATCCCCGCGAAGGCGCGGGAGGTCTTCGATGTCTCCGGCGCGGGCGACACCGCCATCGCGGTCTACACGCTCGGACTGTGCGCCGGCCTGCCTCCGGTGGTGGCGGCGCGCATCTCGAATCTCGCCAGCAGCGTCGTCGTGGGCAAGCTGGGCACCACTCCGATCGAGCGGGCGGAACTGCTCGAGGCGATCGCCCGAGATTTCCCCAAGGGAGTGCCGGTCTGAGCCGTTCTTCCTCTCGCAGCCTCCCATGACCGACGCCGTCCGAATCATCCGCGAAACCCTCGAAGACCACCAGGCCACCGTGGCCCGGTTCCAGGACCAATGCTCGGGCCTCGTCGCCGAGATGGCGGCCCGCACCGTGGCCTGCCTCCGCGACGGGGGAAAGATCTGCTTCTTCGGCAACGGAGGGAGCGCCGCCGACTCGCAGCATTTCGCGACGGAGTTCACGGTGCGCTTCACGCGAAACCGCCGCGGCTTGCCCTCGCTGGCCTTCACCACCGACACCTCGGCCCTCACCGCCTGCGCGAACGACTTCGGCTTCGAAGCGGTCTTCGCCCGCCAGATCGAAGCGCTCTGCCGTCCCGGAGACATCGTCGTCGGCCTTTCGACCTCGGGGAACAGCGCCAATGTCGTCCGGGGGCTCGAATTCGCCCGGAGCGAGGGGATCGGCACCTTCGCCTTCACCGGCGAGAACGGAGGACGCTGCGCCGAATTCGCCGATCTCCTTCTCGCCGTGCCTTCGCCGGTGACGGCGCGGGTGCAGGAGTGCCATCTCATCGCCGGGCACCTCCTCTGCGATCTTGCCGAGCTCGCCTTCGCCGAGGTCGGCTCGGCTATTTCCGGGAGTTGAGCGCCTTCTCGACCGGAGCGAGGATGCGCTCGAGTTCCGCGAGCGAGGCCTCGGTCGAGCGGATCGTCTGAAGCTGGGGCTCGTAGCGTTCGCGGTGTTCGCGGCAGACTTTCCGGAGGGGTTCGAAAAGAGCGAGGAAATCCTGGTAGAAGGCCGCGGTCCCTTCGGCAAAGGCGGCGCGCTGGCGTTTCGCAAGGAGTTCGCGATGCCGGTCGAGAATGGAGGTGTAGAAGGCCCGGGCCCGTTTCACGGACTGCGCTCCGACGAGAGCCCCCAGGATCAGGAAGACCGAGGCGGTGCCGAAAGCGATCGCGTCCCAGGGGGACTGCTTGAGCATCATGAGGATGACCGCGCTGAGAGCGGTGAGCACGGAGGCGAAGATGAATCCCCAGATCGTGCGGCTGCGCCGGGCGAAGAGCCCGCCGAGCTGGTCGCGCAGGTTCAGTTCGCGCAAGGCCTCCGCGGTGGTCTCCTCGACCTTCGTCTCGATGCGGCGGTGGGCCGCGCTCCAGTCCGGGCTGCCGTCCTCGCCCACGCTGAGTTCGAGGTTGAAATGCTCCTGCATCTCCTCGGAAACGCGTTCCCAGAGGTGGGCGACGTCCTCCTTCACCGCCGTGGCTCCGGCTCCGATGCTGCGGCGCACCGCCTTCATCGTCGTCGCGAAGATGAGTCCCTCGATCTCCTCGGCGCTCTTGCGTCGGGGCATCAGCGCGGAGATGACGCGGAACTCGGAATCGAGGAGCGGTTCGGCCTGAAGGCCGGCGGCCATGAAGCTCTGGTCGAAAGCCTCGAAGAGCGGCTCGCACTTCTTCAAGGTGCGCTCCTGCTGAGTCTGGCAGGCGGGTTCCAGTTCGCTGAGGAGCTCGTCGTCGGCACGGATGATTTCCGAAGCGGCTCCGAGGGATTCCTTGATCTCCCCGAGGACGTAGCAGGAGGCGCGCCACGCGTGGATGAGCTTGACGAGGCGGGGCTCGGACGACTCGACCACGCCGGCGATGTAGCGCTCCAGGCCTTCGATCTGGCTCTTGCGCGAGAGATCGTCGTTTTCGAGTCCCGACGTCTTCGCGAGGAAGGCCTTCTTCGCCGAGACGGCGAAGGTGGGGAAATGCTGGCCGAAGCGATGGTGCGCGGTCTTCTGCAGGTGCTCGAGGATGGCGGAGACCTCCTCCTCGGTGCGCAGGTCGCATTGCTGGAGGATGAAGACGATCTTCTTCTTCCACTGGTGGTGGATGCGGTCGAGGAACTCCCAGGTGGAGGCGCCCCAGGGATTCGTCACCGAGAAGACGAAGAGGACGAGGTCGGCCATGGGCAGGAACTGCTCCGTGATCTGCTGGTGGGTGGCCTCGATCGAGTTCGTCCCCGGGGTGTCGACGAGATTGAAGTCCTTGAGGAAGGGATTCGGCCGGAAGACCTCGACGATGTCTTCGGAGAAATCGAATTCGTGCGGCTCGGCTCCGTATTTGAAGAAGGCGATGCGGTCCGTCGTCGGGATGACGTCGGCGTTGCAGAAGTCCTCTCCGAAGAGAGCGTTGAGCAAGGTCGACTTCCCTGCGTTGACCTCGCCCACGACGACGAAGAGGAAGGGATCCTCGAGATTGGCGAGGAGATTCTTCAGCAAGGCGAGCCGGGCCGGATTGATGCCGCTCTCGCGGCCGAGTTCGCCGAGCGACTGGATGGCTTGGCTCAGCTTCTCCCGGGTTTGGAAGTAGTTCTTCCCGAGCAAGTCTGTCGGTTTGTCGGCCAAGGGGATTCGGGGAGAGGGGAGAGGGGTGGAGGAAGATCGTCAGCAGGAAGCGTGCTCAAGCCGACCCTCGGCCAAAGCGGAGGGACAGGCAAATTGAAGCGAAATATTTCACTTTGCCAAATTAATTTCCACGGAGGGATGCAAGAAGAGCTTCGGGTTTCACCTCGGCCGGGGCATCTGGAAGCGGTCGCGGGTGCGGCAGTAACCCGCGGGCACCTCCATGCGCCCGATGGGAAGGAAGGCTTCGGGATTCACCAGCAGGGTCTGCGGATCGAGGATTCCGTCCCGGACGAAGAGGTGGCGGATCAACCCGACGACCAGACGGTTCTCCCCCATTTCAAGAGTCGCCCATTCGGTGCATTCGAGCGCGACGGGAGCTTCGGCGATGCGGGGCGGGGCGACGGTCAGGCTGGGAAGGACCCCGAGACCGGCCAACTCGATTTCGCTGGCTCCGGGCGGCAATTCGGATGCGGTGAGGTTCATCGCCTCGGCGCAGGCTTCGTCGACGAGGTTGACGACGAACTCGCGGGTTCGGCGGATGTTGCGGGCGGTGTCCTTCGGGATGCCGGGGCCGCGGTCTCCGGGGGCGAACCCGAGCATGGGCGGCTCGGTGCCGAGGAGGTTGAAGAAGCTGAAGGGGGCCGCGTTGACTCGGCCTGTCTCGTCCTGCGTCGTGACCCAGGCGATGGGACGGGGAGTCACGACACCAGCCAGCAGCTTGTAGGCGCGGGCCAGATACTCGCCGCCGGTCAGATCGAACTCCATGGCGGAAAGGGGATCGGGCGGGAACCCCGCTCACTTCACGACGCCCTTGGCGAGAACGGGTGGGGTGACGATGAGCGGCTCCTTGCGATAGGTGCGCTTGAATTTTTCGCCCCACGCGCCGTTCTCGTAGACCTTCCGGTAGGTGATCGTCACCGCTTCGTAGGTCTCGAAATTGCCGCAATCGTCGCGTTCCGTGATCGTCACGTCCTCGCGGCACCACTCGATATGGCCGAGCAATTCGGGTTCGGGGTTGCAGATGCCGTGGCGAAGGGAGAAATTCGGGAAGGTCTTGCAGAAGCTCCGGTCCTTGCGTGGGTAGTGGCAGCGCCACTTGGGGGGAATTTCCGCTTTGGGCTTCGACGAGACCGTCGTCACTGCCTGCTGGGCGGAAACCCCGCCAGGAATCAGGAGAAGAAGCAAGGAGGCGAGGGTAAGGGTGGCGCGTCTCATTTCGTGTCGTTGGACACGCATGTTCGGAAGAAACGCAACCCTTTTCAAGTGGAAAGTCGCTTGAAATCGCGTGCGCCAGATTTCCTCGGCGTCCGACGCGCCGGTTTCGAGATTCTTTGGGCGCGGGATTGTAGATATTCAGAGGGTTCTCACTTCTTCACCACCGTCTCACCGCTCGGCTCCGCGTCTTGCCAAACGATGCCGTCGAGGTTTCGGCCCGCCACGGTCGCAGTCTCCTCGCCGACCAAAGTTCCGTCCTTGTGGATTCGCAGCCTCACCCCACGCACTTTGTCCCCCGCCGCTTGGTCGGTCTTTCCGCCGTCCCGGTCGATATAGAAGTGGGTGTCGAAGAGGCGGGTGAAGTCGATCCGCCCTCCGGCCTCTAGCCGCGGGACCTCCAGTCGTCCCGCCACCGTCTCAAGCGTGGCGCGTTTCTGCCCGCCGACGGCCATGCGGGTGTAGGTATTGTTCCTTACGTCGACATAGTCGTCGATGTAGATCTCGTAGCGGATCTCGAGACCCTCGGCCGGGACGGTCTCTTTGTTGAAGACGACCATTTCGCATTCGTAGGGGATCGTCTTCAGCTTGTCGTCCACCATCGACCCCGGGGCCTTTCCTTGGCTGCGCTCCCCGCGAAGCTCTTCGAAATCGAAGAAGTAGCCGAACTTGAGGCGCACCGCCCCGGGGTTGTCCGCGATCCACTCCTTGATGAACTGCTGGTCGTCGACGGAGAAGTTCGCGACGGGCACGAGAAACTCCTTGGCCCCGACCTTCAGGAGCACCTGTTCGCCGGCATGGGCAAGGAGTTCGCCATTGATTTTCCGGCCATCGGCGCTCGTGAACTCTCGTGCGGAGAGGGTTTGGAGCGCGAGGCATCCGATCAAGGCAGGGAACAGGGACTTCATGCTCCCACGGAAGCGGAAACCCGCCGTCGAGACAAGGGAATTCAGCCTCGGGGCTTCCGCAATGCCTCCGGAGGACGGTGTCCGCGGCCTGGAAGACGGAAAGAGACCCCTAACGATGCTTCCTTCCATGCGATCCAACGATCGCCTTCGGCATCGCCGATGGAATCGCGGGAACCCTTCCCCCGCATCCAGACACCCCGTCCCCCCCCCCTTGGCGGACGCTCACTTCCTCTCCAGCGTCACGACGCACTCCAGGTGCCGGGTCTGGGGGAACAGGTCGAAAGGCTGGATGCGGACGATGGCGTAGTCGTCCTTGAGCCGCTCCAGATCCCGGACCTGCGTCGCGGGGTCGCAACTGACGTAGACGATGCGCTTCGGCCCGAAGGCGACGAGCTGGCCGAGGAACTCGGGGCTGCTTCCCTTCCGCGGCGGATCGATGACGACGGCGGTGCGCGAGGGCGGGAAGGTCACCCCGGCGAAGATGTCCGAGGCGTCCCCCTGGACGAAGCGGCAGTTCGCCACCCCGTTCTGGTCGGCGTTGCGCTTCGCCCAGTCGACGGAAGACTCGCTGATCTCGATGCCGACGGCCTCGGTGAAGGCCGAGGCGGCGGTCAGGCAGAAGAGGCCGGAGCCGCAGTAGGCGTCGACGAGATGGGTGATGCCGCCGTCGCCGAGGGCCTCCCGCTTCACGTGCCCGGTGAAGTCGGGCAGGATGTGGGGGTTGTTCTGGAAGAACTCGCCCGCGTGGAAGGAGAAGACGAGTTCGCCGACCCGCTCCTCGCACATCTCCGTGGGATCGGTGCGGACCCGTCCGTCGAGGGAGTCGCGGAGGAGCAGGGTGGCGCCTTTCTTGTAGCCCCGCGCGTTCGCTCTCGTCTCGCGGCGCACGGTCTCGAGGGCGCGGTTGATGCTGTCCGAGGCGATGGGGCACCGGGGCACGTCGAGGACCTGCTGCCGGCGTCCCTCGAGGAGAAAGCCGATGGGGCCGACTCCTCCCTTGTCCGGCTTCTGGAAATGCGGCGTGATCTTCGAGCGGTAGCCGTAGACGACGGGGGAGGGGTGGACGGGCGAAACGGGGAACTCGATGCCGGCCATGCGCCGGAGCAGTTCGGCGACCTGGTCGCGTTTCCAGGCGAGTTGGGCGGGGTAGGCCAGGTTCTGGTACTGGCATCCGCCGCATTCGCCGAAGAGCGCGCAGAGCGGATCGACCCGGTCGGGGCTGGGCCGCAGCACTTCGACGAGGTCGGCTTCGGAAAACGTGGCGCTGTTGCGGAAGACGCGGGCTTTCACCCGTTCGCCCGGCAGGGCATGCGAAACGAAAATGACCCACTCGCGGTGTCGACCGACTCCCTTGCCGAGGTTGGTTAGGGAATCGATCTCGATTTCGAGTTCCTGATGGTAGTCGAAGGGTTCCGGGTGGAATCTGGGCGGTTTTCGGGACATGGCACTGAACATGCTAAGTCAAACTAGCCCGATTCGAGAACCCTGCTTTTGAATTTTCCCATTCTGCCGTAAGCTGATCGCGATGTCGTCAAAACCAAGCACTTGCACGTCCGATCCGGGCGAGGTCGCCCTCGTTCTGGGCGCGTCCCACTGCGATCCCTTTTCCTTTCTCGGACTTCACCCGAACCCCGCCGGTCCGGGCATGGTGCTGCGGGTCTTCCGGCCCTGCACGGCCGGGGTCAAGGTCCTGACCGAAGGTTCCGGACCGGTCGAGATGACGCGTCTCCGTCGCGAGGGATTCTACGAGGCTCTTTTTCCCGGCCGCGACGGTCCGTTCGGCTATCGCCTGGTCTTCACCTTCGGCGAAGTCGTGACCGATCCGCTCGCCGACCCCTATTCCTTCGGGCCCGTGCTTGGCGAGCAGGACGTCTACTTCCACGGCGAAGGCTCGCATCGCCGCCTCTGGGAGGTAATGGGCGCGCATCCGAGGACCCTTGGCGGAATCGAGGGGGTGGCCTTCGCGGTCTGGGCGCCGAACGCGCACCGCGTCAGCGTGGTCGGCGACTTCAACGGATGGGACGGTCGCGTCCATCCGATGCGCAACCACAACGGCATCTGGGAGATCTTCCTGCCCCATCTCCAGGCGGGCGATCTCTACAAATACGAGATCGTGGGCATGGACGGCGCGCTCTTCGCCAAGAGCGATCCCTTCGCCTTCTTCTCCCAGCACGGGCCGGAGACGGCGAGCATCGTCCACGGGATCGGACGCTACGAATGGAAGGATGCGGATTGGATGGAACGCCGCGCCGCCCGCGATCCCTATCACGGCCCCATGTCGATCTACGAGGTCCATCTCGGCTCGTGGAAGCGGCGGCACGAGGAGGGCGGGCGCTTCCTCAGCTATCTCGAGCTCGCCGACGAGCTCGTCGACTACGTCGTGGACATGGGCTACACCCACATCGAACTGATGCCGGTGGCGGAGTATCCCTACGACGGGTCGTGGGGGTACCAAGGCTGCGGCTATTTCGCCCCGACGAGCCGTTTCGGCTCCCCCGACGAATTCCGGGCCTTCGTGGACCGCTGCCACCAGCGCGGCATCGGGGTGATTCTCGACTGGGTGCCGGCCCACTTCCCCAAGGACGCCCACGGCCTCGCCCGCTTCGACGGCACCGCGCTCTACGAGCACGCCGACCCGCGCCAGGGCGAGCACGCCGACTGGGGCACCCTGATCTTCAACTACGGGCGCAACGAGGTGCGGAACTTCCTCATCAACAATGCCGTCTTCTGGCTGCGGGAATACCACGTCGACGGGCTCCGCGTCGACGCGGTCGCCTCGATGCTCTACCTCGACTACTCGCGCGAGGACGGGCAATGGATTCCGAACCATTATGGCGGACGCGAGAATCTCGAGGCGATCGCCTTCCTCCGCGAGCTCAACCGAATCTGCTACGAGGAGTGCCCGGGCATCATGACCCTTGCCGAGGAATCGACCGCCTTCCCCGGCGTCTCGCGCCCCGTCGACACCGGCGGCCTCGGGTTCGGCTTCAAGTGGAACATGGGGTGGATGAACGATTCGCTCCGCTACATGGGCTACGAGCCCGTCCACCGGAAATACCACCATGGCCAGGCCACCTTCTCGATGATCTACGCCTATCACGAGAACTACGTCCTCGTCCTCAGCCACGACGAGGTCGTCCACGGAAAAGGGTCGCTGGTGCAGAAGATGCCGGGGGACCGCTGGCAGCAGATGGCGAACGTCCGCTTCTTCCTCGCCTGGATGTTCGCCCACCCGGGGAAGAAGCTGCTTTTCCAGGGGCTCGATTTCGGTCAGTCCGAGGAATGGAACCACGCGCAAAGCCTGCCGTGGCATCTTCTCGAGTACGCCGAGCACGACGGCATCCGGCGCCTCGTCCGCGACCTCAACCGCGTCTACGTCTCCGAACCGGCCCTTCACGAACTCGACCACGATCCCGGGGGCTTCGAGTGGATCGACCACAACGACGCGAAGCACAGCCTCTTCACCTTCATCCGGCGCAGCCGGCAGGGCGAAATGATCGTCGTTCTCGTCAATGCGACCCCGGTGCCCCGTCTCGGCTACCGTCTCGGCGTGCCCGAAGAGGGGTTCTACGAGGAAATCCTGAACACCGACTCTTCGCTCTACGGAGGATCGAACGTCGGTTCCGCGGGCGGCATCCCGACGCGGGCCCAGGAATCGCATGGGCGTCCCTGGTCCATTCAAATCGACATGCCGCCGCTGGCCGCGGTTCTCTTCAAGCGCCGCGCCGTTTGAGCGGGCTTGCGGTCGTGACGCTCTTCGACGGATCGTAGCGCCCCGGCAAGAAAAGAGCGGGAAGGGTTGCCCCTCCCGCTCTCTTGGATCGGACGGTCCCGCGTCCGCCGTTCAGTAGCCTCGGTAGCCACCGCGATAGCCACGCGGAGGCGGGCCGCCGTAGCCACCCCTGTACTGGCCTCGGGGGGGGCCATAGTGCCCGTGGCCATATCCAGGACCGTGGTTGTAGTAGTGGTTGCGGGCCGCGCGGTTCTTGGAGATCTCCGAACCGGCGATGGCGCCGACGGCGCCACCGACCAAGGCCCCGGTGCTGTCGCCGATGAGGGCCCCGGTGCCGGCTCCGAGAGCGCCGCCGATGAGGGCGCCGCGTTCGCCGGGAGTGCAGGAGACGAGAGTGGCAGCCGCGCCGAGGGCGGCCAGACTGAGGATCAGGGACTGTTTCATAGGAATGGTGGGGATCACGGGGGTTTCCGTGAAGGACCTAGGGATGAGACGATCCACGACGACCCTTATTCGAAAAAAAATTTTGGGAGCGCCAAAATTTTCCACTCCTCATCCGAACAGCTCCACCAGCGGCTGGCCCTTTTCCGCGACGGTGAAGGGGCGCATGCTCGGGGAGAACAGCACTTGGTCGAGCGGCAGGCCCAGGGCGTAGGCGATCGTCGCGTTGAAATCCGGAACCTTCACGGGCTGGTCGAGGATCTTCGCACCGCGCTCGTCGGTCCTGCCATGGAGCCTGCCGCCTTGGATCCCTCCTCCCGCGAGGACGCAGGTGAAGGCCTGGGGATGGTGGTCGCGTCCCTCGTTCGTGTTGATCTCGGGAGTGCGGCCGAATTCGGTGGCGAGCACCACGAGGGTGTCGTCGAGCAGGCCACGCTGGCCGAGGTCGTCGAGCAGGGTGGCGAAGGCGGCATCGAGGATGGCGGCTTTCTCCGGCACGTTGACGAAGTTCGAGTTGTGGGTGTCCCAGCCGCCCAGGGCGACCTCGACGAAACCGACCCCGTGCTCGAGGAGGCGGCGCGCGAGGAGGCAGCCCTGCCCGAAGGCGTTCTTTCCGTAGAGTTCCTTCAGAGCGTCGGGTTCGGCGGACAGGTCGAAGGCGGCGAGGTCCTCGCTGCGCATCAGCCGGATGGCGTCGGCGTACATGTCGGTGTAGGCGCGGACGTTCTTCTGGTCGTAGCGTTCGGCGAAGGGGGCGTCGAGCTTTTCGGAGAGGGCGCGGTGGAAGTTGAAGCGCTCCTCCGTCATGCCCCGGGCCATGGCACTGTTCCGCAAGCCGCCTTCGGGATCGCGGATCGTCAAGGGCGAGAGACTCGCCTCGAAGAACCCGGCTCCGGGATGGGAAGAGCTGTTTCCGACGAGGACGTTTCCGGGCAGGGAGGGGTTGCCGGAGCCGTTGAACTTCAGCAGCCACGCACCCATCGCGGGATGACGGATCGAGCTGCGGATCTCGTAGCTCGTGTGCATGAAGTAGTTGCCCTGCTTGTGCGCGCCCTGGGTCGAGGTCATCGAATTCACCACCGCAAGCTTGTCGGCGCGTTTGGCGAGAAGAGGCAGGTTGTCGGAGAGCTTCAGACCGTCGACCGGGGTGTCGAGGCGCCGGGTCGGTCCCATCACCTCCGGATCGGTCTTCGGATCGAAGGTGTCGAGGTGGGACATGCCGCCGTCCATGTAGAGATAGACGACGCGCTTCGCGGTGGCGGCTTGCTTCAAGCCCGAGGCGCCGGACCCGGCGGCGCGGGCGAAGTCGGGAAGCGCGGCGAGAGCGCTGACGCCGAGGAAGGACTTGGCGGCGCGATGCACGAAATGGCGGCGGGAGAGGTCGGAGTTCATGGCGGGGGCGCCCTTCGGGCGGTAAAAGGCTAAAGGTGAGGAGCAAAAGGTGGGAGAGCTTCGGATTTCAAAGGCTCCTGCCTATTGGATGAAGAGAAACTGCCGAGTGTTGAGCAGCGTCCAGACGATGCCGGGAACGGTGCCCGACTCGGGATCGGCGGCCCAGGCCTCGCGGAAGACGGCTTTTTCCTCCTCCGTGGGGCGGCGGCTCATCATGGTGAGGTAGATGGTGTCGAGGCGGTCCTCGAAACGCTCTCCCTTCATATCCCGCATGAGGACGGAGTAGCGGTTCGTCACCGCGGAGAGGACGGGGCCGTTGAGCATGGCGAGAGCCTGGGTGATGGAGGCTTCGTCGTTGGAGTTCTCCACGAGTTCCCGGTCGCTCTGCCCGAACTCGCGCAGGAAATGGTCGGCCGGTGCGGGCTGGACCAGTTCGGAGGCCCGCCGCATGCGCCCACGGATGACGCGGTCGAATTGGCGGTAGGCGACCCTGGCCTCCTTCGAGACGACCTTCCACGCCTCGCGTTCGCGCTCTTGCCGGGCCGCATGTTCGTGGCGGAGGGCTTCCTGGCGGGGCGCGAAGATCGCATCGACGAGCGGTGCGACCAGTCCCCGGGATTCCCCGCCAAGGATCTCGTCGAGATCTTCGTCGAATCCGCGCTCTCCGGCGAACACGGTGGCCGCGAGCTGGTCCATGAGATCTCCTGCCGGCGCGGAAGGATCGTCGGCTCCGTCTCCGGCAGGAACGCCCAAGGCGGCGGGTTCCGCTTGTGCCCGCCCTGCGAGCTGGGCGAACTTGCGCTTCAGTCCATCCCGGTAGACGACCTCCTCGACGAGCGTGGAGAGCTCCCTCCGGATGGTGCGCGCCTCCGCGACGGCCTGCTTGATGAGATCGGCGTCCCCTCTCTCGCGGGCTTCCGCGACCTTTGCCTGGGCGGCTTCGATGCGGACGGAGAGTTCGCTCTGGATCTTCACGACCTCGCGCAGGTTCTTGAGGAACTGGGCGGGTGTCTGGTCGTAGATGGACTCGGCGACGAGCTGGACTTCCGCCAGCTTCCGGTCGGCGTAGAGGTCGCGGGCCCCATCGGGCCGGTCGGAGTCGGCCACGGTCATGGAGACAAGGGAGTCCCAGATTTGCTCGGCGCTCATGCGTCGCAGGATGGGGCCGGCGAAAGGATAGGGGACTCCCGGCACGGGCTCCGCCAGCGCCGCTTCGCGCTGGTAGGCTTCCGTCTTGAAGAGGATGCGCTGAAAGGCCTGGAGGTCGTAGCCGAGGGAAACCATGAGCTGTTCGAGGTAGTCGAACAGGGCGGGGTTGGAGGCGGCGACGTTCTCCCTGAAATCGTCCACCGGCTCGACAAGACCCACCCCGAAGGCGCGTTTCCACAGACGGTTGGCGATGACCTTGGTGAAACGCGGGTTCTCCGGCGAAACCAGCCATTCGCCGAAGGCATCGATGGGGTGGGAACCGCCCTCGAGGACGGCTTCGCCTCCGAACAGGGTCATCGGCTTGACGACGGACAGAGGATTGGCGTCGTCGTATTGGTAGTCGTGCGGCAGGCGAAGAAGCCGGTCGGTGGCCCTGACGTTGTTGTACCGTACGGGAAAGAAGATTTCCGAAGCGGCTTTCCGCAGCGCGCCCAGTTCGCCCGCATAGCGGTTCGCCGCCTCCTTGCGGCCTCCGTTGCCTTTGCCTTTCGCCTGGGCCGCCTGCTTCCGCTGCTCCTTGAGCAAGTCGAACGCCGCCTGCTGCACGGGATGTCCGTTGGCTCCGCTCATCCCGTAGGTGAATGCGGCGAGACGGTAGTAGTCCATCTGCGTCCACGAGTCGAAGGGATGGTTGTGGCACTGGGCGCAGACGATCTGGGTGCCGAGAAAGACCTGCGTGGTGATCGCGAGGTTGTCGAGGGGCATGTTGTAGTCGCGCAGATAGTAGCCGATGGCAGGATTCTCCCAACTGTTCCCCGAGGCGGTGACGAGGTCTCGGACGAGCTCGTCGTAGGGCCGGTTTTCACGGATCGCGGTTTTGATCCACCGTTCGTAGGCGAGTCCCGCTCCGGCGCTCTGGCCATTGCCGGAGATCGCGGTGCGCATGCGGAGAAGGTCGGCGAACCAGTTGTAGGTGTGCGAGACGTAGCCATCGGAGCCGACGAGGGCGTCGACGAGGTCGGCGCGTTTTCCGGCATCCTCCGATTCGAGGAAGGCGAGGGTCTCGGCCTTCGTCGGGATGCGGCCGATCAGGTCGAGATGGACGCGGCGGACGAAGGTCTCGTCGCTCGTGTCGGCGTTCGGCTTCACCGCCTCCTTTTTCAGCCCTTCGAGGACGAGTTGGTCGATGCGCGCGACTGCGGCGCTTTCGTCGGAGCGGAGGGAGGAAGCGGCGAGGGGAAGGAAAAGCGCCGCAAGGACGGCGCGACGGATGGCGGTGCTCATGGGTGGAAAGGAACCGCCCGATGAGACCCCGGAGGAGGCGGAAGGTTTCCCGCCCCGATCACTTTTTCAGCTCGGCGAAGATCAGCCGCCCGGCGCTGGTCTGCACGGCTCCGGCGACGACGACGTTCTGCTGGGTGCCGATATGCCGTTTCGCATGGTTGACCACGATCATGGTCCCGTCGGGCAGGTAGCCGACCGCCTGATGGTCGTCGCGCCCCTCCTTGACGAGCTCGAGGGCGAGCTCGTCGCCGGTCGAGACGATGGGCTTCAGGGCGAGGGAGAGTTCGTTGAGGTTCAGCACCGACAGGCCCTTGAGGCGGGCGACCCGGCCGAGATTGGCGTCGTTGGTGAGGATGCGGGCCGCCATCAGGTCGGCAAGCTGGACCATCTTCGCGTCGAAGGAGAGCCCGTTCTCGAAGGTCTCGTCCCGGATCGTGATCTCCGCCGTTCCCGAGGCTTTCATCGCGTTGAGCGTGTCGAGCCCCCGTCGCCCGCGCGAGCGTTTCAGCTCGTCGGAGGAGTCGGCCATCTTCTGCAGGTCCTCGAGGACGAAGCGCGGGACGACGAGCGAGCCGCCGAGGAACCCGGCTTCGCAGATCCCGGGGATGCGTCCGTCGATGATGATGTTCGTGTCGAGCAGGGTGGGCAGATCCTGGAGGGCATCCTGCCGGAAGCGCACGTAGGGGATGAGCAGGGAGAACTCCTCCCGTTTGCTTCGCAGCGCCAGCATCACCCCGATGAAGCCGAAGCCGAGGAAGACGGCGAGGTTGAAGATGCTGCCGGCGAGGGGGAACTGCTCCACCCAGCCCGCTTCGAAGAAGCCGATCCGCGTCACCAGCCAGGCGCAGAGCAGACCGATGAGGAGGCCGAAGGTGCCGTGGGAGAAGGAGCGGAAGGTGAGGTGCCGCAGCATGATGTCGAGCACGATCACGATCGAGGCGAAGCCGAGGCCGAAGATGGCGCCGAACCACCAGATGTGGGTCGCTTCGCCCATCGCCACGATCGCTCCGATGAATCCTGCGAGGAGCAGGAAGAACATGCGGATGACGTTGAGAAGGGCGGCGGTGCTCATCGGTGCGGCGGGCACTATATCACCGCACGCTCCGGCCCGCCATCCATTTGCCGCGCCGTACCGTGTCGCGGAAGGGCAGCCCCGCCGCCTCCGCCGCATGGGCGATCGTCTCCGCCTGGACGACGAGGAAGCCGGAGACGATCAGCTCCCCGCCCGGAGCGAGATGGTTGGGAAACAGGGGGAAGAGCTCCACGAGAAGGTCGCTGAAGAGATTGGCGGCGACGAGATCGCAGCGTCCATCCGACGGGGCCGCCATCAGGGCGACGGCGTCGCCCTCGACGAATTCGATCCGGTCGGCGACTCCGTGGCGCTCCGCGTTCTCCCGGGCGTATCCGAGGGCCATGGCGTCGTTCTCCACCGCTAGGACGGAGTCCGCGCCCAGCTTCGCCGCCGCCACCGCGAGAATGCCGCTGCCGCAGCCGAGGTCGAGCGCGCGCCAAGGACGGCCTTCGCGGCGCTTCGCGAAATCGACGAGGTAGCGCAGACAGCTGGCCGTGGTGGCGTGCCCTCCGGTGCCGAAGGCGAGCTGCGGCGGGAAGCTGAGCACGATGCGGCCCGGATGCTCGCGGACGAGACGCTCGAGCACGGTTGGATTCTCCGAGCCGGTGACGAGGAGCGAATCGCGGATGCGCAGCAGGCTTCCTTCGCCCGCCCCCGGAGCAGGCTGCCACTGCTCGGGCGCGAGGGAGCCGACGATCCCGCCGAAGCGCGCCCGCAGATCCTCCGCCTCCTCCCGCGTCGCGGTGTAGACCGAAAGCGACCAGCGGCGGCGCTTCACCAGCTTTTCGAGGACGTAGGGGACTTCCTCGAGGACGAGACGCGATTCCCACTCCTCGAGCCGGTCTTCTTCGACGAACTTCGACCAGCGATACAGAGTCTCCACGGTGGGTTTCCGGATTTGGAGAAAAATGGAGCGGGTGATGAGATTCGAACTCACGACATCAACCTTGGCAAGGTTGCGCTCTACCCCTGAGCTACACCCGCATGACCCGTCTTGCGACGGAGCGGACGCCAAGATGGAGGACATCGACGAATTTTCAAGGCAAAATTTTAGATTGGCGGGCCGTTGGGGGAGGGGTAAGGGTGCCGTTCGCCTTTGAAATGAAGAAATTCGGGAACAAACTCGACGAAATCCTCGCCGACAAAGCGGCCGAGGTCGCCCGGCTCCTGCCGGTGAAGGAGAAGCTGCGCTACGCCGCCCAGAGCCGCGACGACTTCCGCTCCTTCGAAACCGCCCTCGGGGGCGGTCTCCGCGACCGCGGCGAGGACGAAGGCTACGGCACGGCGCCCCTCGCCGTCATCGCCGAAGTGAAGAAGGCCTCGCCCTCCGCGGGAACCATCGCCGCCGACTTCGATCCGCTCGCCATCGCCAAGGCCTACGCCGAGGCCGGGGCCGACGCCCTCTCCGTGCTGACCGACGAGAAGTATTTCCAGGGCCACCTCTCCTATCTCGCGAAGATCCGCGAGCAGGTCGACCTGCCCATCCTGCGCAAGGACTTCGTCATCGACGAAGTCCAGATCTACGAATCCGCCGTCGCCGGAGCCGACGCCATTCTCCTCATCGTCGCGGCCCTGGAGCAGGACCGCCTCCTCCACCTCCTCGACACCGCGTCGGCCTGCCAGCTCGACGTGCTCGTCGAAGTCCACGACCTCGAGGAGATGGAGCGCGCCCTCGAAAGCGGCGCCCGCCTCATCGGCGTCAACAACCGCAACCTCCGCACCTTCGAGGTCGATCTGGGCGCCACCGAACGCCTCAGCGAGGAGGTCGGCCCCGACCACATCCTCGTGAGCGAGAGCGGCATCCACACCGGCGCGGACGCGGCCCGCGTTCGCGCCTGGGGCGCCGACGCCATCCTCGTCGGAGAGGCCCTGATGCGCTCCGCCGACAAGATCTCGAAGATGGCCGAACTGAAGGGGCTCGACGGAGCGGAGTGAGAAAAAGCGGCGTGGGGCAAAAGCGTTACGGAAAATTTCTAACGTTTCCTCCCCGATCGCGTCTTAGCAGGGTATTGAGCGGTGTAGGGCGGTTTGCTACCGTCCTGTCCGCTTGCCTGCCGTTCCCTTTCCAGGGGCCGGTGGATTCGAAACACAACCGATAACCAACCTATCCAATCCCGAACCCAACCATGAAAAAACTGCTCGCCACCCTCGTCTGCGCCCTCTTCGCCTCCGTTGCCTTTGCCGGCGAATATCCCGACATCAGCATCAGCGAACTCGAGGAAGCCATCAAGAAGGGTGACGTCATCCTTCTGGACGTGAACGGCACCTCCACCTACGAGAAGGGCCACATCCCCGGCGCGATCGACTTCCGCGCGAACAAGGAGAACATCGCCTCCCTCCTCGGCGACAACAAGGACAAGCTCGTCGTGGCCTACTGCGGCAGCCCCACCTGCTCCGCCTACAAGGCCGGCGCCAAGGCCGCCGAAGAAGCGGGCTTCAAGAACATCAAGCACCTTTCCGCCGGCATCTCCGGCTGGCTCCAAGCCGGCAAGGAGACCGAAAAGGGCGACAAGAAGAGCTGATCGCCTCCTCCCGTCCCCCGTCATCGGGAGACTTTCGCAAAAAAGCGTCCTCGCGGCCTGCGGGGACGCTTTTTTTTGTTGATGGCAGGGAGGTGGTCCACCATCCGGATCCGGATGACAGGCCTGTGAAAGCAGGCGTCAAAAAAGGGAGCCTCCGGTGGTTGACGGAACGGTGGATTTCGTTGAACCTCAGCCCCCGACCCCCTGTTGCCCCTGTTCCTCCCGTTCCCCGTCGGGAGGAGCGCGCGGGAGGTCGCAACCGCGGCCTTTCGACATCTGGTTTCACCCTTCACCCCAACGCCTTGCTCTGTGAGCCTCGTTTCCCGGACAATCAGGATGCCTCTTGTGTTCCTTGGGAGATCGATTTTCCGGACGTTGCCGGGCACGCGGCCTCAGACCTGGTTCACTCCGATGGCGAATGTCGTTTGCCAAGTCCTGCCGTCTCCCGAGGCCAGCAAGCCGATGGGCGGCATCGATGGGAGGCCGCTGCCTCGGGCTTCGGCAGCCTTTGGCTCGAAGGGAGCTGAAACGGTCCGGCCCTTCCGCCGACGTAGCCTCGACGAAGGGCGCGGCGTCGGCCTCCGCATCCCTTTATGCCCAACGCAGCCAACCCCCAGACCCCCCAAGACCTTGATTCGTTCCTAGCCTACATCCGGAACCGGGATCCTCTGCAGCCGGAATTCCACCAAGCGGTGGAAGAGGTCATGCGCAGTCTCTGGACGTTCGTCCAGAAGAATCCCCGTTATTCGAGACATGGCTTGCTGAAACGGATCGTGGAACCCGAACGCGTCGTTCTCTTCCGAGTCCCCTGGGTGGACGATGCGGGCGAAATCCACGTCAATCGCGGCTATCGCGTGCAGATGAACAGCGCGATCGGTCCCTACAAGGGAGGGCTGCGCTTCCACCCGTCCGTCAATCTGGGGATCCTGAAATTCCTCGCCTTCGAGCAAGTGTTCAAGAACTCCCTCACCACCCTGCCCATCGGTGGAGGAAAGGGGGGCTCGGATTTCGATCCCAAGGGGTGCAGCGAGGGCGAGGTCATGCGGTTCTGCCAATCGTTCATGACGGAGCTCTACCGCCATCTCGGTGCCGACGTGGACGTGCCCGCGGGCGACATCGGCGTGGGGGCCCGCGAGATCGGCTTCATGTATGGCCAATACAAGCGCATCGCGAACGAGTCCGCCTCCGTGTTCACCGGCAAGGGTCTCTCCTACGGTGGCAGCCTGATGCGGCCGGAAGCCACCGGCTATGGCTGCGTCTATTTCGCGCAGGAGATGCTGCAACGCAAAAAGCTGGGCATCGAGAGCAGCCGGATCGTCATTTCCGGCTCCGGCAACGTGGCCCAGTACGCCGCCGAGAAGTGCCTCGAGCTGGGTGCCAAGGTGATCTCGCTGTCCGATTCCGCCGGGACTGTCCATTTCCCGGATGGTCTGACCGAGGAACAGCTCGCCTGGTGCATGGAGCTCAAGAACGAGCGCCATGGACGCATCGCGGAGCTGGCCGGGCATTTCGGTCTGGCCTACCACGAGGGCAGGAAGCCTTGGGAGATTCCCTGCGACATCGCGCTGCCTTGCGCGACCCAGAACGAAATCGACGGAGAGGACGCGAAGACATTGGTGAGGAACGGCTGCGGCTGCGTCGCGGAGGGGGCGAACATGCCCTCGGATCTCGACGCCGTGGAGGTCTTCCAGGACGCTGGCGTCCTGTATGGCCCCGGCAAGGCGGCCAACGCGGGAGGCGTCGCCACCAGCGCGCTGGAAATGAGCCAGAACGCCCTGCGGCTCCCGTGGAGCCGGGCCGACGTGGACAACCGTCTGCACGCCATCATGCAGAACATCCATCATTCCTGCGTCGAGTACGGGAAACAGCCCGATGGATCCATCAACTACCTGCACGGCGCCAACATCGCCGGTTTCGTCAAGGTGGCGGACGCGATGCTGGCCCAAGGCGTCGTCTGAGACCCTGGCGATGCCCCGTCCCCGCCCTTGGCGGGGACGGGACCGAAGAGGGGCAGTCCCTCTTGAAAGACGCGGCGGTCGTTCCGCGTAATCAAGGCCGCAAAAGGCTCTTCCCCTTTCGACGGGGATGCCGTATCCATTCCATCGCCTATGAAAACCCGTTTCCTCCGCTTCCTCGCCAGCCCGCCTGGGATCGCGACCGTGGCCGCCCTCGTTCTCGTCGTTGTCTTCGGCCTGACCTCCTGCGGTGAAAAGGCTGTCGCCGCGGCCGCCGAGAAGACGAGAATCGTCCTCATCGCCGGCAAGAAAAGCCATCCTTCGGGCCAGCACGAGTTCAATGCCGGAGCCATCCTCCTCGCCCGCGCCCTCAACGAGCAGAGCGGTTTGCCGGTCGAGGTGAAGGTCGTCCACGACGGGTGGCCCGAGGACGAGTCCGTCTTCGAGGGAGCCAAGGCGGTCGTGATCTATTCCGACGGCAACGCGAGCCATCCCGCCAACGGCCACGAGGCGAAGGTGGAGGAGATGCTCTCCAGGGGAGTCGGCCTGATGTGCATGCACTATGCCGTCGAGGTGCCGTCGGGCGGGCAAGGCGAACGCTTCAAGCGCTGGATCGGCGGGCACTACGAAAGCGGCTACTCCACCAATCCCCACTGGACCGCCGAGGTCGAAATCGAGGAGGGGCATCCCATCGGGCGCGGCGTGCCAGGCTTCCGCACGAACGACGAATGGTACTACAACATGCGCTTCGCCGATCCCAAGACCGCCGCCGATATCGTCACCGGGGTGCCGACCCGGCAGAACATCAACCGCTACATCCACTGGACGCCCGGCGGGGAGAAGGGACTCGGTCAACGGCAGACCATGATGTGGGCGGTCGAGCGTGCCGACGGCGGGCGCGGGCTCGGATTCACCGGCGGCCACTGGCACCGCAACTGGGCCATCGACGATTTCCGCCGCCTCGTTCTGAATGCGATCCTCTGGACCGCCAAGGTCGAGGTGCCCGAGAGCGGCGTCGTCTCCGAACCCGTCACCGAGGCTCAGCTCAACGAGAACCTGGATCCGAAGGACAAGATGGAGCACGTCGCCCTGCCCGCGCAGAGCGATCTCGACCAGCCCGCCGCCGAGCCGGTCGAGTTCCGTTGGCCGGGGAAAAAATGACCTTTCCAGCGTGAAGATCGGCCTGCTCGACTCCGGCGTTGGCGGTCTCTCCGTGCTGCGCGAGGTTCACCGGCTCCTGCCCGGAGCCGCGCTGCACTACGTCGGGGATTCGGCCTGGTGCCCCTATGGCACGAAAAGTCCGGAGGTCATCCAAAGGCGGGTCTTCGAGATCGCGGACTACCTCCTCGAACAGGGCGCCGGAATCCTCGTCCTTGCCTGCAACTCGGCCACGATCCAGGCGGCCGGGGCCTTGCGGGCAGGCTATCCCCTGCCTGTCGTCGGAATGGAGCCCGGAATCAAACCCGCCGCCGAACGCACCCGGAGCGGAGTCGTCGCCGTGCTGGCGACCGAGGCCTCTCTCGCGGGGGAGAAGTTCCATCAGCTCGTCAGCGCCCATGCCCAAGGCCTCCGCGTCATCACGAGACCCTGCCCGAGATTCGTCGAGCTGGTCGAAGCCGGAGTTCTCGACGGAGCGGAAGCCGAAGCGGCGGTGGAGGAGGCGATCGCGCCCCTCGTCGCCGCGGGAGCCGATGCCTTCGTGCTCGGCTGCACGCACTATCCCTTCCTGCGCGCCGTCATCGAACGCCGCCTGCCCGAGGGCGCGATCATTGTCGACACAGGGGCCGCCGTGGCGAGGCGGGTCGCCTCCCTCCTTCCGGTTCCTTTTCCTGTCCACCCTCCGGGAACCGTCCGCATCGAGACTACCGGATCGCGCGAGCAGCTCGACCGCCTCCTCCCCCTTTTTCTGCCAGGACTGACTCCGACGGTTTCCGCCATCCGCATCGGGTGCGATCCGGGATGAACCGCCTGCACACGCCGAGGGGAGGCTAGGCGTCCCGCATTGGCTCGGGACTGCTGTCCGCCCGCTCTTCCGGTGTCGCCGGGGCGGTGGTTTGTTTTCGCAGTTTTTCCGATCTTTCGCCGTATGCGAAAGAGGCGGCGAGGAGGAGCGGGGCCGTCCTGACCTGTCGGGAGAGGACGGAGGACTCGTTCTGGCGACGCTCGGGCCCCGCTCCCGGCAGGTTGGAGACACGCGTTCGTGCTCAGTGCCGTCCTCCTCGGAAGATCGCGCCGAGGGCCATGCCTACGACGACGCCGAAGGAAACGGCGGCGAGAGGATTGCGGCGGACGTAGTCGAGGGCGCGGTCGTATTCGTCTCCAACGACGCTGCGGCCGCGCTCGATGGCGTCGCCCGTGGTCTCGCGCACGGTTTCGGCGAGATGGTCGACTTTCTGCCGGGCGTAGCGTCTGGCGTCGCCGGCGAGTTCGCGGACATCGCCCCGAAGGGTGTCGACATCGTCGCGCAGGGTGTCGGAAGTGACGAGGTGGTTCTTGGTTTTGCTTCGGTTCATGGTTTCTGGGGTGGGTTTGCAGTGGTTGAGGGGCCGCCCGCAGGGCCGCGTTCAGGCGGCGCTTCGCGAACGGCGGAGGTCGAGTTCGGCCAATTCGGCGGCGACGAAATCAAGCGACGCGCGGATCCGATTCCGGAAGGCCCTCTGCTGGGCGAGCTCCCGCTCGCTCGTGACGGGCTCTCCGTTCATGAGATTGATGAGCACACAAGCCTGCATGTAGACGGAAAGGAGAAAGTGGAACTCGCGATCGACGGCGACGAGGTCGAGCCCGTCGGAAATCATCGCGAGAATAGCTGCCCGGCCCACGAGGCGTTCGCCGGGAGGGGAGGGCTCCTGCAGATCGGCGAGGGCCTCGTAGAGGACTTTGGAGATGCGTTCCCACGGCCACCACTCCTCCGAGCCGACGGAGTAATGCGACGTTCGGATCCCGCTGTAGGTGGAGAGCAGGCTGGTGACGGCGACAAGGGATTCCCTGAACTCCTCGCCGGGAGGATGGCCGGTTGCGGTCGCCTCCAAGGGCGGGCGCAAGGAGGAAGGCTTCGTGCTGGCGTTGGAATTGTCGGCGAGCATGCGGCAGATTCTGGGACGGGCGACGCTCATGGAATCTTAGGCGGAAGGAAGCGGATGAAGGGTGATAGCGCAGGGGAGGGAGGGCCTCCTCCCGGTGCCCCCGTTCCCGGACTGGCTTGGAAAAGCCAAGTCGAGGGAGAGGCGGGAACGGGGGCGGGGGAGGAGGGAAAGCCCTGCTGCGCCGGTGGATCAGTTCACTGCGTCCTGCACGGCATCGGCCGCGTCCTCGACGGCATCCTTCACGCCTTCGGCGGGACGGCTGTCGGTCGCGTCGTCGATCGACTCGCCGATTCTTTCGCCGGGCCCTTTCGATTCCTCGCAGGAGGGAAGAACGCAGGCAAAGACCATGGCGAGGAAAGGAAGCAGCACGACGGTGGTTTTTTTCATAGATGGATATGGTGGGTTGATGGAACTTGCTTTCGCAAGTCTTGGGCCAATCTTGAAGTGTCCTGATATTGAGTGAGTTGTGTGGTTTCGTGAGGGCGGTCCGAGGCGCGGTCCGTGCAAATTGCAAGAGACTTCGTGCGATTTGCCGATACCGTCGACAGGCAGGGTGGGCGGAGAGCTCGGCCTTTTCCTGAAATTCTGAAAATAATGCGTGATTTGCCAACGGAATCGTGGATAGGCTTTGCGCCGTGCCCATGTCCGAAAACCGCCTCGCCTACAAACCGATGTTGGTGGTTTTCACCGGCACGATGGCATTGACGGCGATCCTCCTGAACGGCGTGACCTGGTCGAGGGTGAGGACGAGCATCGAGGATGTGGTCGCCGCGCAGACCGAGCGCGATCGCTGGGAAAGCCTCCTCTCGACGATCAAGGATGCCGAGACCGGGCAGCGGGGCTATGTGATCACCGGGGATCCCTCCTATCTCGAGCCGTTTGAATCGGCCAATCTGCGCCTCAGCCAGGATATCTCCGCCTTGAAGGAG
Source organism: Verrucomicrobiales bacterium (assembly GCA_037190325.1). Classification (GTDB taxonomy): domain Bacteria; phylum Verrucomicrobiota; class Verrucomicrobiia; order Verrucomicrobiales; family DEV007; genus Arctic95D-9. The sequence continues at coordinate 439,629 of JBBCIU010000016.1, read as the reverse complement.
AGCGCCCGCGACAAGCCCGCCGACCTCGCGGAGATCACGGTGATCGCGGCGACGGTGGTGCAGCGTTTCGACGCGATGAAGGAGGTGCGGGTGGTGCGGGAGCGCGAGGGCTTCGACTCGGCCAAGGCCCTTCTGGCGGATGGCAGGGGAAAGCGGCTGATGGACGATCTGCGCATGGCCATCGGGGAACAGATCCGGAGGAGGCAGGAGATCTCGGCGCAGCGGGCGGAGCGCATGAGCAAGGATCTCCGCTGGGGCTATGCGAGTGCGATCGGCGCGGGGATCGTCGCCCTGGGATCGGGCCTGGTCGCCTTTCTCCTTCTCCGCGACGCGTTGAGGCACGCCCGGCGCGAGCAGCGCCTCGACGAAGAGAAGCGCCGCGCGGAAAGCGCGGACCGCGAGAAGAGCGCCTTCCTCGCGACGATGAGCCATGAGATCCGGACGCCGATGAACGCGATCCTGGGATTCGCGGAACTGCTCCGCGACCGTCTCGAGGACGAGCGCGAGCTGGACTACGTCGATTCCATTCTCGCGGGGGGGCGTTCCCTGCTCCAGCTCATCAACGACATTCTCGATCTCTCGAAGGTCGAGGCGGGCATGCTGGAGTTGAACCCGGAACCGACCGACTTGCGCTCGACCGCGCATTTCGTACGGCAGATGTTCCACCATCTCGCGGCACAGCGGGGGATCGAGTTGCGCGTCGAGATCGACGAGGAGATTCCGCGTTCGCTCCTTTTCGACAATCTCCGCCTCCGGCAGATCCTCATCAATACGGTGGGAAACGCCGTGAAGTTCACGGATTCCGGCCATGTCGTGCTGCGGTTTCACGGAGAGCCCGACAAAGACGACGCGAGCCATCTCCGCCTCGTCATCGAAGTGGAGGACACCGGGCGCGGCATTCCGCCGGATCGGCTCGAATCGATCTTCCAGCCTTTCGTGCAGGTCAATGGTTCCAACGAAAAGGCCGGAACTCCCGGCACCGGACTCGGCCTCGCCATCGTGCATCGGCTCGTCCGCCTCCTGGAAGGAACCGTCGCGGTGAAGAGCGAACCGGGGCGCGGCACGCTCTTCCGCTTCGAGTTTCCCGGGGTCGAGGTGTCCTCCCGTCTCGCCGAATCGCTCGCGACATCGGAGGACGCAGGAGTCGACTTCGACGATTTCCCCCCTTCGACCTTCCTCGTCGCCGACGACAATCCAACGAACTTGGAATTGCTCTCGGGCATGTTCGAGGGCACACGGCATCGCCTCCTTCTCGTGCGGGACGGCGAGTCGGCCGTCACTGCGGTCATGAGGGAATCGCCTGATCTCGTGCTCATGGACGTGCGCATGCCGAAGAAGGACGGATTCGAGGCGCTCGCCGAAATCCGCTCGGAGGGACGGCTGCGGCTCCTCCCGGTCATCGCGGTGACCGCCTCAAGCCTCGGAGGCGAGGACGAACGCGCCCGAAGCAAATTCGACGGCTATCTCCGCAAGCCCTTTTCCCGGGCCGAACTCCATGCGCAGATCGCCCAGTTCATCCCGCTCGCGGGCAGCGAGCCTGCGGCCTCCCTGAGCGAGGAAGCCTGCGCCGGTCCCGTCTCCCCAGAGATGGCGGTGCGGTGGCGTCGCTTGGCGGAAGTCCTCTCCGAAACGGTGGCGGAAGACCATGCCGATCTTCTCCGCACCATGTCCGTGCCCGGCATCTCCCGCTTCGCGCAGCACCTCCGGACGTTGGCCGAAGAGGCCTCCTGCGATCCTCTTGCCCGCTACGCGGCGGCGCTCGAGTCCGACGCGGATTCCTTCTCCCCCGATTTGCTGGAGAAGACCCTGAAACGCTTCCCCGAGGTCGTCGAGTCGATCCGGACGGCTTCCGCCACCCGGCCCGGCCCGCCATGAACGCCGACACTTCCGCGCAGACCATTCTCATCGTCGACGACCAGGATCAGAACCTCCAGGTCGTCGGCACGCTTCTCGTCGCGATGGGCTACGCCGTCGTGCCGGCGAGCAGCGGCGAGCAGGCGCTGCAGCGGATCGCGGCGAACCCGCCCGATCTCATCCTCCTCGACATGGTCATGCCGGGCATGGACGGGATCCAAGTCTGCCGCGAAATCCGTTCCAATCCGGATTGGAACGGCATTCCCGTGGTCTTCCTTTCGGCGGCCGGCGAGAAGGATCTCGTCGTCCAGGCCCTCGAGGCGGGGGGCGTCGACTACGTGACGAAACCCTTCAACAAAGCCGAACTGCTCTCCCGTGTCCGCACCCACCTCGCCTTGAAGGAGGCCCGCGACCGGTTGCGGGAACTGGCCGAGGACAAGGACGAGCTTCTCGGCATCCTCGCCCACGACCTGAAGAACCACCTCGCGGGGATGCGGCTCAGCGCGGGACTGCTCGCCGGACGCAAAGGAGAGCTGTCGGAACGGTCCGCCGACCTTGTCGCCAACATTCTCCAGTCCACCGACCGGATGCTCGCCTTCGTAAGGGAGTTCCTGGCGAACCAGAGTGCCGAGCGGCTCCGCGTCGCGCCGCGTCCGCTTTCTCTCGCCGACGAGATCCGCGCCTCGCTCGGCCGCCACCGGGAAGCCGCCGCAGCCAAGGGGATCGCGCTCGCCGAAGACCTTTCCGCTTCCCCCGCCGTCCTCGCCGATCGCGAAGCCCTCGCCCAGATCCTCGACAACCTCGTGGGCAACGCCGTGAAGTTCTCTCCTTCGCCCTCCACCGTCACCGTGAGTCTGTCCGATCCCTCCTTGGCCTATGCCACCTTCGTCGTCGCGGACGAGGGGCCCGGTTTCACCTCCGAGGACCGGGAACGGCTCTTCCGCCGCTACGGGCGCCTTTCCGCACGCCCCACCGGCGGAGAACCCTCCACCGGCCTGGGCCTCTCGATCGTGAAGCGGCTCGTCGAATCGATGGCGGGCCGCATCGAGCTGGAGGAGGGCGGGGGCCCGGGGTCGCGCTTCTGCATCCGACTTCCCCTCGCCATGACGGACGTTCCGTGATTCACTCCCTTCACTTTCACCCTTTCGATGGACTTGCTGATCGTAGACGACGAAAAAATCATTCGCGACGCCACCCTTCAGATCGTCGAGGACGCCGGACACTACGGAGAGGTCGCCGCCGACGCGTCCTCCGCTCTCGAAGCCGTGCGCGATGCCGACTACGACGCCGTGCTCCTCGACTTGAACCTCGGCCAGGACAACGGGCTCGACCTGCTCGCCGAAATCCACCGGAAACGTCCTGCGCTCCCCGTCGTCGTCTTCACCGCCGCCGCCACCATTTCCTCCGCCGTCGAGGCGATGCGTCTCGGCGCGCTCGACTTCCTCGAAAAGCCCTTCACGGTCGAACAGCTCCATCTCGTCCTGTCGAGAGTGCAGAAACATCGCTCTCTCGTCGTGAAGGTCGCGGAACTTCAGACAGAGGTGGCGGGGCAGAGCCCCGAGCCCGTCTTCGAATCGAAGGATGCGCCCATGGTCGAGGCTTTCGACATCCTCTTCCGCGCGGCTCCCACGCCCGCCTCCGTCCTCATTCTCGGCGAGAGCGGCACCGGCAAGAGTGTGGCCGCCCGCGCCGTTCACCGGCACAGCGACCGCGCCTCAAAACCTTTCGTCACCGTGAACTGCCCGGGCCTGTCCAAGGAGCTGCTCGAGAGCGAACTGTTCGGTCATGTCAAAGGTTCCTTCACCGGGGCGGTCCGCGACCACTGGGGAAAGGTGAAGGCCGCCGAGGGAGGCACTCTCTTTCTCGACGAAATTGGCGAATTGCCCCTCGAAATCCAGCCGAAGCTCCTTCGCCTCCTCCAGGACCGCGAATACGAGCGTCTCGGGGAGAATGCGCCCCGCCGGTGCGATCTGCGGATCGTCGCCGCGACGAACCGCGATCTCGCCGCCCGCGTCGCCGAGGGAAGCTTTCGCGAGGACCTCTACTACCGCCTCAATGTCATTTCCGTACGCATGCCCTCGTTGCGCGAGCGCCCGACCGACTTGACCCGCATGGCCGAGAGCTACATGGCCTTCTTCGCCAAGCAGTGCGGGCGCAACCTCGCGGGTTTCGACGCCGAGGCCAAACGCCTGATCCGCTCCTACCCCTGGCCGGGCAATCTGCGGGAACTGCGCAACGCGATCGAGCGGGCCGTCATTCTCTGCCGGAATGGAACGATCCGCCCCGACGATCTTCCCGCAACCATGAACGGCGGGGAAGAGGCGCCGGCGGCGTCGGCGGAGGGGGTGGACTCCTACGGCGTCGGCGATCCGGTGACGCTAGAGGAGTTGGAGCGCGCCCATATTCTGAGCATCGTCGCTCGCTCGCCCAGCCTGGCGGTCGCCGCCGACACGCTCGGGATCGACCAAGCGACGCTCTACCGCAAGCGGAAGAAATACGGAGCCGCGGATTGACCCCGCTCAAGTCCCTCAGACGGCCGGACGCCGCCCCGTGAGCAGCGAAATGACGAAGAGGGCGAGGAAGATCACGAAACACACTTTCGCGATCGTGGCGGCGATGCCGGCGAGTCCACCAAAGCCGAGCACGGCGGCGATCACGGCGACAACGAGGAAGGTGATGGTCCAAGTAAGCATGGGATGGGTCCTTTCTTTGGGGTTGGGATTGGGTTGGTGGCTGCCCGATCAACGGTCGGACGGCCGTTTCCCTATCTTTGCAGCGAGCGTGCCAGGGGCTTTTGATTTGATTCAATCGATTTGAAACCAATGAGTTGAATATCGATTGCCGATGCCTGAAAGCCCTGGCCGAAGAAGTTTTTCGTGCATTCTGCACGGTGTAGGCCTTGCAGAATTCCGATTTCCCCGCTTTCCCGCAGGGGAGGGGAGGACTCCTCGCCGCCGCCTTCGTCGTCCTGCCGTGGAAAAGTCCAAAGGGGGGGACCGCCTCACCGAAAAGTCCCGCGAAAAAAAATCTGCGTTTCTCTGCATGGTCGGTCAGCCGCGAACGTCTCATCCAGTGCAACCACTCTCTATCGTCTCTACTCCTTGCGATGATGAAAAAGACCCTTTCACGGCTTTCCGCTCTTGTGGCGGCTCTTCTGCTTGCACCTCTCGGACCCCTTTCCTTCGAGGCTCTCGGCCGCGGCACGCAGAATCTGCAGCGCAATTCAAACCGTTCCGCTCCGAACAACGCCCGCTCGGCCGCGCCCCGCGCCAGTGCGCCCCGGGCCCAACCTCGCGCTCAACCTCGCGCCGCCGCCCCGCGTGCTCCGCAACGTTCCGCGGCTCCGAGCCGTCCCGTGGCCGCTCCTCCGCGCAGTCGCCCGGCTTCTCCCAATGTGGTCTCGAGAGGGGTCCCGGCGGCGAGAGCGCCCCAAGCCAGCCGACCCCAGCCTTCGCGCCCGGCGGCACGTCCTTCCGCTCCCCCGCGCAGCCAAGCCTCCGCGCCTCGTCCGGCTCCCAAACCCGCCGCCAAGCCGTCCCCTCCCGTCGCTTCCCGCGCCGCCGGTGGCAATCCTCGGGCCGGTGGTTCCGCGCCCGTACCGAGGCCGGCGGCGAGGCCCGCACCGAAGCCCTCTTCCCCCGTCGCCTCGCGTCCGGCAGGAAATGCCCGGGGTCAGGCCTCGCCCCCCCGTCCGGCTCCGAAACCGGCGGCCAAGCCATCCCCCTCCGTCGCTTCCCGCGCCACGGGGGGCAACCCGCGCGCCGGTGGTTCCGCACCTGCTCCCAGGCCGGCGGCCCGACCGGCGCCGAGACCGGCAGCTCCCGTCGCCTCGCGGGCGGGTGGACCCTCCCGTCCTTCGCGTGTCGGCGCTCCTGCGAGAACTTCGCGTCCGGCGGCCGCGTCGCCCCGAATGGCGGCGAATGCCCGCGCCGTCGGAGGAGGCGGAGGCTCCAGAGGAGGCGGGAGGACGGCGGTGCGTTCCTCCCACATCGACACGGTCGCGACCCGTCCGTTCTACAATGCCCGCGCCGGCGTCTACGGAGCGTACGCCGGGGGCGGAGGCACCCGTCCCATCCGGGCCGGCGGCGGCGCGGCCGGGGGTGGAGGGTATGGTGTCTGGCGTCACGCCGGGTATCACCATCACCACCACCATCATCCCCGCCACTCCCACCCCGCCTTCTGGCATTCCGTGAACTACGCCTACCGTCCCAGCGTGTGGGGCTACCGTCCTTGGTGGGGGGCGGGCTACAGCCATTCGTGGCACCACGGATCCTGGAACTACGGCTGGAACCGCCATTGGCACAGCCGCTACGCCTACTACCGCCGTCCCGCCCTCTATTATCCTCCGGGCTACCGAGTGCGCTACACCTCCTTCGTCCCCTGGGGCCTGGCGAGCTGGACTCTCGGCCGCCTTGCCTACGACACGGGCTACTACAGCTACCACAATCCCTACATCGCCCCTCCGGTGACGACGCACACCACGGTGATCCGCTATTCCGAACCGATCACGGTGGTCGCATCGAACCACGAGCCTACCTCCGAGGAAGCCGCCGCAACCGCGGCCGAAAAATCCGCCGCCGCTTTGGACCGCGCCCGCGCCGCGTTCAGAGCCGGGGACTACCTCGCGGCGGCCACCGCCGCCGAGGAGGCGATCTCGCACACCCCCGGCGATCCCGTGCCCCACGAGTTCCGCGCCCTGACCCTCTTCGCCCTCGGCCGCTACGACGATGCGGCCGGCGTGCTCCACTCCGTGCTTGCCTCGGGGCCGGGATGGGACTGGGAGACTCTCATCGGCAGCTACGGCGATCCCGAGCGCTACACCGGACATCTCCGCAAGCTCGAGGAATACGTCGCCGCGAATCCCGATGCGGCGGCCCCGCATTTCCTCCTCGGCTACCACTACATGGTGGGCGAAAACCTCCCCGAAGCCCAGTCGATGTTCGACCGCGTCGCGACCCTGCAGCCGGCCGACTCGGTCGCGCGCCAGTTGGAGGCTCTCCTCGCCGAGTCGGTGCCCGCCCCCCTCGAGCCGGAGGCCACGGAGGAGGCTCCTGAACCGGTCGAGGCCGACAAGGCTCCGATCGTCGCCGAAGCGCTCCACGGCACTTGGAAGGCACCCGCGGCCGGCGGCAAGGCGGTCACCCTCTCCCTCACGCCGGCCGGCACCTTCACCTGGAGCTACGAAGGGGCCGAAAAGGGCGAAGTGCTCAGTGGAGAATGGTCCCTCGACGACGACGGTCTGCTCGTCCTGAAGGACGAGGACGTCCAGATGGTCGGCGATATCGCCTTCAACGCCGACGGCACGCTGCACTTCCTTCTCGCCGGCAGCCCCGAGGGCGATCCTGGCCTGACCTTCAAGAAGGAGTGAGCCGGGCTGCCCGCCAAGGTCCCAATCGGTGGTGTGAGCGTCCGTCCCGGTCCGCGGGGCGGACGCAACGCGGCTTCGAAGGTGACGTCCGTATCCGCGGCGGCCTGTCACACTCTCGCCTTCATCCCGCAAGCATAGCGGGGCGAGGCGGCGTGCGAGAAACGTATCGGGCTTTCCCTTGATCGAGGCGAAGCGTCTCGATAGACTGCTGCCTCCCGATACGATTGACGTTTGGACGCCCATGATCCCGCCCTCCCGCTTCCGTTGCTTGGCGTCCGCCTCGGCCGACATCGAGGCGCCGCAACGGGCCTGGTTGGCGGAATATCGGGAGAATCCCGTCATTTTGAACCGGGAGGTCGATCCCTCCACCCTGCGCATCCGCGGGAAGGGGGAGGTCTCCCGCGGCGAGAGGCACGATCTCGGAATCGATATCCTCGTGGATAAAGTGGCGGTGAGGGTCGATGGCAAGCTCCGGGCCGAACCCGTCACCCCTTGCGCCGGTCTCGACGGGGCGGCCAGCCCCGTTCCGCATTGTCGCGGTGGAGTGTTTGGATCCGGAACCCGAACCGCCCGCCTCTCTGGAGACCTTCCCGCCATCACCATGAAAAGCCTTCTGCCGATCTGGATCGCCGTCGTCAGTCTCCTGGTGTCCGGCACTTCCGATGCCCAATCGCCCGTCTCGGAGCGATCCAGTTCGTTGAATGTGCTGAAGCTGGAATTCGACATCGATCGGGTCGAACTGATGAAACCGCTCAAGGAGCTCGACGGACTGTACCGGGAGCAATTGGACAAGCTCCGTCTCGATGCCCAGTCGCGGGGCAACCTGGATCAGGTCATCGCGGTGCGCGCCGAGCTCGCGGCGCTGGAGGGAAGCGTCCTCGACGAAAAAGGCGAGGATTTTCCGGATCTGGCGAAGGCGCGGGCCATCTACGGGAAGGCAAGGGGAGAACGCGAAGCTGTCTCGAACCAAGGCCTCCTCGCTCTGATCGCGGAGCAGAAGACGCGGCTGGAGGCGTTGCGTACCACCCAGACACAGGAGAACCAGCTCGATGAGGCGGTGCGCACGGATGGCGCTCTGGGCACGCTGCTGGCCCTGGAGGCGCAGGTTCTCCGCGGAGGGCCGAGACCGGATGCCAGATCCACCGCCTCCGCCTCCGGTCCTCGTGCCCGCCATCTCAAGGTTCGCGTCCAGGTCGATGGCGTCAGCCATCTCCATGTCGCCGCGGACGGGGTCTGGTTCGACCATACCCGTGGCAATGCCGCGCCTCCGGGGCGGCATCAGGGGGAATTCCCCACCTATCTCGACGATGCCGAATGGCTCCCCGCGTGGAGTGGGAAAGTCACCCGCCCCCATCCCGTCGCTCTCGATTTCTCCTTTGCCGGAACCCGTTCCGAAGTCCGTCTGCGCCAGTCGAACGGACGAGGGTTCGCCAAGGTCGTCCAGCAGCCGGATGCCTCGAACGGCTACGTCCTTGTCGTCGAACTGCGCGACGAGACGCCCGAGGGCCGCGTATTCGGCGGATCGGACTGGATGGAGTTCCGCCTCAGCTGGTGAGGGTGTCCGTGGCGGATCAATCGCAGCATCCCGTCCGCGAGACGGCCTTCGCGTAGCGGACTGGCTTCTTCCGTTTCGGATTCGCCGGATTCATGAGGTGCGAATTGAAGAAGTCGTATTTCTTCCGACCGAGGTGGGCAGGGCGGCAGTGTCGATGCGTTTCCCTCACCCATTGCCATTCGACGCGCCCATCGAGACATTGGACAGGCTGGTAATAGGCGAGCAGGTCGCGTCCGCAGCTCTGGCAGACGCCGCGGAACTGCACTGGATAGGAGCCAGCCCATGCGGAATCCGAGAGGGCGGGGGAGAGCAAGGCAAGGGCGGCAAGAAGGAAAAGGCCGTTTTTCATGTCTTTGTGTCGGTGTTCGTTTCGGATTGCCATGAATCTTCATCTTCTCAAATTAGATAATCACGGCAGATATGAGAATTATGAGGTATAATTTTCATTATATCAACAGATAATCCAATTTTTCAAGAATACTTCAGCCAAGATGTGCCTTTGGTTGGCGGAGCGCCTTCTTGGGCAGTCGACGCGATCCGCCAAAGAAAAGGTCGTCGGGAGAATCCCAATATCCGTCAGGCCTGGAGCTTGGGGCGTTTCGCCGCTTGTCATGCTCTCCGGCATCGGGCACACTGCGCGGCAGCATGGAGTCCCACGAAGTTCTCAAGGAGGCATTCGACAGCCCCGCGGCGAGCCCCAAGGAGATCGCCGCGGCGCTCGGCGTCTCGCTCTCGCTCGTCTACAAGTGGGCCCAGCCGCCCGAAGGCCAGGGATCGGGCAGCCGCAATCCGCTCGACCGCGTCGCCGCCCTCGTCGAGCTGACCCGCCATCCCGGCATCGTGGAGTGGCTCTGTCAGCAGGCCGGAGGCTACTTCGTCAGGAATCCGAAGACCTGTCCCACGAAGGGCTACTCCGTCGTGCCGGCGACGCATCAGATCGTGCAGCAGTTCGCCGGCCTTCTCGACGCCGTTGCGCGCGCGGCCCAGGACAACGAGATCTCCGCCGAGGAATCGGCCGAGATCCGACGGGTCTGGGACAAGCTGAAATCCTACTGCGAGGGCTTCGTCCGCTGCTGCGAGGAGTCCGATCTCGAACCCGTCCAGCGCGAGCTGGAGGTGCGGTGATGACGGCGTCCGGTCCAGCCTCCACTCCGTCCCGCTGCTGGGCCGAGATCGATCTTGACGCGATCCGGCACAACGCCTCGCTCTGCCGAGTCCTCGCCGGTCCGGACTGCGGGATCATGGCCATCGTCAAGGCCGACGCCTACGGCCACGGCCTCGGCGAGACGGCTGTGGCCTTGATCGGCGAGGTCGACTGGTTCGGCGTGGCGAACCTGCGCGAGGCGCTGCGCCTCCGCGAGGCGACGCGGGGACGGGCGGAGAAGATCCTGATTCTCGGGCCAGCCACGCCCGGAGAGATCGATGCGCTCGTCGTCGCCGGCTTCTCCGCCTCGGTCTCCCTGCCGGAGGAGATCGACGCCTGTGCCGCCGCCGCCGCCCGCTCGGGCAAAAAGGCGCGTCTCCATGCCGTCGCCGATACGGGAATGGGGCGCATCGGTTGCCTGCCCGATCGCTTCTCGGCGTTCCTGGAGCGCATCCGCACCGATCCGCACTGCCTCCTCGAAGGGATCGCGACGCATTTTCCTTCCGCCGACGAGGATGCGGACTTCACCCGCGACCAGATCCAGCGCTTCCGCGCGCTCGCCGAGTCCACTGCCCCGGAACCGGGCTGCCACATCCATCTCGCCAACAGCGCCGGCCTGATCGGCTTCCAAGCGGAGATGCCCTTCGCCACCCTCGCCCGTCCCGGGCTCGCGCTCTACGGAGTCTCGCCCCTGGCGGAAACGGCCGTCGGCCTGCGTCCGGCATTGACGTGGAAAACCCGTGTCAGCCTCGTCCGCGAAGTGCCGGCGGGAACGGGAATCAGCTACGGGCGCACCTACACCACGACTCGTCCCTCCCGGGTCGCGACTCTCGCGGCGGGCTATGGCGACGGTTACCCAAGGCATCTTTCGGGTGCAGGGGCGGAAGTGCTCGTCGGAGGAAGGCGCTGTCCCCTTCTTGGGCGGGTCACGATGGATCAGGTCGTCGTCGACGTTTCCGGGGCGGGGCCGGTGAACCGCGGCGACGAGGCGGTGCTGATGGGGCGGCAGGGCCGCGAGGAAATCACCGCCACCGAACTGGCGGCCAAAGCGGGAACGATCCCCTGGGAGATCTTCACCGGCATCACCGGACGCGTGATACGGACCTACCGGTGAGCGGGAACGCCCTCCGTCCCTCGGCGGGGATAGGCGGCCCTGCGCAGATTGTCCCTTGAGACCTCCGCCTTTTCCATCAAGAGTAGGCCGGTCCCTCCCCCGTCACCTTGTGAACTGGATCTCCCTCGCGCTCCGCAACCTCCTCCGAAACGCCCGTCGCTCCATCACGACGATCGCGGCGGTGGCGCTGGGCTATGCGGCGGTGAACATCCTCGCCGGCTTCACCGCCTACATGTTCGCGAGCATCGAGGACGCGCACATCTACGAGCAGATCAACGGCCACGCCCAGATCTGGAAGAAGGACGCCCGCGGCTACGGCGGCGGCGATCCCGGAGCCTACCTCATCTCCAAGGAGGACTTCGAAGCGATCCAGGCCTTCGCCGCCGTGGACCCGCGCATCCTCCTCGCCGCCGGAATGCTGGAGGTGCAGGGCAACCTCGACTACGACGGCACCCCCGGCTTCTTCGTCGGCCAGGCCATGGTCCCGGAGCAGAAGGAGGCGATCCACACCCGCTCCACCGCCTTGCGCAGCGCCGACGGCAGCACCTACGAGGGCCGGGCCATCACGAAGGACACGCCGACCGGCATCGCCGTGACCAGCGGCATGGCCGAGAATCTCGGCCTGAAGATCGACGACGACGTCATCCTCATGGCCGCCTCCATCGCCGGCCAGATGAACGCGGTCGACGCGACCGTCCTCCAGATCGCCGACACCGCCTCGGAGGCGCTGAACAACCGCTACGTCTTCATGCCGCTCGAACTGGCCCAGAATCTCTACGACACCGAGGGCGTGAGCTGTGTGCGCTTTCTCCTGAAGGACAACGCCGACACCGACGCCGTCGTCGCCTCCCTGCGCGAGCGCTTTCCCGAATCGGAGTGGGAGGTCATCCCCTGGTACGAGGTCTCGAAGCTCTACCTGCGCACGAAGCGCATGTTCGACATCATCTTCGGCCTCGTCTTCGCGATCATCGCCACCATCGTGACGATGTCCGTGCTGAACACCATCGGCATGGCCGTGGTCGAGCGCACCAGGGAGATCGGCACCTTGCGCGCCCTCGGCCTGAAACGGCCCGGCGTGGTGCGGCTCTTCGGGATCGAAAGCGCTCTCCTCGGCATCATCGGCGCTTCGCTCGGACTCGCGCTGACCGTGCTCTTCGCCTCCGCCGTCGGCGCGGTCGAGCCGACCTGGGAACCTCCCGTGACGGCCCGCGAGATCGTCTGGGAGATCCGCATCCTCCCCGCCACCCTGCTCGCCACCTTCCTCCTCCTCGTGCTCTTCACCGCCCTCGCCGCGATCGCCCCGGCGCGACGGGCCGCGAAACGGAGCATCGTCGATTCTCTCGGGCACGTGTAGGCGATTCGGGAAAACCCTAGTGGTCCGCCGTTTCCTGTGGGCAATCCTTCCTAAGGGTTTCTCCGAAGACGGGTGGGCGTGGTCAGGGAATTCGGCCCTCACTCCAGCTCGGGACCGATATTGCCATAGGCCCAAGGAGCTTTGAAGGGAGGCAAGGCGGGATGCTCGGGCGCGGCGTCGGGAGTCATCTCCTTGGACAGGGAGATGCCGGTGTCGGCCATCTGGGTGCCCGCGGTGATCTCCAGATTGCTGTAGGAGGTGAGACGGGTCTCGTAGCCGCCGCCGGAGGCGGAGAAGGCCTCCTCGGTGGGCACGTAGCCGACGCATCCGTTGGCCAACTCGACCGGCCAGGTGAAGGGGAAGGGACTCTCCTTCTTGATCCGCAGGCCATTCTCGACAAAATACTCCGCCGGGTTGCTGACGAACACGGCTGGTCCGACCTGGATGGCCTGCACCTCCACCTCGGCTTCGGGCCGGTGCTTCGCCAGCGCGTCGATCATCACGGTTTCCTTGGCGAAGATCTTGGTGGCGGCGTCGGCCTCGACCTCGCCTTTGACCACCTGGAGGGCTTTGCTCACGTTCTCCGCGGATGGGGCGCGGCGCTTGATGGGCCAGACGCGGCTTTTGACATCGACGCGGACCTCCTCGGTTTTGGCCATGCCGAACACGACCTTGATGGCCTCCGCCCCGACACGGCCTCCCACGAGACGGGACATGTCGGTGCCCTGAAGAGGGCGCGCCTTGGCGAGATTGTCCACCTGGGTGATGTCGCCGCAGGCACCCTGGAGGAACACCACCGGAGCCCGGCTGCGCAGGCCGCCCTGGATCACCTCCTCCATGTGATAGACCCAGCTGGCGGAAATGCCGCCGCCGGTCGGGCTGGTGGTGCAATGGCAGGCGTAGTTGACGATGGTGCCCATCAGCTCGTCGTGCTGGTCCCACACCGCCACCACCCCCACCTCGGGGTCGATGGGGGCCGCGTAGCCGACGATATCGGGGTTGCCCGCCCCGGGATGGCTCCAGCTCTGGCCGTTCTTCATCCTGAGGCGGCGGTTGAACGCCACCGAATCCTCGTGCCCGCTGCCGAAGCCCAGCTTGGCCGGGGCGCGGTGACGATGAGCCCATTTGACTCCCTCGACGATGGCATTCTCGACGATCTGGAGGTAGCCCGGATCGGCGGCGGAGGATTGGTTGTAAGCGAGATCCTGCACCAGTTCGTCGGCAAAATCGTATTCCCCGGGCTGGACCATGCCCACCGGGCCGGCGGAGTGGGTGTGGCTGGCGCTGATCATGACGTGGCCGCCGGGGATGCCGGTCTCCTTCTCGATGCGCTGGCGCGCCTGCTGGACGAGGTCCCGGTAGACGAAGAGGGCATCGACGCCGATCAGGACAGCGGTTTTCTCACCGTCGTCGAAGAGGGAGACCCGCACCTTGCAGGGATCGTGGAAGGTCCGGTTGTAGGATTTTCCATACCCTCCCGGACGCTCCATCCCAATGGCCGGGGTGATGTCCCGCTCGGCAAAGCCCGCGAGGATGGGCGTGGCCGTGGCGGCGGGCTTTTCGTCGGTCTGCCCGATCAGGACGACCGTCAGGGAAAGGGCCGCGATGGCAAGCAGGGGCGAGGCGAGGCGGATCCAGGATTTGGTTGGCATGACGGGTGTTCGGTAGGGCGGACCGGCGGACAGATCAATTCCCTGATCCCGTAACTGTTCGGAGGCCAGGAGGATCGACGCTTCACTGCCCTCGCCACGATTGTTCCTGCGAAAAGGGTGGAGGCAAAGGAAGGCGCGAGGCGTCCAATGGCGGGGTTGCTTTTCATCTCCGCTACGAGTATCCTCATCCTATGAACGACTGGAGTGCCTGCCCGGCAGTGGAGCGCGATCCCCAGCGGGTCAGCGGCGCATGGATATTCCGCGGAACTCGTGTCCCGGTGCGTGCCTTGTTCGAGAACTTGGAGGATGGAGCGACGGTGGATGACTTTCTCGAATGGTTCCCGGGCGTGCAGCGGTCGCAGGTAGAGGCCGTGTTGAAGCACGCAGAGTCGAGTCTGCTTGTCCCTGCTGGGCATGCGCATACTCTTTGATCAAGGCACTCCGGCTCCGCTGCGCAGGCACTTGCGCCCGCATCCTGTGGACACAACGGCCGAGCGGGGTTGGTCTACGGTCTCGAACGGCGAACTGCTGAAACGTGCGGAGGAGGATGGTTACGAGGTTTTCATCACGACAGATCAAGGGATACGCTATCAGCAGAATCTTGCAGGACGGCGCATTGGAATCGTAGTGCTTATGGCTACTTCGTGGCCGCGTACGAAGCAACGCATTCCGGCGGTTCTTGCAGCGGTCGACAGTGTTCTGGGAGGGGGCTATGAAGAAGTTTCTTCTAGTGTCGCTCGTCGAGGGCTGCAGAGAGCGGCAGCCATCTGTCAAAGCCATTGTGTCTTCCCTATCTCCTCCAACCCCAAGTCACCCGAAACGATCGATGGCCATCCCGGGCCCGAGGGTCGTCTGACGACCTTAACCGACCACACAATATGAAAGCCCTCCCCTTCTCCCTCCTCGCGCTTCTGTTCGTCGCCTCCGCCTCCGCGCAGGACGCCGCCCTCCTCGCCGCCGAACAGGCCCGCGGCATCCTCACCGGCAACACCGGCGTGAGCTGGTCCGTGAACGTCAGCGGAACGAAAAGCGCGAAGTTCACCGCCACCTCCCAGGGAGGAAAGATCTTCGCCGAGGTGGTCGAGCCCGCGGACGCGACGGGGCGGCGCTACCTCGCCGAGTCCGGCGGGAACATGTGGTTCTGGAAGCCCGGCCTGAGCCGCCCCGTCTCCGTCTCGAAGCGCCAGCGCCTTTCCGGCGACGCGGCCATCGGCGACATCGCCTCGACCAGCTACGTGGACGGCTACAAGCTGACGGGGCAGGAGGACGGCGAGGTCAACGGCGAAGCCGCCACGGTCTACACCCTCGAGGCGAACTCCCTCGGCGACACCTACGCGAAGATCCTCTACTGGGTCACCAAGAAGGAAAGTCTTGGAAAGAAGGCCGAGTTCTACGCGAAGTCGGGAAACCTGGTCCGCTCCTCGACGATGGAATACAACAACAAGGTCAACGGCCGCCCTTTCCTCTCGAAGATGGTCGTCTCGGATTCCGGCACGACGATCACCCTGGCTTTCAGCGACGTGAGCATCGGCTCCTTCCCCGCGAAGCTCTTCACCCGCGAGAATCTCGGGGGACCCAAGGATACCGGTCCGCGCCGCTGACCGTCTCCAACCGGACGACTCCGGGACCATGGCCGCCTTCACCTTCTCTCCGGCGGAACGGGACGAGGCGACGCTCCTCCTGCAGGAGCTGATCCGTCTCGACACGACGAATCCGCCCGGAGGCGAGGCGACCGCGATCCACTTGCTGGAGCGGCGCTGCCGCGATCTCGGGCTGGCGACCACCGTCGCCGGAGCCCATCCCGAACGACCCAACCTCGTCGCGACGCTGGCCGCCGACCCAGCGCGACGCATCGGGCGGCCCCTCGTCCTGAGCTGCCATGTCGACTGCGTACCCGCCGACCCTTCGCGCTGGACGCATTCGCCCTGGTCGGGCCACAACGACGGCACCTACCTCTGGGGCCGCGGAGCCATCGACATGAAGGGCTTCGCTGCGATGGCCTTCGCCGTCGTCGCGAAACTGAAGCGCGAAGCGGTTCCCATCGACCGGGACCTCCTCTTCGTCGCCGTCTCCGACGAGGAGACCGGCACCCGGCTCGGGTCGAGATGGCTCGTCGAAGAGCGGCCCGAACTTCTCGATTCCCCCGAATACGTCCTCAACGAAGTCGGGGGCTTCACCGTGCATCGCGGCGGCCGCCGTTTCTATCCCGTGCAGGTCGCGGAAAAGGGCGTGGCTTGGCTCCGCCTCACGGTGACGGGACGCCCCGGCCACAGCTCCCTGCCCTCGCGCGACAACGCCGTCTCGCATCTCGCCCGAGGCATCGACGCGATCGCCCGGGCCCGTCTTCCGTGGCACCCTTCGCCCGAGGCGAGGCGCTATCTCGCCGGCTTCGCAAGGCCGGATGGCGCGGTGGCGGAGAAGATCGCCTCCCTCCTCTGCCATCCTCGCCTCGGCCCCATCCTCCTCCCCCTCGTCGTCCGCGAACCCTCCCGCCGGGCCTCGCTCGAGGCTGTTCTGCGCAACACCGCGACCGCGACCAGCCTGGGATGTGGAGGAAGCATCAACGTCCTCCCCGGCACCAGCTCGGTCGACATCGACGGCCGGCTTGCCCCCGGCCAGACCACGGCCGATCTCGTCCGCGAACTCGACGCCGTCCTCCGCCCCGTCCTGCGCGGCGGATACGAACTGAGCGTGCTTCAGGAATCGCCGCCCGTCTCCTTCTCCGCCGGGACACCGCTCTACCGTGAAATCGAGCGCGCCCTCCACGAGGCCGATCCGGAAGGCCATGTCGTGCCCTCGATCATTCCCGGCTTCACCGACAGCCGAAACTGGGACCGCCTCGGGGCGCAATGCTACGGATTCTACCCGCTGCAATTGCCCGAGGATCTCGATTTCGCCACCCTCTTCCACGGAGACGACGAACGAATCCCCCTGGCCGGATTCCACTGGGGGATCGGGGTTTTGGCAAATATGCTAGGGAGGTTCCTGGGCGGAACCCGTTCGACGTTTCAGGTTTAAAGTCCAACGTTTCAGGTTCCCCAGACTGAAACCTTAAACCCCATACGCCCGCCTCGCCGTCCCCCCGAGGATCGCCTCCTGCTCGGCTTGGCTCAGGCCCGAGATCCAGAATTCGACGCATTGGAACCAATCGGCGTATTCGCCCCGCAGGAGGCAGACCGGCCAGTCGCTTCCGAACATCAGCCGGTCGGGTCCGAAGGCCTCGAAGACCACGTCGAACCACGGTCCCAGCAAGTCGGGATCCCAGTCGTCGAGCGCCGGGATCACTTCGGTGACCATGCCGCTGAGCTTGCAGAAGACGTTCTCGCGCTTCGCCAGCTCCCGGATCTGCTCCGCCCATGCGGAATCGACGCCTGTAGGACCGCCGATCACCGGTTTCGCGAGATGGTCGAGGACGAAGACCTGCGCCGGATGCCGATCCACGCATTGCGTCGCCACCGGGAGCTGGTCGGCGTAGATGAGCAGGTCGTAGGTCAGTCCGAAATCGTGCAGCGCCCCGAGGCCGCGGTTGAAGTCCTCGCGCAGACAATGGGCGCGCTCCGCCATACCCTGGAGTCCCTCGCGCAGCCCGACCGCCTTCGGCCGGGCCGCGAAACGCGCCACCTTTTCCGGGGCGTCGTCGGCGGAGAGATCGAGCCAGCCGACCACGCCGAGAATCCAGTCGTGCTCCGCCGCCAGCTCGAAAAGAAAGTCGTTCTCCGCCTCCTCGGCGCGCGCCTGCACGGAGACGACGCCGTCGATCCCCGCCTCCTCGAGAAGCGGCTTCAAGTCGTGCGGCGTGAAGTCGCGTTTCAGAATGTCCATGCCGGCGCCGACCCAGGGATAGGCTTCGGCCGTGTAGTTCCAGAAATGATGATGGGAATCGATGCGCATGAGGCAAGACGACGCTGGATTCTTCCACCGAACCACTGTTTGCACCAGACTTCCATCGTCGTAACGGGACTTTGCAGGATTGGTGGCCGGCCGCAACCGGGAGGCGGACACCGGCAGGTTTGCCCGCAGGAAGGCACAAAGGACACAAAGGCCCGCCTCCTTTTTTGTGCTTTTTGGTGCCTTCTGCGGCCGTCCTTCCATTCAACGGAGCAGAATCGATCCTCCGGGAAAGCGGTGCCCAAGTCGAAATTGGGGATTGCCAAGGCCGGAGCTTGCCTGTTTCATGCCCCGGCGGAAACTCCGCCGACCGTATGCCGGACTCCCCCGCCGTCTCTCCGAAAGCCCGCGCCCTGCTGCACCGCTCGCTCAGCACCATCGTCCTTCTGGCGCTGCTGACCCTCGCGTTCTGGCTTTCGAAGCCGTGGATCTTCTTCCTCGCTTTCGCGGTCCTCTCCCTGGGGGCGCTCGCCGAGTATTTCCGGCTCTTCCCCGATCCCGGATTCCGCCGTTTTCGTCCCCACGCCTTCCTCGTCGCCGCCGCCTATCTCGGTCTGCTTTTCTCGCCGCTCTGGGGCCCGCAATCCAACTGGCACGGCGAGCTCGACGGTCTCGCCCTGGCCACCCTTCTCCTGCTGACCGTGCTCTTCCGCGTGCGCTCTCCCCTGGAGGGCTTCCGCTCCATCGATGAAATCGCCGCGACCCTGTTCGGCTTCGTCTACTGCGTGCTCCTCTTCTCCTTCATTCCGAAGATCCTGCTCCTTCCACTGACGACCGCTTCGGGCGCCGCCGCCTCGACCTTCTACCTCATCCATCTCGTCGCCGTGACGAAGCTGACCGACGCCGGTGCCTATCTCGTCGGCTCGGCCATCGGGAGGGACAAGCTCGTGCCCCACATCAGTCCCGGAAAGACCTGGCAGGGGTTCTGGGGGGCGCTTGCCTTCGCCATCGGCGGCAGCTACCTCGTCTGGTGGCTGCTGGGCGACCGCGTTCCGCTGCTCGGCCCCGTCTCCGCCGGCGTCCTCGCCCTTGCCCTCGCCTTCGTCGCCGTGCTCGGCGATCTGGCCGAGTCGATCCTGAAGCGCAGCCTCGCGGTGAAGGACAGCGGCCACGTCATGCCCGGCATCGGAGGCTTCCTCGATCTCGTCGACTCGATCATCTTCACCGCCCCGGTCTACTATCTCTATCTCCGCCTGGCGAGCTGATCCCCCGCATGTCCGATCCGTCCCGACCGAAGAACGTGGTGGTGCTGGGCTCCACCGGATCCATTGGCGAAAGCTCCCTGAAGGTCGCCCGGGCCCTCCCGGACCGCATGAGGCTCGTCGGTCTCGCCGCGAACCGGAGCGCCGAATCCCTCGCCGCGCAACTCGCCGAATTCGGCGTCAAACAGGGTTGTCTCTTCGACCCGACCGGGTTGGACCGCGTCCGCTCGGCCCTGCCCGGCGATGTCGCGCTCCACAGCGGCGAGGAGGGCCTCGTCGAGCTGGCGACCCTGCCCGAGGCCGATCTCGTCCTCGTCGCCATCGTCGGCGTCGCCGGATTGCGGCCCGCTCTCGCCGCGATCGAGGCGGGCAAGGACATCGCGGTGGCCTCGAAGGAGATCCTCGTGATGGCGGGCGAGGCCGTCATGGACGCGGCCCGCCGCAAGGGGGTGAAGGTGCTGCCGGTCGATTCGGAGCACAACGCCATCTTCCAATGCCTCGAGGGACATTCGCCGGACGACGTTTCGCGGCTGATCCTCACCGCCTCGGGCGGTCCCTTCCGCGCCCTGCCTGCCGCCGACCTTCCGCAGGTGACCGTGGCGCAGGCGCTGAAGCATCCCACCTGGGAGATGGGCAGGAAGATCACGGTCGACTCGGCCACCCTGTTCAACAAGGGGCTCGAGATGATCGAGGCGCGCTGGCTCTTCGACATCGGGATGGATCGAGTCGACGTCGTCGTCCATCCGCAGAGCGTCGTCCACAGCATGGTCGAGTTCATCGACGGCTCCGTCCTCGCCCAGCTCAGCACGACGGACATGTGCTTCCCCATCCAGTATGCCGTGACCTGGCCCGAGCGCGTCGCCAACACCCTGCCTCCGCTCGACTTCGCCGCGCTGGCCCGGCTCGACTTCGAAGCGCCCCGCTGGGACGACTTTCCTGCCCTGCGGCTCGCCAAGGAGGCCGGCACGGTCGGCGGCACGCTGCCGGCGGTGCTGAACGCCGCCAACGAAGTCGCGGTGAGCGCCTTCCTCGAACGTTGCTTGAGCTTTCCCGGAATCTGGGACACCGTCGCCGAGACGATGTCGCGTCATCGTCCCCTTTCCCATCCCACTCTCGACGAGATCGTGGCGGCGGACGAATGGGCGCGGGAGATCGCGACAAAACTCACGACACGAACATGAAGAAGGCCGCCACCGCGAAGAAACCCTCCAAGCCGAAACGCGCCCCCCGCGCCAAGAAGGGACCGGTTTCCGGCCGCGTCTGGATCGGCTTCGATCTCGGCGGCACGAAGATGCTCGCCAAAGTGTTCGACGAGCAATACCAGACTCTCGGCCGCGCCAAGCAGAAGACCCAGGGCGCGAAAGGCGTACGCACCGGGCTGAAGCGCATGGTCGAGACCGTCCACGAGGCCCTCGCCGACGCGGGCGTCGATCCCGCGCGCCTCGCCGGCATCGGGGTCGGCTGCCCCGGCCCCATCGACCCGTCCAAAGGCATCATCGTCGAGGCACCCAATCTCGGCTGGCGCAATGTCCCCGTCGAGGCGCATCTCGGGCAGGCCTTCGGCGTCCGCACCGTGATCTGCAACGATGTCGATGCCGGCGTCTACGCCGAATACCAAGCCGGAGCCGCGCAGGGTGCGCGCTGCGCCGTCGGCATCTTCCCAGGCACCGGCATCGGGGCGGGCGCGGTCCTCGACGGCCGCCTTCTCCAGGGATCGGTCCTCTCCTGCATGGAGCTGGGCCACATCCCCCTCTTTCCCGAGACCTCCGGCAAGGGCGAGGACGGCACCACCCTCGAGATGGAATGCTCGCGCCTGAAGATCGCCATCGAGGCCGCCCGTGCCGCCTACCGGGGCTTGGCCCCGAATCTGCTGAAGACCTGCGGCACCGACCTCTCCAGGATCACCAGCGGAGCTCTTGCCAAAGCCATCGAGGCCGGCGACGTCGAGATCGAGCACATCGTTCGCCGCGCCGCCGCCCTGCTCGGCTGCGGCGTCGCCACCGTCGTCCACCTGCTCGCCCCCGACGTGATCGTTCTCGGCGGCGGACTCGTCGAGGCCATGCCGAAGCTCTACCTCGAGACCGTTCGCCAATCGACGCTCGCACGCATCCTCTCTCCCTACCGCAAGAGCCTGCGCATCGTCACCGCCCAGCTCGCCGAAGACGCCGGCGCCATGGGTGCGGCCGCTTGGGCGAGGAAGACGGTGGAGGGGTAGGGATTAACGTTTCAGGTTTGAAGTTTCAGGTTCCGGATTTGCCTCGCCTCGCGCCATGAGCCCCGATCAGGATGGAAATCGCGAGCCGCTCGAATCCAGGACCGGTTCGTTCTCCCCGAAGGCATCCCCCCGCCGCGGTACGCGCCAATCGGCGTGGGGAGGGATGCCCGATCGTTTCTCCACCCGTGAATCCGAAACTTCAAACCTGAAACCTTGAACTCCTACCCCTCCCAAGCGCCGCCTTTGTCCGGGATGCCGCCGGGCATTCCCTACATCATCGGCAACGAAGCGGCGGAGCGCTTCAGCTTCTACGGCATGAGGACCATTCTCACGGTCTTCATGGTGAACTACCTCTGGCTGATGGGCGATGCGGCGGGAACGCGGATGACCGGACCGCAGGCGACGGAGCGGTTCCATCTCTTCGTCTCCCTCGTCTATCTCACCCCGGTGATCGGCGCGCTCCTGGCCGACTTCTTCTTCGGGAAGTACCGGATCATCATGTGGCTCTCGGTGGTCTACTGCCTCGGACACGGCGCCTTGGCCCTGATGGGGCTGGCGGGCGAGGCGGGAACTTGGCTGATGGTCGGTCTCTGGCTCATCGCGATCGGTTCCGGCGGGATCAAGCCCTGCGTCTCGGCGCACGTCGGCGATCAGTTCGGCCTGCTCAACCGCCATCTCCTCCCGCGAATCTTCAACTGGTTCTACTGGTCCATCAACCTCGGGGCCTTCGCCTCGACCCTGCTCACTCCCTGGCTCCTCGAATGGTACGGGCCGCACTGGGCCTTCGGCGTGCCGGGCATTCTCATGGCTCTGGCCACGCTGGTCTTCTGGATGGGGCGATGGAAATTCGTCCACATCCCCGCGCGCGGGTGGCACGTCCTCGGCGAGATGTTCAGCCGCGAAGGCCTCAAGGCGGTCGGCAAGCTCTGCACCATCTACCTCTTCGTCGCGATCTTCTGGGCGCTCTTCGACCAGAGCGGCTCCTCCTGGGTCCTCCAGGCGGAGAACATGGATCTGCGCTGGCTCGGGGTCGAGTGGCTCCCCAGCCAGATCCAGGTGCTCAATCCCATCCTCATCCTGACCTTCATCCCTCTCTTCTCCTACGTCGTCTACCCGCTGATCGACCGGGTCCTGCCGCTGACTCCGCTGCGCAAAATCGCCATCGGCCTCTTCGTGATGGTGGTCTCCTTCGTCCTCGTCGCGATCGCGCAGACGAGGATCGACGCCGGCGGCACGCCATCCATCTCCTGGCAGATCGCCGCCTACGTCGCCCTCACCGCCGCCGAGGTGATGGTCGCCATCGTGAGCCTCGAATTCAGCTACACCCAGGCGCCGAAGTCGATGAAGTCGCTCATCATGTCGCTGTGGCTCTTCGCGGTGTCTCTCGGGAATTTCTTCACCGCCCAGATCAACGATTTCATCCAAGTGGACGATCCCGTCGCCGAGGTGAAGGCGGAGGCGAGCGAAGCCGCCCACGGAGGCTACGACGGCAAGGTCGGCACCGACGACGACATCCTCCTCGTCTTCGATGCCGAAGGCCGACGGGCCGATCTGCGCTTCGGCGGGCGCGAGACCCTCGACCGCCTTCTCGCCGCGGTCGAGGCGGAGATCGCGGCGCATGGCTTCGAAGCGCCCTCCAACGCGGACGGAACCGCCCTTGTCGGTCCGGCCCGCGACCTCTGGGGAAACCCCTACCAGTACCGCCTCCTCAACCGCAACCGCATCCGCGTCTGGAGCGCCGGGCCTGACAAAACCTCCACGACTCCGTGGGACCAGGGCGCCATCCTCACGATCTCGCGTCCCGTCGAGAAGGAGCCCGGCGCTTTCGCGAAATTCCTCGACCGTCTCCATCCCGAGCGCACCTGGCTCGATCTGCGCCGCGAACGCTTCGGCCTGCCCACCGAGGCGGAGGTCGCCGCGAGCGGTCCGACAGTGTCGCGGGAATACTTCGTCGGCGGCCAGGTGAAGCTGGAGGGTGCGGCCTACTTCTGGTTCTTCAGCGGCCTCATGCTCGCCGCGGCCCTGCTTTTCCTCGTCGTCGCCAAGTTCTACCGCCCCCGCGAATATTTCCACGACGAGGAGGGCGTCGCGTAGACCCTCACAGATTCTCCGGGAAGACGTGCAGATTCGCGGCCTTGCGCAGCTTCTCCAGCAGGATCTTCACCGTCTCCTCGGCACGGAACGCTTCGAGGTGGGCGACGATCTCTTCCCGGATCTCCCCGTAGGCCAGAGGGCGCTCCTCCTCGATTTCGAGAACTTCGACGAGATGCCAGCCGCGATCGGACCGGAAGGGGGGCAGCAAGCCGGGCTCCGTTGCGGCGAAGACCGCTTCGGCGAAGTCCTCCGGAACCTCCCCGCGCGCGATCCAGCCGAGGTCGGCAAACGAAGCCCGATCGCCTCCTCCGTCCGCATGCCGTTCCCGCGCTCCGGCCTCGTCCCCGAGGTCGAGGACGACTTGGCGGGCCCGCACCTTCGCGGGCTCGAAAAAGCCCGGGCGCAAGGTGCCGTCGGCTTCCGCCCGGTTCGCCTCGAACCACTCCTTCGCCTCCTCCTCGGTCACGGTCACGCCGGGTTCGATGCGGCGTTCCAGCCAGCGCTTCCGCGACCAGATCCGGGCAAGTTCGGCGTCGAGGCCGGCGAGGTCGAGGCCCTGGGAGGCGGCGCGCTGGGCGAGGTCCTCGGGCGAGGCGAATCCCGACTTCCAGGCGGCGGTGAAAGCGGCGGTCTCCTCGGGCGGCGCGTTGAACTTCTCCCCGTCGGCATGCTGGCGCACGAGGGTCTCGTCGATGATCGACTGGAGCGCCGCCCGGCGGATGATCGAGAGATTTTTGCCGGAAATCTCCGTCGGCGTCCTTCCGCGCTGATGAAGGTAGCGCGTCACCGCGAGATCGACCTGCTCGCGGGTCACCGGCTCCTGATTGACCAGGGCGAGCCAGCCCCGTTCCCTCGCCTCGACCACCGCCGCGTCGCGCCGGCTCCTCATCGCTTCGCGGAGAGGACCCTGGCAGACCTTCAGGTCGAGGAGAAGGTAGCCGAGGACGACGAGATAGAGCGCGGCGCGCCAGGGGAGATTCTTCATCGCGTCGATCCGCTCAGACGCACGCCGCCCGTGCCGCGCGGAAGCCCAGATTCGCGTAGATCTCGCGGGTCGCGTGCGATTTGTTCAGCGTGTAGAAGTGGATCCCGGCGACTTCGTTCTCGAGGAGATCGGCGCATTGTCCGGTCGCATAGTGGATGCCCACCCTTTCGACCGAATCGGGATCGTCCCCGGCGCGGCGCAGGGCGCGGATGAGCTTCGCGGGGAAACGCGCCCCGGCGGCGAGGTCGGCCATGCGCTCCATCCCCTTCGTCGATGTCACCGGCATGATCCCCGCGATGATGGGCACGCGGATTCCGGCCAACTCGCAGCGGTCGCGGAAGTCGTGGAAGTCGTCGTTGTGGAAGAAGAGCTGCGTCACGATGTAGTCGGCGCCCTCGTCGACCTTGGCCTTGAGATAGTCCATCTCCTTGAGCCGGTTCGGCGTCGCGGGGTGCCCTTCCGGGAATCCGGCCACCCCGATCCCGAAACCGCGGCGGTCGGGATGCGCGCCGCTCTCGGAAAAGCGGCGGATGTAGCGCACGAGATCGGCGGCGTGCTGGAAGGCGTCGTTGGCCTTGGCGTAGCCCTTGAGATCGCGCGGCGGATCGCCGCCGAGGGCGAGAATGTTGCCGACGCCCTCCTCCGCGTAACGTTCGAGGATGAAGCGGATGTCCGACTCCTGGTGGCAGACGCAGGTGAGATGCGGAATGGCATCGAGCGAGGTCGTGCCCTTGATCCGCACGACGAGATCATGGGTCAGCTCGCGGGTCGAACCGCCCGCCCCGTAGGTGACGCTGACGAAGGACGGTTCGCAGGCCTCCAGCTCGGCGATGGTTCCGTAGAGCGATTCAGCCGCCTCGACGGTTTTCGGCGGGAAGAACTCGAAGGAGAAGGTCGGTCCCCCCTTCGCAAGGATGTCCTGAATGTGCATGGCGGGGCTATTGTGGCACGTTTCGGATGGGGGAACAGCGGGATTTGCGGGCTCACCCGAGCACGGCGACGGTCTCGATTTCGATGAGCGCCGCCAGGGGCAGCCCGGCGACCTGCACGGTGGAGCGCGCCGGGGCGTGTCCGTCCATCGCGTCGGCGTAGAGTCGGTTCACCACGGGGAAATCCGCCATGTCCGCGAGAAAGATCGTCGTCTTCGCCACGTTCGCGAAGGTCGCCCCCTGCGAGGCGAGGACGGCGGCGACGTTGTCCAGCACCTGCTTCGTCTGCGCCTCGATTCCGCCCTCGACCAGCCGCATGGTCTCCGGATCGAGGGGAATCTGACCGGAGCAAAAGAGCAGGTTTCCAACGCGGGCGGCATGGGAGTAGGGACCGATCGCTTGGGGAGCGGAAGGGGCGTCGACGAGTTCGAGTTCTGCTGGCATGGCACGACTATGCCGCCGGGGAGTGTTTCGGGAAAGTCTCGATTCGGACATTGCCATCGGAAAAGCGATCGGGCACAGTGGACGCATCCCTCCATGCGCCCCCTTCTTCTCTGTGCCATCCTTTTCCTCCTCCCTCCCGTTCTCCGCGCCGAGGATGCGCCGGAACCGAACTACGTCTTCTGGGCGAAATTCGTCCGCATCGTCGATGGCAACACCGTGGCGATGGATCTCGATCTCGGCTTCGGCGTCTGGGTCCACAACCAGAGCGTGGCCCTCCTCGACGCGGGCGGCGCGGAGCAGGACGAAGAGGCCAGGTCGAAGGACAACGCCCGCATCGCCAAGCTCCGCGAACTCTTCAAGGACGGCACCGACTTCGTCGTGCGCACGGTCAAGGACCGCGACGCGAAGCCGCCCCGCTACCTCGCCGAGATCTGGATCGACGGGGAAAGCCTCAACGAGGCGATGCGGCGAGCCTTTCCCTGAAGCAATCCGGAACTCGAAATCCGAATGCCGAACCTGCCGAGGCGATCTTGAGGACGACCTTCATCGAAACGGGTCTCAAGGCCGTGGATCTCTTCGCCCCGATTCCGCTCGGCGGCGACATCCTCGTCACCGGCGATCCGAAGGCCGGAGCCCGCCTCGTCGGCACCGAACTCGTCTGCCGCTTTGCCCGGCGATCCGGGGATTTCCACGGCGTGAGCGCCTTTCTCGATCCGGCCGTCGCCGACGCCGAAGACTACGCCGCCGATCTCCAGGACGCGGTCCCCGTCGGTGCGGAACTGATCTCCGCCGAAACGATCCCGGTGGAGCGGATCCGGCAAGCGAACGGGGTGTCCGCTCCTCCCCTGGGAAACGTCGTCTTCGCCTTCAGCCACCGGGCCTCCTATCTCGATGCCTTCCGCCAAGCGGTCCGATCGGTGCGGTTCGCCTCTCCGAGAGTTCCGCTCACCTCCTTCGCCGTCACCGAGGCGCTTTCGCCGGGCGGATTCGACGCCCGCCTCGTTCTCTCCCGTGCCCTTGCCGCCGAGGCGGTCTATCCCGCGTTCGACGCGACGGCCTCCTCGTCGAACGCGCGGGGGCTCGGCGAGGCCGCCCCCGACCATGCCCGCGTCGCGAAATCGGCGCGCGAGGCCATTGCCCGCGCCCTGTCGAGGCTGAGGCCCGGTGCGATCAACGATCCGGCCTGGGAGGGCAATGCCGACCCGGCGGAACGTCCTTCCGTCCAGGCCCTCGTCTTTCTCAGCCAGCCCCTCTTCTGCGCCGAAGCCTACACCGGCATGGCCTCCGCCATCGTGCCCGTCGCGGAGACGGTGGCGAATTTCAGGACGATCCTTGAAGGCCGCTATGCCGATCTCGCCGCGTCGCGCTTCCGCTTCCTGAACGCCTTGGACGACGCGACGCTGCGGGCCTGAAAGGCACCGCCGCTCCCGGCCTCCCTCACAGGCGCCGCCATTCGTGGCCGCTCTGTTGCAGCAGCTCGTCCGCCTCCTTCGGGCCCCACGAGCCAGCGGGATACTCCGCCATCTTCGGGGGATTCGGCGATTTGTGCCAGGCGTCCTCGATCTGGTCGACGTAGCTCCAGGCCGTCTCGACCTCGTCCTTGCGCGCGAAGAGCGTCGCGTCGCCGGCCATGGCGTCGAGGAGAAGGCGCTCGTAGGCCTCGGGACTGCTCTTTCCGAAGCTGGTCTGGTAGAGGAAGTCCATCTTCACCGCCTGCAGGGTCGCGGCGGGCCCGGGACGCTTCGAGCGCATCCCCAGCGAGATGCCCTCGTTCGGCTGGATGCGGATGACGAGCACGTTGCCCGGCATCGCCTCGGCTCCCGCGGCGGCGTTGAAGAGCACCTTCGGCGCCCGCTTGAAGTGGATCGAGATCTCCGTGCCCTTGCGGGGGAGCCGCTTGCCCATGCGCACGTAGAAGGGCACGCCCTCCCAGCGCCAGTTGTCGATCATGATCTTGAGGGCGACGTAGCTCTCCGTCATCGATCCGGGGTTGACGCGGTCCTCGCGGCGGTAGCCCGGCACCTCGGCACCGTTCACCGTGCCGGCGGTGTATTGCGCCCTCACCACGTTCTCCTCCACCTCCTCGACGCTGCGGAAGGGGCGCAGCGACTTCAGCACCTTCACCTTCTCGTCGCGCACCCCGTCGGCGGAGAGATCGGCGGGCGGTTCCATGGCGACGAGACTGAGGAGCTGGAGCAAATGGTTCTGCACCATGTCGCGGAGGGCGCCGGACTTGTCGTAGTAGCCGCCGCGGCCGCCTTCCATGCCGAGATGCTCGGCGCAGGTGATCTGGACGTGATCGATGAAGCGGTTGTTCCACAGCACCTCGAAGAGCTGGTTGGCGAAGCGCAGCACCATGATGTTCTGGGCCGTCTCCTTGCCGAGATAGTGGTCGATGCGGTAGGTGTGCGCCTCGGCGAAGGTGTCGTTGACGACCTGGTTGAGGTGTCGGGCGGTGGCGAGGTCGGTGCCGAAGGGCTTCTCGACGACGGCGCGGCACCAGCCGTTCCTCGAGCGGTTCAGCCCCGACTGGCGGAGCTGGAGGAGGATGTCGTCGAAGAACTCGGGCGCCGAGGCGAGGTAGAAGAGGCGGTTCGGGCTGGCTCCCTCCCTCTCCATCTCGTCGAGGCGCTTCTTCAGGGCGAGGTAGCCTTCGTGATCGCCGAACTCGCTCTGGTGGTAGACGATGCTCTGCGAGAACTGCGACCAGAGGTCGTCGTTGTGGCCTTGGCGGGAGACTTCCCGGTTCAGTTCCTCGAGCCCCTTTCGGAACTCCTCGTCCGACTTCTCCCGGCGGGCGAAGCCGACCACGCGGATGCCGGCAGGCAGGTCGCCGTCGGCCGCGAGGTTGTAGAGCGCGGGAACGAGCTTGCGGTGGGTGAGGTCGCCCGTCGCCCCGAAAATCACGAGGATGCAGGATTCCGGGTGGTTGCGCACGCTGAGGTCGGCTTCGCGAAAGGGGTTGTCTTCCATCGGGCGGAATCAACCCGCAGTTTCCCCGTCAATGCAAATGAATTGAAAGGTGGAAGATGGACAAGGGGAGGCGTCCTTCAGGCGGCGTTCCCGGCGAGCCACAGCCTCCGCCGAGGGCCGCTCCGACAGGGCCGGATTCTCGACCGGACCCTCTCCGGTCTCAGGAGGGAGGGATTCGGTTCTATGGCGCTTCAGCGGGCGTAGGTTTGCACCCATTCCCGCCCGCAGCTCTCGGCGGAACGCGGGCGAAGCAAGTCGGCGAGGGCCTCCTCCAATTCGTGGAAACGGAAGCGGAAGCCGAGACCATGGATCCGGCAAGGCAGGCCGCGCCGCCCATTCAGGGCGAGATCGGGGTCCGTGTCGACGAGGGGGGCGGCGGCGCGCACCAGCCAGGCCGGTGCGGGGAGCCCGAAAGGCATTTTCAACGTTCGCCGCAAGGTCTCCATGAACTCCGCGTTGGTGACCGGCTGCAGCCCCGTGGCGTTGCAGATGCCGTGGATCGACGGATTGCGGATCGATTCCAGAAAAAGGCGAGTCATGTCTTCGACATGGATCCAGCTGATCCATTGCCGCCCCGAACCGATGCGCCCGCCGAAGCCGCAGCGGGCGAGGCGGGCCAAGGTCGGCAGAGCCCCGCCCTCGCGTCCGAGGACGAAGCCGATGCGGAGGACGGCCCAGCGTATTTCGGGACGGACCGCCCGCCCCAACGCCTCCTCCCAGGCGACGCAGACATCGGTGGGAAATTCGTTCGGGACGAAGGCCGACTCTTCGCAGAGGCGGTCGCCGGCATTGCCGTAGATGGCCAGGCTGCCCGCCTGCACCCATACCGTCGGCGGGCGATAGGCGAGCCGAAGGGCAGCGCCCAAGGCCTCGCAGGAATCGACCCTCGACTGCAGGATCTCCCTGCGGTTCCTCTCGGTGCGACGGCAGTCGACGGGCTTCCCAGCGAGGTTCACCAGCGCGGCCGCCCCGTCCAGCAGCGAGGCCCAGGACTCCTCGACGTGGCGCCCGTCCCAGCCCACCGCCTTGCCGGGACCGTTCCAAGCCGCCGGATTCCTCGTCAGGACGACGACCTCGTAGCCTTCGGCGACGAGCGCTCTGGAGAGGGCGGTGCCGAGGAAACCGCTTCCGCCCGCGAGGATGACACGGCCCCGGCCGCCAGCGTTTCCCTGAGGAGGCGCAATCATTTGATGAAGACCCCGATCGATTTGGCAATCTTGTCGCCCATGCGGATCGCCTGGATGGCCGACTTCGTGGGGAGGCGGTCCATCTTGGTGTAGAAGTCGCTGACGAGCTCGAAGACGCCGAGCAAGGCTTCGAGCTGTCCTTTCGCATAGGCGTCGGCGGGGTCGTCCGTGGTCCCGGCTTCCTCCGCGCAGGCCCGCAGCCGCGCGAGGGTCGGATCGATCTCGCGCCGCTTCCGCTCGCCGGCGATGACGCGGAAGAGTTCGTAGACATCGCGGATCGACTCGAAGTGGTCGCGCCGGTCGCCGGGCAGGTGGACGACCTTCACGATGCCCCAGTTCTGCAGCTCCTTGAGGCTGTTGCTCACGTTCGACCGGGCCACCCCGAGCCGTTCGCAGATCTCCTCGGCGTTCAGGGGGGCTTCGGAGATGAAGAGGAGGGCATGGATCTGGGCGACGGTGCGGTTGATTCCCCAGCGGGTCCCCATCTCGCCCCAGTGGAGGATGAACTGCTGGGCAAAGGGTGGTAGCTCGTTCATTTCTGTCTTTACAGAAAAATAAAAATGGAAAGAGGCAAGTGAAATTCACTTGAGGACGTTGCGGCCCGGCGGGGCCGTCCCACAGGAATCAGCCTCGGTCTTGCGGTTTGAAGGACTCGGGCCACAAGAAATACGGTCCAAACCGCGAGCTCAGCCGGAACTCGCCTCCCGCTTCCTTTCCTTTTGCAGAGAGGTAGTTCTTCCCATCCTTCACCTCGAGATACCCGCAGCGAATGAGGAGTTCGGACAATGCTGCCGTCTTCGTTCCGAGCTTCTGCGCCAGCTTGGACGTCGTCAGTTTCGAGACTTCGTCCATTTCTCCGTCGTCCTCCCCGTCCGGGCTTTTTGTCACCTTCTCCAACGAAATCCGAATCTCGTCGCTGATGCGGATGATGCGCTGCGCCTCCTCGTATGCATCCCTGTAGAGCTCCGCGTCCTCCTGGCGGGAGATCGCCACCCCCATTTCGTTGTTATTGACTTGGCTGAATTCGTAGAGATTGAGGCTCGTGACAATGCACGACTCCTCGTTGAGATAGCACTTCGCGTGCAGATTCTTGCAGAAACTCGTCCTGATGTAGGTCAGCTCCTTCAGCCAATTGATCTCTTCGGGCTGCAGCTCATTTTTTCCATAGACGATACGGACGTCGATTTTGAGTCGGTTCTTGTCGATCAGCAGCTCCTTGATCCGATCGTTCAGTTTCAAATACGGGCTGATGAGAATGAGCCGGTCCTTGGCGGACTTGATGAGCTCTTCCAGGAAATAGTTGGTTGCGCTTGTATTGAGAAATTTGGCCATGACCGATTGAGGCTGTGGAGAAATCAGCGGGTAGCATCGACCTGGAGCCCCCTCAAGCTGGGAATTCCGACAATCCCGCGCCACCGCCCGCCACTTTCAGCACGCCATCCTCCTGCCCGCGATGACGCAAGTTGCCGACGGGCGGAAATCGCCGCAACCTACTCGTGATGAGAAAACAAGGGCTCTTACGAAATTGCGAAGGCGTCGGCCGCCGGGATTTCCTCCAGACCGGCCTCGGCGCGCTGGGCGGCATCGGGCTGACGCAGATGCTGGGCCTGCGTAGCGCCTCGGCGGCCGCGGGAGGGCTGCCTGTCTCCACTTCCGACACCCGCTGCATCCTCATCTGGCTCGACGGCGGCCCCTCGCACTACGAGACCTTCGATCCGAAGCCGGACGCCCCTTCGGAAATCCGTGGTGAATTCGGCACCGTGCCCACGACGGTTCCGGGCGTGCATTTCTCGGAGAAGTTCCCCAAGCTCGCGAAGTCCTTCGATCTCTTCACCGTGATCCGCTCCATCGCCCACGCCCAGAACAACCACGGGGCGGGCAACCATTATCTCATGACCGGCTCGCCCACGCCCGTCCCGGTCGGCTGCGGTGCCCACGTCACCTTCCATCCCAGCTTCGGCTCGGTCGTCAGCCAACACCGTCGCGTCCCGCACGGCCTGCCCGCCTACGTCTCGACTCCGCGCGTCACGCGTTCGGGGGGACCGAACTTCCTCGGTGCCCAGCACGCCCCCTTCGTCATCGCCGACAATCCGGAAAGCAAGGATTTCCGCGTGCGCGACGTCACCCTGCCGAAGGAGATCGAGGAAGGTCGTGCCAAGTCGCGGGTCGAGCTGCGCCGCTCCCTCGACACGATGCGCCGCATCACCGACGCGGCGGCCGAGGATCCCGCCGTCGCTTTCGACGAATACTACGCCCGCGCCTTCGATCTCGTCACCTCCGACGAGGCGCAGAAGGCCTTCGATATCTCCCTCGAGCCCGAGAAGGTGAGGGAGCAATACGGGCGCAACGACTTCGGGCAACGCCTCCTTCTCGCCCGCCGCCTCACCGAGGTCGGCGTGCCCTTCGTCACCGTCTACAACGGCGGCTGGGACGACCACCGCACCCTCTTCGAGAACTACAGGAAGAACAAAGCCGAATACGTCGACACCGGCGTCAGCGCCTTGCTTCAGGATCTCGCTGCCCGGGGTTCTCTGGAGAAAACCCTCGTCGTCCTGCTCGGCGAGTTCGGACGCACTCCGAAAATCAACAAGGACGCGGGTCGCGACCACTGGTCTTTCGCCATGAGCGTCCTGATGGCGGGTGCCGGTGTCCCCGGCGGGCAGATCGTCGGAGCCACCGACGTGAAGGGATACTACGCCAACGAGAGCATCTACGCGCCCGAGGATTTCGCCACGAGTCTCTACACGAAGATGGGGATCGACCCCACCGTCGTCCTCCACGACACGAACAACCGGCCCATCCAGCTCGTCAACAAAGGCCGTCTCATCAAGGAGATCTTCGCCTGAGCCTCGTGAAGCGTGGACCCGCCATCGTCCTCGCGCTCGCCGTCCTGTCCCGCTTCGCCGAGGCAGCCTCGCCGACGCTGGAATCGATCTTCCCTCCCGGCGGAAAGCGGGGAAGCGAGATCGACGTGGTTCTGTCGGGAAAGTTCGAACCGTGGCCCTGCCCGATCTGGTTTTCGGAGAAAGGCGTGGCCTTCGTCCCGAATCCGGAAAAGCCAGGAACGGGAAAGCTGAAGATCGAAGACTCCGCCCCGGTCGGTCCGCTTCTCCTGCGTGCCCACAACGCCGAAGGCGCGAGCGCTCCCGCGATCTTCGTCGTCGGAGAGCAGACGGAGCTGCTGGAGGAGGAGAAGGATGCCAGCGCCCTCGCCAGCGCCGCTCCCCTCGACCGGGCGAAGCTGCCCTGCGTCGTCAACGGCACTCTCTCCGCGGCGGGCGAGCTCGACGTCTGGCGGATCCGCCTGGAAAAGGGCGAAACCCTCCACGCCCGCGTCGAAGCCTACGGGTTGCGCTCCCTCGTCGACCCCGCCCTTCATCTTCACGACGCGAAGGGCCATCGCCTTCTCCTCGTTCACGACGGCCCGACGAATCTGGATCCGACGCTTTTCTTCACCGCCACGGATCCGGGCGACTATCTGATCGCCCTGGCCGGCTTCTCCCATCCTCCCGCGGTGAATGTGGCCTACGTCGGCTCGAAGAATGCCCACTACCGCCTCCACCTCGCCCTCAAGCGCGAGGATCTGCCCGCGCGTCTCCTCCCGGCCGATCCGGGTCCCGACAGCGCTGCCGCCGCTTTCGTGCCGGGAACGCCGCTCGTCGCGACCTTGAAGGAGCGGAACGCGCCCAACCGCCACCCCGTCACCGCGAAGAAAGGCGACAAGTGGCTCGTCCGCGTCGAAGGACGTACCCTCGGATTCCCCATCGATCCCGTGCTCCGCATTCTGAAAGCCGACGGCTCCGAAATCCGCCGGGAGGACGACACCAACAAGATGCCCGATCCCGAATACGTCTGGACCGTGGCCGAAGACGGCGACTTCGTCCTCGAAGTGGCCGACCGTTTCGGCCGGGCCGACGAGGGGATGCGCTACCGGCTCTCCGCCGCCGCACCGGTTCCGGACTTCTCCGTGACCGTCGACAGGAATGCCTACGCGATGGAGCGGGGCAAGGTGCTCGAGATCAAGGCCACCCTGACGCGCCTGTACGGACACACCGCGGATCTTGTCTTCTCGGCCGTCGGATTGCCGGAATCGATCTCCCTGACGGCCCCTGACAAAGCCCCCGAAAAAGGCGGCGAGGTCGTTTTGAAGCTCGAAGCGAAGCCCGATGCTCCCGCCTACGACGGCCCCATCCGGATCGTGGCGAAGGAGCGGAAGGAGGGCGAGGCCATGGAGCGGACCGCGGTCTTCCCCTTCAAGGACGACAACTACCGAGGCCCCTACGCCGTGGACGAAGTGTCCGACCTCTGGCTGACGCTTCCGCCGGTGAAGGAGGAGAAGAAAGACGAAGCGCCGAAACCCGCGGGATGATCGGGAGACCGGGCGCCTCGCGGAGGGTGGGGTGCAGGCCGGTGGAGAAGGGGCTTTTTTTGATTTCTCGGCGTGGGGCGAGCGTCTACAATCGCAAAACCATGCGCATCCTGCTCCTTTCCCTCGTCGTCGCCTTTTCCGCCACCTCCTGTCTCCGCACCTCCACCGAGGTGCGGGTGAAAAAGGACGGTTCCGGCTCCATCGTGGCCCGCTATCATTTTTCTCCCGAAATGCTCGCGATGCTCGATCAGTTGGGCGCGCTCGGAGGCGCGTTCGGCAGTCTCGAGGGCGGCGCGGCCGGCGGTCCCGACATCGGCCTGATGCGAGAGCTCGCCAAACCCGACGAGGCATCGCTGAAGGCCGACGCCGCCGGCTACGGCGAGGGTGTGCGCTACGCGAAGCACGAGCCCGGCAAGGACGAGGAGGGCTGGGAGGGCTACAGCGTCGTCTACGAGTTCGACGACGTCCGCAAAGTCCGCGTCGACCAGCGTTCCATGCCGGGCAAGGCCAGGGAGCTCGTCCAGTCCGCCCACGGGGAATTGAAGTCCGTCGAGAGCGGCGGGCTTTCCTTCGGGCTCGAAGGTGACCTGCTGACGGTGAGGTCGAGCTTCCTCGAGAAAGGCATGGACGGCCTCGTCGATCCCAAGCAGATCGAGCAGGCCAAGGGGATGGGCATGGCTCCTTCCGAGGCTCTGAAGATGGGCGCCGGCATGGCGAAGGGAATGCGGATCGGCTACTTCGTGCGTGCCGAGGGCGGCATCGCCGAAACCGACGCCGACCACGTCGCGGGGGATCTCATCGTCATCAGCGACGCCGACCTTTCGAAGGTCCTGCTCGATCCCGATCTCGGTGCCTTCGCCGACCGGGTGGCCGCCGATCCGTCGGTGGCGACCCCCGAAGCCTACAAGGAATTGATCGGAAAGGTCGAGGCGCTGACGATCGAGCCGAAGAAGGAGATCAAGGTGCGGCTGAAGTGATTCTGTCAGGGATGGCCGAAGGCGGAGAAGGGCGAAAAAACTGGGTCGTCCCTGTCCGCCGGCCCGATCCTTGTCAGGTCGCCTCGGTTCCGATTTCCGGCCGCGTGGGGGAGAAGCTCTCGCGGAGGCGGCGCATCGCGGCCTTCGCGCCTCGCACCACGGGTGGATCCACGATCTCGAGGCCGAGGGTTCGGGCGACATGGAGGAGATCTTGACGATGGCGCGGCAGCAGGTGGAGCAAGGCGGCCGTCCGTCCCGTCGCCGGATCGCGCTCGCGCAAGGATGGGAAGACAAAGCCCTTTTCCAACTGGAGATCGGCGCTTTGCGCCAAGGTCCGGATGCGCTGCGGCCCCGCGAAAAGAAAACGGCTCTTGAAGACGACGGCCCCTTCGTCGCCTCGCTCCAACGCGCCGAAGGAAAGCGGAGCGAGGGATCCCCGGCTTCGCGCGAGGAATCCTCGGGTGCGTTCGTGGCGGTCGGATTGGCGGACGAGTGAGCGGAGCAGGTCGGTGGACATCACGGTGCCGAAGACGCAGAGGCGGAAGGCCCGCGGGGCGAACCAGAGGGCGACGAGGACGAGCAGGAGGCAGAGGATTCCGGCGAGGACGGGGGCGACGGCGGAAAGGAGGACAAGTCCGGCGAGGAAGAGGAGGCGGGCGGCCTTGAGGAGAAGGTCGAGGAGGCCGAAGGGCGAGAACAGCAGGAGAACGTTGAGGGCGTGGCTGCTCAGCCAGACGGCGAAGAAGGCGATGAGGGAGAGCGGGACGAAGAGGGCGAGGAGCCAGACGGGAGACTGGGCGAGGGCGGGCTGGATCGCCGCGAGACCCGGAGCGGCGAGGGCTGAGGAGGCGATGGTCGGATCGGAGGCGGCGAAATGTTCCGCGATCTGCCGGTCGAGGAAGGGAACGAGCGCGGCGCTGGCGACGATGGCGCTGAGTTTGTCCTCGAAGAGCTCGACGACGTCGAGTGGTTTCTTCAGAACCGCGGGCAGGGCGGTGCCGAAGAGATCCTTGGCGAGGACGAGCGAGAGGATTCCGAATCCGATGCCCCAGGCCAGGGGATGGCAGAACCAGGGAAGGGCCGGGCGTTCCGCGGGTGCGGAGGTGAAATACTCCCAAGCGCCCACCCCGCAGACGCCGAGCAGGGGAGAGATGGCGACGCCGGTGATCTGGGTGATGCCTTCGGCGAGGGCGACGCCGGGAAGATGGGAGCCGCCCGCGGCGGTGTCGGTGGAGGGCAGCGGTTTCGGCGGGGCGATGTCGGCCTGCGCCGCCGTGGCGAGAAGCAGCAGCGCGAGGAGAAAGGGGAGGGGGAATCGCGCCGCGAAGCGTGTCGGATCGGTGCCGTGCATGGAGGAAGCGTGAGGGCAGGCGGACTTTCCGTCAACGCGAAAGCGGGCGCTGAGCTTCCGCCCGGGGAAATTTTCCCTGTCCTTCCCACGCCGCCCGCCGTAGCCTGGCCCATGTTCACAGGCATCGTCGAAACTTGCGGAGAGGTCGTCGCGCTGGAACCGGTCGCGACCGGGGCGGCGCTGTGGGTGAAGGCTCCCTTCGCCCACGAGGTCGCGCTGGGCGAGAGCGTCGCGAACAACGGCGCCTGCCTCACCGTGACGGAAGTGAAGGATGGGGCGATGCGCTTCGATCTGCTCCACGAAACCTTGCGTCTCACCAATCTGGGAGCCCTCGCCGTGGGCGCACCGGTCAACCTGGAGCGCTCCCTGCGCGTCGGCGACCGGCTCAGCGGCCATTTCGTCCAAGGGCACGTCGACGCTTGCGCCGAAGTGCTCGATTACGAGCGCGTCGGGCAGGACCACCGTCTTGCCGTCGCCCTGCCGCGCGAATTCGCCCCTCTCGTCGTCCACAAAGGATCGATCTGCGTCGACGGCATCAGTCTCACGGTGGCGGAGCTGCACGAGGACCGCTTCGTTCTCTGGATCATCCCCCACACCCACGAGGTGACGACGTTGAAATCGGTGCGTGCCGGATCGCGGGTGAATCTCGAGTTCGACCTGCTCGCGAAGCATCTCGCGAGGATCCGGGAATGCTGGAAATGAGCGCGCTCCCGTGCGGGCGTTCGGGAGCTTGAAACCGGCGGCTCACTCCCCGCCTATCGCCTTCCATTCGGGCTCGGGAACTAGGAGGAGCTTGCCGCAGTCGCTGAAGGGGCAGGGCATCTCCGTACCGAACTGATCCGGCGTGGCGGAGAGCTTGCGGCGGCAATGGGGGCAGAAGAACTTCAGTTCGTGGGTCGGCAGTTTGATGTCCTCGGGAGCGGGCACCATGAACTCCTTTCCGCAGTCGGGACAGTCCATGGACATGTGGAAAAGCTCCCGTCCGGCGGAGAGCCGGGAGGAGCAGTGCGGGCATTCGAAACGGAGCGGCATGACGTGGGAACAAAGCAGCTTTCATACCTCGATTCCAGTCCCTGCGCAGGGGAAAAGTTGAAGGCGGGCCGTTTTCGCTTACAAGGAAAGGACACACCATGTCCGACCTTCGAATCCAAGCCTATTGCGGCGGTCTCTTCCAGACGAACGGGTATCTCGTGCGTTCCTGCGGACGGGCCTGGGTCTTCGATGCGCCGGAGGGGATCACGGATTGGCTCGTTCAGGAGGGGGTGCGGCCGGAGGCCCTCCTCCTCACTCATCAGCATCACGACCACATCCTCGATGTCGGACGCATCCAGGCGGATTTCGGCTGCCCGGTCTACGCGCATTCGGAGCCTTCGGAGGAGCTGACCCTTTCGAAGCGGCTCGAGCGCATGATGGGCGTTCCCTGTCCCATCGACGCCTACACCGTGGACCGTCGCTTCGCCGGCCTCGATTCGATCGACCTGGGCGGCCTCGTCCTCGACCTGCTCCATGTGCCGGGGCATTCGCCGGATAGCGTCTGCTTCAAGCTGCGCGGCAAACCGGTCCTGATCGGAGGCGACGTGCTTTTCGCGGGCAGCATCGGGCGAACCGATTTTCCCAATGGCGACCATGCCCTCCTGCTCGCGGGGATCCGTGCCAAGCTCTGGCCATTGCCCGACGACACCGAAGTGCTGCCCGGGCATGGCCCGGCGACGAGCATCGGAGAGGAAAAGCGGACGAACCCCTTCCTCGCGTAGGTTCCCGGCAGACGCCTCCCGCGTCAGATGAAATAGTCCTCGGTCACGGAAGCTTGTGCGTTCTCGTTCAGCCTTTGGCAGGCGAATTTGCACATCTCGTAGACGGACTCCTCCGAGACGCGGTAGAACACTTGCAGTCCCTCGCGTTCCCGGTCGACCAGGCCGGCTTGGTGCAGAAGCTTCAGGTGCTTGGAGATGTTCGCCTGCGAGGTGCCGAGGCTTGCCACCAGTTCGCCGACATTGAGCGGTCCCGAGCGAAGCTCCTGGAGTATCGCCAATCGCGTGGCGTCGGCGAAAGCGGCGAAAATCCCCGCGATCTTCTCGAGGGAGGCTCGCGTCAGCTTTTGCTTCGCTGCGGAGGGCGAGGCGGTCGATTTCATAACTAGATGGTAATATAGCTTAATGGATTTGAGAATGCAACTCCCCGCGAGAACCGCTAGGGTTGGGGCAGGACGGGGGCTGACGGCGTCATGCACGTCTCCCGTCTCGCCGCAGCAAGCGGGTCATCTGAATTTCACGCAAGTCTTCATGAATCGACGCAATTGGCTCAAAGGTACCACGGCGACGGGCATCGCCCTTCTTTCCTCCCGCTGGGCGGTTTCGGCGGACGCGGCGGCGGACCTCTCGGGCCGCTTCCCCGCCCTCGCCGACGCCGTGCTGTCGCGGGCGGCGGCGCTGGGGGCGTCCTTCGCCGATCTCCACCTCATGCAGACCGAGGAGGAGTCGCTCTACGTCCGCGAGGAGATGGTGCAGGGCGTCGGGGCCGAGTCCTCCCTCGGCGGTTCGGTCCGCGTCCTCGTCGACGGTGCCTGGGGCTTCGCGGCGAGCGGCGAGATCACCGAGGCGCGGCTGCTCGCCCTCGTCGAATCGGCCGTGGCCCTCGCGAAGGGGCAGGGCGGGTGGCGCGCCCGTCCCGTCGAGATCGAGGATCTGCCCGCGCACACCGGACGATGGGAGATGCCGGTGACGGTCGATCCCTTCGCCGTTCCGCTCGATGAGAAGGTGGAGCGCCTCCTCGCGATCAACCGCGCCGCCCTCGGCCAGGGCGCGGGCTACTGCCATTCCTACGTTTCCGCCGTGCGCGAGAGGAAATGGCTCGCGAACAGCTTCGGCACGCGGGTGGAGCAGTCGCGCGTGCGCCTCCATCCCGGCTTCGGCGTGACCGTGGTCGATCCGAAGAAGGGCGAGTTCGCCTCGCGCGCGAGCCTGCGTCCGCCCCGGGCCGCGGGCTGGGAGCACCTCTCCGAGTGGGACGCCGCGGTCGAGGCGGCTCTCGCCGTGGAGCAGGCCAAGGAGAAGATGGCGGCCCCTCCGGTGAAGCCGGGCCGATACGACCTCGTCATCGCTCCCAGCAATCTCTGGCTGACGGTCCACGAGACTGTCGGCCATCCCACCGAACTCGACCGCGCCCTCGGCTACGAGGCGAATTTCGCGGGCACCTCCTTCTGTACGCCCGAGAAGCTCGACACCCTGCAATACGGCAGCGGTCTCGTGAATCTCTTCGCCGACCGCAGCGCCGGAGGCGGACTCGCGACGGTCCGCTGGGACGACGACGGCGTGGAGACGGCGGGCAAGGAGTTTCCCATCGTGAAGGACGGCGTCTTCCGGAATTTCCAGATGGCCCTCGGCCAGGCCGCCCTGATCGGGCGCGAGGGGGGCTCGAACGGCTGCGCCTACGCCGACGGCTTCGACGCCTTTCCCATCCAGCGGATGCCGAACATCTCGCTCCAACCCGGCACCGACGGGAGCGTCACCGCCGAGAGCCTCGTCGCCGACGTCGAGGACGGGCTCTACATCGAGGGCAACGGAAGCTGGAGCATCGACCAGCAGCGCTACAACTTCCAGTTCACCGGGCAGGTCTTCCACCGCATCCGCGGGGGCAAGCTCGACGGCATGGTCCGCGACGCGGCCTATCAGGGCAACTCGGTCGATTTCTGGAACGCCTGCGACGGGCTCGGCGGGGCGCCCACCTACGAGCTGGGCGGTGCCTTCAACTGCGGCAAGGGCCAGCCCCAGCAGGTCGCTCCGGTTTCGCACGGGGCCGTGCCGGCCCGCTTCCGCCAGGTCAACGTGCTCAATACCGCCGCCGAGTCGGGCAAGGAGGTGGCGGGGATCGGATTCTCGTGCAGTGCGAGGGGCCGATGGGCGTGAGCGTCGGGTAGGTTCACCGCCGACGCGGCCGCACCGACCGGATGGAGCCGGGTTCCGCAGGGGGGGCGCCGTGCTGGACGCGCACCTCGAAGCGTTGCTCTCCGTCCCGGCAAAGGAGGGTGACGAGGGAATGGTCGCCCAGGAAGGTGGTCCGCAGGACCTTGCCTTCGAGCAGGCCGGGGGCTGGATCGGCCAGCTCGAGATCCTCGGGACGATACCAGATTTCGCCCGGCGAGGCCTCCGCGCTGCCCGGAGGCGGGCCGATGGCTTCCCGCGAGGCTCCGTCCGGGGACTGGGCGAGGCACGGCAACGGCAGGAAATTGCATTCGCCGAAGAGGGAGGCGACGTAGGCCGTGGCCGGTTCGCGGTAGATCTCCCTCGGCCCGCCGATCTGGAGCAGGTCGCCGCGGTGCATCACGGCGATGCGGTCGGCCACGGCGAGGGCATCGACGGTGTGGTGGGTCACGAAGATGGCGGTGGCCTGGCGTTGCTTCAGAATGGCGCGGGTCTCGTCGCGGATCGCCTGGCGCCACTGCGAGTCGAGGTTGCTGAAGGGCTCGTCGAGCAGGAGCAGCTTCGGATCGGGCGCGAGGGCGCGGGCGAGGGCGATGCGCTGCCGCTCGCCTCCGGAAAGCTCCTGCGGGTAGCGTTCGCCGAAGCCTTCCAGCCCCACGAGGGCGAGCAGCGAGGCGACGATGCCGGCGCGCTCCCGCTTCGGTTTGCCGGCGAGGCCGAAGGCGATGTTGCCCTCCACTGTCAGATGGGGAAAGAGGGCATGGTGCTGGAAGACGAGGCCGATGCCCCGCTCCTCGGGCGGGAGCTGTCCGCCGGGCCCGGAAAGGGTCGTCCCGGCGAGGGCGATGCGGCCGGAGTCGAGCGTCTCGAGGCCGGCGATGAGACGGAGGAGAGTCGTCTTGCCGCTGCCGCTCTCGCCGACGAGGGCGAGCAGCTCCCCCGGCTCGACGGCGAGATCGACGCCCCTCACCGCGGGGCGCTCGCCGCGGGGATAGGTCTTGCTGATGGACTCGAGAAGAAGCTGGCTCATGCGTCGCGTCGGGAGAGTCTCGCGACGGGGAGGAGGCCAAGCAAGCTGATTGACACCAGAATCACGGCGGGCACGGCGGCTTCCGGCACGCGGCTTTCGTCGGTGAGGCGGAAGACGCGGGTCGCGAGCGTTTCGAAATTGAAGGGGCGCAGCACCAGGGTCAGGGTCAGTTCCTTGAAGATGTCGATGAAGGCGAGGACGCCTCCGGCGAGGATCGCCTCGCGTGCCAGGGGCAGGTCCACGCGCAGCAGGGTCGGCCAGGGACGGCGGCCGAGGGTGCGTCCGGCCTCATGCAGGCTCGGCGAGATGCGCTGGAATCCGGCGTCCACCGGTTGCAGCCCGACGGCGAGGAAGCGGACGAAGTAGGCGAAGACCAGTCCGGTGGCCGAGGCGCTGAGCGCGAGGGAGCCCAGCCCCGGCCAGCGCGAGAGCGAGGCCATGAGAAAGCCGACGCCCACCGCCACCAGGGCGCTGGGGAACGCGTAGCCCAGCAGCCCTGTCCGGGTGGCCACGGAGAGCGACGGGGCGCGGAAGGCCCGCTTCGTTCCGGTCATGAGCAGAGCCGCGGCCACGATCGCGAGCGTGGCGAGGCCCGCCAGCGAGACGCTGTTCCAGGCGGCGGAGAGGTTTCCCGCCATGTCCGTGTCCGCGTAGCTCTGCGCGGCCCAGCGGACGAGTCGGAAGCAGGGCAGGGCGAAGCCCGCGGTCCAGGGCACGAGGCAGAGGAGGAGGATCGCCACCTGTCCGGTCCGGCCGGGTCGGCGACGGCTCAGCAGCGCCTCGCCGGGATCGGAGGAGAAGCGTCGCCGGCTGCGCTGTGCCCGCTCCAGCAGAACGACGGCGATGGCGACGAAGAGGAGGATGGCCGCGATCCGGATGGCGGCGGGCATTTCGCCGTCCGTCAGCCAGAGGCGGAAGACCCCCACGGTGAGCGGGCTCAGCCCGAAGTAGCTGGCGACGCCGTAGTCGTTGATCGTCTCGAACATCACGAGGCTCGCCCCCGCAGCCACGGCGGGGCGGGACATCGGCAGGGCGACCCGCCAGAAGAGGCGTCCGCCCTTGGCCCCCAGCAGCCGCGCCGCCTCCAGCGCCTCGCGGCTCTGCCGGCTGAAGGAGGCGAGGCTGGCGAGATAGACATAGGGGAACAGGGTCGATCCCAGCACCCACACGGCGAGCGCCCACCGCCCGAAGTCCTGCGCCGCGAAGAAGACCTCCGTGCCGAAGTGGCGGCGCAGCCACACGTAGACCGGCACGAGGGTCGACTGCGTGGCGTCGACGTAGGCGAGGGCCGCGACGTAGCCCGGCATCGCCAGCGGCAGCAGCAGCGCCCACTTCAGCCAGCGGCGTCCGGGGAAGTCGCAGGTCGCCACCCACCAGGCCGTCGAGACGCCGAAGAGCAGGGCCAGCCCGGTGACCGCGGAGACGAGCAAGGCGGTGTGGCGGAGGTAGGACGGCAGCAGCGTCTCGACGAGATGGTTCCAGGCATCGCCCACCGGAGCGAAGGCGCGCAGGAAGACCAGCGCCGCCGGAACGAGGACGAGGAGGGCGGGCAGCCACGCGGCGGCCACCGAGGGCCGCCAGCGCAGGGCGCGGGGCGAGGCCAGGCGTGGAGACGGGCTCACTTCCATCCCGCGCGGTCGAACACCCGAACCGCGGCTTCCTGGAATTTGCCCAGTTGCGGGAACGTCGTTTCGTCGAATTTGAACTCACCCCAGCTCTGATGGGTGGGGGAGAGGGTGATGTCCAGATCGATGGGATACTCGTAGGTTCCGTTCGCGATGAGCTTCTGCACCTCGGGAGAGGTGAGGAACTCGAGGTAGGTGCGGGCGTTGTCCACGTTCTT
The DNA here is from genome assembly GCA_037190325.1 of Verrucomicrobiales bacterium. GTDB lineage: Bacteria > Verrucomicrobiota > Verrucomicrobiia > Verrucomicrobiales > DEV007 > Arctic95D-9. The sequence goes on along the minus strand of JBBCIU010000016.1, from coordinate 396,181 downwards.
CGCGTGCTTGGCGAGGGCGGCTCCGGCGATGTTGCCGTGGGTGCCGCGTCCGTCCTGCTCGGGGAAGATCACGCCGACCTTCTCGCCGGCCTCCCGGTCGGCGGCGTCGGTCGAGTTCAGGAGAAGCCCGAGGTAGTAGGTGTTGGAGAGGCAGAGGTCGGCCAGACCGGAGGCGACGCCCTTGATCTGGTCGCGGTCGCCGCCCTGCGGATCGCGGGCGAAGTTGGCGACGACGTCCTTGGCCCAGGCCTCGGCCTTCTCCTCCCCTTCGGCGGCGATGATGGAGGCGAGGAGCGACTGGTTGTAGGCGTTGCCCGAGGAGCGGGCGAGGACGAGTCCCTTCCAGCGGGGATCGGCGAGGTCCGCGTAGCTCTTGACGTCTTCGGGCTTCACGCGGTCCTTGGCGTAGAGGATCACCCGGGCGCGGACGGCGTAGCCGTACCATTGCCCGTCGGGGTCGCGCAGGGCGGCGGGGACGCGCTCTTCGAGCGTCTCCGACTTCAGCGTCTGGAGCAGGCCGGCCTCCTTCGCGCGCTGGAGCCTTCCGGCGTCCACGGTGACGAGGAGATCGGCGGGGCTCTGGTCGCCTTCGGACTTGAGGCGCTCGATCAGCTGGTCGGCCTCGGCCGAGACGATGTTCACGGTGATGCCGGTGCGTTCCTTGAAGAGGGCGTTGATCGCCTCGTCCGCCTTGTAGTGGCGGTGCGTGTAGATGTTCAGTTCGTTCGCGGAGGCGGAAAGGGCGAGGAGACCACCGCAGAGGACGGCGAGGAGGGAGGAGTGGGGGCGTTTCATGGAGAGATTGAGACCTTATCTCAGTGCAAAAGTCGGGCTATCGCCGGAGGGCCGCAAGGGAAAAGACGACGGCGGGACAAGCGGGCGTCAAATCCGCTCATCCACCCGCCTCGTAGACCGTCGGATCCTCCAGCCCGGCGAGGGCAAAGGCCTCCTTCCGCTCCACGCAGGTGCCGCATTTGCCGCAGTGGAGATCGCCGCCCTTGTAGCAGGACCAGGTCTTCGCGAAGTCGATCCCGAGTTTCGCCCCGGCCGCGGCGATGTCTTCCTTGCGGCCGTCGATGAAGGGGCGCAGCACCTCGATGCCCGCGTAGGTGCCCGCCCGGATCGCCTCGGCCATGGGACGCATGAAATCCTCGCGGCAGTCCGGATAGATGGCATGGTCGCCCGAATGCGCCGCGATCACGAGGCCCTCCGCTTCCGCGCTTTCGGCGTAGCCGGCCGCGATCGCGAGGAGGATGCCGTTGCGGAAGGGCACCACGGTCTGCTTCATGTTCTCCGCCTCGTAGTGGCCTTCGGGGATTTCCCCGCCGCTCTTGAGGAGGTCGCTCTTGAAGAGGCGATCCATGAAGTCGAGGGCCACGATCTCGTGTGGCACGCCGAGTCGTCCGCAGTGATGGGCGGCGAAGGGCAGCTCGCGGGCGTTGTGCTTCGAGCCGTAGTCGAAGCTGAGCCCCGCCATGACCTCGTGCTCGCGGGCCGCGGCGTACAGGGCGGTGACCGAATCCATCCCGCCGCTGACGAGAACCACGACCTTCATTCCACGCCGGCGAGGTCGTCGAGTCCGGGATCGGGAAAAGCGGCCGTCGCGGTGAGCCGGATGCCGCCGCGCGGGGAGAAGCGTCCTTTCACCACCATGCGCCGGGGCGCGCACACCCCGGAGAGCTCGTCGAGGATGCGGTTGACGATGTCCTCGTTGAAGGACGGCAGGTTGCGGTAGGAGGCGAGGTAGTACTTCAGCGACTTCGTCTCGAGGCAGAGCTGGCCGGGCACGTAGCGGATCGTGAGGTGGGCGGTGTCGGGCTGGCCGGTGACGGGGCAGAGCGAGCCGAACTCGGGGTAGTCGAGCTCGATCCAGTAGTTCCGCTGCGGGTTGCGGTTGGCGAAGACCTCGAGCCGCGCCTCCTCCGGCGAGCCGGGGAGACGGTTTTCGCTGCGGCCCAGGAGGGTCAGGTCGCCGACCGAAGGGGGGGGAATGGAGGAGGAGTCGCTCATCGTGCGTGCCGCCGCCAAGGTGGCGGAGCCGGGGGCGGCTTGCAAGAGGGTTCTCCTCGCAGGCGGACGATCAAACCGGCCGCATGGCCTCCAGCAGATCGTCGAGGGGGACGACGGCGAAGCGGCTCGCGGTGTCGGAGACGGCGTAGGGCAGGATGAGGTGCCCGGCGTGGACGAGACCGCCGCAGCTGTAGACGACATTCGGCACGTAGCCCTCGCGCTCGTCGGGCGCGGGGCCGAGGAGGGGCTCCCGGAGGCGTCCGATCACGCGGGAGGGGTCGTCGCGGTCCAGCAGGACGGCGCCGATGGAGTACTTGCGCATGGGGCCGACGCCGTGGGTCAGCACCAGCCAGCCGGCCTCGGTCTCGATGGGCGAGCCGCAGTTGCCGAGCTGCACGAACTCCCAGGGTTCGGCGGGGCGCAAGATGACCTTGGACTCGTACCAGAAATGCGAGTGGTCGGAGAACATGAGGTGGATGTTCTCGCTGTCCTGCCGTCCCAGCATCACGTAGCGCCCGCCGATGCGGCGGGGGAAGAGGGCGAGGCCCTTGTTGCGCACGGCGGGACCGTTGAGGGTGCAGATGCTGAACCGGCCGAAGTCGCGAGTCTCCATCAGTTGCGGGAGCACCATGCTGCCGTCGTAGGCGGTGTAGGTGGCGTAGTAGCTGACCTCGCCGTCGTCCTCGGTGAAGCGGACGAAGCGGGCGTCCTCGATGCCGTTGCTCTCGCCGGGGGCGAAGGGGAAGATGATCTTCTCGGAGATGTCGGTGTCCTCGGGGTATTCGACGCTGTAGTTGGCCTGGGCCAGGGACATGGCGCGGTCGGCGGCGCGCAGCACGTCGCGGTCCATGCTCTCGGCGCGCAGCTTGCGCACCCGCAGCTCGAGATCCGCGCCGCTGAAATTGGCGGGCAGCGTGCCGAGGGCGTCGCGGGCGTGGGCGAAGTCGAGGCCGAGCTCGTAGAGCTTGCGCAGGAAGAGGTCGCGGTTGTAGTGGGCCGCGGTGGAGGGACGCGGCTGGCGGACGAAGCGCGAGACGGGGTCGAGACGCACCTCCGCGTCGGCGGTGACGAGGCCGGAGCGGAAGGTGATGGAGGAGATGTGCCCCTCGCCGGTGGCCCGGAGGCTGAGGATGAAGCGCAGGGACCCCTCCGGCACGCCGCTCTGGTCGGGATGGGGGACGATGCTCGGGTTGAAGAGGGCGGCAGACTCCAGCGAGTACTCGTTGGTGAAGTAGGAACCGAGCAGCAGTTGGCGCTCCGGCGAAAGGGCGCGGTCCGTGGGCAGCATGCCGCGCACCTGATCGAAGCGCTCGCGGAAGATGTCGCGGATGTTGACGTGGCGGTTGTCGAATTCGCCGAGCACTTGGTCGAGCTGCCGGGAGACGGCCTCGTCGTCGAGCATCATGACGCGGGCGAAGAGGTTCAGGACGCGCTGGCTGGGTTCCGGATTCGCCATCGGCTTGACGACGAGCGACGGAATGAAGGGGCGCAGGAGGACGCGCCGAGGGTCCGGCGAGAGGGTGAGGGGCAGTCGGCGGATTTTTTCTTCCAGCGGGGTCATGGTTCGGCGGAGGCGTCGGAAAAGCTCAGGGTTTCGTGGCTCAGGGCCTTCATCTCGGCGAGGGCGAGGAGGAAGGAGAGGGTCGATTCGGCCCCTTGGTTCTGGTTGATGCGGTTGGGGTGAAGGCCGTCGAAGCAGCCACCGTTGGTGGCGTCGTAGAGGGAGAGGTTGAGGTCGTTGCCGCCGAGGAACCACTCGAAGGCGCGCTGGGCCTCCTGCCGCCACCAGTCGTCCCTGGTGACATGCCAGGCTTCGATGCAGGCGCTGACGGCGGCGGCGGCCTCGAGGGGTTGCTGGTCGTAGGACGCGGGCTCTCCTCCTCGCTCCCAGAAGCCATCCGAGCCGACCGGCCGGAAGCAGCCGCCGGCGCCGGACTGGTGCTCCTGGAGCCAGCGCAGCGCCGTCAGGCCGGTTTGCAGCATGTCGTGTCGCTCGCCCCAGTAGCCGGTGAGGATGAGCGCGTGGGGGATGCGCGCGTTGTCGTAGCTGACGATGTCCTCCAGCCAGGGCCAATCCGGCGCGGCGTTGCGGGTGAACAAGGCGAGGAGGCGCTCGGAGAGTTCGTGACGCCAGCGGTTGGCGAGCAGATCGCCGTGCAGCACCCGCAGGTATTCGTGCAGGCCGAGGACGGCGAAGGCCCAGGCGCGGGGCGAGGTGAACTCCTCCAGGGCGGGCAGGGCGCGCTCGAGCAGTTCCGCGGCCCAGTTGCGCAGGCTCTCGCGCTGGGTGCGCCCGACCACGGCGCCCAACGCCCAGAGCGCGCGGCCATGGCTGTCTTCGGACCCCCGCTCCTCCAGCCAGCGGCGGTCGAAGGACATGAAGTTGCGGAAGCGCCCGGAATCCGCGTGGAAGGCGTGCTGCATGAAGGCGGCGGTGGCCGACTGCACCGCGATCAGCTCCGGGGTGCTTTCCTCCAGGTTCTCCAGCAGGGTCGTCAGCAGCAGGGCGCGGGCGTTGTCGTCGGTGCAGTAGCCGTGCTCGAACCAGGGCACGGAGTGGATGGCGTGCTGGAGGACGCCGGTGGAGTCGCTCATGCGCAGCAGGTGGTCGAAGCGCCACAACGGCAATCCGACCGGCTCCTTCGCCAGCGTCACCGCGAGCCGCACGGCGCGGCTGGGTGGCGCGGCGCGGAAATCGGCGATGGCTTCCTCGAAGACCAGCGAGTAGGCGTGCGCGACCTGCTTCCAGATCATGTCGCGGCCGGCCAGGTAGGCCTGCTTGCGCATGGCGTGACGGTGCGTCTCGTTCTCCAGCAGCTCGCCGATGGCGCGGGCAATGGCCGGTGCGTCGCGGAAAGGCACCAGCACGCCGCGGCCGTCCTGAAGCAGTTCCGCCGCGTGCCAGTAGGGGGTGGAGACCACCGCCTTGCCCGCGCCGTAGCAGTAGGCCAGGGTGCCGGAGGTGATCTGCGCCTCGTTCAGATAGGGCGTCAGGTAGATGTCCGCCGCGCCGATGTATTCGGTGAGGGAGCGGTTGTCCACGTAGCGGTTGACGAACATCACGTTGCGCTCGACGCCGAGTTTCTTGGCGAGCCGCTCCAGCGAAAGCCGATAGGTTTCGCCTTCGGCGCGCACCAGGTTGGGGTGGGTGGCGCCGAGGACGATGTAGACCACGTCGGGATGGCGGCCGACGATCTCCGGCAGGGCGGAGATCCCGTATTCGATGCCCTTGCCGGGGGAGAGCAGGCCGAAGGTGAGGATCACCGGCTGGCCGGCCACGCCGAACTTGTCCTTGTAGAAGTTCGGATCGACGAAGGGCACGTCGGGGATCCCGTGGGGGATGACGGCGATCTTTTCCGGCGGCACCCGGTGGATCTCGCGCAGCATCGCGGCGCCTTTCTCGCTCATCGCCACCAGTCGGGTGGAAAGCTGGGCGAGTTGGTCGAAGACCTTGCGCTGTTCCGGAGTGGGCTTCTGCAGCACGGTGTGCAGGGTCGTCACCACCGGCATGCGGGCGCGCTTCAGCAGGCTGATGAGATGGCTCCCCGCAGGTCCGCCGTAGATCCCGAACTCGTGCTGGACGCACAGCACGTTGGTGTGCGAGATGTTGAGGAAATCGGCCGCGCGCAGATAGGCGCCGGCGTCCTTCTCCGGCATCTCGAAACGCACCTCCGAGGGGTAGTCGTAGCGCCGCCCCCCGTCGGTCACGGCGATCACCGGACAGACCCAGTCGGGGTGCATGTCGGCGATGGCCTCGCGCAGATCGCGGGTGAACGTGGCGATGCCACACTGGCGCGGGGGGAAGTCTCCTAAAAAGGCGATTTTGCTGGTCGCTCCGCTCTGGCTCATTGCTGGTCGCAAGATACCAAAAGCTTCCTGCGGAAAGAGTCAAGGGAGCAGATGGCCGGGCTGCCGGCGCGCGACGTTCTCCGGCGCCGGGCGATCCAGGCCGTCGAGAGCCCGTGGAGATTCGGCGAGGAAAGGAGGGCCCGGGCTCCCTTCCCTCGTCTCACTGACGCTCCAGTTCCGCCAGCTCGTCGCGGAAACCGCTGCTGAGGATGGGGAAGCGGCACCAGGTCTTGGGATCGAGATTCTTGTCGTCGACGTGGAAGCAGGGGGCGTAGCGCTCGCGCTTCCACTGGTTGCGGCTCCAGAGGCGGAAGAACTTGACCACCCAGGTGCGCAGCGATTCGCGGTCGTGCTCCGGATGGGTCTCGCACATGATTTCCCAGACCTCGAGCGGCAGCTTCTTGTCGCGGATGGCGTGCTTCTCGATCGCGTCGAGGATGGGATAGGGCATCAGGTCCGACTCGTCGGTCTGGCCCTGCTCGCTCGGCCGCAGCTCGGCGGTGGGGGCCTGGACGTTGATGACGCTCAGCTCGGGGATCGCCGGCGCCGCCGGGGGCAGGCCCTCGGTCTCCATCCAGCGCAGCCACTGGCGGAGAAAGGCCTTGTCGATCCCGGCGATGGGACTGAGCCCGCCCGAGGTGTCGCCGTCCATCGTGGCGTAGCCCACCGCCGCCTCGGAGCGGTTGCTCGTGGCGAGGAGGAGGGCGTTGCGGAGATTCGTCAGCATCCATACGCCCGGCGCGCGGACGCGGGCCTGGATGTTCTGCAAGGCGAGATCGTCGGTCTCCCACGACAGCTCGCGGCCGAGGCCCTTTTCGACCCGGCTCCGGTAGCCCTCGACGAGGGCGTCGACGTCCCATTCCTGATAGTCCGCCCCGATGGCCCGGGCCACCGTCTCGGCGGCGTGGCGGGTCGTCTCGGAGCTGTTCCGCGTCGCCTGGTAGACGCAGGAGAGGAGCTGCGCCATCGGCGGGCGCCCGTCGAAACGGATGTGTCCCAGCTTTTTCCGGAAATCCTCTTCGCCCAGTTCGGCGACCGCAAGATCGACCATGAGCTTCACCAGCACCGAAACGGCCGCGGAGTCGGCCCCGCCGCTGAGGGAAACGACGAAGCCGCCCGAGTAGCTTTTTCGCAGGTAGTCGAAGAGACCGAGGGCCATGGCGCGGGTGAATTCCTCCTCCTTGCGGTCGGGCGCCTCGCTTCCCTCGCTCGAGGGCGTCGTGTAGGGACCGCGCCATTCGGGAAGGAAGTCGCATCGCACCGTCACCTCGTCGGGTTCGCCGACGAGAGGGCGGTGGCTCACCTGCCGGGCGCGGTGGAGGCGGGTGCGGTTCAAGTCGATCGTCGCGGCGGTGACGACCTGGTCGCGGAAGGAGAAGCGTTTCCCCTCGGCGACGTATTCGCCTCCGCAGGCGATCACGGTGCCGCCGTCGTAGATGATGCGGCCCGCCTCGTTGCCGAGGAGGTTCGCGTAGACGTAGCCGCAGGCGAAGGCCCGCGAGCCCTCCAGCACGAAACGTTCGCGCACCCGCTGCTTGCCGAAGGCGAAATGGCTCGCGCTGGGGTTGAAGATGAGATCGACGCCGCGGCGCGCGAGGCGCGTCCCGGGGCGGTCGGCGACCCAGGCGTCCTCGCAGATCTCGAAGCCGAGCCTCACCCCGCCGAGATCGAAGACGAGGTCGCCGAGCGGGACTTCGCGACCCTCGAAGGCGACGCGATCGACCCGGCCCTCGGGCCAGGGCTTGAACCAGCGCGGTTCGTAGTGCAGCCCGTCGCCGGCGAGGTTCTGCTTCGCGACGAAGCCGGCGACCGCACCGTCGACGATCACCGCGACCGCGTTGTAGACCGACCCTTCGAACCAGAGCGGCAGGCCCGCCGCGACGACGAGACCGCCGCATTGCGGAGCCAGCTCCGCGAGCGCGGCGAGGGCGCGCTCACCGACCTCCGGCGCGAGGAACATGTCCTCGCAGCCATAGCCGGTCAGGGCGAGCTCGGGCAGGCAGAGCCAGCCGACGCCTCGTTCACGGGCCCCGGCCACGGCGGCGGCGGCGCGGCGGACGTTGCCCGACCAGTCGAGCGGGGTCTGGTTCAGCGCGGCGGTGCCGACAACGAGGCGGTTCATGGGTTGCGGGAGGCGATAGTTTCCTTCAACAAGCGAAGCGGGGCAACGGGGAGTTTTTCCGAGACCGTCAGGCGCCTCCCGCCCGCACCGTCTTTGCCGCGACGCCGAGCTCCCTTCGGAATTCGGCGTTCATCTGGCGGGTTCCACTGAATCCGCAGCGCACCGCGATTTCGCCGAGGGGGAGATCGGGAGCTTCGGCGAGGAGGCGCTGTGCCTGCCTCAGGCGCAGCCGGGAGAGGAAGGTCCGCGGGGTGCAGCCCAGGGATTCGACGAAGGCGTCCTCGAGCCAACGTCGGGAACGGGGACAGGCCGCGACGAGATCGGGAACGCCGATGGGACGGTGGAAATGCTCCCGCGCGTATTCGACGGCCCTGAGCAGGTCGGGATGGTCGATGGCGAGATTGTCGGTCGAGGCGCGCTCCCGGATCGCTCCGGGAGGAACGACCCGCTCGCGGGGTGGCCCCGCCTTCCCCCGGATGAGGCGGTCGAGGAGACGGGCGGCGGCGAAGCCGATCTCCCCGTCGTTCCGCTCGATGCTGGTGAGAGGCGGACGGCAGGATTCGCAGGCGATGGTGTCGTTGTTCACCCCGACCACCGCGACGTCGTCGGGCACGCGCAGGCCGACCCGCTCGCAGGCGCGGATGACCATCGCGGCGCGCGGGTCGTGGGCGGCCATCACCGCGAAGGGCGGCGTCAGGTTTCCCAGCCACAGCTCCAGCTCGCCCTGCCCGGTGTCCCAGCGCGTCCTCTCGTTCAGCGTCGCGGGCACCTGGAGGACGGAGCAGGGAAAGCCGTGCGAGGCGAGCTCGGCGGCGAAGCCTCTCTCGTAGGCTTCGGAATACCAGACCTGCGTGACCCCGTAGAAGCCGAAGCGCCGGTAGCCGCGCCCGAGGAGATGCCTCGCCGCGATGCGCCCGATCGTCCCGTAGTCGGGCCTCACGCGGGGAAAGGGAGACGCCTCCCGGGCTCCTGACAGATTCACCACCGGACAGGGGAGCGAGGCGAGGACGCGGACATCCTCGTCCGTGTTCGCCAGGGCGATGACGCCGTCGCCGCGCCAGCCCTCCAGCGCCGTCGGCGGCAGGTAGTGGGTCTCGGGACTGACGAGGAAGCGCCAGTTCGCATGCCTCGCCGCGTAGTCGCGGATGCCGCGCACGACCCGCTCGAGATGGGTGATGCCCACGTTGATGGCGAGGGCGATCTCTTTCGGAAGCCGTTGGCGCATTCTGCGCAAAACTGCACTTTTTTGCAGAAAATGTCCATTGTGCGTTTCCTGCGGTCCGGGAACCGTTTCCGGATGAAAGCGCCCCTTCTCGCGATCCTGGCCCTCGCCTCGTTCGCCAGCCCCGCCTCCGTCCTTGCCGAGGACCGGTTTCTCACCCTCAGCAACACGCCTCTCGGCAGCCGCGAGGAGCCGCTCGTGCTGCGCACCTTTCTCCCCGATCCCGGGCTGGGGCGGGCCGTGCTGTCGAACCACGCTCTCGGCGCCCGTGCCCGGAAGTATGCGCCCGGCAAGGGCGACGTCGAGGGTTTCGTCGATCCGACGCCGGGCCTTCCCGCCGCCATCGCCGTCAATTTCGGCACCGATCTCTCCTACTGCTGGGACACCGTCGAATGCCGTCTCCTCTACGCCTGGCGCGGAGGGTTCCTCGACATGACGAACTACTGGGGCGATCCCGCGATCGGTCGCCGCGCCGGGTTCCAGTATCTGCCCGGCCTCGTCGGCGAACTGGTCTACGTGACCGAAGGCTCCCACCCTCTCGGCCTCTTCGACACCTACACCGAGGATCTGAAGCCGGTCTACCTCGGCTACCGCCTCGTCGCGGGCGTGCCCGAATTCGCCTACCGTCTCGGCGAGGCCACGGTGAAGGTCCGCATCGAGCCCGGCGACAAGCCGCTGGAAATCGTGGCGCACTATTCGGTCGAGGGAGCGAAGGCCTGGGGATACTTCGAAAGCGGCTACGACTTCAAGCAGGAGGACGCGGGCGAGGGCTCCTTCCGCGTCCGCATCCAGGGCAAGCCGGTCGCCGCCTCCGCCGCTGCCGAGGCCTCCTACTCCACCGAGGCGCCGAACGCCGAATGGGGCGAGGCGCTCTTCACCACTCTCGGCTGCTTCGCCTGCCACTCGCGCGACGGCACCCGCGGACACGGCCCCAGCCTCGCGGGCATCTACGGCACGTCGAGGCCCCTCGCGGGAACGGATCCCGTCGTCGCGGACGAGGCCTACCTCGCCGAGTCCATCGTCAATCCCGCCGCCAAGGTCGTGGACACCTTCCCCGCCGGCTACATGCCGCCCTACCCCATCGAGCCGAAGCAGGTCGATTCCCTCGTCCTCTTCATCAAGAGCCTCGCGAAACCATGAAGACGCCCTCCTTCCTCCTCCTTTCCAGCCTCGCCCTCGCCTTGTCCGCGGCGGTAGCCGACGAGTCCTACCGCCTCGAGACCATCGCCTTCCCCGAAGGCGTGCCCCCGGAAGTGGGCGGCGTGGGCTTCACGCCCTCCGGCCGGATCGTGGTCGCGATGCGCCGGGGCGATGTGATGGTCGCCGAGCCGGTCGCGGATCCGAAGGCCTTCCAGTGGAAGCGCTTTGCGAGCGGGCTCCACGAAGCCTGCGGTCTCCACATCGTGAGCGACCACGAAATCCTCGTCAGCCAACTGCCCGAGATGACTCGCCTCGTCGACGAGGACGGCGACGGCACCGCTGACCTCTACGAAAGCGTCGCCTCGCCCTGGGGCGTGACCGGCAACTACCACGAGACCAACCACCTCGTCCCCGACGGCAAGGGCGGCCATTTCCTCGCGCTCGGCACCGCCTCGCACAATGGCCCGACCTTCTACAACATCCGCGGCGACTACTCGAAGACCGGCCGGCGCGGCAGGAACTTCTCCGCCGCGAACTGGAAGGGCTGGATCCTCCACCGCGCCGCCGACGGCACCATCACCCCGTGGGCGAGCGGATTCCGCATGCACAACGGCCTGCTCCTCGACCGTGCGGGCCATCTCTGGGCCGGAGACAACCAGGGCGACTGGAAGGCGACCACTCCCTTCTACCACGTCGAGAAGGGGAACTTCTACGGCCATGTCGGCAGCCTCGTCTGGGACCCGGAGTGGGACCCCGCCGTCGATCCGCTCGACCTGCCGCTGGAGCGGATCGCGGAGATGAAGACGCCCGCCGCCATCCTGCTGCCCCACGAGACGATGAACCGCTCCGCCTCCGAGCCCATCCAGATTCCCGAGGGAACCGTCTTCGGCCCCTACGCCGGACAGATCCTGCTGCCCGACAACAACGGACGCCGCATCACCCGGCTCATGCTGGAGGAGGTCGACGGCGTCCATCAGGGCGCCTGCGCCCAGTTCTACGAGGAGAACGGCCTCCATCTCGGAAACAACCGGGTCGTCTTCAGCCCCGACGAGACCACGCTCTACGTCGGGCAGACCTCGCGCGGATGGGGACAGCCCGCCGAAGGCCTCCAGCGCCTCGCCTTCACCGGCAAGACGCCCTTCGACGTGAAGACGATGACCCTGACCCCACGCGGCTTCCGCCTCGAGTTCACCGAGCCGCTCGGCGACGGCGGGCTTTCCCCCGACCGCTTCCAGTTCCGCCGCTACCGCTACGAGGACACCTCGAACTACGGCGGCGATCCCCTCGACGTCTCCGACATCGCGGTGACTTCGGTCAAGCGCACCGACGGGCGAACCGTGGAGATCGAGCTCGACCGTCTCGACGGTGGCGGCTGGGTCTACGAGATGACGGTGGCCGAGCTCCGGAGCGAATCGGGCCAAGTCCGGCGCACCGGGCTGTTCTGCTACACGGTGAACCGGTTGAAGCGCTGAGGTTCCGGCAAACGGACCGCGGAGCGGAGCGCCTGTGCCCTTGCCCGCCCGCCCGCTCCGGTCTATCCGTCCCCATGCCCGACCTCTACCCGCTCGCGCGGCGCCTCCTCTTCGCGATGGACGCCGAGACCGCCCACCACGCCACCCTCTCCATGATGCGGGCGGCGGACGCGATGGGGCTGCTGGGGGCTTTGACAGGGGCGAATGCGGGACCTGACCCTGTCGGGTCGCCGGTCGAGATCATGGGCCTGCGCTTTCCCAACCGCGTCGGCCTCGCCGCGGGGCTCGACAAGGCGGGAACGGCGGTCCACGCCTTCGGCGAGCTGGGCTTCGGCCACGTCGAGATCGGCACGGTCACGCCGCGCCCGCAGCCGGGCAATCCGAAGCCGCGCCTCTTCCGGCTCAAGGAGCACGGGGCCATCATCAACCGGATGGGCTTCAACAATCCCGGCGTCGCCGGTCTGCTGGCGAACCTGGAGCATTCCCGAAAGGACTTCCGCGGCGTGCTCGGGATCAACATCGGGAAGAACTTCGACACGCCGAACGAGGAGGCGATCCGCGACTACCTCCTCTGTCTCGAAGGCGTCTACGGTGCGGCGGACTACGTGACGGCGAACCTTTCCTCACCGAACACCAAAGGACTGCGCGACCTCCAGAACGCGGCGACCTGCCGCGAGCTGATCCTGCGGCTTCAGGAGAAGCGCGAATCGCTGAAACCGGCGCATGGCGGCAAGCAGGTCCCTCTCGTCATCAAGATCGCCCCCGACCTCTCCGACGAGGCCGTCGCGGCCTTGGCCGGGGTCTTCAACGAGACGCGCATCGACGGGGTCGTCACGACGAACACGACCATCGCCCGCGACGCCGTCGCCGGTCATCCCCTCGCGGACGAGGCGGGCGGGTTGAGCGGGACGCCACTGACGGAGAAGGCCACCGCGATTCTCGCGACGTTGCGCGCCGAACTCGATCCCGCGATCCCCGTGATCGGATCGGGCGGGGTTATGGGCGCGGACGACGCGCAGGCGAAGTTCGCGGCCGGGGCCGCCCTCGTGCAGGTCTACACCGGCCTGATCTACCGCGGCCCCCGCCTCGTGCAGGAGATCGCCGCCCTGCCGCTCCTTGGATCCCGCAGCAGCGGTTGAATGGGCTGGTCAATGGCCGGGGATTCTGCTAGTCTTATATTCATTGATGGTCGACCATACCGAAAGAAAGGCGTGGCGTCGTCATCTCGGAATGACGCGGAGGCTGAAATTCCTTCTTGCCCTGCTAGGTGCTTCGGCCGTCTTCGTCGGCCTTCACCGGCTGGACCAGACCTTGGGATCTCCGGTCGTCTCCGCGGTCAAAGGCAGCCGGACGGTCGCTTCGGTACTGGAGCAGACCCGTGCCGCAGGCCTGGGGTTGAATGACAGGGAGCGGGAATGGGTGGAGTCGCTCACCCTCGTCGGGCTAAAGTCCGAACGGCTCCTCGAAGTCTGGGGGCATGGGAAAGGCGGCCGGCTCGAGCGGATCCGCAACTACCGCTTCACCGGCTACAGCGGCGGACTTGGGCCGAAGCTGCGAGAGGGCGACGGTCAGATTCCCGAGGGACTCTACCGGGTCGAATCCCTCAATCCCAACAGCAGCTACCATCTCTCCATCAAGCTCGACTACCCCAATGCCTACGACCGGGAAAAGGGGGTGGCCGATGGGCGGGAGAAGCTCGGTTTCGACATCTTCATCCACGGTCGATCGGTCACGATCGGCTGCATCGCCATCGGCGACGAGGCCATCGAGGAGCTCTTCACCCTCGTCGCGCAGGTGGGAACGAGGAAAGTGAAGGCGGTCATCGCGCCTTGGGATTTCCGGGCGCGGAAGGATGCGCCGGAGATCGACGGGATCGAGTGGGAGACCGAACTCTACGACCGCCTCCGCGAGGCGATACGGCCTTTTGCGGTTCCGCCGGAGACGTCGGATTGAACTCCCGGCTTGGCGCGGGAAGTGCTCCTAAGCAGAAGCGCAGGATCGTCCTACAGACATGAACCTTGTCCCCACCAGTTGCCGGGCGCGGCTCCAGCCGCGGGATTTCGAGTTCATCGCCGCCACTCTCGGGGGCGGAGAACCGGCGAGGGCTTTTCTCGAAGGGCTCTTCGACGATCCAGACGCCCTCACCGCCTTTCTCGAGCACGAGAGCCTCTTCCGCGCGGTGATGGAGCTGGCCGCTCCGCTGGCGGTTTCGCCGGAGCTCTACTTCTTCGTCCTCGTGCGCCGCAGCCTCAAGGAAGCGGGCATCGACGACCTCGAGATCGCCGACTACGTCGCCGCGACCCTGGCGGACCACGCGAGCGGAGCGTTGTCGAGCGGAGGGCATCGCGACCGCCCCGAGGCCGAGTTCACCTATCACGTCGACATCGTCGAGCGACTGGCGGGTGCGAGTCCCTGCGAACGGTTCTTCCTCGAGGTGCAATGCGGCAACCGCTTCCTCGTCCTCACCGGCCTCTTCCCACGCTTCCTCGAACGGCGGGCCGAGCGGCGCGGGGCTCCGGGGCTCGGCTACTACGAGGGCGTCGCGCGCCAGTCCTTCCGGGTCGCGGGCCGCCATCCCCTGGCGGAGGAATATGCCGTCCGCGGCGTCTACGAGCGCCTCGCCGACTGCTTTTCGGAGGCCCGCCGGGCGCTCAACCGCATGGCCGAAGACCGGCTTTTCCTGGGGGCCTGACGGGGCGGAATACGAGCGCGTCGGCTCAGTTCCCCCCCGCCGTGATCGTCACCCCGGCCGATCCGGTGGCGCCCAGGACGCCGAGGCCCTCCTGCACGGCGACGGCCTGGGCGGCGGTGACGAGGACGGCCTCGACGTATTTCTCGAGCTTCGTCCAGGGGCTGCGCGGGACCCAGACGATGTCGCCGCCTTCCAGCTTCAGGTCGGGTTCCTGGCCCCGCATGACGGCTCTCAGGTTCACCACCGCGACCTGGGGACGGAGGGTGCCTCCGCGGAGGATGAGCGCCTTGGTGACGATGGCATCGGGCTGGGGACCGCCCGCGGCGGCGACGGCCGAGACGAGGGTGGCGCCACGCTCGAAGTAGACGGGCCCCGGCCTCACGACGTGGCCGAGGACGTAGAAGGAGCGTGGCGTGAGCGAAGGAACGAAGATGTAGTCGCCGCCGCGGACGTAGACGTTCTGCGACATGTCGCCCTCGCGGACGAGGCGCTCGAAGTCGACGGGCACGAGGTCGCCGTTGCGGATGAGGATGGCCCGCTCGAGATCGGCGGCCTCGGGATTGGCGACCTCGCCGGTGTCGCTGCTGTTGAGGAGCCCGCCGCCGGCGGAAAGGGCGGCGATGAGGGTGGTCGGTTTCGCGATGGGGTAGGCTCCGGGGCGCTGCACCTGCCCCAGCATCCAGAAGCGCTGGCTGTCGGCCTTGGCCACGTTCACCGTGACGACGGGATTGACGTAGTCGCTTTCCAAGGCTTTGGAGAGCAGGGTGGAGATCTCGGCGATGGTCTTGCCCTTCGCGTCGATGCCCGGGGCGACGTCGTAGTAGAGCATGCCGTCGGGCATCACCTTGGTGCGGGCGCGGGTGTCCTTCATCTCGGCGACCTCGATGTCGAGCTCGTCGCCGGGACCGATGCGATAGGCGCCGGACGGCGCCTGAAGGAGGGAGCGGTCGAGGGGGCGGCTGAGCTTGAGCTTTTCGAACTTCGGCTCCTTCGGAAGGCGTTTCAGCGCTTCCTCGGCGGTCATCCCGGAGGCCGCCGCGTCGAAGGTCGCGTCGTAGGCGAATTCGGGGGCGGTGCGGAATTCGCGGTCGGCGGGCTTCCAGTGGACGCACGAAGGCAGGAGGAGAGCCATCGCCGAGGCGGCCGCGAACCGGAGAAAGGGGACGGGCCAAGCGTTCATTCGCCGGGGAGAATGGGGTTGTAGCTCTGGTTCATGGCCTCCGCCGTGACGGTCTGCATGAAGGTGACGATGGCGGTGTCGAGGACGCGCTCGGCGAGTTCGAAGGGGCGCTTGTTGACGAAGACGATGTCCCGGTTCTCCAGCGGGATGTCGGCGATCCGCCCCTGGAAGATGTCCTTCACGTTCACGATCTGGGTGACGGGCTGGTGGATGCTGCCGCGGATGAGGAGGACCTTCATCTGGTAGGCGGCGTCGGTGAAGCCGCCCGCTTCGGCGATGGCGCGGGCGAGCGTGAGCTTCACCGGCATCTTGCGGCGGCCGGCGTCGCGGACTTCGCCGAGGACGTAGATCTCGTTCTCGAGGCTGGAGGCCATGTAGATGTAGTCGTCGGGCTCGAGGTAGGCGTTCTGGCTGAAGTCGCCCTCGTAGTAGAGCCGGGCGAGGTCGACGTTCAGCTTCTTGCCCTTCCGGGCGACGAAGGAGCGCTCGAAGTCGGCGAGCTCGAAGGCCGAGCTGTTCACCGTGCCGACCTGGATGCCCTCGGCGAGGGCGATGCCCTCGAGCACGGAGGTGGGGCGGTCGAGGGTGTAGCTGCCGGGCTTCTTGACGCGTCCGATGATGGAGAACTCCTTGCTCGCCACAGCCGAGGGCGTGACGATGACCTTGACGTTCTTCTGATACTTCGAGAGCTCCTCCTCGAGCCGGGTGCGGAGCTGGTCCAGCGTCAACCCCTGGGCCCGCACGGCGACGGCCTGCAGGTAGCTGACGGTGCCGTCCGGGGCGATCTGCACGTTCTCGCGGGCGAGGTCGGCCCGGTCGTAGACGGAGAAGTTCAGCGTGTCGCCGGGGCCGAGAGTGTAGCGGGTCTGCCAGGCGGGCGTCTTCACCGGCGTGATCCGGCGCTCCTTCACCGGCACGGCCGAAGCGCGGGGGACGTCCTCGAGATCCACCCAGTAGTCCGAAGGACGTTCGCCCACGGGCACGGCGCGGACGCGCGGCTCCTGGGCGCCGGCGAGGACGGGCAGGAGAAGGACAAGAAGGTGGATGACGGGGCGACGCGGCATGACGACTGGTTCCAAAAGGAAGATGGTCAACATAGGGAATTTATTATAAAATCCATAATAATCAAATTTTTAAATTATTGTACTCTGCAAGATTCTTGATGCCGCAGATTACCGACGCCGACGAGGGGTTGGCAATAATTTCGAATCTTGTCTTATCGATTGGTTCGAATCATGCTATGGTGCGAAAATCTCCGCCGGAGACCCCCGAAAATGCCCGAACAGCGGTTCGATCAATCCCAGTCGTTGCTGCAACAGCAAACGATCGCGCCCCAGATGCAGCAGAGCCTGCAGTTGCTGCAGACCCCGACCTTGGAGCTGCGCCAGCTTGTCCAGCAGGAGCTGGTGCAGAATCCGACGCTCGAAGAGGAGTCCACCGACATTTCCCTGGAAGAGGCGGGCGGGGCGGAGGAGGACGATTTCGACCGGGAGTTCGCCGAGCTTTCCCAGCTCGACGAGGAGTGGCGCGAATACATGGCCCAGTCGCGGCTATCCTCGCCGAAGCGCGACGACGCGGACGAAAGGCATCAGTTCGTGATGGATTCGATCGTCGAACCGATCACCCTGCAGGATCATCTTCTCAACCAGCTGGGTTTCGCCGACGTCTCTCCGCGCATCCGCGAGATCGCGACGATGCTGGTCGGCAACATCGGGGAGAACGGCTTCCTCCAAGTCTCCCTCGAGGATTTCTGCTTCGACCTCGGCATCCCCATGCCGGAGCTCGAGGAGGCGAAGGCTCTCGTCCAGAGCTTCGACCCGGTGGGGATCGGTGCGGTCGATCTGCGCGACTGTCTCCTCATCCAGCTGGAGCGGCTCGGGAAGCACCACAGCCTCGAGTACCGCATCGTCGACCACCATCTCGACGATCTCGCGAGGAAGCGCTATCCGCAGATCGCGAAGAAGCTCAGCGTCACGCCCGAGCAGATCACGCGGGCGGCGGAGTTCATCGCCACTCTCGATCCGCGCCCCGGGAGCCGCTTCGGAGGAGACACGAACACCTACGTCACACCCGACGTGACCGTCGAATCCGTCGGCGGGGAATGGATCGTGTCGATGAACAACGAGCAGATCCCCCGTCTGCGCATCAGCAACGCCTACAAGGACCTGATGGCCACGAACGACGGGCGCGAAGCGAAGGCCTACATCCGCGAGAAGATCCGGGCGGGGAAATTCCTCATCAAGAGCATCCATCAGCGCCAGCAGACGATCCAGGCCATCGCCTCCGAAATCGTGGCGCGCCAGGACGCCTTCCTCGCGCATGGCCCCTCGCGCCTGAAGCCGATGAACATGGCCCAGATCGCGGAGAAGGTCGGGGTCCACGAGACCACGGTGAGCCGTGCCGTGTCGGGGAAATACATGGCCACGCCGCACGGGGTCTTCGAGATGAAGTATTTCTTCACCACCGGCTACGAGACGGAGGACGGCGAGTCTCTCAGCAACACCAGCGTGAAGCGCACTCTCGCCGAGATGATCGCGGCCGAGGATCCGAAGAAGCCGCTCAGCGACCAGCGCCTCGTCGAGGATCTGGAGAAGAGGGGGATCAAGATCGCGCGCCGTACCGTGGCGAAATACCGCGAGGAGCTGAACATCCTCCCCAGCCACATGCGGCGGAGCTATTGATTTCTCCGCCCCTGGATGGCCCGGCCATTCCCTTGGCGGAAAGGCCGCAAGCGCGTGCCGCCGCTCCTCCTCATGCCCGTTGACAAAGGGGGGCGCATCGTGTTGCCATCTCGGGGTGCGCGGCGGTGCGCTTCCGCCGATTCCTCCACTCCACTCCATCGCCCATGAAGCTCCGTCCGCTCCCCTCTCTGTCCCTGCTGGTCCTTGCCTGCGGCCCTCTGCCGGCGGAGACGAACGAGGCGCTCAAATCCGCCCTGCTCTTCCATGCCTCCTTCGACCGGGGGCCGGATGCCGACTTCGCCAAGGGCGAAAAGACCCTCTACACCGCTCCCGACCGCAAGCGCGACCAGCCGATCGAGGGCCTGGTCGAATCCAGCGGCATCGGGATCGCCAAGGGCGAGGGGAGATTCGGCGACGCCCTCGTCTTCGCGAATCCCTCCAAGGACCTCGTCTTCTACCGCGGCCAGGACAACCTCGGCTTTCGGGAAAGGAACTGGAGCGGCAGCGCCTCCTTCTGGATGCGGGTGAATCCCGACGAGGACATCGCCCCCGGCTACAGCGATCCCGTGCAATTCGTCGCCCAGGCCTGGGGCGAGGGGAACATGTTCGTGGAGTTCAGCAAGGACCACACCCCGAGGCACTTCCGCTACGCCATCATGGCCATCACGAGGATCTGGAATCCGAGCAACGAGAAATGGGAGGAGATGGCGAAGCGCCCCATGGCCGCCACCGAAACGCCTCCCTTCGGGCGCGACCGCTGGACGCACGTCTGCTTCACCTTCGGCAACGCCAACACGGGCGAGAAGGACGGCTGGGGACGCCTCTACCTCGACGGAGTCAGAATCGGCGAGTTCACCGGCTGGGAGAACACCTTCAACTGGGAGATCGAGAAGAGCGCCCTCACCCTCGGCTACAACTACGCCGGCTACCTCGACGATCTCGCCGTCTTCAACCGGGCCTTGAGCGACGAGGAGGTGAAGGCCGTCTTCCAGCTCGAACGCGGCGTCGGGACGCTGACCGAATAGCCACCGTCGCTCCGGACATGGACCTGCCCGAAGCCATCGATCTCTGCCTGGGCCTGCCCGGAGCCGGGGAGACCACTCCCTTCGGACCCGAAGTCCTGGTCTACAAGGTCGCCGGGAAGATCTTCGCGCTCACCGATCCCGGCGACTTCCCCCCGCGCATGAACCTCAAGTGCGATCCGGTCCGCGCCGACGAACTCCGGGAACGATACGACGCCGTCCAGCCCGGCTACCACATGAACAAGCGCCACTGGAACACCGTCGCTCTCGACGGATCCCTTCCTCCATCCCTTGTCCGCGAGCTCATCCTGCACTCCTACGAGCTCGTCGTCGCGTCGCTGCCGAAAGCCAAGCGCCCCCTTGCGCCGTGAAAAAAGAAATCGCTTCTAAATTCTGAGAATTGCGCAATAGTGCGGCTTTCCCAGCGCTTATGCAGAACGACGACACCGTAGAACTCGAAGGTACCATCCATACTGTTCTCCCCGGCACCATGTTCCGGGTGGAGCTCGACAACGGCCACCTCGTTCTCGCCCACATCTCCGGGAAAATGCGCAAGCGCTTCATCCGCCTCGTCGCTGGCGACCGGGTGAAGATCGAAATGTCGCCCTACGACACGGAGAAAGCCCGCATCGTCTATCGCGTCGACGCTCGCAGCCCCCGTCCGATGAATCCCGGAAGGCGCAGCTCGCCACGCAGCATGGCCCGTCCCGGCCAGCCGAAGAAGCGGGCCAAGCCGAATCCCACTCCGCGCCGTGGTTCCGGAGGCGGGGGTGGTGGTGCCGGTGGGGGTGGAAAAAAATGAGGGAGCGCTTTCCCGCCTGCGCGCGTGAATGACCGATCCCTTCGCCCTCCTCGATTTGCCGGTTTCCCTTCTCCTCGATCCCTCGACGGTGGAGGAGTCTTGGAGACAGCGTGTCCGTGAGACGAGCGGCGCAGATGAAGCGGAGGCGTCGGAGATCCACTCGGCCCGCGCCCTGCTCTCCGATCCCGTGGCGCGTCTCGGCGCGTGGCTGGAGGCGAAGGATCCCGTGGCGGTCCCCGAGCGGGGCATCGCGACCGAACTGATGGATCTGTTCGCCAGGATCGGTCCCGTCCTCGCCTCGACCGACGCGCTGCTCGCCCGCCATCGCAAGGCGACCACGGCATTGGCACGGGCCGTCCTCGCGAAGGAGTCCGTCGCCGCGCAGCTCGCCGTGCAGGGGCTCTTGCAGGAGATCCAGCCGCTCAAGGCGGCGTTGACCGGCCGCTTCGCCGAATTCGAGGCGGCAGCGGCCGGGGGGAGCTACGGCGAGGCGAGGCGCGCGCTGGGGCAGCTGAAGTTCCTCAAGCGCTGGGAGGCGCAATGCCGCGAGCGTCTCCTTGCTCTCCTCGCGACCTGACGCCATCCTCTTCACGACATGGACGACGACCTCATCATCGGGATCGATCTCGGGACGACCCATTCGCTCGTCGGCGTGGTGGATTCGGGCTTTCCCCTCGTCCTTGCCGATTCGGCGGGCGAGCGTCTCCTGCCCTCGTGCGTGACCTGGCCGGCAGGCAGGGCGCCTCTCGTCGGTGCCGGAGCGATGCGCGCCCGAGCCCTCGCGCCGGAGCGGACCGTGGCGTCGATCAAGCGCTTCATGGGAAGGCCCTTCGCGGATCTCACGGCCGAGGAGGTGGAGACAACGCCCTACCGCCTCGTCGCCGGAAGCCGCGGCGAAACCCTCGTCCAGCTCGATGACGAGACCCTCGTCTCCCCCGAGGAGGTCTCGGCCCTCATTCTCGGGCGTCTCCGCGAGACGGCCGAGCAGGCGCTCGAACAGCCCGTGCGGCGCGCCGTGGTCACCGTTCCCGCCTACTTCAACCATTCCCAGCGCGAGGCGACGCGGAAGGCCGCGGAGCTGGCGGGCCTCTCGGTCGAGCGCCTCCTCAACGAGCCCACCGCCGCCGCCCTCGCCTACGGCCTCGACCGGCTCGGCGAGGACGCGTCGGTCGCGGTCTACGATCTCGGCGGCGGCACCTTCGACCTTTCGGTGCTGCGGATGCGCGAGGGCCTCTTCGAGGTCGTCGCCACCGCCGGCGACACGCGGCTCGGCGGCGACGACCTCGATCTCGCCCTCGCCCGCCACCTTGCCGAATCGCTCGGATTGGGACCCCTCTCGGAGTCCGAGGAGGCGATCCTTCGCGTCCGCGCGCGCGAGACGAAGGAGACACTCAGCACGGAGGAGAAGGTCGCGGTCCGGCTGCCTTTCTTCCGCGGCGGGGAAAGCCATGAGATCGAGGTGACGCGGGAGCGCTTCGAGCGCCTCGCCCGGCCCATTCTCGACCGCACCGGACCGATCTGCCGACGGGCCTTCGCCGAAGCGGCGGAGAAAGGTGTGGCATCGGTCGAGCGGCTCATCCTCGTCGGCGGCAGCACACGCATCCCGCTGGTGAGGGAGTCGCTGCGCGAGTGGTTCGGCCTCGACCCCGACCTCTCCCAGCATCCCGACGAGGCCGTCGCCCTCGGGGCGGCGATCCAGGCGGGCATGCTCTGCGGCCGCGTGCGGCAGATCCTGCTCGTCGACGTGACGCCGTTGTCCCTCGGCATCGAGACCTTCGGTGGGCTCATGAACGTGATCATTCCGCGCAATTCGACCATTCCGGTGAAGGCGGGCGAGCTCTTCACCAACGCCGTCGACGGGCAGGAGTCCATGGCCATCCGCGTCCTCCAGGGAGAACGCGAGCTGGCGAAGGACAACTGGCTTCTCGGCGAGGTCGTGTTTCCCTTCTCCGCCGGCCCGAAAGGCAGCGCGAGGGTCGGGGTGCAGTTCTCCATCAACCGCGACGGGCTCCTCGAAGTGCTCGCCCGGGACACCGCGACCGGCGAGGACCACGTTCTCGAGATCCGCGACGCCGCCGTCGATGTCGAGGACGAGGCGGTCGAGCGCATGATCGGCGAGTCCATCGACTTCGCCTTCGAGGACATGAACGAGCGGGTCTGGACCGAGGCGAGGCTGAAGAGCGAGGAGCTGCTCCCGGCGGTGGAGGCCGCGCTCGGCGCCGTCGGCGGACGGCTTTCCGGAGAGGAGCGAGATCTCGTCGCCGCCGCCGCGGCGGGGGTGCGCATCGCCCTTGCCGACGAGGGCCACGACGCCAAGGCCCTCAAGTCGGCCAACGCGGCCCTCGACGAGGCGACCCAGGCCCTCGCGGCGTTGCTGGTCGAGGCCGCCTTCGAGGATGCGGGCCCTTAGGCCTGCTGGGTTGAATGGGATGGCCGCCCAAAGGCACAAAAGACGCAAAAGGATGAGGTGAATTCTGCGTCTTTTTGCGGCCCAATCCCCGGCATTTTCCTGGCTTTCCCGGCCTGCCCCCAAATCGAACCGAACTTGCCCGACGAGGGTTGTGGGATGGGTGACGGCGGCTTGTCAGCGATTTGTCTCGCCTTGCGGAGAGGGAAGATCAATCCTGGAATTTGATATTGAGAATCGTTATCAAAATAGTTCCGTCCTAACAATGAGACCCTCCATTCCAGTGAGACTCCTTCCTTTCCTCTATCTGGTGGCTTTGTCCGTCGCCTGCGTCCATGCCGACACGGTGACCCCTCCACCCGTCACGCAGGAGATCTCCAGCTTCGGTGCCTGCGTCTCGGACGGTCACGTCTACGTCTACGGCGGCCACACCGGAAAGACCCATCAGCACAGCCGCGACAACCTCTCCGCCGACTTCCTCCGCTACCCGCTGGACCCGCCGGGTGCCGCGTGGGAGAAGCTGCCGGAGGACAAGGCGGTCCAGGGCACCGCCCTGGTCGGCTGGAACGGCCTCGTCATCCGCATCGGCGGCATGTACGCCACCAATGCGGCCGGAGAAAAATCGGAGCTGTTCTCGACCGATTCGGTCCGCTGCTACGATCCGGAGGCGAAGGCCTGGAGCGACTGGCCCTCCCTGCCGGACAAGATCTCCTCCCACGACGCCGTCGTGGTGGACGATGTGCTCTACGTGGCCGGCGGATGGAAGCTCGACGGGGAGCGCAAAGGCACCTGGCACGAACACGGGTGGAGCCTCGATCTCAACAAGCGCGACCAGGGCTGGAAGGACCTACCGCCCATGCCCGGAGTCCTCCGCGGCGGCACCATGGCCTCCGCCGGGGGCGAGATCTGGTGGGTCGGCGGGCTGGGCGACGAGGACGGCGCGTCGAATGCCGTCTTCGCCTACGATCCGAGGAAAGGCAGTTGGCGGGAAGGCCCGGAGGTGCCCACGGCCTCCAGGGCAAAGGCCTTCGGCAGCTCCACCTTCGCCGCCGGTGGCCGGCTCTTCAACTCGGGCGGGGACGGCGTTCTCTACTCCCTCGATCCCGCTGCGGACGCATGGGCGACGACCCCGGTGAGCCATCGGCACGGCCGCATCTTCCATCGCTCGCTGCCGGTCGGCGACGGGCTCTTCTGGACCATCGCCGGCGCGGCCGAGGGCGGGCACCGCAGCGACATCGAGGTGCTGCCGATCCCGGAGCAGGCGCCCGTGGCCTCCAGCGCGGCCGCCTGGCAGTCCTTCCGGGGCGGCTCGAACAACGAGCTCGCCTCCCGCGAGATGGCTGGGAGCTGGAGCGACGACGCGAACATCGTCTGGCGGGCCTCCCTTCCCGGCTATGGCCAGTCCACCCCCGTCTTCGGTCAGGGCGGCATCTACGTCACTTCGGCGATCACGGCGGAAACGCCCGGATCGCCTGACCAGTCCGCCGAGCCTGCCAAGCCCGAAGCGAAGCCCGCCGAGGCCGCGCCCGCCCAAGCCGGGCAAGGAGACGGCGGCAGGTCCAAGGGCAAGGGGGGCAGGATCGAGGCCGCGAACGGTCCCTTGAAGACCGAGGTGGCGGTGACGCGCATCGACCGGGACAGCGGAGAGATCGCCTGGACCACCATGCTGCCGTCCTCCGCCCCCGAGCCGAGCAACAAATACCGCTCCTGCGCCGCCCCCTCTCCCTGCCTCGACGAGCGGGCGGTCTACGCCTGGTTCGAGAGCGGCGACCTCCTCGCCCTCGACCACGAGGGAAAACGGCTCTGGCACCGCCAGGTCGGGAAGGAGCATGGCCCGCCCATGGGCAACCACGGCCTTGGCGGCAGCCTTGTCCAGGACCGCGACAGCCTCTATCTGCTCGTCGACCACGACGGCCCCTCCTACCTGCTCTGCCTCGACAAGGAGAACGGCGAGGCCCGCTGGAAAGTGGACCGCGAAAAGCGCGTCTCTTGGAGCACCCCGGTCGTGACCGACGACGCGGTCATCGTCTCCTCCAACGGCATCGTCGAGGAAATCGACAAGGCCACCGGCGAGCGGCGCTGGATTGTGGATGGCCTCAAGGGCAACACCGTCGCCTCCCCCCTCGTCTTACGCGGCTACGTGCTGGCGCCCTCCTCCGAAAAGGGACAGACCCAACTGCTGCGGCGCGGAGAGACCGATCAGCGTGTCGTCTGGAAAGCCGACGGCAAGACCGCCGCCAGCTTCGCCTCCCCGGTCTTCACCCAGGGCCAGATCGTCCTCGTCAGCAAGGCCGGCATCGCCTCCGGGCTGGACTGGCGCACTGGCGAGGAGATCTGGAACCTCCGGCTGCCCGACGGATGCTGGGCCACCCCGGTCGTGGTCGGATCGGACCTCTATTTCTTCTCCACCGCCGGCATCACCATGGTCGCCACGCTGACGCCGGACGGATTGCAGGAGCAGCGCACCAACCAGCTCACCGTGGGGACGAGCAAGGTCTACGGAGTCATCCCCGCCGGCGATCGGTGGATCGTCCGCACCGGCGAGGAAGTCACCGCCATCGCCAAGCCGGAAGAATCGTGACCGCCCCGCATGAGCGAACCATCCACCCCCAAGCCCGACGAGCGCGCCCCCAGGGCCACCGCGATGCTGCGCTCCGCCGAGGTCCGGCGCCTGCGCAGCACCCTGGCGACGGTGCTGGACGATTTCCTCCTGCACGACGGCTTCGGTCACATCGAGATCGACATGAAGATCCTCAAGCGGGGCCAGAAGGAGGTCGTGATCGGCTGCGGGAAAGAATACCGCTTCGTGATCGACTACGCCAACCCGAGAACGGAGGAGGGATGAGCGCCTTTGCCACAATTCCGCAACAAACAAGTCGCCCGCTGAGGCTGCGGGGACGGAAAATCCACAACCCGAGGTCCGAATCCCGGACCTCAACCCATCGGTTCAGAGGGTGAACGCAAACCAACCCAAGCCCGCGCCCCGCGCGGGAGAACAAACCACTGAATAGAACACACTCCCGGCGCCCCCCTCGATGGAGGGCACCGGAGAAAGACTGAAAAACAAATCCAATGAAAATAGCAAAATTGACGCAACGAATGAAGCGCGCCATCCTCAAGGGCTTCACCCTGATCGAGCTGCTGGTGGTGGTCGCCATCATCGCCGTGGTCGGTTCCGGCATCGCCGTGACCTACCAGCACATGGATCAACATGCCAAGATCGCCATGGAGGTCTCCGACATCGCCGGCCTCAAGAAGACGATCAAGCATTGGAGCGCGGTCCGCGACTTCTCCGTGATCCCGGACGGATTCGACCTGCTGGTCAAGCAGAACGGAAGCACGATGTCGATGTACGGGCATCCGCCGTTCGCGGCCGCCACCGCGCCGCCCTCGGTGCTGACCCACCTCGCCAACGCGGGTGTGAAGGTTGGCTACGCGCATCTGGACACCAACCCCGCAGTCCTGAACGACTCCACCTTCACCGGGAACTTCGTGACGACCTCCACCATGCGCACGCTCGTTGCCGGTGGAACCGCTCTCTGGGACGACGCGATGGAGTTCTTGGACCCCGCCAACGTGGCGATTCATAACGCCCATGACTTCGACGTCGATGGACCCTACACGTTCACCGGCACGAATGGACACTCGTGGACGGCAACCAGTGCCGCCGCATTGACTACCCTCATAGACACCACGGTGCCCAACCTCATCAATTCCCAGCCGGCGGACCGCCTGGCCTTCCTTACGACTTCGGGAGTCGGCGGCCTCAGGGTCTTGTCGAACCTGGGACTCGATCCCAGCGAAGTGGCGCAAGTGAGCGGCAGCGGGACTGCGGCAGTGGTCGAAGACCAGGCCACGGCGATTGCGAACGGAAGGAAATACTACCTCGTGGGCATGGGCGTGGGCCGCTTCTCCACACTCTATGAAGGCCGCGCCGTCCGTCTCGATGGTCCCCCGAAAGGGAAGCGCTTCTCGGGTAAGGATGTCTATTCCAGGTACATCGTCCTGATCAAGGTCCCGGTGGAGTCGCCCCTGGGCCACGGTGCCACCACTGGTGGAACCAGCGAGAAGGCTCAGATCGCCGATGTCCTCTCGCCCCAGGGCTTGAGCGTTCCCGCGCTCCAGGACAACCTCGACGCCGAGAAGGCCAACCTGGCTGCCACCAACTAAGCCGAAAGGCCACGCGAGCCTCTCCGGGCCAGCCCGGAGAGGCTTTCCTCCCGGAATTCACCTTCATCCACAGAAGGCGCGCTTCCTTGGTCGATCCATGGAGCCCCATCTCCCCGCTTGAGGGTTGAACACACCGACGGTCATCCGCTTCGACGGCTGCCAATAACCACTGAACCCCTGCTCCGGGAGGGCCATTCACGGTCCCTCCCGGGGCACTTTCGTCCCGATGAATCCCTGTCCGAATCCGGCCCGTCCGTCCTCCCTCCGCGCCTTCACTCTGGTAGAGTTGCTGGTGGTCGTCGCCATCATCGCCGTGGTCGGCGGCGGCGTCGCGGTGACCTACGGACGCAAGACCGTCGACGATTCGAAGGACCAACTGACTCTGCACGAGATGCACGAGATCAAGAAGGCCTTCCTGCGCTTCCACAGCGACAACTACCTGCGCCTGCAGCGGGAATTCGCGGACCACGACGGCGCGGACCTGCCCACCGGCGGATTCCGGGGAACCTTCCATTCGAACCACGGGAACGACGACCTCTTCGACGGCCGGATGGAGTTCTTCGAAAGATACGGGCTGTGGTTCCTGATGCAGCCCACGATCCCGCACGACGGGATCGCCCACGACGATGAGACCGCCCCCAATCCCGCGAACCGATACCGCTTTCCCGCGTTCAGGAAATACGACACGCTCACTGGCGAAGGCTGGAACGGACCCTACCTCGACGCCACCTCCCGCTCGGCCTGGACCCTCGACGGGATCGACTTTCCCCAGATCGCCGACAAGCATCGTGGCACCTACCGCCTGCTCTACTACGAGCATTGCGAGAACGTCGCCGACCTGACCAAGCCCATCTACCGCCGCCTCCTCCTCGTCGCGCCCCGAGGCAACGCCGATCTGGACGAGATCGCGGCCGGCGAACTGCTGGACCTGACCGGCAACCTGCGCGGCGGAGGGAACGACGGGAGCCCCCTGAACCTGAGCACCGGCGCCTTCGAGAACCGCGTCGCCAGCGGAGACGAGGGGGCCTCCAGCCCCCTCTTCGTCCTCGAGCTCCTCAACATGGACCAACAGCGGCAATGATCGACGCGAGCGGATACAGGAACCCGGAAGCGCCGGGTAGCGAAGCTCGTGAGAGCTTCGGCGGACGTCGTTTGCGGCTCCGGGGGGGAGAAGTTCTCACGAACGTCTCTACGGCTCCGCAAGCCGGGCGGCGGAACGGCTTCACCCTGGTGGAGCTGCTGGTGGCGCTGGTCATCATGGCCAGTCTGGTCGCGGTGGCCTCGGTCTCGGTCGAGACCACCCAGAACAAGGCCCGCGCCGACAAGACCGCGGCGATCGGCCGCCAGGTGGTGGAGGATCTCGAGCGCTCGGACGGCTTGAGCTTCGTGTCCGATTTCGGGCGGCTGCCCGAGAACGCGGAGGAGGTGAAATTCCTGTTCTCGCAGGAGGTGCTCGACGCGGAGCTCGCCGAACCGGTGGCCGCCGCCCATCAGACGCAGATTCTGGAGCTGCCCACCTCCCCAACCCCGGCCCTGCCGGCGGGCGGCGACTACCAGAAATTCAAGGACGTCTTCGGCACTCTTGCGACGGCCCCGACGATGGGCGTTGGCTGGCGGGGCCCCTACAGCCTGGTCACCGAGCTGCGCAAGGAGGAGGGCGAGCCGCCCGAGTTTCTCGACGCCTGGAAGAACGAATGGGAAGTGCTGTTCGACGGCGGAGCGCTCTCCGGCCTGCGCAGCCGGGGACGGGACGGCCAGGCCGGCGGCACCGACTGGCAGGACCAGGATCTCGACTTCCCTCTGCGGCGGACCCCGGCAAGCGTCGAGTTCCAGGGACAGGTCTTCGTCCGCGACAGGAACGGAAACGAATACAATGCCGCGGCCCAGTTCGACGACATCGTCCTGAAGATCGTCTACTTCACGCCCGACTTTCCCTCCGCTTCGAACTTCGCGGCAAACCCCGCCACCGGGAATGTCGCCACCGTGGAATTCACCTGCACTTGGAACGGGGCCGTCCCCGTCTGGGAGCCGAAGCATCCGTCGACCCGCACGGAAGAGGCCTCCGGGAATCCCTTTCTGTTCCACCTCGACGGGCTGACCTCCGGCCGCCGGGTCTTCTTTGTCTATGCTCTCGGCACCCCGATCGGAGGGGGGCAGACCCACTATGCGTGCGGGGCGAGGCTCGTCCATGTCCAGGCGGGAGCCAACTATGTCGAATTCCGACTGAACGAAATCCACTGACGAGGAAGCCCTCCGCGCATGCGGGTTGCGGGAACGATGGCGAACCAACAGAAAATACCGAACAAGCGACTGGCAGTGCTGGCCTACGATGGCCGGGACTGGTCCGCCTACTCCTTCCACGGCAGCAAGATCGCCTGGTTCCGCGAGGCTGGCGCGTCGTCCTCCGTCCCGGGGGGCATTCTGAACTTTCTCCGCGAGCAGGGGATCCGGACCGTGCGGGTCCTGCTGGAGGGCGAGGTCCGCCGGCTCGAGACCGTCCTGCCCGCCAAGCTCTCCTTCGCCGATGTCTCGGCGATGCTGGCCCACGAGGTGGCGGGGCAGTCCGGCGTCGACGGCTTGGGGCTGGTCTGCGCGGGGGGAAGCGGCAGCCTCGTCGGCGCCTCCGAGCCCTGCATGCTGTGCGGCGCCTTCGACCGGCAGCAGGTCGACGACCTCCACCGGCAGCTGACCGAGGCCGGCCTGCGCTTCGACGGGGTGGGCTCGCTGGAGCTGGCCTGCGCCGCGCATTGGAACGCCCATCGCGACCGGGACAAGGAATCCCTCGTCCTCTTCCGCCGGGACCATGGGTTCGTGCTGCCGGCACGGAGCCTGCCCGACCAGCCCGGCCCCGTCGTCCTGTCCGGTGGGCTGCGCCAGGTGGAGCGGGATCCCGATGCCTGGCGGACCCGTTTCGTCCGCGGCCACCGCTATCTGGCGAAGGCCGGATCGATCTCCGTCTTCGCCCTGGGGGCGGATGTCGGCGAGGTGGCGCCGGTCCTGGACTCCATCGAGGAGCTGCCCCGGCCGGACTACCCGGATCCCGAAATCCTGATGGCGGGCGCCGCCCGCGAGGCCGCGCTCGGCCAGGCCAACCGCTTCGACGCCCCCGTGCCGATCCGGAACCCGCACGTCCTCCGCAAGCGCTTCAGCCACGCCTTCATCGTCGTCCCCTGCCTGCTCGTCCTGATGTCGCCGCTGGTGCTCTCGGGGCTCGCCAAGCTGGGCTTCCACCTCGCGGAGCAGCGTTACCAGGAGATCGTCAGGGAATACGGGCCGCTGGAGACGCGCATCAAGGACGCGGAGAAGCAGAAGGTGCAGACGCAGGCCCGTTACGACGGCGAAGTCGCCCTCCAGCGGAACCTGGCCGACCGGCGCAAGCCCCTCTTCGCCTTCATCCACCTCTCCTATTTCTTCAGCAAGTACGCCGGAAACTCGGTCCGGCTGGAGTCCATCTCGGACCTGGGCGGGGAGATCGAGGTCCGGGGCGTCTACACGGACCCCGAGGACGGGCTCGCCCTCGAGGCCGAGCTCAACCAGTTCGCCGCGGACAAGAACCTGCGCATCGTGCGCAACCGGATCGAGGAGCAGCGGATCGACGGCGACCGGGTCGTCCTCGCCCTGGAACTGACCGTGGACTACAAGGAACTCAGCAAATGACCCTTTCGATGAGCCGGACCAACAGTTGGCACTGGTTGCTGATGGCGATGGCGGCCAGCCTGCTGATCGCGGCCTTCTTCTGCCAGGCGGTGTGGAAGAAGGCCAAGGCGGTGAACGGACCCAGGCTTCAGGAGATGCGGACCCACGCGAACGAGCTGATGAGCCTGCAGGAGGAGGACGCCCTGCTGGCCGAGCACCAGACCGCCGAGATCCAGAAGCGCCTCGCCGCCTACCAGGAAGCGGTCCGGGAGAAGGCGGGCCAGCCCATCCCCGAAGGCGTGCAGTCGGTGGGGGTGTTGGGCAACGAGATCAACCGCGCCCTGCTCAAGTACCGGCTCAGGGTGGTCGAGCAGGAACAGCAGCAGCCGGAGTCCGCCGCCGGAGCGGCCGCTCCGGCCGGAGCCCGGCGGGCGGCGACGACAGCGGCAGGACAGCCCCAGCCCCGTCTGCCCTTCGAGACCCGCGAGATCCGCTACGTGGTCGAGGGCGAGTACAAGTACATGTTCATGTTCCTGGTGTCCCAGTCCCGCCAGAAGCCGTCCTACCACTTCAAGGACATCAAGATCTCTCCCGCACCCGGGGAAACCGGCATGCGGATGGAGTTCACGGTGCAGATCCATTTCGGGGGGAGTTGAGAGATGAGAGATGAGAGTTCAAAGCGAGCGGCCTGCGCTGAAACGCGGGATCGCGGAGCGGTAGAGAAGTTCGCGGGAACTTCTCCTCTCGGCGTTCCAAGGGACTCTCCTCGAAGCCATCCGTCTGTTCCGAGTCTCTCAACTTTCAACCCTCGACTCTCGTCTTCCTCCCCAAGATGACCTCCGCCGCGCACCTCATCGACGTGACCAAGGTGTCCGTTCTGCAGCCGGTCCTCGACCTGCTGCCGCCCCGCATGGCCCGGAGCCTCGGGGTGCTGCCCGTGGCGCTGGAGAATTCGCGCCTGAGCGTGTGCGTACGCGACCGGATGGACTTCGCGCTGCTGAGCAAGGTGGAGCACCTGCTGCCCGACCTGGAGATCGTCGCCTACGAGCCCGAGCATCCCGACCGCTTCGCGGAGGCGCTGGCCCGCAACTACCCGGACGCGGTGATCCGGGGCGAGCTCGACCAGGCGGTGAACCTCTTCGACTACCTGCTGCGGCGTGCCCTCGACGGCAATGCGTCGGACATCCACCTCTGCCCCACCCGGGACGGACTGCAGATCAAGATGCGGGTGGACGGCAAGCTCCGTTCGGACCGCTCGGTCTCCGCCCGGGTCGCGGACGAGCTGGTGACCTACATCAAGGTGCTGTCCGCCCTCGACATCTCGCAGAAGCGGGAGCCGCAGGACGGCAACATCGCCCACAACTTCAACGGCACCGTCGTCAATCTGCGCGTGGCCACCGTGCCGACGATCCACGGCGAGCACACGACCCTGCGCGTGCTCAGCCAGACGCGCGAGACCCAGTCGCTCGACCGTCTCGAGGACATCGGGCTGCACGAGCGGCAGTACCGGATGCTCAAGAGCGCCCTGGAGATCCCCAACGGGGTGGTCGTCATCTCCGGCCCCACCGGCAGCGGCAAGACCACCACCCTCTACGCGGGGCTGCGCGAGCTGGTCGACCAGCGGATCCTGCACATCGTCAGCATCGAGGACCCGGTGGAGAAGCCCGTGGACGGAGTCACCCAGATCAAGGTCGACAGCCGCCAGGAGCGGGTCAGCTTCGCCCGGGCCCTGCGCAGTGTGCTCCGCCACGACCCGGACGTGATCATGATCGGGGAGATCCGGGACGGGGAGACCGCGGAGACGGCCCTGAAGAGCGCCCTGACCGGCCACCTCGTGCTGGCCACCCTGCACACCAACAGCGCCCCGGGCATTCTCAACCGGCTCGTCGACCTCGGGGCCCCGCGCTTCCTCGTCGCGGCCACGCTCCGTCTCGTCATGGCCCAGCGCCTGCTGCGGAGGCCGTGCCGGGCCTGCATGACGTGGGAGGAGGCGCCCGAGGAGGTCTGCCGCCGCCATGGCTGGGAGCCGCCGGTCCGGATCCCTCGCGTCAAGGGCTGCGCCTACTGCGGGATGACCGGCTACTCGGGCCGGACCGCGATCTACGAGATGCTGCCGGTGACCGACGAGGTCCGCGACCTGCTGCTGGAGGGGAACAGCGAAGCCGCGATGTATGAATACCTCAAGCGCAAGGCGCCCGAACTGACCCTGCGGGGGGACGGGCTCAGGAAGGCGAGGGAAGGCGAGACCACGCTCGAGGAGCTCGAGCGGACCGTGATCGACGAGGACCACGCCCTGTTTCAACTGGAGGAGGAGAGATAATGTTCTTCAGCTACACCGGAGTCTCGAACGGAAGGAAGGTGGCCGCTCTCGTCGAGGGTGCGTCCCTCCAGGAGGCGACCGTGCAGCTGCGCGGACAGGGCATCATGGTCATCGAGATCAAGCCGGCGCCTTTCGGGCCGAAGGATGCGTTCCGTCCGCGGACCAGACTGGAGCGCTCCCTGACCCCGCACATGGTCCGGAAGGCGGAGATCGAGCAGGCCTTCCGGCAGATGGTCATCCTGCTGAAGGGGGACGTGGCGGTCGTGGAGAGCCTGGAGATCGTGGCCGGCCTGAGCAAGGGCCTGCTGGCCCAGGCGCTCGCGGAGGTCGCGAGGCAGGTGCGCGAAGGCAGCTCGCTGCACGCCGCCATGCGCGAGCACATGGCCTTCGTCGGCCCCCTGCCGGTCAGCCTCGTCGAGGTCGGCGAGGCCAACGGCACGCTGCCGCAGATGTTCACCTACTGCGTCAGCCTCATGGAGCAGCGCCGCAGCCTCCGGAACAAGGTGGTGCAGGCCATGATCTACCCGGCCATCGTGGTGCTCATGGGGCTCGGGGTGGGCTGGTACACGACGGCGATAGCCATGCCCAAGATCGCCTCCGTGTTCGACGGGGATCTCGAGAAGCTGCCCGCCATCACCCGGGCGCTGCTCGGCACCAGCGACTGGGTCATCCGATACGGATACTGGGTGATCCTCGGCCCGATCCTCTTCGCCATCCTCCTCCTGATCCTGCGGAAGCAGGACAGCATCTGCCTCGCTCTCGACCAGGTCGCGCTCTTCCTGCCGCTGTTCGGCAAGGTGTCGCGCTTCGCCGCGAACGGCCTGTGGAACAAGACCATGGCCCTGCTGCTCGACAGCGGCATCCCGGTGGTGGAGTCCCTCGACCTGACGCGCCGGACCCTGGGCAACCGCTACTACCGGAGCCAGTTCGAGGAACTGACCGAGCGAGTGCTCTCGGGCAAGTCCCTCTCCGCGGGCATGGCGGCGACCCGGCTGAGCCGCCTCTCGCCGCTCTCGGACTCCCTCATCCGGGTCGGAGAGAGCTCGGGCAACATCGACGAGGGCCTGCGCTTCGTCGGCGACTACTACGAGGACCAGCTGGCACGGCGTCTCGACCTGCTGAGCAAGCTGGTCGAACCCGCCCTGATCGTCGTGGTCGGCGGCATGGTCGCCCTCGTCTACACCGGATTCTTCATGGGCATGGCGGCGATGAACGCCGCGCGCTGAGCGGAACGATCACAAACAGAATGAAACACATGAACACAAGCAAACTGAAGTGGCTGCTGGCGGGGGTCGCGATGGCCGTCCAAGGGCTGGCGGCCCAGGAACCGGAAATCCCGATACCGGCGGACCAGCCGACGACGCAGACGCCGGCGGTCCAGGAGCCGGCGATCCCGATGCCGGCGGACCAGCCGGCGCCCCAGACGCCGCCGCCCCCGCAACCGATGGTCCGGACGCCGGAGATCCCGCTCGCCGATCCGCCGCAGAGCCTGACCGGCGACGACGGAGAGGCCGAGCTGGATCTCGTGGATCCCTTCCAGCGGGGAAGCGCCAGAGGAAACGCGGGAGCCGCCCAGGAGGAGGGACTGGACGGGATGTCCCCCACCTCGCTGGGAGAGATCTCCGACGAGTTCCGTATCCTCGCCATCGTCATTCCCGATGGCGGATCCCGCCAGCCCATGGCCCTGATCCGCCTGCAGAACGAATCGAGCCCGCAGGTCGTCATGAAGGAGGACCTCGTCCAGATCAAGCGGCGTCCGGCGGACCGCCAGCTGGCCGGGGTGCGGCGGGCGGCCAATGCCGGGGACCAGGGCTCCCTCGCGGAAAGCGCCCTCAACGCCCTCGATGGCTATTCCTTCTACCTGCACATCAAGGACATCCAGCCGACCTACATCGAGGCCTACCAGAAGAAGAGCCCGAACGAAACCATCATCCTGAGGTGGTGACAAAGCCATGAGAACCCATTTCCAACACCAATTCCAGGCCGCAGTCCGGCTCCTTGCCGTCTGTCTGCTGCTGATCCCGGCCGGGCTGTCCGCCCAGATGCACTTCGACCATGGGCGCATCCCCAGGCTCAAATCCATCATGCTCCGCGACGCGCCGGTCCACTACGTGACCTGGCTGATCGGGGAGACCTGGGGCAAGCCCATCGTCGTCAACGAGGGCGCGCGGGACAAGGAGATCAACCTCTTCCTCACCGACGTCGACTGCCTCAGCGCGCTGAAGGCGGTCTGCCATTCCAACGGCCTCTGGTTCCAGGAGGACCCCGAAAGCGGCATCATCTACGTGGAGACGCTCGAGGAATACGTCAAGGGGAGCCGTCTCAACAACCAGAAGCGGGTCGAGGTGCTGACCGTGGTCTATCCGCGGGCCGAGGACGTCGCCGCGAGCCTCCAGGAGCTCTTCCAGGAGATGGTGGTCTACATGAAGCCGGAATTCGAGAACGGGGACGCCAGCGAGGACATCGAGCGCGCCATCGACCGCATGAGCCAGCTCGCCAGCCTGTCCACCATCGTGGACGAGTCCGGGACGGGCGGCGTGGGCGGCGGCAACACCCGCTTCTCCTCCTCCACCTCCCGCAGCTCCACCTCGCGGAACAACAACCGGAGCAGCATCCGCAACCAGGAGGGCATCGAGGCCACCTCGCGTTTCCAGGACGAGCTCGAGGCGCTGGAGACCCGGCCCGACCAGGTCGAGGCCGCCGCCGGCGGGGAGCCGACCCGCCTCAATCCCGGGCTGGTCTACGTCGCCGCGGTGAGACAGTCGAACACCCTGCTGCTCCGCTCGTCCGACCCGGACGCGATCCGGCAGATCAAGGACGTCGTCGCCGAACTGGACCGGCCCAGGGCGCAGGTGCTGCTCGAGGTGAAGGTCCTCGCCCTCGACGTGAGCAAGGAGAAGCAGCGTGCCGTCGACATCCTCTTCAACTCCCGGGCGGGTGACGTCAGTGCCGGTTTCGCCAACGGGCTGGCCAACGTTCCGACCGACGCCGCCGGCAACTTCGTTCCCAACGAGTTCGGCCTGCTCGGCCTCGCCGAGACCGGCTTCGACAGCCGTTCCGTGGTCTTCCAGGCCATCGGCGAGGAGGTGCAGGCGAGGATCCGGATGCTCGACAGCGAGGGCAAGATCGAGCGACTCGCCACGCCGAACCTCATGGTCGCCGACCTCGAGGCCTCGCGCATCTTCGTCGGGGACGAGACCACCATCCTCACCGAGGTCAACGTCACCTCGAACACGTCCAGCGGCGACAACCCGGTGGTCACGGTGGACCGCGACCCCCAGACCGAGCGCCGCGACATCGGGACCACCCTGGTCATCACGCCCAAGATCCACGCCGACAACACGGTCACCATCCGCGTCATGCAGGAGAACGCGCGCGTCGGCATGGGCAAGACCATCGTCTACGGGGACATGTCCAACGGCGACTTCTTCGAGACCACCGATATCCAGAAGCAGACCATCACCTCCACGGTGGTGGCCAAGTCCGGGCAGATGGTCGCGCTGGGCGGCCTGGTCCACCGGGGCAAGAGTCGCGACATCTCCAGTGTGCCGGGGCTGTCGAAGGTGCCCGTGGTGGGGCCGCTGCTCTTCGAGAAGAAGGCGACGGTGGAGACCGAATCGGAGCTGATCGTGCTCATCCGCCCCTTCGTCATGCTCACCCCCTCCAATGCGGAGCGGCTCAGCCAGAGCTACCTCAACCGGACCTCCTCCCATCCGGCGGCCCACGACGGATCTCTGGAGTTCGCCCCCGGCAATCCCGTCGCCAAGGAGAACCGCAGCACCCGCGCCCAGATCCTCCAGGAGCGCCTCGAAGTGAAAAGCACCCCCTACGATCTCATGTCCGGGGAGAAGAAACGGAAATGAACGGATATCTCTTTCTCGGCCTGGCCCTCTGCCTGATCGCGGGCAGCGGATGCCGGACACTGCCCGGATCCGGCACCACCCTCGGCGTTGCCGCCGACGGCGGGTCGCTGGACAGGGAATTCGAAACCGGCAAGGCCCTCCTCGAATCCGGATACAACACGGAGGCGATCAAGCACTTCGCCGCCATCCGGGACCGCGCCGGACATCAGGAGGAGCGGGACCGGGCCGTCATCGGCCTCGCCATGGCGCTGCAGGATTCCGGCAACAGCGGGGCCGCCCTCGGCGCGCTCGAGCCGCTGCCAGTGCTGCCGAAGACCGAACTGGAGGCGAGAAAGTGCGTCCTCGCCGGAGAGCTCCATCTCCACCAGAAGAACTACGAGCCGGCACGGACCTGGCTGGCGCGCGGCCTCGAGGTCGAGCCGGAGAGCCAAGCCTTCTATCGCGCTCCCGCCCTCTTCAATCTCGGCAAGGCCATGCTCGCGCTCGACGACCTCGAGGGCGCCCGCGAGGCGTTCGAGATGGCGGCCGTGGTCTTCAGTTCCAACGAAGACGAAACGAATGCGCAGCAATGCCGGGACATCGCGGGCGATATCGACCGGTCCCTCCTCTAGCAATGCAAACCATCCCGGGCGAGGATCTGCTGGACGACGTGTTCCGCCTGCTGGCGGATTCGGGCGCCACCGACCTGCACTGGGCGGACGGGGAGACGCTCTATCTCAGGGTCAACGGGTTCCTGGAGACGGCGGAGGCCCCGGCCTCGGTCTCGGGCGTGTCCTTCGAGGCATTGACCGCCCACCTCATCGGCCGGGACCACTACGCGGCCTTCCTCGAACGGCGCGAATACGACGGCGCCAGGACCGTGCTCGGCGGATGCCGCATCCGGATCAACGTCTACTTCAAGCGCGGGCGGATCGCCTGGGCCGTCCGCCTGCTGCCCTCGGAGTTCTTCCCCCTCGACTCCCTCGGTCTCGACATGGACCTCTGCAACCGCATCTGCGAGCTGAAGCAGGGCCTCGTCCTCGTCACCGGGGCGACCGGCTCGGGAAAGACCACCACCCTGGCCAGCCTCCTGAACCACATCAACCGGCATCGGCGGGAGCACATCTTCACCATCGAGGATCCCATCGAATACGTCCACCAGTCGAGGGAATGCATGGTGTCCCAGCGCGAAGTCGGCGTGGACACCGACAGCTTCCACGACGCCCTGCGCAGCGTCCTGCGGGAGGATCCCGACATCGTCCTGCTCGGAGAGATGCGGGACCGCATCAGCATGGACGCCGCCCTGACCCTTTCCGAGACCGGGCACCTCACCTTCGCCACGCTGCACACCTCGGGCGCGGTGGACACCATCTCGCGCATCATCAGCGCCTTCGACAGCATGGAGCAGGGGCAGATCCGCGAGCGTCTCGCCACCAACCTCAAGGTGGTGATCACCCAGCAGCTCGTCCCCTGGACCAACCGGGAAGGCCGCTCGCTGTGCGCGGAGATCATGGTCTCGACCAAGGCGATCCGGGCCATGATCCGCGACGGCAAGGAGAGGCAGATGCTCTCCGCCATCGAGACCAGCTCCGACGATGGGATGACGACGATGAACAAGTCCCTCGCCGACCTGGTCAAGCGCCGCCTCATCTCCCAGAACGAGGCCGCTCTCTACACCTCCGACAAGGAAGCCCTGAAACGCTTCTTCTGATTTCCATCGAACACCCAATCCCGAACCCCAAAGAGAACCATCGCCGTACGAAAGACCCTTCCAGCATCGACCCTAACACCACTCTGAAATGATATGACCATGAAACCACGATTGACCAAGACCATTGCGTCGCTGGCGCTCCTGCTCGTCGCTGTCCCGGCACAGGACCATGCCAACGCGGAGCAGAAACCGGCGAAGGCCGCTCAAACCACCTCCGACGCGAAAGCCCTGCGCCTGGCAGCCCACGGATCGCGGGCGGTCTGGGACGACTTCCCCGGCTTCAGCGCCGACATTGCGATTTCCGTCGATACCGAAACCTATTCGGGCAAGATCCGGGTGGCCGCCGACTTCGAATACGAACTGGAGATCGACGAAGCCGCCAAGCAGCCGTGGGTGTCCTCGCAGCTCCGGTCCGTGATCTCCCACCGCAAGCCGAGCGAAGCGGGCGACTACAACGTCTCCTTCCCCGAGGAGGACGCGCAGCACATCGCCGGCCGCCTCGTGGCCGACAACAACGGGGGCGGAGCGCTCCGCATCCAGGACGGCGTGATCCGCGAAGTGCACCGCAAGTCCGACTCCGCATGGTTCGAAGTCTCGACGCTCGACACCTTGAGAACCGACGACGGCCGCTACCTGCCGAAGGTCTCGTCGGTCACCTACCGCGATCCCGAGACCGGCGACCTCCAATCCACGCGCAGCAACCTCTTCTCTTGGGAAAAGGTCGGTGCGTTCCACCTGCCGAAGGAGACCCTCACGGTCGAACTGGGCGCGGGCGGAGAGCGGGCGACGCGCCGGATCACCCTGTCCAACCACAAGCTGTCGGAAACACCGGCAGGCGAAAAGACCAACAGCAAGCTGCACTCGCCCCTGCGCGAGCCGCTCACGAGCTTCGGCGCCGCCATCGTCGGAGAGCACCTCTACGTCTTCAGCGGCCACGACGGCGCGGCCGAAGCCTTCGGCGCCGATGCCCTCGCCGACCACTTCCGCCGCATCAAGTTCGACGATCCCGACGCGGAATGGGAAGAGCTGGCGAAGCACGAAGCGGCGCAAAGCACCGCCCTGGTCACGGACGGTACCTACCTGTACCGCATCGGCGGCCTCACCTTCCTGAACCGGGGCGACGAGGAGACGAACTTCAAGTCGACGACGCATTTCGCCCGCTACGACGTCGCGAAGAACGAATGGACGGACCTGGCGCCTCTGCCGGAACCGAGATCCTCGCTCGACGCGGCCATCCTCGACCGCTCGATCTACGTCGCCGGGGGCTGGAACCTCCAGGGGGAATCCTCCCGCGATGCGCATTGGTATGAAGACATCCTGCGCTTCGACCTCGACAAGCCCGAGGCAGGATGGCAGTCCCTGCCCGGACCCGGCCATGTGTCCCGCGCGATCTCCCTCGCCGCCTACGACGGCAAGATCTACATGATCGGCGGCATTGGGAAGAACGGCATCACACGGAAGGTCTCCGTCTTCGACCCGGCCGGCCAGGCCTGGTCCGAAGGTCCCGAACTGAAGCCCGACAACCGCTCGGCCGGCTTTGCGACCAGCTCCTTCGCCACCGGCGGGAAACTCTACGTCACGGGCGCCTCGGGTGTGCTCTATCGCCTGAACGACGAGGCGAAGGACTGGGACATCGTGGACAGCCTGATCTACCCGCGCATGTTCCTGCGCCTGCTGCCCGCCTCGGAAAGCCGTCTCGTCGCGCTGGGCGGAACCTCCTCGATGGGCCGCCTCTCGGTGGTGGAATCGATCGACGTGGGCGCCGAGCCGAAGGCGTTCAAGACCGTCCGCTGGTCGGTCCAGTTCGACGGCCGGGCGAAGCAGAGCCAGATCCTCGTGCCGCAGGGCTCGAAGCTCTACGCCTTCGGCGGCAACGCCAGCCGCGAACCTCATGACTTCTCCGAGGAGATGTTCGTGAACGAGGCCTTCGCCTTCGATATCGCGAACAGGACCTTCGAACGACTGCCCGATGTCCCCCGCACCCTGCAAAGCGGCAGCGGCGTGATGTATTCCCAGACAAGCGAGCATGGCAAGATCGTCGTCGCCGGCGGTCTGGGCATGAACGGAGACCGGTTCGGGGCGCTGCAGGACATCCTTTTCTACGATCCCGAAGCGAAGGCATGGACCGCCTCGCCCGTCGCCCTCCCCGAGCCGCGCTCCATGTTCCACGCCACGACGCACGACGACGCCGTATGGTTCTTCGGCGGGGCCGGAGCCGGCGAGGACGGCCGCGGTCTGGCGACCTCGGTGCTGCACTGGTGGGGCGATGACAGCGAAGTCGCCGCCTTGCCCAATCTGGAAATCCCGACCCCGCGCCGCTCCTTCGGCGGCGCCACGCTGAAGGACGAATACTACCTGGTCGGCGGACTGGTCAAAGGCGCCGACCTGGCGGAATCCGTCGATGTGTTCAACTTCGAAGACCGCTCGTGGAGGAAGGCCGCCTCGCCCAAGGTCCCGCGCGTCTTCGCAAGCCTGGCCGAGACGAATGGCAAGCTCTACCTCTTCGGCGGCTTTACGGGCAAGGCCGGGCATTTTGCTCCCGCCACCTCGCTGGAGGTCTACGATCCGAAGAACGACGAGTGGACCACCCTCGCCGAGGAGCTGGAGAACATCCCGCCCTCGATGAGAATGGTCGCGTTCGGCGGGAGGCTGCTGTTCTACGGCGTCGATCCCGAAACCGACGGAAAGGCCAACTTCGTGCTGGCCGTTCCGGAGCCTACCGCGAGTCCCGGCACCTTCGAAGGGCGCAGCGGATCCCTGTCTCGCCGTCGCGGCGGAGGCGACTCCACGGAAAGCGCCAAGGCGTTGATGCGACGCGACGCCGACAAGGACGGCAAGCTGACGACAGAGGAACTCGGATCGCGCCTGGCCTCCCTCCTGACCGAGGGCGACGCCAACAGCGACGGAGTGCTGACCTACAGCGAAGCGAAAGCAGCGCTCGAGGCACGGGAGAAAAAGGCCGAGGAGGAGAAGTCCAAGGAAAAGGAAAAGGAAAAGACGGCGGATTCGAACGGCTGACGCGCCCGGAAGCCCCATCCACCACCCACACAAGAACCCATCATGAACCTACGAACCATCCTCTGCGGGATTGCGCTCGCGGCTTGTGCGAACGGCATCCACGCCGACGAGCCCCCCCTCGAATACACCTTCCATCACGAGCATGTTCTCGGCACGTCGCTCGAGCTTCGGATGAGCGCAAGCTCGCGCGATGCCGCGGCATTGGCGGAGCAGACCGCGCTGGCGGAGATCGATCGCCTGGCCAGGATCTTGAGCCGGCATGACGCGGAAAGCGAATTGATGCGTTGGCAGTCCGAATCCTCGGATTCGCAGAAACCGGTGTCCGAGGACCTGGCGCACGTGCTCGAACGGGCGGAACACTGGCGGCGGCAGACCACCGGAGCGTTCGATGTCCGAGCCGCGGAAGTGGCCGTGAAAACGGCAACGCTCGCACGGGAGGACCGGCAGCGGGACCTCCGCCCGCTGGCGGCGGCGCCCTACACGCTCTCCTCGTCGGACGAGCGTCCGGTCGTCCATCGGCACGACGATCTGCCAATCAGCCTGGACGCCCTGGCCAAGGGATACATCATCGACCGCGTCTGCGAACGGCTTCGCGAGCGCTGCCCGGACATCGAGAGCTTCTCCGTCAACATTGGCGGGGATATGAGGAAGATCGGCAACCGCCCGCTGCCGGTCTCGATCACGAACCCGTTCGACCCCACGGAAGGCTCGCGGCCCATCCACTCGTTTGTGGCCTCGCAACCCGTGGCGGTCGCGACGAGCGGCAACTACCGACGCTTCGTCGAAGTCAACGGCAGCAGGCAATCGCACATTGTCGATCCTCGCACGGGTCTTCCGGCCGACAAGGTCGCCAGCGCCACGGTGATCGCCCCGACCGCCATCGATGCCGATGCCCTGTCGACGTCCCTGTGCGTTCTTTCGCCAAGCGAAGGGACCGCGCTCGTCGAGTCGCTCGACAAGGTCGAATGCCTGATCGTCCTGACAGACGGGCGGCAGATCGCCTCGCAAGGGTGGCCCGGCAAACCGAGCGGAC
The DNA here is from genome assembly GCA_037190325.1 of Verrucomicrobiales bacterium. Lineage (GTDB taxonomy): Bacteria > Verrucomicrobiota > Verrucomicrobiia > Verrucomicrobiales > DEV007 > Arctic95D-9. The sequence continues at coordinate 353,852 of JBBCIU010000016.1, read as the reverse complement.
CAGCCTATCAACTGGTTTCCGCCAACGATCCGAAGTCCGAACATTCAGGCCTGCTCGTCAATTTCACGCTGAACCGCCCCAAGGACGGACGCTATCGCCGGCCCTACGTGGCGGTCTGGCTGGAGGACGGAGACGGCTATCCGGTCAAGACGGCCATCCTGTGGATGCAGACCGAAGAGCCCGGTCCCCGCTGGCATCGCGACCTGACCCGCTGGTATCGCAACGACCGAACCCGGAAGCTGGTCGAGAAATCGGACCTCATCGGCACCATCTCGAGCGCGACGCGTGGCCCCGGAGAATATACGGCACGGTTCGACGGAAACGACGATTCCGGCAAACCACTGCCTGCCGGCAAGTACACGCTCTACCTGGAAGTGGCCCGCGAGCATGGCACCTATCAGATCATCCGCGAATCCGTCGAACTGGGCGGGAAACCGATCGCCAAGAAGGAGCTGGAAGGGAATGTCGAGATGAGCGCGGTGTCTTACGAGTACATCCCCGCTGGAAATCCCACCGTCGCCAAAAGATAGCCCCGGCCGACCAAGCCCCCCGTGCCAACCGGCACGGGGGGGGGGCGGGCACATCGTCGCTGCAACCTTAGCCTCAACCTCAGGATCCTTTGTCACAGAAGAAGCGAAGCTTGTATTCGCGAAGCGCCACGGCGTTTCGCTGGCTGCACATCTACATCTCGATGCTCAGCTTCGGGGCGCTCGTCTTCTTCGCCTTCACCGGGCTCACGCTGAACCATCCGACATGGTTCGGCGCCGGCGAGCAATCGGTAAAGGACCTGCAGGGCGAGTTTCCGGCCGAGGAGGTCGGACCGAAGCTCGACAAGCTGGCGATTGCCGAATCGCTCCGCGTCCGGCACTCGTTCCGCGGCACCGTAAGCGAATTCGAGGTGGACGAATACGAATGCATGGTGGTCTTCAAGGGCCCCGGCTACTCCGCCGATGTGTTCATCGACCGGAATTCGGGAGCCTACTCGGCAACCGAAACGACCACCGGCACGATGGCCGTGCTGAACGACCTTCACAAGGGCAGGGATGCCGGAGCGGCCTGGGCCTGGGTCATCGATGCCTCGGCAGTGGTCATGCTGCTGATGGGCGTGTCGGGGTTCGGTCTGCTGTTCTACGTCAAGAAACGACGCGTCAGCGGCGTTGCGACGGCCTTCGTCGGCACCGTGCTGATTCTGATCGCGTGGGTGTTTTTCGTGCCGTAAGGGACGCTCCTCCGCTTTGGTGAAGGTGTGATCTCCGATCCGACAGGGTTGCATCGCCGCCCCGACCCTGTTCAGTCGCGATGCGTGCGGTCCGCGAGCCTTGGCGCTTGATGTCCGATGGAGTTGTGATAGCACAGCAATAGGTCCTCGTGCCGCCGGGCCTGGAACGCGACGACCGTGGCAGAGGCGGCGAGTAGGCCAAGCAGGAGGGCCGCGAACCAGGGCCAAGCCGTGGTTCCTGCAAAAAGGTTGCTCTGCAGGGTGTGATCGTAGTTGTTGACGAACGCTCACCAATCCCCGGCTGGCGAATCCACTGCCATGACCGTCTTCCCCTACACTCCGGCGAATATGCCCACTGTGTGGGTTCTCATGGTCCGAATTCCGCCTTGAATTGTCGGAACCACTCCTCAGCAGCGTCATCCTCTCCCACCGAACGATCCAGGATCGACCGATGCAGATAGTATCCCATTCTCACCATGGGGTCGTCCGCCGGTTCGCTCGCCAACAGATCGAAAAACGTGGCCAATTCCGACCCGACAAACCAGTTCGCCGTTTGCGACATCTGCGCGCGTTGCGTTTTCGGCGCAAGATACTCAAACAACGGCCTCGCATCCGTGTTCAGCTCGACATCCGCCAATGCCGGTGCCAGGGTCTGCACCCGCCCCGCGTAGAACATCCGGATCATCTCCGCGTCCACCTCGGTCAGCCGGCCTTGTGACGCTCCCCCCAGCAACTCCATCATGCTGCGTTCCGCCTGCTCGAAATCCGCCGGCGCCAGCCCACCAACCGCGGGCGCCGTCTCACCGCCAAGGAGCATCAGAACAGGGTACTCGGCATGGAAGTTCCCGCGCCAGATCGTCACTTCCGGAAACACCTCCCGCATGCTCTTGATGACCATCATCACCTCCCCCTCCGACATCTGGTAGAGCGGTATCCACTGCGCATACATGCCGCCGGCCCGCAATCGCTCTCTGGCGGCGGCATAGTGGTCGACACTGTAGAGACTCCCTGCCCCGGCATGCCAGGGAGTGAAGAAATCCGACACGATCAGATCGAAGGTCTCCCTGGTTCCGCGGAGCAGATTGCGTCCATCCTCCGCGATGACCGTCGCCCGACCATCGGTATGCAGCTCACCGGTCTCCTCTTCAAAATACTTCCGGGAAGCGACCACCACGTCCTCGATCAGCTCCGCCACCACCACCCGCCCGACAGGGAACTCCAAGGCCACGCCGGCCGGAATTCCGGTCCCCATGCCAAGGAAGAACACCGACTCCGCCTTGCCATGAATCAGCAAGGGCAACTGCGCCTGCCACATCTGCGACTGCCACGGTTTGCCGCCCGATGATCCTGCCCCTCCTACCGCGGCCCCGCCCACCGTGTACCAATTGTTGACCTTGATCCACCGGGAACCCGGTGTCTCCGTCACGGCGACGATTCCATCCCTGCTCTCCCAGGTCTCGAGCAACCGTTCCGAATGACCCACCGAGACTACCGGATGATCCGTGGGATCGAAGGCGGTCGCTGCCAACAGAATCCCAGCAAGCGGTGCCATGGCAGCGAAACGCACCCCCCCCTTCCAAGCCACCAACAGAGCACAGGCAAAGTAGGCGAAGGCGATCCACTGGATCCCCTGCCACATTCCAACGGTGCCCAGCAGAACGAAACCAGCCAGCAAGGACCCCGCCGCCGCTCCAACGGTATTCAGCGCCGTCAGTTGGCCGATCGACCGGCCCGCCGACCGCATGCGCTGACCCTCGAGCTTCAGCAGGAAGGGAAAAATCGCCCCTGCCAGAACCCCCGGCGGCCCCATCGTCGACAAGGCCATCGCCGCGACAAGCATCAGATACTCCGACCAGCCAAGCGCCGCGCCCACATACTGCAGGCCGTTCGTGGTATCCCAAAAGATGGCGACCGAAACCACGACCGCAATCCCCGCCAGGGCGAGCAGCACCGTCAGCATCGACTCCGGACGCGTCGTTCTCCGCATCAGGATCGAGGCCAGCACGGATCCCATTGCCAGGCTCAATAGAAAGGTCGCCAACACCGCGGAAAACGTAAACACGGAATTCTGCAGCACTTGGGCGAACATCCGGGTCCACATCACCTCCAGCCCCAGGGTCAGAACCCCCGAAACGAAGGCGAGCGAAAGCACCCATCCTCGCGGCATCGATGCCTTCCCGGGCTTCTTTGCCTTCTCGGGCTTCTCGGCGACTTGGGCCGGCAAGATCGCGCCCCGACCGATCCACGCGCTGACGGCCGCGATTGACAGCGACACGCCAATGCACAGCACATAGGCGTTGCGAAACCCCAAGGTGCTCGGCAGAAGAAACCCCGCCAGCAATGCCCCGACAATGCCGCCAACGGTGTTCGTCGCATACAACAGGGATCCGACGCGTCCCAGCGATTCCCGCGACCGAATCAAATACTGCCCGAGGAATGGCAAGGTCCCCCCCATGCAAAACGATGGTGGAACCAACACGATGAACGCCAAACCAAACTTCGCCAAAACCAATGTCGGACCGGGCCCCCCGCACGCCTGATAGATCGAGGCATAGATTGCCCCATACCAGTGAAGCAACACCAGATACAATCCCGCCGACAGGGCGATGCCAACCTCCAGCACGGCATACCCGAGCAAGGGCCGGGTCGACCGTTCCGCAACGCCGCCCAGCGCCCAACTCCCCAGTGCCAGACCCAGAAAAAAGGCCGCCAAGGTCACGGCGGCGGCGCTCGAAGTGCTGCCAAACAACAGCGAAAGCTGCTTCAACCACAGAACCTCATAGGCCAGACCGGCGGCACCTGACAAAAGACAAAGCGCAAACAACGTGACAACCAGCCGGGGTGAGGTTCCCCTGAAATGGTTGGAATGGGAGCGTTGTTCCGAGGACATCGAAAATCAGATCATTGGGGCAAACACCAGGAGGACAGCCGCCTGCGCGAACCGCGCGCGGGACGGAGGAAAGGGCGTTCCATCGGCGGACGCCGCGCCGTCGCCGGCCTCGCCGCAGGCGGACGGAAAAATCGACGCCGCGAGGAAGGAAGCCAAGAGCCGCAATGATCGGACGACGTCATCGGGGGCCGGTTCAGTTCCCGCGAATGCAATAGGCCCGCGTGCCGGTGCGGACGAAGAAGGCTCCGTCGCCGACGGCGACGCCATAGACGATGGGATCGTCGTAGGACTCGGCGCCCGATCCTCCACCGCCCCCGCCACCGCGGCGGCTCATCCTTTCGGAAGCGGCCTTGAGCTCTTCCTGATCGATCGCGCCGTCTCCGTTGGAATCCAGCCGTCCGAAGAAGGCCTGCATGGATTCCGGCAGCTCCTCTTTAACGAGTTTGCCGTCCTGGTTCTTGTCGGCGTCCTTCAATCGGTCCATCGGATTGCCCCGTTCGCCCGATGGGGATTCCGGGCGATGCTGGACATAGGTTTCCGGTGCGGGGGGATGGGTCCGGTCCCACAGCGCGTTGACGGCGACCTCTTTGAACTCCGGCCCGTCCTTCAGCACGGTGGTCTGCCCGTCCTTGGTGAACAGATAGACGTGCCCGCCGGCGACAACGGGGGTCGCCCAGCACATGCCTGCGGTCCGCTCGGCGAAAAGGGTCTCTCCGGTCGCGGCATCGAGGCAATGCACCACGCCGGCGTTGTTCACGAAATAAACGCGCCCGTCGGTTGCGACCGGGCTGACGTAGTGGCAGGCGGCTTTCCGGGAGCGCCAGGCGATCGTCGCGGTCGGCGACTCCCCGCCCGTCACCTCGATGCAGCAACTGGATCGCTCCGCATTGTCTCCGTCGCCCCCGCCCGACCCGGACATGGACGCCCCGGCGAAGACGCGGTCGCCCGCCACCGCCACCGACGGGATGGTGTTGCCGCCGACATCGTCAACAGACCAGATCAACCGGCCGGTATCCGGGTCGTAGCCATCGACCGTGCCGTTGGAACTGACGACGATCTGTTCGCGCCCGTTCAGCGTCGCGACGACCGGGGAGGTCCACGACGAACGCGAGGTGCGCGCGGTCTTCCAACGGTTCTCCCCGGTCTGCTTGTCCAGCGCGAGCAGGTAGGACGGTCCGGAATGATCGATCAGCACGATGACCGCGTCCTTGGTCTGCGCGAGGGAGCTGCCCAGGCCGTGGCCGTTCTGGAACTCGCCGTATTCCTCGGTCAGGCGGCGTCTCCATTTCACTTCGCCGGTGTGGGAGAGCCCCACGACGTCGCCGCCCTCGAAAAAGGCGTAAACTCCGGTCCCGTCCACCACCGGTGTCGGTGCGGCGCGGCTCTTCATCCGGTAATTCCCCGCCGGAGTCGTGGTCTCGATCCCTTGCGACCAGATCGTCCCGCCGGACTTCGCATCCAGCGCGAGGACGAGGCTTTTCTCCTTCGTGGGGCCCTCTACGGCGGTCAGATAGAGCCGGCCTTCCCACAAGAGCGGGCCGGACTGCCCGTATCCGGGCAACTCGCGTTGCCAGGTGATCCCCTCGGTGGGGGACCAGCGGGTGGGGATGCCCTCGGCGGTCGAGACGCTGCTGCCATCGTTGCGGAAGCCGGACCAGGTTTCACCTGCTCCACTCTCAACGATCAGCGTGAGCAGTAGAATCGAGAGCAGAGAAGCGGTTGAAAGAGTGCTGATTGTTCCGGTTTTCATCTCGCTGAAAGGAAAAGTAGGCATTGGTTCTGCAATGGACAATGAGCAAGCTTGGATCGGGTTCATTTCCGGGCCACGGTTCGCATCTCAGAGTCAAATTTGCGCAAATCATTGCTAATCGCGGCTCGTGAAAGCGCGCTTGCTAGCAGCCGCTTCATCAGCCCGCGCAAATGCCGGAGGTCCTCACGTCTCGCCCGGGCTTCCTCCTGCCGGTAGCGCAGACGCTCATACGCGGAGAAGAATCCATCGAGCAGCTCCGGGTCGAAGCGTCCCGTTCCCGCGAGACGCTCGTGGATTGACTGATAGGGTTCATGGGGAGGAGTCGGTATGCCCAGGGACTGCAAGCGCCTGCAAAGCTGGCAATAAATCGCTCCAACCCGACAGGAGGAACCGCCATCGACAGGGTGCCTCGCCCGAATCAGCACAAAAACGACAGACAGGGCGATCGAGCCAAACAGCAAGGCCGCCGCCAGAAGGTAGCCAGTGCCCTCCTGGAACAGGCTCTGCTGGCGGCTGCGGTCGTAATCCGTCACCAACGAAGTCCAGAGAGCCTTGGACATGCCGATCCACCGGTCGAGGGAGAGGCCGGATGCAGCGGGTTCGGAGGGCGCGTCGTTCGTCTCGCTGCCATTCTGCAGAATGCGCAACTGGGCCGGGTTCAAAAGCGACTGCCAGTCGTCGGCCGTCTCGCCTTGTGAAACGAGCGGCTCGTTATGGTTCAGGACGGACATCTCCTCCGTCGGGACGCTGCCCGTCAACACCCGTTCCGAAGGAATCGCCGCCGTCGGATCGATGCGCAGCCAGCCATGCCCTTCGACCCAGGCCTCGACCCAGGCGTGCGCATGACGCTGTCTGACCATCAGCTTTTTCCTGTCGGGGCTCCAATCTCCTCCATGATAGCCCGATATCATTCTGGCCGGGACCCCCGCGGCTCTCAGCAGCAGGGTCGTCGCCGCCGCATAGTGCGTGCAGTATCCGTAGCGCCCCTCGAAGAGGAACTGGTCGATTGGATTGGATCGGTAGGTGGGCGCATTGAGCGTATAGTGGAAGCCTTCCTGCGAGAAGAGCCGCAGAATTTGCTGGATGATCCTCTGATCGGCGCCTCCCTTCCCCTCGTGCTCCGCCCTCAACCGTTCCCCCATCTGGCGGGCCTGTCTCGCCATCCCCGATCTGGAAGGCAATTGCAGAGCCTTCCGGTAGACCCGCTCCGAATCTCGCGGCGTCTGGATGCTCAACGCGGAGGTCATGCGGTATTCGAAATCCGAACCGAAGCTCCCGTGGGGAATCAACTGATAGTCCTCCGTCAAGGTGCTCGACTCGATTTGTGCGACGGGCAGATCCAAAGCAATCAGCCAATTGTCGGACGCCTCCATTTTGGAGATCCGATAGGTCACGGTTCTGCCGGCCCTGCGAGCGAGCGACTGGGCACCGGATTCCGCTGGAACGGGCGGGCCCTCTGCCGGCTCCAGACGCCCAGGCGCCATCGGATGATGGGGATAGTGATCGCTGTCCCAGTGGATCCCATCGGTGAAATGGAAAACCGTCCCACGCCAATACAGGCTGTATGGGTCGGGGGCCGGGTCGTCGAAGGCGGCCTCGAAGGCCAGTTCGTCCGACTCGGACATAGGGCCCAGCCGATCGAGCCGGACCTTGTCGGGAACGCCTGACAAGGTGGGAGCCTTGGAAGAGCCCCATTGCAGAAACGGCTGTTCGATCCTGGGAATCCCGTAGAACAGAACCACCGCCAGAGGCAATGCCTGGGCGAGCAGCCGAACGCCTTTTCCCAACGATCTCCCGAGCCCCGAATCGGGCGTCTCGGAGGCACAGAGGAATCCCGTCAACCCGATGAAGCAGCATAGATAGTAAATCGCCCATAGGGCGCTCCCCTCCTGAAAGAAGAACAGGAGGGAGCAGAGGTAGCATGAGATGGCGAAACTGCGATTCCCCCTCCGATCGAAGGTTTCCAAAGGCTTCATCGCGACCATCAACACCGCCAACGCAAATCCCAGCATGGGGAGGCCCAGCTGCGGAATGACGGCCGACAAGGTCGAAAGAACGATCAGGATCACGCCGATCGTTGCCACTTTCGAGAGGCGCGACCTGCGGCACGCCAGAATGAGACCGATCACCCAGCACATCGCGCAGAGCAGGGAAACGGCCACCGGCAAATGGAGCAGGTGCGGGAGGACAACGAGGACCGAGAGCGACAGCACCCAGGCCTCCTTGGGTGGCGGCGGCGCCCAGTGGCGGAGGGGCATCGAGAGGACGTGCATTTGCATTCTGTCAGGCCACGGTCAACGTTTCCAGGCACCTGCGGTCGTGATCGGTGCCAGACGCCGTTGCAATGGTCCGCCCCCGGAATCGCAATCCATAGGGTTCCCGGCGGCGCTGCCTCTCGACCACCCAATAGCAGAGCTGCGAGCGAAGCTCCTCGTCCGAAAACAAGGGCAGGTGCTCCCCATCGAGGCAGAGGCCATTGCCCGAGGACACCGATCCGGAGTCCAGAAAGCGCTTGCGCATGCGCTTTCCAGTCTTGGCGTAGGTCTTCCAGCAGACTCCGGAAAGAGTGTCCCCGTTTTGCCAGGTTTCCAGCTCGTCGAAGTCCCCACCCGCCGCCACCCGGACCTTCCCAGGAGATGGCTCCGAGTCGGCCAGATAGTCGATCGGCGTAGGATAGACCAACCCCGTGGTCGCCAGTTCGTCAAAACGGACCGACCAATTCAGCATGCCTATGGGGTAGGAGCTGCGGATCTCGAGCGACTCCAATTGGAGGTATCCCCGCTGCTGTGGCGGCAATGTCAGCGCAAATTCCAGGGCCCCATGGGACCGCTCGAGCGAGCAAGCGCCCCGACCCGTCTCGCTTTCCACAACGATCTCCAGCGATGCGCCCGGAACCGGAAAGCGCGACGCCAGCAGACCGCGCACCTGGACGCGCTCGCCGGCGAAGGCGTTGTCGAGCTCCAACTGCGCAAGCCTCAGGGGCAGGAGGTTCAAGGCTCCGTTGACAAAGGCGGTCACGAAGAACGCGAGGAGAATGGAGGCCAGCAGGATCGCGATGCTGTTGTTCCCGTTGATGGCGGCCACGAGGGCGAGGACCAGGGTGGCCAGGAAGGCGACGCCCATCCCGCTTGCTTTCACAGAGACCGAGCGCCTGACCTTCATCGCCTTTTCTCGGATCTAGGGGATTCGGATGCCCGCAAGGTCGGTCTCGACATCGACGACATCCCGTCCGGAAGGGGACGGTCTCAGGCGATGCGCCGCCACATAGGGCAGCACCGTCTGCATATCCTGGGGCGTTGCAAAGTCGCGGCCGTCGATCAGTGCCCACGCGCGAGTGATCCTCAGCAAGGTCAGGGATGCCCTCGGAGAGAGGCCATGCACATAGCGGCCAGAGCTTCGGGTGTGCTGCACGATGGACTCCAGATAGTCCAGAAGGGCGTCCGAAACAAAGACGTCGTTGATCTGCCGACGCAATTCTTCGAGCGCCGCCTCATCGATCCGCGGCTCCAGATCGGCCAGCCGCTCCCTGCCGCTTTCGCCTTTCCACAGACGCCTTTCCACGTCCGCTGTTGGATAGCCTAGGACAATGCGCACATCGAAACGGTCCAACTGGGATTCGGGCAGCGGATTGGAACCATGCTGTTCCGATGGATTCTGCGTCGCGATCAGCATGAACGGCGACGGCAGCGGATAGGTCCGGCCATCCACCGTGACCTGCTTTTCCTCCATCGCCTCCAGCAAGGCGCTCTGCGTTTTCGCCGAGGCGCGGTTGATCTCGTCCGCGAGGAGCATCTGGGTGAAGATGGCTCCGGGATGAAACGAAAACGCCTGTTGCGAAGGATCGAACACCGAAACCCCGATGATATCGGCGGGCAGGAGATCGGAGGTGAACTGGATGCGCTTGTAGCGGAACCCGAAGGACTTCGCCAGCGCGTGGCTCAAGGTGGTCTTGCCGACGCCGGGCAAGTCGTCGATCAAGACATGCCCTCCGGTCAGCAAACAGGCGATGGCCAGCTTGGCCTGTTGTTCCTTCGCGACGACGACACGGTTGATTTGTTCGAGAACAGGGGCGATCTGCGGGTGATGTCCCAAGCTTGGCACACTGATAGGGAGTTGATTATCGCAATGCCGAGGAGAAGAGGCGTCTTCCGATCCGGACCACGCGGAACTCCGTCGATCCGGATGCGGAGACCCATCGTCCCGGACCAAGGATGCCCGGGTTATTTCTTCTCCGCCGACACCGTCCAGAAGAGCGAAGCGCTGTGGCTGGTGATGGCGTAGGGCGCGCCGTTGTGGAAGCCAGCCAGTTCCTCGGAGTAGCGGGCGATGGTCAGCAGGTAGGGGCCGGGCTTGGAGAGATCGGTCACGCGCACGTAGCCTTCCGCGTCCGCGGTGAGCTCCTGCTCGTCTTTGCCGGGAGCATGGAGGCCTAGCTTGACGCCGCCGAGCGGTTTGCCACGGAAGTAGACGCGGGCCTCTCCGGGTTGGCCGGTGGGCACGATGTCCATGGTCAGAGCGGGCGTGCCGGCTCCGGCGCCTTCCGGCTGCCAGCGGCAATGGAAGATGGGCGCGCGCGCGGGCTTGTCCTCGTGCAGCTTGCGCACGGCGAAGTGCAGTTGCGCGAAAACGGGGCGGCCCTGTTCGACGGTGGCGCCGCCGAGCAGGAAGTGGTCCTCTTTCTTGGTCACGTCAAAGACCACGGGCTTTCCTTCGTCATCCAGCGCGGAGCCGGTGACGATGTTGAAGGAGTCGAGATGGCCCGGGGAAGTCTCGAAGTCCTCTCCCCATTCGGCGAAGCGGACACAAAGCCGGCCGTCCGGCAGGTCTTCGATCCAGACGGAATGCGCCTGGGCGGCGGACGGCAGCAGGCAGAGGGCGGCGGAGGCGAACAGGGGCGCGAGGAGTCGTTTCATAGGGAGTTGGGCTGGGGTGGTGGATTCAGATTTTTCCTTCGAGCTGGGGCAGCAGGCCCTTGGCGACAGCCTCCTTGGCGTAGCCGTCCGGGTCCGCGTTCCAGGTGCGCAGATGCCCCGGCTTGGAGAAGTAGATTTTCACGCTCTTGTATTCGGTGGAGGGAGACGAGGGACCGACGAGGCGCTTCGTGCTGAAGGGGCAGAAGCGCTGCTCCAGCAGCTCGATCCCGTCGGGCACCTTCACCTCCTGCACGGCGGGCACGCTCTTCATCTCCTGGAACAGGGCCACGTAGTAGTCCGGATCCCGCTTGAACTGCTTCACGCAAGGGCTGCAGCAGAAATAGATGTCCTTGCCCTGATAGGCGACCTTGGCCTCCGCCACCGCCTCGTCCTCGGTCATGATGGGGCAGAGTTTATTCGAGGGTTCATCCGCACGCAGGCCGGCGGCGAAGATGAGCAGAGCCAGTGGCAAGATGGCGGGCCGGAAAAGGGAATGGGGAAATTGGGGCATGGCCGGGGTCGTTTGAAACAAGCCACGGCACGAGCGGAAAAGCTGCCGGTGTCGTGATTCATTTTGACGTCGGCTTGCGCATAAATGCTCGCTTTGAAGAGCCGCTCGCTGCAGCGCCCAGCCTCCCAACGTCAGCCTCTCCTACCGGAAGCCACCCCTCGGTTCTGCCGGGAAATTCCCCGGGTTCGACCTCTGATAGGGGGGCGCAGGGCGAGGGTTAGGATCGCGCGGCTCGCGCGGCCGATCGGAGGCCCAAGCGACGTTCCTTCCCCGAGTGGACCGGTCATGGTCCGTGAATCATCCCAAATGGACGCTTGCGATGCGCCCGCAGCCGAAGACGCAATGGATCTCGGAGAAGCTGGCGGACCGGGCGGTCTCACTCCTCGCGCATGAAGTAGGGCAGCTCGGGCGGAGTCGGCTGCGAGGCGAGGAAGCTCTCGACCCATCCGATGTTGTAGTCGCCGTTGAGGAAGGCGCTGTGCTCGAGAATGGAGGCCTGGAAGGGAATCGTCGTCTTGATCCCGCGCACCACGAATTCCTTCAGGGAACGGAGCATCCGGGCGATCGCGATCTCGCGGGTCGCGCCGGTGACGATGAGCTTCGCGATCATCGAATCGTAGTTCGGCGGCACTTCGTAGCCGCTGTAGACGTGGGTGTCGACCCGCACGCCGCGGCCGCCGGGAGCGTAGAAGAGGGTGATCTTGCCGGGGCTGGGAGCGAAGTTGTTGTAGGGGTCCTCGGCGTTGATGCGGCATTCGATGGAGTGACCGCGCGGCACGCTGTCGACGACGTGGCGGGAGAGCGGCTCGCCCGCGGCGACACGGATCTGCTCCTTGATGAGGTCGCAGCCGCGCACCTCTTCGGTGATGGGATGCTCCACTTGGATGCGGGTGTTCATCTCCATGAAGTAGAAGTTCTCCTGGTCGTCGACGAGGTACTCGATGGTGCCGCAGTTCTCGTAGCCGATGTTCTTCACGAGGGATTCGGAGGCCTCGGCCATGCGGCGGCGCAGCTCGGGCGAGAGGAGGGGCGAGGGCGTCTCCTCGATGATCTTCTGGTTCCGGCGCTGCATGGAGCAGTCGCGCTCGCCGAGCTCCTTGACGTTGCCGTGGCTGTCCGCCACGATCTGGAACTCGACGTGGTGCGGATTCTGCACGAGACGCTCGATGTAGACGTCGGGGCAGCCGAAGCAGGCCTGGGCCTCCGCGCGGGCCGCGTGGAAGGCGTTGACGAAGCTGGCCTTGTTCAGGGCCGGACGCATGCCGCGGCCGCCGCCGCCGGCGGTCGCCTTGATCATCACGGGAAAGCCGATCTTCTCCGCGACTTTCAGGGCATCGGCCTCGGTCTCGACGATGCCGTCGGAACCGGGGGTGACGGGCACGCCGTATTTCGTCGCGGTGGCGCGCGCCTGGTTCTTGTCGCCCATCAGCGAAATGACGTGCGAGGAGGGGCCGATGAACTTCACGTTGCAGCTTGCGCAGAGCTCGGCGAAGCGCGGATTTTCGGAAAGGAATCCGTAGCCGGGGTGGATCGCGTCGACGTTGGCGATCTCCGCGGCGGAAAGGATGGCCTCCATTTTCAGGTAGGACTCCGAACTCGGGGCCGGACCGATGCAGATGGCGTCGTCCGCGAGGTGGACGTGCATCGAATCGACGTCGGCCTCGGAGTAGACGGCGGTGGTGCGGACGCCGAGCTCTTTCGCGGCGCGGATGACGCGCAACGCGATTTCGCCGCGGTTCGCTACGAGGATGTTCTTGAACATGGCGTGGTCTCTCGTCCCGATCCCGGCCCGGGGAGGACGTGGTGGGAGGGAGGGGTCAGGCGGTCTTCACCCGGAAGAGAGGCTCGCCGTACTGCACCGCGGTACCGTTCTCGACGAGGACCTCGACGATTTCTCCGGCGATCTCGGCCTTGATCTCGTTCATCACCTTCATGGCCTCGATGATGCAGACGGTACTGTCGGCGGAGACCTTGGTCCCGACCTTCACGAAGGGATCGGCGTCGGGGGAGGAGGCGGTGTAGAAAGTCCCGACCATGGGAGAGGTGATCTCCTTCACGTTGGCGGGCAGCCCGCCCTCGGCGGCGGCGGCGGCGGGCGCGCCCCCCGACGGAGCCGGCTGGGCGGCGTAGGCGGGGGCGAACTGCGGGGGCGGGGACGAGGCGAGCCAGCTCTGGATGGCCTTGACGTCGAGGTCGCCGCCTTTCTTGAGTTCGAGCTTGGTTTCGTTTTGCTCCAGCTTGAAGACGGAGAGCCCATGCTGATCCATGAGCTCGACGATGCGTTTGATGTCTCTGAAGTCCACGGCGGTAGGCCCTCTTGGTTTGGGGATGAATGTTCGGGTGCGGACCCGGAGCGGGAATCGTGACCTAGAAAGGCCTCGCTTTCCAGCGAAAAAAACGGGGCCGACGGAAGCCGCAAGCCGCCGTTTGTCAAGTTCTCGCCTCGCGCAGGACGCGCAGAACCTCTTCGATCTCGGCGTGGGTGTTGTAGAAATGGGGACTGAAACGGACCCAAGGAATCCCGTCCCGGTTGTGGCGGCAGCTCGCGACGATTCCCGCCTCCTGGAGACGGGAGGACAGCGCAGTGGTCCGCGTGTCCCCGTTCGGATCGGTGAAGGAGGTGATGCCCGAGGCCGCCGCCCCGTCCCTGGGACCGAGCAGGCGCAGGCCGAGCCGGTCGAGTCCCTCGCAGAGATGGGCCTTCAACTCGAGAAGCCGCGCCGCGATCCGTTCGATTCCGACACCGGCGAGCAGCTCGATGGAGGCTTCCATGCCGAGCAGGCCCGAGGCGTTGAGCACCCCCGGTTCGTAGCGGCGCGCGCCCGGCTCGAAGGCGATCCCGTCTCGCGCGGTGAAATTCGGCGAGACCACGTTCCAAGCCCCGTAGAGGCTGGGACGGAGCAACTCCTGCCGCGCCTTCGCCACATAGACCACGCCGGCTGCGGAGGGACCCAGCATCCACTTGTGCGAGTCGGCGCTGAGGAAGTCGACTTCGCCGGCAGGCGTCGGAAAGGCTCCTGCCGTCTGGATCGCGTCGAGACAGAAGAGCAGTCCGTGCTCCCGGGCGATCGCTCCGATCGCCGCGACGTCGAGGCGGTAGCCGCTCAGGAAATGGCAGGAGGCGAGGGCGAGGAGCCGCGTCCGCGGAGTGATCGCGTCGCGGACGAGTTCCGGCGTGATTTCACCGAGCCCACGAGGCTGCAGGTAGACGACCTTCGCCCCGAGCCGCTCGAGCTGCTTCCACGGATAGACGTTGGCCGGATAGTCGTCGAGGTAGGTGACGATCTCGTCGCCCGGCTGCCAGTCGAGCCCGTTGGCCACGAGGCTGAGGCCGAGGCTGGTCGGGCCGAGGAGGGCGAACTCGTCCGCCGAGCCGCCGAAGAGCCGGGCGGCCGCACCGCGGACGCGGTCCATGCGTTGCAGAAAGACTTCACCGTAGTCGAGCTCGCCGGTGGAGGAGGCGACGTTGAAGGCGTCCATCGCCTCCATCGCCACCTGCGGGATGGGCGCGACGGCGGCGTGGGCGAAGAAGATCCGGTCGCGGCAGGCGGGGAAGGCCCCGCGCCGCCACGCCTCGTCCGTTTCGACGCGCTCGATGGGGTCAGTCATGGCGAGACCGTAGCGGAATCCGTGAGAATTTCGACTCCGACTCTCTTCTCATGCGGCCGCGACCATGGGGAAGTTCTCACGAAATTGCCTTCGGCGGTCCGCTTCGCGTATTCTCTACCCGGTTCCGGCTCAAACGCGCCGGGCACGCTCGCCCTCCTCGATGAGCGCCCAGAACTGCTTCGACTGGGCGAGGGCGTCGTCGTCCCCGACGGGCAGGTTCGCGCGGAAGAGGAAGTCCTGGAAGCTGTTCTTGCTGAGGACGCGGTGGACGACGACGGAATGGTGGTCCTTCGAAACCTCGAAATAGATGCGCACGTCGCTGGCGCGGTAGCGGTAGAGCTTCTTCCCGTTGCGCTCGATCTGGCCGAACTTGGCACCCGCCGGATTGTCCTCGATCCCCTCGAGATCCTCGGGCTTCACCTGGAACTCGTTGAGCACCTCGAGCTGCTCGAGAGTGGGGAGCTGCGAGATCTCCGCCGCGCTGATTTCGTTGAAGATGACCTGGAACACGCGGTCAGTCTCCCCCAAAGGGCGGATTTCGACAAGAGGGGAAATGCGCCGCGGCTCCGTCCGGATCGGACGCCAGCCCTCCCTTTCGTCGGAAACGACCTCTCAAGCCCGTGTCGTTGGCACGGAATCCAAACGAGGTTGTGGCGACGGCTTCTGCAGGGCAGGCCCTATTTCCATCCGTAGAAGAGGGCCGCCGGAACATCGGCTTCCGCGAGAGGGCCGAGGGGAGCCTCGATCCGCATGAGGATGAGATGGAGACCGGTCTTCGGGGTGTCGTCGAGGGAAAGGGTGAGGGAGGCCTCGTCCGGCTCGCCGACGGCCTCGGCCACGGCTTCGTTGGCGGCGTCGAAGATGTGCAGGTGCAGCCTCGCTCCCTTGGGCAAGACCGAAGGAGAGACGCCGAGGAAGAGGCGGTAGTGGTTGCGCTTGAAGAACTGGAGCTTCAGCGCCCGACCCGAGCGGAGGCTGAGGTCGCCCTTCCAGTACTCCTCGCGCAGGGTGAAGTCCTCGTCGCCGAGCGAAGGGCCGGCGGCGGTCAGGGCCTGGTGCTCCGGAGAGTCCGGCGGAAAGGGCTCGGCACCGGCGGCGGAGCCGAGCGGGAGCAGAAGAGCGGCGCAGAGCGTGAGGAGGCGAGGGAACATCGGTTGCTGCGAAAGCATCCTCCATTTTCCGGTATGGGGCAATGCTTTGTCGAGACTGAGAGGCGGCGAGGATGCGTCCGGTCGTCATACTCGTTTGGTGGGATGAAGCCCCTTCAACACCCCAGCTTCAGCCCGTCCCACGCCAGTCTCACATTTCCCGGCAGGGTCGCCTCGATGGCGCGGTAGTCGACGCGGCAGGAGAAATGCGTCAGCCAGGTCTCGTCTGCACCGAGCTCCTCCGCCAGGGCGACGGCTTCGCCGATCGAGAGGTGGCTCCAATGCGGCTCGGGCTGGAGACCGTCGAGGATGAGCAGGCCGATCCCGCCGAGGAGCCGCTTGCTTTCCGCGGGCAGCGTCTTCGCGTCGGGGACGTAGGCGAAGAGCCGTTCGCCGCCTTTCTCGAAAAGAAAGCCGATGGTCTCGACCTTGCCGTGATCGACCGGCAGCGGCGTCACCTCCAGATCGCCGACGCGGAAGGGCCCGTCGATGGCGTGTGGGGCCGCCTTCAGATAGCCCCGGTAGCGGTTTTCTCCGTCGAAAACGTAGGGAAAGGCGGCGCGGAGGCGCTCGAGGCAGGACCCGGTCGCGTGGATCGCGATCTCGTCGTCCTCGTCGATGGTGAAGCGCCGCAGGTCGTCGAAACCCATGACGTGATCGCTGTGGGCATGGGTGAAGAGGACCGTGTCGAGGTGGCGGATCCCCTCCCGCAGGCATTGTTGCCGGAAGTCGGGCCCGGTGTCGACGACGAGGGCGGTTCCGGGTGTCCGGACATGGATGGACGAACGGAGCCGCCGGTTCTTCGGATCGCCCGAGGTGCAGACGGTGCAGTC
The DNA here is from genome assembly GCA_037190325.1 of Verrucomicrobiales bacterium. Lineage (GTDB taxonomy): Bacteria > Verrucomicrobiota > Verrucomicrobiia > Verrucomicrobiales > DEV007 > Arctic95D-9. Next base: position 336,979 of record JBBCIU010000016.1, on the reverse strand, counting down.
GCAACCGATCACCGGCACTCCGATCGAAGTGCCGGTGCCGAGGAAGGTGATTTCCGCCTGTGTCTCCATTGCGTGCCGTGACGGTCTGCTCCATACTGCCGCCGCCCCTCCCTCGCAATGCTCTCGGTTTTAAAAATCAAGAACCTCGCCCTCGTCGACGACCTCACCTGGGAGCTCGGATCCGGACTCATCGGGGTGACCGGACAGACGGGAGCGGGCAAGTCGATGATCGTCGGCGCATTGAAGCTGATCCTCGGCGAGCGGGCCAACCACGACCTCGTCCGCACGGGCGAAAGCCTTTGTTCGGTGGAGGCGGTCTTCGAGCTCTCCTCGAATCTCGACCAGGTCAACGCGTTGCTCGAAAGCGGCGGGCTGGAGCCCTGCGAGGGCAATGTCCTCGTCGTGAAGCGCAGCTTCGGCAGCGGGAACAAGCAGTTCGTGAACTGCTCGCCCTGCACGCTCTCGCTCCTGAAGTCGCTCGGCGGACTGCTCGTCGACCTCCATGGACCGCACGAGCATCAGTCGCTTCTCTCCCAGGACCGCCAGCTCGCCATGCTCGACGCCTACGCCCATGCCTCGACGGAGCGACGAGCCTACCGGCAGGCCTACGAGGCATGGGCGGGGGCGAAAAGCGCGCTGGAGGCGTTCCGCAGCGAGCGCCTCGTCAGCGGCCAGGAGGTCGAACTGCTCCGTTTCCAAGTCGATGAGATCGCCGCCGCGGCGCTGGATCCGGCCGAGGTCGCGGAGCTGGAGCAGCGCTACCGCCAGTCGCAGAATTCCTCCCGTCTCCTCGAGAACGCGAGCCAGGCCGTGGATCTGCTCAGCGCCGCCTCCGCGAATCTCGCCAGCGCCCAGCGCTGCCTGCGCGAGCTGGAGCGTTTCGACCCTTCCGTCGCGGAGCGGCTTTCCGGTTTCGATTCGGCGCGGGTCGAGATCGAGGAATTGGAAGGGAGCTTGCGGGACTATTCCGAGGAGCTGGAAATCGACCCTTCCGAGGTCGCCCGGATCGAGCGCCGCATCGACGAGATCGAGACGCTGAAGCGGAAATACGGCCAGAGAGTCGAGGACGTGCTCGCCTACGAGACCCGGGCCCGGCAGAGACTGGCTTCGGTCGACGGACGGGAAGCGGAGCTGCTGCGCCTCTCCGCCGCCGTCGAGCAGGCCGCCTCCCTCGTCGCGAAGGCGGGCGGGGCCTTGTCCGCCAAGCGCGCCAAGGCCGCGCCGGCTCTCGCCAAGGAGATCGCGACGCATCTGAAGGATCTCGGCTTCCACCGCTCCAGCTTCGAGATCGAGGTCGAAACCCTCCTCGAACCGGGGCCCAAGGGCTGCGAGAGCATCGACTTCCTCTTCGGGCCGAATCCGGGCGAGCCGCTCAAGCCCTTGCGCGTCATCGCCTCGAGCGGCGAGATGTCGCGGGTGATGCTCGCCGTGAAGAGCGCCCTCGCCGACCAGGACCGCATCCCCCTGATGGTCTTCGACGAGATCGACGCGAACGTCGGAGGCGAGATCGCGGGTGCGGTGGGGCGCAAGATGGCCTTCCTCGGCGACCGCCATCAGGTCGTCGCGATCACCCACATGCCCCAGGTCGCGGCCCTCGCGCACCGGCATTTCCTCGTGACGAAGGAGGTCGAGAACGACACGACCAACTCCCGTCTCGAACCCGTCGCCGGGGAGGCGCGCGTCGAGGAGCTGGCCCGCATGCTCGGCGGCGTCGGACCGGAGACGGTGGCCCTGGCGGAGAAGATGCTGATGGGAAAGGCGCGCTGAGGCTCGGTCCGGACGCGAAGCGCCTTAGGAAGGCCCCGCCACGGCGTCCCCTTGGAGGACCGGACGCATGGACCATCCGCAACGGCATCCGTGCTTCGCGTCTTGCCAGGGCGGGGCGCTTGGAAAGCGTTCTTCTGGCTTCCCTGCGCATCATTGCTCGTCGCCGTCCTTTTCCCTGTCCTTGTCCCGGTGACGTGGTTCCGAGAGGGAATTCGGTGGGGAGCGGAATCATTCCTTTCCTGATTCCCTGCCCCGCTCCGGCGCTTGCCGGAACCTTGCGGCACCGCGCGAGTAGGCCTCTGGATGCGCTTCTTCCAAGGCTCGGAGGCGCTTGCCGATGGCCTCCACCGGCAGCAGTTCGTGGTTGCTGTGCAGCGCGTCCAGATAGGCGTAGACCGCTTCCTCCTGCCGACCGGCGGCTTCCTGATTGCGTGTAGTCAAGTAGGCCTTGATGCCAGCGGCTTCCGCATCGTCCCGTCTGGCGTCGCCGCGCTCGAGGGCGAACAGCGCCTCGTGGCAGCGCAGCAGGAATTGCGGACCGGCAGCTTCCCCTCGCGACCGCGCCGCTTTTTTGACATAGGCCGTGAAGCTCTCATCGGCATCGGGTTTCATATCCTCGGGCAGTCCCAGGAAACGGGGGAGCGCCAAGGTCAGATAGGCGGCTTTCAGGCGAGCGGTGTGCGCGGCGAAGACATCCGCCTCGAGGCTTCGGCTGCTGCTGCCGGTCGACGGAGCTTGCAGGGCAAGACTGACGGGCAGGCCGGCCTTCAGCTCCTGATAGTTCTTGTCGAGGAACTGCAGGCTCTCGATCAATGCCGCCAGCGGGGTTCTGGAGGAGGATCCCGAGGAGTTCGGGAACGAACGGGATTTGGACTCGCTGCCGCTGCCGGCCTGCAATTCGCGCAGTTTTTTCAGTGACGGATTCAGGTCGTCCAGCTCCTCCACGGCGGAGAGAATGTCATCCGCCTGCTTCTCGATCCCGGTGGGGCCGTAGGGCTGCTTTCGTCCGGCGTCCTCCTCGCGTTTGGCGGCGAGGACGATTTGAAGCCATTCCGAGCGGGGCATGAAGGCGCCGGGGGGATCGGAAGCCAGGACCTGTTTCACGGCATCCCGGGCATCCTCTTGGTCGCCTTCGCCTTTGGCCGTTAGATACTCCTGCCAGCGTTTGAGAAAGGTCAGGATGGCGGGGATCTGGCGGGGAAGCGCCTGATCCAGCTCTGGATTCTGCGGTGTATCCAGGGATTTCAGCGCTTGGGATAGGAGCATCGAAATCCCGGGCCGCTCGCGACTTCCTCACGTTCTCGGCCGCCCCGGTCCTGGCTTTCTCGAATTCCTCTGTCCAAAGCCGCGCCTTTTCCCTCAGTTCGGCTTTCACCTCGGCCTGCAGGACGGTCAGCCATTGCCTGGATTCCTCGGAGACGAGACGGGACTCCATCTTGGCAAGGTCCTGCTGGGAGAGCTTCTCCGGCCGGTCCAAGTATCCCTGCAAGGTCTGAAGGAGGCTCTGTCGCGCCGCTTCGCCCCTCGTGTCGGGAGCCGTTCCAGCCCTTGCCTCCTGGCTCTCCTGGGCGATCAGCGCCTGCAATTTCCCGAGCGCTTCCCGGCCTTTTTCGGTCAGAGCGTGGGAGGCCGTCGGCACGCAAAAGAGCGCGGACAGCAGAACGAAGAATGTTGACCTGACTTTCATGAGGGATTCGAGCGGCGCTTTCTGAACAACAGCCACAGCGCACCGGCTGCCGCGAGAGCCAGCAGCAGATGGGGCAACCATGTCGGCGAGTTTCCTTCCCCGCCGTCGCTCGGCGCCTCTCCGGGGGCGGGCGCGGGTGGAGACTGGTCCGGCGGGGAGGCAGTCTGCGCAGGTGGAGGCTCCTGCAAGGCTTGGAGACGTTTTCCGATGGCCTCCGCCGGCAGCAGTTCGTCGCCGCTCTCCAGCGCCTCCAGATAGGCCGCTACCGCTTGCTCCCGCTGGCCGGCGATCTCTTGGTTGCGACCGGTCAGGTAGGCCCTGAGGCCGGCGGTATCGGAAGCGGTCTTGCTGCTGCCACGTTGTAGGAAAGACAAGGCTTCCTGGCAGCGCAGAAGGAAGCGTGGATCGGCGTTCTCCTCGCGCGTCAGAGCCGTTTTCTTGACGAAGGCCGAGAGATCCTCGTTGGGATCGGGCTTCACCTCCGCGGGCAATCCCAGGAAGTGGGGGAGCGCGAAAGCCAGATAGGCGGATTTCAAACGCGCCAGATGCGGGCCGTAGATATCCCCGTCGCTCCGGACGCCGTTGTCCATGGGCGGAGCCTGCAAGGCGAGGCTGGTGGGCAGCCCGAATTTGAGATCCTGATAGTTTCGGTCGAGGAATTGCAGTTGGTGGATCAACGACGCGAGAGCGCGTTTGGACGCCGGGCTTGCCGCGACCATGCCGTTGTTGGCGGCGCCCAGAAGCATGCGCAGCCTTTTCAGCGCCGGATTCAGCCCGCCCAGTTCCTCCACCCCGGCCACGATAGCCTCGGCTCCTTCCTCGATGCCGCCGCCGTCGGGGATTTGCGCGCCGTCGGGCGCTGCCGCGCGCTTCGCCTCGTCGATGATTTGCAGCAGCTCCGAGCGCGGCATGAGGCCGTCGGCATCGGGCGCCTTGAGCGACTGCACCGCCTGCCAGGTACCCACCTCGTCCCCGCTTTCCTCGAGTACCAGATAAACCTGCCATTGTTTGAGGAAGGACAGGATGGCGGGAATGTCGCGGCCTGGCAGCGAGCCGCTCCCCGAGGGAAGCCGGGGGACGAGCGAGGGGGCTTGGCGGCCCGAGGACAGGTTGAATGTCCGCGCGACATCCAGATGTCGGTCGAGGAATTCCAGCGCTTGGAGGGGGTCGTCGAAATCCTGGGCGGATTTCGATTCGCGTAGCGCCTTCGCCGCGTCGGCGAGGGCGTGCTCCACCTTCTCCTTCCAGACACGCGCTTTCTCGGTCTCGTCCACGCTCTCGGCGGCGAGCGGTGGACCGAGCGCAAGAAGGAATCCCATCGCCAGGGGAATAGGAAAAGGAAATCTCATGAAAGGGGAGGGCGAAGGTAAGCCCATCCGGGCATCGGATGCGCGCTCTTTTGCCCAAACCCGATGGATTTTTCCGTTTGCCTCTCCGGGCCCCGAAGGTTCCCCGGAGACATGCTTCCGCACCGGTTCTGCTTTTCGAGCCGCTCACGAAACCCATCGCTTGACATTTCGCCCGGAAAAAGTTCCTTACCCACCGCTTTCGAGACGGCAGGATAGCTCAGGGGTAGAGCAGAGGACTCATAAGCCTTTGGTCGGCGGTTCAAATCCGCCTCCTGCTACCGTCTCGTTCCTTCCGAAGGTACCGGAGGGATTCCGGGCGTCCGCCGACGCGCTTTTGGGGCCGTTTCCGGCGGACTTCGGGGTTCGGAGAGGCAAACGGAAAAATTTGAAATAAAATTCCGTTGCGAGCTGTGGAAGCCCGCCTATATTCCCGCCCCCCGCTCCACCTTGGTATCCTGGGAACGGGGCTTTTGTTCGACCTGCCGCTTGGGTGCGGAAAAGAGCAAAGCACGAAGGATGCCGAATTTTTTGCCAATCGACGGAAACACCATGCCCACGATCAACCAGCTCGTACGGAAGGGGAGACAAGACAAGCCCGTGAAGTCCAAGTCTCCCGCGCTTGACGACTGCCCGCAGCGCCGCGGCGTCTGCCTGCAGGTCTACACCCGTACGCCGAAGAAGCCGAACTCGGCGCTCCGGAAAGTGGCGAAGGTGCGCCTCACGAACGGCGAAGAGGTCATCGCCTACATTGGCGGCGAAGGTCACAACCTTCAGGAGCACTCCATCGTGCTGGTGCGCGGCGGACGTGTCAAAGACTTGCCGGGTGTCCGCTACCACATCGTGCGCGGCGCCCTCGACACTCTCGGCGTGGCCAAGCGGAAGCAGGCGCGCTCGAAGTACGGAGCGAAACGACCGAAGGGGTGAGGATCTGACATCCGTCAGATCTTTTCTCCGGCGATACGAATGTTCCAGGTTTTCACCGAAATAATCCTATGTCCCGAAGAAAAAGAGTCTACAGCAAGCCCGAGCGGCGCGATGCGCGCTACGACAGTCCGCTGGTCTCCAAGCTGGTGTCCAAAGTGATGCGGCAGGGGAAGCGTTCCCTTGCGGAGCGCATCGTCTACGCGGCGATCGATCGCGCCAACGAAGGAGCCGAATCGGTTGATCCCGTCGAGGTTCTCAACCGTGCCGTGGAAAACGCCAAGCCGCGCGTCGAGGTGAAGAGCCGCCGCGTCGGTGGCGCGACCTACCAGGTGCCGCTCGAAGTCTCCCTCGATCGCCAGGAAGCCCTCGCGATGCGCTGGATCGTCAATGCGGCCCGCGGTCGTCGCGGCACCCCGATGCACATCGCCCTTGCGAACGAGATCCGTGACGCAAGCACGAACCAGGGGGTGGTCGTCCGCAAGCGCGACGAAACCCACAAGATGGCGCAGGCCAACCGCGCTTTTGCTCACTTCCGCTGGTAAGAGTCCGGTGTCCGCTGTTCTCCAGTCCCCGTCCAAGTCGATGAGTGGTGGTCCCAATGCCCCCGGTCGCGCCTTTCCGCTTGAGCGGACGCGCAACATCGGGATTGCGGCCCACATCGACGCGGGCAAGACGACGCTCACGGAGCGGATCCTCTTCTACACGGGAGCGATCCACAAGCTCGGCGAGGTCCATGACGGACAGGCGACGACGGACTGGATGGAGCAGGAGCGCGCCCGCGGCATCACCATCACTTCGGCGGCCGTCACTTGCGAGTGGACCCAGGCGGAGGAAGTCGGGGTCTACAAGTCCGCAGCCAACGAGCGCCATCGCGTCAACATCATCGACACGCCCGGCCACGTGGATTTCACGGCCGAGGTGGAGCGTTCCTTGCGCGTTCTCGATGGGGCGATCGTGGTCTTCTGCGGTGTCGCAGGGGTGCAGCCCCAGTCGGAGACGGTCTGGCGCCAGGCGAGCAAATACGGCGTGCCCCGCATCGTCTTCGTCAACAAGATGGACCGTGTCGGGGCCGACTTCGATGCGGTCGTGGCCGATGTCCGCGAGAAACTGGGGGCGAACGCCCATCCGGTCCTCATTCCGATCGGCTCGCAGGATGCCCTCAGGGGGCAGGTCGACGTGGTCAATCTCAAGGCGGTGATCTATTCCGACAACGACCTGCTCGGTTCGACCTACGAGGTGACGGAGCTCACGGACGAGCAGCTCGCGGTGGCCCTCGACGCCCGCCGGTCGCTTCTGGAGGCGCTCGCCGAAGTCGACGACGAGATCGCGACGATGTATCTCGAGGAGGTGGAGATTCTCCCGTCGCACATCAAGGCGGGCCTGCGGCGCGCGACCATCGCGAACACGCTCATTCCCGTGATCGGTGGATCCGCCTTCAAGAACAAGGGGATCCAGTATCTCCTCGATGCCGTGGTGGACTACCTGCCGAGCCCGCTCGAGATTCCCGCCGCCCAAGGCATGGAGGTCGGCGACGAGTCCGTTCTTCTCGAGGCGCCGGCGAACGATCGGGGCAAGTTCTGCGCCCTTGCCTTCAAGCTCTGGTCCGACAAGTTCGTCGGCAAGCTCGTCTTCATCCGCGTCTACTCCGGGACGGTGTCGAAGGGCGACAAGATTTTCAACTCCCGCACCGGTCGCGCCGAGCGGGTCGGCCGGCTCATCCAGATCCAGTCGAACGACCACAAGGACATCGAGACATGCCATGCGGGCGACATTGCCGCGATCGTCGGTCCGAAGAACGTCCGCACCGGCGACACCCTCCACGTCGAAGGCTTCGACATCATGCTGGAGCCGCCGGCCTTCCCCGATCCGGTCATCTCGATGGCGGTCGAGCCGAAGACGACGGCGGACTCGGACAAGCTTTCCGAGGCTCTCCAGCGCCTCGCCGAGGAGGATCCCACCTTTGTCGTTTCGACGAACGAGGAGACGGGGCAGACGCTCATCGCGGGGATGGGGGAATTGCACCTCGACATCATCCAGTCGCGCCTCCAGTCCGAGTTCGGCGTGCGCACCAATGCCGGCAAGCCCCAGATCGCCTACCGCGAAGCGGTGGCGAAGGCGGCCGAAGGCGAATACAAGCTCGTCAAGCAGACGGGTGGCAAGGGGCAGTACGGCCACGTCATCCTGCGTGTCTCGCCGAACGAGCGGGGCAAGGGTTTCTCGATCAACAACCGCGTCACGGGCGGAGAGATCCCGAAGGAGTTCATCGGTGCCTGCGAGACGGGCATCCGCGAATCGCTGACCAACGGCGTCATCCTGGGCTATCCCGTCGTCGATCTGCATGTGGATCTCCTCGGCGGCTCCAGCCACGATGTCGATTCCAACGAGCAGGCCTTCAAGATCGCGGCGATCCTCGCGATGCGGGAGGCGCTCGCCGCCGCGGCTCCGATTCTTCTTGAGCCGGTCATGCAGGTCGCCGTCGATGTGCCGGACGAATATCAAGGCGATATCATCGGCGACCTCAACCGTCGCCGCGGGCGCATCGCCGAAGTCGATTCGCGCGGAGGGCTCAGCCAGGTCAGGGCCGAAGTGCCCATGGCCGAGATGTTCGGCTACGCCACCGACATGCGCAGCCTTTCCAAGGGGCGGGCCAGCTTCTCGATGGAGCCGCTCCGTTTCGAGGAAGTGCCCACCACCATTCTCGAGCGCATGACCGCGCAATACGTGTGACGCTTCCAACCCATTTAACCTCAACGGACTAACAGCAATGCAGGGACAAAGTATTCGAATCCGCCTCCGGGCCTACGATTCCCGACTTCTCGACAAGTCGACGCTCGACATCGTGGAAACCGCGAAACGCACCGGAGCCCGCGTCGCCGGCCCGATCCCGCTTCCGACCCGCATCGAGAAATTCAGCGTGAACCGCTCTCCCCACGTCAACAAGAAGTCGGCCGAGCAGTTCGAGATCCGCACCCACAAGCGTCTCCTCGACATCGTCGAGCCCACCTCCCGCACCGTCGACGAGCTGAAGAAGCTCAATCTCCCCGCCGGCGTCGATATCACCATCAAGATCTGACGGGTTCGAGAACCCGGGAACCTCCACCAGGACGACTGCAATGAGCATCGGATTAATCGGAAAGAAAGTCGGCATGACCCGCATCTTCAACGATGCGGGCGAGGCCATCGCCGTGACCGTCATCGACGTGAGCGACAACGTCTTCCTCCAGAAGAAAACCGAGGAGAAGGATGGCTATACGGCCGTGCAGGTCGCATACGGCGACCAGAAGGAGGCGCGCCTCAGCCGTGCCGAAGCGGGCCACCTCAAGGCGAACGGTTCGAAGCCGAAGCGCAAGATTCTCGAGTTCCGTCTCGAGAACGACGAGCAGCTTCCCGAAATCGGGCATCCCGGCCTCGACCTTTTCGACGAAGGCCAGTGGGTCGACGTCATCGGGACGAGCAAAGGAAAGGGCTTCCAGGGCGTCATGCGCCGCCACAACTACTCCGGCCAGCCCCAGACGCACGGTCACATGATGCACCGTCGGACGGGGGGCGTCGGCGCGGGAACCGATCCCGGGCGCATCTGGAAGGGGAAGGCCATGCCGGGACGGCAAGGCAACGAGCGCAAGACGGTCCAGAACCTGAAGATCGTACAGAAGCGGTCCGAGGACAACGTCCTCCTTGTGAGCGGTGCGGTGCCGGGCGCGAAAGGCGGCTACGTCGTGATCCGCCCCGCGAAAAAGAAAGAAGCTCCCGAAAGGAACCTGAAGGCTGGTGCCGAAGGCTGAGCCCTGCGAGAGAACCCCACTGACGGAAAGAAAGATTCACCATGGCAGCGAAGACTCTCAATCTCGAAGGCGCGAAAAGCGCGAACCTCACCCTCGTGGAGGATGCGGATCGCGGACGCCAGGCCGTTCACGACGTGATCGTGGCGATGCAGGCGAACCGCCGCAGCGGCAGCGCGAACACCAAGACCCGCAGCGAAGTGGCTGGAACGGGCAAGAAGCCGTTCCGCCAGAAAGGAACCGGGCGTGCCCGCCAAGGCGGCAACAACCCGCCGCACCACTATGGCGGCGGCGTTGCCTTCGGACCGAAGCCGCGCGATTACTCCAAGAAAGTGAACCGCGCGACGCGCCGTCTCGCCTTCTCCAAGGCCCTCACGGCCCGCATCGAGGCGGGGGATGTCCTCACGGTGGACTCCTTCGCCATCGCCGACGGAAAGACGAAGGCCTTCGTCAAGCAGGTGGACGAACTGGCCGGTGACGTGAAGCGCGTCCTCATCGTCGGCAACGAGTTCTCCGACGAGACGAAGCGCGCCGCCCGGAACGTCCAGTCGGCTTTGCTGATCTCGGCTCACGAAGTCAACACCGAGCAGCTTCTCCACTACAGCAAGATCGTGGTGGTGGAGTCGGCTCTCGAAACTCTGGCGGCCCGCACCGCCAACTGAAGCGGAGGAAAGGAATCCACATGAAAGACATTTTCCAAGTCATCGAAACGATCCAATTGAGCGAGAAAGCCACGCTCCTCACCGAGACGAACAACGAGTACGTCTTCAAGGTGGACCGCAAGGCGAACAAGCTCGAGATCAAGGAGGCGGTCGAGAGGCTCTTCGGGAAGAAGGTCGCCGACGTCCGCACTGCGAACTACCAAGGCAAGAAGAAGCGCGAGCGCCGCGCCGACTTCGGCCGCACCAAACACTGGAAGAAGGCCTTCGTCCGTCTCGCGGACGGCGAGTCCATCGAATTCGTCTAACCGTCCACCTCCCGCAAGAGCCATGGCCTTGAAATCCTATCGCCCCATCACCCCGCCGAGCCGGTACAAGCTGCTCCCCGACTTCGAGGAGATCACCGCCTCGTCTCCCGAGAAAAGCCTCTGCCGCCCCCTCAAGAAGTCCGGCGGACGGAACAACAACGGGCGCATCACCTGCCGTCACCGCGGCGGTGGCCACAAGCGCAAATACCGTCTCATCGACTTCAAGCGCAATCGCCGCGGCGAGGCCGCCAAGGTCCTGACGATCGAATACGATCCCAACCGCAGCGCGCGCATCGCCCTCATCGAATACGGCGACGGGCAGCGTTCCTACATTCTCGCCCCGCGCGGCCTGGAAGTGGGTGCGGAGGTTTCGGCCGGCGAAAAAGCGCCGATCAAGCCAGGATGCGCCCTGCCTCTCGGCAGCATTCCGACCGGATCGACGATCCACAACGTCGAATTGACTCCCGGTCGTGGCGGGCAGATCGCCCGTAGCGCGGGTCAAGGCTGCGTTCTCTCCAACCGCGAGGGCAACTACGCGCTCGTCAAGATGCCTTCCGGCGAGATCCGCCGCATCCACACGAGCTGCTACGCGACGATCGGCACGGTCGGCAACGTCCAGCACGAGCAGGTTGTCAGCGCGAAGGCCGGCCGCACCCGCTGGCTCGGCGTGCGCCCCACCGTGCGCGGCATGGCGATGAACCCCGTCGACCACCCGAATGGCGGGGGCGAGGGCAAATCGAAGTCCGGCGGTGGACGCCAGCACCTCAAGAGCCCGTGGGGCCACGCGAAGGGGCAGAAGACCCGGCAGAAGTACAAAGGCAGCGACAAGTTCATTGTCGAGCGGCGCAAGGCGAAGAAGCGTCGTCGTTGATGCCCCGGAAACCAAAATTGAATCCAGAGAGAAACTATTATGGGTCGTTCACTTAAAAAAGGTCCGTTCGTGGACCACAAGCTCCTGATCAAGATCGACGACATGAACGCGTCGGGACAGAAGCGTCCGATCAAGACATGGTCGCGCCGCTCGATGATCACTCCCGACTTCGTCGGCCATACCTTCCTCGTCCACAACGGCAAGGAGTTCAATTCGGTCTTCGTCACCGAGAACATGGTCGGCCACAAGCTCGGCGAGTTCTCCCTCACCCGGAAGTTCGGCGGCCACAGCGGCCACAATCCGAAGATCAAAGGCTGATCCCCGCCTGCCGAAGCCCATCTCCCGAAATGATCGACCGTCCCTCCATTCCCCTCCTCCGGCGCGCCGCCCTCGTGGCTGCGGTCGCAGGGCTATGGGCGGTGGGCGGCTTCGCCCAGGAGGCGGGGAGCGACTCGGTCGAGCTCAGAGAGCTCCGTGCCGCCCTCAAGCTGGCGCAGGATCGCGGCGAGGAAGCCGAGTCGCGCCGTCGCGCCTTGGTGGAGAGCCTCGCCGAGGCGGTCCGCGTGAGCGAGGAGCAGATGACCGCGGTGCGGGAAACGGAGCTGAAGCTCCAAGCCCTTGGGGTGGATCTGCTCTCCCAGGACGAGGATTCCCTCGAGCAGCGCCTGCTGAAGGCGGTGCGCGACCTCGATATCGCCCATCAGGAAATCGAGCGTCAGGCGAAGGCGATGCGGGGACTCGGCGAAGCCTTCCTCAAAGTGCTGCAGTCCTCTTCCCAGCTCGATGCCAAGCTCCGCTCCGAGGCCGAGGCGGCCCTGGCGGCGGCCAATGCGGCGTTGGTTTCGACCGAGGCGGCTTCCGGAGATCCCGCCGATCTCTCCAAGGCCCGGGTCGTCAGCATCGACGCAGGCATCGGCCTCGTCGTCTTCGATGCCGGACGCCGCAGCGGACTTCGTGTCGGGACTCCCGTGGCGGTCCTTCGGGAGGAACGCCCCCTTTATTCAGCCCTCGTCGTCGATGTGCGAGACACCATCGCCGGCGCAGTGCTTCAAGACCGCCTCGCCGAAGGAGGCGAGGTGGAGATCGGAGACGGGATCCGTCTCCTTCCTGAACAGAACCCTTTATAAGCGACAACCCGATAGAACCATGGACGTCACCTCGACCTACAAATATGCCCGAATCTCCGCGCGCAAGGCCCGCGACGTGGCCCGCGAGATTCAAGGGCTGCCCGTCTCCGACGCGCTCGATCTCCTGAACTTCACGCCTCGCAAAGGAGCGAGATTGTTCTCGAAGACGATGAAGACCGCCTTGGCGGATGCGGAGAACAACTTCGAACTTTCGGTCGAGGGACTTTTCGTGAAGAGCGCCGTCGTCGGCGAAGGGCCGACCTTCAAGCGCTTCAAGGCGCGGGCCCGCGGTTCGGCCGCTTCCATCCGCAAGCGTACCAGCCACCTCACGGTGGTGCTCTCGAACGAGGCCGCGCCCGAGGAGGGAAAGAAGTCGGCCCGCTCCGGGAAGGCCGAACGATCCGCCAAACCTGCCGGCAAAGCGGCTCCGGCGGCCAAGGAGACGGCGAAATCCGCCGCACCGGGAACCCCGAGGCTTGACGAAGCGCGCGGAATGGTCTATGACTCCCCCCCCGCCGAAACCGACGACCTGAAACTGATCAGCGGCGTCGGGCCGGTTCTCGAGGAAAAGCTCAATTCCGTCGGCATCTACCGATTCGAGCAGATCGCGAACTGGACCGAACGGAATGTCGAGGAGTTCGAGGAACTCCTTTCGTTCAAAGGTCGCGTCGAACGGGAAAACTGGATCGCCCAGGCGAAGGAACTCGCGGAGGGCAAGCAAGGGAACTGATCCGCCAATCAACGCATTTTCATTATGGGACAGAAAGTACATCCGATCGGTTTCCGGCTCGCCGTCAGCAAGGACTGGCAGTCGCGTTGGTATGCGCCTCAGGCCGACTACGCGGACCAGCTCCATGCCGACCTCAAGGTGCGACGCTACCTTGAAGACCGTCTGCAGAAGGGGGCCGTCTCGCGGGTCGTGATCGAGCGGGCCTGGAACAGCGTCCGGGTCACTCTGCATACGTCCCGTCCCGGTCTGATCATCGGCAAGCGCGGCCAGGAGATCGAAGTGATGACCGCCGACATCAGCAAGATGTGCAAGGGCGCCCAGGTGAAGATCGACATCAGCGAGATCCGGCAGCCGGAGCTCGACTCCTCCTGGGTGGCCGCGCAGGTCGCGACCCAGCTCGAGCGCCGCGTTTCTTTCCGCCGCGCGATGAAGCGTGCCATCCAGACGGCGATGGATTTCGGTGCCGAAGGCATCCGGATCCGCTGTGCCGGCCGTCTCGGCGGGGCCGACATCGCCCGCGACGAAGCCTATCGGGAGGGCAAGGTCCCGCTCCAGACGCTCCGCGTTCCGATCGACTACGGATTTGCCGAAGCCGAAACGACCTGGGGGATCATCGGGGTCAAGGTCTGGATCACCAAGAAGGAGGAAGTGCCCGGCGAGGGACCGAAGCGTCCCCGCCGCGAAGGGGCTCCGCGAGGACATGGCGGACCCCGTCCGCCTCGCCGCGATCAGGCAGGTGCCTGACCCCCGCCACTTTGCATTCAAATTCTAACACCCTAGGAGACCAGCCATGCCCCTGATCCCAAAACGAGTGAAATTTCGCAAGACGCACCGCGGAAGCCGTGCGGGCAACGCAACGCGCGGAACCAAAGTGAGCTTCGGCGAGTTCGGGCTCCAGTGTCTTGGCCGCGGTTGGATCACGAACCGCCAGATCGAGGCCTGCCGGATCACCATCAACCGCTACCTCAAGCGGAAAGGAAAGGTCTGGATCCGCATCTTCCCCCACAAGCCGATCACGGCCCGTCCTCCGGAAACCCGGATGGGGAAGGGGAAGGGACCTGTCGACGCCTGGGTGGCCGTGGTCCGTCCCGGCACGATGATGTTCGAGATCTCCGGCGTTCCGGAGTCTTCCGCGAAGGAGGCGCTGCGCCTCGCCTCCAACAAGCTCGGGATCCGCTGCCGCTTCGTGAGCCGCGCCGAACAATGATCTAATTTCGACCGAGGAGCCATTCCATGTCCAAGTCCACCAGAAAACTGAGCGAGCTGACCGTCGACGAGTTGAGCGCCCGTCGCCGCGAGCTCAAGGAGGAATCCCTCATGCTCCGCGTCCAGAAGGAAGCGGGCCAGCTTGAGAATCCCGCCCGCATCCGCACCGCCCGCCGCGAGGTGGCCCGGATCGAAACGCTTCTCACCGCGAAGCGCGCCGGACGCGCCTGATTCCTAGCGTCCCAACCCAACATTCCCAATTTCCAGAAGCAACGATGAGCGAGTCAGAGAACAAGAGCGAGCCCGGTCTGCGCAAGACCCGTGTGGGCGTGGTTACGTCCGATGCGATGCAGAAGACGATCGTGGTCGAGGTGCGCCGCCGCGTCCCGCATCCGCGTTTCAGGAAGATCGTGAAGCGCACGTCCAAGTTCTTCGCCCACGACGAGACCGGCGAAGCGAAAGTGGGCGACCGCGTTCTGATCGAGGAGACCCGTCCGATCAGCAAGAAGAAGTGCTGGAAGCTCAAGGAGGTTCTCTCGCACTGAGGCGCTCCTTTGCCCGAACCCCCCGATTGAACGAATTTCCCAACCGTTTTTACAAGCCATGATCCAGATGGAATCCAAGGTGCAGGTGGCCGACAACACCGGCGCCCGCGTCGCCAAGATGATCGGGGTGCTCGGCACCCGGTCCCGCCACGCCCATGTCGGGGACATCGTCACCGCCCACATCCGCGAGTCCATCCCGACCGCCAACGTGAAGAAGGGCGACGTCGTCCGTGCCGTCGTCGTGCGCACCTCCGCTCCGATCCGCCGCAGTGACGGTTCGGTCCTCCGTTTCGACAACAATGCGATCGTGATCATCGACAAGGACAAGAACCCCAAGGGGACCCGTATTTTCGGGCCTGTCGCACGCGAACTCCGCGAGAAGAACTTCATGAAGATCGTGTCCCTCGCTCCCGAGGTTCTCTGATCCCACCTCCATCTTTCGAAAGGGCAACACCATGGCCAAGCGAGTCAAAACCCATGTCAAGAAAGGCGACGAGGTCGTCGTCATCACCGGCAACCACAAGGGCGAAAAGGGCAAAGTCCTCCAGGTCTTTCCCGAGAAGTCCCAGGTGCTGGTGGAGGGCGTCCGCCTGATCAAGAAGCACGCCAAGCCCACTCAGGACCGTCCCGAAGGGGGCATTGTCGAAAAGGAAGGCCCCATCCACATCTCGAACGTGAAGCTGGCGGCCAAGTAATCAACGCACCGAGGAATCAAGGTTATGGAACCCGCGCTCAAGACGGTTTACAAGGAGAAGGCCGTATCCGGCCTCAAGGAGAAGTTCGCCTACGACAACGTCCACCGGATTCCGGTGATCGAGAAGGTCGTGCTCAACGTCGGTTTCGGCAAGGCCGAGGACCGCAAGGCGGCGGCCGAGGCGGTGATCGAGGATCTTGGAAAGATCACCGGCCAGCGTGCCGTGACGACGAAGGCCCGCAACGCCATCTCGAACTTCAAACTGCGCGCCGGCGACACGATCGGTGCACGGGTTACCCTGCGCGGCGCCCGCATGTGGGAGTTCCTCGACCGCTTCATCAACGTCGCCGCTCCGACCATCCGGGACTTCCGCGGGCTTCCCTCGAAGTCCTTCGACGGGCGCGGCAACTACACCTGCGGCATCTCCGACCACACGATCTTTCCCGAAATCGAACTGGACAAGGTGACGCGCACCATCGGGTTCGACCTCACCATCGTGACGACGGCCGAGACCGATAACGAGGCCCGCGAGCTGCTGAGGCTGCTTGGCTTCCCCTTCCGCAAAACCGGCTCCGCCGCGTAATCCACCCTTTCGAAACTATCCATCCCATCCCTACTGGAACCATGGCCGTCGTCTCCGATCCCATTTCTGATTTCCTCGCGCGCTTCAAGAACGCCACGATGGCGCACAAGGAGGATTTCACCGCTCCCTACTCGAAAGTGAAGGAGGAGATCGCCCGAATCCTCAAGGAGGAGGGTTATCTCTGGTCTTTCGAGAAGACCGGCGAGGGGCCGCGCGCCCAGATCAAGGCGAAGCCGCGCTATGCCGGGCATACCCCCGCGCTGAAGGGGATGAAGCGGGTGAGCCGTCCGGGGCTCCGCCGCTACGTCGGCTGCGAGGACATCCCCAAGGTCCTCGGCGGCATGGGCATCGCCATCGTTTCCACGCCGAAGGGGATCATGGCCGGGCACACGGCCCGCAAGCACAATCTTGGCGGCGAACTTCTCGCCCTCGTCTGGTGAGGTGCCGCATCCAACCGGAATTCCAAACACCGCAAAATCATGTCGCGTATCGGTAGAAAACAGATCACCCTCCCGGAAAAGGTGGAGATCAACGTCCAAGGAGACGGGGAGGTCTCGGTAAAGGGACCGAAAGGGCAGCTTCGCTGGACCCTTCCCGGCGGACTCGGGCTCGAGCAGGACGGCGGCACCTTGACGGTGACGCGCAGTTCGGAGGACCGCGAGGTCCGGGCCATGCACGGCACCGCCCGCAGCCTCGTCGCGAACATGATCGAGGGCGTGGTCCAAGGTTTCACCAAGGAGCTCGAGATCATCGGCGTCGGCTTCCGCGCCGCCGTGAAGGGCAAGGCGCTCGACCTCAGCCTCGGTTTCTCCCATCCGGTGCTTCACCCCATTCCCGAAGGCATCGCGGTGACCGTGGAGAACAACACGAACATCAAGATCGAGGGCATCGACAAGCAGCTCGTCGGCCAGTTCGCCGCCGATGTGCGTTCCTACTACCCGCCCGAGCCCTACAAGGGCAAGGGCGTGCGTTACAAAGGCGAGAAAGTCCGCCGCAAGCAAGGCAAGAGCGTCAAGCGATAATCACCCACCGGAAACAGCCCATGAGCCTATACATCCGCAAACAGGCCCGCGCCAAAGTGCGCCGCCGCATCCGGAAGAAGATCGCCGGCACGACGGAGCGTCCGCGCCTCGCCATCCATTTCTCCAACCAGAACGTCTACGCCCAGGTCATCGACGACACGACGGGGCGCACCCTCGCTGCGGCCTCGACCCTGGAGAAGGGGCTTTCCGCCAAGGGAGCGAACCAGGCCGCCGCCGCCAAGGTGGGCGAGGCCGTTGCGAAAAAGGCGAAGGAGGCCAATATCGAGACGGTTGTGTTCGACCGCGGCGGCTTCTCCTACCACGGCAAGGTGAAGGCCCTCGCCGACGCGGCCCGCGAGGCCGGACTCAACTTCTGACCATCGATCTATGAGCGACGAATCCTTGAACGAAAACACCCCCGTCGAGACGGTTTCCGACGGGCTTGAGGCTCCTGTCTCCACCGAACCTCAAGTGGCGGCCGAGGAAGGTGCTGCCGAAGCCGCCGGCGAAGTCCGATTCGACAAGCTGCAGCGGGCCGAGGAGATCCTCCGGGCCAACGCTCCCGCCTCCGCCCGCGAGGTTTCGGAAAACACTTTCGAGAAGGTGGTGCACATCAACCGCTGCTCCAAGGTCGTGAAGGGTGGTCGTCGCTTCAGCTTCAGCGCCCTCGTCGTCAGCGGCGATCGCGAAGGTCGCGTGGGCTTCGGCTTCGGAAAGGCCCAGGAAGTCTCCGAGTGCATCAAGAAATCGAGCGAGGCCTCGAAGAAGCAGATGATGTCGGTGAACATCACCCACAACACCATTCCGCATCCCGTGATCGGCGAGCATGGCGGTGCCCGCGTGCTCCTTTTCCCGGCTTCCCCCGGGACGGGCCTGATCGCCGGCGGTGGCGTCCGTGCCGTCGTCGAAGCCGCGGGGATCAAGGATCTCCTCGCCAAATCCATGGGGTCGAACAATCCCGCCAACGTGGTGAAGGCGACGTTGAACGCTCTTGAGCAGCTCCGCACGAAGGAGCAGATCTACTCCGCCCGCGGCAAGCGCCTCGCCGAGAAGAAAGCTCTCTAATCCCTCTCTTTTCCCTCGAAGGAACCCCATCCCATGAAACTTCACGAATTGAAACCCACCCCTGGTTCGAAGCACCGCCGCCGTCGTGTCGGCCGCGGGGAGAGTTCCGGCCTCGGCCGCACTTCCGGCAAGGGCAACAAGGGCCAGAAGGCCCGTGCCGGCGCCTCGATCCGCCCGGGCTTCGAGGGGGGGCAGATGCCCCTCGCCCGGCGTCTGCCCAAGAAGGGTTTCAACAACGCCCAGTTCAAAACCCGCTACGCGGTCGTCAACCTGGCGGCGCTCGAGGCCAAGTTCGCCGATGGCGACGAGGTGAACGAAGCGACGCTGCGGGCCGCGGGCCTCGTCAAGGGCGTGTGGGACGGAGTCAAGATCCTCGCCAACGGCGACCTCAACCGGAAGCTCTCCGTCTCCGTCGACAAGATCTCGGCGACGGCGAAGGAGAAGATCGAGAAGGCCGGAGGCAGTGTCGCCGCTTCCTGACGGAGGCCGGCCCGCTGTCCCCGATTTCCCATCCTTCCCGCTTTTCCGATGATCTCCGCCTTCACCAACAGTCTCAAGATTCCGGAGCTGCGCTCCCGGATTCTCTTCACTTTGCTCGTCGTCGTGATCGTGCGGCTCGGTGCCGTCGTCACCCTGCCCGGCGTCGACGACAACGTCCTTCAGGACTGGTACGGGCAGGTCCAGAGGCAATCGGAAGACAGCCAGGGCCTGACGGCGGTCCTGGCCCTGATGAACGTCTTCAGCGGAGGCGGTCTGCAGAACTCGGCCCTCTTCGCCTTGGGGATCATGCCCTACATCAGCGCGTCGATCATGATGCAGCTGCTGACGGCGGTGGTTCCCTCCCTAGGCAAGCTCTCGCGGGAAGAGGGAGGCAGGCAGAAGATCAGCCTCTACACCCGCGTCCTCACCATCGTTCTCTGCCTTTTCCAAGGCTACATGCTGGCGCAGTCGCTCGTGACTCCCGAGGCGAATCCATTCCTCAGGGACATTGCGAGCGGGTCGACCCGGGAGCTCGTGCCCGACGCGGGCCCTCTCTTCATTCTCAAGACGGTCATCATCATCACGGCGGGCTCGATGTTCCTCCTCTGGCTGGGCGACCAGATCACGGAGCGGGGGATCGGAAACGGTGTCTCCATCATCATCACCGTCAACATCATCTACGCGCTGCCCGGCGCCCTCTTCCAGGTCTACAACACCTACGTCGCCAGCGCCGGGGACAATCTCCTCCGCCCCTTCCAGCTCGTCGCCCTGCTCGCCTTCCTCTTCTTCGTCATCGCGGCGGTGATCTCCATCACCCAGGCGCAGCGCCGGGTTCCGATCAACTACGCCAAGCAGGTCCGCGGCGGCAAGATGTACGGCGGACAGACCCAGCACATGCCGCTGAAGGTCAACTACGCCGGGGTCATGCCGATCATCTTCGCCCAGGCCATTCTCATGTTCCCCGCCCAGATCATCGGCTGGACCTTCCCGCAGGAAGCGTGGGCGCAGAACCTCATGAACATCCTCGGCGGCGGAGGCGGCGCCCACGGCTGGATCTACTACGCTCTCACGGGCCTGATGATCTTCTTCTTCAGCTATTTCTGGGTGGCGACGATGTTCCAGCCCAACCAGATCGCCGACGATCTCAAGAAGAACGGCGGCTACATTCCCGGGGTCCGTCCGGGGAAACCGACGGCCGAGTTCCTCGACAAGACGATGAGCCGTCTCACCTTCGCGGGGGCGATCTTCCTCACCATCGTGGCGATCCTGCCTCCGATCCTCACCGCCTTGATGGGAGTGCCGCCGCTCGCGGCGCAGTTCTTCGGCGGCACCGGTCTCCTCATCATGGTGGGCGTGCTGCTCGACGTGATGCGCCAAGTGGAGACCCACCTCATCCAGCGGCACTACGACGGATTCCTCCGCAAAGGGCGCATCCGCGGGCGGTTCGACCGCCCCGGGGGAACGGGGGCCGCGGCGAGCGGCAACCAAGTCTTCTGGCTGCTCGTCATTGCTGCGGTTCTCATCATCGGCGGCTTGGTCTACTACCAGGTCGCAAATCAGTGAGCGGCCCGCTCTCCCGTATTCTGGCGGCGCTCATGGCGAAGCGAAAGTCGAGGATCCAGCTCCGCTGCGGGAGCGAATTGGACGGCCTCCGCGAGGCGGGGGCGATGGCGGCGGAAATTCTCGCCCGCACTTGCGACCTGGTGCGTCCGGGCACGACCACGGGAGAGATCGACCAGGCGGCCGCCGAGCTCATGGCGGAGCGGTCCTGCAAGAGCGCCTTTCTCGGCTACAAGGGCTTTCCGGGCCATATCTGCATCTCGGTGAACGAAGAGGTCGTCCACGGCATCGGGGGGCGGCGCGAGCTGCAGGAGGGGGACATCGTGAAGATCGACGTCGGCATCCTCACGAAGGAAGGCTGGATCGGCGACAACGCCAAGAGCGTGTCCGCCGGGACGATGCCTGCCCACGCGGTGTCCCTTCTCTCGGCGACGGAGGAGTCGCTTCATGCGGCGATCTCCCAAGCTCATGCCGGAAAGCTTCTTTCCGCGGTTTGCTCCTCCGTCGAGGAGTATGTCGGCGCCCGTGGCTTCACGGTCGTCAAGCAGTTCGTTGGACACGGCGTCGGCCGCAAGCTGCACGAAGATCCGCAGGTTCCGAACTACTGGGATCCCGAGGAGATGTCCATGCGGCGTTTTAAAAATCCCCGGCTCGAGCCGGGGATGGTCCTGGCCATCGAGCCGATGGTGAATGCGGGGACGGAAGAGGTTCGGATCCTGGAGGACAAGTGGACCGTGATCACCGCGGACCGCGCCCTCTCCGCCCATTTCGAGCACATGGTGCTCATCACCGACGGGGAGCCGGAAATCCTCACGCCGCGCGAGCGCAGCTTTCCCCCGTCGGCATGAGGAGTGTCCAAGGAGGAGCTGTGGGAGAAAGATGGAAAAAACTTTTCAAAAATTGGAGGATTCAAGCAAAGAGCGGTTGCGGGAGATGAAAAGTGTAGTAAACATTCCCTCCCCGCGCCCAAAACCCGGCGCGTCGTCCCATTTCGGGGGCTGGGTCCGCTTGGAATTCCAGTCGTGTTCAAGCCGAATTCATTGAAATGCGGCGCGGAACTCTCGAAAATGGTTCCCCTTTTCCTTTCCTCCCATGAAAGTCAGGCCATCCGTGAAACGTCTCTGCAGCGAATGTCGCATCATCAAGCGGCAGGGAGTCCTGCGTGTCATCTGCACGAACCCGCGCCATAAGCAGCGCCAAGGCTGATCCTTTTCCACCCCCTCCCAATTATGGCACGTCTACTCGGAGTCGAGATTCCCAACGAGAAGCGCATCGAGGCGTCGCTTCCCTACATTTTCGGCATCGGCCGGAAAACCGCGACCAAGATCCTGGAGGAAGCCGGGATCGATCCCGACATCCGCACGGGCGAGCTGAGCGAGGAGCAGATGGCCCGTATCGCCAACGCCATCACGAGCGGCGGCGTCATGATCGAGGGGGACCTGCGCCGCGAGCTGCAGATCCACCTCAAGCGTCTCACCACCATCAACTGCAACCGCGGCATCCGTCATCGCCGCGGGCTTCCCGTGCGCGGCCAGCGCACCTCCACCAATGCCCGTACCCGCAAGGGCAAGCGGAAGACGGTGGGTGTGATCCGTAAGTAATTTTCGAAAGAAAGCGACCATGTCCGAAGAGAACCTTCCCGAAGAAAACGCCGCGGCGGCCCCCGCCGAGGAAGCCGCTCCCGCGGCTGCAGCGCCAGCCGAGGCTCGCAAGGAAAAGGAGCGCCCCCGCACCGCGGAGGACATCTTCCTTGAGATGGAGAGCGCCGAAGGCGTCGAGAAGCCTAAGATCCTCAAGGCGAAGGGAAGCAAGAACGTGCATGCCGGCGTGGTGCACGTCGCGTCGACGTTCAACAACACGATCGTTTCCGTCAGCGATGCGAGCGGCAACGTGATCGGTTGGTCCAGTTCGGGCAAGATGGGGTTCCGGGGGTCGCGCAAGAGCACGGCCTATGCCGCTCAATTGGTGGCTCAGGACGCCTGCCGTCAGGCGATGTCCCATGGGCTCAAGCAGGCGGAGGTTCGCGTCAAGGGGCCGGGCGCCGGTCGCGAGTCCGCGGTCCGCGCCGTGCAGGGGCTCGGCATCGAAGTGCTCCGCATCAGGGACGTCACGCCTGTTCCGCACAATGGTTGCCGGCCCAAGAAAGCCCGTCGCGTCTGATCCCGGGCGGTAGTGAATCGATTCTGCAATTTTCCACGATATGGCCAGATACACAGGTCCCACTGACAGGATCAGCCGTCGCTTTGGCGTGGCGCTGTTCGGTCCCTCCAAAGCGCTCGAGCGTCGTCCCTATCCTCCGGGACAGCACGGGGCGCGCGGTGCCCGCAAGAAGCGCAGCGACTACGGAGTGGCTTTGAACGAAAAGCAAAAGCTCCGTCTCCAATACGGCATCCTTGAAAAGCAGTTCCGCCGCTACTTCGAAGAGGCGCAGCGCCGCCGCGGCATTACGGGGGACATCCTCGTGCAACTGCTCGAGACTCGGCTCGACAACGTCGTCTACCGCCTCGGCCTCGGCAACACCCGCCGTGCCGCGCGCCAGTTCGTCGGGCACGGACATGTGAAAGTGAACGGCCGCCGCGTCGACATCCCTTCCTACTGCGTCAAGCCGGGCGACGTGATCAGCGTGTGCGAATCCGTGCGCTCCCAGCAGCTTGGCAGCCGCGCCGTCGACCAAACCCAGATCCGCCCCGTGATGGACTGGCTCTCGTTCGACCGCGACAAGTTGACCGGTACGATGAACCGCCTCCCCGAGGCCGAGGAGATCGATACGATGGTCAACGTCCAGCTCGTCGTCGAGCTCTACTCCCGTTGATTCGAGAGGCCGGAGCAATCCCGCGGATGTGGCCTTCGGCGCTTTCGAGCCAACCGAATGTCACATTTTTGTTGGCGGGAAAAAGCAGGCGCGAACATCAGTGGCTCAGATCTGCGACAGTCCTTTTTTTCCAAGCCGACATGAAAGCTCCGACCCTACGTTTCTCTTCTCTCCTCGCCGCTCTTTCGCTTCTCTTCCTGCCCGTCGTCCGGGCCCAGGAGGAAAGCGTCGAAGCCAAATCCCGCAAGTTGCTCGAGCAGTACAAGGGGGCTCTGGTCGTGATCACGGCGAAGGGCATGCTGAAGGCGAAGACTTCGGGCGAACCGCTGCCCGACCGCGAGCAGCAGCGCCGGACGCTCGGGGTCACCATCGGCGACGACGGCCTTCTCGTCGTTTCCAATTCCGCCATCGATGCCGCCGTGGGGCTGCAGGGGCAGCAGGCGAAGATGGACGAGAACGTCGTGACGATCCAGTCGGCCAGCACCGAGTTCTCCGACGTGGAAATCAGCTATGGGGACACGACGCTGCTCCATGGCAAGGTGGTCCGCCAGGATGTGGAAGCCGACGTGGCGTTCATCATGCCGGACGCGGCCGAGGCGAAGGCGCTGAACAAGAAGTTCGAAAAGGTGGATCTTTCGCAATTCGCGGCCACCGCCGACGTGGCCGATCAGGTCGTCGGCCTGTCGCGCTCCTCCGCCGTCTACGGCTACATGCCGACGCTCGTGATGGGGCGCATCACCGGAGTGTTCAAGGGCGAGCGCACCTTCTTCGTCACGGATGCGGGCACGGCCCAGGGGATTCCGGTCTTCACCCTCGACGGCAAGCCTGTCGGGGTCACCGTGGTGCGGATCATCGAAGGTCAGCCTTCGGGCGTTCTGGGGACCCTTTCGGCCGGCTCCATTCAGGTGATGGCCAATCTCGCCCGAGAGGCCGCCAAGCCGTGACCCGGCAGGCCTCCGGATACCGGGGGTGAAGAAGCGCTTTCGAATTCCGATGGCCGCCATGGGCACCGCCTACGAGCGTCTCCTCTCCCTCGGAAGAGAATTGCAGCTCGTCAACGATGCCGCCGCCCTCCTCGGCTGGGACCAGGAGGTGCTTCTTCCGGCACGGGGCGTCGCCTACCGCGCCGAGCAGCTTGCCTGGTTCAGCGGCTACGCCCATGAGCGGTTCACGGCTCCGCAAGTGGGCGGGTGGATCTCCGAAGCGGAGGCAGCGGAGGCTCCCGATCCTGTCGCCGCCGCCAACCTGCGGGAATGGCGGCACGAGTACGAGCGCGCCGTCCGTCTTCCGAAGGCGCTCGTCCAGGAATTCGCCGAGGCGCGGGTCCTTGCCCAATCCGCCTGGGCGGAGGCGCGCAAGGCGTCGGACTTCGCCCGTTTCGCACCGCATCTGGAAAAGCTCGTCGCCCTTTCCCGCGAGCATGCCGAGCGCTGGGGATACGAGGACTGCCTCTACGACGCCCTGATCGACCGCTTCGAGCGCGGAGCCACGGCAAGACGGCTCGCCGCCACGCTCGGAAGCCTGCGCGAGGCCCTCGTTCCCGTGGTCGAGGCGGCGACGGCGCGGGAGCCCTTCGACCGATCCAAACTGGCCGGCCATTACCCCGTCGAGAGGCAGCAGGCCTTCAACCGGGAGGTGGCCGAGTCCATCGGCTTCGACTTCGAGGCCGGGCGCATCGACACCGCCGTCCATCCGTTCTGCTCCGGCATGGCGCCCTACGACACGCGTCTCACCACGCGCTACGACGAGGGCGATTTCCTCAGTTCGCTTTTCGGCGTGCTCCACGAAGCCGGTCACGGGCTCTACGAACAGGGCCTGCCGAAGGATTGGCGGGGCCAGCCCGTCGGCAACGCGGTCTCGCTCGGGATCCACGAGTCGCAGTCGCGGCTCTGGGAGAACCATGTCGGCCGCAGCGCCGCCTTCTGGGAGAAATGGCTTCCCCGCGCCATGCACTACTTTCCGAATCTCGCGGGACTGACGCCCGAGGATCTCCGCGCCGCGGTGAACCAGGCGGAGCGCAGCCACATCCGGGTCGAGGCCGACGAGGTCACCTACGATCTCCATATCCTGCTGCGCTTCGAGCTGGAGATGGCCATCTTCTCCGGCGAGCTCGCCGTCGCCGACCTTCCCGGCGAATGGAACCGCCGCTTCGAGTCGTATTTCCGGCTTCCCGTGAGGAACGATGCCGAAGGCTGCCTGCAGGACATCCACTGGAGCATGGCCATCTTCGGCTATTTTCCCACCTACAGCCTCGGGAACCTCAACGCCGCCCATCTCGCCCTCGCCGCGAAGCGTGAGGCGTCCGTCGCCGCGGGTTTCGAGACCGCCGACTACGCCCCGCTTCTTGGCTGGATGAGGAAGCACATCCACGAAGCGGGGAGCCTTCATCTTCCCGACGATCTCGTCGCCCGCGCCGCCGGCGGGCCGGTGACGTCCGATGCCCTGATCTCGCATTTGCGGGAGCGGTATCTGTAGTCGAGGCCCGTTGGCCGAGTCGAGAGGTGGGAGGAGACAGTCGAGAGGCGGAGAGACGCCTATCTAAGGTAGAGATAAGGCCATGGGCCTCGGTCGAGTGTCGAAGGGATGTCCGGGCCGAGGGACAATGATTGCGCTACGGGCGGAGGCTCGTTGGAAGGGGCGTCCCGCCGCTTCGCCATTGCCGTTCACTTTCCACCTTTTGCTGCGGCCCATGGTTGCCTGCGAGTCAAGGGTTCCCTTCTTGACTTTCTGGAATCCGCCCAGCAAACTTCGGCCTTCTTGCCCGCAAATGAGTGCAAAGATGTTTTTTTATGAATTGTGTTCACAAGAGCAATATGCTGTCGGATTTTTCTGCCCGTAACCCCCGCTCCCTCTCCCTGATTCCCTTCCTTGCGAGCGCGTTAGTCCTCTTCGTCGCCCTCCTCGCCTCCTCGCTCCGTGCTGCCCCGGTCACCTTGGAGGAGTTCGCCTCCTCCTCGCTCGACGGTCCCTCCCTCGTCGAGGCTGTCGATCAGGCCCGCCACGCCGTCCGCCCCGTCGAGGGCGTCGTAGGCCAGTGGTGGGCGCAAAACCCCGCAAACAGCTTCAACGCCCGCTTCACTCCTGAGGGCCTCGTCATGAGCGTTGCCGTCTCCAGTAGAGATGGGAGAGCACGCCATCTCTCCACGCTCTGGCGCACCGTCGGTGTGGGATATGGCGAAAATCTCGTGCCAGTGGGCGAAGGTGAGGTGTCCGTTTCCGCCGAGCCGGGCCGGGTCGAAATCGCGCGTCCCGGCCTCGTCGAGTGGTTCGTGAACCGTAAAGAGGGTCTGGAGCACGGCTGGACCCTGTCCGAACGTTCGGTGGGCGAAGACGGGATTGCCCCGCTGCGGTTGGAGATGGCTTTGGAAGGCGACCTGCTCGCCGAGGTGTCCGGGGATGGCCGGTATGTCGTTCTTCGCGACCCGGAGGGTGGCGAGGCCCTGCGCTACGAGAAGCTCAAAGTATGGGACGCCGAAGGGCGCGAGATGGCCTCCCGCATGGTCGGCAGCGGGAAGTCGCTGACCGTGGAGGTGGAGGACACCGGGGCGGTCTACCCCTTGACCATCGATCCATTGTTCACGCAGCAGAAGGCCTACCTGAAGGCCTCCAACACAGGGGCGGACGACCAGTTCGGCTACTGTGTGGCAATCAGCGGCGACACCATCGTCGTGAGCGCTCCCGGGGAGGACAGCGTCGCCACCGGCGTCGACGGCGACCAGGGCAACAACAGCTCATGGCAAGCTGGCGCGGTCTACGTCTTCGTGCGTAGTGGCGCGTCGTGGACCCAGCAGGCCTACCTCAAGGCATCGAACACGGGGGAGGGCGACTCCTTCGGCACCAGCGTGGCGATCAGCGGCGACACTATCGTTGTGGGGGCCGACTACGAGGACAGCAACGCCGTCAGCGTCGACGGCGACCAGAGCGACGACAGTGCGCCCGAGTCCGGAGCGGCCTACGTCTTCGTGCGTAGTGGCACGTCGTGGACCCAGCAGGCCTACCTCAAGGCCTCCAATGCGGAGGCAGGCGACCAGTTCGGCTACAGCGTGGCGGTCAGCGGCGACACTGTCGTCGTGGGCGCCCGTGGCGAGTCCAGCGCCGCCATCGGCGTCGACGGCAACCCGATCGACAACACCGCGCCCTTTTCCGGGGCGGCCTACGTCTTCGTGCGTAGTGGCACGTCGTGGATCCAGCAGGCCTACCTCAAGGCCTCCAATACGGAGGCGGGCGACCAGTTCGGCCACAGCGTAATGGTCAGCGGAGACACCATCGTCGTGGGCGCTCCCGGGGAGGACAGCAGCGTCGACGGCGATCAGGGAAACAACAGCGCATGGCTCGCTGGCGCAGCCTACGTGTTTGTGCGTAGCGGCACGGACTGGATTCAGCAGGCCTACCTCAAAGCTTCCACCACGGGGTGGTTCGACAACTTCGGCTACAGCGTGGCGGTCAGCGGCGACACCGTCGTCGTGGGCGCCCGCGGCGAGTCCAGCGCCGCCATCGGCGTCGACGGCGACCAGAGTGACGACAGTGCGCCCGAGTCCGGAGCGGCCTACGTCTTCGTGCGCGGCGAGGCGGGTTGGACCCAGCAGGCCTACCTCAAGGCCTCCAATACAGGTGAGGGCGACTGGTTCGGCCACCGCGTGGCGGTCAGCGGCGACACCGTCGTCGTGGGTGCCCGCTACGAGGCCAGTGTCGCCACGGGCGTCGACGGCGACCAGAGCGACGACAGTGCGCCCGAGTCCGGAGCGGCCTACGTCTTCGTGCGCGGCGAGACGGGCTGGACCCAGCAGGCCTACCTCAAGGCCTCCAACATGGAGGATTACGACCTGTTCGGCTGGAGCGTGGCGGTCAGCGGCGACACCATCGTCGTGGGGGCCGACGGAGAGGCCAGTGCCGCGACGGGCGTCAACGGCAATCAGAGCAACAACAGCGCGAGCAGCTCTGGGGCGGCCTACGTATTTCTGGTCGGGGAGGGTCCGGTCGGTGGCCTGTCGGTCGATCCCGTCAGTCGAACCGCGTCGGCGGAGGGTGGCAGCTACAGCTTTCTCGTGACGACTACGGGCGACTGGTCGTGGAGCGTGGACGGGGGCACCGGTTGGTTCTCCAGCGACGAGGCTGCCGACCAAAGCGGCAACCAGACCTTCAGCTACACGGTGGCGACCAACGCTAGCCCCTCCTCCCGTGTCGCGACAGTTACGCTGACGAGCGGTTCCCTCAGCGAGACGCACACGATCACGCAGTCGGCTGCCCTCCCCGTGCGGATGCTTCTGCAGAAACCAAAGGCCTTCCCCGCCACCCGGACTGGCAAGAAGAGCCGGGCGCAGACCCTGCGTGTGACCAATGGCGGCGGCTCGCCTCTCACCGGTCTGCGCGTCTCCACCAGCGGCAGGGCCAAGGGCGATTTCCTCCTCGCCCAACCCGCGCGCAAGACCCTCGCCCCCGGTGCCGCGACCACTTTCAAGGCAACCTTCCGGCCCAAGGCCAAGGGAGTGCGCAAGGCGACTCTCGAGGTGAGGAGCAATGCTCCTTTGGTGAAAGCTCCGCTCTCTGGCAAGGGCAAGGCAAGGTGAGGCGTCGAAAGACGGATGGGCAGCCGTAAAAAAGGCTCGGTAGGCATAGGAGCCGGTCATCGCCTCTGCGGACAGCTAGGTTGAGCTTCCCTCAAGCGGAGCCGATCACACGGAAGATCGTCCGGCGCTGGACCTGTAGTCGAGGCCACTGGCCTCGGTCGAACGTCGCGGGGACGTCCGATCCGCGCCCGATGGGCGCGGCTACAGCGCTGGCGCGTTGGAAGCGGCGTCGCTTCGACTCGCCTTTCACCTTCCCCCCCCTTTACTGCGACCCATGGCGCGCGGGGTGCCCGCGCTCCGAGCGGACTGGCTTGAAGCTTGGCAGCGATGGCCGTAATGGTTCATCCCCGTCTCATGAGACTTCTCCTCGCCACCCTTCTTGTCGTCACGTCCACGACGCTCTCCGCCAAGGACCGCGCCCTTCTCTTCGCCGAGGCGGCCGCCGCGAAAATCCGCGCCACTCCTTCGGTGCGCGGGGACGATCTCGAATGGTATTTCCCCACCAGAGAGGTGAAGCACCTCGCCACGGGACGCTTCTGGGAAAAGCCATGGGAGGAAGTCGCCGCCAACCAGGCGGATCCGGTTCCCGGCATCGTCGAGTTCCACGGCTTGCTGAAGGAGCGCGGTATCCGGCTGCTGCTCGTGCCGGTGCCGGCGAAGGCGTCGATCCATCCCGGACGGCTCGTCGAGGGCTTCTCCGCCGGCGATGCCGCACCCCTCGCCCCCTTCCTCGAGCGGATCGCCGCGGCGGGCGTCGAGGTGCTCGACTTGGAACCCCGCTTCCTGGAAGTGCGCCAGAACGATCCGGCGGCTCTCCTCTATTGCCGCCAGGACGCGCATTTCTCCCCCGCCGGGGCGGAGCGGATCGCCCAGCTCGTCGCCGAGGCCGTTCCGCTCGAAGGGGCGGCCGGGCCCGGACCCTTCGCCGTCGCCAAGCCCGAGAATCTGACCTTCACCGGCGACCAGATTGCCGGCAGCGAATGGGAGGGCGCTGTCCCCCCCGAGACTCTCCCCGTGCGCTACGTGAGCGTGGACGGCAAGATCGGCGTGACACCCGATCCCGCGAGCCCTGTGCTGCTCCTCGGCGACAGCCACGCGCTGGTTTTCCACGAAGGCCGCACAGGCGGGATGCACTGCGCCGGAGCCGGCGTGCTCGACCATCTCGCGGTCCGCTATGGTCTTGCGCCGGATCTCGTCGGCGTGCGTGGATCGGGACTCGTCCAGGCCCGCAAGCAGCTCTTCTACAAGGCCGCTGCCGCGCCAGGCTATTGGGACACGAAGAAGCTCGTCGTCTGGCTCTTCAGCGCCCGCGAGTTCACCCAATCGACGGACAAGCCCGTGGCGATTCCCTTGACACGATAGGGTTGCGTCCACCACCTGACCCTCTTTTTCCTGACTCTCCATGCAGGATCCGATCGATCGCTGCGGATTCGCGATGCTTCCGCAGATGCTCGATGAGGAGGAACGCCTGGCGTTGCTCTCCGGGCTGGGCAACTGCTCCGGTGCCGGACGTCGTGGCTTGCTGGCTTCGCCGTCGGTGGCGCTCTTGGCTCGGTCGCCGAAGGTGCTCGAGCTCGTGCGTCCTCATCTCCCCGCCGAACCTCTGCCTGTCCGCGCCCTCTACTTCGACAAATCGCCCGAATCGAACTGGCTGGTGCCGTGGCATCAGGATCTCACCCTGGCGGTCCGGGAGAGAAAGGATTGCCCGGGCTTCGGTCCGTGGAGCGCGAAGGAGGGGATTCCGCATGTGCAGCCGCCGGCCGGATGCTTGGAACGGATGCTGACGGTCCGGTTCCATCTCGACGCCGCCAGCGAGGAGAACGGCGCCCTGCGCGTCCTGCCGGGCACCCATCGCGAGGGCCGGCTTTCGGCGGAGCGGATTCAAGCCCTGCGCGCCGAGATCCCCGAGCATCTCTGTTCCGCCGCGAAGGGCGATGCCTTGCTGATGCGGCCTTTGCTCCTCCATGCTTCCGGCCGGGCGAGAGGTTCGGCGCACCGCCGCGTCCTCCACCTCGAATACGCGGGTTTCGACTTGCCCGGAGGACTCGAATGGAGCGAGGTGGCATGATGTCGGGGGCGTGCGGAAATGGCACCGGATTGAAGATCGATCCTCGATGAAAAAGGATATGGAAAACCCGGAATTATGGATTTGCTAGGATAGAGGAGCTTTCCCCATTCCTGCCCGGTCTTTCGACGACGCTTCGGGGTTGCCAGCGTCGCCGCGTTCCTGGGCGTGACGTTCGCAGGTGCCCGGTCGGAACGAGTCCCCTGCCCGGGCTTTTGCCTTGGTCGAGGACTGGCGCAAGGCCAACGGGCCACCGGTGCTGAAGGGCGGGGACGGGAGGACCCTCGTCCTGGAGCCCCTGACTCCCAGCAAGCTAGCGGGCGGAGAGATTCCGTGTATTTCGCCCAACATGCTGGCGGATGGCTCCGCCGAGGCGGGTTGCAGGATGTCAGCGTCCGGAGGTCCCGGGACGGGTGAGGGCACGATTGGTGACGAGCCAGGTGTAGCCCCGGGCACGGTTCGATTTGCGGGCGAAGTCCTTCAGGTCGGCGCGGGAGGGATACTCGATGACGACGACGGGCTTGCCGGTGCCGCGCAGCTTGTCGAGGAAGCCGACGACATACGCGCTCTCGGCGGCGGGCTGGCGACGGTTGCCATGGGTGAAGAGATCCTCGATGCCGATACCGCTGATGGCGCGCCTGTAGTCGGCGTGGGCGAGGAGCTGCGCGCCGTTCTGCGGAATCACGAGCCTGCCGGAGCGATTGGCGCGGGTTCGGGCGGCGACGCGCTTCACCCAGTCCACCATGTCGCGACGGTAGCTCTGGCCGGTCGCGGGGTTCTCGCGGTTGTCGATGTAGCGGTCCCCGTCCTTCTCGAAGGTCTCGAAGCCGTTGACGATGTCCAGGTAGACGCCGTCGAAGCCGGAGGCCATGGCCGTGTCGATGGTAGCGAGGATGATCCGTTGCCACTCCGGATGCCAGTAGTCCACGACGTAGTTCCCTTTCCAATCGGGATTCTCGGGGCCAAGCCACTCGGGTTTCGTGCGGTTCCATTCCTCTTTCCAATAGGGGCGGTAGCTCTCCGCCTCGCCGATGGAAATGTAGGCGATGACCTTGCGCCTGGGCTTGCCGGCGCGGATTTTGGCGATGTCCGCCCGGGTCCAGCGTTTTCCGGTTCGGAAAAAGGCGTCGAGTATGATCCAGTCCCGGTCGAGCGCGGCGAGGCGTTCGACGGCGGCGGGCTTGCGGGACGTGGCGGCATCCGCCTGCAGGATGTAGGCTAGGGAGTCCGGCGCGGCGGAGGCGGGCAAGACTCCTGCGGCGAGGGTGGTGACGAGCAGGAAGGCCTTCCACATGCGCGAAAGCTCGCTCCGGGCGCATCGTGCGGCAAGCGGAGGATTTCGTCCCCGTCCGCTTCTTTCCGCCGTCCGGCCCCGACCTCGCCGGATCGGGGAACGCGTCCGAAAAACCGACAGACAGCAAGGAGCTTGTCGGCGTTCTCCACCTCGAACCGTCGGGCTTCGGCTTGCCTGGCGGACCCGGATGGAACGAGGCCGCGCGCGATGGTCGCTCCCCCTCGCTCACTCCGCTTTCACCCACCGCACCGCGTCGATGATGACATATCCGTCGGTATCGGCGTTCGAGACCGTCACCGTTCCCGTTTCGTCGAAGCGGAATTTTCCGACGGAGCCGAAGTGCTTGTCGAGCGGCGGACGCTCCCGCTGGTTCATGCGGACTTCTGCCGTTCCGTCGGCGTGCTCGATGCGGACGGGTGCATTGGTGGCGCGGTTGGGGTTCGCTACCCACGCGACCTGCACCTCGTAGACGCCGGGGGAGGGGAGGACCGCGGTGAAGGCGGCGGAGGCCTTGCCGTCCCGGGCGTTGTCGTCGTGGAGGCAGCCATGATGGATTCCGCTGGCGAGAGCCGAGGGTAGCCAGAGTCCGGTGCGCTTCGCCGCGGTGTCGTCGACGACGACACCGTCGAGCGCATCGAGCGGGGTGAAATGCTCGGTGGATGGGGGCGGGGCGGTGTAGCCGAGAATCTGCCCGTCCGCTTCGAGCCGGGCGCGCAGGCCGTCGTAGTCGACATCCTGGACAACGGCCCCCGCATCGATGGCGAGGCTCGCGGCGGTGGCGGCGGATTGGGCGAGGACCATGAAGACGGGCTCCATGCGGATCGAGCCGAAGGCCATGTGCGTCGACGACAGGCACACGGGCACGAGGAGGTTGGCGCATTCGCCGCGCTTCGGCACGATGGCGTCGTAGGCGATGGGGTAGGGGGGGAAGCCGCCGACCTGCACGTCGCCTTCGTTGCGGACATGGCCGTCTGCGTCGATGTGGCGCTGGACGTGATGCGAGTCCATCGTGTAGGCGCCCATGCCGACGGAGCGCTCGACCGGCTCGCGATGCTGGCAGTGGTTCTGAGTCATGACGAAGCCGGAGACCATGCGCCGCGCCTCGCGGATGTAGAGCTGCTCCTGCCAGCCATCGCCTTCGACGAACTCGTCCTTCGACATGCCCCATCGGGAGACCTCTTTGCGGACCTTCTCCGGCATGCGCGGATGATTGGCAAGGGTCCACATCAGACCTTGCTGGTAGAGGCGGTGGCGTGCCACGATGACCTCGCGCTCGGCGTAGGAGGCTTCGGGATAGTCGTAGTTCTGCCCGATGAAGTCGGTGGAGAAGCCGAGGCGGTTGTTCGTGTCGGTCTTGCGGTTGGGCATGGAGGAGTTGATCCAAGGGGCGCTCTCCTCGCCGGCTTCGTAGTTGCGGAGAAGGAGTTCGTACCACTGCTCCTGATAGCCTTCGGGCTTGGCGAAGGGGATGCGGTTGTCGGGATGGTCGGTGAGGCACATGCGGAAGCAGTAGGCCTGGACGCGGTGGTCGCCCGCGCCTTCCTCGCCCGGTCCGGCGGGATCGATGAAGGGAAGCAGGCCGCTCGCCGGATCTCCGGGCACGACATGGGGATCGACGCCCTTCACGAACTGATGGTGCCGCGCCATCGCCGTCTGCACGCCATTGAGGGTTTCCCCGTATTGGGCGTTGGCCTCGCGTCCGACGGTGTAGCTCACTCCCGCTGCGGCCATGAGGTCGCCTTCGTAGGTGGCGTCGAGGAACATCTTCCCGGCGAAGGCGCGTCCCGACTCCATCGCGATGGAGACGATGCGGCCGTTTTCGACGACGACGCCTTTCTCCCGGTCCAGCCGTTCGTTGAAGATCAGTTCGAGGCCTGTTTCCGCGATCCAGTCGCGGTAGATCTTCAGGGCGGCCGATGGCTCGAAGGTCCACATCGTCTCCTCGCCCTGTTCGGTGCGGGTCTGACCCGAATCCTTGTATTCCTCCCGCTTCTGCCATTTCCACGCCGCGGGATCGGCGTAGTGGAGGGCGACGCGGCGGTAGAACTCGCGCGCGAGACCGCCGATGACCTGCTTGTTGCCGATGTCGGTCTGCCCGAGCCCGCCTGTGGTCAGGCCGCCTTCGCGGGAGCTGGGCTCGATGACGACGACGGATTTGCCCATCGCCTTCGCCTGGATGCCGGCGACGATGCCGGCGCTGGTGCCGCCGTAGACGATGACGTCGCGTTCGACGGGGGCGGCGGCGGCGAACGCGGGGAGGAGGGCGAGGACGAGGGCGGGAAGCCGGGTGGCGAAGGGTGAGGGGGATGAAGTCATGGGAAGGGGGGAGACCGGTGAGGGACATGGTAGGAGCGGTGGGAAAGCCGCTGCAAATCCGGGATCGCGGGAACGCTCCTGAACGGAGGCTGGTCCCGGCGATCCGCTTTATTAAGTCGCCCGCCGGGAGAAAGTGGACACGGTTTCGTCGGTTTTCAGGGGATGGCGGTGGGATGCCTCACCGCCGCAGCACGGTGTCGATCCGCCAATTTGCATCGTCCCGCTCGGGATGGTCGAGGGTGTAGTGGAGCCCCCGGCTCTCCTTTCGGCCGGCGGCGGATTCGACGATGAGGCTGGCCGTCTCGACGAGGTTCCGCAGTTCGAGCAGTTCGGAGGTGACGCGGAAGTTCCAGTAGAACTCCTGCACTTCCTGTCTCAGGTTGCGAAGCCGGGTCGCGGCGCGCTGGAGCCGCTTGTCCGTGCGGACGATGGAGACGTAGTCCCACATCAGCCGCCGGATTTCGTCCCAGTTGTGGTAGATCACGACCAATTCGTCCACATCCGAAGCATCGCCCGACTCCCATTCGGGCAGGTCGAGACATTCCCCCGGAATTCCGGTCGGCAGCTCCGCGAGGCAGTCGCTCAGGGCGAGATCGGAGATGACGACTCCCTCGAGCAGCGAGTTGCTCGCGAGGCGGTTCGCTCCGTGGAGGCCGGTGCAGGCGACTTCCCCGACGGCCCAGAGTCCGGCGAGGGACGTCGCGCCGTTCACATTGGTGCGTACTCCGCCGCATTGGTAGTGGGCGGCAGGGACCACGGGGATGGGCTGCCGCGTGATGTCGATGCCGACGGCGAGGCAGGTTTCGTAGATGTTCGGAAAGCGCGAGCGGACGAAGTCGGCCGGCTTGTGGGTGATGTCGAGGAAGACGCAGGGGCCGCCCGTCTTCTTGATCTCGCGGTCGATGGCCCGGGCGACGATGTCGCGCGGGGCGAGGGAGCCGCGGGGGTCGTAGTCCTCCATGAAGCGTCGGCCGTGCCTGTCGATCAGCTCGGCGCCTTCGCCCCGCATGGCCTCGGTCACGAGGAAGGACTTCAGCTCGTGATGGTAGAGGCAGGTGGGGTGGAACTGGACGAACTCCATGTTCGCGATCTCGCAGCCGGCACGCCAGGCCATCGCGACGCCGTCGCCGGTGGCCACGTCGGGATTGGTCGTGTAGAGGTAGACCCGCCCGCTTCCGCCGGTGCAGAGGAGGACACGGTCGGAGCGCAGGGTCGCGACCTCCCCCCGTTTCTCGTCGAGGACGTAGAGTCCGACGCAGCGCTGCGGCATGCCGGGGGCGACCTTCGCGGTGGTGATGAGATCGATCGCGAAATGATGTTCGAGCAGGTCGATACGCGGATCCTCGCGGACGCGGGCGAGCAGCTTCGCCTCGATCTCGCGTCCGGTCGTGTCCTTGTGGTGGAGGATGCGGCGCGCGGTGTGGCCGCCCTCGCGTCCCAGTTCGATCCTCTCCTCGCCCGTGTCGGAGACGGTGCTGTCGAAAGCGACGCCCCAATCGATCAGCTCGCGGATGGCGCGGGGGCCTTCGCTGACGATGCGGCGCACCACCGGCTCGGGACAGAGCCCGGCTCCCGCATCGAGAGTGTCGGCGACATGGCGGTCGAAGGAATCTTCCCCGCTCTGGACGCAGGCGATTCCGCCCTGGGCCCAGGCGGTGTTCGTGCTCGCCGCCTCGCGTTTCGTCACGACGGCGACGCTCCCGTGTTCCGCCGCGCGGAGCGCGAAGCTCAGTCCGGAGATCCCGCTCCCGACCACGATGAAATCGTAGGTTTTCACCGGATTGCTTTACGATGGGGATCGGGGGGATGTAAACCGCGAAATCGCGGGCGAGCGCCCGTGCTTGACGGATTTCCCCCCCTTGCTTGCCCTAAGACGGGCCCGGAAAAGCGGCGCATCGCCTGGGGAGGACAAAGCGGAATCGACTCGGATCCGCCTCGGGGTGGCAGCCTTGCCCAGGGGGATTGGCGTTGCTCTCCCCGCCGACCCGGTGTCCGAACGCTGCCACCCCCGCTGCCGGGAGCTGGCAAGGATCCTGCGGAGGAGCGTCCGCGGGGATCTCGTCTGGCGGGAACCCCAATCCCCGCTTGCGATGCCCGGCAAATGCGCCAAGGGTTGCGCCGCAAACCCTGAACCGAATTTCTCTCCGACATGAGCCGACTCAACGCCGAAGCCCTCTCACGCGCCGCCACCGAAGCCCGCGGCCTCGCCATCGACGCCGTCCACGCGTGCAGTTCCGGCCACCTCGGCCTGCCTCTCGGCGCGGCGGAAATCGGTGCCGTGCTCTTCGGCAGCGACCTCCGCTACCATCCCGCCGAGCCGAAGTGGCTCAACCGCGACCGCTTCGTCCTCTCCGCCGGGCACGGCAGCATGTTCCTCTACGGATGGCTCCACCTCGCCGGCTACGATCTGCCGCTCGAGGAGATCAGGAATTTCCGCCAACTCCACAGCAAGACCCCCGGCCACCCCGAGTTCGGCGAGACCGTTGGAGTCGAGGCCACCACCGGCCCGCTCGGCCAAGGCGTCGGCAACGCCGTCGGCTACGCGCTTTCCGCGAAGATGGCCGCCGCCACCTACAACACCGCCGAGCACACGATCTTCGACCAGACCATCGTCTGCCTTGCGGGCGACGGTTGCTTGCAGGAGGGCGTCGCCTCCGAAGCCATCGCCTTCGCCGGGCACTTCGGCCTCGACAACCTCGTCCTCATCTACGATTCCAACGACGTCACCCTCGACGCCATGGCCGAGGTGACGCAGAGCTACGACGCCTGCAAACGCTTCGAATCGTTCGGCTGGGACACGGTGCGCATCGACGGGCACGACCTCGAGGCTCTCCACGCCGCCCTCGTCGAAGCCAAGGCGAACCGCAACGGCAGGCCCAAGCTGATCGAGGCGAAGACCCTCATCGGCAAAAGCATTCCGGAGGTCCAAGGCACCGCCGCCGGCCATGGCGAGGGCGGGGCAAAATTCGCCGACGAGGCCCGCAAGGGACTCGGTCTGCCCGAGGAGCATTTCTTCGTTTCCGAAGCGACCCGCGCCTATTTCGCCGAACACGTCGCCACGCTGGCGGCCGCCTACGGCGAGTGGGAGCAGACCTACGCCGCGTGGCGCGCCGCCAACCCCGAGCTCGCGCAGCAGCTCGACGACGCCATCGCCGGGCGCGTCCCGGAGAACCTTCTCGACCTCATTCCCGAGTTCGGCGACGACTACAAGGGCGCGACCCGCGCTTCGGGCGGAGACGTCATCCAGGCCGTGGCCAAAGCGGTGCCCTCTCTCGTGACCGGCAGCGCCGACCTTTTCGGTTCGACGAAGAACTACATCAAGGGAGGGGGCGACTTCAGCCGCGTCGAGCCTGCCGGGCGCAATGTCTGGTACGGGATTCGCGAGCATGGCATGGGCGCGATCCTCAACGGCATTGCCTACGACGGGATCTTCCGCGCCACCGGCGCCACCTTCGCCGTTTTCGCGGACTATCTGCGTCCCTCCATCCGCCTCGCCAGCCTCGCCCATCTGCCCGTCGGATACATCTTCACGCACGACTCCGTCGGCGTCGGGGAGGACGGTCCCACCCACCAGCCCGTCGAGACCGTCAGCGGCCTCCGCGTCATTCCGAATCTCGACGTCATCCGGCCCGGCGATCCCGAGGAAACGGCCGGAGCCTTCGCCGCCATGCTGGAGCGCAACGATGGCCCCACCGCCCTCTTCCTCACCCGCCAGAACATCGCCACCCTTTCCTCCATCCCCGCGAAGACCCGCCGCGAAGGCGTTCTCAAGGGCGGCTACATCGCGAAGAAGGAAAGTGGAGCCCTCGAGACCATCCTCCTTGCCACTGGGAGCGAGCTTCAGCACGCCATGAAAGCCGCCGAAGAGCTTGGCGAGGGTGTGCGCGTCGTCTCCCTGCCCTGCTTCGAGCGCTTCGACCGCCAGCCTGCCGCCTATCGCGAGGAGGTGCTCCCCGCCTCCTGCACGAGGCGTGTCGCGATCGAGGCCGGTGTGAGCGGCCTGTGGTGGAAATACGTCGGCAGCGCTGGTGCCATCGTCGGGATCGACCGCTTCGGTATCAGCGCCCCTGGCGACACGGTGATGAGCGAGCTCGGCATGACCGCGGCGAACCTCGTGAGCGTGGTACGCTCGCTGAGGTAAGGCACGGTCCGGCCGAAGAGTCGCCTCTTCCGCTACGGCTCGCCGGGGTAGATCGAAACCGTCGGATAGGCTCCAAGCCTTGGCCATCTCCCCGGAAAGGGCGGAGACGTGGGGGATCGAGGTCTTGCCTCTGGAAAAGGGCATGATAGGGTCTTCGCAGCGCAGGTGCGAGAACCCATCAGCCGCCCTGAAGCGCTATTCGTCGTTGAAACGGATTGTCACGGTCGTGCTGGGCATGGCCAGCACGGTCCACGGTCAGCGGATGGGCGACGAGTGGACCGCGGCGCGCGGGGACGAGACGCCGGGACTGCGCTATTTTGCGGCGACCACCACCTCTTCCGGCAGGATCGTCCCGTGGGCGACCATGACAAGCTGATGATCAGCGACGACGGCGGGGCGAACTGGCCTTCTTCCTCGAACTGGCCGAACCGGGCCTGGTCTCCATCGCGGGGAACGGTGGAGCTGGGTTCAAAGGCGAGCTCTACGGCCATGAGGGCCAGTTGATCGCTTCCAGCGACGGAAGCGGCCCGTTCCGGTTCGAAGAGAGCCTCGAAGCGGGCTTCCACGTTCTGGTCCTCTCCGGTGGCGCGTCCAGCTACCAAGTCCGCTTCGTGACCGGCGCCTTCTTCGTGCGCCCCGACATGGCCGTAGGTCCCTCGCTGTCCCGGCTGCTGGGCGTCCGTGTCTATGGGGCGGTGGCGGGCCAGAGGGCCCAGCTCGTTTCCAAGAAGGCCCGCAAGGTGAAGGCGTTCGCCACCGTGGCGAACCGGGGCAACCTGGCCGACCGGATCGCGGTGAGGGCCAAGCCCGGCAACCGTTTCTTCAAAGTGGCCTACCACAGCGGCGCAGGCAACCTCACGTCCGGCCTGACCCGAGGCACCTACGTCAGCCCTTGGATCGACGACGGCAACGCCGACTTCTGGATCCGTGCCACGGTCGCTCCCGGCAAGAAGCGTCTGACCAGGAAGAACGGCAGCCGCAAGACCTTCCTGAAGAAGGCGATCCGGCTCGACGTCCGCGCGAATTCGGTCTCCGCTCCTTCCCTCATCGACAACGGACGGATCGAAGTGAAGACGAAATAGGAGAAGCGATCGTCAGACCGGCATTGCGCTCCGCCTTCAGCGTGCCAACACCCCCTTGTCGGGAGGACCGCCTTTGGGAGTGCGGTAGATTCCGTCGCTCGTCCGCATGGCCACCGCCGAGACCTTGCCGGTCGAACCGAAGGCGATGTGGAGCACCCAATCCCCTGCCCCGAGTTCAGGCGGCATGGCGATCTCCCGGGAGCTTCATCCGATGCCGCTCATGGAGGTGGCGGGAGACCTTTCCACCTCGGCTTCGGAGTCGCCGATCTGGAACAAGACACAAAAACGACGGGGTTGCCCGGCGATCTCCTCCTTTTCTCCGAGCGCTTCCGAGCGCGATACGATTCAGCGTCTCCCGGAGAAATCGCGACATCGCAACAAGGAGCGGGACTTTCCAAGTCCCGTTTTGCTGAGAGGGGACTTGGAAAGTCCCCTCCTTGCCCCATTGCTTCCGTGATGCCGAAATGGGGCGTGGATTCGAACGATGCACCATCCCACCGGTCGAAACTCGCGGACCACTTGCAATTCAGTCTGGAAAATCTAATTTTTCTTGACTATCTTCCCCCATGCAGCGTTTCCTCGCCATCCTCCTTGCTCCTCTTGTCGGCGTGGCCGCCGCTTCCGCGTTCGAGCTTCCGGCGCAATCGACCCAGCTCATCGTCGGCACGGCCGCGACCTGGGATTCCTCGCATGTGAAGCTCAGCTTTTACGAACGCCAGCCCGGCGGACCTTGGACACCGACCGGATTCAACTGGACCGGCCGACTTGGCAAAAACGGCCTGGTCTGGGGACGCGGTCTCCATCCGGTGCCGGTGGGAGCCAAGATGAAGACCGAGGGCGACCGCCGCGCTCCGGCCGGCGTCTTCGATCTCGGCGGCGCCTGGGGATACGCTCCCTCCATCCAGAAAGCGCCGTCGCTCAGCTACGTCCAGGTGACCTCGCGCGACCTCTGGTTCGAGGATGTGAACTCCCCCCTCTACAACCAGTATCTCCGGATCGAGCACGAGCCACGCACGCCGGAGGAGAAGAAGGCGCAGATGAAGCAGGGTGACCACGCCCATTCCCTGAAGCTGTTCATCGCCCACAACGCCTACCCACGCATCCAGCCGGGGGCGGGTTCGTCCATCTTCTTCCACATCTGGCGCAACGGAGGCAACGCGACGACTTTCGGATGCACGACCATGGCGGAGGAGAATCTCAAGCGGCTCATCGCCACGATCGTGCCCGAACGGCGCCCGATCTACGTGCTCC
This sequence comes from Verrucomicrobiales bacterium, assembly GCA_037190325.1. Taxonomy (GTDB): domain Bacteria; phylum Verrucomicrobiota; class Verrucomicrobiia; order Verrucomicrobiales; family DEV007; genus Arctic95D-9. Next base: position 296,095 of record JBBCIU010000016.1, on the reverse strand, counting down.
TGCCCGAAGCGGAGTATGCGAGATACCGGGCGGAATGGAAGTTGCCGTGACTGCCTTTGACCAAGTGCCATCGCTCCGCCGTTGACTCCCAGTCGGTCTTACCGAGTCAAGCGGTGATCTGGCCCGAGTAGACGTTGAAGCCGCCTTCGCGGAGGAAGCCCACGAGAACCTGTCCGCTCTCCTGCGCCAATTTCACGGCCAGGCTGCTCGGGGCCGAGAGGCCCACCACGACGGGGATGCGGGCGGCGAGGGCCTTCTGCATCAGCTCGAAGGAAATCCGGCCGCTTACGAGGAGGAGGGTTTCGTCCAAGGCGAGATCTTGGAGGAGGCCGTGCCCGATCACTTTGTCGAGGGCGTTGTGGCGGCCCACATCCTCGCGCAGAAGGATCAAGCGGCCATTTCCATCGAAGAGGGCCGAGGCGTGGAGGCCGCCGGTGCGTTCGAAGGTCTCCTGCGCGGCGCGGAGCTTCGCGGGGAGGCCGAGAAGGAGTTCCGGCGGAGGGACGCTTCCCGGAACGAGAGGGGGGAAATGCCCGAAGACCGAGCCGATCGTCGCCTTGCCGCAGACGCCGCAGCTCGAACTGGTGAAGACATGACGGGTGAGCCGTTCGAGGTCTGTGGGACGGCGGAGGCGCACGTCGAGGGTGTTGCCGAGTCCTTCGGGGTCGACATCGGGGCAATGGACGATTTCGACGATGTCGGTGGCGGACGCGACGACGCCCTCGGTGAGGAGGAATCCGGCGGCCAGTTCGCCGTCGTGTCCGGGCGTGCGCATGGTCACCGCGACGCTCGTGCCGTCCACCCGGATCTCGAGCGGCTCCTCCGCCGCGACGAGGTCGTGCGCCTGAACGAATCCGCGGTCGGAACGGTAGCGTTCGATGACGACGGCTTCGTCGTGGGCTCCGAGCTCGAGGGCGGCGAGGTCCTCGGGGGTGTTGAGGTTGGCGAAGAGAGGCCCCTCCGTTTCGGAGATGGCGACGGCGCGGACGAGGCCGCGGGACTCGGCTTCGTCGAGGAGTTTCTGGAGGCGGAGCTGTCCGGCGGCGAGCGCCTCTTCGACGAGGGCGAGCATGGATTCGCGGGGGTAGACGGCTGCCAGAGGTTCCCATCCCCTGGCGGAGCGCGGCACGGCGCCTCCCTCGCTTGCGAGCAGGGAGGCGAGGTAATCCGTCTCCATCCGGGGCAGATCGACGGCGAGGACGAGGACGCGTTCGGCTTGGCTTGCGGACAGGACGGAACGGAGTCCGCCGAGCGGGCCGAGCCCGGGCGGATCGTCGACGATTCGTTCGACGCCTTCGAGGACTTCGGGAAAAGCTTGCTCGGCCCGTGTGGAAAGCCAGAGACGCTCCGGCGCGAGAGCGGAGAGCTTGCGGAGCTGGGCGACATAGAGAGGTCCACCCCTCCACTCGAGAAAGGCCTTGTCCCGTCCGAGGCGGGTGGATCGCCCTCCGGCCAGGAGCGCGGCGTCGAACGGAGGGGCGTCGGACATGGGGAAGGCCGGTCAGGGCTGGGTGCCGACGGTTCCTTCAAGATCCGCGATCGCTTTTTCGAGGACGCGGGCGATGTACGGGTTCGGCTGGTCTCCGCCAAGCCCCGCCTTCATCGCCCCGAGGAGGGGGCGGGCCGTTTCGTCGAGCTCGTCGAGGACGAGAGCGGCTTCGAGCCGGGCCCATTCGTTTGTGGCGGTCAGTTGATTTTCGAGCAGCGCGAGGCCTTTCGAAGTGAGTCCGATGCGACAGAGGGCCCGCGCCGCGGCGATGGCGACGGCGGGCGATTTGTCCTCCAGCGCGTCGCTGAGGGCGGCGGCGGCTCCTGCGGTGGCCTTGGCTTCGGCGGGGTAGTGGCCGAGACCCACCGCGGCCCAATAACGGATCGCGGCTTCGTCGTGTCCCAGGGACGAGAGCATGTCGTCGAGGCCCTCCGCTCCTCCCGAGGCGCGGGCGGCGGCGGCGGCGAGTTCGCTCACTTGTTTGGCCAGATCGCCGCCTCGGAGAATCGCGAAGGCCGAACCCGCGCCGGCTTCGCGGCGTTCGATCTCCGACTCGGGCACGAAGCCGAGGTCGCCGATCCCGACCTGCCATTCGCTCAGGGCCGCGCGCAGTTCGGCGAGAACCTGCGCATGGGCGGGATCGGCGGCGAGATTGCGGATCTCGTGAGGATCGTTCTCCAGATCGTAGAGCTCCTCCACAGGCTTCGCGGTCGCGGCGAACCAGGCGGACGGACCGGTCAGCGTTCCCGCGGTCTCGGCCTTGCGGATCTCCTGCATCGTCGTCCCGCGTTCGGCGTAGTGGATGAACGGCGCGTAGGGCTTGAGCGGCTCGTAGTTCCTGACATAGCGATACTGGACGCTCCTCGCGGTGCGGATCAGGTCGTAGCGCTCGTCCATGCGGTCCCGCGCGCCGAAGGCATGGGAGCGCTTCGTCTCGCCGATGAAAGGCTGCCCTTGGAGAGGCTCGGGGATCGGGAGGCCGGCGAGGGCGAGCATCGTCGGGGCGAAATCGACGGAGCTGACGAGGCGATCGTCTTCCGCTCCGGGAGCTTTCACGTCGAGCGAGGCCCGGAAGCGCTCCGGGACGCGAAGGATCAGAGGGACACGCGTACCCGAATCGTAGAGCCAGCGCTTCGCCCGCGGCAGGCCGACGCCGTGGTCGGACCAGAACATCACGACGGTGTTCTCCCATTCGCCCGACTCCTTCAGTTCGGCGACGAGCCGCCCCGCCCACGCGTCCATCGCGGTGACGAGTTCGTAGTAGCGCTTCCAGTCCTCCCTGACGCCTGGCGTGTCGGGGTAGTAGGGCGGCAGGGTCGTGAGCGCCGCGGGATTCTGCCGTTGTTCCGGGAGGAGGTCCTTCGTGACTTCCTGATATTTCGATTCGTCGGCGATGCCGCTTTCGTGGCAGCCGGTGAAATTGAAGACGGCAAAGAAGGGCTGTCCAGGTTTTCGGTTTCTCCAATGGGCCTTGGCGGAGCTTTCGTCCCAGATCTCCCCGGGGGACGGCTTGGAGAACTGGTAGTCGGTCTTGCTGTTGTTCGTGCAGTAGTATCCCGCCTCGCGCAGATACATCGGGAAAGGCTTCAACCATCCCGGCAGGAGGGCGTCGCAGCGCATGTGGTGCGTTCCGATGGAGTTTTGGTACATCCCGGTGACGATGGCCGAGCGGCTCGGCGCGCAGACCCCCGCGGTGGTGAATGCCCGGCTGTAGCGGACACCGGTCGCAGCGAGAGCGTCGAGATTCGGCGTGATGGCATGGGGATCCCCGTAGCATGCCAGACGAGGACCGATGTCCTCCGCCGAGATCCAGAGGAGATTGGGGCGGTCTTGGGCGTCGGTTGCGGGGACGGATCCGAGAGCGAGAAGGGAAAGGAGGAGAATGCGGCGAGGAGGGCGCATCCCCCGAGGATGGCATTTCCCTCCGAGGAAGGCAAGGGCTCGGCATGGGCAGATGAAATTTCCTCCCGGCTTGCCGGAAGCGGGTGAATGCGGAAAGTTGAATCATGCGAAGCGGTCGTCCGTCTTTCCCACGACGCCGTTTTTCCAAGAGCCTTCGAGGAAGGCGGCATCGCCCAGAAACCACCGGCTTCCAGCCGTATCCCAGCCTCCTGCGATCATGAAAACTCCCCTTCGCGTTTCCAGCCCTCTGAAACTGCTCCTGATGGTTTCCGCGGTGTGCCTTCTTTCGGCCAGCGGAGCGTTCGCCAGATACGGAGCCTTCGCCTACTCGACCGGCAACGGCTCCTTCGGCGCCTACGGCCTGAGCTGGAACTGGCGCACGGCGAACGCCGCGGTACGCTCGGCGGCCAAAACCGCCCGCTATTACAACGGCGGCTATCTCAACGGCTATCGCTACGCGTGGTGGGGCCATCGAGGCTACGAAGCGGGCGCACGCGGCTACGATTACTACGGCGATTATGTCCGCTTCGGATGGGCGCGCGGTTGGCGCACCCGCCGCAGCGCGGTCAACTACGCGGTGAACCGCCTTGGCTACCACACCTACGATCTCGGCTACGCGAGCGGCTTCAACCGCTGAGCTTTCCCCAAGCATGAGGCACCCGATCCTACGCACCCTTCTCCCGGTCGTATCGGGTGCCCTCTGCTTTCTTCTGGGGTGGTGGACGGGGTCGGGCAAGGGAGAGGCCCCTGTGCCGGCGTCCGAGGAATCCCGGGAGGGGATCGGGGGCCGGGGGGGGAGTTTCATCCCCGGTCGGTCGATGCCGCCGGAGGACGGGGGAGGCGGGGCGGCCGGGGGCGGAGCCATCGATCGGGGCGCGAAGGGAGAGGCCGCCGGCCTCGACTCGATCTTGGAGAATCCCGACCGCCGCGTTCGCGAACGCGATCTCGAGGTTCGTGGTGCACGCGACTTTGCCGAAGGAGCGGACTGGAAGGCCAACGCCGCCAGGATCGGGGATCTCGTCGATCGGGGCGCTTATCTGAAGGGGGCGGTCGCCGCATGGGCGGCGGAGAATCCCCGGGAGACAGTCGCCTACCTCTCCACCCTGTCGCTTTCGGAACGGGCCAACCTCATCCCTCATGCCGTCTCCGTCTGGGCGGACTTGGATCCGGCCTCGGCGGAGGGATGGGTGATCGGCCTCGCCCATGGGGAAGTTCGCGATCTCGCGGTCGAAAGCCTCTACCGCGCGTGGGCAGTGAACGATCCCGCCGCCGCCGCCGCCCGCAGTCTCGAATTGAAGGATGAATCGGCCCGCCTGCGCTCCATCGCCGCCGTGGTCAGGGAATGGAGCGTCAACGACCTTGGCTCCGCGGGAAAATGGGCGGCGAACCTCAAGGACCCGAATCTCAAGGATTTCGCGATCATGGCGGTGGCCGACGAGATGTCGGCACGGGCTCCGCGCGAAGCGATGCGCTGGACCTCGGAGCATCTCGCCAACGATCCGCAGGCCAATCTCGACATCGTCCAGCTCGTCGCTTCGAAAGCGGGTTTCGAAGCTCCCCGGGAAACTTTCGACTGGCTCAAGACCGTGCCGCCTTCCCCGGAGGCCGCCGCCTCGCTGGCCGGCGTCGCGACCTACCTTGCCGAGGAAGACCCGAATTTCGCCTGGGACGGATTCGCCAAGCTGCCCGAAGAGCTGAAGCGCGTCACGGCGGACTCCGTCGCCTCGATCCTCGGAATGCAGGATCCCGAGGGCGGAAAGCGCTGGCTGGACCAACTGGCGGATGGAGAGACGAGACGCTGGGCGACGTCCGCCTTTGCGTCCGGCTGGGCCGCGCGCGATCCCGCCGCCGCCGAGGCATGGGCCGCGGGGCTGCCGCCCGGTCCGGAGAAGGAGGCCGCCAACGAGGGACTCTCCAGCACCGACTTCGGATCGGGCGCAGGTGGCCGCGTGCGCTGAGGTCCCAGGGGGGAGGGAAGGGCGTTGACGGAATCCTCCACGTGGGCGAGAGGAGCAGGCCATTCCCGATGAAACCGAAGGAACTGATCTATCTGCTTGGCTTGAAACCGAGGCTTCGCCGCTACGCTCATCGGGTCGATTCCTTCGAATTCGCGCCGGGCGACCAGGTCGAGTTCGCGAATTGGCTCCACCCCTCGGCGAAGGCGAAGCGGATCGAAGCGGCCCATGTCGCGGCCCTCTCCGAATTCCTTCAACCCGGCGATACCGCCATCGATGTCGGCACCTACATCGGCGACACCACCGTGCCCATGGCCCTCGCCGTCGGTCCCCAAGGATGCGTTTTCGGCTTCGAGCCGAATCCCAGCGCGTTCGCCGTGCTCGAAGCGAACGCGTCCCTCAATCCCGGGCGGGTCCGCATCGTGCCGTTGCCCTACGCGGCGGGGGACGTCCCCGGCAAGCTGGTCTTCAAGTATTCCGATCCCGGCCTCTGCAACGGGGGCGAGTTGCGAGGGCTGAGCCGCTGGCGCCACGCCCATGCGTTCGAGATCGATGTGGAGGCGGTCCATGCCGAAACATGGCTGCGGGAGAGGTACCCCGCCGAGATCGCGAAGCTGAAATACATCAAGGTCGATTCGGAGGGGGCCGATGCACGCATCCTTCGGTCGATGGAGGGGCTCCTTCTCGAACGCCGTCCCTACCTCCGTTGCGAGATCTACCGTCACCTCCGGGAGGAGGAGCGGAGGGATTTTTTCCGTTTCCTTCTCGACCGGGGCTATGCGATCCACCGTTTCGTCAGCCTCTCCGAATATCGGGGGCCTCGTCTCGGACTCGAAGACGTTTCCCACGCGGAGCACTACGACATCTTCGCCGTGCCCGAGGGACGGTAGCCGGGCGGACAGTCCGGATCGGTCAGCCGCGCAGGGCCCGGAGGATGTATTCGGACGGACGGAAGTTCTCGATGATCGTCTCCTCTTGGGCACCCCGCTTCATCCGCACCTGTCGGATGTTGAAATTGGGAGTCTTGTGGGGGGCGAAGAGAATGTCGTCGTGGGTCGAGTTCTCGTGGCGCTTGAACATTTCGGGGACGATGTCGCCGCCGAGATGGTCGTCGCGACCGGTGGCGAGGTGGCAGGTGCCGAGGATCTTCTCGTCCTGGATGTCGGCTCCCGAAACGGGGAGCACCTGCGTGCCGAAGCCGAGTTCACCAAGCGTTCCGGTCATGGGATCGTCGGCGAGGCGGGCGTTGTGGGCGTCGATGGTGGCCTGGTTTCCGGCGATGAGGGTCGAACGGACGATGCAGCGGTCCTTCACGTCGAGGACGCCGAGGGTGCCGTCCGCGTACTTCATGGGAAACTGTCCGTTCGCATCCACCGGAACGAAATAGACCTCGCCGGCAGGCAGGTTCGCCACGTCGGGGGTACGTCCGAGGCAGAGTCCGTGCGATTTCTGCGCTTCCTGGCCGTCGAGCTCGAGCGACGCGGTGAGAACGCGTCCATCCTCGAGAGCGAAGTCGATTTCGATAATGTCGGCTCCGGTCATGGCTAGACGCATGCGCTCGGCGTCGGCGCTCACCTCTCGGTAGTCCACGGCGAGACCGGACTTGAGGATGACGTCGTTCACTCCGTGCAGGGTGGCGCCCCGGAAGCCGAATTGCTTGCATTTCGCCGTGAGCGGGGCGGTCGCCGAATAGGTCGAGAGGCAGAGGATGAGGTCGTAATGCGGATAGACGTCGCGGTCGAGGCTGAGGCGGCGTCCGTCGGCGTCGGCGCATTCGTCCTCTAGGTCGAGGTTCGAGCCGCCTGTCGTCCGGTAGGCGTACATCTCCCCCCCTTCCATGCCGAGCGCCTCGAGCCCGCCGTCCTTGAGGCCGAGAAAGAACTCTTCGTAGGCTTTTTTCTGAATGTCGTGCCCCGGGGCGTCGAGGAAACCGTAGTTCCGCATCAGGGAGAGATCCTCGAGGTCGACGAGGAGGCACACGCGACACCCCTCGGTGGGAGCGAAGACGGTGCCGAGGAGGCGTTCGAGTCGGAACTCGGGGAAAATCCGTCGTTCGGGGTGGAGGATCACATCGGGTTCGAGAGAGGCGACGGACATGGTTCGTGGTCGATTTCGTTTCGTCGGTCGGTACGACGTCTTGAAGGTCGGGGGCTTACAGGCGATTTCAATCTCCGGGAGGACTCATGCGCAGGGAGAGAGGACCGGACGTGGGATGGATAGGGGGGCGGTTCTTTCCCGTCCGCTTTTCGCAGCGCTTGAACGGTTCCACTGGAGGAGCTGCTCTGGAAAGGGACAGTCGCGGCAGTCGGAGGCATCTTCAAGGCAGAAGTCCTCGTAGATTTGGAGCAAGCCTTGCTGCTGGTGGTAATAACGTGTGAATAACTTCCGACGTTCTTGGTCTCCCCCGAAGAGACGCAGGGCGGCCCGCTTCAGTTTCTGGTTCGAATCGACCCCGCCGAGGCGGAGGTAATCCTCCCATCGGTCCGGCGAAACCCGGATGGCACCGGGGAAAACGACATTTCCGAGCAGATCCCGAAGGCGGTCCCGTCCGATCAGCCGGCAGGGTGTCGGGAGGGACCCCGATTGCAAGGTGCAATGACGGCTCCAGAAAGGATGTTCGAGGGTTCTCAACCAGTTGTTCACATTTCGTTCGCTGTTTTTCACAGGCTTTTCCCAGCATCCGCGCCACTCCTCCCAATGCCCGAGGAGGGCGGCCAGGGCGGCGATGCGCCGTTGAGGATGGTTCAGGGGGCGCGTTCCGTCGGCACGCCATCGGATCGCCCGGCGAGGGATGGTCTCGACGTCTCCCCGCATCCTCCACCAGCGATCCCAGAGCCGTCGGAGGTAGAGGCGCGAATCGGAGGCTCGCGTCGCTTCGACGAAGGAGGGAGCGAGGTATCCCGCCGCTCCGAAAAGCCGGGCTTCGCGTTCGAGCGGGGCCATCGCGAGCAGAGTCCGCACCGGGCAGCGCTGTGCGAGCACGGCCATCGCGGTCTTGTTCCGGCGGAACCCGAGCACTTCGGCAGAGGCCTGGAAAAGCGCCTGCTCCATCGATGTCGCGTCGGCCATGATGCGCAGCCTTTCGCTCTTCCGCCGCAGGCGATGTTGTGCCGCGGCAAGGAGCAACGAAGCGATTTCGCTTTCGCCCATGCGTGCGAGCGGGGCGAGACAGCGTCCCGGAAAGGCCTCCGGAAGGAAATCGGGCGGACCTTGGAGACCGCTGTATTGGGGGAGAAGGACCTGCGCGATGTTGTCGTGCGCTTCGGTGCGGGTGAAGACCCGCTTCGAGGCGGGCTGCTCGGCGAAGACGTGCAGGACGACCCCGTTGAACGCCGGGTTGCTCCCGTGGCCGTGGTGGTCCCAGTTCCGTACGTCGAAATCGATCTCCACCGCACCACGTCGCAGACGTCCGTCGACGAGCACGGCCGACTCGGTGAAGTCGGGCCCCGCTCCGCGGTTCCAGTGTCCGAACTGAACGATCGAGATCCGCTGGCCTTCCGTGCCGATGAAGACCCGGCCGAATTCTCCGCCGAACCAGCGCGCTTGCAGTTCGAATTCGTCCTCGCCGGATCCCCCTGGCCGGGCCCTCACCACCGGTAGCGCCTGCGACCAGACGCGACGGCGGAAATGCCCGTAGTGTTCCGCCGCGAAGGGGAGGGAGTTCGTCATGACGGGAGCATGACAAAACAATGTTCAAAAGTCCACTATTTTTCAGCAAACCCTACCGCGCTCGTCACCAGGGCGCCGCGTTCGTCCGTGATCGTCGCCACCCAGGTGTTCGCCTCCGCCGGAAGACCCTCGGCGACGATTCTGCCCTCCTCGATCCGAGCGGGAACGCTTGTCCACTCGCGTTCGGAACGCTTTCCCTGCGCGGTCGTGAAATGCAGCTCCGCCTTCGCCAGCTTGGTCGCGGAGGAGACAGGTACGGTCACCGTGGTCCCCTCGACTTGGATTCCGCCGACCGTGGGCAGCGGCACGCCGCCCTTCAGGACCGAATCGACGTAGATCCCGATCTCGGCGGGTTCCCAGCCTTGCAGGTGCCCGTGGCCCATGCGCGGTGCGATGCGGAAGGTGCTCGGCCCCTGCACGAGCGCATAGGATTTCGCGTAGCTGTCGAGCACGTAGTGGACGTCGTGGGTGCCGTTGACCCAGAAGATGGGGATGCGGCATTTTCCGAGATGCGAGCCTGGGTCGTAGGCCGCGACCCAGGCGTCGCGGCGTTCTCCGAGGGCGTCGATGGAGGGCTTCTGCACCGATTCGCCCTCGTGGAGGAAGCCGCAGCCGTAGACCGGCACCGCCGCCTTGAACCGGTCGTCGATGGAGGCGGCGAGGCAGGTGGTGTAGCCGCCCCAGCTGATCCCCGTCACAGCGGTGCGTTCGGGATCGACGCCGGGAAGGCTGCGCAGCAGGGTGTGGGCCTTCATCACGTTGGCGACGGCGTGGTAGGGCCAGTCGTCGTCGATGTCGCCACCGATGGAATCGAACTTCTCCGGATGCCCGTGGTCGAGACCTCCCTTCTCGAGGCGGACGCGCTCCTCCCGGGGATGGCCGTGGTCGGGAATCTTCTCGCCCTGCGCGTCGTATCTCGGCGCGGGCGGGCGGCGGCCGGAGAGATCCATCGCGATGGCGGCGTAGCCGCGCCGTGCCCAGAGCCAGACCCAGTCGGAAAAGGCGGTGCCGCCCCCTCCGTGGATGAGGACGATGCCAGGAAAGGTCTCGCCTTCCTGTGCGGTCCCGAGCGTTTTCGGAGAGGCGTAGAAAGCGAAGACCTCGGTCGCCTTTCCCGCGACGGGCTCCCCGGCGTAGAGGACGGACTGGATGGGGGCTTTCCCGTCCTCGATGCGGTGGGCGGGGAGCTCGGTTTTCAGGCGTTCGACGGGCCAGGACCCGGCGGGCAGGTCTTCGCCGGACAGCGGGCCGAAGCCGGGAAGAGCGAGGACAAGCGACAAGGGCAGAGCGGATTTCATCGTTCCTCAAGGTAGCGGGAAGGCCCCGGAAGGCACGATGGCGGGATCGCGGAGCGGCTCGTCTCACTCGTCCTCCACCACGGCGTATTCCTCGAGGATGCTGCGGGAGACATGCTGCAAGGCCGCTTCGGAGGTCGCCTCCAACACGATGGGGCAGGCGTAGCCGGCGTCCAGGGCCTCCTTCCACCGGCCCGCGCAGACGCACCAGCGGTCGCCGGGCTGCAGGCCGGGAAAGCCGTATTCCGGGACGGGGGTGCTCAGATCGTTGCCGGAGGCGCGGCTGAAGGCGAGGAACTCCTCCGTGACGACGCAGCAGACCGCGTGGCAGCCGAGGTCGTCGGGGCCGACGTTGCATCTGCCGTCACGGTAGAAACCGGTGAGCGGTTCGGTCGAGCAGGGGATCAGCGGGCCGCCGAGTACGTTGCGATTGTCCATGGCTGGTGAATGGCGGGAGCTTCGGGCAAGCCGGGCGATTTTCCAGAGGGAAAAGCCAGCGCGGATGCGCATGGGCCCCGATTTGGTCACGGAAAAATCGGCGCGTATTGGCGGCTTGTCTTCGCGGCGTCGAATTCCTATCCTTCGGGAGAACGCCTATGAAGAAAATCCTCCTCAGCGCCCTCGCCTGCCTCTTCGTCCTTCCCTCCGCTCCTCTCGGGGCGCAGGAGAAGCGCCCCGAACACGATTTCGTCGTCTACGGCGGCACCTGTGCCGCCGTCATCGCCGCCGTCCAGGCGAAGCAGATGGGCAAGTCCGTCGTCGTCGTCAGTCCCGACATTCACCTCGGCGGTCTCTCCAGCGGCGGCCTCGGTTTCACCGACACGGGCAACAAGGCGGTCATCGGCGGCCTCTCGCGCGACTTCTACCACCGTGTCTGGAAGGAATACCAGAAGCCGGAGACCTGGAAATGGCAGAAGCCGGAGGAGTACGGCGGCAAGGGCCAGGGCACGCCCGCGATCGACGGCGAGCAGAAGACGATGTGGATCTTCGAGCCGAACGTGGCCGAGAAGGTCTTCGAGGACTACGTGAAGGAATTCGGCATCGAGGTCCACCGCGACGAATGGCTCGACCGTGAGAAAGGCGTCGTCGTCGAAGACGGAAGGATCCGCTCGATCACCACGCTGAGCGGCAAGACCTATGCCGGGAAGATCTTCTTCGACGCGACCTACGAGGGCGACCTGATCGCCGCCGCCGGGGTCGACTACCACGTCGGGCGCGAGGCGAACTCGGTCTATGGCGAGGAATGGAACGGCGTCCAGGTCGGCGTGCTGCACCACCGCCACCACTTCGACGCCGTCGACACCCGCATCAGCCCCTACGTCGTGCCCGGCGATCCGAACAGCGGCGTCCTGCCCCGCATCAGCGTCGAGGATCCCGGCACGAAGGGCGAGGGCGACCACCGCGTCCAGGCCTACTGCTTCCGCATGTGCCTGACGAACCATCCCGAGAACCGCATTCCCTTTCCCAAGCCCGACGGCTACGATCCGAAGCAGTACGAGCTGCTCCTGCGCATCTTCGAGGCCGGCTGGCGCGAGACTTTCCACAAGTTCGACCCCGTCCCCAACCACAAGACCGACACGAACAACCACGGCCCCTTCAGCACCGACAACATCGGCTACAACTACGACTACCCCGAGGCGAGCTACGAGAAGCGCCGCGAGATCATCGCGGAGCACGAGACCTACCAGAAGGGCTGGCTCTACTTCATCGCCAACGATCCCCGCGTGCCCAGGGACGTGCAGGACGAGATGAGGCAATGGGGCCTGCCCAAGGACGAGTTCACCGACAACGGCAACTGGTCGCACCAGCTCTACATCCGCGAGGCCCGCCGCATGGTCGGTCACTACGTGATGACCGAGAACGAGCTGCGGAAAAAGAAACCCACGCCCGAGTCCGTCGGGATGGGTTCCTACACCATCGACTCGCACAATGTGCAGCGCTACATCACCCCCGAGGGCTACGTCCAGAACGAAGGCGACATCGGCGTCAGCACCCGCGGTCCCTACGAGATCGCCTACGGCTCGCTCGTGCCGAGGAAGGAGCAGTGTACGAACCTGATGGTGCCCGTCTGCGTCTCCAGCTCGCACATCGCCTTCGGCTCCATCCGCATGGAGCCCGTCTTCATGATCCTCGCCCAGAGCGCCGCCACGGCCGCTTCGCTGGCGCTCGACGCGGGTATCGCGGTGCAGGACGTCGACTATGCGGCTCTCCGCGAACGCCTCCTCGCCGACGGACAGATCCTCCACTACGACGATCCCAACCAGCGTGGCGCCCTCCCGGCGAAGCTGCCGGGCATCGTCGTCGACGAGGAGGCGGCGCAATTCGTCGGTACCTGGCAGGAGAGCGGCTCGGCGGAAACCTATGTCGGCTTCGGCTACCACCACGACGGCAACGCCAACAAGGGGGAGGCCAAGGCTGTCTTTACCACGACGATTCCCGAGGCGGGGCGCTACGCCGTCCGTCTCGCCTACCCGCCGAACAACAACCGCGCCAAGGCGGTGAAGGTGATCGTCGGGGAGCCCGACGGGGTGGTCGTGACGGTCGATCAGACCAAAGCTCCTTCCGATGGACTCTTCCACCACCTCGCCACGCAGGAATTCGCGGCGGGCGATCAGGCGACGATCACGGTCGTCAACGAGGACAGCGAAGGCTACGTCGTCGTCGATGCCGTCCAGTGGCTGAAGATGGATTGAGCTCTCTCGGCGATCCCACAGCAGGACCTTTGGCAGGGCCGTTCATGGCGAACGGCCCTGTCTGCGTTTGCAGGCGATGGCATCTGGGGCTTCCTTGTCCGACCCTCCTTTCAGCGAGGGCGGGAGAAGTTGAAAAGATCAAAATACGAGTGATCTAGTGTAAATTGATGTGACAATTCCGTCACATGGGCCTTGTTGGGAGAACCTCGCCTCCAAGATCGAGACCGCCATGAACCTCTACCTCCTGCTCCTGCATCTCGCGGGTTCCGTCGCCCTGCTGCTGTGGGCCGTGCGCATGGTGCGGACCGGGGTCGAGCGAAGCCACGAACCGGCGTTGAGACGGTTGCTCCGCGAGAGCAAGGGCGGACGCTGGCGCACGGCGGCGGTCGGCGCGGGCGTGGCGGTGCTCCTGCAAAGCTCGACCGCCGTCGCCATTCTGGCGGCCGGTTTCGTGGCGAGCGGTGCGCTTTCCGTGCCCACCGGCCTCGCCCTGATGCTCGGCGCCGACTTCGGCTCCTCGCTCGTCGTGCGCATCCTCTCGGTCGATCTCCGCTGGCTCGTCCCCGTCCTGCTGGTGGCCGGCGGCCTTCTCTTCTTCAAGGGAGGCAAGCGCGAGCGCAGGCAGCTCGGCCGGATCCTGATCGGGGCCGCGCTCATCCTCGTGTCCCTGCGGATGATCGGGGAGGCCACGGCCCCCCTGCGCGACGCGTCCGCCCTTCCCGCCGTCGTCGGCTACTTGCGGGGCGACTTCGTCACGGCCTTCCTCATCGGGGCGGGCTTCACCTGGCTCGTCCACTCCAGCGTCGCCTCCATCCTGCTCGTCGCCGCCTTCGCCGCGCAGGGAGTCGTTCCGATCGAGCTGGGGGCCTCGCTCGTCCTCGGGGCGAACCTGGGCGGTGGCTTGATCGCCTTCGGACTGACCCGCCACAGCTTCCCCGAGGCGAGGCGCATCGCGCTCGGCAATCTGCTTTTCCGCGGCCTCGGCGCGGCCATCCTCCTCCTCGTCCTGCGGTTCGCCCATCCCTCCTTCGAATGGCTCGGAGGCGGCCCGGCCGGGCAGATCGTCAACCTCCACCTCGCGTTTAACCTTGCCCTGCTCCTCTGCCTGCCGCTCACCGGGCCCATGGCGGAATGGTGCGGGCGGTGGTTCCAGCCCCCGGCCGACGCCGGGAAAGCCGCGGATCCCCTCGCCGAGGCCGCGAGCTGCCTCGACGAATCGGTCGTCGACCGGCCGGCCCTCGCCCTGGCCAGCGCGACGCGCGAGCTGCTGCGGATGGCGGAGATGATCGAACGGATGCTCCAGCCCATGATGGAGATCTACGAGACCGGCGATCCCGGAAAGATCGCACAGGCGCGGGAGCTCGAGGAGTCGATCGACCGGGCGCAGACGGCGATCAAGCTCTACCTCGCCAGGATCCGCTACGACGACGAGGAGGGAAGCCGCCTCGGACAGGAGCTGACCAGCTTCGCCGTCCATCTCGAATACGCCGGAGACACCATTTCCGACACGCTCCTGAAGCTCGCCGAGACCCGGCGCGACCGGAAGCTCCGCTTTTCCGACGAGGGCTGGCGCGAGATCGGCGATCTCCACCATCGGGTGATGGCGAACATGCGTCTGGCGCTGAACGTCCTCGTCAGCAAGGACCGCGAGTCCGCCCGCCAGCTGGTGATCGAGAAGGACGCGATGCGCAGGGCCGAACGGACCAGCTACCGCAAGCATCTGCAGCGGCTGCAGACGGGCGAGGTGCAGAGCATCGAGACGTCGAACCTCCACCTCGAGACCGTCCGCGCCCTGAAGACGATCAACTCGCTCTTCGCCTCCGTGGCCTACCCCATTCTCAGCGAGACCGGGGATCTTCTCGACAGCCGCCTGAGCGGGAAGGCGAAGCCGGTCTGAGGCGGCGGTGCGTGCGGTCCGTTCCCGTCCGTGGCATGTTTCCGGCAGACTCCATGGATGCGGCCGCCCCGGATACCGAAGATGCCCCTCCCGTTCCGGCCGAAGTGCCGGCGATGGTCCAGGCCGAGGCCCGGATCACCCATCTCGCGGACACGCAGACCGACATGCCCATCGGAGTGGCCTTCGTGGATCGGGAGGACAAGCCCGGCTGGATCGGCGACGACCCTTCGCCGAGCGTCCACCACCCCAGCGTCTGCGGCTGCTGTTCGACGATCATGCCGATGTCGGACGCGTGATCCGGGAACGGGAGGGATCCGCAATCGTCCGGGCGTCGCTTTCGACGCTTGCAATCCGGGAAATTGGACGCTCATTCCACCCTCCCTATGTCAGACCTTGCCTCCCAGACGGTCCCGCCTTCGCGAATCCGCAATATCGCCATCATCGCCCACGTCGATCATGGCAAGACCACGCTCGTCGATCAGATGCTGAAGCACGCCGGCTCCTTCCGGGAGAACCAGGTCGTGGAGGAGCGTGCGATGGACTCGATGGACCAGGAGCGCGAGCGCGGCATCACGATCAAGGCGAAGAACACTTCCGTGAAGTGGCGCGACAACATCGTCAACATCGTCGACACGCCCGGCCACGCCGATTTCGGAGGCGAGGTGGAGCGCGTCATGAAGATGGTCGACGGCGTCCTCCTCGTCGTCGATGCCTACGAGGGACCGCAGGCGCAGACCCGCTTCGTGCTGAAGAAGGCCCTCGCCCACGGGCTGACCCCCATCGTCTTCGTGAACAAGATCGACCGGCCCAACGCCGAGCCGCTCCTGATGCACGACAAGGTGCTCGAGCTCTTTCTCGACCTCGACGCGAACGAGGAGCAGTTCGGCGCGCCCTTCCTCTATGGCAGCGCGAAGAACGGCTACGCCGGCACGAAACCCGACGCGGAGATGAAGAGCATGGAGCCGCTCTTCGAGGCCATCATGGAGCACATCCCCGCGCCCGACGCCGATCCCAAGGGCGAGTTCAAGATGCTCGTCTCGAACATCGACTGGTCCGACTACGTCGGTCGCATCGCCATCGGCAAGATCCTCTCCGGCAGCGTCGAAGTCGGCCAGACCGTCTGGCGGCTCATTCCCGGGGGCAAGCCGCAGCGCGCCAAGATCAGCAAGATCTTCGAATACACGGCCCTCGCCACGAGCGAGGCGACGTCGGGCGGAGCCGGGCACATCGTCGGCCTCTCCGGCTTCGAGGATGTCGACATCGGCGAGACGATCGCCGCGACCGCGGAGTCCGAGCCCGTCCCGTTCGTCGAGATCGACCCGCCCACGGTGATGATGTCCTTTGCGGTGAACGACGGACCCTACGCCGGCACCGAGGGCAACCGCGTCACCTCGCGCGAGATCCGCGACCGCATCTTCCGCGAGGCGCGCACGAACGTCTCCATCAAGGTCGAGGACACCGAGAACGCCGGCGAGTTCAAGGTCAGCGCCCGCGGCGCCATGCAGGTCGCCGTCGTCGTCGAGGAGATGCGCCGCGAGGGCTTCGAGGTGCTCGTCTCCCGCCCCACCGTGATCAAGCGCGAGATCGACGGCCGCCTCCACGAGCCCTTCGAGACCCTCTATCTCGAGGCCCCCGAGGACTCCATCGGCGGCTGCATCCAGTCCCTCGCGAACCGCAAGGGCGTCATCGAGACGATGAGCACCCGCAACGGCCGCACCACCATCGAGGCGACGATCCCGACCCGCGGCCTCATCGGCTTCGAGTTCGAGCTCCTCAACCTCACCAGCGGCGAGGGCATCATGTCGCACCTCTTCAAAGAATATCGTCCCGACTCCGGCGACATCCGCACGCGCGGCACCGGCACCCTCGTCTCGATGGAGAAGGGCGAGGCGATGACCTACGCCCTCGGCAACATCGAGACGCGCGGCAAGCTCTTCGTCGGCCCCGGCGACGTCGTCTACGAAGGCATGATCGTGGGCGAGAACCCCCGCGCCGACGACCTCCCCGTGAACCCGACCAAGGCGAAGCACGTCACCAACCACCGCGCCGCCGGCAGCGACAAGACGACCGCCCTGACGCCTCCGCTCAAGTTCTCCCTCGAGCGCGCCATCGAGTACATCGAGCCCGACGAGCTCGTCGAGGCGACGCCGAAGAACATCCGCCTGCGCAAGCGCATCCTCGACAGCAACGAGCGGAAGCGGCTGGCGAAGAAGGGGTGACAAGAAGGAGCCACGTCTCACTGGCGGGATTGCGGAGAGGAAAAGGGGCATTTAAAATGCATCTTTTCCCTATGAAGGCGGGATTCCTGCGAACTGGCATGGGGGCGCTCGTGGTGCTCGCGGCGTCGCCTGGGGCTCTGCTTGCCTTCGACCCGGTCTACGAGCGGCCTCCGATCCGCTACCACGAGACCGAGCCCGACACGAAGCTGACCCGCCTCATCGCGGAGAGGCAGGACGATGCCGAACTGTGGTCCGGCCGGGATCACGAGATCGTCGCGAAGCTGTTGAAGCGGCTCGACGTGCCGGTCGAGTCGCAGGTGCTGGTCTTTTCGAAGACAAGCGAGCAGAACAGCCGCATCGCTCCCGAGACACCCCGGGCGATCTATTTCTCCGACGACCTCTACCTCGGCTGGGTCCAGGGGGGCGAGATCGAGGTGGCGAGCTTCGATCCCCGCATCGGCATGGTCTTCCATCTCGTGAAGCTGAGCAACCGCGAGGCGGGCCGTCCGCCGCAACTGGCGCGGGAGCGATCCTGCCTCAACTGCCATGCGGGCTCCTCGAACCGCGACCTGCCGGGGCTGATGGTGCGTTCGGTCTACCCGACGGCGACGGGGCTGCCCCTCTTCGAGGCGGGCACCTTCCACACCCGGCAGAGCAGTCCGATCGAGGAGCGGTGGGGCGGCTGGTACGTGACCGGACAGGTCGAGGAGCGCGAGCATCTCGGCAACACTCTCGCGAAGGCGGCGCCGGGAGGGCCGGGGGTCGAGCTCGAGCGCCTCGTCGACGGCGGCGTCTCGGTGCTCGACGGGCTCTTCGCCAGCGAGCCCTATCCGCACGGCGGGCGGAGCGACGTCGTGGCCCTGATGGTGCTGGAGCATCAGGTGGGCGTCCACAACGCCCTCGTCGAGGCGAACCTCGCGACCCAGGCCACCCTGCACCGGCACGAGGAAATGCAGCGGGCCTTCGGCGAGCCGATCGATGCGCCCCTGTCCGAAACGAACGAGCGCATTCTGAGCGGTCTCGCCACCCGGGTGCTTCGCGAGATGCTCTACGTGGAGGAGGTCGCCCTGCCCGGCGGTGTCGAGGGATCGGCCGAATTCCAGGAGGCGTTCACGAAGGAGCGCAGCAAGAACTCCGAAGGCCGTTCCCTGCGCGATCTCCGCCTCTACGAGCGGCTCATGAAGTATCGCTGCAGCCACCTCATCTATTCGGAAGCCTTCGCCACCCTGCCTTCGCCGATCCGCACCCGCATTCTCGACCAGCTTCACGGCATCCTCACGAGTCCTGCCGACTGGCCCGAGTTCTCGCATCTGGGGGCTTCGGAGCGCGGGCACATCCTCGCGATCCTTCGCGAGACCCTTTCCAACCTGCCGCCCTCGTGGAAGTGAAGAGGGTCGAAAGGATGGTTCGACCCTCTCCAGGGTATTCACGATCGCGGTCCAGGCCCCGGGCTCGGACGGGTGGCACCCTTCGTGCCACTCCTCCCCGGATACCGTGTCAGCTTTGGCCCATGGCGGCGACTATCGGCAAGGGAACCGGCCAGGCACTCGACGCTTGGCGACGGGCTCTTCCTGCGCCATCCTCCGTGACCTCTTCGCCCCCAGGCGTTCACGGCAAATCCAATCGACATGCCCCACCGTGCCATCAGCCGAAAGACGGCCTTCTGCTTTCTCATCTACCTCGTCTTTGCCTGGGGCGCCAACTGGTCCATCACCAAGGCGATTCTCGAAGAGGTCTCGCCTCTCTGGGCCGCGGTTTTCTGCATGGTTCCGTCGTGTCTCCTGATCTGGATCCTCTGCCTCGCCACGGGTCGCCTTTCCCTGCCACCGCGGAGCGACCTTCCCATCGTCTTCAGCGTCGGCTTGCTCCACATGGGAGCCTTCACCCTGCTGACGCGGATCGGCCTGCTTTACCTCCCCGCGGGACGTTCCGTCATCCTCGCCTACACCACTCCGCTATGGGTGCTGCCCGCCGCCCGGATCTTTCTCAGGGAGAGATTCACCGCACGGAGCATCCTCGGCCTGCTGCTGGGACTTGGTGGCATGCTCGTGCTCTTCCAGCCCGCTTCCTTCGACTGGACGGAAAGGAACATCGTCGTCGGCCACGGCCTCATTCTGCTGGCCGCTCTCGGTTGGGCGATCTGCATCGTGCATATGCGGGGGCATCGCTGGACCAGCACCACCCTCCGCCTCCTGCCATGGCAGACCCTGGTCGCGAGTACGGTTTTCCTCGCCGCCGCCCTCGCCAAGGAGGGGGTTCCCGACATCCGCTGGAGCTGGAAACTGGTGGGTCTGATGACCTACACCGTCGTCGCCGCCACCGTCATCGCCTACTGGGTGATGAACACCGTCAACCGTGCCTTGCCTGCCTCCGTCACTTCCATGGCCTTGCTGGGTGTGCCCCTGGTGGGACTCCTGATCTCCACGATCCTGCTCAAGGAACCGGTCGATACCGCTCTCGTCATGGCCGGAGTGATGATCACCACCGGCGTCGCCCTCGGCACGTGGAAAGGGGGGCGGGTGCAGGAACCGCCGCCGAAACCAAGTCCGTGAGCCCCGGAACGGAGGGTGGGTCGGGAGATGGCCCGCTTCGCGAGGGGGTGCCGGCGACCGTTGAAAGTGCAGCTTCCGGAGGTTTGTTCCGGGATTCCGCTCGGCTTCGATGGACGAGAGGCGGAGGACTCTTTTCGTAGCGAATGGCCCGAATCGTTCCATCTCCTCCTTTCCCTACGGGCCTTCTTCTCCTGGCGACGCTGGCGGTTGGTGGATTCCCCCGCCCCGTCGACGCGGAGGAGCCCCCCGTCCGGGAATCCGAAGAGAAGCGACAGGAGCTGCACCTCTACATGAAGGGGAGGTATGTCTATCAGAAGCACTGCGTCGAATGCCACGGCTCCACGGGGCGGGGCAATGGTCCCTGGGCGGCGGAACTCGAGGTGAAGCCCCGCAATTTCCGGTCGGGCCTCTACAAGTTCCGCACCACGGCCTACGGGACCCTGCCGGTCGACGACGACCTGCTCCGGACCATCCGCAGCGGTATTTCGGGCACGGCGATGCCCGTCTTCGCCAATCTCCACGACGAGGAGGTCGATGCCCTCGTTTTCTATCTGAAGAATCTCTCCCGAGCTTGGCGGGATCCCGATCTCGCGCCCCGTCCGGTCCCGCAGCCCGAGCCCCCGGCATGGCTCTCGTCGGCGGAGGAACGTTCCCGGCGGGCCGAGTCGGGAAGAGAACGTTTCGCGCTCCTCTGCGCAAGCTGCCACGGGTCCTCCGGCAAGGGAGATGGCGAAGCGGGCAAAGGGCTGATCGACGGATGGGGAAACCCCATTGTCCCGGCCGTGCTCGCCGCCCCCCATCACAAATCGGGCGACTCGCCCCGGGACCTCTACCGCTCCCTTTCGACCGGGCTCAACGGGACTCCCATGGCGGGGTACGCGACGACGCTGGAAGAGGAGGAGATGTGGGAACTCGTCGCTTGGATTCTCGAGCTGAGCAAGAAATGAAGAAGAGGCCGGGGGGCGTCGTCAAGGCGATGGAATGCTGGAAGAACGAAGCCTGGGAGGCGGGGACGTTGGGCTTTCGGTGTCCATCTCGGAGGGTGGTTCGATTGCTTCGACGACTCGCTCCGGCATCCTGTGGGTAAAATGTCAGGGTCGATCCGGCAAGTCGTCGTTGACGAGACGGCGGATTCCGTAGACGGTCTCGCCCGGAAAGGGGAGGCGTTCCTCCTTTCTCTCCCTTCAATCCGAGGTCCGCTTCGGAGGGTTGAAAAATGAATTCCAGACAATCCAGCCGATGAAAACTCCCTGCATTTATCCAGCCCGTGTTTTTTCCGAATCCGTCCGGAGAGAGCCGTCGAAGAATCCGCCGTTCGATGGGCGTCTTGCGGCCTTCGCCGGGGGACGGGGCACGGTCGTCACTTTGGCCGCCGCCCTTCTTCTCCTGGCCGAGTCGATGCTGGGCCTGTCCACCGCCAAGGCCGTGCCGACGATGACGGTGGACATCAAGGCGCACTACAGCGTTTTCGTCGCGGGCTCGACCGCGGACCTGCCTGTCTACTTCGTCGAGAACCGCGCGGCCACCGATGAGAGTTGGGTGGGAAAGGGGAGGTTGTGCTATGTCAGGTTCGACTTCCTGGCCCTCGGATCGGAGTTCATCTCCTTCACACCGATCGCGGCTTTCGACAAGGTCTATACGAATCATACCTACAAAGATCCGAGCAAGGGGGAAAGCCGGATCTATGCATCGCTGGAGTCGACGAACGGTGTTGGGGTCACGGTCGACAATTCGGGGATCACCGGGCGGACCGAAATCTTCATCGGCACTCTCCGGGTGAAGGTCGGCCCGGCGATCCGGCAGGGCAATCAGTGGATCGTCTTCGATACGACGCTTCATGCCGATCCGTCGTGGGGGATGAGCGTTCCCACTCTCCTTCTTCCGGGTGGTGCC
Organism: Verrucomicrobiales bacterium; assembly: GCA_037190325.1. Classification (GTDB taxonomy): domain Bacteria; phylum Verrucomicrobiota; class Verrucomicrobiia; order Verrucomicrobiales; family DEV007; genus Arctic95D-9. Next base: position 274,531 of record JBBCIU010000016.1, on the reverse strand, counting down.
CGGCAAAACCACACCAACATGGCGACCCGCCAGCTCCGGTTCTACTCCACCGAGCTGCCGCGCGAGGACCGCAAGCCTCCCGTGATCAGCATCACCGCCCCGAAGACCACGGGGACCTACCCGCGTTCGAAGAAGATCACTATCAAAGGAACCGCCAAGGACAACGTCGGCTTGGACCGTTGGCAGTACAAGCTGAACGGAGGCGGGTGGAAGGAGGGGGGCGCTCTCGTTGGAAAATCGCGCCCGTGGAGCAAGCGCATCGGAAAAGCGAAGGTGGGGAGAAATACGGTTCAAGTGAGAGCCTACGACTGGAAGGGGCTGGTTTCGAAAACGGCGAAACGCAACGTGACGCTCAAGAAATGAGCCAGCCGCTCCGGCGAAGCCGACTACGGCCCGCGGAAAGGGGGTGAAAGCCTCCGAACGGGAAGCTTGTCCGAAAAAAGATTGCGTCCCTTCGCCCGGGCGGCACGTTAAGGCTCCCCTTCATCCCCGCCCCATCTCCCGATCGACGGACCGGCGGCGTTCTGGAGCAGCAGCGTGGGGGCTTTCTCGATATGAACAGAAGACACTTCATGCGGGCGTCCGGCATGGCCGGAGCCGTCTCGATCTTTCCTTGGAGCGCCGTCGTCGGCAATCCGGGCACCGACATCCTGAAGCTCAGCGAGGATCTGGTGCCCACCCGCAAGATCACCAAGGGGCCGAAATTCCACTGGTTCGGCTACTACGACAAGCTTGAGTTCGACCCGGGCAACCGCTTCGTCCTGAGCAATCAGGTGGATTTCGAGATGCGTTCGCCGACCGAGGACGACGAGCTCCGGGTCGGCATGGTCGATACGGAGGAGAAGGATCGCTGGATCGAGCTGGGCCGCAGCCGGGCCTGGGGCTGGCAGCAGGGCTGCATGCTGCAATGGCTGCCGGGTTCCGCCTCGAAGGTGCTCTGGAACGACCGGGAAAAGGACCGCTTCGTCACCCGCCTCAAGGACGTGAACACCGGCGAGGTGAACACCATCCCGAAACCCGTCTATTCGGTGGGCGGCGATGGCAAATGGGCCGTCACCACGGATTTCTCCCGCGTGCAGAACCTGAGGCCGGGCTACGGCTATCCCGGATTGAAGGATCCGAACGAGGATGTGCGTTATCCCGCCGACTCGGGCCTCTGGCGGGTGAACCTCGGGACCGGGGAGTCGGACCTCATCGTTTCGCTGGAGACTTTGGCGAACATCCCCTACGAGGGCAAGCCGCTCACCGACCGCTGGAACTACGCCTACCACCTGCTGATGTCTCCCGACAGCTCGCGGTTCGTGTTCCTGCACCGCTGGCGCGAATTCGGCCACAAGCATGAGAAGTTCGAGGTCAACCGCGGTTGGAAGACCCGCATGTTCAGCGCGAACATCGACGGCAGCGACCTGCGAGTCCTGATGCCCAACGGCCTCGTCTCGCACTTCATCTGGCGCGATCCCGAGCATGTGTGCGCCTGGACGCAGCCGGAGGGGCACGAGCCGGGCTTCTACGTCTACAACGTCCTCGGCCACGACTTCGAGCGGGTCGGCGCGGAGAAGATGCCGCGGGATGGCCACAACACCTATCTCCCGATCGGAAACGGCCACGACTGGATCCTGAACGACGCCTATCCCACGAAGGACAAGCGTCAGCAGATTCCCTATCTCTACCATGTGCCGAGCGACGCCCGCCACGACCTTGGCCGTTTCCACCTGCCGGAGGACTACAAGGGCGAGTGGCGTTGCGACCTGCATCCGAGGGCCAGCAACGACGGCAGGACCATTGCGATCGATTCGCCTCACGGCGGAGACGGCAGGCAGGTCTATCTGCTCGACGTCAGCGCGATCGTGGGCGGTTGATCGGCGCGATCCACAGGATTGTGTCGCCTATGCATGGACGGTCGAGGCCGTTCGCTTCCCCGACGGACCCTCGCGGCCGTCTCGGGGCGTCCCGCTCCGGCTGGGGAGGCAAGTCGGTGGCGGAATTCATTTGCAGGGGCTTGCTTGGCGCTTTCTAGTGCCCCTCGCGAAGCGCGAGTCCTCCGATGGCGACGATCAAAGTGGCATGCCCGAAATGTGGACAGAAGGTGTCCGGCGACGAGACCTTCTACGGTGCCACGGTGGAGTGTCCGGTCTGCACCGCCGCGATCCGCTTTCCTGGCGAGAGCCGCGGCGAGGCCAAGGGGATGGCCCCGCAGCCCGTGGTGAAGCGGGAGTCGGCGGTCTCCGCCGATGAAGAGTCGGCCCCGGTCTCGGCCGAGATCTCGCTGCCCGCTTCTCTGGGCGGAGGCGTGGAGGCGGGGGCGGAGGCGCTTGCCTATTCCCGCCCCGTCGCGAATCGCGAGACCGACGCGTCGCAAGGGGAGGAAGGGCCCGATCTGCCTCCGTCGCCGCTCTGGGGCGCGGTCGCCATCGTCTCGGCGGTGCTCAGCGTGGTGCTCTGCGTGCCGGGAGGCGTCCTTTTCGCGCCGTTGGCGATCATTTTTGGCCACACCGCCTTGGCGAAAGCCCGCCACAGCCCGGTGCAACCGGCTCCCGGCCAGACGCTCGGGGCCATCGGCCTGATGATCGGATACGTCAGTCTCGTCATCACGATCCTGCTCTTGCTGGCGGCGGTTCTTTTCCAGGATCAACTCCGTGGAGTGTTCGAAGGGATCCGGAATTGAAGGGAGCCGATGAAGGGGGAATGCCTGGGAGAGCGAGGGGCATGGCAAGTTTGCTGCTTGCAAACGCATCCGATTCGCGTAGAAGACGCGGACTCTTCCGAAAGCTTGGAATTGCAATAATTTCGGATGTTTTTACATTGAAGATTTCCTAATCAACCGCAAACTAACCGGAGAACCGAACCATGCTAGAGACGACCATCACCAACATCCGAGCCCGCGAAATCATCGATTCCCGGGGCAATCCCACCGTCGAAGTCGACGTCGAGCTGGAGGGCGGCGCCATCGGAAGGGCCGCCGTGCCGAGCGGCGCCAGCACGGGCGAGCACGAGGCTTGGGAGCTGCGGGACGGCGAGGAGGGTCGTTATCTCGGCAAAGGCGTCCAGAAGGCCGTTTCCGCAGTGAACGAGAAGATCGCTCCCGAGCTCGTCGGCCTCGACGCGACCGACCAGACCGCGATCGACAAGCTCATGTTCCAGATCGACGGATCGCCCAACAAGAAGAACGTCGGCGCCAACGCCATCCTCGGCGTTTCCCTTGCCGCGGCCCATGCGGCGGCGAACCAGCTGCAACTGCCGCTCTACAAGTACATCGGTGGTCCGAACGCGAAGGTTCTCCCTGTGCCGATGATGAACATCATCAACGGCGGTGCCCACTCCGACGCGCCCATCGACTTCCAGGAGTTCATGATCATGCCGAAGGGCGCGCCGAGCTTCCGCGAGGCGCTGCGCCAGGGCTGCGAGATCTTCCACGCGCTGAAGAAAGTGCTGAAGGACCGCGGGCTCACCACCACCGTCGGCGACGAGGGCGGCTTCGCGCCGAACCTCGACTCGGCCTTCGACGCCCTCGAGGTGATCGCCCAGGCCGTGGACAAGGCGGGCTACAAGCTCGGCGAGGAGATCTTCATCGCCCTCGACGTGGCCTCGTCCGAGTTCTACGACAAGGAGAAGGGCAAGTACGTCTTCAAGAAGTCGGACAAATCCGAGAAGACCGCGGCCGAGCTCGTCGACTACTACCTCGAGCTGCAGAGCAAGTATCCCATCGTCTCGATCGAGGACGGCTGCGACGAGAACGACTGGGACGGCTGGAAGCTGCTGACCGAGAAGATGGGGGACAAGACCCAGCTCGTCGGCGACGACCTCTTCGTCACGAACACGAGCTTCCTTCGCAAAGGCATCGACCTCGGCGTGGCGAACTCCATTCTCGTGAAGGTGAACCAGATCGGCTCCCTCACCGAGACGCTCGACGCGATCGAGCTCGCCAAGGAGAACCGCTACACCAGCGTCATCAGCCACCGTTCCGGGGAGACCGAGGACAGCACCATCGCCGACATCGCCGTCGCCACGAACGCGGGACAGATCAAGACCGGTTCGCTGAGCCGTTCCGACCGGATCGCGAAGTACAACCAGCTTCTCCGCATCGAGGAGGAGCTGGGCGACGACGCCGTCTACGGCGGCAAGATGCGGGTCTGATCCCGCCTTCCCGACTCTGCGACCCATGCGCGACCCCGAGTTCAGAGACCAGCCCGAGTTCTCCCTCCACTTCGCCGGTGGCGGGGAGAAACCCCGGCCCAGTGTCTGGAGACGGCTTTCTCGCGTGATGGAGGTCGTGATCTACGCCCTCCTCGTGCTCGCCGCAGTGAAACTTTTCGGTCCGCAGCTTCAACTCCGCGACTCCCTCGCGGCGGAGAAGCAGCGGCTCGAGCAGATCCGCGACGAGAAGGAGGGGCGTGTCGTGCGCCTCAGGCAGGAGCATCGTCTCCTCAAGACGGACAAGGGCTATCTCGAGACCGTCGCCCGCGACCGCCTCGATCTCCAGCGGGAGGGCGAGCACATCGTCCGCATCGATCGGGGTGGGAAGGACTGAAGGAACGGTCCACCCCACGGAAGCCCGGAGGGAAAACCCCCGGGCTTTTTCTTTCGGGTTGATGGATTTGATTAAAATGATAAATTCAATAATTATCATATAAATCCAATCAATCCGCAATGGATCCCCACCGCCCTGCAACGACTTCCCGTCTGAAACGAATCCTGATGCCGGTGGCTGCCATGCTCCCCGACCGGATCCAGTCCTTTCTCCGACAATTCCACTACCGCCGCAAGCTCCGCCAGGCACAGCTCACCGACGAGCCGGATCTCGCCGCGATCTCCTTGTTCACCAAGCCGGGGGACACGGTCTTCGACCTGGGGGCGAACTTCGGCTTGTTCACCCGCTTCCTTTCGGAATCGGTGGGGAAGGAGGGGCGCGTCTTCTCCTTCGAACCGACCGGCGACATGTTCGGCGTACTCGCGGGGAACTGCGCCCATCTCGGCTTGAGCAACGCGCGGATCTTCCGCACCGCGCTTTCCGACCGCACCGGTGTTTCGGAGATGGTCATCCCCGTCAGGGAGGACGGCACGTTGAACCACTATGAAGCGTCCTTGGGCGGCGAGGCGGGCGGCGGCAAGTCGGTCGCGGTCGAGACGAGCACCCTCGACGATTTCTGCGCCCATCACGGGATCGACCGCATCGATTTCATCAAGTGCGATGTGGAGGGGCATGAGCTGGAGGTGCTCGATGGCGCCCGCCGCACCCTGCTGCACCACCGTCCCACGATGCTGATCGAGGTGAACGCGCCCCTCGACGCCGGGGGGCACGGGACGCGGGTGCTCGAGAAGGTCCGCGAACTGGACTACGACGTCCACACTCTCCAGAACGGCGAACTGAGGCCGTGGCAGCCCGGCGAGGTCTCGGTGAACTACGTCCTGAAGCCGAGGTGACCCGCCCCTTCCGCCTCATGGCCAGAGCAGGAGGATGCCGACTCCGCCGGCCAGCATCGCGCCGAAACCGCAGAGGAGCGGGCGGACGAAATCCCCGGTGCCCAGAAGGGCGGCCATTCCTCCTTTGAAGACCAGGTTGGCCAAGCCGCCGACCAGGATCATGCGCCAGCCCGTGTCGCTCTCGATGTGTCCCGAGCCGACGAGTTTCGCGGTCGAAAGAGTGATCGCGTCCATGTCGGTGAGCCCGGAGAGAAGCGCGGCGAGGTAGAGCCCCGATTCGCCGAGATACTCGCGCGCCGCCGCGACCACGACGAGGACGGCGGCGTAGAGAAGACCGAAGACGATCGCGCTCCGCAACTCCGACGGAGCTTTGTCGCCGGCGAAGGCGAGGCCGGATTTCGACGAGAAACGGTAGAGGACCGCTCCGACGAGAGAGCACCACGCCATCATCGCGAGGAGCGGGGGCAGCAGCTCCTTCGCCTGCCCGGGGGCGGCGACGGCGACTTCGACGGTCACCCGGACGAAGACCACCGTCGAAGCGATCGTCACGACGACGGCGAGCAGGATGCCTCCGGACCCCTCTTCCCGGCTGCGCCGCGCGAGGCTGGCGGTGGTGGCGGTGCTGGAGATCATGCCGCCGAGGACGCCGGTGAGAACGGCTCCTTTCTTTCCGTCGACGAATTTTCCGACGAGGTAGGCCGTCAGGCTCATCCCCACGATCAAGGTCACCATCAGCCAGATCGAAAAGGGATTGAGGACGCCGAAGAAGCCCATCTCGCGATTGGGAAGGAGGGGCAGGATGACGAGGCCGAGCAGGACCAGGCGGGCGATCTCGCGCAGGTCGTTCCGACCGATCCGGGCGACCATGTCGTGGAGGGGGTCCTTGCTGTGGAGCAACACCATCACGCCGCCCGCCACGATCACCGACTCGACACGGTGGCCGAGCATCGCGGCGACTCCGGTGGCGAACATCACCAGCATCGCCACCTCGGTGGTGAGGCCGAGATCGGGATCCTTGCGTTTCAGTTCCGCCAGATGGCCCAACACGACGATGCTCGTCAACCCGATGAACCCCGCGGCTATCGTCCACGCTCCGGAGGCGATCCCGAGGAGGCCGGAAAGGGCACCGAAGACGGTGATCAACGCGAACGTCCGGATCCCCGCGTTGCCGTTTTGCGCCCATTCCCGTTGCAAGCCGACGAGCAGGCCCAGCCCCAGGGAGAGCCCCAGCGACTTCAGCAGCTCGGGTGTCGCGGGCATGCTCAGATCGGCGAGGGCCAAAGTCATCGCGGAACCATGCTATCGTCTTCGATTTTCCATGCCAAGTCCCATCGGCAGGGCTGCCTGCTCGCACGAGTCCGCTGCGGGTGCCAAGAACGCGGAAATCAGCGGACGGAGAGGCCCGCGCCGGCACCGACGGAGAGATTCCCTCCTCCTCCCACGTGGGCGCCGCCACCGGCGGAACCGCTTCCATGGGCTCGTGCGGAACAGGAGGAAGCCAGGGTGGCGAAGGCGAGTGCGGAAAGGATCGTGAGAAGGGCGGGAAGCGTTTTCATCGGACAATCTCCATCGCACGATCTGTTCCCGATCCCCTCCGGATCACGAAATCCGGCTGAGGGCAACGGGGACTTGGGATCTGGGTGGATTCCGGCGGCAACGCTTTCGAATCGGCCTGTCCGGCTTCGGGTATTGTGCAAGGCCCGAGATGCAGATTGCATTGGTCGCGGCAGCCGAAAGAGTGGGCTCGGAAGAGGTGGCAGGGTCGGCGACGGTCGCCTGACCTCCGCTCGGTGGATGGCGGCATCGCCGGAAAGGCAGGCTCTCGCCTCAAGCCGGATAGCTGCCCAGGACCTTCACGAAGGAGCAGTGCCGTTCGAGCTGGCGGATGACGTCGGCGAGCTCAGGCTCCCCGCAGTGGCCCTCCACGTCGACGAAGAAGTAGTATTCCCAGGCGCGGCGCTTCGAGGGCCGGCTCTCGATCTTGGAGAGGTTGATCGAGAGACGCTCGAAGGGCTCGAGGGCGCGGTGCAGCGAGCCGGGCTCGTCCTTCACCGAGAACATCACCGAGGTGCGGTCCTGGCCCGTCGGCGGGCAGGTCTTGCGGCTGATGACGAGGAAGCGCGTCGTGTTGTCCGCGAGGTCCTGGATGGAGCGCTCGAGGATGTTCAGGCCGTAGAGCTCGGCGAGGAGCTCGCTGCCGAGGACGGCGGCTCCGGGCTCCCGCGCGGCCACTTCGGCGGCGGCCGAGGAGCTGGACTTCTCGATCGGCTGGATCTCCCGGAAGTTCCGCCCGAGCCAGCCCCGGCACTGGGCGATGATCTGGGGATGGCTGTAGATCTGACGGATTTCCTCGCGCGGTCCCTTCGCGAGGAGATGGTTCTCGATCGACAGCGACACCTGGCCGTAGATCTTCAAGGGGGAGTCGGCGAAGAGATCGAGGGTGTGGGTCACGGGACCCTCCGTCGAGTTCTCGATGGGCACCACGCCGTAGTCGGCGACGCGGCGCTCCACCTGCTCGAAGACCTCGGCGAAGCCGGGCTGGGGAAGGTACTTCACGCTGTGGCCGAATTTCCGGATCGCCGCCTGGTGCGTCCAGGTACCGGCGGGGCCGAGGTAGGCGATCTTGAGATCCTCCTCGAGGGCGAGGGCGGCGGACATGATCTCGCGGTAGATCGCCCGGATCGAGTCCTCGGGCAGGCGTCCGCCCTCTCCCTTGGCGACGAGGCCGCGCAGCAGCTTCTCCTCGCGCTCCGGCGCGTAGATCTCAAGGCCGTCGCGCTTCTTGATGACGCCGATCTCGTGGACGACGTCGGCGCGCTCGTTGAGGAGGCGGATGATGTCGGTGTCGATCGTGTCGATCTGTCGGCGCAGGTCTTCGAGGCTCATGGGGATTCGGGTTCCGTGGCGGGCGGAGCGGGCTCTTCGGGGGAGGGGGGCTCGGCGGCGGGGGCGGGCTCCGCAGGGGGCGCTTCGCCCGCTGCCGGCGTTTCGGCGGTGGGGAGGGGGACGAGGCGGAGTTCCGAGGCGTTCGGCAGATCGTCGAGCGTCTTGATGCCGAAATGCTCCATGAAATCCTCCGTCGTCTCGTAGAGCATGGGGCGGCCCGGCAGGTCGGCGCGGCCGCCGGTGCGGACGAGGCGGCGCTCCAGCAGCTTCTGCAAGGTGCCGTCGACGGAGACGCCGCGGACGGCCTCGATGTCGGCCTTCGTGATCGGCTGCCGGTAGGCGACGAGGGCGAGGGTCTCGAGGGCGGCGGCGCTGAGTTTCTCCGGCCGCATCTCCGGCAGCAGCGCCCGGATCCAGTCGGCGAAGTCGGCCCGGGTCACGAAGCGCCAGCCCGTCGCGCCTTCCTGCAGTTCGATGGCGCGCCCCGCGGCGGCAAGGGTCTCCGCCAGCTCGGCGATGGCCGATTCGATCTCGTTCGTTCCGATGGACTCCCAGTCGCGCGCCTGCGGGGCGAGGCTGTCGGCGGCGGCGCGCCGGACGGCCTTCGCGACCTCGGCCGCGGTGACCGGCTCCGGCGCGGCGTAGATGAGGGCCTCGACGATTTGAATCAACTGCATTTCGCGTTCCTGGGAGCCGGTAAACTGAACCGGGATCGGACGATTTGAAAGCGGATTCTGCGTTTCGAGCCCTTCCCTCAGAAGGCGTTGCGATGCAGCTCGATTTCGCCGAGGACCCGCTCCTGGATCACCCGGAAGACATTGAGCTTCATCAGTTCCAGCACCGCGAGGAAGGTCACGATCATCTCGTGCTTGCTCGTGGCCCCTTGGAAGAGGGCGGCGAAGGGCATCGATCCGCCCGGGGCGATGAGCCCGAGGAGATGGTCGATCTTGTCGCCGACGGTGTAGTGGTCGTCCACGATCTCGCCGAGCCCTTCGTCCTGGAAGCGCTCGAGGATGTTCTGGAAGGCGCGGATGAGGTCGAAGATGCCGATCCCGTCGTCGAGCGGGCGCGCCTCGTCGTCGGCCGCCTCGATCTTGTCCGGCTTGTGGGTGAAATGGCTCTGCTGCTTCGCCTCCTTCTCGCCCAGCTTCCGCGCCGCCTCCTTGAACTTCTTGTATTCGATGAGCTGGCGGATCAGGTCCCAGCGTGGGTCCTCCTCGTCGGCGTCCTCCTCGGGCGGCTGGACGTGCTTCGGCAGCATCATCCGGCTCTTGATGTAGCAGAGGTTCGCCGCCATCACGAGGAATTCGCCGGCGAGGCCGATGTTCAGCATCTTGAAGGTGTCGAGATACGACATGTATTGCTTCGTGATGCGCTCGATGGGAATGTCGTAGATGTCGATCTCCTCCTTCTTGATCAGGTAGAGGAGGAGGTCCATCGGCCCCTCGAAGATGTCGAGCTCGACCTTGTAGGGATTCTCGACGAAGTCCTGGGGATCGTGAACCTCGACGCTATCGGCGTCGGGGGGCGTCGGCGGAGGGTCGGAGGGATCTGGATCGGGCTGGGACACGGTCGATGGTGGCGGAGGAGCAAAGCCGCTGGACGGGGCCTTTGCAAGGTCGGGACGCAGGATAGTTTCAATAGGGTTCGGTCTGTGGTCCCCGCCATCCGCGGCGGACCGTTCAGTAGCGCACCTTCTTCCGTTTCACGGCGAGGGGCTCCTGCCCGGCCCGTTCCTTGAGCTGGTTGATCTGGTCGCGGATGAGGGCGGCGCGTTCGAACTCGAGACGGGCGGCGGCCTCCTGCATCTCCTCCTCCAGCTCGCGGATCACGGCGAGGGTGTCGAGGTCCTTGCCCGATTCGGCGACGAGGACGCTTTCGACCTCCTTGCCGCGCTGGTAGATGCGCAGGCTGCCCTGATCGCTCCTGGAGACGGTGCGGGGGACGATGCCGTGCGCCTCGTTGTGCTCGTTCTGGACGCGGCGGCGGTATTCGGTGATGCCGAGCAGGCTCTGGATCGAGTCCGTCACGGCGTCGGCGAAGAGCACGGCCTCTCCGTTGACGTGGCGGGCGGCGCGGCCCACGGTCTGGATCAGCGAGGTCTCGCTGCGCAGGAAGCCCTCCTTGTCCGCGTCGAGGATGCAGACGAGGCTGACCTCCGGCAGGTCGAGGCCTTCGCGCAGGAGGTTGATCCCGACGAGGATGTCGAACTCGGCGGCGCGCAGGCTGCGGAGGATCTCGACGCGCTCGATCGCGTCGACGTCGGCGTGGATGTAGCGCACCCGCAGGCCGACCTTGCGCAGGTAGTCGGTGAGGTCCTCGGCGGTGCGCTTCGTCAGGGTGGTGACGAGGACGCGTTCGCCCTTGTCGACGCGCTGGCGGCAGAGTTCGATGGTCTCGTCGATCTGGCCTCTCAGGGGGCGGAGGGTGATGACGGGATCGAGCAGACCGGTCGGACGGATGATCTGCTCCACGATGAGGTCCGAGCCTTTTCTCTCCGGGTGGAAGTCCGAGACGGGCTGGCGGCTTCCCGAGATGCGGGGAAGGCGGAGGGGGGGGAGGGTTCCCTGGCCGCCGCCCTCGCGGCGATGGGAGACGTAGCCGGTCTGGCCCGCGACGGAGTTCTCGATCTCGAAGCGCGCGGGCGTGGCGCTGACGTAGAGCCGTTGCCCCGTCATCTCCATGAACTCGGCGAAGCGCAGCGGCCGGTTGTCGAGGGCGCTGGGAAGGCGGAAGCCGAAATCGACGAGGACCTGCTTGCGCGAGCGGTCGCCTTCGTACATGCCCCCGATCTGCGGGATGGTGACGTGCGATTCGTCGATGACGGTGAGAAAGCCCTCGGGAAAGAAGTCGAGGAGGGTGCCGGGACGGCTTCCGGCGGGGCGGGCGGTGAGGTGGCGGGAGTAGTTCTCGATGCCCTGACAGAAGCCCATCTCCTGCATCATCTCGATGTCGTACTCGGTCCGCTGCTTGATGCGCTGGGCTTCGAGATACTTCTGCTCCTTCTCGAAATGCTCGACGCGCCCCGCCAGCTCCTTGCGGATCTCCCGGATCGCGGCGTTCATCTTCTCCTTCGGGGTGACGAACTGCTTCGCGGGATAGAAGGTGAACTCGCGGAGCGACTCGCGCGCCTTGCCGCTGAGCGGATCGAAGAGGGTCACCCGGTCGATCTCGTCCCCGAAGAACTCGACGCGCACCGCCTCCTCGTCGAGATAGGCCGGATAGACCTCGACGACGTCGCCGCGCACCCGGAAGCGGCCGCGGAGAAACTCGACGTCGTTCCGCTCGTAGAGGATGGAGACGAGCTTGCGGAGGAATTCGTCGCGGTCGAGCGTGTCGCCGACGCGGACCGGGACCATCATGTCGCGGTAGTCGTCGGGCGAGCCGAGGCCGTAGATGCAGGAGACGCTCGCCACGACGATGACGTCGCGCCGCATCAGCAGCGAGCTCATCGCGGAGAGGCGGAGCCGCTCGATCTCGTCGTTGATCGAGGAATCCTTCTCGATGTAGGTGTCGGTACGGGGGATGTAGGCCTCGGGCTGGTAGTAGTCGAAGTAGGAGACGAAGTATTCGACGGCGTTGTCGGGAAAGAAGCTCTTCAGTTCGCTGTAGAGCTGGGCCGCGAGGGTCTTGTTGTGCGACATCACCAGGGTCGGCCTCCCCAGCGCGGCGATCAGGTTGGCCACGGTGAAGGTCTTGCCCGACCCGGTCACCCCGAGCAGGGTCTGGTGCGCGTTCCCCGCGAGGAGGGATTTCGTCAGCTTGGCGATGGCCTGTTCCTGATCCCCTTGGGGCCGGAACTCGGAACTGAGGCGGAAGGCGGACATGGCGCGGCGTGTTCTATACGCCGCGGAACGCGAAGATGCAAAGGATCAGGGGCGGAGGCGCCCTCGGCGGAGGCTCAGGCCTCCTTCTCCCTGCTCTCCAGACCGATCTTGCCCTCGATGATTTCGGTCAGGGCGATGTCGGCGGCTCCCATGCGATGATCGACCCTCACGAGAGGGGAACGTCCGTTGTTCAGTTGCTTTACCCTGGCGGAAACCAGGTTGATGAGCACGGGGGGTTCGGGGATCACTTTGGATGCCGCAACGACGAGGTCACTTCTCATAGGGATGGAGCGTCTTCCCGAGGACGGGGTTGGCGAAGCGCTGCCGCCTTCGGGGAAGGCGACGATATTCGGGGCGTCTTCGGACATAGCTTCGGTTCGGGGAAAAGGCGGAAGGGCTTCGAGACCATTTCGCAAAGCCGGAGGGTGCGCTTACCACGGAATTTCTGGAAATCAAGAAAATTCTTGTTGGAATGCCATGGAACTCAAGGATTCGGCCCTTTTTCTCCGGAATGGCGTGGCGAGATCGAGATCCGTTTGAGGCGGGCGCTGTCCTCGGGGCTCCAGGTGCGGACGGCGGGATGGTCCTTGAAATGGTGGTGGACGAGGCGGCGCTGGTAGGAGTTCATCGGCTCGAGCTTGATCGTCCGTCCGGTGGCGGCGACGCGGGCGGCGATTTCCTCGGCCTCCTCGATCATGCGGTAGTCGCGGGAGGCGAGGTAGTTGTCGATGTCGACGTGGATGCGGGGCGCCTCCGGGAGGCGGTCGAGGAGGAGACGGTTGACGAGGTGGGTGATCTCCTCGATCCGCTCGCCTCGCTGGCCGATGAGAAGCTTGCCGTCGTGCGAGGCGACGTGGAGGGTCATGCTTTCGGGATCCGCCGAAACCGTCGCCGCGAAACCGAGATAGCCGAGCATGGCGTCGAGCGTCTCCTGGGCGGTTTCGAGTGGGTCCATGGGGAATGTGCTGGCCTCCGAGCCGGGAGGATACCGGATCGCGGCCGAAAACGGAACCGAAAAGCGCGTTTCAGCGGCGCTTCTTTTTGCCCTTGGTGTGGCGGTCGCCCTTCTCGCCGGGCATCTTCGTGCGGCTCCCGGGTCCCGAGGGCAGCGACCCGCCCGCCGCCTTGGCCTTCTGCGCGGCCTCGGCCTGGGCGGCGAGGCGCTGCATGAAGCCTTTCCTGGCGGGGCCCTGGCGCTTCACGAGCTCGGGTTCGGGCAGCTTGTTCATCACCCAGGTCTGGAGGATGGAGAAGAGGTTCGAGGTCGTCCAGTAGAGCGAAAGCGCCGCGGCGAAGTTGTAGCAGATGACGAGGAAGATGAAGGGCATCAGCATGAAGACCATCTGCTGGGTCTTGTCCCCGGTCTTCGGAGTGATCGCGATCTGGATGAAGCTCGTCACACCCATGAGGATGGGCAGGGGATTGAGGTCGATGTTGATGCCGGGGATCGTGAGGAGCGTATCGGGCATGGCGAGGTCCTTCACCCAGAGGAAGGACTCGTGCCGCAGCTCGACCGCACTCCAGAGCATGCGGTAGAAGGCGAGGAAGACGGGGAGCTGGATGAACATGGGGAGGCAGCCGCCTAGCGGGTTGATCCCGTAGGTCTGGTAGAGCTGCATCGTCTCGCGGTTCATCTTCTCGGGATTGTCCGCGTACTTCTCCCGGATCTCCTTCATCAGGGGGGTCAGCTTCGACATGCGCTTCATCGTGCGCGCCGACTTCGCGTAGACCGGCCAGATGAGGAGACGGATGGCGACGGTGAGGAGGATGATGGCGAGGCCGTAGCCTCCGACCCAGCTCTTCAGGAGAACGAGTCCCGTCATGAAGGCCGAGGCGATGGGCTTGATCGCCCACCCGAACATCCACCCGAAGATCGGGATCTCGTCGTAGTGCATGACGCGCTGGCGGCGGTCGCCGAGGCCCTTGAGCCGGGCGAACTCCTTCGGCCCGAGGTAGATGCCGTATTCCGCCTCCACCGTCGCGCCGGGGGCGACGGTCTCCTTCGGCAGGCTCAGGGCGGCCTCCGAGGCGAACATGCGCTTCTTCCGGGATTCGGCCTCGTTGCCTTCGACGACGACGGGAAATCGGCCGATCCAGACCTCTCCGGCATAGGCCGTCTCCGGCTTCACGATGGTCGTGAAGAACTGGTCGTTGACCCCGGCCCAGTGCAGTTCGCCGAGGGCGAAGAGATCGTGCGGCTTCTCGCTGCCGCCGAAGAGGCCGAGGATCTTGCGTCCGCCGAAATGGTCGACGGTCTTGTATTCGAAGTCGCCGTCCTTGTCCATCCAGTAGCTCCCGATCTGCATGGACCACTCGTTGAGGTGGAGGGGGGCGGCGCTGCCGGCGTAGAGGTAGCGGCTGCCGAGGTCGACGGGTGTCTGGCCCGTGTTCGTCGCCTCGAGCTTCACGGAGACTTCGTAGGGATCGGCCCCCTCGCCGGGAAGGCGGATCGTCTTGCGCCATTTCAGGCCGTCCGCCGCCGTCGTTTCGTAGACGACCTCTTCCGCGCTTTTCGCGGCCACCGTCCAGGTCGAGAGATCGTACTGCTTCGGTCCGGGGGAGAGTGCGGCGACGGGATGGGAGGAATTCTCGTTGATGGCGATCGGCTCCGTTCCGCCGAGGTGGCGGGGGTGCTGCTTCATGTCCGCCCGGGCGATCCCGGCGCCCGTGCTGGTGAGGTGGAGGCGGACGAAGTCGTTCTCCAGAACCGCCGTTTCCGCTTTCGGAGCTCCCGGTGCGGCGGAGGCCGCCGCCTCGAGGGCGGGCGCGGCCGAATTCCCGACGTCGGTCCCTTGCGCCGGGGGATCCGCTTCGAGAGGAGTCTTGGCGGCCTCGGCGGCGCGATGCGCGGCGAGCTTGGCCGCCTCCTTCGTGTTCCACCATCCCCAGGCGAAGAGGAGGGCGAGGCAGACGAGAACCCCGATCCAGGAGGTGCGATCCATGTTTTTCACGGCGATGGTCTTTCTATTCTTTCGTTGGATGAAGCGTTTCGGGGGAATGGCGGCAGGGAAGGTCGCACGGGCGGCGGCCTCTATAAGCCGCCTCCGGGTGTTTCGCCACATATTCTTCCCAGCCGGGCGGCGGATCGTAGCCCTGTCCGCCCCAGGGGTTGCAGCGCAGGATGCGCTTGATCCCCTGCCAGGAACCGCGAAGGGGGCCGTTCACGGTGACGGCGTCGATGAAATATTGCGAGCAGCTCGGGAAGAAGCGGCAGCCCGCGAAGGGGCCGCAGAGAAAATGGAGCGGCGGGGAGATGACCACCTGATAGAAGCGGACGAGGAGGACGAGGAGGCGCTTCATTCCGCTTTCGGCTGCGGCTCGACGAGGGAGGCCCGGTGCATCATCCAGATCCATTCCTTCTCCAACTGCGCGGAGGTCGCGTTGGCGGCGGGGCTGCGGGCCACGAGGACGAGCCAGTGGGGACAGGCGATCCGGTCTCCGGTCCGGTGGAAGACGCCGCGGACGAGGCGGCGGACCCGGTTGCGGACGACGGCGCCTCCGAGGCGCTTCGTCGTGATGATGCCGAGACGGAATGGCTCGGGGAGCGTCTCGTCCGCGAGGAAGCCAAGCGTGAGAAAACGGCCCTGGATCGACTTTCCCGAGGTTCTCACCCGTTGGAAGTCGACCCGGCGGGTGATCCTCCTGGAACGGGGGAGTTTCATGCTCCCGATCGAGACCGCCATTCGACGAACGGCGATTCCGCTAGGCGGCGGTCACTGGCCGTGAAGGACCGTGTGGCGCTTGAAGTGGATCTCCGCTCCCTTGGGGATGAGACGCTTGCGCCCTTTGCGGCGGCGGCGGCGGATGATGTCGCGACCGGCTTTCGTGGCCATGCGGGCACGGAACCCGTGCTGGCTCTTGCGGGTGCGCTTCGAAGGTTGATAAGTCCGTTTCATCTGTTCCGATAGTCGATTGGGTGCCGGGAAAGTCCTCGCCACGGCCGTTTGCGCGATCCGCAGGCCACCCGGGCGGGGAAGGATCGGGCGATCCCGAACCCCGGACAGCGGCATGGAGGGCGGGAAAAATAGGTTCTTCCGGAAGAAAGTCAACGGGAGTTCTGCCGGTTGGCGGAGAGCGACGGCACTATTGCGCCCCGCTCCGTCCTTCTTTCGGGCTTTACTTCGCGGGCTTTTCCCGATTCAGTTGGCAGGATGAGAACGATCCCTTTCCTGTCCCCTGCCGTTGCGGCGTCGCTGCTGGCCTCTCCTCTCCTCGCCGAACCCCTCGATGTCGGCGCCGACGCGCCCAAGGTCCAGACCGTGGACCAGAAGGGCGATCCCGTCGATCTCGGCAAGGAACTCGCCAGCGGAATCAGCCTCGTCTACTTCTATCCCAAGGCCGACACCCCCGGCTGCACGAAGCAGGCCTGCAATCTCCGCGATGCCTTCGAGGAAGTGACCAAGGCCGGGATCAAGGTCTTCGGCGTCTCCGCCGACACGCCCGAGGATCAGCTCGCCTTCGCCGAGAAATACGAACTGCCCTTCACCTTGCTGGCCGACAAGAAGGGCGAAGTCATCGCCGCGTTCGGCGTGCCCGCCAACGATCGGGGCTTCGCCTCGCGCCAGAGCTTCCTGATCAAGGATGGCAAGATCGTCTGGCGGGACCTGAAGGCGAATCCCACGACCCAGGCTCAGGACGTCCTCGCCGCGGCGAAGGCGGAGTGAGGCGATCTGGCGGCCGCTTTTTGGGTACCCCAAAGGGGGGGCGGCTCTGCTCCTTGCCGTGCGAAGTCTGGAGGACCTCACCCAGCGGCCAGCGATTCCTTCAACTGCCGCAGTTCCTCGTCCAGCTTCGCGAGATATTGCGAGGTCGCCTTGAGTCGCTTCGTCGTCAGCTTCGCGATGAACTCGTAGAGGCATGCGTAGAAGGCGGGGTTGTCCTCCTTCGGCAGGATGTGTTCGAGGAATTTCTGATCCACCGCGAGGCAGAAGGAATCCTTCACCGCGACGACGGAAGCGGAGCGGACCTCGTCCTCGAGAGCGGCGAGCTCTCCGAAGATGTCGCCGGGATGGCTCATCCGGACGAGCTGTCGGCCGCCTTTGACCACGGCAACTTCACCCGCGAGGAGAATGAAGATGCGGGAGGCTTCGTCCCCCTCGGCGATGACGACGTCGCCGGGGTCGTACTCGATGAAGGCCGAGGCGTGGAGGACCTGGTCGAGGTGCTCCTTGGAGAAGGCCTCGAGGAAGGGCACTTCGAGAAGAGGGGCGGGAATGTCGTCCTCGTCGTGGATGTAGGCGTATTCTTGCACAAGCGGAAGTATAGAGAGCGGGTGGCGGGGTGTCGAGTTCGGAAACGGGGCGGTCTTGTTTTTCCGTCAGGCTGGCAGGCCCTCTCCTCCGCCTTGCCGGAAACGGTGCGCCCGCCGCGGCTTGGGCAAGAAGGAACCCCGAAAGGCCATGGACCCCGCGACAGGCTCAGGGCGGTTCGGACTCCGTTGCGGCCCCCATCGAAATGCCGTCGAGCCGCAGGGAACGGATTTCCGATGGCTTGTCCTCCGGTACGGCGATCAGGGACCCCGCGCCTGCGTCGGAACCCTCCACCGAACTGTTCTGGATGGTCAGGGAATCGATCCGGCTGTTCGCCAGGGTCAGCAGCCTGGCTCCGCTTTCGGAACCGCGGGCCTCGTGCCGATCCAGGATCAGCTCCTCCATGTCCGCCACATCCACAAGGGAAGCGTAGAGGTGGTTGCTGCGCGCCTTCACCCCCGTGATCCTGACGCTGCCGAAAAAGCCCTCTCCCACCGTGGGCCAGTAGTTCTGGAGGCGGTAGGCGCAATGGTCGAAATCCCCTTCGAGCCCGGCGATGCTCACCTTCTCGATCCTGCGTCCTGCCGTGGGGTAGAGGCCGACGCCGACATGGGTCCTTTGACCGTCCTTGGCCCCGACGCGCACATCCCGGACCACCACTTCCCGCACATCGATGTTGTCGTCATCGGCGATGCCGATGTCGTTCCCCTGCAGGGTGCCTTTCCCGGTGCTGACCGCGATGACGTCGTCGTTCGTGTAGCCGCGCACTCCGTCCACGTAGACGCGCCGTGCGATCCCGGTGATTCCGTCCCCGTTTCTCCCCCGCGCCACGGCCTGGTCGAAGGTGAAGTCCAGAAAACGGACGGTACCGCACAGGAAATAAGCCACTCCCCAGGCGTTGGTGTTCTCGACGCGGAAGTCCTGCATCACCAGCTGATCCACCTTGGTGAACGCGGTTCCGAATCCAAAATATCCCGTGCGGTAGTCGCCCGAATAGCGGCGCGTCTGGTTGCTGCCGTTGCCGAGGAGCCGCCCTCCGCGCAGGATGAGGTGGGCATTGCCTTCCTCCTGGTTTTCGTTGCGGATGAGGTAGGCGTTGGCGTTGTCCTTGAGTTTCAGGGAAGCTCCCCTGAAATCGACGAATGTGTCCGACGGAATCTCCAGAGGTCCCTCGATCTCGTGCTCGGCGCCCGGTGAGAAGAAGACGATGCGATGCTCGCGCAGTATCTCGTTCATCGTTTCCGCCGTGCTGTCGGGTGGCACCACCTTGCCCAGCTCGGCCACCACAGGTCCGATGGTGCCTTCTTCGGTTCTGGCGGTCACCTCTCCGTTTTCGTAGCGAATTTCGATGCGGCGGCCGGACGCATCCTCTGCCGCAAAGGAGAATCCCTCAAAGGGATCGTCGGACGCTCGGCCACTCCAACTCCACAGGACACCTGCCACGATGACCAGCGTCACGGGGCGCTGGCGGCCCATCCGATTCCATCCTCGCTTCATGCTTGCGTCCTGATTCCCGACGCCTCCAGCGTAGCGACCCTGGCCCGGCTTTTCCAGTCCGCGATCAGTCCCTTTTTCCCTGTCCCACGCGGGGAAGGGGGCCGTCAGTCGCAGGCGCAGAGACGTGCGGACCGGTCCGTTCAGGCGTCGCGGACGATCTTGCCGCCGAGAGAGAGGATGCGGGCTTTGCCCTTCGCGTCCTCGGCTTCGCCGATCTGCCCGTCCTGGACGTACATCTGCGAGAGCGCCGTCCAGGCAAGGAGATCGTTGGGCTTCAGCGTCGTGGCCTTGAGGCCCGCCCCGATGGCCTCCTTGAGGCGGCCGGTTTTCATCAGGGACATGGCGAGGGCGTGCCAGCCGTCGAAGAAGTCGGGATCGAGCTCGACGCAGCGGCGGTATTTCCCGATGGCGCTTTCCAAGTCGCCCACGGCGAGGTCGCCGTTGGCATCGTCGAAGAGGTCTTCGAGCGGCGTGCTCACGAATCGACGGTGAGGGTGGCGGGGGTCTCGGGACGCTGGGCGCCGGATTCGGCCCGCCGCTGGTTGAACCACGCGTTGAACAGCGTCCGGCCGGTCTGGGCCTTGATCGAGGCGGCCAGTGCGTTCCGCTTCGATTCGGCTTGGTCGTCCTTGTAGATTTCGATCTTGTCGACGTGGACGAGGAGATAGCCTTCGCCGCCGGGACGTTCGGTCACGGGGGAGGTCTCCTTTTCGGCAAGGCCGTCGACCGCCCGGACGACGAGGGCGGCGTCCGCGAGATCGGCGGGCGGTTCGTTCGCGGAGAAGGAGGGGAGGGGAGCCGGTTCGAGTCCCAGCTCCTTCGCGGCTTCCTGGAACGCCTTTCCGGCTTTGACCGCCTCGTTCAGCTTGGCGAGGGCATCGCTGGCGGCGTCGTTGACGGCGCGGTTGGATTTCGTCGCGAGGAGGGCCTCCTTGATCGCCGGGGTGGCCTGCTCGAGGGTGAGGGGGACGGGATCGACGGACTGGCCGAAGTGGAAGACGAGGTAGGCGCCTTCGCCGACTTCGACGGGCACGCTGACCTCGTCGGGCTGCATCGCGCCGCTGAAGAGCTCGTTGAGGGCGGCATCGTTCCCCTTCAGCAGTTCGGGGGCGTCGTTGCGGGCGAAGGGTTCGAGCACGCCGGTTTCGGCGACGAACTCGGCCTTCTCGCCGGCATACTGCTGCGCGATGGCGGGAAAGTTCGCCCCGTCGACGGCGAGGTCGGCGTAGGCGCGGTTCACGGCGTTGGCGAAACCGAGGTTGGCCTTGGCCTTGGCCTCGTTGGTGGCGTCCTCGGGCAGGGCTTTCGGAGTGAACTTGATGTAGTCGAAGCCGCGTTTCGATTCGCTCAGGAGAGAGTCCTTGTTCTCCTCGTAGTACTTCGAGACGTCTTCGTCGGTGACTTGGATGCCTTCGGCGTATTTGGAGCGGTCGAAGCGGACGACGGAGGCGGTGTAGCGCTGGTTCCCCTTGATGTAGCGTTTGCCGGCTTCGCTGGGAAGGGCCTCGACGCCGGAGCTGACCAGATCGCGCAGCTTCTGGAAGGAGAGGTAGTCCTTCACCAGTTGGGCGAGGTCGCTCTGGGTAAAGCCGTTCGGGCCGAGGATATTGTTCTCGACGTACTGCGCGTTCACCCAAGGCTGCTGGAAGACGGGGAGCTGCGGGATGGCTTCCTTGATCTCCTCGACGCTGGGTTCGATGCCGAGCTTCTCGGCCTCCTTCCGCAGGATGACGAGGCTCATGACGAAGTCGGTGGGGTCGCGGTCCATGCGGCGTTCGCCGAAGAGGACCATGGCGAAATCGTACATCCCGAGCTGGAGGGCCACGTCGAAATTGCCCGCGAGTTTCTGCGCTTCCTTCTGCCGGTAGCAGCGGTCGTAGACCTTCACAACGCAGTCATGCCGTCCGAGGGTGCCCCCGACGAAATCGTAGTCGGAGTAGAGGAACGCGAAGGAGACCACGATCACGGCGGTGACGGCGATGAGAAGGCCTTTCTGGAAGTGTCGGATCTGGCTGAGCATGGAGGGGACGGCTCGCCCGCGGAAGCCTGGGGTTCGGGCAGGGGCGGGGAAGGTAGTGAGGAACGCCTCTCACTTCAACCGCTTTTTGGGTGCCGGATCCGACGCCGCGGATGCGCCACCGCATCGGAGCAATTCC
This sequence comes from Verrucomicrobiales bacterium, assembly GCA_037190325.1. Taxonomy (GTDB): domain Bacteria; phylum Verrucomicrobiota; class Verrucomicrobiia; order Verrucomicrobiales; family DEV007; genus Arctic95D-9. The sequence continues at coordinate 253,495 of JBBCIU010000016.1, read as the reverse complement.
GGCTTGAAGGAGCGGTCGCCTCCTGAGAGCCTCGTGCGGCCATGAATCGTCGCGTTCCCCTCTCCGCCCTCCTTGCCGGCCTCGCTCTCCTCTGCCTGCCTGCCGTGGCGCAGCAGGCCAAGCCCGCCCTCCGCGCCGGAGCCGCCACCAGCGTGATCACCCCGCCCCTCGGCGAGCCCATCGTCGGCGGCTTCACTCCGTTTCCGGCCGAGCACATCCACGACGAGCTCCATGCCCGCTGCCTCGTCCTCGACGACGGGAAGACGAAGGTGGCCCTGGTCGTCTGCGACCTGCTCGGGCTGCACCGCAGCGTCGCCCTCGCCGCGAAGGAGCACATCGAGCGCGAGCTCTCCATTCCTCCGAGCCACGTCATGGTCTCGGCGACGCACACCCACTCGGCCACCAATGCGCTGAACGCCGGACCGAGGAGCTATTCCTCGGAGGTCGAGCTCTCCGACTACCAGCGCTTCGTCGCCCGCCGCATCGCCGACGGCGTGCGCCGCGCCGTGAACCTCCTCCGCCCCGCCGAGATCGCCTTCGGGCATTTCGACGCGCCCGAGCATGTCTTCAACCGCCGCTGGTTCCTCAAGGAGGGCACGATGCCGGCGAACCCCTTCGGAAAGACCGACGAGAAGGTGAAGATGAATCCCGGTGCCGGAGCGGACAATCTGGTCGAACCGGCCGGTCCCACCGATCCTCGCGTCTCCTTCCTCGCCCTGCGCGAGGCGGGCGGAGGAAAGTTCATCTCCCTTCTTTCGGCCTATTCGCTCCACTACGTCGGTGGCGTCGGCCACGCCCACGTCTCGGCGGACTATTTCGGCTACTTCAGCAAGGCGGTCGAGAAGGCCCTGGGGGAAGAGGGGCAGGATCCCCCCGTCGTCGCGATGATGGCCAACGGCACCAGCGGCGACATCAACAACATCAATTTCCGCGAGCCGCGCCCCCGCCAGCCGCCCTACGAGCAGATGCAGTTCGTCGCGCACGACCTCGCCGAACGCACCGCCGCCGCCGCCGCCGGGAAGCTGGAATGGTCGGCCGAGGCGCCGCTCGACGCCCGCTACCGCGAACTCGACGTGAAATGGCGCGAGATCCCCGAGGAGCTCATCGCCTGGGCCAAGGAGACCGAGGCCGCCGCCCCGCGCATCGGCGACAAGGCCGTGCTGCCGCTCTCCTACGCCGGGCGCGTCCAGCGTCTCGCCGCCGCCAGCCCCGAGACGAAGCTGCCGGTGCAGGCCTTCCGCATCGGCGACGTCTGCATCGGCACCTCGCCCTGCGAGACCTTCGCCGAGACCGGGATGGAGTTCCGCGAGCGCAGTCCCTTCGGGAAATCCTTCATGATCGAGCTCGCCAACGGCTACTACGGCTACCTGCCGACACCCCGGCACTTCGAGCTCGGCGGCTACGAGACCTGGCCGGGCACGAACAATCTCGAGCCGCAGGCGTCCGTGAAGATCATCGACGCTCTCCTCGAAATGGCGTCCGAAATGAAGCCGGCGAACTGACGGCCCAGATGGAATCCGCCATCGCCCTGCGCCGCAAGCTCGATTCGGGAGCCATCGTCACCGGTGTTCTCGCCACCCAGCATTTCTGGCCCGGCCTCGTCGAGGTCGCGATGGAGGCGGGGCTCGACTACCTGATCGTCGATCTCGAGCATCTCAGCCACGACGCGGCCGCCGTCGCCGCCGGTTGCGCGATCGGGCGGCGCGCCGGGTTTCCGGTGCTCGTCCGTCCTCCCGAGCCGGAGTTCACGGCGATGCGTCTCGCCATGGACCTGGGTCCCTGCGGACTGCTCGTCCCCTGCGTCGAATCTCTCGAGACCATGAGGACGGTCCAGGACGCCGTCTGGATGAAACCGCGCGGGAAACGGCGTCCCGGAGGGCCGGGGAACGCCTGGGTGGCCGATTTCCACTACGAAACCTGGAAAGCGACGGTCGAGGACCACCTCGTCGTCCTGCCGCAGATCGAGAGCCGCGCCGGATTGGCCGCGGCCGCCGAGATCGCCGCCCATCCCCTGACCACCGCCATCGCCGTCGGTCCCTACGATCTTTCCGCCGACCTCGGCGTCTGCTGGCGGCCCGATTCCCCCGAGATGCGCGAGGCTCTCGCCAGGATCCGCGAGGCTGGCCGCGCCGCCGGCAAACCCATGTGGATGATCGGACAGGGTCCCGACCTCGTGGCGCAGGGCTACACCTTCCTCTGTCTCGGCGAACCCATCGGCAGCCTGAGGGCAAAGCTTGCCGAGATGGTAGGGGAGTTGAGAGTAGATGGTTGAGAGCCGGAAGGCACGGGTCGGACACTCTCAACTATCTCCTCTCAACTAAACACAAAACCCTCCGCCGGACTGGCCGGGGAGGGTCTGCGATGCCGGATGGCTCCTGGCGGAGTTCCGTCGTTCCGAGGATCAGTTGGTGTAGGCGCTCTCTCCGTGGGAGGTGGTGTCGAGACCGGCGTCCTCCTCCGATTCCGGGACGCGGAGGCCGACGGTGAGCTTGGCGATCAGCAGGGCGATCACCGAGACCACGCCGCTCCAGCCGATCGTGACGAGCACGCTCTTGATCTGCTGGATGACCTGGCCGTCCGCCGCTCCGCCGCGGACGAAGACCCCGGTGAGGACGGCGCCGATGATCCCGCCGATGCCGTGGACGCCGAAGACGTCGAGGCTGTCGTCGTACTTCAGCGCGCGCTTGAGCGAGGTCGCGCAGAAGTAGCAGACCGCGCCCGAGGCGAGACCGATGACGAGCGCGCCCATCACGGTCGCCGTGCCGGCGGCCGGAGTGATCGCGACGAGGCCCGCGACGGCACCGGTGGCGGCGCCGACGGCGGTGGGCTTCTTCGCGACGATCCATTCGACGATCACCCAGGCGAGCACCGCCGCCGCCGTCGCGATCTGCGTCGTCAGCATCGCGAAGCCGGCCGAGAAGTTCGCCGCCGCCGCGCTGCCCGCGTTGAAGCCGAACCAGCCGACCCAGAGCAGGCAGGCGCCGATCACCGTCATTGGGACGTTGTGCGGATGCATCGCGCTGGTGCCGAAGCCCTTGCGCTTGCCGACCATGATGCAGGCGACGAGACCGGCGATGCCGGCGTTGATGTGGACCACGGTGCCGCCCGCGAAGTCGATCACGTCCCACTTGGTGAAGAGGCCGACGCCCGACCAGGCCATGTGCCAGACCGGAATGTAGGAGAAGGTCGCCCAGATCGCGGTGAAGATGAGCACGGCGGAGAACTTCATGCGCTCCGCGAAGGCCCCGACGATGAGGGCCGGCGTGATGATGATGAAGGTCGACTGGAAGGCGATGAAGACGCTCTCGGGGATCGTTCCGGTGAGGGACTCCTCCGTCAGGTTCTTGAGGAACATGTTGGAGAAGTCGCCGAAGAGCAGCCCTTCCCCGGAGGCGGCGAAGCTGTATCCGTAGACGACCCAGATGATCGTCATGACCGCGGCGATGGCGAGGCACTGCACGAGGACGCTGAGGACGTTCTTCGTCCGCACGAGACCTCCGTAGAAAAGCGCCAGACCCGGCAGGGTCATGAGGAGGACGAGGACCATGGAGGTCAGCATCCAGGCGGTGTCCCCCGAGTCGAGGACCGCCGGGGCTTCCGCGGCCGGCGCTTCTTCTTGGGCGAAAAGGCTTCCGGCCGCTCCGAGAAGAAGCGCCGCCGACAGGAATGGCCCCCTCCGGGGCGAGATCAGGTTCATAGGTTTTAGTCGAATTGGATTCAGTGGGAAACGGATTCCCCATTTTCCAATGGGGTTTCCCTGTTCGGTGGCGATACATAGCATCTGCCGTGCCAACTCATTCGATTTGAGCGGGAAGGGCACGTACGGGTCGTTTTCGCGCTTGCCCATGGCTCGTTCATGGAGATGGACAGTTTTCCTGTGCCAGTGTTAGGATAGGGCTTTCGCCGAACTTTTCCGAATCCGACGATGAAACGGTCTTCCTGTCTCCGAATGGCGTGCTGGGGGTGGCTCGCGGTCCTGCCCGTGGTGGCCCAGGCCCAAGGGAAAGAGCCTGCCGAGCTTCCGAAGGTCCTCTTCCTTGGCGGCGAGCCGTCGTCCGCCGCGCCCGTCCAAGCGTTGCTCGCCGGCCGCCTGGAGGCGACGCATGCCGGAGAGCTGACGGACGGGGCCGGGATGCTCGAGTCTCTGGAATCGCGTCTGGGAACGGACAAGCTGAGTCACGTCTACCTTCAATCCACCGGGGAGGAGTCCGAGGCCCTCCGCCAGGTGCTCGAGCGGTTGAAGCGCGAGCCGACGATGTCCGCGGTCGTCTCCGTTCCCTGGACCGAAGCGCTCCGTGGCGGGGACGGGGTCCCGGCGATGTCGGCGACGCTGGAGAAGATTGCCAAGGAGGCGGGGATTCCCCTGCTGGATCTCCCCAGTCTCTTCGGGGCCGATGGGCCGCCGTCTCCCTCCGAGGGACGGGAGACGATCGCCGCGGCGGTGGCGGACGCCCTGTCGAGGCAGTCGATCGTGCTTCGTTTCTCTCCCGCGCCGCCGGAGCCCGAGACGAAAACGGCCGAGCAGCTCCGCGAGGAGCGGGCCGAAGCGGGGCGGCGCTATCGCGAGCAGGAGGCGGAGCAGGATGCCCTGGTGCCGGAGATGTTCAAGAATCTCCCCATCGGCGCCTTCGTCCAGCCGGAAAGCGCGGAGGCATGGGAACGGCAGCGTCCCGGGGTGCTGGAGATCGTGAAGCAGTCCCTCGGCGACCTGCCGCCGCGTCCCGCCGTGGCCGCGGCCAAGGTGGTGAGCCGGGAGCGGCGCGACGGCTACACGCTGGAGCGCGTCTCCATCGACAACGGCGTGGGCAACGATATCAGCGCGCTCGTCCTGATTCCCGAGCGGCGCGCCCCCCGGGCTCCGGCCATTCTCTGGCTGCACTCGTCGACGCCGGACAAGAACGCGGTCCTCATGCCCGACGGTGGCGGGCAGAAAAGCCTCGGCGAGGTGCTGGTGCGGCGTGGCTACGTGGTTCTCGCCCCCGACGCGTGGTACTACGGCGACCGGGCGGGAAACGTGCCGAGCGGTCCGCGGGACGTCTACCGGCGCGGCGTTCCTCCCCATGCCAATCTCGCGCAGGACACGCTGCTGAAGCTGAACCTGTGGCTGGGACGCACGCAGTGGGGAATGATGGTGCGCGACGACCAGATCGCGCTCGACTACCTCAGCCAGCGTCCGGAGGTGAATCCAAGCCGCATCGGCGCGACGGGCATGAGCATGGGCAGCACGCGTTCGTGGTGGCTCGCCGCCGTTGACGAGCGTGTCGCCGCCGCCGTGGGGGTGGCCTGCCTGACGCGCTACGAGAACCTGATCCGTCACGGCACCTTGCGGTCCCATGGGCTCTACTACTTCACCTACGGCCTGCTGAAGCACTTCGACACCGAGGGCGTCGTTTCCTTGATCGCCCCGCGCCCCTTTCTCGCCTTGACGGGCGATCTGGACTACGGCTCGCCGGTCGACGGAATCCGTCAGATCGAGGCAGCGGTCGGCCGGGTCTACCGGACGCTCGGCGCCGAGGAGGCGTTCCGCAGCATCGTCTACGAGGATATCGGACACGTCTACACGCCGGAGATGCGGGCGGAGATGCTGGCGTGGTTCGAGCGATGGCTGAAGGCCGAAGGACAGCCTTGAAGCTCACGGCTCCATCCGGTCGGATCTTTCCTTCAGGCGGCGGATCGCCGCCCGGACGCCGAGCCACACCAACGGCGGCAATGCCGCGCTGAGGAGGAGGGCGAGCGCCGGATGCCCTTCGCCGCGATGGCCGATCCAGGCGAAGACGAAGCCCATCGGCACGCTCCCGGCGCACAGCGCGGGGACGAAGCGACGCCAAGGCATGCGCGAGATCCCCGCGAGGCAGGCGACGGCTTCGGGCAGCACCGGCATCCAGCGCGAAAGCACGACGATCCACAGGCCGGGTTCGCCTCGGAAGAGGCGCTCTCCCTCGGCGAGTCCCTCCTCTCCGGCAAGCCAACGTGCCGCCCGGCGCCCGAGCCGGCGGCAGAGTCCGTAGGCGAGGATCCCCGATCCGACCGATCCGGCGGCCGAGAGGAAGCCGCCGAGGAGCCAGCCGTAGACCAGCCCCAAGGCCGACATCGTCGCGGTGCCGGGGACGGGCAGGAAGAGATCGGCGACGAGCAGCCCCATGCCTGCGAGCCAGGCCCAGCCGCGTGCTTCGCGGAAGGAGTCGGCGAGCCGCTCCGGCGAGAGCGTCGCCTCGAAGGTCCCGCCCCAGATCGCGAAGGGCACGATCACGAGGAGGGCGAGCGCGAGGAAGAGCAGAAGGAGGCGTTTCATCCCGGGGCGGAGACGTGGTAATGTGGCCGTCATCCGCCGACGCGCACTTTCCTTTTATGAAACCCCGTCCCGAACCCGTCGATCCCGCCTTTCTCCACGAACTCGCCCATGCCGTGATCCGCGAGGCGAAGTTCCCGATGCTCGCCACCGTCGATCCCGAGGGCCAGCCGCGGGTGCGGCCCGTTTCGCCCGTGCGCGTCGACGAGGACTTCACCGTTTTCGTCGCGAACCTCGCCGTCTATCGGAAGACCCGGGAGATCGCCGCGAACCCCCGCGTCGAACTCGCCTACCTCTCGCCAAGCCACGATCAGGTCCGCATCGCCGGCGTTGCCGCCGTCGAGACCGATGCCGGCACGATCGCCGCGATATGGGAGGGGAATCCGCTGCTGCGCCAGTATCTCGGCTCGCCGGAGAATCCCCAGTTTCTCCTCTACCGGATCGAGCCCTCGCAGGTGCGCTTCATGCGCGAATGGGCTTTGGACTATCATGAAGTTCCCCGGACAAAACCCTCTTGACTCTCCGATCCGACCCTGTTGACTCCCCCCATGTCCTCCTCCGCCCCCAACGGTGTCGCCAAGGTCGGTCTCGCCACCGCCATCGCCATCGTCGTCGCGAACATGATCGGCACGGGGGTTTTCGGCAGCCTCGGCTTCCAGGTGGCGGGCATCCCTTCGGGCTTCCCCATCCTCATGCTCTGGCTCGTCGGCGGGATCGTCTCCTTCTGCGGGGCGGTCTGCTACGCCGAGCTGGCCTCGATCTTTCCGAAGTCCGGAGGGGAATACCATCTCCTCACGCGCGCCTGGCATCCCGCCGTCGGTTTCCTCGCGGGCTGGCTTTCGGTGACGGTCGGCTTCGCCGCGCCGGTGGCGGCGAACGCCGCCTTGCTGGGCGGCTACATGGGCAGCATCACGGGCCTCTCGCCGCTGTGGTTCGGCGTGCCGGTGGTCCTCCTCGTCACCCTCGTCCACCTCGGCAAGCTGAGCAGCATCGGCATCTTCCAGTCGGGCTTCACCTACGCGAAGGTCGCGCTCATCCTCGTGCTCGGCGTCCTCGCCTTCGCCCTCGGCACGCCGCAGCCGGTCTCCTTCCTGCCGCAGGAAGGGGATGGCGCCCTCATCGCCTCGGGCGGGTTCGCCGTCTCCCTCGTCTACGTGCTCTATGCCTACACGGGATGGAACGCGGCGACCTACATGATGGACGAAGTGCGGCAGCCGGAACGGACCGTCCCGATCGCGCTCCTCGTGGGCACGCTCCTCGTCACGGTGCTCTATCTCTTCATCAACGCCGCCTTCCTCCATGCCACCCCGATCGAGAAGATGGCGGGCCAGGCCGAGGTGGGGTTGATCGCGGCGGAGTCCATCCTCGGTCCGAAGGGCGGCATGCTCATGGGCATTCTCATCAGCTTCGGATTGATCTCGACGGTCAGCTCGATGACGTGGGCGGGGCCGCGCGTCACCGCCGCGATCGGACGCGACCATCGCAGATTCCAATTCCTGGGACGCACGAACCGGAACGGCGTGCCTGCGCTCGCCGTGCTGCTGCAAGGAGCCATCGTCCTCGTCCTCGTCGCTTCGGCGACCTTCGAGCAGCTCATCAACTATGTGCAGGCGCTGCTGACGATCTGCTCGCTCATGGTCGTCGTCGGCGTCGTGATTCTGCGCCTCCGCCGCCCCGACCTGAAGCGGCCCTACAAGGCCTGGGGCTATCCCTTCACGCCTCTGGTCTTTGGCGCGGTGAGCCTCTACGTGCTCTGGTTCCAGATCCAGCAGAAGACGGTCGAGTTCCTCTACGGGCTCGGCACCTTGGCGCTCGGCGTGGTCGTCTATCTCCTCTTCGTGAGAGGAGACCGGGTCGATGAGGAGGCGTGAGGCCGGTTTTTCCCTGGAAATCGTTCCGAATCGCGCCAGTCGGCGAACAAATCGCTTGCAGGAGTTTATTAACATTCCTTAAATAATGCACGCCCGTCCATCCCGCTCCCCGCACTTGTTTGCCCGACCCCGATCCAGCGCGTGAAATCTCCTCTTCCGGGATCAGTGAACCGAAGCGTCACTCCCCGAACGTGTTCGCTGCGCCCGGCGCCTCGCACCATCCGGTGCCGGCCTTTGCGGCGGCGAAGACTCCGGATTGGACCTCGGTTCTCGATGAGCTGCCCTACGGGCTCGTCCTGCTCGGGGCGAAGCAGGAGCTGCGTCACGAGAACGCGGCGTGCCGTCGGTTGACGGGGCATGGAATCGCGGAGCAGGGTGGGGTCGAAGGCTGGCTTTCCGCGCTTTGCCCCGATCCGGAGCATCGAGAGAAAGTCATCCAATCCTGGCGCGAAGAAATATGGAGAAACCAGCTCACCCGAACCTTCACGCTCCGCACCGCGGCGCAAAAGCCGAAGGAGATCGAATTCCGCTCTTCACTGCTTCGGGATGGCGGTATCACGCTCACGCTGGACGACGTGACGGAGGTGCGGCGGGCCGAGGAGAGTTTGCGCCATGGCAAGCTGAAGTTCCGGGCACTCTTTACCCATATCCGGGCGGGGGCGGTGCTGGTGGACCGCACCGGCCGCATCATTGATGCGAATCCCGCCTTCCTCGCCATGGGCGGGCGCACGCTCAAGGAACTGCGCCAGGCCACCTTCTCCGGTCTTCTCCATCCCGACGATGCGCTGGTCTGGGAGCGGATGGGCGGATCCGACGGGGGCGGAGAGCCCGCCACTGGCGAGGCGCGGTTGCGTATGCCGACGGGAGAGAGGAGGATGAGGTGGACCCGCTGCCCGGTCGGCGAGTCTCCCGAGCCGTCCACGATGAGCATTCAGCTCTTCGAGCCGCTCGAATCCGAGGCCTTGGCGGAACGGGTCAAATCGCGCCTCAGGACGGTCGCTCGCAAGGCGCAGGCGCTCCTCAACGCGGTCCCCGATCTGATCCTCCTGATCGACGAGGACGGAACCCTTGCGGATTTCGCTCCGCCACCGGTCCCCTGGCCCCAACTCGTTCCCGACGATTCGTGGCGGGGACGGCCCGCGGCCGAGGTTTGGCCGGTCCTGGGGGATCTGCTGGAGAAATGCCGCCGTCAGGTGCTCGACGAAACCCGGACCGTCCATGCCGGAATCCGGGGAACGGGGGAGGGGGGCTTCGAGTTCTCCACCACGTTCTCGTCCTGCGGAGACGGGCAGATTCTCGCGGTGGTGCGCAACCGGTCGGACGAGCGGGCTGCGCGGGAGCGCGAGTTCTGGCAGGGGACGGCGTTCGAGCGGGCACCTCTCGCGATGCTGAGGCTCGACCCGCAGGGACAGGTCGTCAAAGCGAACGCCGCCGCCGCCTCCCTCCTCGGCAGGGAGACGGGGGCCCTGGAGAAGGGCGCGTTCTCCTCCATGCCCCTGCCGCCAGGGGTCGCGGCCGAGTTTCTCGCCTTGGAGCAGGAGGGAAAATCGCGGGGGGCGCTGGTGTTCCTTGCTTCCCAGCCGACTCCGGCATCCAGGCCCGAGCCGGTCGCCTCCGTCAACGAGCGCCGCCAGCACGGCTTCCGCAACCAGCTCCAGCTCGTGACCAGCCTCTTCAGCCTCGAGCCTCAGAGCGCCGCGGCGCGCGAGGCCTTTCTGAAATGGCAGGTGCGCTTGCGCTCCATCGCCCAGGCCTGTCCCGGCGACGACACGGCCTCGGTGTGGCTCCTTCCTCTCCTGCGCAACCTCGCCGACGAGGTCTGCTCGCTCGCGGGCCGCGGCCCCGGACGGCGCGAGGTGATCGCGACCGGCGACGAAAGTCTCGTTGTCGAGGCGCAGACCGCTCCGCCTTTCAGTCTCTTGGTGGGGGAGCTGATGCGGCTCGTCCTCGCGGCGCGCCAGCCGGGCCCCGGACCGGGACTCTACGTCGATGCGCGGCCCCACCCCGGCGGGGGATTCCGGCTCGCGGTCCGTCCGGGCGCGAACCGCACGTTCGTCTTCACCGACCGCGAGGCCGAGATCGAGACGCTGGAGCTGCTCGTCGAGCAGATCCAGGGCCGCCTCGAGCCCGCCGATGCAGGGAATCCGACGAAGGAATGGGTTCTCGTCGTGCCCCGGAGCCCATGCTGACGCTTGGATTTGTCCGGGGCGGCGCGGAAAGGCGGAACCGGGGAATTTCGTTTGTGAATTATGGAGATTTGAATGTAGCGTGAGCCGCCTCAGCGGACATCGCCTCGCGTCGCCGCCCTGCATGGACGAACTCCCCTCCAACCGCCTGCGCCTCCTCATCGTGGAGAACGATCGCGTCACCGCGCGCGATTTGGAGGCGACGCTGCGTCGCCGGGGCTTCGTGGTCGTCGGGATCGCCTATTCCACCGCGCAGGCTCTGGACCTTCTGAAACGGGAGAAGACCGATCTCGTCCTTCTCGACATCCAGCTCGACGGCCCCGAGGACGGCATCGGGCTGGCGAGGCAGGTGAGGAGCGAACACGGCATTCCTTCGGTCTTCGTCACCGGCTATTCCGAGGAGGCGATCCTCGAGCGGGCCCGTGCCGCCCAGCCTGCCGCCTTTCTGCGCAAGCCTTTCAGCGACGCCGAGATCGCGGTGTGCCTCGAGTCGGTGGTGGAGCGCCGCCTTGCCGGGGAGCGTCTCTCCCTCCGTCTGCCCGGATTGGAGGCCGTGTCGCAGCAGCTCCCGCAGGCGGTCATCGCCACCGACCTCGATGGCAACGTCGTCTATCTCAATCCCGCCGCCGCGGCTCTCACCGGCTGGAGCGCCGCCGAGGCGCTGAGGCAGCCCCTCGCCACGGTCGCGCCGCTCCGCGAAGCGACGGGGGATACTGCGGAGGGCCCGCCAGGGGAGCGGCATGTCCTCCTCGCGACGCGCAACGGCGATCTCGTCAGGGTCGGAGAGCGCTCCGTGCCGATCCGGGCGGGCGACGGCGAAGCGGTGGGACTCGTCACCGTCCTCGCCACGGCCGGACAGGACGGCGAACTGCCCGCCTTCCAAGGCGCGCCGCCCCAAGAGAAGGGCCCGGCTTTGTCCGAAGCCTCGCCCGATCCGGCGCCCCCCGTGCTCTTTCCGCCCTCGCAGCCGCCCGCCGCGCGCAGCGAGGCGCTCCGCAAGATCGCCTCGCTGGCGAGCGATCCGGCCTTCAAGGATCTGATCGCGAAGCGGAAGCCGGCCGCCGCGCCCGGCGGGATGCCTGAACCCGTCCCGGCGGCGGAAGCCGCACTCGCCGCCGGCGCCGTTGGCAGCGCCGTCGTCCCCCCGCCGATACCGGCTCAGCTCGAAGACGTCGGCGACCCTCTCCTGCGCCTCGACGAGGATGAGGTCGTCCGCTACGCCAACGCCGAGGCCGAGCGGGTCTTCGCCCCCGGACGCCGGCTTCTCGGCACGGCCTTCCGCGAGCATTTCGACGCGGGCGATCTCGAGCGCTACGATGCCCATTTCCACCGTCCTCTCGCCGACGGACGGCGGCATCGCTTCGATTTCCATGACTCCAGCCGCGGCATGTGGTTCGAGGTACGGGCCTATCCCACCCGCGGCGGGATCCTCGTCCTTTTCACCGACATCACCGCGACCCGGCTCGAGGCCGCCGAGCAAGTCCGCCAACATCGCCTCGAAGGCCTCGGCCTGCTCGCCCGCGGCTTTGCGCACGACTTCAACAACTCGCTTACCGCGCTGACGGGCAACATCAGCCTCGCCCGCGAGCGCCATCCCGACGACATCGAGCTTCAGAGCATGCTGGACGAGGCCCAGGCGGCGGCCTCCAAAGCGACGGGCCTGGTGCAGCAGCTGATGACCTTCGCCCGGGGCGGCCGGCCCATCCGCGAGCGTACCCGCCTTCCCGACCTGGTCCGCCGGGTCCTGACCGAACAGCGTCTCAAGCATCCGGAGATCCGGTACCAGTACCAGGGAGGCGACTCCGAGATCGTCGCCAACGTCGATCCGGCGCAGATCGGACGGCTTCTCGAGAACCTCGTCTCCAACTCCGCGGCGGCCATGCCCGACGGGGGGGTGCTGATCGTGCGGAGCTCGCGCCTTGCGCCGGAAGGCGTCCTGGAAATCCGTAGCTCGCACACCCCGGCGGACGAGGACCACTTTCTCGTCGAGGTCATCGATACCGGGCATGGCATGAGCGAGAAGGATCTCGAGAGGGTCTTCGAGCCCTACTTCACGACCCGGCGGGAGAACAACGCCACCGGCATCGGACTGACCGTCTGCGAATCCATCGCCAAGGCCCATGGGGGCTTCATCCAGCTCCAGTCGAAGGAGGGCAAGGGCACCATCGCCACCTTCTGTGCTCCGCTCGGGCGCCGCGCCGACGAGCTCGGCGAGGCCGATGGCGTGCCGGCCTACCCCAACTTCGACATTCCCAATCTCGTCGCGGCGCGTGGCGGGCAGGGGGGCGAACCTCTCCTCGTCGGCACCCGCATCCTCATCCTCGAGGACGACGCTCCCATCCGGCGGCTCATGGCCGCGACTCTGCGGCGTGCCGGCCACGAAGTCGTCGAGACGAAGGAAGGCCGCGAGACCCTCGCCGTCTACAGCGACGCCCTCGCCCGCGGCGAGCGCTTCCATCTCCTCATCTGCGATCTCACCATCGAGAACGGCATGGGCGGAGTCGAGACGATGCGTCGGCTGCTCCAGATCGACCCCGATATCCTTGCCATCGTCTCCAGCGGCTACTCCGACGCCCCCGCGATGTCGAGTCCGGCGAGCTTCGGCTTCAAAGGCGTGCTGCCGAAGCCCTATGCGCCGACCGAACTGCGCGCGGCGGTGCATCGCATCCTCGCGGCGCACCGGATCATTCCCTGAGGGGCCCGATTCAGTCCGCAAAGGAAGCGGATCGCAGGCGCTTCGGGGAAAGCGGATCAGAACGTGACCTTCAGCGTGATCCCGCCGTGGAGGATGTCGGACTGGGGCTGGTCGGCCCCGAAGGCTCCGTCCACGACCCAGGTGTCGGGTGCTCCGACATAGCCGATGTAGGGGATGAGAGTGACGCGGCAGTTCAGCTCGATCGGGAGCGAAGCCCTCGTGTAGTAGTGGTTCCAACCGCTTGGTCCCCAGTAGCCGTCGGAGTAGGCAAGGCCCGCACCGAGGGCGAGGCCGATCGAATCGGTGAGCGGGAAGCTTTTCTCCAAACCGGCCTCGTGGTACCACCCGCGCGGGGCGATGCCGCCGCCGCCGAAGGCGTAGCCCGTGGAGAAATGGAGGTCGGCGAAACCGAGGTCGCGGGAGATTCCCAGGCTGCCCTCCCCGTACCCTCCGAACGGAGCCACGTTGCTGCGGAACTCGGGGAAGAGGTAATGGCGGTAGCCGAGGTCGAAATCGAAGCCGGCATAGCTCCCCAGCCCCACCTCCGCGTAGAGATTGAGCTCGTCGTAGGCCGCGCCGAGGGCGCTGCCGGTGATGCCGTTGAGATACCAGGCTCCGACCGTGACCGGCAGGGCGAGGCCGTCGTAGGTGTAGTTCACGTCGGCCCACGCGCTGTCGCGGGCGAAGCGGACCCCATGGAAGATGTAGTCGGTCTTGTAGCCGACATGGACCTCGCCACCGAGATCGATGCATTCCTCGATCGGGGTCTTGTCCACGGGAGCCTTGCCCCAGTCGCCGGCCTGAAGGAGGCCGCAGGAGGCGATGGCGGCGGTAACGAGCGGGAAGAGGGATTTCATCGGTTTCTCGGGTTGGGTCGATGGATCGGAAACAGCGGGAGGAAAATCGCGGGTTCGATGAACAAGACTAGCGTTCAAGGCAAGGGTGTAAAGGGATTTTCCGTCCGTTCCCTTCCTGTGTCCTTCGACGGACCGGCCGCAAGACGGCTTGAAATGGAGATGGCGTCGCCCTTTACTGAAGTCTCTTCCTGCGCAATGCCTCCCCCTCCCAACGAACGGCCCCTTCCGTCCCCTCTGAAACTCGGCTTGAAACCCACCGCCGAGTCCGCCGTCCGCAGGGGGCATCCATGGATCTATTCGGACAGCATCCGCCATCAGAGCCGGGAGGGGACGGCGGAGGAGCTCGCCGTGGTCTACGATCGAAACGACCGCTTCCTCGCTGTCGGCTTCTACGATCCCGATTCGCCCCTGCGGGTTCGGGTCGTCCATCGGGGAAAGCCTCTCCCCATCGACGGGGATTTCTGGCGAAAGAGGCTCGGGGACGCCCTCCTTCGTCGGGAATCCCTGTTGGACGAACGGACCAATGGGATCCGCCTCGTCAATGGAGAGAGCGACGGCTGGCCCGGGTTCATACTCGACCGCTACGGTTCCACTTTGGTGCTGAAGCTCTACGCGGCGGCGTGGCGGTCGCGCTTGCCCCTGGTCCGGGACTTGCTCGTCGAGGAGCTGAGGCCGGATCGTCTCGTCCTGCGTCTCAGCCGCAACCTGCAGCGCGGTGCCGGCTTTCCCGAAGACGGAACCATTCTTCACGGTCCGCCCCTCGACGGTCCCGTCGTCTTTCTCGAATCGGGCCTGCGTTTCGAAGCCGATGTGCTCCGCGGACAGAAGACGGGCTTCTTCCTCGACCAGCGCGAGAACCGGCGTCGTGTCGAGGACCTCGCCCGCGGCGCGGAAGTGTTGAACGCCTTCAGCTTCTCCGGCGGGTTCTCCCTCTACGCCGCGCGCGGCGGGGCGAAGTCGGTCGTCGATCTCGACCTCAGCGCCCACGCCCTCGAATCGGCGAAGCGGAATTTCGCGCTCAACCGCGACGATTCCCGCGTCGCCGCGTGCCGCCACGAGACCGTCCAGGCCGACGCCTTCCTCTGGCTGGAGCAGGCCAAGCCCGCTTCCTTCGACCTCGTCGTCGTCGATCCGCCTTCGCTCGCCAAACGGGAGGCCGAACGCCGCCGCGCCATCCAGGCCTACACGAAGCTCAACGCCGCCGCCTTCCGCCTCCTCCGTCCGCGCGGCATTCTCGTGGCCGCCTCCTGCTCCGCCCATGTCAGCGAGGAGGAGTTCTTCGGCGCGGTCCGCGCGGCGGCGAGGGGGGCAGGAAGACGCTTCGAGGAGCTGGGAGCCTCCTCGCACGCCCCCGATCATCCCGCGACCTTTCCCGAGGCGCGGTATCTGAAGTGTGTATTTGTCAGGGTCTGGTGATGGAAGTGCCAGCGCCTGTGGCCGCAGTCATTGGCCGCGGACTGCACGTCCCTCCGACGTTCGGCCGAGGCCAATGGTCTCGGCTACAGCCTCCCTTGCAAAGCGCGTCACTTCCGCCGGAAAATCGTCTGAAAACGATTGACTCACCGGTCCCCATCAGCCGAGCCTTCCTCCATTGAAAAACCAACTCCTACAGCCATGAGGAAGAACCGGCATCGGGTTTGGCCGGGAGCGGCTCCGGCCATCGCTGGCTTGGCGCTTGCCCTGTTGCCCCTGGCGGGCCGGCCGGCGACGGCATCGGAGGCCCCGAATGCACCGGTGCTCTCCCGGACCGTCCTTCCGGCACCGGCTTTCCCCATCGCCATCCGCCCCGATCGGCGCGGGTACCAGGACGCACGGGGACGCCCCTTCGTCGGCATCCTCGACACGGTCTGGCTGGGGATCTCCCGTCTGACGCTGGATGAGTTCACCGAGTTCGTCCAGATCCGCCGGTCCCAGGGCTATACCGGGATCCTGGTGTCCCTGGTGGACTTCGAGCGCACCCGCTCCATGCGCGGCACGGAGGAGCGTCCCTTTCCGGGGAGCCGTGGCGACGCCGATCTCACCCAGCCGAACCAGGCCTACTTCGACGAGGCGCGGAAGAAGATCCTGGCCGCACGCGAGGCCGGCCTCTGGGTGGGCGTCGTTCCGGCCTGGTATGGATGGCAGGGCGACGCCTGGCGCAGCAACTGGGGTTCCGACCCCGGCGACACGTCCATCGCGGAGACGTACGGGGCCTACCTCGCTTCCCGGTTCGGGGATCTGGACCACGTCTTCTGGCTGCACGGCGGCGACAACGGCCCGACCCTCGCGGAGAACCAGGCCGCGGGATCCGAGGTCAGGATCGACCTGACCAAAATCACCGACGCGCACGCGCGCGCCATCAAGGCGGGCGCGAAGGTGCCTCAGATGCACACCTACCATACGCATCGCGGGGCGCATGCCCGGTCCTGCTTCCCGGACGCGTCGTGGATGGACATGAACGCCGCGTATGCGGCGGAGAACGTGCCCGCCGAGACCGAGGTCGAGTGGGCGCGCGGCGACAAGCCGGTGATGCTCACCGAGGGCTACTACGAGAACCGCGCCCTCGTCGGATTGAAGGACCACCACCTCAACCGCCAGCAGGTGCGCGGAACCTGGTGGCACGCCATCACCACCGGGGCGCTGGCGGCGGCGAATGGAAACGAGATCGTTTGGGCTGTGCGCGACCTCCACGGCTCCAACGTGTGGAACCAGCCGGAAACCGGGGTCCACAGCCCCGTGGCCTCGGACATGACCCTTCTGAGCCGCGTGCTCGCCTCGTATCCGGACAAGCACTGGCTCGCCGACGCGGGATCGCCTCTGGTCGCCTCGAACCGCGGTACCGGCACCAGCCTGGCCAGCGGACTCCTCTCCACCGACCGGAACGCGGCGATCGTCTACTTCCCCTCGCCACGGGATTTCACGCTGGACACCGGCGAGCTGCCGGTCGGCGCGACGGGGCTGTGGGTGAACCCGCAGACCGGTGAGACTCGGGCGCGGAGCAGCCTGTCGGACAGCCTCTCGACTCCGGAAGGCTGGTCCGACTCCGTCCTCATGATCGGCGGGCCCGGATGACGCCCGCCTTGCTGGAAGGACTCAACCGCACCAGCCGGTTGGCCGCACGGTCCTACCCTTTGCTCCCCGAGAACGGAAAACCGCAACCTCTTGGGATGGCTGCGGAGGGACTTTCAACAGATGATCAGAACGTCTCCACCGGATTCAGGCTCTCCGGCAGTTCGTAGGGATCGTCGGGATTGGAATCGTCTTCGAGCAGGGGGAAGGCGGCGATATCCCCGACTTCCTCCGGTGCGGCTTCCGCCACCCGTGCGGCGGGGGTCGGGGCCTCTTCGGCGGCGGGTCTGGACTTCTCCTTCTTCCCTTTCTTCGCCTTCCCCTCCGGCTTTGCAGGCGCGGGGGCCGTGGCTGCCGCCACTTGCGGCTGGCGCCCGATCGCGAGGCCCGTGTCGGGGAACTCCAGCAGGTAGCCCTCCGCGGTGAGCCAGCGCAGGTCCTTCAGAACGGCGCGGGCCGCGTCGGACCATTCGGCCGACTCCTCGATGGCGGGACCCTCTGGTCTTTGGAAACCGGGCACGAGGGCCTCCAGCAGGCCCGCCACCGTCGGTCTCGGATCGTTCTTCACGAATTCGACGATGGCGCGGATCGCGTCGGTGAGGGCGACGTTCTCGTCGAGCGCCTTGGGCCGGACCGCCGAAACATGGAGGGATTTCTTGCCGCGCTTGAAGAATTTCAGCCCGTGCCGCTCGAATTCCTGGCAGATCGATTGGATCAAAGGCAAGGGGAAACCGCGGCGCAGCTTTTCGGTCTCCTGCTTGAGGTGGCCGAGCAGGCCGTGCGAGAGGAGGCGACCCTGGACGTTCCCGGGCACGACCGCCACCGACGTCTCGACGACGGCGGCCTGGGCGAAGTGCTCGCGGAAATGGCGGGAGACTTCCTCCATGGATTTCAGGACGAGGCCTTCGGCGGGTTCCGGCCGGGGCTCCTGCGCCACAGGTTCGGATTCCGTTTCGGTTTCGGAGAGTTCGGTTTCGACGGCGGCTTCCGGAGTGGTCTCGTCGTCGGCGACCGGCGCTTCCGCCGCGGACTCTTCGGCGGAAGCTTCCGCTGCGACGCCCGGCTCGTCCGCCGCCTCGGCGACGGGCGCATCGGGCACGGATTCCTCAGGCGTTTCCGCAGGAGCCGCTTCCTCCGCGGCCTCGGCTGGGGCGGGTTCGTCGGCGGACTTGACCCGGTACTGGCGGATCCGGCTGACTTGCTCCTTCCACTTCTCCAGAATCTCCTCGCCGCTCTCCATACGGATGCGGGACTTGAAGCGCTCCAGCGGCATGTCGGAGAAACGCTCGCGATGAAGGCGGGCGATGTTGCGCTGGTATTCGTGATGGTTCGGCGGGCCGAGAACGACGCCGCTCATCCCGCAGACGGCGATCACGGCGAAGTGGCCGGCGGGGGGCTCGACCTCGATGTCCTCCGCGGTGTAGTAGATCTCGAAGGCGGGCCCAGAGAGCAGGTGCGAGACGGCCTCTTCCCGGGAAAGCCAGAGCGATCCGTCGGCGAGGCACTGGTGGAGCCTCACGGGGTCGGAGGCGGTGAAGCGGACGCGGTAGCGTTCGCGGGCCTCGAGGATCATCTTGGCGAGATCGGCGAGCGGAAAGGATCGGAAGGTCTCGCGGATGTGGCGGACGAGTCCCTCGATGGCCGGTCCCGAGGGTTCGATGGAGGCCACGATGCCTGCAGCGAGCCGCTCTTCGCGGGGATGGTCGCGACGGTCGCGGTCGGGACCGGAACGGCGGTCGCCGCGTCCTCCGCCTTCGCGGCGTTCGCCGCGGGGATGGTCCTGGCGTGGGCGGTCGCGGTCGAATCGGCCTCCGCGATCCCCGAAGTCGCGCCGCTCTCCCCTTCCGCCGAAGTTTCCCCGTCGTCCGTCGTCGCGGGGACCTCCGCCACGCCGGTCGTCACGCCTGCCGCCGCCGCGACGATCGCGTCGGTCGTCGTCTTCGGCGAAGCGTTTCGCGAAGTCCTTCTGCGGTTCGCGCGGTTTCTCCTGAGCCCAGTCTGGCATCAGGTCGCGGGCGGAGAATTCGAGGGGTTTTTCTTCTTCGCTCATGGTCGGGGAAAGAAGCGGGAGAGTCGCCGCGAAGGGCGGGTCACGCCAGCGCAATTTTCAATGCCTCGCAGGCGGCCTCGGCGGTCTTGGCGATGTCGCCTTCGCCGTGGGAGAGGGAGATGAAGCCGGCTTCGTACTGGGAGGGAGCGAAGTAGACGCCGCGGTCGAGGGCGGCCCAGAAGAATTTGCGGAAGGCCTCGAAGTCGCATCGCTTCACGTCGTCGACGTTGTCGATCGTTCCTTCGCGGAAGAAGAGGCAGAACATCGAGCCGACGCGGTTGAAGGAGAGGTCCCGGCCCAGCTCCCGGAGGGTCGAACGGACCGCCTCCTCGAAGGTCCGTCCGATCTCCTCGAGCCGGTTCCAGCCGTCGAGCCGCTCCATCTCCCTGAGCTGGGCGAGGCCGGCGGCGAGGGCGAGGGGATTTCCCGAGAGGGTGCCGGCCTGGTAGACCGGACCGAGGGGAGCGAGCTGGTCCATGATCTCCGCCTTTCCTCCGAAGGCCCCCACGGGCAGGCCGCCGCCGATGACCTTGCCCATCGCGGTGAGGTCGGACGCGATCCCGACGAGCTCCTGCACTCCGCCTTTGGCCACGCGGAAACCGGTCATGACTTCGTCGAAGATGAGGACGGCGCCGTGCTTCGCGGTGAGGTCGCGAAGGAGCTGGAGGTAGCCCTCCTTCGGAAAGACGAGACCCGCGTTCGCCGGGATCGGCTCGAGGATGAGGGCGGCGATCTCGTGGCCTTGTTCGGCGAAGACCTGCTCGACGATCTCGGGGCGGTTGAAAGGAACGGTGATCGTCAGCTTCGCGAAATCGGCAGGGACGCCGGCGCTGTCGGGACGGCCGAAGGTGAGGGCACCGCTCCCCGCCGCGACGAGGAGGGAGTCGACGTGGCCGTGGTAGCAGCCCTCGAACTTCACGATCTTGTCGCGACCGGTGAAGCCGCGGGCGAGGCGGATCGCGCTCATCGTCGCCTCGGTGCCGCTGTTGACCATGCGCACCTTCTCGACCGAGGGCACGTAGTCGCGGATGACGCGGGCCATCTCGACCTCGTGGCGGTTCGGGATGCCGAAGCTGACCCCCTCCTTCGCCGCCTGGGTCACGGCGTCGACGACGACCGAGGGAGCGTGGCCGAGAATGGCCGGTCCCCAGGTGCCGACATAGTCGATCATCTCGTTGCCGTCGACGTCCCAGATCCGGCAGCCGCGGGCGCGCTGCACGAAGAAGGGATCGCCGTCCACATTGCGGAAGGCCCGTACCGGCGAATTGACCCCGCCGGGGATGACTTCCTTGGCGGCTTGGAAGAGTTTCGAGGAAAGGGAACGGTCTGGCATGGGTCGGGAATGAATCGCGCCAGGCGCCTTCCGTCAAACGGTCCGTGGTTCGGCGGTACCTCATGGCCTCACCCGAATGGCACGGAATCAAGACCTGTTTCCGACGAAACAAGAATAGCATCCGGTTCGGGAGCGGAGCGCGGTAGGGACGCACCGCCAGGGCGTCCGCGTCGAATTGGGGAGTGGTTCCGCAGTGGACGCCTCGGCGAGACGTCCCTACCGACCTCTCTTGGATGCACAAGGAATAGCTTGCCGATCAGGTCGCAAAAGGAGAATCTCCGAAGCGATGCGCTTCGTCTCCTTGCTCCTTTCGCTCCTGCTTCTTTGCGGAATCTCCGAGGCCGGGGAGATGTCCCTGATTTCCGCCGGGGAACTCGACACCGAAGGAATCCTGGTTTGGACCCACCGCCTCCCGGACGACCTGGGCCCCGGCGAATTCGCTGCTCTGAGATGGCGACTCAACGATCCCGACATTGATAGCGACGAGCTGGAGAGCGGCCTCGACTTCAGTGGCTTTCCGGCGGGGGTGGAATTCAAAGTCAGCCTTTGGATCGGGGAGTTCTTCCTGGAAGACCGCAGGGGTGGCCGGATTGAACCCGAAGGGGTGAGGTATTGCGTTACCCACCGGAAGAAAGATGGAAAGCGGAGTTCCCGTTACGGAATCATGAGATTTCCCAAGGGTTGGAATGAACTGTACGGTTACCTGCCTTCGCAGGCCTATGCGGCGTTGGAGACAGGGTCAGTCCTCATGCTCTACAATCCTGAAAAGGAAGGCACGAACGGATCCCTGGCCTGTCTCGACCTCGTCTACGAAACCGCAACCTCCGAGCAGCCACCGGAGGCCTCGGAACGAGCGCCGGGCGTCTTTGCGCGCCTTCTCGAGGAGTCCGGGGAACGGAGCGACTCCAAAACGCCTCTCGGGATTCCTTTTCCCGTTTACGTTGACGTTCCTCTCCGCTTAGGTGTCGGTCCCCCGCCTAATGAACGTCCACCATCTTGAATTGTTCTACTACGTGGCCAAGCACGAGGGCATCACCGAGGCGGTGCGCAAGATGCCCTACGGCATCCAGCAGCCGGCCGTGAGCGGTCAGATCCTGCAGCTCGAGAACCATCTCGGAGTGAGGCTCTTCCAGCGCCGGCCCTTCGCCCTGACCCCTGCCGGGGAGGAGCTCTACGATTTCATCCATCCCTTCTTCTCCCGGATCGAGCAGGTCGCGGCGCGGCTTCGCGGCGAGGAGAGCGGGCACCTTCGCCTCGCCGCCTCGGCGGCGGCTCTCGGGAACCACCTCCCCGAAGTGCTCCAGATCCTGCGGCGCGAAATTCCGAACCTGCGCCTCACCCTGCGGGAGATGACCAATCCGGAACTGGAGGCCGTCCTGCGGAAGCAGGAGGCCGACGTCGCCCTCGCGGTGCTCCACCGCAAGACGGGTCCCGGCATCCAGGCGGTGAAACTGCTCGACCTGCCTCTCGCCTTGGCCGTCCCCGCCGCCTCTCCATTCGATTCGTTCGAGGCCCTTGCCGGAAGTGCGGGCGGCGAACCCTTGACGCACCCGCTGATCGCCCTGCCGCGTTCGGAACCGGTCTCCCAGCTCTTTCAGCGCGGCCTCCTCGCCGCCGGTTTGCGGTGGGAAGCGGCAATGGAGGTTTCGGAGCTGGGACTGATCCTGAACTACGTGGCGAAGGGGTTCGGCTTCGGAGTGGCGGTGGACATCCCGGGAGCGGCCTGGCCGGAAGGCGTGAGAAAGATCCGGCTGCCCGCGGAATTTCCCCCGCTGACACTGGGAGCGCTGCACACGGGGGAGCTGAAGCCGGTGGCGTCGCGTTTTCTCGAACTCGTCCGCGGACATGCCGGATTGCTGAAGAAAGCGCTGCGGAAGGGGCTGGGAACGAACGGGACGAAGACGATGGACAGTTGATCGCACGGCGTCCACAGTCCGGACGGTTTCGCCATGTCTCTCAGCGCTCTTCTCTTCGACTTCGACGGACTCATTCTCGACACGGAACACCCCGTCTACGAGGCCTGGTGCGAGGATTATCTCGCCCACGGCCACGAGTTGTCCTTGGAGACCTATGCCGCCTGCGTCGGCAGCGACTTCAACCGTTTCGATCCGAAATCCCATCTCGAATCCCTCGTCGGCCGCGCCATCGATTGGCCGGAGAGGGACCTGTGGCGGGAGCGCAACGCGCTGGCGCGGGTCCATCGGCTCGCTCCCCTTCCCGGAGTCGTCGCGCTGCTCGACGCGGCGGAGGCGGCGGGGCTGCCCTGCGCGGTGGCCTCGAGTTCACCGCGGAGCTGGGTCGAGGGGCACCTCGGACGCCTTGGCTTGCTCGAACGTTTCGCCCTGACCCGTTGCCTCGACGACGTGCGCGAACCGAAGCCGGCTCCCGATCTCTTCCTTGCGGCTGCCGCGGGTCTCGGCGTCGCGCCGGGCGAGGCCGTCGTGCTGGAGGATTCCCGCAACGGCCTCCTCGCCGCGAGCGCGGCCGGGATCGCCTGCGTCGTCGTACCGAACCGGGTCACCGCCCACCTCGACTTCACCGGAGCGGCGGCGGTGGTGGAGAGCCTCGAGAGGATCGATCTCGCGTCGCTCCGTCGTTGGGTCGGCGGTGGCGTGGGCTGGGGCGGACCGCTGTAAGTGGTCTCATGGTTCACGCCAGAGCCAGCGCATTGAATCGGGGAAGATCGCTCCGCCGTGGTTGCCGTTGTGGGCGCCCTCGCCGAAGACGAAATCGTAGTCGTAGCCGGCGAACTTCAGGGCCGCGGCCATCTGCTGGTTCGCGAGGGGCCAGTTGCCGTGCTCGTTGTCGAGGTCGTTCGAGCCGTCCTGCAGGAACACGCGCAGCGGCTTCCGCTCCGTCTTGCGGATCAGGGCGGGATAGACGTGTCCGCCGCGGATGTTGGTGAAGCTGCCGATGTGGCTCAGCACCTTGCGGAAGAGGTCGGGCCGCTCCCATGCGGCGGTGAAGGCGCAGATGCCGCCCGAGCTCATGCCGCAGATGGCGCGGCGCTCGGGATCGTCGGCGAGGCGGAGGGTCTTGCCGACCTCGGGAAGTATCTCCGTTTCGAGGAAGGTGGCGTAGACACCGTCGAGGGTGTCGTATTCGAGCGAGCGGTTGCTCTTCACGCCATCGGGGGCCTTCCATTTCTGGGGCGCGTCGAGCGTCTCGGCGAACCATCCGGGATTGACGAAGATCGCGACCATCACGGGCAGCTCGCCGGAGGCGATGAGGTTGTCGAGCACGACCGGCACGCGGATCTGGCCCTTCTCGTCGACGTAGGCGTGGCCGTCCTGAAAGACCATCACGGCGGCCTTCTCGCTGCCTTGCGGGTCGTATTGGGCGGGGACGTAGACATAGTATTCGCGGATCGTCCTAGGGTAGACCGTGCTTTTCCAGAGGTGCTTCGTCACGGTGCCCTGCGGGACGCCCTCCTTGCGCTCCGAATCGGGGCCAAGGGGATACTCCTTCGGTTTCGGGGCGGCGTCCTGGGAGAGGAGGGAAAGGGCCGGAAGCAGGAGGAGCCCGGCGATCATGGGGAGTTTCATCCTAAGGTCAGAGTTGAGAGTCGATAGATGAGAGTTGATAGGCTGGAAATGAGCGGCTTGCGCCGAAATGCAGGCTCACCCAAAGGGTGGGTTGCCGCACCGAGGCAACTCGCTGATTCCGAGACTCTCGACCATCATCTTCCTTTTAGGTTCATGGAGCGGACTATGCCGGAGGCGCGCCGCCCGCACAAGCGCCGCTTGCGCATCGCTTTTCGAGGCGGGAGCGTTAAGTTGAAGAGGCCTCCGTCGTCTCAGATCCCCATGTCCTCCCTCCGTTCCGTCCTCTTCGCCCTGTCCGCGCTCCTCGCGGCATCCGTCTCGGCCCAATCCCCCGCGGTGCGGGACAAGAACGTCGAGGCCCGCCTCGTCGCCGACGTCTCCGCGATCCAGGCGGGAACGCCCTTCACCCTCGGCTTGCAGCTCGCGATCGATCCGACCTGGCACACCTACTGGGCGAATCCCGGAGAGACGGGCCTGCCCACCTCGCTGAAGCTCGAGCTGCCCGAGGGCTTCTCCGCGGGGCCGCTCCAGTTCCCCCCGCCGAAGAAGTTCGTCATCGACTACGGCCTCGGGGTGCGCGAGGCGGGCTACGGCTACGAGACCTCGGTGATCCATCCCATGACGATCACGCCGCCCGCCAGTCTGAAGCCGGGCGAGACGGTCACGCTCTCGGGGCGGGCCTCCTGGCTGATGTGCGACCCCCATACCTGCATCCCCGGCAAGGCCGATCTCTCCATCGTCCTGACGGTCGGCGAGGCCGCCGCCCCCTCCGTCGAGGCGGCCGCGATCCAAGCCGTTCTCGCCAGGCTGCCCCAGCCCGTCTCCGCTCCGCTCCAGGTCGCGCTCGAGGGCGGGCAGGTCTCCCTTTCCGCGACGCTTCCTGCCGGGGCGGTGTCCGAGGGGGCGAAGCTGTCCTTCCATCCGCTGCGGAACCAGGTCTTCGATCCCTTCGCAGAGATCGCCGTGTCCTACGCGGAGGGCATCGCCACCATCACCGGGCCGAAGCACGAATCCCTCGCCGCCGCGCCCGAGTCCTTCGCCGGCGTGCTGGTCGCGGGGACGGCGGAGGGAACGGCCGCCTTCGAGCTGTCCACGGAGGGGGTCTCCGGTCCCAGCTCCTCCCCGGTCTCGTCCGCGGAGGAAGCGCCCACTGGTTCCGGTGCGGCAGGCACCGCCGAATCCCTACCCTTCGGGGGAGGGCTTTTCGGTGTCCTCCTCGCCGCCTTTCTCGGGGGGATCATCCTCAACATCATGCCCTGCGTCTTTCCCGTGATCTCGCTGAAGGTGATGTCCTTCGTCGGGCAGGCGGGCGAGGACCGGAAGAAGGTCTTCGCCCACGCGGCCACCTTCGCTCTCGGCATCCTCGTCTTCTTCTGGGTCCTCACCATCGGCATTCTCGCCATCCGCAGTGCCGGCGGCGGCGAAGTCGGCTGGGGTGCACAGCTCCAGTATCCCGGCTTCGTCATCGGCCTGATCTTCGTGATGGTCGCCGTGGCCATGAGCCTCTTCGGCGTCTTCGAGATCGGCGCCTCGATGACCACCGTCGGCGGGGATCTCGCCAACAAATCCGGCTACGCCGGCAGCTTCTGGAGCGGCGCCCTCGCCGTGCTCTTGGCGACGCCCTGCACCGCACCTCTCATGGCACCGGCGATCGGCTTCGCCCTCTCCCAGTCGGCTCCGGTGATGTTCCTCGTCTTCACCACCCTCGGCCTCGGGCTCGCCGCTCCCTACTTCGTCTTCGCGGTCTTCCCGAAGCTGCTCGACGTCATTCCCGCGCCGGGGGCCTGGATGGAGACCTTCAAGCAGTTCATGGGCTTCCCCATGCTCGCCGTCGTCGTCTGGCTCACGGGCGTGCTCTCGAAGCAGCTCGACGTCGCCGGTCTGCAATGGGCCTTGGCCGCCGTCCTCTTCCTCGCCGTCGCGGGCTGGATCCTCGGCCGCTTCGCCGGCTTCGAGCGGCCTCGTCCGGCGCGGATCAAGGCGCGCCTCGCCGCCCTGCTCGTCTTCCTCCTCTCCGTGGGGATCGCGTGGCAGGCGACGGAGAAGCGGGCCGCTCCGAGCAGCGTCGACATCGCCGAGGTCATCGCGAGGCACCGCGCGGAGGGACGGAACGTCTTCGTCGACTTCACCGCCGAGTGGTGCATCACCTGCAAGGTCAACAAGCGCGTCGCGATCAACACCAAGGAGGTGCAGGACGCCTTCGCGGCGAACAACGTGGAGTTCGTCACCGCGGACTGGACCAACGAGGATCCCAGCATCACCAAGGTCCTCGCCGAATACGGCCGCGCCGGCGTTCCCTTCTACCTGCTCTATCCCGCCGATCCCTCGAAGCCGGCGATCCGCTTCGGTGACGGCATCCTCACCGCCGGGGCCATTCTGGAGGCGATAGGGAAGCTGTGAGTGGAGTTGATAGTTGATTGTTGAGAGTTGATAGGGCCGGAACCGACGAGTGAGGAGCCCATCAGCGGAGATCAGCGCCAATCAGCGGTCAAAAAATCGTCGGGCCGGGAAAGGGGCCTTTCACGCTTTCCCTCCCGAGGCTCCCGACACCGCGATCCGCCAGATCGAGGCGAGGATGAGCACCGCACCGATCCATTGCAGCACGCCGAAGCGCTCGTCGAAGAGCAGCCATCCGCCGAAGGTCGTCGCCACCGGCCACAGCGTCTGGATCGAGGCGCCGGTGGTGACGTCGAGGCAGCGGTAGCCTTCGTTCATCGCGAGCTGGCCGCAGCCCGCCGCCGCGGCGGCGAGGACGAGCAGGGCCACGCCGGAGCCGTCGAGCGAGGGCAGCGCCGGCGCCGCGAGCAGCGCGACGGGGCCGAGGATCCAGAGGCATTGCGCGAGGTAGATCGTGCCGATGGAGTGCTCGAGCGAGAGCTGCCGCACGAGCACGACCGACCAGGCCGCGAGCCCTGCGCCGAGGAGGGCGACGATCTCGTGGAATCCGACGGTGAAGCGGGCTCCCGAGCCGGTCGGCCCGACGAGCAGGACGATGCCGGCAAAGGCGGCCGCGAGCCAGAGGAAGCGGCCCAGGGAAGGGCGCTCGCCCAGCGAGACCATGGCGATGAGCGAGGCGAAGACGACGTAGGTGTTGCAGATCAGAGTCGCCTTTCCCGCACCGAGCGATGGCACGGTCCAGTAGTAGGCGGCGGTGCCGAGCAGCCCGGTCAGGCCGCGGAGGATGAGGGAGCGGTCGCGGAAGACCGGGGCGACGCGCACCGGCCGGCGTCCCCTGAAGAAGGCGAGCACGATGAGGGTGCCGACGGCGGCGCGGAAGAGGAGCGAGACCTCGGGACCGATCCCTGCGTTCTGTCCGAGATGCTTCAGCAGCAGCGTGTTCGCGGTGAAGGCGAGAACGGAGAGGACCATCGCGACGAGGCCGCGCCGCGCCGTGGACTCGGGGCAGGTCTTGGGAAGGTCGAGGGGGAGGAGGGTCGGCGTTTTCATGGGGGAGACGAAAAAGGCCCCGAGGGGTGCTCGAGGCCGGTGCCGGAAAACGCGTGGGGAAGGGAGGGAATGCGTCGTCGATGGGTCGATCCTCGAGGTCGGGCGTCAGCCGAGGCGGACTCGCCACGCGGCTGCGGCACCCGCGGCATGGCGGGCGGCGAAGGCGAGGACGCGTTTCTCGGGGGAGGGGATCATCGGAGACGGAGCCAAGGTGCGCGAGAGCGGTTCGGAACGCAAGCGGGAGTGTCGCGGATTTCCATGGATTCCGTTCCCGGCAGGATGGCATGGCTCGTGCGTCCCTTGCCAGGAGGAGCAATGCCGCTCGCGAAACGTCGGAGCGGCTCCATCGTATCGGAACGCCATGAACTTCGGATTCGTCTCGACGCGCTTTGCCGGCACCGACGGGGTCTCGCTCGAATCCCGCAAATGGGCCGAGGTTCTCGGCCGGTCCGGCCATCGCTGCTTCTGGTTTGCGGGACGTTGCGACCATCCGGCGGAGATCTCGCACGTCGTGCCCGAAGCCCATTTCGCCCATCCGGAGATCGGGGCCATCCATGAGTCGATCTGGGGGCGCGATGCCTTGCCCGATGGCATAGCCGCCTCCGTCGAACGGCATCGGGCCCACCTCCGCGCGGAGCTGGACGCATTCGTGCGGCGCTTCGGCATCGACGTAATCGTGTCCCAGAATGCCTCGGCCATCCCGATGAACATTCCTCTCGGGCTCGCTCTCGCCGACTTGCTGCGGGAGACGGGATTGCCCGCCCTCGCCCACCATCACGACTTCCATTGGGAACGCGAACGCTTCTCCGGCGCGGCGGCCCAGGCTTGGCTCGACGAGGCCTTTCCTCCCCGCCTGCCCGGCGTCGCCCACGCCGTGATCCACTCCGGCTCGGCAAGGGAGATGCGGCAGCGCTTCGGCATCGCGGCCACCCTCGTGCCGAACGTGATGGATTTCGAGGCGCCGCCGCCGGCTTCCGACGTGGAGGCCCTGCGCGCCGCGCTCGGGTTTTCGGAGGACGACCGAGTTCTCCTCCAGCCCACCCGCGTCGTGCCGAGAAAGGGCATCGAGCATGCCGTCGAGCTCGTCCACCGCCTCGGCGATCCGCGGAACCGGCTCGTCGTCTCGCACGAGGCCGGGGACGAGGGACTCGCCTACCGCGACTGGCTCCTCGCGCTGGCACGGGAGAAATCGGTCGATCTGCGCTTCGTCCATCCCGCCCTGCCGGGGGCGCCCGCCTTGCCCGAGTTCTACGCGCTCGCCGACTTCGTCACCTTTCCCAGCCTCTACGAAGGCTTCGGGAATGCCTTGCTCGAGGCGGTCTACTTCAAGAGGCCCGTCCTCGTGAACCGCTATCCCGTCTTCCGCGAGGACATCGAGCCCTGCGGCTTCGAGTTCGTCACCATGGACGGGAGGGTCACCGACGGGGTGGTTTCCGCCGTGCGGAGACAGCTCGAAAACCCGTCGTCCGTCCGCCCGGCGGCGGATCGGAATTTCGAGATCGCGGCGGAGCGCTTCGGCTACGCGACCCTGTCGGAACGGCTCGACGGGATGCTTCGCGGACTGGGAAAACGGTGAGGACCGACCCTGTCGCATGGAGGCACCGACCCTCTCGGCGCTGAATCGTCATTTTCTCAGGCGATAGGTCAGGGCGCTGGAGTCCTTCGCATGGAGCTCGCCCCCGATGGAAGTCGAAAAGTCGAGGGAGACGGCGCGATTGGCGCGCGAGGCGGATTTGGCAGGCTTGGCGACGAACTCGAAGGCGGTCGATTCGAGCGGAGCGAGTTCGCGGATGTAGCCGCGGCGCTTCATGGCGGCGGTGATGTTCCTTGCCCCGCCCTGGCCCCGGGCGATGATCTTGAAGGAGAGGAAACGGCTGGGTTTCGAGCTGCGGGCCGAGAGGGGAGCCGTTCCGACGCTTTCGTTCACGGCGCTGGCGAAGGCGCGGACGGAGCGCGCGCCATGGAGGCGATGCTGCACTTTCTGCTGCCGGGCCTTTGCCTCGTAGTGGAATCGGCCGATCTGGGAGACCGGGGTCTTGCCGATGGAGAGGTCGGAGCGTTGGAGGGTCTGCCCAGCCGACACCGCTCTCCAGAGGAGATTGTAGGTCGCGGTTCCGGAGCCCTGGGGCGCGACGAGGAGATGGTAGGAGCGGCCTGCGGCGGCGGGTTCGTGGACGAGGATCTGGCCTCCGGCCACGGGCGAGCCCTTCGCGAGGGGAATGCCGTGTTCGTCGAGCAGGCTCAGCGAGACGCTGCCCGGCCCGCTTTGGCGGAGGAGGATTTCGATGCGGTGGGCCGTTGCCGGAACGGCGAACGAATACCAGTCGTCGTCCATCGCGATGGCCTGGCCGGCACGCGTGCTGAGCCAGGTCGAGGCAAGGCCGTCGAGCGGGGTGGCTTCGTCGATGCGGTCGTTGGGTTCGTAGCGGTCGTCGCCTCGTGTCGGGGCGCCGGCCATTCCGATGCCGCCAGGGGAGAGGGCGGAGTCCTTTCCGGCGTCCTCCGCCTTGATGAAGTAGTGGTAGGTGGCTCCGGGGGCGGCGGTCTTGTCGTAGAACTGTCCGGTGGAGGTGCGGCCGAGGAAAATGGCGTCGCGAGGATCCGCGGAGGGGCTGCGGAAAATGGAGTGCGTGCCGGAGTGGGCGGAGTTTTCGAAACGGACAAGAACGGCGCCTTCGATTTCGCCCTGGCTCGCGACGACGGCTCCGGGGCGCGCGAGGGCGGCGGTGCGGCTGCCGGGATCGGACGCGCTCGGAGAGGCGGAGCCGGCCGCGTTCATCGCGACGACGAAATAGTGGTAGGTCTCCCCCGCGAATCCGCTCCGGTCCTCGAAGGTGGTGCCTTGCTCGACGAAGCCGATTTCGGAGGCTCCGGCGGAGCCGGCGTGGGTGTTCCGGTAGATTCGGTATCCGCTGGCACGGGTGGCGGCTCCCCATTTGATCTGGACATGGGAGGAATGGGTGCCGTCGGAGGCGGTGACGGAGGCGACGATGGACGGAACGTCCTGCCGGAAACCGGTGTCGGCGGCGGATTTCGTAGACTCGCCGAGAGGATTGTGGCTGGCTACGGAGTAGCGGTAGACGGTTCCGGAGACGCCCGTGGTGTCGCGGAAGGACGGGGTGGAGGTCTCCCCGACGAGGGAGAAAGAGCCCAACGCGGAGGCCGAGGCGCGATAGACTTTGTAGCCGGTGGCATAAGGGGCGGAATTCCAAACCAGCTCGACATGGCTGGTCGAGGTGCCGTCGCTGGCCGAGAATCCGGTGGGCGCGGTCGTTTCGCCGGTGGCGGGGAAGCTGCCGGTGATCCTGTATCCGCCGAGGCTGCCGTATTTCGAATAGCCGTTCGCGGGCGTGCCGAGGGCGCTTCCGGAGACGAAGAGGTAGTAGTTTCCGGGGGCCGCGTTGGCGATGGAGACGGAGGCGGAGAGGCTGTTCCCCGGCGCGGAGCTGGCGAGGGGAGTGCCCGACGCGTCCGCGAGAAGGAGTTCCAGATCGAGATTGGAACGGGGGGAGGAAGGGTTCGCGACGAGAGTGATTCTGCCGGGGCTGCCCACGGGAATGCGGAAGACATCCTTGTCCGACTCGTTTCCGATGATCCCAGCGAGGTCGATTCTGCCGGCGGCCGGGTCGGCGGGAAGCGTGGCGGCGGCGACGGTGTCTCCGTGATCGTCGGATCGCAGGGGCAAGGTTTTTGCGATGACGGCGAGATCGTCCTGCGTTTCGCTCGCCTGGGGATATTCCCCTTTCGAAAACTGGGAGAGGGTTTTCCCGTAGCTCAGCCCCATGATGGGAGCCCAGCTGATCCCGCTGGAGTGGGTATGGCCGGCGTAGTAGACGGAGGAGTTCGATCCATCGTGATGGAGCCCGAGCTGATGCCCGGCCTCGTGGCTGGCGCTTTCGGCCGCGGCGTTGGCACCGGTGTTGAAGACCCAGCACATCTGGTTGACCGAGTGCCCGAACGATCCCGTGTAGGCGATGCCGCCGACGTTGCCGTACCAAGCTTTGGTCGGCGTCAGGATGACCATGCAGCGGTTGCGGGAGGCGGTCGAGTCGAAGACGGTGCGGTCCGTGGTGACGTTCACTTGGAAAGGGCGGTAGTCCTCGGCGACGGTCTCCCAGATTTCCCGGATGGCGCTGGGGGTCGCAAAAGCTTGGGCGACGATGGGCGCACCCCCGGTGTAGTGGGCGTTCCAGGAGGTACCCGACACGGTCTCGCCGTCGAAATCGAGGTAGATCACTTTCGTGGCTCCGGGATGGCTTTGGAGCAGGGGAATGCCGGAGGTATTCTGGCTGTTCGGCTGTGAGATCGCCGCGAGGATTTCCTGAGGCGCGGCGGGCAGCCCGACGACGAGGCGGCCGGATTCGGGCCGGGCGCAGATCATGCGATCGAGGGGGCGGCGTTCGACGGCAAGCGTTCCGTTCTCCCTCGTTTCCAGGGAGAGCGCGGTGGGGGCGCCGTCCCGGATGAGATGGCCGCTGACGGTGCCGTCGGCTTCGCGTTGGAAGTAGGCGACGGCGCCGGGGAAGTCGCGGAGGGCGATGCCGATGGATCGGGTCCCGTCCTCGTGCAGGTGCGACATGGTCACGGTGCCGGCGGCGGAAACCGGCTGGGAGAGCTCGACCCGCTTCCCCGGCACGGCGTCGAACACAGAGGCGAGTTGTCCGGGATCGAACGAAGGGGAATGGCTGGAGAGGAGCGCTTCCCACCCCTCTGCATCGGTCGGGAGGGGGCCATCCGGTGTGGGGGCGAGAGTCGTCGGAGCCGGTTCGATCTCCTGCTCGTCTCCCGCATGGACAGCCTCGGAGGGGCGGAGGCGAGGGGTGGGGGAGGATTCGCCTGTGGGGTGGCGATGTTCCCGAAGCATCCAGAGGGAAATCACTCCAACGAGGCAGAGGGAGAGGAGTTTGGGGAAGGTTCGTTGCATAACGGCCGAGAGGCTCGCCAGGGAGCTCGATGCGCGGAGAGGTTCCTCGGAATTCTCGGATGTGCAATTGAAAAATCATAATAATCATAAATATAATAATTATAAATTTTGAATAACCAAATTATCAAGGCCCATCGGTGGGATGGGCCGAATGGAAAGTGGTGGTCCCCAAACGCCTTTTTCCAAAAAAGAAGCCGCACGCCCCGCTTCCCGGCAGTCGGGAGAGGGCGTGCGGCTGGAGGTGGTTCGAATCCAGGGAAATGGGGCTAGCCCACGGCGTTATTTCTTTTTGCCCTTCTGGCTGAGGATCGCTTCGGCGCGGTCGAACTTCGAGGGGTCCGAGGTCGATTTCGCCGTGATGGAGAAGGAATGCTGGCGGCGTTGTTTCGAGGCTTTCGCCTTGCGGTTGGCCTGGTCGGTGACCGTGATGGCGACCTTGGCCTTGGGTGCCAGGTTGGCCCGGAAGCTGCCGGCGCGAAGGGTTCCCGTGACGTTGACGCCCCGCGACATCGCCCGTTTCGACTGGCGCGGTGCGCCGAAGAGGCGGGAGCGTCCTGTCAGGACATCAGTGGCGTTGCCGTCGTTCTCGATGGCGAAGTGGACCTTGGTCTTTCCGCTTTTCTTCATGGTGACCGGAATCCGCAGCGTTTGTCCGGTGCCTCCGGAATAGACGTTGTTTCCGCGTTGGACGTTGGGCTTTCTTCCGACGGTGACATCCGGCTGGATGGTTGCCGAGGCGGCCGCGTCCGGCTTGAGTTCGACGACCATGTATCGGTCGAGCCCGATAAGCTGGAACGTCGAAGTCAAGGTGTATCCGACCAGCGAGCCGAGGTCGAGGCCGACGGCGGAAATGACGGCGTCGTTCAGGTCCTCCACGATGTCGCCGAGGGAGAAGGTGCCTCCTCCTCCTCCGATAATGGGGCCGAGCAGCCCGCCCAGGAGGCCGTCGAGAAGCCCCGAAAGACCGGGGATCAGATCGAGATCGTCCAGCGAGAGGATATCGTCGCCGATTCCGATCAGGCCGAGGAGACCGTCGCCCTCCTGCTGGAGCAGATCGCTGAGTTGGATCGGCAGAGCGAAGGAGTCGTCGGTCGCGGGATTTCCGTCCGGGTCGATCAGGAGAACGATCACCGGATTCTCGCCGCTGAGGTCAAGAGGCAGCTCGATGCGGAGCCTGTCGAGAGCGTCCATGGCGAGCGGCTCCTCGTGGATGGCGACGAGGTTCCCCAAGTCGAGCGAGCCGAGATCGATCCCGTCGAAAGGCGAGCCTTGGGCTCGCAGAGAGATCCCGGGCAGGGCGAGCATGGAGGCGACGATCGCCGAGAGGAGGAATTTCCCCGCGGCAGATCTGCGGACGACAAGGTGAGAGCCTTGTTCGGTGGCACCGCGCAAGGCGGTTGGATCGGTGGTGTTGGTTGGGTGCATGGGTCTCAGGTGTTTCAAGTCAACGCCCGATATTATAATTTCCATAAGAAAAGCACAATAGAAATTTATGAAAATTAGAAAATAGCGTGTCGGATTTGGATAATTTCGCAATTTCCGGACTATCTCCAATTGACAGATTTCAACTTTGGCAAGCTTGTTTCCAACGGCCGTCAAGGCGGGTTCCCCGCTGAATCCGCCTTGAATTCCTCCTGCCGTTTTCGATACTCCCGCATGTCCCGAGCCCGCGTCGCCGAAATCCTGCGCAGTGAAACGTCCCCCGGCGCCGTCGTCGTGAAGGGCTGGGTGCGTACGAAGCGCGAGGCGAAGGCGTTTTCCTTTCTGGAGCTCAACGACGGGAGCTGCCTGGGGAATCTCCAGGTCGTCGCCGATGCGAGCTTGCCGGAATATGGCGAAGCGGTTGTGCGGGCTCGCACGGGAGCCTCTCTGGAAGTCGAAGGGATCGTCGTTCCTTCCCAAGGCCAAGGCCAGCGTTGGGAACTGCGTGCGATTCGCGTGGAGTTGGTCGGCGCCGCACCGGAGGACTACCCCTTGCAGAAGAAGGGACATTCCGCGGAATTCCTCCGCTCCATCGCCCACCTCCGCCCCCGCACGAACCTGTTCGGCGCGGTCTTCCGCATCCGCAGCCGCATGGCCTACGCGATCCATCGCTTCTTCCAGGAGCGGGGCTTCGTCTACGTCCACACCCCCATCATCACCGCGTCGGACTGCGAAGGGGCGGGCGAGATGTTCCGCGTCGCGACGATGGACGGAGAGCGCTTGCGAACCGGCGACGAGGAATTCTTCGGCAAGCCGACCTACCTCACCGTGAGCGGACAGCTCGAGGGCGAGACCTTCGCCTGCGCCTTGTCCAACATCTACACCTTCGGCCCAACCTTCCGCGCGGAGAACTCCAACACCACGAGGCATGCGGCGGAGTTCTGGATGGTCGAGCCCGAGATCGCCTTCTGCGACCTCGAGGGCGACATGAAGCTGGCCGAGGAGATGGTGAGGTTCCTCGTCTCCGACGCCCTCGAATCCTGCGCCGAGGACCTGGATTTCTGCAACCGCTTCGTCGACAAGGGATTGATCGAGCGGCTGCAGTTCGTGCGCGACCGGCCCTTCGAGCGGATCTCCTATACCGAGGCGGTCGAGCTGCTGCTCGCGAGCGGAGAGGCCTTCGAGTATCCCGTCGCCTACGGGCGGAACCTCCAGTCCGAGCACGAGCGCTACCTGACCGAGCGGCATTTCCGCTGCCCCGTCACCGTCCACGGCTATCCCAAGGAGATCAAGCCCTTCTACATGCGCCGGAACGACGACGGCAGGACCGTCGCGGCCATGGACCTGCTCGTGCCCGGCATCGGCGAGATCGTGGGCGGGAGCCAGCGCGAGGAGCGTCTCGAGGTGCTGTCCACGAACCTGCGCGAGCAGGGGCTCGACGAGGCCGACTACGGCTGGTACCTCGACCTGCGCCGCTACGGCACCGTTCCGCACGCGGGCTTCGGGCTCGGCTTCGAGCGGCTCCTCATGTTCGTGACCGGCGTGGGGAACATCCGCGACGTCATTCCCTTTCCCCGCACGCCGGGATCGGCCGAGTTTTGAAGCGGAAGGAAGATGATAGTTGATAGTCGGAGTTGATAGTCTCGGAATCCAAGCGAGTGGCCTCGGTGCGGTAACCCGCCCGTTGGGTGGGCTCGTATTTCGGCGCAGGCCGCTCATTTCTAGTCTATCAACTATCATCTAACAACTCTACTTCCATGCGCCCCGCTTCCCGCCTCCACCTCCTCCTCGCCGCCGCGGCCGTTCTGTCGCTCCCGGGAGCGCTCTTTGCCGCACCGCCCGTGATCCTCATCGATCCCGGCCACGGAGGCGTCGCCGTGGCCGGTAGCCTCGACCAGCGCAGCAACAGCTCGCCGAACAACGCGACCTCGCCCGGCGGGCTGAAGGAGAAGGACCTGACCCTCGAGTTCAGCCTGATCCTGAAGGAGGAGGTTCTCAAGGAGGCCGATCGCCAAGGCCGTACCCTCGGCGTCCTGCTGACGAGGGAAAGCGATGTGAACCTCGACTTCATCGAGCGCGCGAAGATCTGCGACCGCCCCGACGCCGCCTGCGTCGTGAGTATCCACTTCAACGCCGGCGGCGGAGGCAGCGCCTCGGGCAGCCTCGCCCTGATCGCCGCGAAGGAGCGCAATCCCGACTACGAGATTGACCGCGCCTTTGCCCTCGGCCTCTCCGCCGCCTGCTCGAAAGGAGTGCGCGAGCACCTCCCCGCCTCGAAGGACCGAGGCGTCATCCACGACAGCCACCTCCACGGCGGGCGTGGCTCGAACTTCTTCTTCCAGCTCCAGCGCCGCGCCCACCTGAAGGGCAAGCCGAAGTGCTTCCTCGAGATCGAGTTCATCGACAACCCGTCCGTCGAGAAGGCTCTCCTAACCGGCGACCGCGCCGCGAAGTTCCGCACCGTCGCCGCTTTGATCGCGGCGTATCTCGTGACGGCAACGGAGGAGTCGGCGAAGCGGAAGGAATAGGACATAGACTTCCTCCTCGCGGCCATCGCTGTCCTTTGTAGAGGAAGGCGAGAGCCTCCCCCAAATTGGATGGGAACGCCCGCGCGTTCCTCTACCGCGCCACGGCCATCGCCTCGCGAGCATTCTCCTCGATCCGCTTCCAATCCTTCGCTCGGATCGAGTCGCGTGGTGCGATCCAGCTTCCGCCCACGGCGGCGACGAGGTCGGAGTCGAGCCATGCCTTCAGATTCCCGAGATGGATGCCGCCGAGGGGGACGAACTTCGGCCCGAGATGGGCGAAGGGCGCGGCGATGTTCTTGAGGTGGGCGAGCCCTCCGGCGGATTCGGCGGGGAAGAATTTCAACAGACGGCAGCCCTCGCGGATCGCGACATCGACGTCGGTGGGGGTCATCACGCCGGGGCCGAAGGGCAGGCCGGCCTCGGCGGCGCGGCGGACGATCTCGGGATTGATGCCCGGCGACACGCCGAACTCGGCGCCCGCAGCGAGGGCGGGGGCGATCTGGTCGGACGAGAGGATCGTGCCGAGGCCGAGGCGCATCTCCGGACAGGCCGCGCGGATCGCGGCGGCGGCCTCGAAGGCCACGGGCGTGCGCAGGGTCAGCTCCATGGCGGAGACGCCGCCGCGGAGGAGGGCCTCGGCGAGAGGGACGGCGGCTTCGAGTTCATCGACGACGAGCACGGCGATGAGACGGGCTTCGGCCAAGGCGCGGCCGATGCCGGATTCGGGGACGAGTTGGCTCATGGAACGGGGAGATGGCGGGTTTGAAGATGGCGGATTCCGGTCCCGCGTCGGCGGGTTGAAAAGGGAGGCACGGATGGGATACTCCCTTTCATGATTTTTCAAAGCCCTCTTTCACGCCGCGCCGGGATCGCCTGGATGGCGGCCCTGCTGCCCGCCGCCTTCCTCCATGCCCAGGAGGGCGACCGGCCCGGCCACGTCATGACCCCTCCGCCGGCGCATTGGAAGATTCCCCCGGCGCCGGTGGTGCCGCCCGACCAGGCCGCCGCGACGATGACGCTGGAGGACGGTTTCGAGCTCGCTCTCGTCGCCGCCGAACCTCTGGTCCGGGATCCCGTCGCGATCACCTTCGACGGCAACGGCCGGATGTGGGTGGCCGAGATGACGGGCTACATGCCCGACATCGACGGCAAGCTGGAAGACTCGACCTACGGCCGCATCTCCGTGCTCGAGGACACCGACGGCGACGGCAAGGCGGACAAGCACACCGTCTTCCTCGAGGACTACCTGCTGCCTCGCGCCGTGGCCCTCGTCGATGCCGACCGCAGCCTCCTCTTCGCCGACAACGAGAGGCTCTACGAGGCCGAGATCCTCGTCGACGGGGCGGGCGCGATCCGTGCCGGGAAGGTCGTGGTGGTGGACGAGGACTACGCCGCGGACGGCAATCCCGAGCACAAGTCCAACGGCCTGATGCGCGGCCTCGACAACTGGATCTACAACGCGAAATGCTCCGTCCGCTACAAGAAGGTCGATGGGGTCTGGATCGAGGAGAAGACCGAGGAGCGGGGCCAGTGGGGCATCGTGCAGGACGACTACGGGCGCCTCCTCACGAACACGAATTCGAATCTCGTCTCCGTCGAGGAGCTCCCCCCGGGCGTGCGGGTTCGCAACCCCCACCACAGTTTCCGCGTTCCCGCGATCTCGACGGTGAAGGACCAGAGCCTCTGGCCCGGCCGCATCAATCCCGGCGTCAACCGCGGCTACATGGAGGGCACTCTCGACGAGGAGGGCCATCTGGTGAAGCCGACCGCCGTCTCCGGCCTCGCCCTCTACCGTGGCGACCAGTTTCCCAAGGCCTACTACGGCCAGATCTTCGTGCCCGAGCCGGGCGGCAACCTCGTGAAGCGCCTTTCGGTGGAGGAGGGCGAGGACGGCAGGCGTCTCCTGCAAAGCGCGACGCCGGGCCGGGAGTTCCTCACCTCCACGGACGAGCGCAGCCGCATCGTCAACGCCCACAACGCGCCCGACGGCTCCCTCTATCTCGTCGATCTCTACCGGGGCATCCTGCAGCACCGCGTCTACATGACCTCCTATCTCCGCGCCCAGGTGGTCGAGCGGAAGCTCGACGAGCACATCGGACTCGGCCGCATCT
Source organism: Verrucomicrobiales bacterium (assembly GCA_037190325.1). Taxonomy (GTDB): domain Bacteria; phylum Verrucomicrobiota; class Verrucomicrobiia; order Verrucomicrobiales; family DEV007; genus Arctic95D-9. Next base: position 215,189 of record JBBCIU010000016.1, on the reverse strand, counting down.
GGCGGGTGACCCATCGCGCCGGCAAGCGGGGGGCCGAGAGACCCCGCCTCGCGGAGGAGTCGAGTGTCGAACTCGTCGCCCGTCTTTCCCATCCGAACGGCTGGTGGCGAGACACCTCGCAGCGGCTCATCGTCGAGCGCGGCGACGGCGAGGCGGTGGCGGGATTGAAGGCGCTGGTCGCCGAGGGATCGGAACTCGCCGCGATCCACGCGGTGTGGACGCTCGAAGGACTCGGCCGGCTCGATCCCGCGACCTTGGAGATCGCCCTGTCCCGCGAGCATCCCCGCGCCGCCGCCGAGGCCGTGCGGGCCGCCGAATCCCTCGCCGGGACCGAGCACGCCGACGCGGCCTTCGCCCTTCTCTCCGCGCGTGCGGGCAGCGAGGATCTCCACCTCCGCCGCCAGCTCGCCGCGAGCCTCGGTCTCTTCGGCGACCGCGCCGTTCCGGTCCTCGCCTCCCTCGTGCAGGAGCACGAAAAGGACCTTCTCCTCGGCGACCTCGCCGTCAGCGGATTGTCCGGCCGGGAATTCGCGCTCTTCAAGGCCCTGCCGCCGAAGCACAATCTGCGGTCTCCCCTCATCGAGGCGCTGGTGAAGCGGAACGACAAGGCGGAGCTCGCCGAACTCTCCGGCTTGTTGAAAGATCCGGGCGAGTTCCGTGCCCTTGCCCGGGCCTCGGCGGCACAGCGGCGCGGTGGGGAATCCGTCGCCCTCCTGGCACTCGTGGCCGACGGGTCGACCGATGCCGCCGTCCGCAAGGCCATCGTCGAGGGCCTCCTCGCCGGAGGCAAGACGAAGGGCTTCAAACCCATTCCGGTGAAGGCCTTCGACGCGCTCGACCTCGCCGCCGCGCGCGGCCATCTCGACGAGGGCCACCGCCAGTCGCTCGCCGCCCTTTTCGAAATCGGCGAGGGCAAGGAGAAGGTCTTCCTCCTCACCGAGGAGCACAAGCGGCAGTTCAGGGAGGGCGAAGCCCACTACCAGCGGATCTGCCTCGGCTGCCATCAGGCGCACGGCAACGGCCAGCAGTACCTCGCCCCGCCGCTCGTCGGGTCGGAGTGGGTGCTCGAATCCGAACAGCGCCTCATCGCCCTCGTCCTCGACGGAGTCACCGGCCCCATCGAGGTGCTCGGGAAGACCTACACCGTGCCCGAGATCCAGCCCATCATGCCCGGACTGAGGCTGAATCCCGAATTCACCGACGAGCAGCTTGCCGCGATCATGACCTACGTCCGCAACGCCTGGGGGAACGGGGCGCCGCCCGTCTCCGCCGAGGCCGTGGCCCGCTACCGGGAATCCATTCCCGCCCGCGCCCCATGGACGCCGGAGGAACTGATGAAGCTGAAATGAACGCCGCCGCCATGGGTGGATTCGCCGCCGATTCCCTTTCCGCCTGGAGCGAGGAGGAACGTGCCGTCTTCCTCGAGGCCGTCGACGAATCCCACTATTCTCTGGCCGACTGGATCGAGGCTCTCGCCGCTTTCGACCGCTGGCTCCAGGAGCGGGGCGAAGGACGCCGCCCTTGGCGCGAGATCGTGGGTTACATCCACTGCTGCACCCTCATGGCTTCGCCGGGAGTTGCTTTAGGAAACTTGAAAGTAATTGTTGATCAATCACTTATCGAATACGGCTTCCACTTCGTGGACGAGTCGCAATCCTGATAAATTTCAGATTCTGCGAAATTCGGAGAGAAAAGGGTAGGCACAGGGGCGGCGATGTGGTAAGCTAGTGGTCTATGTCCACCACACGTAGAACACGATTCTCACGCCGGGTTCCGGATCACGTCACAGACGAACTGGTAACTGTCCTTTCCGACAAACAAACCTTTGGGTTCAACGACTTGTTCGAGGTCGTCTACGAGAACTTGAAAGCCCGAAACGCCGTGAGTGGCGGCGAGGAAATGCTCCGCCTGCGCGCCTACGAGAAGCTTCAGAACCTCGTCACCCGGGGGTTGGTGGAGAAAAACGGCAAGGAGTATCGCGGTCTCGAGAACCTCCACGAGGCTTCCAGTCCCCAAGCCGCTTCCTGAGGTCGCCTGCCGGACCCGACCCTGTTCGGTCCGGCGTTCGACAGGGTTGATCGCCTCCGTCCGCGGCGCTGCGAAATCGTCTGGACGGAGGAGGCAAAGCCGCTACATTCCGTCGGCTCCGGCACACTCCGGGCCGACGGTTTTTTTTCGCCATGCTCACGGACTACATTCCCGTCCTCGTCCAGGTCGTCATCGCCTCGGGCTTCGCCATCGCCACCTTGATCGCCAGCGCTCTCCTCGGAAAGCGGGCGCTCCGCAACCGGGTCAAGGATTCGGCCTACGAGTGCGGGATGAATCCCATCGGAGGGGGACAGGCACGCTTCAGCGTGAAGTTCTACCTCGTCGCGATGCTCTTCGTCCTGTTCGACATCGAGGTGGTCTTCCTCGTGCCGTGGGCCACCGTCTACCGCGAGCAGATCGAGAGCGGCGCAGCGGTCTTCCTCTGGGCGATGCTCGGCTTCGTCGGCATCCTCTTCTTCGCCTACCTCTACGCGTTGAAGAAGGGCGCGCTGGAGTGGCGGCGCTGACGGGCGATCTTTCCCCTCGACATCGGTTCCTCTCGATATGGTCCATTACATCGCCCTCTTCCGCGTCGGCAAGGGCGCGACGGACGAGATCTTCGAGGAGATGATCCGCGCGAGCCGGATCTGCTTCCACCGCATCCGCGAGGCGCGCAACTTCCGTTCCGGCCGCAGCCTGGATCCGAAGAGCGAGTTCCCCTTCTTTCTTGCCGCCGACTTCGAGAGCCGGGACAAGTACGCGATGTTCCGCGACGATCCGCATTTCCTGCGCTTCGAGAACGAGGTTCTCAAATCCCGCACCACGAGCCGGGTCGAACATCTCTTCGAGACCGAACCAGGCAAGGATCCGAAGTATTCCTGAGAGCCTTCCTCTCTGGCTTGTCGGCGTGCCGAGAGAATTGGCCACTTCTTTAGGATGCTCCAATCGGGGCAAGGGGAGGGTCGTGCGGCTCGCGCGGCCCATCGGACGTCCCAGCGATGTTTCCTCTCCGACCGGGCCAGGCCTGGGCTGCGACGCGGAGAGGCACGCTACAGGAACTTCCGGACGATCCAGTCGTAGCCGCGGTCGCCGAGCCACCGGCGCGCCCATAGGACCGGTCTGGCGAGATAGCCGGCCGCGTAGCGCGTCTTGGGGCGGGGCGAGTCCACGGCCCTGGCGATGAGATCGGCGATGAGCTCCGGTGCCGACGCTTTCCGTTCGAGATAGGCCCGCCGCGTCGCGGCGGTCATTTTCCGGGCGATTTCCTCGTAAGGGCCCTTTTCGGACCGCTCCAGCAATGGGGCGATCGCGATTTCGGCGAATTCCGTCTCGACCGCGCCGGGTTCGACGATCACGACGCGGATGCCGAAGGGAGCGAGCTCGAGGCGGAGACAGTCGGACCAGCCTTCCAGCGCATGTTTCGAAGCGTGGTACCAGGCCCCCATCGGAGTGTAGATCCGTCCGCCGACGGAGGAGACGTTGACGATCGTTCCCGAGCGGGCCTCGCGTAGGCCGGGGAGAAAAAGCTGGGTCAGGTGCGCCAGCCCGAAGAGATTCACTTCGAACTGGCGGCGGGCTTCGGCGAGGGGCACCTGCTCGACGGCGCCGTAGACGCCGATGCCGGCGTTGTTCACGATCGCGTCGAGAGGTGCGGCTCCGGCTAGGATCGTTCTCGCGAGAGCTTCGATGGAGCGTTCGTCGGCGAGGTCGAGGGAGTGGACGAACGCCCCGGCGGCGACGAGGGGCTCCATGTGTCCGGTCCGGCGCGCTGCGGCGTGGACCTTCCATCCCTTCGCGAGAAAGGTCCGCGCGGTCGCCTCTCCGATGCCGCTGGAGGCGCCGGTGACGAGGACGGTTCGCGGGGAAGGGGAGGGCATGGATGAATGAAGACGAAGGGAGCGGCTTTGGAAAGTCATTCCGCCCTCCTCGCGAGGCGGACACGATCGGGGACGCGTCACCGGAGCTTGACGCCCCGCGTGGGATGCGACACGATGCGCGATTCCGGGTTTGGCGGATTCATCGTCTCCCCGGCCATTCCAATCCCATGACTTCCCCTGCATCCCCACTCGCCCAAGGCCCTTGGTGGCGTTCGTTGACCCCCTACCATTGGTTCGTCTTCGCGATGGCCTCGCTCGCGTGGCTCTTTGACTGCTTCGACCAGCAGATCTTCAACCTCTACCGCAACGACGCTCTCAAAAACCTGCTGCCCGAAGGGACGGACCCGACCGAAGTGCGCAAATACGGGGGCTATGCCACCTCGATCTTCGTGCTGGGCTGGGCCACCGGGGGGCTGATCTTCGGTTCCTTGGGAGACAAGTTCGGCCGGGCCAAGATGCTGACCGTCACGGTTCTGCTGTATTCGGTCTTCACCGGGCTGTCGGCCCTTTCCCAGGGCTGGCTTGATTTTGCCATGTATCGCTTCATCACCGGCCTCGGTGTGGGAGGCGTGTTTGGCCTCGCTGTCGCCTTGGTGGCGGATACCTTGCCCGACCATGCCCGTATCGGGGCGCTGGGGCTCCTGCAGGCTCTGTCCGCAGTTGGCAACATCGCGGCAGGTCTCGCCAGCATGTGGATCGGTGGCCTCATCAACCAAGGCACCCTGTCCGCCGAAACGGCATGGAAATGGGCCTTTCTCATGGGGTCCGTTCCCGCCTTCCTCTGTGTGTTCATTCAGGTGAAGCTGAAGGAACCCGAAAAATGGGTCCAGGCGAAGGCTGCGTCCATCAAGTCCGGCAAGGGCATGGGCTCCTACCGCAGCCTGCTGGGCGACGCCCAGTGGCGCCGTCCGGCTTTGCTGGGGATGATTCTCTGCATCTCCGGTGTGATCGGCCTCTGGGGCATCGGGTTCTTCTCGTTCGAGCTCGTCACCGACGTGATCACGAATGGCCTCCGCTCGCGTGGCGTGGCCGACACCGAAGTCGCCAGCCAGGTGAACTGGTGGCGTGGTATCAACGGGATCGTGCAGAACACCGGCTCGTTCTTCGGGATGATCGCCTTTGCCTGGCTGACCCAGCGCACGGGGCGCAAACCCGCCTTCGCGATCGCCTTTGTTGGCGCTTTGATCGCCACCTGGGGATTCTTCCAGTTCTTCAACGGTCCCCAGCATGTGTGGATGAGCGCGGTGATGGGCTTCTTCCAACTCGCTCTTTTCGCTGGTTTCGCCATCTACCTGCCCGAGCTTTTCCCCACCCGCCTGCGCAGCACGGGCACCAGCTTCTGCTACAATGTGGGCCGCTTCATCGCCGCCAGCGGTCCTTTCACCATGGGACTCCTGCAGCAGGCGCTGGCCAAGGGTGCCACCACTCCTGAGGAGAAGCTGATCGCCTTCCGCCAGGCCTGCCAGTGGATGAGCTTGATCTTCGTCCTCGGTCTGATCGTGCTCTTCTTCCTCCGCGAGACCAAGGGCAAGCCGCTCCCCGAGGATTGAAGCCTCGGAAACAGCGGAGCGGGGATCTCCCGCTTCGGGGGTTCGGGACGTCGTCCTTCACGCTCGCGGCGGTGGCCATGATCTCGCCGACGAGCGCCTCGTCGAGCTTCAGTTCGACGAGGGAGGCCTGAAGGCGGCCGGCGATGGCGGCGACATCCTCTCCGCCCGCCACCGTGAAGGCGTGAGCGGAAAAGGCTTGATTAAGATGCATACGAAATACAACTTTTTCCATGAAAGTCCCCTTGAGCCGTCGCGTTCTCTCCCATCCCCTCCCGTTCCTGTGCCTGGCCTCTTTGACAGCGCTCTGCGGGGGGATGGTGGTGGCCGAGCCGGAGCAGGCCCCGAAGAAGGAGGCGTCCAATCTGCCCACCACGTTGGAGGAGGCGCGGGGGCGTGCCCGCTGGCTTCACGAAGTCGTCCACGGCGCCCTTCAAGTGATGCACCGCGATTTCTTCGACGAGGATTCGGTCGAGCGCAGCCTGCCTTCTCAGTCGCTCGACGACGTCTTCGCCGAGATGGCGAGGACGCACGACGTCGAGATCCGCTGGCTCGGGGTGAACGCGACCAAGGGCAAGAACCACCTTCCCAAGGACCGCTTCGAGGAGCAGGCCGCCGAGGCGCTCCGGTCGGGAAAAATGGAATACGAGTCGGTCGACGGCAAGCGGTACCGCTTCGCCGGCCACATCCGGCTCCAGAACGAATGCCTCAAGTGCCATGTGCCGGATCGCCGGTCGCTGGAGGACCGTGTCGCGGGCCTCGCCATCTCCTTTCCCATCGCCATCGATTGAGCCACCTCCCGAAACTTCATCCGGGTGGACGGGGGCGCTGCGGGTGCTAGGGTGAGATCGGCCGGACCCGTCTCCTCGCCATGGAACTGAGCCTCTTCACCGACTATTCCCTCCGCACCTTGATCTTCGCGGGGTTGCATCCAGACCGCATCGTCACCGTTCCCGAAGTGGCGGCGGCCTTCCGCATATCGGAAAACCATCTCATCAAAGTGGCCCACAAGCTGGGCAAGCTCGGCTTTCTGGAGACGAAGCGTGGGCGGTCGGGCGGGTTCCGCCTCGCCCGGGATCCAGGCGACATCGGTCTGGGGGCCGTGGTGCGGGCGACGGAGACGCTCGCCTTCGTCGAGTGTCTCGGGGCCGACGGCGGATGCTGTCCCATCTCGCCGGCCTGCGTCCTCAAGCGGGTCGTGGCGGAGGCACGCGATGCGTTTCTCGCCACTTTCGACCGCTACACCTTGCGCGACATCCTGCGGCCGCGGGAGCAGCTCCTGAAGGATCTCGGGCGTCTCCGGCCCCTGCCGATCGCCGCCGGAGAAAAATCGGATTGAAGGATGAGGCGTGCTCGCCATAGTGGAGCGTCTCTCCAGAACGGTCAGATCCATGCCTACATACGACTATCAATGCCAGAAGTGCGGACACCGCTTCGAGGTGTTCCAATCGATGAGGGATGATCGGCTAACCGATTGCCCCCTCGAAGACTGCGACGGGCCGGTGAAGCGCCTCCTCGGCACCGGGGCCGGGATTATCTTCAAAGGATCGGGTTTCTACGAAACCGACTACCGTAGCGATTCCTACAAGAAGGCGGCCAAAGCCGACAAGCCCGCAGGCGATGCCGGGGGAGGCTCCCCGGCCCCGTCCGAATCGAAGCCCGCCCCCGCCCCCGCGCCGACCAAGACAGACACCTGACCCCCGACCTTCCCATGAACCCACATTCCGGCAACGACGACCCGCATCAGGAATACGGCGCGGAGGGCTACGGCGAGACGGGCGATCCCAACGATCCCGCCTACGATCCCGGCACCGCCTTCGTCGACGAGAACCAAGTCTACGATGCCGAACCGGCCGTCTACGACGAAGGCCAGGCCTACTACGAGGCCGGCGCGCCCCAGGGGGAGTCGGTCTACCCGGAGCCGTATCCCTACGAAGAGGCCGAAGAGGTGCCGACGGCGGCGGTACCGGTGCGCCCCGTCCGCCCTTCCTCGCCCAAGAAGAAAGTGGCGGGCCGTGCCCCCACCCGCAAGACGGTCGCGAAGAAGAGGGTGAAGCGCCCCGCGCCGAAACCGGTGGTCTATGACAGCGGCTTCTCGTTCGGGACCGTGCTCCTGACCTTGGTGGCTCTTGGCCTGCTGGCGGTCGTGGTTCTGATCGCGTTGCCGAAGGACCTGGCCGCGGTGAACGGCTATCCCGGCGACGCCCTCGACAGCGATCCGCCGCGGCATCTCCTCACCGAAGCGCAGAAAGCGATGGTCGAGCGGAACGTGGAGCTTTCCTTCTCCGAAGAGGAGGTGAACCGCTACTTGCGTCACCGCCTCTCCGGAGAGCAGAAGGGCATCATGGCCTCTTTCGTGACGTTCCGGGGGGTCTGCGTCGACTTCTCCCCGCAGAAGGCCGAGGTCGTGATCGAGCGGGAGATCTACGGCCTCCCTTTGACGATGGGCGTTGAGCTGATGGCCGAGGAGTTTCGGCGTCAGACGGTCTACAAACCCGTCTCGTGGAGCCTTGGCCGCATTTCGCTGGGGAAGAACACGGTGAAGCCCGTCGTCGACCTGTTCGTCCGTTTGCGCGGGAGCCTCCTCGACGAATACCAAGTCCTGCAGCAGATGCCGAGCGTGCGCTTCGAGGAGAACCGCGTCGTCATCGACTCGCGGATCTGAGCGTGGGCCGAACCTCTCCCATGTCCGCTTCCGACGAGATCCTGCACGAGGGGCGGTTCCTTTCCTGCCGCCGCACTCTGCGCGGATGGGAGTACGTGACGCGGGTCAATGCGAAAGGCTGTGTCGCCATTCTCGCCATTGCCGACGATCAACGGGTCGTCCTCACCGAGCAATACCGCCCCCCGCTGGGGAGACGCGTGATCGAGCTGCCCGCCGGGCTCGCCGGCGACATCCCCTTGCAGGAGGACGAGCCGCTTCTCGTCGCGGCGAAGCGCGAACTGAAGGAGGAAACCGGCTACGAGGCGAGCCATTGGACCATGCTTCTCGAGGGAACCTCCTCGGCGGGAATGACCGACGAGGTCGTCACCCTTTTCCAGGCCGGCGGACTCGTGAAGATGGCCGAGGGCGGCGGTGTGCATGGCGAGGACATCCGTATCCACCTCGTCCATCGCTCCGACGTCCGGACATGGTGCCGCGATCGCCAGGCCGAAGGCATGGGCGTCGATTTCAAGATCTTCGCCGCGCTGCATCTCGCGCAGGAAGGGTCCCGTGCGTCTGGCCCGAGACTGTGGCATTGAGGTGGTCGCTGCCGACATGCGTCCGGGAAGGCCTGGCAGGGATGGTTCGCCGAGCCGTTCGCCCCAGGCAGGTTGTGCCGGGCGAACGACGGTGGACGCCCCGGCGGTGCGTCCCTACCGCCCTGCGCCCGGATGGCGGGCCATTCGTTCTAATGCAGATTCCATTCCAGCGGGAGCTCCGTTCTGGGGAAAGCCGCTTTCGCTTCGTCGCGCATCGCGAGCCATTCCGCCTTTGTATAGCGCCGCGAGAGATGCTGCAGGACGAGCCGGCCGACTCCCGCCTCGGCGGCAAGGCACCCGACGAGATCGGCGGTCATGTGCGCGTTCTTCGCGGCGAGCGCGGCGTCGGCGGCACGGTACTGGCATTCGCAGACGAGCGTCGTCGTCCCCGAAAGCCATCCGACGAGTTCCGCCCATGCCGTGGTTCCGGGTTCGACGCGGAAGTCGGTGAGCCAGGCGATCGACGCGCCCGGACTGGTCACGACCAGTTCGCGCCTCAGTTCGCCGACCATCAGGGAGCGCCCTCCGACCTCGACGATGGCGGACTCGTTCTCCTGCTCCTCGGCCACGTCCTTCAGCCAGGGGCCGGGCGCATAGCCGTAGTTCCGCAGAGCGGCCGGGTCGATGTTGCGTTTCGGGGATTCGGCGACCCGGTAGGCGACCGATTCGATCGATCCATGGGGGAGAAGGCGCGCCTCGAGCCGCCAGGCGTTGGTGCGATGGACGACGGGAGCGAGGTAGGGACGGTCGGGTTGGCGGTATCCCGCGAAGGCCTCCCGCGTGGGAAAGCGCGCCGTTCCGATGGCCGTCGGTCCGATCTCGCGGACGATCCAGTCGCCCGGCTGGTCGGTGTGTAGATTCCAGACGAATCCGAGAAAGCGGTGCTCCATGATCTCGATCGTTCCGGGCGGCCCCCAGACCTCGACGGGAACGTCGGGCCGGTTGTAGTTGAGCCGGAAGAATCCGTCGAAGCCCGCGACGTGATCCATGTGGAAATGGGAGAAGCCGAGATGAGCGACCGCCTGGATCTCGGCGGTGCGGAGGCCGTCGAGGCAGCGTTCGCCGCAGTCGAAGAGAAAGCTTTCCCGCGACTGTCCCGAATCGACGACGACGTGGAGCGCGTTGTCCGCTCCCGCGCGTCCCAGAATCTGCCATTCGATCGACATGCGGAAAGGTAGCCGCTTTAGACGGCCCCGCATCGACCTTGTAGGTCACGACCCGTGCTCAGGGGCAATCTTCGCCCTTGCGGAGCACGAGGTCTCGTTTCGTAGCCGCGAGCCCCTCGGCGGAAGGAAAGGATAAGTCCGCAAAGCGGCGCACGGGGGAATCTCAATGCAGGAAATGCCGATGTCCCGTGAAGATCATCGCCGCGCCGTGCTCGTTCGCGGCTTTGATCACGTCCTCGTCGCGCACCGAGCCGCCCGGCTGGATCGCGGCGGTGGCGCCGGCCTCGAGAGCGTAGGTGAGGCCGTCGGGGAAGGGGAACATCGCATCGCTCGCCACGATCGATCCCTTCAGGCTGAGGCCGGCCTGCTCCGCCTTCCACGTGGCGATGCGGCAGGAATCGACCCGCGACATCTGGCCGGCGCCGATCGCGAGGGTGCGGTCGCTCGTCGTGAAGACGATGGCGTTGGACTTCACATGCTTCACGATGCGCCAGCCGAAGCGCATCGCCTCGATCTCCTCGGCGGTCGGGGGACGCTGCGTCACCACCTTCGTCTCGATGTCCTCGAGACCGAGGGCGCGGATGTCGTGATCCATGACGAGGAGTCCCCCGGGAGCCGAGTGGATCACCGGATCCTCCAGCGTGTCGCGGAAGGATTCGTTCATCTGGATGAGTCGCAGATTCTTCTTCTTCTGGAGGAGGGCGCGGGCGTCACTCTCGAATTCCGGCGCGATGATGACGTCGGTGAAGATCTCGGAAATGACGCGGGCCAGGCCGATTCCCAGCGGACGGTTGCAGACGATGACACCGCCGAAGGGAGCCTGCCGGTCCGTTTCGAACGCTTTCTCCCAGGCGAGGCGCAGATCGTTCTCGTCCGCGCCGACCCCGCAGGGGTTCGTGTGCTTCAGAATCGCCACGGCGGGGCGGCGGAATTCGAGGATCAGCTCCCCGGCGGCGGCGATGTCGAGAATGTTCGTGTAGCTCAGCCCCTTGCCTTGAAGCTGCTTGAAGTGATCCGAGAAATTCCCGTAGAGCGAGGCCTTCTGGTGCGGGTTCTCGCCGTAGCGCAGGTCCTGGCTGAGGGGCAGGCTGACGGCGAAGGAGGCCTCCGTCTCCTGCGCCTCGTTGAGATGCGCCGCGATGGCGGCGTCGTAGGCGGCGGTGCGCTGGAAGACCTTGATGGCGAGCCGTTCGCGCGTCTTCAGGGTCGTGGCGCCCTTGTGCTCGTCCATTTCCGTGAGCACGGTCGCGTAGTCGGCCGGATCGACCACCACGGTGACGGCGCTGTGGTTCTTCGCCGCGGAACGCAGCATGCTGGGGCCGCCGATGTCGATCTGCTCGATGGCCTCCTCGTGGGTGACGCCTTCCTTCGCCACCGTCTCCTCGAAGGGATAGAGGTTCACCACGACGAGGTCGATGGGGAGAATGCCGTGCTCCTCGGCCTGCTGTCCATGCGCGGGCAGGTCCCGGCGGTAGAGGAGACCGCCGTGGACCTTCGGATGCAGGGTCTTGACCCGCCCGTCGAGAATCTCCGGGAAGCCGGTGAAATCGGAGACCTCCGTGACGGGAATGCCGAGCGCAGCGATGGATTTCGCGGTGCCGCCGGTGGAAAGGATGGCGACTCCATGGCGATGGAGTCCTTGGACGAGGTCCTCGAGTCCGGTTTTGTCGGACACCGAGATCAGGGCGCGGGTGATGCTCATGTCGGGCGGAGCATGATCCGCCCTCCCACTGCGTGCAAGGCGAAATCGGAGTTCCTCGCGTCGCCCGAACGAAAGAAAAGAAGAGGCGACGGTTCAAAAAGAAGGTGAATTTTTTAAAAATCGACTTGCAGTTTATTTAATAAACCTTAACATTCATGGGAAGTTTACTGACCAGTCAACCTTGCCATGAAATCTTTTTGCTATCTTCTGCCCCTCGGGCTCGCCCTGCTGTCCGCGTCCTGCAAGAGCAACTCCAAGGTCGCGTCCACGAACCCCTATCAGAACAATCCCTACTACAGTTCCTCGGGCAGCACGACGAACTACTCCAGCACCCCTTCGAATTCCTCCTATCCGTCCTACACCGAGAGCACCTACACGCCGCCGACCTCGGTGCCCGGCCCCTCCGTGCCGAGCGTGCCCTCTGTTCCCACCTACAACGCGCCGAGCTACAGCGGTTCCAGCGGGGCGTCGAGCGCTCCGGTCTCCTACGCCGGCTCCGGCAGCAAGACGCACACCGTCGCCAGCGGCGAGAATCTCTATCGCATCAGCCAGAAATACGGGACGTCGGTCCCGGCGCTCAAAAGCGCGAACAGTCTCACCGGCGACACGATCCGCATTGGACAGCGCCTCGTGATTCCCTGAGAGGCCCCCTTCGGGCTCCGGCCCGACCCTGTTTCCTCTTTCGGAAACCCGCCGATCGGAAGGTCGGCGGGTTTTTTCTCGACGGAGAAACGGCTTCGGCTGGGCTCAGTCTTGCGGAACCCGCGCCGCGGGTCTTGCCGCCCGGCGCTTCAGCTCCGCGAGCGCCTTGAGGATGGCCGACTCGTCCATCTCGTGGACTTCGATCTTCTCCCCGATCGCGGGGATCAGCGTGATGGTGAGGCGACCTCCGAGATGTTCGCGGAACTCCTCCAGCCCGGCGAGGATGACCGGGCGCCCCCGCTCTTCGCGGTCGAGTTCCTCGGACCAGAGGGGAAAGCCGACCGTCTCGATCAGGCTCAGGATCTCCTCCGCCGTAGCGGGGGGGAGCAGGCCGATCTTCACCGAATAGAGCAGGTCGACGGCCATTCCGATGGCCACGGCTTCGCCGTGGCTCACCGCGAAGCCCGAGATCTGCTCCAGCTTGTGGGCGACCCAGTGTCCGAAGTCGAGGGGCCGCGCCGAGCCGTGTTCGAAGGGGTCGCCGCCCGTGGCGATGTGGTCGACGTGATTCTCCGCGCTGCGCCGGATCGCCGTCTCCAGCGGTCGCGTTTCGAGACGCCCCAGCGCCGGGCCGTTTGCCAGGAGGTATTCGTAGAAGGCCCGGTCGCGGATCAGCGAGACCTTGATCGCCTCGATGATTCCGTCAAGGCAGGCCCGGGGCGGCAGGGTGGCGAGGAAGCCGAGGTCGTTGACGACGGCGTAGGGCACCGAGAAGGTTCCGACCCAGTTCTTCTTGCCGAAATAGTTCACCCCGTTCTTCACTCCCACGCCCCCGTCCCCTTGGCTCAAGGTCGTCGTGGGCATGCGGATGAGACGGATGCCCCGGTGCGCCGTCGCCGCGCCGAAACCGGCCAGATCGAGGAAAGCCCCTCCTCCGATGGCGATGATGTAGGAGTGCCGGCAGATTTTGAAGAACTCGACCGCTTTCCAGATTCGTTCGACGAGGGTCCAGTCGTTCTTGCAGCCCTCGCCTCCCGGGAGGAGGAGTGGAGCGGAGACGAGATTGAGGGTGTCGGCGTGGGCCGTGAAATACCGGGCGATGCGGTCCGCCAATTGCGGGTCGGCCTCGGCCACGCCCGCGTCGAGCAGCACGAGGACCTTCGCGGCCCCGTCGAGGGCGCAGCCCTCCGCGACGAGATCGCGCAAGGCATGGTTCTTCGCGTCGAAGGCCCCGTGCGTGAAGGCGACGCGGTGCGTGAGGACGAGGGGGATGGGGCGCTGGATCATCGGAGGATGGGGAACGATAAGGCCCGGAGGATCGCGGAGCAAACGGACGCGAATGCGGGGGATCCGTCGGGCGGCGCCAAGGAAAGGTCCGGTGGGCACGGCCAGAGGTCTCCCTCTCTGGACACGGTCACGACTTCGCGTATTCTGACAGCACGCATGAAACCGGAAGAGAATGAAGAGCGGGCTCCCAAGAAACGCCGGAGCGACCGTGACCTTGAAACCTTCGAGGAGTTGCCCGAGGGGCAGAAGGAACTGCAGAAGCTGAAGGATTCCGCCGAAAAAGCGTCGGGCCCGAAAAAAGCGGATCTGGATGAAAAGATCCGCCGGCGGTCCAGCGAGGGAGGCGACTCCTAAGGCCGGCAGGAGCGGGCTTCCGGCTCTCGCGGCGGGAGTGCCTTCCCGTCTCTGGCTTCATCCTTTCATCCACCAAGGGGTTCCCAGCCTTGGCAGAATGCATAGGAGACGACCTTGGAATAATGCAGAATGCAATGTCGAGGGGGGTGTTCGTTGCGGGACGAGAACCCCTTGAAACATTGGAGATAAGGCGTTTAGGCACGCCTGTGCCCCCTCGAGCGATCCCTGGCTTGGAAGCTGCTCAGGTCGCTCTGATGGAATTGACGGAAGCAAAGAAAATGGGAGCGACGATCCTGGACGGCGGGGGAGTCGCTTTCACGGTGTGGGCTCCCCACGCGACGGCGGTATCGGTCGTCGGAGACTTCAACGAATGGGACAAATCCGCGCATCCCCTGGCACGGGAAGGGGATGTCTGGAGCGGTGTCGCCGCCGAGGCGACGGTGGGATCGGAATACAAATTCGTCCTGCAGACGGAGCAGGGCGAACTGGCGAAAAACGATCCAGTGGCGCTCGCGATGACCCATTCGAGCGGCAACAGCATCGTGGTGGACCATTCCGCTTTCGACTGGGGCGATGACCGCTCGTTCGTCCTTCCCACTTGGAATGCGTTGGTCATCTACGAAATGCATCTCGGCACCTATTTCCGGGGCGAGGACAAGGAGAGCCCCGGGACCTTCGCCGACTCCATCGAACGCCTCGACCATCTCGTCTCCCTCGGCATCAATGCCATCGAACTGATGCCGATAGGGGAGTTCGCAGGGGAGATTTCATGGGGCTACAACCCCTCCGCCCCCTATTCCGTGGAATCGGACTACGGCGGAGTCGATGGATTGAAGCACTTCGTCAAGACTTGTCACGAGAGGGGAATCGCGGTGATTCTCGACGTGGTCTACAATCACTTCGGCCCCAGCGACCTGGATCTCTGGCAGTTCGACGGCTGGCAGGAGAATGAAAAAGGCGGCATCTACTTTTACAACGATTGGCGCTCCTGGACCCCGTGGGGCGAATCCAGACCCGACTATGGCCGCGCGGAGGTACGCGAATACATCCGCAACAACGCCCTCATGTGGCTCGACGACTACCATGTCGACGGATTGAGGATCGACATGTCCTTCTACATTCGTGCCGTGGACGACGGAAGGGACATCCCGGAGGGCTGGAGCCTCATCCAATGGATCAACGACGACATCCGGAAAGCGCATCCCGGGGCGATCGTCATCGCCGAGGATCTTCGCAGCAATGAATGGCTCACCAAATCCACGGGCGAAGGCGGCGCCGGGTTTGGCAGCCAATGGGACGAGCAGTTCGTCCACCCCGTCCGCTCGCTCCTGACCGTGCAGAACGATGAGGAGCGCTCGATCGACTTGCTCATCCAAGCGATGAAGTTCCGCTACAACGGAGACGCCTTCCAGCGCGTGGTCTACACCGAGTCGCACGATGAGACGGCCAATGGGAAGTCGCGGGTGCCGACGGAGGTCGACGAATACGAACAGCAGGGCTACTGGGCGCGAAAGCGGTCCGTCCTCGGCGCTTGCCTCGTGATGACGGCGCCGGGCATCCCGATGATTTTCCAAGGCCAGGAGATGCTGACGACCGGCCACTTCAGCGACTCCGCCGAGCTCCGATGGGAAAATGCCACCGAGCAGGCGGCGGTGGTCCAACTCTACCGGGACCTCGTCGCCCTCAGGACCAACCGGAATGGAAACGGGCGCGCGCTCATGACCCAGGATCTGGAGGTCATGCACGCCAACTACTTGGAAAAGATTCTCGTGTTCAGCCGCGGAAACGACGAAGAGGGATATTTTGTCGTCGTCGTCAATCTCAGCAACCGCGCCTGGGACGACTACCGTTTCCCTCTCCCCCACGGGGGCAGGTGGCGCCTTCTCTTCAAGGCGGATGCGCCGGTCTATGGCGAGCAATCCGGGGCTGCCGACGAAACGGGTTCGATCGAGGCGGAGGAACGGCCCATGGACGGACGGACCTTTTCCGGCGCCATCGGCGTGGGCAGTTACGACTGCCTCATCCTCGCTCCCCAGGGCGAGTGATGTCCTGGGTGGATCGACGCGGCTACAACCCCCACTTTTTCCGTTTCCGATAGAGCGTCGCTCCATCGATCCCGAGACTCTCGGCCGCTTCGTGCAGGGTCCTCGTCCGGGCGAGCACGCGACGGATGTGCTCCATTTCGAGCTCCTCGATGGTGGCGGATCCTCCCGGCACGAGACGGGAAGAGCCGTCTTCCGGATTCGGTCTGCTGGCGGAGGTGGGAGGAGGGAGATCCTCCTCCTCGATTTTCGGGCCGCGGGCGAGGATGACGGCGCGTTCCATGGCGTTGCGCAGCTCGCGGAGGTTCCCGGGCCATCCATGGCTGAGAAGCCGGTTCATCGCGGCGCTGCTGAAGCCATCGAGTTTGCGCCCGCTCACTCCGGAAAAGAAGGATACGAAGTTCTCGGCGAACTCCCTGAGGTCGCTCGGCCGTTCCCGCAGCGGCGGCATCGAGGCGGAGATGACATCGAGCCGGTAGTAGAGGTCCTCGCGGAAACGGTGGCTCGCGACGCTTTTTTTCAGGTCCCGGTTGGTGGCGGCGATGATCCGGACCTCGGCGACGCGGGTCTTCGTCTCCCCGAGCCGTTCGTATTCGCGCTCCTGGAGGAGCCGCAGCAGCTTGGGCTGGATGTCGAGGGGGAGATCGCCGATTTCGTCGAGAAATAGGGTTCCTCCATTGGCTTCGTGGACCTTTCCCCACTTGTCCTTGATCGCTCCCGTAAAGGCCCCTTTGATGTGGCCGAAAAGCTCGCTCTCGAGCAGTTCCTTGGAGAGGCTGGGACAGGAGATCGTGACGAAGGGTTTGTTTTTGAGATGGCTGCGACGATGGATCTCCCGCGCGACGAGGCTCTTGCCGGTCCCGCTTTCTCCGAGGATGAGGATGGCGGCCGACGTCGGCGCGGCCCGGAAGAGGAGATCGAGGGTCTCGTTCATCTTCGGATCGCGCGAATGGAAGAGGGGAGGGGGCGAGTGGGTCGAGACTTCGGTCTCGAGCTCGACGATGCGTTCCTGGAGTTGCCGCCACTGGCGGGCACGGGCCACGACGCTGCGGAGGCGGTCGGGAGTGAACGGTTTCTCGAGGTAGTCCATCGCCCCCGCCTGGATCGCCCGCACCGCGGTGCTGATCGTCGCCTCGGCGGTGAAGATGGCGACGGGGGTCCGCGGGCGGCGCTTCAGGATCTGCGGCAGGATGTCGAGGCCGTTCTCGTTTCCGAGGTTGAGATCGAGAAGGACCAGGTCGAACTCTTCCTCCTTGAGGCGAAGCAGCGCTCCCTCGCCGCTGGAGGCCACCTCGGCGTAATGATCGTCCGCCTCAAGAGCGATCAGGGTGCTCGTTCGAACCGCTTTTTCATCATCGACTACCAGGATATCCATTCCTTCTCGCCTACGCAGAATGCATGCCCTGAAACGCTACGATGGAGGAAAGGTGCTGAATGAGAGGGAGTTGTGAGATTCTTTGCCCTCCTCGACCCTCTCGGTTCGCCGGCGAGAAACGGAATGTCATGCATTTTGCACAAATTGCCCGTGCAGAATGCCCATTCTCTCGAAATTGAAGAGAGAAGAGACTGTGGGCTCTCTTAGATTTAAACGGTTCATAAAAAGAGAGTTATGTGGGAAACAGGCCCGTGGCATGGGTGTTGCGAAAAGAGGGCGAGACTTGAGAGGAACAGGTGACCGGAGAGTGAAGGTCCAGGTGTCCTCCGCCTGAGATGACTTCGCAAAACCCCAGATTCAAGCGGTTTCGGATATTGAGTGTCACGGTGCTTTTTGGCCTGACCCTTTCCCTCCTTCTGGTGATCGCCTTTTCCTCGACACGGAGCCGGGAAACCTTGAACGCCGCCCTTCATGCGATCGAGAGAGAGCAGCAGATCCGGAATCTCGTTCTGCTCATACGCCAGCACACCATCGCCGCGGAGACTGCCGAGCGGGGATTTCTGATCACTGGGGAGGAGCAGTATCTCGAACCCTATGAAAGGGCGCTTTCCCACCGGTCGACGCGGATGGCCTCGCTGGAGGAGTTTGCGAAGGGAATCCCCGAAATCGAGGACCGCCTCCCGGATTTGAAATCCCTCATCCAGGCTCGCGATGGCGAGTTGGAGGCGGCGATCGCGCTGCGGAGGGAGAACAACATCGACGAGACGGTGGAGGCGGTGCGGGATGGAATGAGGAGAAACCTCTCCGAGCAGATCCGCGAGGTTCTCCATCGGATGGAAGAGACCATGGACGCCAAGTTGAAGACCGCCGAGACGGAATACCGGCGTCAGATCGATCGGATGGCCTTTATCATGAGCCTTGCGGCATACCTGTCGCTGGCCTTGGGGCTTCTCGGGCTCGTCTTGCTGATACGCCATCTCCGCGACCAGATCCGG
The DNA here is from genome assembly GCA_037190325.1 of Verrucomicrobiales bacterium. GTDB lineage: Bacteria > Verrucomicrobiota > Verrucomicrobiia > Verrucomicrobiales > DEV007 > Arctic95D-9. Next base: position 196,931 of record JBBCIU010000016.1, on the reverse strand, counting down.
ACTGTAAGGCTCGAGAGGGACAAGGAGGAGGCCGTACGTCTGGCCCAGGAGAAAAGCCGCTTCCTCGCGAGCATGAACCACGAGATCCGTACTCCGCTCAACGCCATCCTCGGCTTTTGCGAACTGCTCGAGAACGAAGTTCCGTCGGACCGGGGCCGTCGCTACCTCGCCACGATCCGGACGAGCGGCCATGTGCTCGCCGACCTCATCAACGACATCCTCGATCTCTCGAAGATCGAGTCCGGGATGCTGGATCTCTCTCCCGGGCCGGTGAACGTGCCGGAATTCGCCAAGGGCTTGCAGGTGCTCTTCGAAGAGCAGGCTCGCGCGGCCGGGCTTCGCTATGAATTCGCCGTGGACGAGGAATGCCCCGATGTGCTTGTCTTCGATCCGATCCGGGTGAGGCAGATCCTCGTCAACTTTCTCGGCAACGCCCTCAAATTCACGAGCCATGGATCGATCCGCGGCTTCATCTGGGCCCGGGAGTTCCAGGGCGGAAAATGCGATGTGGTCTTTTCCGTGCAGGACACCGGACGCGGGATCGCTCCGGAGAAGATGGAGCTCATTTTCCAGCCCTTCCGCCAGGCCGAGGTTTCGGACGAAACTCTGGGCGGCACCGGCCTTGGTCTGAGCATCTGCCATGAGCTCGCCGTGCTCATGGGAGGCGAGATCGAAGTCACCAGCGAGGTGGGGGAGGGGACCGAATTTCTCCTCGTTCTGAAACAGGTCGACGTCGTGAAAATCTCGGGAGCCCCCCGGGACGAGGCGCCCGTCAAAGCGGACTTCGACGACCTGCCTCCTTCCCGCATCCTCGTGGTCGATGACAATTCCTTCAACATCGAGCTCATTTCGGAGTTCTTCGAAGGCAGCCATCACCGTCTCGACTTTTCCGGAAATGGGCTCGAAGCCCTTGACATGATGCGGCGGGACAACCCTGACATCGTTCTCATGGACATACGGATGCCGGTGATGGGCGGAGACGAGGCCTACCTCCTCATGAGGAGGGATGAGCGTCTCGCCTCCATTCCCGTCATCGCCATGACCGCCTCCGCCCTCAGCGGTCAGCAGCGTCTGAGGGAGCTTTTTGACGGCTACCTGCGCAAGCCCTTCACCCGGGCGGAAGTCTTCCAGGTCATGAAAACCGCTCTTTCGCGCCGCGGCAGCCTCATGAAGGAACGGGAGAGGGAGCGACGCTCGCGAGGAGCGCCCGTCGTTCCCGACGGTTCGTCGGCCGGCGCTCCCGCCTCGTCCCCGCCAGTCCACGACGATGGGCGAACAGGCGGATTGATCGAGGAGCTGACGACGCTGGGAGAGGAGCGGTGGGGCCTCCTCATGCGGGCAATGTTGCTCAGCGACGTGGCCTCGGTCGCCGACGAGCTGAGCGAGATCGCAAAACGCTACGACGAACCGGATCTCTCCGCCTACGCGCACGACCTTCGCAAGGCGGTCGAGCAGATCGATCAGCCCCGCATCGAAGATCTCCTGAAGAGATTTAACGAACTCATCGAAAAACTCTCGTAAAACCCGTTCAACTGTCTCACCTTGGGAGGACGCCCCTCTCAAGAGGCGATGTCCTTGCATGAACAGATTCTGGGGTGATTCAGGAACGATCCTTCTCGTGGATGACGAGGCGGCCAACGTGCAGGTCGTGGGAACGATGCTGACCACTTTTGGGTATGATCTCATGATCGCCCAGAATGGAGAGCAGGCGATCGAGCGGGTCAAGGCGAAGAATCCCGACCTCGTCCTCCTCGATGTCGTGATGCCGGGGATGAGTGGATTCGAGGTGTGTCGTGCGATCCACGCCATGAAAGGGATGGAGGGAGTGCCCATCATCTTTCTCTCCGCCGACAACGAGAAGTCGACCGTCGTGAAGGCGCTGGAGACGGGCGGGGTGGACTACATCACGAAGCCCTTCAACAAGGCCGAACTGCTCGCGCGGGTGCGCTCCCACCTCGAGTTGAAGAAGACGCGCGAGGAATGCCAGAAGCTTCTCGAGAAAGCGGAGCACTTTCTCGAAATCATGGCGCACGACCTGCGCAACTGGATAGGCAGTGCCCAGTTCAGCGCCCAGCTTCTCGACGAGATGGAGGATCTGTCAGGCAAGGCCAAGCGGCTCTCCGCGACCATCCAGGAGTCAACGGCCCAGGCATTGAGCTTCATCGATGAATATCTCGCGAACGCCCGTGCCGCCAGCACCACCCTGGAATTGCAGCGCAAGGTCTTCGATCTCGAGCCTCTCGTCCGGGCCGGCATCGCCTATCACCAGGCCGAGGCTCATGCGAAGGGCATCGCGCTGACGCTCGAAGTCGCCGAGGGGCCGCTCCGTGTGAAGAGCGACCGCGTCGCGGTGCTCCGCATCATCGAGAACCTGGTGACGAACGCCATCAAGTTCTCCCCTCGCGGTTCGACGGTGAAGATCACCGTCGGCACCAATCCCGTCTCCCTCGTCGTCGCGGACGAGGGGCCGGGCTTTACGAACGAGGACCGGGAGCAACTCTTCACCCCCTACACCCGTCTCAGCGCCCGGCCGACCGGGGGCGAGGTCTCGACGGGGCTGGGACTCGCCATCGTCAAGCAACTCTGCGACTTGCTCGATATCGGTCTCGAGGTGGAGGCACCGCCCCAGGGGGCTTCCATCCGCCTTCGCTTTCCTCCCAAGAGCTCGGGGCCGGGCGGAAAGACGGCGGAGGCCGATGCGGATTGAGGATGTGACGGAACGGGGCGAAATGCCGGATCCGAGGCGATTGTCCTTGCCCTGGGGGAGATTTTCTGAGAGGCTCGTCTTCGGTCCCCCTTCGCCGCTCATCGCCCTCCCCCAGCCGGGAATGCCTTTCAAGCCGCCTCCCGGAACTCCATGAGCCTGATCCACCAGCTATTCAGAAGGAAGGGTGCGCAGAAGATCCCCAACGTTCCCCTGCCTGACCCTGGCGTCCGCGAGACCGCCCCCATCGTCAGCGAACGCGGAAGCAAGTCGTTCACCTATCGACCCACGAGCGACGAAGGGGTGCGGCCGACCTCCGAGGTCAGGGCCGAGAGCCGGCATCGATCCAAATAGACGGCCCGCCGGGCGGCATCCACCCTCCTTCAGGCCTGGCTATGCTCCCGGGCGATCTCGATCATCATGTCGTCGAGGTGGCGATGCACGAGTGTGGAGACGAAAAGCATCGCGGCCATCCCGTAGTCGGGATGGAGATCCTCGAAGGTCCGCAGGTGATAGAGGAGGTTGGCCCTGAAATGCTTGATCTCGCACAACATTCCGCAGAGCGCGCCATCCCCGGTGGCGCCGTCGGAGCAGTCGACGCCGGAATCCTCCGTGATTCCGTCGGCGCTCCAAGTCGAGCTGGGGCGGCGAAGCGTGGCGTTCAGATCGTCCAGGAGAGACGACAGGCGTTGGGAGATCGCCACCTCGGGGGCGGAACGGTTGCGGGGAGGGTCTTGGCGGACTCGTTGCAGCCACTCGTCGAGGACGGCTTTTTTTCGCGAGTCGAGAAAATCGGCCAAGCGGTTGTTGACGCTTTCCGGGTGGGCGTCGGTCTCTGTTTGCATCGGGGGAAGAGAAGGGCGGTCGGAATTCTCGGGGGGAGGGGCTAGCGCGGACACAGGCCGCTGGGACGGCCTGCCGCGCGCGAAAGGGGACGCTGCGGTCTTCTGACCAGACATCCTGCGATGCCTCCGATCGTCGCCCCTGTTAGGATACCGAAGAGGATGGCGGGACCTGCCCCGCTGGCCATGAGGAGATCCAGCTCCGGCACCGCGAGGATCGCGAGGCCTGCCGCCCAGCCGGAGGTGCCGATGAGGAAGAGGCACTTCGGCGTTCGCGCCCAGTCCGCTTCCGAATACCTCCTGCCGGTGGACGGGGAACGGCCGGGCTCGGGAGAAGGACGCGGGCTTTCGACAGAGAGGAGGCTGTTGTTGGACATGATGGAGAGGTGCGGTGGGTGACGGGCCGTCTCCGGCGTGGATGGCTTGGGGTCTCGGGAGGAAGTCGCCTGCGGCCGGAGTGGAACTCGGCCGCAGGCGTTGCTTTCTGGTGGTCGATGTGGGGCGGGATACGACGCGCACGCGTGTCGCCGGGGCGGGGGTCCGCAGGATGCGTCGTCCACACAAGGGGCGTCCCCCCGGAAGAGGGGCCGCCCAAAAATCGGGGATCTTCCTCGGAAACCGTTACACATGCGGCGTGGGTTTCTCGCTCGTGGTGCAGATGTCCGCGGCATCCGCCCTTTCGAAGATCTTCTTCGCTTGGGCCACATCCTCGGAGTCCTCGGCGTGGACCGCGATGAGGATGTTGCCTTCCCGCAGCTTGCCCTCGTAGCGGCGCGCTTCGATTTCAGGAATTCCCAGGCCGATGAGGCATCCGGCGATGCCGCCGACCGTTGCGCCGATGGCCGCCCCGCTGAGGGCGGCGAGAAGGGGGCCCGCGGCGATGAAGGGGCCGACGCCCGGAATCGCGAGCGCCCCGATGCCGGCGAGCCACCCCAGGGCGCCCCCGATCGCTCCCCCTGTGCCTGCTCCTGCGGCGGTGCCTTCGGGCGCTTTGGTGTGTTTCTCGTGGGCGAAATCGCGGCTCGTGCCGTGATCCGCGAAGAGTGCGGAAATGTCGTTGCTGGTGAAGCCGGCCAATCGGAGTTCATCGACGATGAGTTCGGCCTGGGGACGTGAATGGGCGAGACAGATGACGGAGTGATGTGACATGGCGTGGTGGGGTTTGGTGGTTTCGGATGGGTTGAAGGAGAGGTCGAGGAGCTTCACAGGACGATGAGGTTTTTATTCTCGGTGCTGGCCGACTTCTCGGAACTCAGCTCCTTTGCTCGGTTCAGGTGGGCTTTGAGGCCGGGAAGCATCCGGCTCGCCCACTTCTTGAGATCGACGTCGGGGGAGCCGACGGAGGCCTTCTCGAAGTTCTCCACGGACTCCGCGTGCTTCTCGATCATGAGGGAAACGAATTCGCGGTCGAAGGCGTCGCCTTTCAACGCTCGGATCGAATTCAAGCGGTCCCGATGAGGGTTGAAATCGCCCGGTGCCAGTTCCACTTCCTTTGCCGCGGCGAGTTTCGAGAGTTCCGCGTTGGCCTTTTCGTGATCGTGCACGAGGGAACGGGCAAACGCGCGAACGACCTCGCTCCCGCCCCTGCTCGCCGCTTCGCTGGCGATGGTGACGAGCGCCTTTCCGGCGGTCGCCTCGTCCTGGAGGAATTTTTCATCGACCGGGCTGAGCTTGGAGGGCTTCTCGGCGGCGCGATTCGATGGAGCCAGGAGGAGGGTGGCTCCAAGAGCGAGCACCAAACCAGTGGAACGGGGAAGAGAGAGGTTCATCGTGACAACGGGGCTGAGTTCGTTTGGAAGGAAGCGGTTTTCCTGTTGGATTCCCTACTCACGCACGCCCCGTGCCAAGGGAATTCCGAGATATTCAACTCATTCAATTTGAATGAGTTGTGATTTTAATTGCCTGCCTCGATGACTTGTCCATATGGTCGCAAGCTTGCAAGTTGCGCGGTATGTCCATGCAAAATGGCATGGAGGCTCAGCGGGAAGCGGGACCCGTGTAGCTGAGAACACGGGCGGAAAGGTTTGCCGGAACCTCCTCGCCCGGGAAACTGATCCAGCCTTCCCGATGCGAGCGATGGGGGACGTAGTCGAAATGCAAGGAGGACGATTGCACGGAGCCGGCGCTGGTACCGTCGATCTCGATCACCACCGCGACGGCGGGTTCGTCGCCTTCGTTGACCACCCACACGGGGATACGCACCTGATCGCTCCCGACCAGCGGAGTTCCCATTCGGACGAGGAGGCGGGCCGGTTCCTCTCCGGTCGTGACGGACTGATGGACCAGCACGGCGATCACTCCGGTGAGACAGGCCGCGCCGAGGACAAAGACGGTCCATTCGAGCCAGTTCTTATTCTTGGAAGTCGGGAGAGCCGGCGATTTGCTCATGGGCTTTGGTTCCATTGCGGTTTTCCACTTGAAGGAGAAGTCGGCCGGCCGAGGCGCCCAGCATCGCCGGGAACCCCACCACGATCATTCCCGCCACGAATTGGGCCAGGGAGGCGGCAGGAAGCGAGCCGAAAAAGTAGAGGATGAAGGCAGAGGCGGCGAGGGCGGCGGCATAGGCGGTGATGATCTCGCGGGCGATCCACGGCCATTCCCGCTCCGGAAGGTGACGCCTCGATCCCCGGAACTCCGCAAAATAGAGGATCCCTGTTCCGATCAGGAGGGAGGCGAGAAGGATGGCGGCCAGCCGCGGCGGAGACGCTTCGCGCGCGAGGATCCCGACCTCGTCGGTAGGCGCGATGTTTGCGGCGAAGAGGACGGCGCCGCAGAGGGCGATGGCGCTCTGGCCGAGGTAGTCGTAGGGGATGCCCCCGTTCGTTTCATCGCCGTCCATTCCGCTTTCCCCATCGTCCTCCTCCGTTCCGAGTTGGGCCGTGCCGACCGAGACACCGATGGCGAGAGTCATGCCCTCCATGACGACGCGGCTGGTGATCTCATACCAGGTGTTTTCCCCGCCGATCCGTCCCAGGAGAAAAAGGATGCCCATGGAAAGGAGGAGACCGATGCCGAGTTCCTCGACCGAATCGATCAGCACTTCGCCCAGGCACGCGTCGCTGCGCAATCCGGCGTAACGGTTGTAGAGAAGGAGCAGGGCGAAGGTGAAGACGATGTAGAGGGCCAGCTTTCCCGGGCCGGTCGTCGAGCCGGAGTGCCAGATCTCCATCGTGAAGAGCAGGGGGAGGGCGAAGATGAGTCCGCCAGCGACCCCTCTGCCGTATTCCCGAAGCGATTCGGGGATACTTCGTTCGTGGCTGAAGTTCATGGTCGCCAAAGCCTATATGCTCATTCTCCAATAATGGGAAAATCTCCGGCTCTACCGGGAAGACTTCCGAAGTTTGGCCTGTTCGGGAGACGATTGAGAAACGAAGTCCCCAGCCGCTTTGAGGGGACCGCATTCTCTCGCATGGCAGATGCCAAGTCTTCGGCCTGGCAGACGGCCGCCTTCCGGTCTTGCGAGATCGGCGAAGACCGGTAAACGACGGGCGGAAGGAGGGTGGCCATCGTTCTTGAACCATGCATTTCGCCGGGTTTTGCCATGCGTAATGCAATATCGAAGTCCCGTTCATCTCCCTGTCTTCGGTGCCAGCGCCCAGAAGGGGCAGGCACGGTTCCTGCGAGGAATGCATCGCCCGAATGCAAAAAACGATCCACACCGCGGGGACGCCCGAGCCGTCGTTGGTCTTCACCTCGGACGAGATGCCGGGATACTCCCGCGAGCGACGTGGGTCGGGTTTCTCCTATCGGCTCCCCGACGGAGCGCTCCTGAAGGACGTGCGCGAGCGCCGTCGCATCGCCTCGCTCGCCATTCCCCCTGCCTATGAAGAGGTCTGGATCTGCCAGAAGGCGAACGGCCATCTCCAGGCCACGGGGATCGATGGGCGTGGACGCAAGCAGTATCGCTATCATTCCGCGTGGACCGCGATCGCCGCCGGCCGCAAGTTCGCCCTCCTTCCCGGATTTGCCGAACGTCTGCCGCAGATACGATCCGCCTGTCGCCGAGCCCTCGCCCATCCCGAAATCACCCGGGAGAGGGTCATCGCCGGCATCGTCCTCCTCCTCGACCGCACCGGCTACCGCATCGGCAACTCACGCTATGAGAAGGAGAACCACAGCTTCGGGCTCTCCTCCCTGCACGCCCGGCATGTCCGGCTCGACGGAGATGGATTCCGTATACGCTTCCGCGGCAAATCCGGCATGGAGCACGCGACCGGGATCGACGATGCGGCGATGAGGAGACTGGTCCTCGACTTGCAGGATCTCCCCGGGCAGCACCTCTTCCGCTACAAGGGCAGCGACGGGGAATGGCACGACATCGACTCGTCGGATGTGAACGGATGGATACGGAAGGTGAGTGGCTTCGATTGCTCCGCGAAGCTGTTCCGCACATGGAAGGCTACCGTGCTCTGTGCTCTCGAACTGAAAGCGGAAATCCCCCCGGAGAGCAAGGCGGAAGCCCGAAGGGCCATCGGCGCGGCGATCCAGGCCACGGCGGAGCAGCTCAGGCACACCCCTGTCACCTGCCGCAAGTACTACATCCATCCGGCTCTCCTGCGGGCCTACCGGGATGGGAGTCTCCACGGCATCATGAACCGCCGGGCGCCCCGTCTGCGGAAAGCCGACGGCACGGCGCGTCTCCATGCCAACGAGCGCCGCGTCTACAAGATCATCACCCGGCCTTCCAAGCGGGAATGAACCTGATCTCGAACCATCCCTACTGGCCGATCCAGAACGGTCTCATCCAATCGTACCCCCGGTTGCGGGAGGAGATAGACTGCGAGGTGGTCGTGATCGGCGCCGGCATCACCGGAGCGCTCTGCGCCTACCATCTCGTCCGCGCCGGATTCGACGTCGTCGTGATCGACAGGCGCGATGTCGCGAGCGGCAGCACCAGCGCCAGCACCGCTCTCATCCAATACGAACTCGACACTCCTCTCACCGAGCTGCGGGATCGCTACGGGAAGCCGCGGGCGGAGCGAATCTACCAAAGCTGCTGCCAGAGCGTCGGAAAGCTCCGCTCCCTCTGCGCCGAAATCGACGACCTGAGCGGTTTCACATGGAAATCGAGCGTCTATCTCGCCTCCCGGGGGCGGGATGTCGAGGGATTGCGCGCAGAGCGCCGCGCGCGCCGCGCCGCGGGCATCGAGGTCGAGTTTCTTGGACGCGGAGAGATCGAGTCGCGCTTTTCCTTCTCGCGTGAGGCCGCCCTCTTCTCGAAGACGGCGGCGGAGGTCGATGTCTTCCGGCTCACCCATCGACTCCTCCAACGGGCGAAGGAGAAGGGGGCGCGAGTCTACGACCGCACCCCCGTGGCCCTTCGCGAGGCGGCCCCCGGCGGCGTCGTGCTCACCGCGGCGGAGACCTTCGCGGTGCGGGCGAAGTGGGCCGCCTTCGCCACCGGCTACGAGGTCGTCGAAATGCTGGGACGTTCCCTGGTGAATCTGAATTCCTCCTTCGCCCTCGTCAGTGAACCGCTGGAGCGTTTCACGGGATGGTGGGAGCGCTGCCTGCTCTGGGAAACGGCACGTCCCTATCTCTATCTGCGGACGACGGTCGATGGTCGGGTGATCGTCGGCGGGGAGGATGCGAGGTATCGCAATCCCGCTGCGCGGGACGCCGCCGTCGCGAAGAAGGCCGCTAGGCTGGAGAAGCGTTTCCGCGAGTGGTTTCCCGACATTCCCATCGAATCCGCCTACGCGTGGGCCGGCACCTTTGGCGAGACCGCCGACGGACTGCCCTACATCGGGGCCCTGCCGGAGTGGCCGCGTTGCTTCTTTGCCCTCGGGTTCGGGGGGAATGGGATCGTCTACAGCCTGGTCGCCGCCGAGATCCTCGTCGCGAGGCTGCTGGGGCGATCGCATCCCGACGAGGATCTTTTCCAATTCGACAGATGAGCCGGAAAAGTGGCCAATCCAACCTCGTCCCGCGAAGAAAATGAAGATCGCGATGTTCACCAATACCTATCTTCCCCATGTCGGCGGGGTGGCGCGGTCCGTCAAGACGCTTGAGGACGAGTGCCGGAAGCTCGGGCACGAGGTCAAGATCGTCGCTCCAGAGTTCGCCAATGCGGAGGAATCTCCCCACGTGCTCCGCGTTCCCGCGATCCAGAACTTCAATGGCAGCGATTTCGCGGTGCGGCTCCCGGCTCCGGCGAAGATCCGCGACTTCATGGACGCGTTCCAGCCGGATGTGATCCACAGCCACCATCCCTTCCTCCTTGGCGACACGGCCCTTCGCCAGGCCTGGAGGATGGAGATCCCCGTGGTCTTCACCCACCACACGCTCTACGAGCGCTACACCCATTACGTGCCGCTCGATTCGCCGACGCTGAAGCAGATGGCGATCCAGCTGGTGACGGAGTATTGCAACCTCTGCAGCGAGGTCATCGCCCCGAGCCGCAGTATCCGAGACCTGCTCGTCGAGCGCGGCGTCAGGGCGCCGATCGTCTCCATTCCGACGGGGGTCGATACGGAATTCTTCGCCTCGGGCGATCGACTTCGCTTCCGGCGGAGCGCCGGTATCCCCGAGGAGGCGTTCGTCGTCGGACACGTCGGCCGGCTCGCACCCGAGAAGAACCTGCGCTTTCTGGCGGAGGCGGTCGGACTCCATCTGAAGGCCGATCCGGAGGCCGCGTTCCTCATCGTCGGCGAGGGCGAGGAGGGCGTCGGGATGCTCGATGTCCTCGCCGGACAGGGCGTGGAGAGCCGGGTCCATCGTGCCGGGCAGTTGACGGCGGGAGCCCTCGCCGATGCGTATGCGGCGATGGATGTGTTTGCCTTCAGCTCCCAGAGCGAGACCCAGGGCATGGTCCTCGCCGAAGCCATGGCCGCGGGAAAGCCGGTCGTCGCCCTCGACGGCCCCGGCGTGCGCGAGATCGTGGTCGACGGGGCGAATGGATTTCTTCTCGCCGCTGGCGCAACGCCCGTCGAGTTCGCCGGCGCCCTCGCCGTACTCGCCCGCGACCCCGCCGGGAGGCGGAGATGCGCCGCGGCGGCGAAATCCTCGGCGGCCGATTTCGATCACCGCCAGTGCGCGCGGGAGGTGACGGAGACCTACGCGCGGCTCATCCGCGAGAAGCCCGTGCGGTCCGAGGAGGAGAGAATGCCTTGGGATCCCTTCCTCAGTTCGCTCGAGATCGAATGGGATCTTTTTGCCGCCAAGATGTCCGCCGCCGCTTCGGCGATCCTGCCGTCCGCAACCATGGAGGTGACGCGTGATTGACTCCCTGTCGATACGCTGGCGCTGGCTCCGCTACAAGTGGAACCGTACGCGCTTCGCGGCACGGCTCCTCGGCCATGCGCTTCCCGCCGAGGCGACGGAGGCGCCGGGGCTGATCATGATCCAGATCGACGGTCTCTCCCGCCGCCAGCTCGAAGCGGCGATGTCGGCGGGACGGATGCCCTACCTGTCCCGCCTTCTCCAGCGGCGCCACTTTTCCCTGGGAAGCTTCTATTCAGGCGTCCCCTCGACGACGCCTGCGGTGCAGGGCGAGATCTTCTACGGAGTCAAGGCGGTGGTGCCCTCCTTCGAATTTCTCGATCGCCGCAGCGGGCGCATGTTCCGCATGTACGAAGCCGAATCCGCCGAGGAAATCGAGAGACGGATGGTCGAGGCGGGCGCCGAGCCGCTCCTTTCCGGCGCGCATGTCTACTCGAACATCTACCGGGGAGGCGGGGCGGAGTCGTACTACTGTTCGGCCGACCTCTGCATGGAGCGGATCACGCGACGGATGCATCCGTTGAAAAGCCTCCTTCTCGCCCTTCTTTATTTTCCCACGCTGCTGCGGGGAGTCGGTCTCGCCCTGCTCGAGTTGTTCATCGCGATCGGCGACGTTATCGGGGGCAGCATCGCCCATGGCAATCTCCTCGACGAACTCCGTTTTGTTCCCGCACGCGTCGGGATCTGCCTATCGGCGCGGGAGGCGATCCGCTTCCGCGTCCTTCTCGATATCGCGCGCGGGGTTCCCCTCATCCATGCGAATTTTCTGGGCTACGACGAGCAGGCGCACCGCCGCGGGCCGGGTTCCGATTTCGCCCACTGGACCCTCAAGGGGATCGACCGGGCGATCCGCGACATCCACCGCGCCGCGGACGGAACGCCGCTGGTCGCCTACGAGTTGCTCGTCTACTCCGATCACGGCCAGGAGCACGCCACCTCCTACGAGGCGCTCCACGGCCGTCCCGTCGAGGAGGCCATCGCCGCGGTCTTCTCCTCGGGAATCACGGCCGACGTGGAAATGGGCAAACGACGCGAGGCCGACCCGCCGCGCTCCAGGGAGGAAGGCCGCCGCCGTCTTCTCCATCAGCGGCCGGGGCATGCCGGATTCGGCACCCCCGAGGAATGCGCCGAGAAGATCAACGTCTCGGCGATGGGGCCGATCGGACACATCTACCTTCCTCTCGCGCTGGAGGAGAAGGATCTCGGCGCCTATGCCGACGCCCTCGTGAGGGAGGCCGCGATCCCCCTCGTCCTCTTCCGTTCCAAGGAGGAAGACACGGTGAAGGTCCGCAACCTTCGCGGGGAATGGATCCTGCCGCGCGACCGGGCCGAAGTGATCGGGTGCGACCATCCCTTTCTCGAGGAAGCGACGGAGGATCTCGTCCGGCTTTCGCAACATCCCGACGCCGGCGATTTCATCATCAGCGGCTGGGATCCGCAGGCTCCCCCCGTGACCTTTCCTCGGGAGAGGGGAGCGCACGGCGGTCCCGGGAGCGAGGAGACGCACGGCTTTGTCCTCGTCCCCGACCGGATTCTCCGCTGGCATCTCGCCCATCACGCCTCGAGCGGGCGCTGGATGCGCGGCACCGACCTGCACGAGGTCGTGCGGCATTACTTGGGAAAGGATGGCCTTCGCCAGGAGATCGTCTTTGCGGGTCCGGAGCGCGAGGCGGACCAGCCTCTGCGCGTCATGACCTACAATATCCACAGTTGCGTCGGGCTCGACGGGCGGATACGCCCGGAACGCATCGCGCGGGTCATCAATTCCTTCGATCCCGACCTCGTCGCGGTGCAGGAAGTCGATGCCCACCGGCCGCGCTCCGGCGGTCACGACCAGGCAAAGGCCATCGCCGACCACCTGCGGATGGAGCATGCCTTCTATGCCGTATTCGAAGAGAAATCCGAGAAATACGGTCTCGCCATCTTTTCCCGCTTCCCCTTCGAGATCGTGAAAACGGCACACCTCACTCCCGCCTATCCGCGCCGCCGGGAGGCCCGCGGGGCGATGTGGATCACCTTTCCCAGCGTGCCGGGGAGCGGAAAGCTCCACTTCATCAACACGCATTTCGGGCTCAGCCGCGAAGAGAGGAGGCTTCAGGTCGCGACTCTCCTCGGTCCCGACTGGATCGGGGGAATTCCCCCGGACGAGCCCCTCATCGTCTGCGGCGATTTCAATTCGCGGCAACGGTCTCTCGTGTGGCAGCGTCTTCGTGCGCGCTTGAGCGATGTCCAGTTCGGTCTCGCCGGGCACCGGGTCCGCGCGACCTTTCCCACGCCGCGAGCCCTCCTGCGGATCGATCATCTCTTTGTGAGCCGGCACTTCTCCGTCCGGCGGGTCGAGGTGCCGTACACCACCACCGCGATGGTGGCGTCGGATCACTTTCCCCTGGCGGCGGAACTCTCGCTTCGGAACGAAGCGGTCGACGGATGAAAGCGGGACCTTTTCTCAAACGCCACTGGGGCGGTCTTCTGGTGATCCTCCTCCTCGTCGGAGCGGGCGCCTACCTTCTGCGCCAGCATGGGAGCGGGCTCGATCGCGAGGCCATCCTCGCCTACGGCATGTCCCTGTCCCCGGCCCTCGTCATCGCCGCTTTCTTCCTTCTCCCGCTGCTGGGATTTCCGGTGAGCGTGCTGCTCGTCCTCCTCGGGCTGCGCTTCGGGATCGGCTGGGGGATGTTCATCGTCGCCGTCGGCATGCTCTTTCATCACCTCGTCGTCTACGGCGTCGCCCGGAGCTGGCTGCGGGAAAGGATGAAACGGCGCCTCGCCGCTTTCGGTCACCGCATTCCCCCGATCCAGGAGCGTCACCGGCTCTGGTTCACGGCTCTCTTCGCCTCGATTCACGGTCCGCCCTATACGGCGAAACTCTACCTGCTCGCCCTCACCGATCTGCCCTTCCGATACTACTGCGGGATCGGCCTGCCCATCTACATCGGTTTTTCCCTCCTCCCCGTCGGCGCGGGGACCGCGGTGATGGATCTCGATGCGATGACTCTGAGCGCGATCGTCCTCGCCACCGTGGCCCTGCTGTTCTTTGCCCGCTGGCTGAAGCAGCGCTACGCGCCGAGCGAGCCGTCGCGGGAGCCGGAGAACGAGCGGACGGGAGATGGCATATGATCTGCGAAAAGGGAAAACCATGGCCAACAAATCCTCCAAGTCAGGGGCCTCTTCGGACACCGAACAGCGCCCGCCGCAGCATCAGGATCGGCAACCCGGACGAGAGGGCGAAATGCGCCCGTCGCCCGTCCACGAGCAACCCGGGGCAAAGGGGAGCGGACGTCTCGAGGGACGGGTCGCGCTCATCACGGGGGGCGACTCGGGCATCGGAAGGGCGACTGCCTTCGCTTTCGCGCGCGAAGGGGCGGACGTGATGATCGTCTATCTCGAGGAGGACCAGGACGCCCGCGACACGGCCCGCCGCGTCGGCGAGTTGGGGCGGCGCTGCGAACTCCACCGTGCCGACGTGGGCGACGAGGCGGCCTGCCGCGACGCCGTCGCCGCGACGATGACCTGCTTCGGAAAACTCGACATCCTCGTGAACAACGCCGCCGAGCAGCACCCGTGTGAGTCGCTCATCGAGATCGAGGAAGCGCAGCTCGTCGCGACCTTCCGCACCAACCTCTTCGCGATGTTTTTCCTGACGAAGGCGGCCCTGCCGCATCTCAGGAAATCCGAGGCCGCCTCGATCATCAACACCACTTCGGTCACCGCCTACCGGGGGAGTCCGGCCCTGCTCGACTACTCCGCGACCAAGGGCGCCATCGTCGCCTTCACCCGTTCGCTCTCCCAGAATCTCGCGGCCGAGGGAATACGCGTCAACGCCGTCGCGCCCGGGCCGATCTGGACGCCGCTCATTCCTTCGACCTTTCCGGCGGACGAGGTCGCGACGTTCGGTTCCGACACTCCGCTCGGGCGAGCCGGAGAACCGTGGGAGTGCGCGGAATCCTTTGTCTTTCTCGCTTCCAGGGAATCCTCCTACATGACCGGCCAGACCCTTCATCCCAATGGCGGCGAAATCATCAACGGGTGAACTCCTCCACCCACAGGGGGGACGGCAGAGTGCATGAAGCCCCCTGCACCCTGCAATGCCGGTGAAGCGCCGCAACCCCTGGTGGGGGAGCTGGAGATGCCGGGAGTGGAAAAAAAGAGGGGACGCATCCTCATCCTTCTCGGTCATCCGCGGGTGGACAGCTTCTGCGGGGCGCTCGCGGGCGCTTTCACCGAGGCGGCGGAGGAACAGGGGCTCGAGGTGAGCCGACTTGTCCTCGCCGACCTCGAATTCGATCCGCATGTGCGGTGTGCCTCCCTTCACGAACAGGCGTTCGAGCCCGATCTCGCGAGGGCCCGCGCCGCGATCGGGCGGGCCGATCACCTCGTCTTCGTCTACCCGGTTTGGTGGGGAACGATGCCCGCCCTGCTCAAGGGGTTTCTCGACCGCGTTCTCGTGCCGGGCTTCGCTTTTGCCGAGCGGACGGCGGGGCAGGGATTCGCCGGTCTTCTTCGGGGAAAATCGGCCCATTTGCTCACGACGATGGACACGCCCCCCGCGGTCGTGAAGTACCTGCTGCGGTCTCCCGGACATCGCGCTTTCTCGATCGCGACCTTGCGGTTCTGCGGGGTATGGCCCGTCCGCATCCGCATGTACGGTCCCGTCCATCGTTCCACCGAAGGACAGCGCCGCGAGTGGCTGAGCGAGGCGCGGAACGAGGCGGGAAGGCTCCGGAGCGGACGGCTCGTCTCCTCCGAATCCCGGCGCGCCCGTCTCGGTTCGTGGATCAAGGCGCTGCGCCTCCAGTTCTATCCCATGACCTGGCTCGCCTACACCGCGGGGGCGGCGCTCGTGGTGCCGCTGCCCCACCTGCTCTCCCACCCGGTCTACTGGTGGGGCGGCGCGGCCGTCTTCTTCGTCGAGGCCGCGACCGTCTTTCTCAACGAGGTCTTCGACTACGAGTCGGACCGGCGCAATCCCAACTACGGGGCCTTCACCGGCGGTTCGCGGACACTCGTCGATGGCGAACTCTCGCGCCCCGACCTGATCGGTGGCGCCGTCATCGCCCTCGGCCTGAGCCTTGCGGCCCTCGCCGCCGTGCTCCTCCATCTTCCGTCCGCCGGGACGGCGGTGATCTGCTATCTCGCGGCCATCGTGCTCGGTCTCGGATACACCGTGCCGCCGCTGGAGTTCTCCCATCGCGGCGCGGGCGAAGCGGTCGTGGCGTTCACCCACAGCCTCCTCGTCGTGCAGGTCGGAGTGTTGGCGGCGGGCGGCCCCTTTCTCGGCCGCGGGGTGTTCCTCCTCGGCCTGCCCCTCTTCTTCGCGGTGCTCCCCTCGATCACCCTTTCCGGCATCCCCGACCGCGAGGCGGACGAAGCGGCGGGAAAACGGACGCTCGCGGTGCTCTGCGGTGTGGACGGTGCCCTTGCGATCGCCTTGCTCGGCACGGCCCTCGCGGTGGCGCTCGTCCTCGGAATCGCCTTCGCCACGGGATCGGCGGTGCCGCCGTCTCTTCTCCTCGCGGGCCCTGGCCTTCACGGCGTTCTCCTTGGCGCTTCCCTCGTCCGGGCGCGGAGAACGCCGACGGAAAGGCGGCGGCCGCGCATCGATGGGCTGATGGTCCTGTCCCTCACCTTCGTTCTCTGGTTCGTCCTCCTGCCGCTGCTTTTCCCTGGGGAGGGGCTTCCGTGGGCGGCGAAGCCTTGACTCGGCATCCGCGAGCAGGGTCCGTGCGCGATGCAACGTTCCCGACGGTGGAAGCAGGCGGGTTGCATGGTTTCCCCGATCTCCGCGACGGGCTGGAGCCCAGACTATCAAAGCCACAAGGGGTTCTGGGGAAGGTGGCATGTTCCCTGCGATTGGAGAGAGGGTGATGAAAGTGAACAAACCCTCTGCAGAACTCCGTGGAAACCCCCGGCTCTCCGGGAAGGTGGGCTGGATCCTCCTCTGGCTCGTCGGCGTGCCGGTTCCCATCCTCCTGGTCCTCTTCCTCCTGCGTGGCTGCACCTGATCCGACCCGATATCGCAGCGGCCTGCCTCGGCCAGACGCTGCCGTGCCCGCTGGTGGCATGGCTCCCAGTTCCCCGATCCGTTCCAGGCAAGGGACGCGGGCATGGGCTCGGGTATGCATGGCGCAGAGGAACAGCCCCGCCTTTCGCCCCTTGGGGGCGGAAATGAATTCTTGGGGGAAATGTCCGTCGATATTCCGAACGACAAAAAGCCCCGGGCTGCACCACCAGCCCGGGGCTTTTGCTTTCGCCGGTTTCGCCCGACTTAGCGGAAGTTTCTGTCGTATTCGGCAAGGGCGTCTTCGACGGCTTCGCGGGCCTCGCCGGTCCGCTTCTGGATGCGTCCGATCAGTTCGTCCTCCTTGCCTTCGACGAAGGTGAGGTCCTCGTCGGTAAGGTCGCCCCAGCGTTGCTTCAGCTTGCCTTTGACGATGTTCCAGTTGCCTTTGAGTTGTAGCTTGTTCATTCTGCTTTCTTCTGTTTTGGGTTTCTCTATCGTCGGTCAGCGACGCTCTTCCACAGTCAGGCGGTTGGTGACCAGGTCCGGACCGGCTTCCTCGTTGGCGATCTTCACGATCGTATCCATCTCCTCTTTGGAGGGCACCCGACCCGTGAGGGTGACTTTCCCTTCCACCGTGATCACGCGGATGTTCTTTGCGGTGAACGAGAGGGCGTCGTTCGAGACGATCCTTCTGCGGATGTTGGTGGTGAGGGCGACATCGCCGACATTGTTGCTCTGATCTTGCGCCGTGAGAGGCTCGGTCTCCTGGCGCTTCGCTTCCGAATTGACATCGACGTCGCCCTCGGTGTCGCCCCGGAATTGGTAGGGAGAGTAGACATCCACGAGGTAGGAGGGATCGTTCATCCTTTCCGGCCAGGTATCGGCGGTGAAGCGGGGGGACTGCTGGAGGGTCTCCTTGGTCGCGTTCACCAGAACGGCGTCTTTCGTCGTTGTGACCGCTTCCGCGGGAAGCACGCTCAGGGTCTCGCCGAGTCCGAGGAACCCGCCCGAGGACACCACCACCGAAGAGACCCGGTCAAGCGGCTCATTGAGAACGAGCTCGTTGATGGAGCCGATGGATTCGTCCTGATGGTTCTTCACGGTCATTCCGAGGATCTCCGAGGCCCGGAGCACCCGAGCGCTGCCGTCCTCGCTGGTGCCGTCGGTGCGGATGCTTTCGAGATAAGGTTCCGCCTGGTAGGCACTGTAGACGTTCAGCATGAAGCTCCGGTCATTGAGATCGGGATACGCCGATCCTTGGAAGCGGGGGGCGTTTGTGAGCTGCTCCTTCGTGAAATTGGCGGTAAAGGCATCGCCTTTGTCGTTCACCTGGAGTGCCGAAGGGGGCACGATGCTCAGTTCGTCGGCGATACCGAGGAACCCTCCACTCGAGATGACCACCGCGGTGACGCGCCGTGCGGAGAGGTCGATGACGAGGTCCTGGATCTTGCCGACTTTCTCATCCTGAAGGTTCAGGAGGTCCATGCCGATGACCTGGCTGGCGCGACGGTGTTGGGCGGCCGACGCGTCCGAATCGTTCGCCGGTCGATTCCCATCGCGGCTTGCTTCCGAAGGGGCATTGGTGGGAGGAGCCGCTCTTTCCGTATCAACCCCGACCTGAGCGTGGATAGCGGATGGGAACACCATGGCGACGACCACGGCGATGAGTAGGAGGTGATGTTTCATAATCGTAGGAGGTATCGTTCGTTTTGTTTGATTTGACCGGAAGCCGGAGAACCGGCCCTGCTAGAGACACTCCGCGCAGAGGATATGCCAATCCCTCTATTTGGTTCGCAAGTCATTCATTTATAGTATATTGCGTATTGAATCGACAGTTCCATGAAACGTCCGGAACCATGCAGATTCCGCAACGGAAGAATGCATGCTGCATTGCCGGGCTGGAGAGGGTTTGCCGGTTGCCTCCGCGGCCGGGAAGAGGATTTCAGGCGGCTGGATCTTTCATCCTGCAATGCACGTCGGGCAGAATGCCTGATCCGCTTCCGACGGCCGGGCAGGAAGCAACGGCTTGAAGCCTTGTGGCACCGCGGTTCACGGCGGAGGAAGGAGGCTGGCACGCTGTGTGCGGAAAAGTCGTTGAGTTTCGCCACCTCCGTCATGAAAGGTTTCCCCTCCCTCCTCTTTCTCAGCAACCGTGGCCGCCTCCTCGCCTATCGTCCCACCGAAACCGGCCATCTCGAGGTGATCGACTCGTTCGAGCCGATGGAGGGGAACCTGAAAGTTTCCGAACTCGTGACCGATCAGGCCGGCGCCTTTCCCATGGGCAGTCCGGGGACGGCGGGGTATGAAAGTCTGCCCCTCCTCGAGGAGTTGGAGAGCCGTTCCATTCGCCAGATTGCCGCGAGGATCGAGGAGATCCTCGAACGTGAAAAGCCCCCCACCTGGGGGTTGGCGGCGGCCCGGGATCTCAACGGGCGCGTCCTCGAGCTTCTCCCGGCGGAGCACCGGGAGGCTCTTGCCTGCAATTTGAAGCTCGATCTCACCAATTCGCCTCCCGTCACCGTCCGCTCGCGGTTTGAGCTGGAGTGCCGTTTTCCCGTTCCACCCCATTGACTCCACACCCCAGCGTCCATCCCCATCGTCATGAAACCCTGTCATTGCTGCGGCAACATCTATCGCAATTCCTTCGAGGTGACCATGAACGGCACCTCCTACCATTTCGATTCGTTCGAGTGCGCCATCCACGTTCTCGCCCCTACCTGTCCTCACTGCGGCTGCCGGGTCGTCGGGCACGGAATCGAAGGCGAGGAAGGGGAGGTCTACTGCTGTGCCCATTGCGCCCGGCACTCCGGCGTCGAGGGAGTGGTGGACAACGCGGCCCACGCCTGAAAACCTCCATATCCATCCTCCATCCATGCCTGCGAAATCCAAAAGACAGCAAAGGGCCGCCGGCGCGGCGCTCTCCGCGAAGCGGGGAGAAACCAAGAAGTCATCCCTCAAGGGAGCCTCGAAGGAAATGGCCGAATCGATGACCGAGGAGCAACTCGAGGACCTGGCGAGCACGAAGAGGAAGAACCTTCCCGAAAAAAAGCGGTAAGGGCGTTGAAGGCGTTCTTCAGAGGTTTTTTCGAGGCGGCGCTCGAGATCGCTCGCCGTTGGATTCAACACGACCATTCCCGCTCCGCCGCAGCCCTCGCTTTCTACAGCCTTTTCTCCCTCGTTCCTCTGCTCGTGGTCTCCACGAAGCTTGCGGGGATGATCGTGGGAGCCGACGCCGCCCGGGCGGAGATCGGAATGGCCTCGGGCATGTTTCTCGATGACGAGTCGACGGCCTACCTTCTCGAGCTGGTGGCGCAGCAGAGCGCGCCCGGCCCCACCGGCTGGATGTCCCTGATCGCCTTCGGAGTCCTTCTCTTCATGGCCTCGAAAGTGGTCGTCGAGCTCCGCGAAGTGCTCTCGCTCATTTTCGGAAAGCGTCAGGAGGTGGGAAGACGGGCTTGGGCGGTAGGACGGCTTCTCGACCGCGCCGTGCCCATTCTCCTCATCCTCTCCCTCGGTTTTGTCATGGCCCTCTCCTCGCTGCTCGGCGCGATTTTCCACCTGGCCTCGGAGCGCTACGATCTGGGGCACTCCCATCTTGGATTCTGGAAGCTGATCGAACAGGTGGGTTCGATCGCGGTTCTCATCCTCATCTTCACCTTCGTGCTTCGCTGGCTCCCGCCCGCCCCCCCCTCCTTCCGCGCCGCCTGGGGGGGAGCGCTCGCCGCAGGCCTCCTCCTCGGGGGCCTGGGCCATCTCATGGGCTTCTACTTTCAGAACGTGGCCGTCACCTCTCCATACGGCGCGGCAGTGACCCTCGTGGTGGTCCTGCTCCGGGTCTATTTTTCCGTGCAGATTTTCTTTCTCGGTGCCGAGGTGGCGGGATACCTTCAGAGGAGACGGGCGAAATCACTTCACCGATGAAGAGCTTGAGCGCATTCCGGAGGAAATTTGGACAACTTTCAGCTTGTTTGCTCAGCTCCACAATCGCTACATCGCCAGAGTCGCATAACCATGCGCTGCCACGAATATGCTCCGCAGTTTCAGCTTTTGCGCCAGCCCCCGACGCTTCCCGCCCGTCGGCATGTAACGCGTAAGCTGCGTCCGTCGCGAGCTTGGGCCGTTACTTCTTCGCCACCAGAATCCCTCCATCCTTGTGTCCGATCCAAGACATGATGGTCTTAAAGCCTACGCCGACCTCGATCGCGTTGCTCAGAAAGAAATGCCGCAAGGAATGATGTGTAAACTTCGATAGCTCTGCCGCCTTGCACGCGGATTGAAGGGCCGATTTGGTCGAGTCGACCGCGATAATCTGTTCGCCTCCGTATTTGCTTTCTTCGGGTCGGACTTCCTCCAGGAACCACCGCAACCTTGGAAAGAGCGGTACAATTCGCGCTTCCCCGTTCTTCGTCCCGACCTCTCCACGGGAAACGATGAATTGTCCCCGCTCGAAATCGGTCTCGCGCCCAAACGATCCGCGTGACGAGTGAGAAGGCAGTCGCAAAGAGACGCAAAAGCACAAGAATCGGCTCGGGATTCGACTAAATCCGTGCCGAGGTGGGGGGAGGGCAAAATCGGGTGGCAGGACTTTTCTCCGGTTGATCCTTCCGCCTTCCAAGCCTTATTTGATATAGAATGCGCCCTTAGCTCAGCTGGATAGAGCAACGGATTTCTAATCCGTGGGTCACTGGTTCGAGTCCAGTAGGGCGTGCCATCTTTCGGTTCGGAAGGAACGAGAGCCTGTGGGGCCGTAGGCGTCACCTTTCCGCCGCCTTGACGCTTGGAAACCCGCGGCTGTGGAGAAGGGCGGGGGATGCGCCGGATCGCAGGACACGATCCCACTCCCTTTCGACCTTGGCTTGGAGAGGGGCAAGGACGTCGGCAGGAGGGCCTCCGTGTCGCGCGCGTGCGAGAGCTTTTTCGTAGATGGAGAGGAGCTCGCGGGCACAGCGTCCGCGGTCGAATGCAGCGGCTCGTCGGCGGGCGGCGGCGGAAAGAGAGGCTCGAACGGAAGAGGTCGCCAGTTCGGCGATCGCGGCGGCGAAGGCCGCCGGGGGCGCGTCGGGATCGAGGAGCCGACCCCCGTGGTCGTCGGGAAAGAGGTCCTGCGGTCCCGTGGCACGGAGCGCGAGCACGGGAGTTCCCGCGGCCATCGCTTCGAGGAGGACGAGGCCTTGGGTGTCGGTGAGGGAGGCGAAGGCGAAGAGGTCCATGGCGGCGTAGGCATCGGGAACCTCCGCGTCGGGGAGTTCGCCGAGAAGGGCGAGGCGGTCCTCGACTCCCGCTTCGGCGAAGCGGGTGCGCACGTCTCCCGCCGATTCCCCCTCGCCGCAGAAGAGGGCGCGGGCCTGGGGGGAGCCTGACAGGAATGTGGAAACGGCTTCGGCGAGGTAGACGGCCCGCTTCGCGGGAACGAGCCGTCCGAGGTGACCCACGACGAAGGCATTGGACGGCAGATCGTGGCGTCGGCGAAAGGAGGAGCCGTCGCCTCGCGAGAAGGCCTTTGTGTCGATGCCGGTGGGAAGGATGGAAATGTCGCCCCGGATTCCTTGGGATTTCAGAATCGAGGCGATGCTTCCGGTGGGCGCGATGACGGCGTGGGAATGGTTGGAGCAGGCGATGGCGAGATCCTTGGCGGTCTCTTCGAGAGGGGCGAGTGCCGAAAGGGCGACACGGTCCTCGGGACGGGCATGGAGGGTGTGGTGGGTATGCACAAAGGGCAGGCCGCGGCTCGCGGCGAGGCGGAAGGCGAGGGCGCCGATCAGGAAGGGCTGGTGAGCGTGGATCGCATCGGGCGCGAAGTCCCCGAGAATCCCGTCTTCGGGCTGACTGGGGAAAGGGAGGCGGAGGATGCCCCTCTCTGAGGCGGGGGTGCCTTCCTGTTGCCACGTGACGACGAGAACGTCGTGCCCGAGTCCGCGCAGATCCTCGGCGAAGGTCGCGACGGAACGTTCGGTGCCTCCGACGAGCGGAGCGAAGAGATTGGTGAACATCGCGATCTTCATGGTCGCCGGGAGGCCAAGGGAGATCGTATCGGCAAGGCTGCTTCAGGGTTCGACCGCGCCGCTCCCCACTACGCGATGAGCCGGGGCGAAACGCCACCTTCTCAGGTGAGCTCTCCGTCGGTTGAGCGCTTGTAGACGATGCCGCCGTGTCCGCGGCCTTTCGGATAGACGGTCAGGATCGTCTTTCCGTCGTCGAGCAGGGCGGTCGTGGGGTGGCCGAGATATTGGCCGGACTCGTGATCGACGAGAACCTGCCGGTAGCGGTCTCCGTCGAGGTCGAGGTAGGGAATCTCGGCGGCGGCGAGAGGGTGGAGAGCGAGAAAGGCGGCAAAGGCGACGGGGATGAAGCGCATGACGCATCATGAGATCTTTCGCCCGCCCGCGTCAGCACGCGATGGCGTCCCTCCGGGAAATCCGAAGTTCGAAACCTGAAACTTCGAACGTTTAGGGCGCGGGCGCGAGGAGCTTCCGGATCGCGGCCATCGTCCGTTTCTCCATCCCCGGCGCGATCCAGCACCAGTCACGGAGATTGGAGTCGTTCTCGGTCCAGGCGCGTTCGATCGGCAGGTAGCCGGCAGCGCTTTCGCCGTAGCCGAGCGCGACGACGAAGCCGTCTCCCGCCGCCTCCTGCGCCGCGAGCTGGTATTCCACGTAGATCTCTCCCGGAAGCAGGAGCAGGCTGGCTTCGCCGCCATTGAAGCGCAGGGCGGGAAAATCGATCCGATGGCCAGGATCGTCGGCCCGCTTTCTCCAGCTCAGCCCGATCGCGGCCATGCCGTGGGAACGGGCGTCCTCCGTCGTCGCGAGCCGGTGGCTCAGATCCGCTTCGGTGAACCCTTCGGTGTCGCGAGGCTCCAGCCGGACGCGCTCCAGCCGGAACTCCATCGTCTCCAAGGGCGAGCGCTTCGTTCCGGCCAAGGCGGCCGCCATGCCTTTTTCCAGCCGCAGCGCCAGCGCTTCCCGATTCCCGGGGCTTCCGTCGTTGTATTTGCCGGCGGTGACATTGCCGCTGCAGCCCGAGGCGTAGATCTGGAATGTTTCCGGCGTCGCCGCCTGACGTGCCGCGCGGGCGAGACCGGGAAAGTCCGATCCGATCCGCCCGGTGCCGTAGTAGCTCATGGGGTGGACGGCGTAGACGCTGAGCACGACGAGGGGGCGGTCGCCGTTCCAGAAGCTGAGCGCGCTGACGAAAGGATCGATGTCGCCCTCCGGCGCGCGCCGGGCGGAGAGGTCCTTGCTGCTGCTCGTCCGGTTGTGGCGCACGGTTCCGTCCGAGAGGAGGTAGCGGCGGTTCGAGGCGACCTCTTCGACGCGTCCGCGCCCGCAACCGAGATGGGTGACCGGTTCGGCTGCCGCGAGGCTTTCCTTCAGGGCTTCGGCGACGCGGGTCACGGCCGTCTCGTGAAAGGCGAGGTCGACGACCTGATGCGGAGAACCGGCGGCTTCGAGGAGGCGCTGGGCTTCGAGATCCGCCAGAGGGGTGTCGTGCTGATGGACGGCGGAGACGAAGACGCGCTCCCGCGTCGTGCCGGCGGCGGTGGCGAGCGCGTCGCGCCAGCGGTCGTAGGCCTCGTTGCGGATTTCGGACCAATCGACGACGCAGCAGACGACCGGCTTTTCTCCCCGTTCATCGGGGGGCAGCAGGACGAAGCCCCTGGCTTCGAGAGGGGAGTCGATTCCCTCGGCCCGTTTCCAATGCCCGGTGAAGAGCATGTGCCCGAGCGGCGGCGTGACGTCCGCCGAGAAGGTCGCCACCCGGAAATCCGAGCGTTCTTTTTCATCGGCGTCCGCTCCCGTCGTCGACGCGAGGAACAGCCACAGGCCCAATGTCCAGCGATGCATCGCGGCAGGGTAGCATGTCCTTCCTCCGGAAGGCGAGGGAAAGGAGGCGTGGAAAGGCGGGATTGACGGATGGATCGGAAATTGATATTTCCTGTCCGGACTTCGTCCTCCGTGGACCTATCGAACGAACCAGGCAATGAGCATCCATCGTTTCGCAATGATCCTGGCGACCATGATGGCGCCCTTCGTCCTTCTCGCCGGCGACCTCTCCGTCTCCTCGCTGGACAGCCACAGGAACCAGGAGCGCCGCCGGGTCTTCTCCGATTGGATGGGTGGAAGCGAGTTCGAAGCGTTCGTCGAGGAGCA
Source organism: Verrucomicrobiales bacterium (assembly GCA_037190325.1). Taxonomy (GTDB): domain Bacteria; phylum Verrucomicrobiota; class Verrucomicrobiia; order Verrucomicrobiales; family DEV007; genus Arctic95D-9. Next base: position 172,013 of record JBBCIU010000016.1, on the reverse strand, counting down.
GAAGCACAAAGGCAAGTTCCCGATCTACATCGAAGGCAACGGAGCCTCCGAATACCGGGTGATCTTCGGTGAAGTCGATCCGCGGGGATGGTATTTCTACTACGGCGGAAGGGAGGACGACATGGTCCACTACAACAGGCAGCATTCATCGAAGGGCCTCAAGCTGCTGACGCTCTCGAAAAGCCGGAGCGACCGCTACAGCGCCGTCTGGATCAGCGAGCGCTCCTATGCGGAGGTCAGCGCGCAGTTGGAACCCCTGGGCATCGGATTGGCGTCGATCTCCGACTGAGACAGCCTGCCAAAGCCCGGTTGATTTTTCCATCGGGTCGATCATGCTGCGGTCCGCCGTTTCCATGGGCGGGCCAGACCATGACTGAACGATCCGATACGCCACCCGCGGAGGACTTGAGTTCGCTCCTCAAGATCCGACGCGAGAAACTGGACCAGCTCCGTGCCCTGGGCGTGGACCCTTTCGGAAAGAGCTTCGAAACGACGCATGCCCCGGGAGCCTTGCGCGAGGCCTTCGCGGAGGGCTTGGAGGTGCGCGTCGCGGGCCGGATCACCGCCCAGCGCGACATGGGCAAAAGCCATTTCCTCGACCTTTCGGATCTGAACGGGCGCATCCAGATTTTCGTGAACCAGAAGGAGGTGGGCGAGGAGCAGTGGGCGGTGCACAAGCTGCTCGACATCGGCGATTGGATCGGGGTCGCGGGCGAGACCTTCCTGACGAAGACGGGCGAGCCCTCCGTGAAGGTCCGCGAGATAACCGTGCTGTCGAAGTCCCTTCGCCCCATGCCGTCGAAATGGCACGGAGTCGTCGATCCGCAGATCAAATATCGCCAGCGCTACCTCGACCTCGTCGCGAACGAGCATTCGCGGGAGATTTTCAAGAAGCGCAGCCTGATGGTCGCGGAAATCCGGCGCTACCTGCAGGACCGCGGCTTCTACGAGGTCGAGACGCCGATGCTCCAGGATGTGCCCGGCGGTGCCGCGGCGCAGCCCTTCGAGACGCGCCACAACGCGCTGGGCATGGACATGTACCTCCGCATCGCGCCGGAACTCTATCTGAAGCGCCTCCTCGTCGGTGGCTTCGAGAAGGTCTTCGAGCTCAACCGCAGCTTCCGCAACGAGGGCGTCAGCCGTCGCCACAATCCCGAGTTCACCATGCTCGAGGCCTATTGGGCCTATGCGGATTTCGAGAAGATGGCCGAACTGGTCGAGGATCTCGTCTGCCATCTCGCGGAGAAATTCTGCGGCGGTCTGAAGATCGAGCACCGCGACGCGGACGGGAAGGTGACGAAGACCATCGATCTCTCCCGCCCGTGGCGGCGCGCGCCCTACCGGGAGCTCGTCGCCGCCGCCGCCGGCGCGGACTGGTGGGCGCTCGACATCGAGGGACGCCGGGCCCGCTGCGGGGAACTCGGCGTCGAAATCTCCCCGGAGATGGAGGACTACGAGATTTCCCAGCAGGTCTTCGAGAAGCTCGTCGAGGAGAAGACGGTCGATCCCGTCTTCGTCACCCACGTCTCGAAGGAACTGGTGCCCTTGGCGAAGCAGAACGCGGTGGACGGTTCCATCGTCGACGTCTACGAGCTGATCATCAACGGCGCGGAGATTTCTCCGGGCTACTCCGAGTTGAACGACCCGGATGTGCAGCGCCGCCGCCTCGAGGAGCAGGCGGGGGAGGAGGTGCAGAAGATCGACGAGGATTTCCTCCTCGCCCTCGAATACGGCATGCCCCCGGCCGGCGGCATCGGCATCGGCATCGACCGGCTCATGATGATGCTGACGGGGGCCGAGTCGATCCGCGACGTGGTCCTCTTCCCGCAGTTGAAGCGTCGGGAGTGACCGACGCCGTCCGCCGGGGCTCTTCCGCCTCGCCACGCTGGGCCTCTATCCGCCGACTTGGTGGATCCAGTCCTGCAGGTTGTAGTAGTTGGTCACCCGGGCGATGCGGCCCTCGGCGATCTCGAAGAAGGCTCCGACGCGGAGGTGGTAGGTCTGCCCCTCCGCCGGGGGCAAGCCCTCGTCGGTGACGAGGTATTGGCCCCGGATGAAGAATTCGGCGGCGGCGCGGGTTCCGCTTTCGTCCACCATCACCACGAGATCCTCGACCTGCTCCGCGTAGCAGCGGTCCATATGGGCGAGGAAGCGTTCGAAGGCCTCGACTCCGACGACGTTCTCTCCCTGGTTGATGCCATGGACGACGTCTTTGGCCAGAAGGCGCAGCATCCCGGGGCGGTCGCCCGTATTGAAGGCTTCGTAGTAGAGGCGGATGAGTTCTTCGGTGTCGCTCTGGGTGCAGTCCATGGGGCGAGAGTCGTGCAGGCAAGACGGTTGCGCAAGCGGCGAGCAGGCTGGGGGAAGCCGCTGCCCTATTCCATCGCACCGACATGATCGGCGGCGACATAGACCCACGAGCGGAGGCCGGAAGCGAGGACGACCTCGACGCGGCGGTAGTCGGAGACTTCGTAGGCATCGGCTTTTCGCAGGTCCTCCTCGTCGACTTCGAAGACGGTCCCCGGCACGCGGTCGGCATCGTCGCCGGTTCGGCGGACGATGGGATGGTGCGTCTCTCCGCTGGTGGCGACGACGGCGGCATCCTCGATCTTCACCATGGACCGTGCGAATCCGGGCAAGGTGTCGGCGCGTCCGACGAGAGGGCGCCCGAAGGTGGCGAGCTGCACCGCCTCCAGCTGAAGGGTGCCGTAGGAGAACAAATGCTGGGCTGTGGGGTCGCTCATCAGGAAGTGGAGAGGATCGAGCCTTCGTTTTACGGTATCCAAAGAGGCGGCCGATCCGATGTCAATACAGTAGAATGGTTTGGGTTGAAATTTTTTGAACAAAAAGATGCAATGAGTTTCTACAGTTGCCGAGACCCATCGAAATCCTCCATCTTTCCATTCGAAATTCCAAGGAACCGTCCATGAATCCGAACCAGTTCACCCACAAACTTCAGGAAGCTCTCCAAGCCGCGCAGTCGCTGGCCGCAGGGAGGAACCATGCCGAGCTGTCCGCCGCGCATTTGCTCTCGGCCTTGCTCGATCAGAGCGAAGGAGTGGCACGCCCCATTCTGGAGAAGCTGAAGGCCGACCCCCGTGCCTTCGAAGCGTCCCTTCGCCGCCTCCTCGACAAGCTTCCGTCCGTGCAGGGAGCGGCAGGCCAGCAGCTCTACACGAGCCAGGACCTGCGCGCCGTGCTGCAGGAGGCGGAGAAGGTGAAGGCGCGGATGAAGGACGAGTTCACGAGCGTGGAGCACGTCCTCCTCGCTCTCGTCAAAGAGGGCGCGTCCGACCTGAAGGCACTCTTCAAGGAGCACGGCATCACCGAGGCGGCGCTCTCGCAGGCGGTCGCGGAGGTGCGTGGGAGCAACCGGGTCGTGGACCAGGATCCGGAGGGCAAGTATCAATCCCTCGAGAAATACGGCACCGACCTCACCGCCATCGCGCGGCAGGGCAAGATCGACCCCATCATCGGCCGCGACGAGGAGATCCGGCGCGTCATGCAGATCCTCTCGCGCCGCACGAAGAACAACCCCGTCCTCATCGGCGAGCCCGGCGTCGGGAAGACCGCCATCGCCGAGGGCCTCGCCCGGCGCATCGTCAGCGGCGACGTGCCCGATTCCCTGAAGAACAAGCGTCTCATCGCCATGGACATCGGCTCGATGATCGCCGGGGCGAAGTACCGAGGCGAGTTCGAGGACCGGCTCAAGGCTTTCCTCAAGGAGGTGACCTCCAGCAACGGCGAGATCATCCTCTTCATCGACGAGCTCCACACCATCGTCGGGGCCGGCGCGAGCGAGGGCGCCGTGGATGCCTCGAACATGCTGAAACCCCAGCTCGCCCGCGGCGAGCTGCGCACCATCGGCGCGACCACTCTCGACGAATACCGCAAGTACATCGAGAAGGACGCGGCGCTGGAGCGGCGTTTCCAGCCTGTCATGGTCAACGAGCCCTCCGCCGAGGACACCATCGCGATCCTGCGGGGGATCAAGGAGCGCTACGAGGTCCACCACGGCGTGCGCATCCAGGACTCCGCCATCGTCGCCGCCGCGACCCTCAGCGACCGCTACATCTCCGACCGCTTCCTTCCCGACAAGGCCGTCGACCTCATCGACGAGGCTGCCTCGCGCCTGAAGATCGAGCTCGACTCCCTGCCCACCGAGATCGACCAGCTCGAGCGCCAGGGCATGCAGCTCGAGATGGAGCGCCAGGCCCTCGCCAAGGAGAAGGACGAGGCGAGCAAGGAGCGCCTCGCCAAGGTCGAGAAGGAGATCGCCGATACAAAGGAGAAGTCCGACGCCCTCCGTGCCCAATGGCAGAACGAGAAGGCGATCATCGACCGCGCCAATGCCGTGCAGGAGGAGATCGAGCAGCTCAAGACCGAGCTCGAGCGCCGCCAACGCGAAGGAAATCTCGGTCGAGCGAGCGAGATCCAATACGGCCTCCTCCCCGGCAAGGAGGCCGAGCTGCAGGAGGCCCAGGCGAAACTCCATTCCTCGGAAAGTGCCTCGCGCCTGCTGAAGGAGGAGGTCACCGAGGAGGACATCGCCGAGGTCGTCAGCTCCTGGACCGGCATCCCCGTCTCGCGCCTGCAGGAGGGCGAGCGCTCCAAGCTCGTCCGCATGGAGGAGCGCCTCGGCGCCCGTGTCATCGGCCAGCGCAAGGCCGTGTCAGCCGTGGCCAATGCCGTGCGACGCGCCCGCGCCGGTTTGCAGGACGAGAACCGCCCCATCGGCTCCTTCCTCTTCCTCGGTCCCACTGGCGTCGGGAAGACGGAGCTGTCCCGCGCCCTCGCCGAATTCCTCTTCGACGACGAGAACGCCATGGTCCGCATCGACATGAGCGAATACATGGAGAAGCACGCCGTCTCCCGGCTCATCGGAGCGCCTCCCGGCTACGTCGGCTACGAGGAGGGAGGGCAGCTTTCCGAGGCGGTGCGCCGTAAGCCCTATTCCGTGGTCCTGCTGGACGAAGTGGAGAAGGCCCATCCCGACGTCTTCAACGTGCTCCTCCAGGTGCTCGACGACGGCCGCATCACCGACGGGCAGGGCCGCACCGTGGACTTCCGCAACACCGTCATCATCATGACGAGCAACATCGGATCGGAGCACATCCTGACCGAGAGCAATCCCGAGCAGCGCGAGGCCCTCGTCCTCGCGGCCCTGCGCGGGCATTTCCGGCCCGAGTTCCTCAATCGCATCGACGAGACCGTCATCTTCGACCGCCTGGGCGAGAAGGATCTCTCCGCCATCGTGAGGATCCAGCTCGAACGCGTCGTGAAGCGGCTGCGGGCCCAGGGCCTCGAACTCGAGCTTTCGCCCGAGGCTCTTGAACGGCTGGCGACCGAAGGCTACGATCCCGCCTACGGGGCTCGGCCGCTGAAGCGCGTCATCCAGCAGCGTCTCCTCGATCCCCTCAGCCTCGATCTGCTCGACGGGAAGTTCAAGGAGGGGGATACGATCCACGTCGGCGTGGACGGGAGCGGGTTTGTGTTTTCGCGGTAGGCGGATTCATGGAGGCGAATCTGTAGCCGAGGGCATCGACCTCGCTCGAGCGTCGGATGGACATTCGACCCGCGCTCAATGAGCGCGGCTACAGACGCTGCCGCGTTTTCGGGAGGCAGGCGTTCCCATCCGGGTTCTGGTGAAAAATGCATGATAGACTTGGGTGGGATCCATCGTTTTGTTTCCCGATCCGATGAAATCCCTCCTCGTCCATCTCCGTCCCGTCGTCTTCGTGGTGTCCTTGGCTGTTGCCCTCGTCGCGTTGAGCGGAGACACGCTGATCGCGAAAAAAGTCGTCGCCCATCTCGTCCTGCCCGCCGGGCTGCTCTGGCTCGCCGCGGGGGCGGCGATGGCGTGGCCCGGTCTTGGCCGCGGGGCGCGCCTCGCGGCCGCCGGCTTCTGGCTGCTCTACACGCTCGCGGGCAGTCCCTACGTCGGCACGGCCCTGCTTTGGATTCTCGAGGCCCCCTACTACCCTGACGAACAGCCAAAGGAGCGCCTCGACGCCCTCGTCGTCCTCGGTGGCGGCACGGGTCTCTCTCCCGGGGGACGCCCGGCGGTCGGACTGCACGGGGACCGCATCGTGCGCCCGGCGACGCTCTTCCACGAGGGACTGGTCGGTACGCTCGTGACGACGGGACGCAGCGTCACCGAGGAAGGGGCGGACCGCCTTCTATCCCGGGAGACCTCCACGCTCTGGCAGGGGCTCGGTGTGCCCGCCGCCGCCATCGTCGAGGTGTCCGATCCACGCAACACCCGCGAGGAGCTCTCGGCGGTCGCCAAGCTGGTCGCGGAGCATCCCGAATGGAAATCGCTCGGGCTCTGCACCTCGGCCTCGCACCTGGCCCGGGCCATGGGCGAGGCCCGGGCCGTTGGATTGGTACCCGTCCCCGTTCCCTGCGATTTCCGATCGGGTCGTCTCATTTTGTCGCCTCTCTACCTCGTGCCGCAGGGGCGCGGATTCCGCGACGTGCAGACGGCCCTGTGGGAGTTTCTTGGGCGGATTTTGGGGTGAGGAGATAGGAGTCACGGGTCGTGAGTGAGTCTCACTCTCCTTTTTGTGCCTTCCGTGCCTTTTCGTGGCTGCATCCAGCTTCTAGCTCCTGAATCCTAGCTTCTAAACTCACGGCGACCCCGGAATGTTCAGTGCCTGCCGCGCGGTGCCGAGGAATTCGGCGACGAGGGGGGCATGGATGGATTCCGCCGCCTGCCGTCCCTCCCGCATGGCCAGTTCCGCGGCGCGACCGAGCAGCCAGCTCCCGACGCAGGCCGCATCGTGAAGACCGAGCCCCTGGGCGACGAGCGCGGCGCAGAGTCCCGTGAGCACGTCACCCATGCCGCCCGACGCCATGCCGGGATGCCCTGTGGTGTTCAGTTCGAAAGGTTTTCCGGGCGAGGCGACGACGGTGCGGGCACCTTTCAGAAGCAGCGCCGTTCCGTGCGTTTCGACGAAACGGCCGGCGAGGGTAGAGCGGTCGGAAATCTCCGCGTCTGACACCAGCCGCGCCATTTCGCCGGGATGCGGCGTGAGGAGACGGTGCGCAGGCAGCGTGGAGAGCAGGGCGGGGGAGCGGGCGAGGAAGTTGAGGGCGTCCGCGTCGATCACGAGCGGCTTTGGATGCCGGGTCAGGAAATCGCCCAGTCCCGGAGCCGGTTCGCTCCCGAGGCCCGGTCCCACGGCGCAGGCGTCGGCGGCGATCTCCCCCACCTCGTGGAAATCCCGGTAGGGACGCACCATCGTTTCGGGAGGCGCCTTCGTGGCGACGATGGCGTGGACCTCCTCCGGGACGCAGACGGTGACCAGACCCGCGCCGCCGCGCGAGGCGCCGAGCGCGGCGAGCACGGCCGCTCCGGCCATGCCCCGGGATCCGGCGGCGATGACGACTCGTCCCGCCGCTCCCTTGTGCATGCCAAAGGCACGGCGGGGAAGGCGGGGACGCAAGTTCGAGGGGAAGAGGAAGCGTCGCGTCCGGTCGAGATCCTCGACAGGAATGTCCAGGGGGATTTCGACGAGCCGGCCGAGATGGTTCTCCGCTCCGTCGGCGGCGAAGCCGACCTTCGCCTGGGTGACCGAGAGGGTGAAGTCCGCCACGACGGCATCGGGGCCGGCGACGCCGGCATCGGCATCGAATCCCGAAGGCAGGTCGATGGCGAAGGTCGTCGCGCCCTCGCGCCGCCGCAGCGAGTTCATCCTCGCGGCCAGTTCCCGGATGGACCCGCGCAGTTCCCCTTTCGCGCCGAGGCCGACGAGCCCATCGACGAGCACGAGAGGGCGGGGCCGCAGGAGCGCGATCGGCGTGGTGGGCTCCGCTTCGTATTCGGCGAGCTTTTTTGCCGGCAGGCCGGAGAGATTCCCGGCACCGCTTGCGAAATGCAGGATCACGGACCAGCCATGCCGCTTCAGCCAGCGAGCGAGGACCAAGGCGTCGCCGCCGTTGTTGCCCTTGCCACAGAAGACTTCAGCCTTGGCGGGGTCGGGGAAGAAATCCAGAATCGCCGCCGCACAGAGGCGGCCGGCTTCGTCCATCCACGGCTCGGGAGAGCGGTCGGCGAAAAAGCGGCGTTCCGCCTCGGCCATCGCGGAGCAGGTCACGAGCATGGCCGGAAGTCGGGTGATTCGGAAGGCGCCGTTTCAGCGGCGGAACTGCACCACCGCCCGGGCGATGCTGTCGGCCACGATCTGGCGGTAGAGCGGATCGCACATCGCGCTGCGCTCGTCCTTGTTGCTGATGAAACCGCCCTCGACGAGCACCGCGGGATGCTTCGTGTTGCGCAGGACGGAGAAATTCGCCGTCTTCACCCCGCGGTCGGTTGCCTTGACGTTCTTGATCAATTCGCGCTGGACGAACGAGGCGAGTTTTGCGGAGTTCTCGGAGCGGTAGAACGTTTCGATTCCAAGCGCCGAGGTGCGGTAGCTGGAGTTGAAATGGACGCTGATGAAGATCGCGTTGCGGGCGCGGTTGGCGATGGCGGACCGTTCCGAGAGGGAGAGGAACTCGTCCTTCGTCCGGGTCATGATCGTCTTGAATCCGGCCTCCTTCAGGCTGCGTTCGAGGCGGCGGGCCACGTCGAGGTTGATGTGCTTCTCGTAGACGTAGGAGTCCGCCGCGCCGAGGTCGTGCCCTCCGTGCCCGGGGTCGATCACCACCGTCGAGAAGGCCTGCGCCTGGGCGGTGCCGAGAAGGAGGGAGACGCCAAGGAGAAAGAGAAGCCGAAAGGAGGGGAGCGGTTTCATAAGGGCTCGGGAAAGAAAGGGTAAGCGCCGCCAAAAGTTTTTCAAATAAAATGAAAGAATTTTAAAATTTTTCCGATGGTTGACGATATAGACTCCCGAAAGAGTCGAGCGATGCGCTTTTATTCCATCGAATCCCGGGCGATCGAATGACCGCGGTTTGAGTTGATACGGACCGCCCGCGCATTTCTTAGGTGGGCGTGGCGCTCCTTGACCCGTCTCCGATCCGGTTTAGGTTCCGCAGCCGGACAGGTCCGGCGTCATCCAGCGCTTCCCCATGCAAACCTCCCTCTTCCTCCGGGCCGCGACCCTTTGCGGCGTCCTGTCCGCTCTTTTCATGACCACCGCCACGACCCACGCTCAAGACGCGAAGAAGCCTGAAAGCCTCAAGGAACGCATCAGCTACGCCTACGGACTGATGATTGCCCGCCAGCTCACCGAACGGGGGATCGAGGTTGATCTCGGGCAGTTCAGCCAGGCGTTCCAGTCCGTCGTGGACAAGGCCGAGCCGCTTCTGGACGAGGACGAGGTCTCCGCCGCCTTCTCCGAGAACCAGAAGATCCTCGACGCCAAGAACGCCACCGGCCCGGACAAGGAGAACCTCCAAGCGGGCCAGGCCTACCTCGCCGAAAACGCCAAGAAGGAGGGAGTCAAGACGACCGCGAGCGGCCTGCAGTACGAAGTGCTCAAGGAGGGCGATGGTCCCAAGCCCAAAGCCACGGACGAAGTCACCGTCCACTACCATGGTACCCTCATCGACGGCAAGGTGTTCGACAGCAGCGTCGAGCGGGGCGAGCCCACGAGCTTCCCGCTGAACCGCGTCATTCCCGGCTGGACCGAGGGCGTGCAACTGATGCCCCAGGGCGCGAAATACCGCTTCCACATTCCCTACGATCTCGCCTACGGCGAACGTGGTGCCGGGGCCGACATCAAGCCTTACAGCACCCTCGTGTTTGAGGTCGAGCTGCTCGACATCGAGTCTGGGCAGTGATCCTCGGCAGGGCCGCCTCCTGCTCCTGCCTCATACTCTTACCTCTTGCTCCTTACTCTTACTCCCCGATAGGAAAGCCCCCGGTCTCTCCTATCTGGAAGTTCCCCATCCATCGGGAAACGATCTGCGATGGACGGGCTTGCCACGAGGCAAGGGTAGGGCCGCGCGGCCCGCGCGGCTAATCGGATGTCCAAACGACGTTCGTTCCCCGAGCGGGCCGCTCGGGGCTCCGAAGCGGATGGGGATCTGGTTGCTCGTTCGAACCGAGAACGAGCAGGAGTAAGAGTAAGGAGCAAGAGGTAAGAGTAAGAGTATGAGTATGAGGGGGGTGGTCGAGGAGTCGGGATTTCCCGGTCACAGGGGCAAGGTCTGTCCACACGCTGCTTGCGGCCCGGACGGGTTTCGGGTATGGCAGGAGTTGTGAAGATGGGGCACGATGTGAAACGGGGCGCATGGATGTTGGTCGGTCTTCTTGCCGTCTGGGTGCTCGTCGCCTTGTTCTTCGATCCCGATCTCGTGGACGACTCCGACCTGACCCTGCCCGAGCGTGAGGTCGATCCAGCGCAGAATCCCTATCCGGAGATCCGGGAGCTGGTATGGAGCGAAAGCAAAGGGGAGCAGCTTGTCCGGGTCTGGGGGATCGTCGATGGGACCGAGCCCTCCGATCCTGCCTTTCTCGAAGCGATGCTCAAGCAATATGAGGAACCTCTCGAGCGTTTCGGGCGCTATGCTGCGATGCGCGAATAGTATCAGGGAGGCGCCCTTTCCAGAGATCGACATCTTGAATTGGGCGCGGCTGATTCCGCTTAAATGGGTCGAGGCGGCAATGCTTGCCGCGCATCATGAGGTGGACAAGGCGTATGAGACTGGGATCTCGATGCTGGAATTTTCTGCGGGGTTTCGTTCCGCGCATACGACGATTCTCACTGTAACCGGCGCCGACATCATTGCCTCCAGAGGTTCGACTTGCCTGCTGGCATTGATCGAGCATCATCCTCTCGAACGCGAGGCGTTGGCTGGACTCGCGCGAAGGCTTGAGGATTTGTCGATCTCCGACCCAGGCATGGAGACAGTTTTGCGGGCCAGCTACCAAAGCTATTTTTCTGCGGGAGGAGAGCCCATGAAGAACCATTGCAAGGTTTTGAACCAAGGCTCCCGGGTTCCACTGATGCTCGTCTACAAACCCAACCGAACCCGCTCCATGTATGCCGGTGCCTATGGGGCTGCCGTCCGAAACGCATCGAGTTCCTATTCAGGGATGCTTTCGCAACTGGATTCGGTCAATCTTGAAGATTGGAAGTTCCGCTGGTCTGAGACATTGACTGGAAACTCTCTCGGATACGACGTGTTCGAGCGCGATCATGGCATGTTGCTATCCATTTTGAAGCGATCTTCTGCTGTGAATGCCGGGCTGCCTTTGCTTCGCGTCCGTATCGCCATGGAGCGCTACCGACTCGACCATGGCGCTTGGCCGGAGACGCTCGATGCGCTGATTCCTTCCTATCTCGATTCCATCCCGCTCGATCCCATGGACGGCAAGTCTCTCCGCTACAACGCCACGAAGCGGATTCTCTACAGCATTGGCACCGATTTCGTCGACGATGGCGGCGTCGCTCCAGACAAATCGGGTTCGCTGGAGAGTCGGCTCGAAATCGTTATCGAACTGGAGCCTTCCCAGCCAAGCCCTTGGCCCAGCCTTTTGGGAGAACCGGGAAATACCGCCGACTGAACTCTCTTCGGTCTCCGACTCGACCCTCTCGAACCGTTGGCTGTGCTGGAAGGGCACGTTCTGTCGTGGCCGCGTCGGACCTGCCCGGATGCTCCGGTGGGCACGACAGAGCGTGCCCCTCCAACGCTAGGCGCCCGCAGTCATTGGTAGGGACGCACCGCCGGGGCGTCCGCGTTGGATGGGTGTGGCTTCGGGGTTTCCCGTCCGTCCACTCAAATCTCCGCCATCGCCGGAATCGCATTTTCCAGCAGGGCGAACAGCTCCTGCGCCGCCGTCCGGCCCACCTCCATCACTTCCTCGTGGCTGAGCGGGGCGGCGGAGAGTCCGGCTCCGTAGTTCGTCAGGCAGGACAGCGCGGCGACGCGCATCCCGAGGGCACGGGCCTGGATGGTCTCGGGCACGGTGGACATGCCGACGGCGTCGGCGCCGAGAGCGCGCAGCATGCGGATCTCGGCGGGCGTCTCGTATTCGGGGCCGTTGACCCAGGCGTAGACGCCTTCGGGCAGGTGCGTGCCGGTGAGCTCGAGGCTCTCGGCGCGGAGGAGTTCGCGCAGCTCCGGCGAATAGACTTCGCTCTGGTCGATGAAATCCGCCCGGCCCGTCAGCGGCGACTGGCGTGCGAGATTGAGGTGGTCGGAGACCAGCATCCAGCGTCCCGGCTTCAGGTTGGCGTTGACGATGCCGGCGGCGTTCGTCAGGACGACGGTCCCGATCCCCATCTCGTGGAACAGTCGCACCGCCGCCGCCGCCTCGCGGGCGCTGCGGCCCTCGTAGAGATGGACGCGGCCTTGGGCCACGGCGATGTCGACCCCGCCGAGACGGCCGAGATGGAGGCGTCCGGCGTGGCCCGGAACCGTGCTTTCGGGCAGGCCGATCTCGCCGTAGCCGAACGATGCCGATTCCTTCAGTAAATCCGCGAAACCGCCGAGTCCCGAGCCGAGGATGAGGCCCACCGCTGGTTTGGCGGATCGTAGGGCGACGGCAGGCAGGGAGAATTCGGACATCGTTTCACCGTGCCGCGTTTCCCGTCGCGGCGCAAATTTCGCGGTGGAGCCGCTCCAGTTCGGGCACGGGGACTCCGTGGCGTTGCGCCTCGCGCAGCGGCGAGCCCCAGATCGCCTCGATCTCGACGGCATGTCCGGCGAGGAAGTCGACGAGGCTGGAGGGCTGGTAGGGTCCCATCTCGAGCGTTCCCTGGATGTTCGACTCGACGAAAGCCGGATCGATGCGATGCCCGAGAGCGGCCGCCACGTCGGCGACCTCGGTCATGAGAGCACGGGTGCGGGCGAGGAGAGCGGGGTCGGCGAGGATGCGTTGCGTGTCGATTCCGCCGCCGGCGATGGAGAGGCCGTTGAAGGGAATGTTCCAGACCAGCTTCCGCCAGCGGGCGAGCCCGAGATCGGGAAGGATGCGGCAGTCGAGTCCGGCGCGGACGAAGAGGTCGGCGACGGAAGGGAGGGCTTCGGCCCCGGAAAAGGCGCCCATCTCGACCTTGCCGTGGGCGAGGTGGTGGATCACGCCCGGCTCGCCACGGTTGATGCAGACGAAGCAGAGACCGCCGAGGACGGGATGGCCGGGGAAATGCCGGGCGAGGAAAGCCTCGTTGCCGAGTCCGTTCTGTAGGGTGAGGAGGATGGTGCCGGGTTTCAGGAGCGGGGGGAGGAGGCCGGGCAGGGCCTCGTTCGCCGTCGTCTTCAGCGCGACGACGACGAGATCGACCGGGCCAATCTCCTTCGTCGTGGCAAAGGCCCGTACCGGAGCGAGGTGGAGGTCCCCCGCGACGCTGTGGACGCGCAAGCCGCGCTCGCGGACCGCCGCGAGGTCGCGTCGCATCAGGAAGGAGACCTCGGCGACCGACGCGAGCCGGGCACCGTAGTAGCCGCCGACGGAGCCGGAACCGACGATGGCGATGCGGGTGGGAGTGGACATGGTTGGGTGGAATTACGACGAGGGGCGAGTGTAATCAACCGGAGGTTCGGTTGAACGGGGCGGCTTCGGCAGCTTGAAGGAGGGTGGGGGCCGTGAACAGGGGCCGGTGCCGCCTGACGCTCGAACGATGGCGCCCTGCAGCATGGCCAGTCTTCGGGAAAGCAGTAAGCGGTCGGAGATATCGGAGTCTGGCGGCGATGCGGGCGGCAATCCCGCGAAAGCGCTGCAAGGAAGGGCAACGAATCGATCTCTTGCCGGTCTTTCTCACAAAGCCCTTTGACGAACTCCCTTCCTCCCTTTGATTGCCGCCGCCATGCCGATTTCCACCGACCTCCTTGCCGCCACCGACGAACTGGTCTCGCGCCTCCGTGGACTGCGTTTCGCCGAGCCGGTGAGCCATGTCTACAATCCTCTCGAATACGCCCGGGCTCCGCACGAACTCTACGTGACCCGCTTCGGCAATACGGGGAAGCGCGTTCTTTTCCTCGGCATGAATCCCGGCCCCTGGGGCATGGCGCAGACGGGTGTGCCCTTTGGAGAGGTTCCGGCGGTGCGGGACTGGATGGGGATTTCGGCTCCGGTTGGAAAACCGGTTCCAGAGCATCCGAAACGGCCCATTCTGGGATTCGCCTGCGGCAAGTCGGAGGTGAGCGGTCGCCGCCTCTGGGGACTGTTCGCGGAGCGATTCCCCAAGGCGAAAGATTTCTTCGCCGAGCACTATGTGGTGAACTACTGTCCTCTCGTCTGGATGGAGGCGAGCGGCCGGAACCGCACGCCGGACAAGCTGCCCGCCGCCGAGATGGTCCCGGTCGAGAAGGCCTGCGATGCCTACGTGGCCGCCCACCTGCGGCTCATGCGTCCGGAGGTCCTCGTCGGAGTGGGCGGCTTCGCCGAGGCCTGCCTTGCCCGCGTCGCGGCTTCGCATGGAATCGAAGCGAAGGTCGGACGCATCCTCCACCCGAGCCCGGCGAGTCCGGCGGCGAACCGCGATTGGGCGGGAACGGCGGCGAGACAGCTCCGTGAAATGGGGGCGTGGGATTGAGGGATGGAACGGCTGGCGGAGGGCGTTTTTTGTGCTTGGGTGCGGTCCTCCACCCTCCATGACCGATTCGCAGCGCAGCCAAGCCCTCCTTCGACGGGCGAGTTGGCTTTCCTTTTGGACCGGGGTGGCGATGCTCGGGATCAAGGCCGCGGCTTGGTGGTGGACACGGTCTTCGGCCATTCTGGGCGATGCGGCGGAGTCGGTCGTCCACGTCGCGGCGGTGGGGTTCGTCGTCTACAGTCTCCGTCTCTCGCAAAAGCCGCCCGATGAAAGCCATCCCTACGGGCACGCGAAGATCTCGTTCTTCTCCGCCGGCTTCGAGGGCGGACTGATATCGATCGCGGGCTTGTTCATCCTTTGGCGGGCCGCCGAACAGTGGATCTCGGGAGCGGCACCGCAGCATCTCGGAAGCGGAATCTCTCTCGTCGCCTTGGCTCTGCTCATCAACGGCGGGTTGGGATGGTATCTGGTCCGTTTGGGAAAGCGATCGGATTCGATCATCATCGAGGCCAATGGACGCCACGTTCTCACCGATGCGTGGACGAGCATCGGGGTGCTGGTGGGCCTGGGGCTCGCGGCGGCGACGGGCTGGATGGGCTTCGATCCGCTTTGCGCCATCTTCGTGGCGCTGAACATCCTCTGGTCCGGCGTCGGCCTGATGCGGCGCAGCGCCGATGGATTGATGGATCGCGCCGATCCCGAGGTGCAGAACGCGATCGTCGCCTGTCTCGACACGGCGACGGCGAAGCACGGCGTGACGTGGCACCAGATGCGGCATCGCCATCTCGGCGAGGGGCACTGGGTCGATTTTCATCTCGTGTTCGCCGACGAGACGACGGTGCGCGACGCCCATGTGATCGCCAGCGACGTCGAACGAGAGATTCGCGAGGACTTGGGGGAGTCGACGATCGTGACGACCCATCTCGAGCCGGCCGAGGATCACGAGCGGATCCATGGCCACGCCCCGGGGGAAGAGCCCAGGCAAGACCCGGAAGGGGAGCACCTTCCGGACTGACGGATCAATATTCCCGATCCAGCAGGCGATCCGCGATCGCGTGGAGCCTCCCCGCTTTTTTCGCGAATGGCTTCAGGGCGTCGTGGGCGCGTCTCGTCAGGCGCGCGGCCTCCTTCCGGCTTTTTTCGAGACCGAAGAGGGCGGGGTAGGTGGACTTGGCGGTGGCCTCGTCCTTGCCGACGCTCTTGCCGAGCTTTTCGCTGGTGGAGGTGACGTCGAGAATGTCGTCGATGATCTGGAAGGCGAGACCGAGGCTGGAGCCGTAGGTGGAGAGCGCCTCGAGCTTCGCGGGCGTGGCGTTCGCGGTCATGGCTCCGAGGCGGATCGAGGCGGTGAGGAGCGCCGCGGTCTTGCTTTGATGGATGTAGCGGAGCTGGGCGGGAGTCGGCACGACTTCGCTGCCTTCGCCCTCGAGGTCGAGCACCTGGCCGCCGATGAGATGGCGGCTGCCCGAGGCGACGGCGAGTTCGGAGACGTAGTCGCCCACGGTGTAGCGGCGGGAGGGAGGCGTCTTCGCGAGAATTTCGAACGCGAGGGTGAGGAGGGCGTCTCCCGCGAGCACGGCGATGCCTTCGCCGTATTTCACGTGGCAGGTCGGCCGGCCGCGCCGCAGATCGTCGTCGTCCATGCAGGGCAGGTCGTCGTGGATGAGGGAGTAGGTGTGGATGCACTCGACCGCGGCGGCCGGGGGCAGGGCGTCTTCCAGCGTTCCGCCGCAGGCCTCGGCGGCGGCGAGGCAGAGCACGGGGCGAAGCCGCTTTCCTCCGGCGAAGAGGCTGTAGCGCATCGCCTCGTGGATCGTCGCGGGACGTGTCCTCGCCTTCGGCAGGAAGCGGTCGAGGGCCTCGTCGACGAGACGGCTGCGGGCTTCGAGATAGGAATTCATCGAGCAGTTTGGCAAGTAGCGGTTCTGCTGTTGAGCTGCTAAATAGCTAATCGCTAAAAAGCTAGAGCAACTCCGCGATCTGCACCGCGTTCAGCGCCGCGCCCTTGCGCACCTGGTCGCCGACGACCCAGAAGGTGAGGGCGTTCTCCAGCACGAGATCCTCGCGGAGACGGCCGACGAGACAGTCGTCGCCGTCGGTGGAGTCGAGCGGAGTCGGGTAGATGGGGATGTCGGCGTAGGGATCGTCGATGACGTGGACGCCGGGAGCGGCGGCGATGGCGGCACGGGCGGCTTCGACGCTGGGCTTTTCCTTGAAGACCGCCGTGACGGCGACGGCGTGCGAGCGGTAGACGGGAACGCGGACGCAGGTGACGGACGCTTTCAGTTCGGGGGCATGCAGGATCTTGCGCCCTTCGAAGTGCATCTTCATCTCCTCCTTGGTGTAGCCGTTCTCGAGGAAGGAATCGACCTGGGGAATGACGTTGAAGGCGATCTGGCGCGAGTAGACCTTGCGTTCGGGCAGGGGCTCGCCCTTGGCGATGGCGGCGGCCTGTCCCTCGAGCTCCTGGATGCCCTGTGCCCCACTGCCGGAAACGGCCTGGTAGCTGGACGCGATCACGCTCCTCACGCCGCCGAAGGCATGGTGGAGAGGATTCAGCGCCATCAGGGTGATGATGGTTGTGCAGTTGGGGTTGGCGATGATTCCCTGGTTGTCCTTCGCGTCGTCGGCGTTGATCTCCGGCACGACGAGAGGCACGGTCTCGTCCATGCGGAAGGCGGAGGAATTGTCGACGACGACGGCTCCGGCGGAGACCGCGTGGGGTGCGTAGGCCTTGGAAATGCTGCCTCCGGCGCTGAACAGGGCGATGTCGACACCGGCGAAGGAGTCGGGCGTCAGCTCCTTCACCGTCACTTCCTTGCCCCGGAACGGGAGGGTTTTGCCTGCGGAGCGGGCGGAGGCGAGGAGGGTCAGTTCGCCGATGGGAAAGTCGCGTTGCTCGAGGCACTTGAGGATTTCGATCCCCACGGCCCCGGTCGCGCCTGCCACGGCGAGGTGTTTTGGCTGTCGACTCATGAGTTGCTTTTTCAATGAAGTGCGCGAGTCTACGGGTTCCATTATCCGAATGCAACCGTTTGGCGTTCCTGGACCGCAGGTTCGGCTGCCCGTCGCGTTCCCATTCGGGGAAATCCAAACCAGAATACACCACACCATGAAAACCATCATCCTCCTCGCCATCGTCGCCGTCGGCTCCCTCTCCCTCGGCGCCTGCAAGACCAAGAGCTGCTGCCACAAGAAGGCCGCTTGCGTTTCGGTCTGCAAGTGAGGCAGTGCGGAGGTTCGATGGCGGGCTTGCCCGCCTCTCGGAATCCCAACGACTTCAAAAACGGTCGTCCCTCGCGGGGCGACCGTTTTTTTATTGCCTGATTCTTCCCATGCGATCTCCCATCCGGGCGTAGAGCTCGATTCCGCAGGCGGATTGCTCGGCCAGGTCGGCTTCCGGAACGAAGGTTCCCTTGGGAAAGAGAGTCATGACCATGGACCCGCCGAAGCGGAAGTATCCTTTCTCGTCGCCTTTTTCGACCCGTCCCGGGGTAGCGGTATCGACGATGCTGCCGACATTGGTCGCGCCGATTTCCAGAAAAAGGTAGCTCCCGATCGTCGGATGGATCACTTCGGTGACGCGGCGTTTGTTTTCGAGGAGGTAGCGGAGGGATCGTGCGAGGGCGACGGGGCTGACGGAGTAGAGGTGCCCGTCGATGGAGCGGGGGGGGGCGCATTCTCCGCCGAGAGGAAAGTGGAAGCGGTGGTAGTCCGTGGGGCAGAGTCGCGAGAGCACGGCGCTCCCGCCATGGAAGCGATGCGCGAGCGGCTCGTCGCCCAGGAGACGGGCGAGGTCGAAGCGCCGCCCTTTCGCATAGACGGGCGATTCGGCGGAGAGATCGGGAACGAGGAGATGCCGACCGTCGGCGGGGAAGAGGACCACGTCGTCGCCGGACGCGAGAGGCCGGGCCTCGGGGCGGAGGCGGCGGTGGAAGAACTCGTTGAAGGTCCGGAACGATTCCGGGGGATCGAGGAATTCACTGGTATCGACCCCGAAGCGGGCGAGAAAGGGAGCGATTTCCTTCGCGGAACTCCGGCAGTCGGCCCAGCGACCGTAAAGGCGGGAGAACCAGCGCCGTTTGATTACGCCTTCGAGACAGAGGCGTCCCAAGGGGGTTGCGTAGGCCCATCGCAAGGCGTTTTCGCCGTAGATCGCCTCGGAGCGGAGGCCCCCTCCGTAACGATCGTAGAAAAGGATCTCTTGCGTCTTCGCCACCTCGCATGGATAGACGTGCCGGAAGCGGGGGGCAAAAGCCTTTTCCCGGATTTTTCGCATGAGAATCGCTTTGCTCAGCAACGACGACGGCATCGAGGCCGACGGGCTTCTGACGCTCCGCTCCGTGGCCGACGAGCTTTTCGACGAGGTCTGGGTGGTGGCCCCGGCGACGCAGCGCTCCCAGGTCGGCCATCGCGTGACGACCGACGAGCCGATCGGCTGCGAAGCCCGCGGCGAGCGGGTGTTCGCGATCGACGGAACCCCGGCGGACTGCGTCCGCGTCGCCCTCGCCCATCTCATGCCGGTCCGGCCTTGCTGGATTCTTTCCGGGATCAACCATGGGGGAAATCTCGGACGGCACGACGCCGCGATCTCCGGCACGGTCGCGGTGGTGCGCGAGGGGGCGCTCTTTGGAATTCCGGGGATCGCGATCTCCCATTATTTGAAGAGGAGTCTTCCGCTGGATTGGGAGAAGGCCGCTTCGCGCACGAAGCGGGTGCTCGAGGAACTGATCGCCGATCCGCCCGGGATCGGCGAATTCTGGAGCGTGAACCTGCCCCATCCCGCTCCCGGCGCCGCCGAGCCCCGCCTCATCCGTTGCGAGCAGGAGCTCCAGCCGCTGCAAGTGCGCTACGAGGAGCGGGAGCGGGACCGGCTGACCTATGTGGGCAACTATCACGAGCGCCCCTGGGTGGTCGGCAGCGACGTCGATGTCTGCTTCCGGGGGGACATCGCCGTGACGCGCGCGTCGGTCTGACAGGGCGCCCCGATAGCGTGCCCTGCCCGGGCGACAGCGGGCTTGCCCTTGGAGCCGGGTTGGAGTAGCCTTGGGCACGATGGCCGCAGGCACGAACAGAAACGCGATGTCCTCTACCGCGGGTTGCGATTCCCGTGGAGGGTTGCGCCTTGGCACCCTCGTCAATCGCTTGGCGGCCGCCTGCTCTTGAGGGAGCTGGGGAGAAGGATTCGTCCGGCCCTGGCTCCCTGCCGCGGCCTGGATGCGCGGAACAGCCGCTTCCCCTTCCGGGTTCGCAATCGCCACTGCTTGAGCCTTCGCGCTTTCCCCGCGCGATTCATTCCTTTGTCTCCAAACTCTTTCTTTCGAAAAACGCCATGACCTTACCCATTCAAATCACCGCCAGCGATCTTCGCAAACTGCGCGAGCTCATTCGCGTCGGCACCCTGCAACAGGGGCCGGACCTTGAAAACCTCAAGCGCCTCGAGGCCGAACTCGAGCGGGCCTCCGTCGTCAGCGAGGACGAACTGCCCGACGACGTCATCACGATGAATTCCACCGCCGAGCTGGAGAATCTCGACCGCGGGGGATGTCTCTCCTACACCCTGGTCTATCCCGAGATGGCCGACATCGACGAAGGACGTATTTCCGTCCTCGCTCCGCTCGGCATGGCGATGATCGGGTATCGCGTGGGGGACGAATTCGAATGGCCCACCCCGGGCGGAACGATTCGCTTCCGCGTCCGACGCCTCCTCGGAGCGGCCGAGTGAGAAATCCTGCGCCGGTCCCGGAATCCGGAGGCTTCCCGGACCGGCCCGTCCTTTCCTCCGGGTGCCGGCGGTTCGAATCCCAAGTGGATGACCCATTGATCCGCGGCCATTTTCTGCGATATTCCCTCGCAGATTCGCAATGACTGAAATGCCCAGCCCCCGTCTTCCTCGCCGCCTTGCGGTGGCCTTGTCCGTCTTCGTCGCGGGATTTGGATTGGCGCAGGACGCCGAGGACGCTCCGGCCACGCCCGAACGCATCGACCTGGCGAACTTCCCCGGCGAGCTCATCGACAAGGTCGTGGTGCCCATCCCGGCCGAGATCTTCGCCGTCCTCGACAAGCTCGACGAACCCGACTGGAACAGCGGGATCGCCCTCCCGCCGGAGCGTTCCCGCGGTGGCGAGCGCTCCATTCTCGCGCTCACGTTCGGCGGTCTCGTCGCCGAGGGATTCATCGCCGTCCAGGCGAAGAACGCCGGCGAGATCGAGACGATCGGCAAGCGCGTCCTTTCCCTCTCCGAATCCCTGGGATTGGCGGCCGCGGTGCGCCCCCACAGTCTTTCCATCATCGAAGCGGCCGGCGATCGCGATTGGGCGCGGGTGCGAGACGAGCTCGACGCGACCCAGCAGACCGTGCGCACGACGATGGAGAAGCTGCGGGACGACGAGCTCGCCGACCTCGTCAGTCTCGGAGGATGGCTGCGGGGGACGAACGTGGTCACCTCCTTCATCGGCAATTCCTACAGCGAAGACAAGGCCGAGCTGCTGAACCAGCCCGGGCTCCTCTCGCATTTCCGCGACATGATCGCCTCGATGCGCGGTCCTGCCGCCACTTCCCCCGAGATCCGCGCGATCGCCACGGGTCTCGCCAGGCTGGAAGCGATCATCGCCGAACCCGGCAACCTCGCGGAGGAGGAAGTCAAGCAGCTCCGCGACATCAGCCGCACCATGCTAGAGGAGTTCTATTTCGAGAAGGAGACCGCCTCCGGCTCCGCCAACTGAACCGTTTTTGACGAGAACCCGGATGAAGCTCTCCCCCAAAACCCTCGCGATCGCCTTCGCTGCCGCCCTTTCCCTGGGAGGAGTGGTATACGGCTTCGTCAACGAAGCGATCTCCATGGCTCTCGAAGCGGCCGACCCCTATGTCGACCAGGGCTTCGAAGTGCGCGAGGACAACTGGTCGGGCGAGGTCGAGCCGGGCAAGCCCCTCCTCATCCGGCACCAGCTCTTCCGCGGGAACGAATACTGGTTCTGGGCCGGCACGAGCTGGCCGGGGGCCACGATCCAGATCGACATCTTCGACAACGAGGGGAACGCCGTCGGGCTCGAATCGTTCGCCCGCAGCTCCTTCGCCGGAGTCCGCACCCTGCCTCAGAAGACCGCGACCTATTTCATCCGCGTCGTGGCGAACTACGAGAAAAAGGGCAAGGGGCTCACCGCCGCCGAACGCGGGGCGAACGATCCGGTCGAAGGCGTCGGGGAATTCACCGGCGTGGTCGATTGGGGGGTGGTCTACGGCTATCGTTGAGCGTTGCCACCGGGGACAGCATGGCTGACAAGACTCTCGAATTCGAAACGCCGCATTTCCTCCACGGACTGTTTGCGGACGACATCTCCCTTCTCAGGGAACTCGAGGCGAAGCTCGGCGTCACGGTGACGACGCGGGATTCATGGATTCGGTTCGAGGGCGAGCCGGACCGCGTCGAGGCAGGGGCGGCCGTCCTCTCCGATCTCGAGGAGGCCCGCCGCAAGGGCGGCTCGATCAATGCGCACTCCTTCCGCTATGCGCTCGGCACCGCCGCCGAGACGTTCGCCAACCGGAACGGAGAGCCCGGATTGAAAGTCGCCGATCTTTTCCGGCACCGGCTTCTCGGGAGCGGCTCGAAGCCGGCGGTGACCCCGCGCACGGCGAACCAGCTGGCCTACGTCGAGGCGCTCGACCGCCGGGACGTGGTTTTCGGGATCGGGCCGGCGGGCACGGGGAAGACCTTCCTGGCCATGGCCTACGCCCTCGATCTGCTGAAGAGCCGCCAGATCGAGCGCATCGTCCTGACCCGCCCCGCGGTCGAGGCGGGCGAGGCTCTCGGCTTCCTGCCCGGCGCCCTCGAGGAGAAGGTGCTGCCCTACCTGCGTCCGCTCTACGACGCGATGAACGAGATGCTCGACGGAGCCGAGTCGATCCGCTTCGCCGAAAAGAATCTGATCGAGATCGCTCCGCTGGCCTACATGCGCGGGCGCACCCTCAACCGCGCCTGCGTCATCCTCGACGAGGCGCAGAACGCGAGCCGCGAGCAGATGTTCATGTTCCTGACCCGCCTCGGCGAGGGGTCGAAGTGCATCGTCACCGGCGACCCGTCGCAGATCGATCTGCGCCCGAAGGGCCGCAGCGGTTTGCTCGAGGCGATGGCCTTGCTGGAGGGGGTCGAGGGGGTGGCCTTCGTCCGCTTCGAGGGCAGGGATGTGGTGCGCCATCCCGTCGTCGCCCGGATCATCGAGGCCTACGAGAAGGGGAGGGGAGAGAAGGAGGGGGAGTAGGGGATCCGAGGCTCACTGGCCTGGCGAAGCCTCCGGCACGGGCGCGGGGTCGTCGTCGTCGTCCGGGACCGCGCCGACGCCCTCCCGGTAGAGGCTGCCGGTCCTCGCGACCTGGAAGCGGGCGATGGGGATTTTTTCAATGTCCTTGGCCAAGCCGGGGAACCGGTCTTCCCACATCTGGATGGAGGTCGCGTCGTCGGGGGAGAGGAGCTGGGCGTACACTTTGAACCGGCCGCTGTTGTCGCCGTTGTACATGCCGTAGTCGCGCATGGCGCGGGCGACGACCCGCGCGGGCTCGCCGAGGCCCCACTCGTCGAAGTCGGATTCGCCGATGTGGGGAGGCAGGCGCAGAAGGCTGCCCTCGTAGGGATACTGCTTCCCCTGGTATCTGCCGTCGCTGCGCACGGCGGGATATACGAAGGCTTTCTTCCCGTCGTTGCCGAGGCGGTTGTGGCTGTAGCCGTAGATCATGGCGTGGCGGATTTCGCCCGCAGCGATCTCCTCGGGGCGGATCAGGCCGGCGATCACGGGAAAGCCGGCTCCCCTGCCCCCGCGGGCGGGCCATTTCCTCGCCTCGAAGGGATTGCTGGTACCGCTGCCGGTCAGGTCCCAGACATTGTAGGTCGAGCAGGTGGCCTTGCCCTCGTCGTCCCAAAGGAACTTGCTCAATTCCCAGGCGATCTTCTTGAAAGGGTCGATGATGACGAGGTGCCCGTCCTCGTTCTGCTCGGCCCACATCTCGGGGATCAGGGGAGGCTGTCGATCGACCCAGGTGTCGGCGTCGGTGTCCCACGCATCGAAAATGTTGCCGTTGTAATGCACGCTTTGGACCGGCCTTCCGGGAAGGTTGTCGGAATTGACGACGTGGATGGGGATGGTGTACTGGCTGATGCTGAAGACGAGCTTCTGCGAGGTCGATTGGATCTGCTGCATGATGGCCTCGCTGTTGGGGTCGATCCTGGCCTTGTCCGGGTCGAGCGGCGTGTTCCAGACGGAATCCGGCGCGAAGGGGCGCCAAGTGCCCGGCAGGCCGATGCCGATGTAGCCTTGCTTCGAATAGTCGCCTTCGTGGAAGTCCCAATCGGGGTTCTCGGGTGAATGCGGAGTCGCCTCGACCGGATCGGAGAAGGTCTCCTTGTCCCCCTTGTAGGCCGACACTTTGTAGTAGTAGGTCCGCCCGTTCTGCAAGGGCAGGTCGTGGTAGGCCCGCCGCACGTTCGACACCTCGCGGATCACGGCGTAGGACGCCTCGTCGGGGGATTCGCTCCGCCAGACCCGGTAACCTTCGTTCGACACATGGCCCCAAGTCAGGAGGACCTGTGCGTTGCCGGCGGTGACGGATTGGAAGGTCGGCTTGGGTGGATTCGCCGCGAAGGCGGAGACGCCGAGGAGGTGGGACAGCAGCAGAGCCGGAGAGGCGATCCGGACGGGGAAACAGCTTCGGGGGATCTGCATGGGAGGGGATGGTTGGCACGCGTCGGCGAAGGCGTCAACAGCCGATGGCCGCGGAAGGCCGGGCACAACGGCACGGGATGAAGCCGGGGTGGGCGACGCCCCGGCGAGCCGTCCCGACCCCGCGCCCGTGCTGGACCTCATCCCTTCGTCGGAAGCGGACCTTGAGCCAGTGCTGTGCAGATCAGGTCCAGTCGCCGCTCTCCGCGGCCGGACCAGCCGCTCCGCCCGGCCCGACATGCAGGCAGGCCCCGATCTCCTGCTCGATCCGCGCGAGCCGATCCCTGTCGACGATCTTTCTCTCCGTGTGCGAATCCACGAGATAGAAGCGGTCGATCGCCGCGCCCGCCTGGGTGCTGATGCGGGCATTGAGAACCTCGGCGTCGAGGTTCCCGAGGATCGTGAAGATGTCGTAGAGCAGGCCGATGCGGTCCTGCGCCTGGATCTCGAGGATGGTGGAGGCCTCGTCGTCGTCGTTGTGGATGGAGACCCGCTGCGGGATCTCGAAGTTCGGCGGCTCCTCGCGGATGATGGAGGGAGAAACGCGGTTTTCGATGAGGGAGCGGAAGTTCACCTGCTTTTCCCCGACGTCGAATTCCTGTTCGAGGAGCTTCTCGATGCGCTCGATCTCGCGCGGGGAGGTGACGGGATTGAAGGTCGCCGTGCAGATCCGGAAGATGTTCAGGACGAGGTCGTCGGCGCGGGTGTAGAGATCGGCGGAGAGGATGTTCAGGTTCCGGGCGGCAAGGGCCCCGGCCACTTTGGCGAGGAGGTGGTGCCGGTTCCATCCCGCGACTTCGAGGAGGCTGTAGCCTTCGTTCGGTCTCGCCTCCCAACCCAGCACGGGGACGAGGCTTTCGTTCGTCGTCTTCCGCACCTGGCGGAAGAAGCGGTGGAAGAGCTTGAGATGGCGGACGATGCTGCCGACCCCGCGGTGTCGGAAATAGCGCTCCGGCATGGACGCGAAATGCGCCTCGACCTCCTCGCGGTAGGATTCGGGGAGCTTCTCGAGGGTCTCCCGCTTCGTTTCGGCGAGAGGGCGCGTGAACTCCTGACGGTATTTGCCGCGATCCTCGAAGTAGGAGGCCGTGCGACGGTGGAGCTGGGCCATCAGGGAGGCCTTCCAGTCGTTCCACGCCTCGTCGTTGGTGCCGTTCGAATCGACGTAGGTGAAGAGGTGCAGGGCCTCCATCCAGGAGACGCTCTTCATCGCGGCGGCGAAGTTCGCGATGGTCTTGAGGTCGCCGATGTCCATCGTCGTGGACGTCTTCCAGAAGGTGAGGTGGTGGTCGACGAGGAACATGACGAGCCGCAGGCGGTCGCCCCGGAAGCCGAGGCGGCGGCAGACCTGGGCGGCGAGGAGGGCGCTCGCGTCCTCGTGGTGGCGCACATTCTCGGCCCGGCCGGTGTCGTGCATGAGGAGGGCGAGGTAGAGCGCCACGGGGTCCTCCATGTCCTGGAAGATGCGCTTGAAGAAGAGCTTCTTGGGATCCTCGGTGAGAATCAGCGAGTCGAGGATCTCGATGCAGCGCAGGGTGTGCTCGTCGGCGGAGTAGCGGTGGAAGAACTCGTGCTGGACGAGATCGGTGAGCTGGCCGAACTCCGGCAGGTAGCGTCCGAGGAAGCCGACGCGGTGCATGCGGCGGAGGATGTGGGCGACCTGGCCGCGGTTCTGCAGGATCTCCTCGAAGGTGTCGCGGATCGCCCGGCTGCGGCGGAAGTTCCCGTCGATGCGGTCCCAGTTCAGCTTGAAGAGCCGGCGGATTTCGGGGCTGGTGCGCAGGTTGCGCCGCTGCGT
This sequence comes from Verrucomicrobiales bacterium, assembly GCA_037190325.1. Lineage (GTDB taxonomy): Bacteria > Verrucomicrobiota > Verrucomicrobiia > Verrucomicrobiales > DEV007 > Arctic95D-9. Next base: position 146,076 of record JBBCIU010000016.1, on the reverse strand, counting down.
ATGGAGGAAGAAGCGCATCATCCGCGCGGGATCCTCCTCGAAGATGCGCTCGTTCTCCGGATAGATCAGGCCGCCTTTCGCGTAGAAGCCGTCGAAGGACTCCTCCACCGAGCTCTGCCGCGCGAGGAAGTTGAAGACGGGGATGCGTTTCGTGTCGTCGCCGACCACCTCCAGCTCGAAGGCCTGCATCAGCGAGGTGCTGTGCTGGTAGAGGCTGCGGGTATGGCGGTAGTAGTCGCGCATGAACGCCTCGCTGCGCCGCAGGATGTTCACGCCGGGAAAGTCGAGTTTCGTCGCGACGACGCCCTGGAGCCTCAGGGTGAGAATGTCGCTCGGGGTGCCCCGCTGGCTGTAATGGAGCTCGTTGCGGACGCGGAGGAGGAATTCGAAGGCTTCCTCGATCTCCGCGTAGGCGATGCCGGTGAGTCTCCCCTGTCTCACCAGGTCCCCCAGGTCGCGGGACTTGCGCAGCACCCACAGCACCCAGACGAGGTTGTGGTGGTCGCGCAGGCCGCCGCAGCCCTCCTTCACGTTCGGTTCCTGAAGGTGCGGAGTGTTGCCGTATTTCTGGTGCCGGGCGCGGATGTCGCGGCTGCGTTCCGCGAGGTAGCTTTTCTCGTGGCCGCGGATGCATTGGGCGAAGAAGGTCTCCTCGAAGTGGGCGAAGAGCGCGGGATCCCCGGCGACGAGGCGGGCGTCGAGCAGAGTCGTCTTCGTCTGATGGTCCTTGTTCGCGAATTGGCAGGCCTCCTTCACCGAGCGCACCGGGTAGCTCACCTTCAGGCCGAGATCGAAGAGCAGGGTGGAGATCCGCTGGACGAGCTCCTCGGCCGGAGGAGGGAGCTTCAGGGACGATCCGGGCACGAGGAATTGAAGATCGATGTCGCTGCCGGGATTGAGCTGGCCCCTCCCGTAGCCGCCGCTCGCGATGATCGTGAGCGGGTGTTCCTGCCCTGTTTTCCCCGCGCTTCCCGTCTCCTCCAGGAAATGGTGGAAGACGTCGGCGAGAAGGACGTCCAGCAGGGCGGATCGTCTCGCCACCGTCTCCAGACCGCTGCTTCCGGCGGCGTGGGCATCGCGGATCTCCTTGCGTTCCGTTTTCAGGAACTCCTTGTAGACCGCGAGAACGCTGCGTCGTTCGCCCGACGCCGCCTTGACCGCGTCGAGGGTTTCGCGCGCTCTCCCCCGGGCGGTTTCGAGGAGTTCGGGATGGGGCATGGGGCGGCGAATATAGGATAAGTCCCCGCGATTGCGAAAGCGATTTGCGCCGCCGCGATCCGCGGACCACCGAAGAGCGTCGATTCGTGCGTTCGACCGGGTTCGGTTCCCTTCCTCCGGTTCCGCGCCGCTCAGAAGCGTGGCAAGGGCTCGACCCGGCGGGGTTTCTGGACGGAGACGGGAGCCTGCGGAGGGGGGATGCGCTCGGCGGACTGGGCGGACGGTGTCGTGGCTTGGACAGCGGGCGCGACGGGTTGGGCCACCACGGGCGACGGGTGGCGGTTGGCGGGCGCGCGGACCGGTTCGCGGGCCGGAGGGGGGAGGGTGTCGGCCGTCTTGCGGTCGATCGGGGCCTCGTGGCGCTTCAGATTGGGATGGTAGGCGAGGGCGTCCTGATAGTTCAGCCACATCGCATTTTTTGCGGAGAGAAGTCCCAGCAGGACGGTCGCGATGGAGAGTCCGAAGCCGATGCGGTTCCGCTGGATCCCGATCATGAGGGTCGCGAAGGCGCAGAGCACGAGGAGGCGGAATTGCCAGGAGGCCGCGATCCAGGCATTGGTGTTTTTGTTGAAGTCGGCGGCGCGCGCGGAGGCGTCGTGCTTGTAGACCTGCTCGAGGCGCGGTTTGGCGGCGAGGCGGGCGTCCTTGTAGGGGAAGTGGATCAGCGCGGCGGTGCCGATGACGACGAGGGCGGCGACTTGCAGGCGCGGGGCCTTCACGAAGAAGCCCGTGACGAGCATGGCGACCCCGACGAGGAGGCCGTAGGAGATGAGCGGCTCGAGGGCGAGGTAGCGGTATTCGGGGTCGGCGAAGGCACCCAGCAGTTTCTCGATTTGGATGATGAACTCGCTCATGGCAGGTCGGATCGAGGAGGGGACTCAGAAAAGACTGGGAGGATCGCCCTCCGCGATGGCGGGCGGGGTCAGTCCCAGCTTCAAATACGCGAGGGGCATGGCGCTGCGGCCGCGCGGGGTGCGCTTGAGGTAGCCTTTCAGGATCAGATAGGGTTCGTAGACCTCGTTGATCGTGGCCTCGTCCTCGCCCACGGCGACGGCGATGGAGTTGATGCCGACGGGGCCGCCTCGGTATTTGTGGACGACGGCTTCGAGGATGCGCTTGTCCATCTCGTCGAGGCCGTCTTCGTCGATGTCGAGCATGGCGAGGGCGTCGCGGGCGACGGTGCGGGTGATGACGTTGTCGGCACGGACCTGGGCGTAGTCGCGCACCCAGCGGAGGAGCCCGTTGGCGATGCGCGGAGTGCCGCGGCTGCGCGCTCCGATCTCGAGGGCGCCCTCTTCCTCGATGGGTACCCCCAGCAAGGAGGCGGAACGGCGGATGATGACGACCAGCTCCTCGGGAGAATAGTAGTCGAGCCGGTTGGTGATGCCGAAGCGCGAAAGGAGGGGCCGCGTCAGCATCCCGGCCTTCGTCGTGGCCCCGACGAGAGTGAACTTCGGCAGGGAGAGGGAGATGGAGCGGGCGCTGGGCCCCTGGTCGATGATGATGTCGAGCTTGTAGTCCTCCATCGCCGGATAGAGGTACTCCTCGATCGCGGGGTGGAGGCGGTGGATCTCGTCGATGAAAAGGAAGTCGCCGTGCTGGAGGTTCGTGAGAATCCCGGCGAGGTCGCCCGCCTTCTCGATCTGGGGACCGCTGGTGAGGTGGATCTCGGTACCGAAGGCCCGCGCGAGGATGTGGGCGAGGCTGGTCTTCCCCAAGCCGGGAGGACCGCAGAGGAGGACGTGGTCAAGCGCGTCGCCACGGCCCTTCGCGGCTTCGACCATCAGCATGAGGCGTTCCTTCACCTTCGCCTGGCCGCAGAATTCCGAAAAATCCGGCGGACGCAGGCTTTGTTCGAACTCCCGCGCCGGCTGGCCGGAGGGATCGCTGAGAGGGGAAGGAGCCACGGGATGGACAATTATTATGGAAGTCTAAATAATTCAAACTTACAGAAAATAAAGATAATCTAAAAATTATAAAAGTCGATAGGTTTCGCTTGCGCAGTCTTCGATTTACGATAATCGATTGCGAAACGCGGGAATCGGTCGTTTAGTTGGCTCGATTCCTGCCCTTCTGCATCGGCGTCTGAGGCAAATTCCAACTTGACGGAGCGCATTGCGCTTTTATCTAAGTGGGTTTGTTCCAGCAGCCTTGCCGGGGCACGCACGAACACTTTTTCCTCGCATCGGAACAGACTCCAGCGCCAATGAATTTCCCGAGAACCGCCCGACTCCGAACCCCTCTCCGTCCGCTGCTTTCGATGGCGTGCGGTCTCTTCCTTTCACTGGCGGGTTTCGGGCCCCTCCTCGCGCAAGAGGGAGCGACGGTGAAGTCCATCGATGTCCGGTACGTGGGCAGCCAGACCGTGGCTCCGGAGCGCCTTCTCTCCCACATGTCCACCCGGGTCGGCGACAAGCTGACCATGGCCCAGGTCGACGAGGACGTGAAGAGCCTCTACGCCAGCGGCGACGTGGAGAACGTCCGCATTCTGGCGGAGCAAGTCAGCGGCGGCGTCGCGCTGATCGTCGTCGCCCAGACCCGGGCGGTCTACGGTGGAGTCGATTTCGTGGGCAACACCCTGATCGAAACGTCGAAGCTTGCGAAAAAGGTCGACCTGAAAGTCAACAAGCCCATCGACGATTCCGTGCTCAGGACCGCCCGCGAAGAGATTCAGGAGATGTACCGCAAGAAGGGTTTCTCGGAGGCGACGGTGACCTACTCCATAGGCGCGCCCACGGCGGAAGGCTACTCCAACGTCGTCTTCACCATCGACGAAGGCACCCAGGGGGTGCTGCGCAACGTCGAGTTCGTCGGCAACAGCGCGTTCCCCTCCGCCAAGCTGAAGGAGCAGATGAGCCAGAAGGAGAAGGGCATCACGACGATCTTCAGCAAGTCCGGCTCGACCGATCCGGAAACCCTCGCGCAGGACGTCCGCGCGATCGAGGACTTCTACCGCGATCATGGCTATCTCAACGCCCGCGTCGTCAACGTCTCCCGCATGCGCGTCGATGCCAAGCACGTCGACGTGGTCCTCACCATCGACGAGGGGCAGACCTATGCCGTCGACAGCATTGCGGTCAACGGCGTCACCGTCCTCAACATGCAGCAGGACGTCCTTCCCTTCCTCAAGACCGAGGCGGGCAGCTCCTTTGCGGGCAACAAGCTCAAGGACGACATCAAGCTCATCACCGACCAGTACGGGGCGCGAGGCTACGCCGAGGCGCGGGTGACGCCCCGTCTCGACGACGCCGGGAACGGCAGTGTCCGCGTCGTTCTCGACGTGACCGAAGGGCGCGCCTACAAGGTGGGGCAAGTCCACATCGAGGGCAACGACAAGACCAAGGACCATGTCATCCGCCGCGAGCTTCCTCTGGAGCCGGGCCAGATGTACGACACGACCAAGACCGACGTGACCCAGCGCCGTCTTGAGAACATGAACTACTTCTCCAGCGTCGAGGTCATTCCGGTGGACACGAGCTACATCGATGAGAAGGATCTGCTCATCCGCGTGGTGGAGAAGCCGACCGGAACGATCAACTTCGGGGCTGGCTTCAGCTCCATCGACAACCTCACCGGCTTCTTCGAAGTGACCCAGTCGAACTTCGACCTCTTCGATCCACCGGGCTTCTCGGGCGGCGGCCAGCGCTTCCGCTTCAGCGTCCGTGCCGGTTCGGAGCGCAAGGACGTGAGCGTCTCCATCACCGAACCCTGGTTCCTCGGGCATCGCCTCGCCTTCACCGCCGAAGCCTACTACCGCGACCTCCTCTTCCTCAGCGACCAGTACGACCAGACCAACTACGGCGCCGCCTTCTCCCTGCGGAAGTCCGTCGGCGAGCACACCTACGTCGTGGGCGACTACCGCATCGAGAAGATCGATATCGACGCCGAGTCGAACGCCTCGCCCGCCTTTCTTGCCGAAGAGGGCGAGTTCGTCAAGAGCTCGGTCGGCACGAGCATCGTGCGCGACACCCGCGACAACGTCTTCCTGCCCCGCGAAGGGCACAAGGTTTCGGCGGGCTTCGAATTCGTCGGTCTCGGCGGCGACGTCGACGACACCATCGCGACGATCAGCGGGGCGCAGTACTTCACCCTTCCGGGAGACATCATCATCAGCCTGAACGGAGAGTTCAACCATTCCGCCGACGGCGACCACCTCTTCACCCGCCACTTCCTTGGCGGCGCCAACACCCTGCGCGGCTTCGACTACCGCGACGTGGGTCCGCGCGATCCGGTCAGCAACGAAGTGCTCGGAGGCAACACCTCCTGGCATGGCACGGCCGAGGTCTCCGTTCCGATCGTCGAGAAGATCCGCTTCGCTACCTTCTACGACGTCGGCGAAGTCTCCGACGGGCCTGCCGGCTCCGTCGGCGGTGGCCTCAACTCCGACTGGGGTATCGGTCTTCGTCTCTTCGTTCTCGGCAGCGCTCCCGTGCGTCTCGACTACGCGTTCCCCTTGCAGACGGATGCGTTCAACGACGACGACGGAGGACGCTTCCAGTTCACGATGGGAGCGACGTTCTGATACGCCGGAGGACGGAGAGTATTTCTAAGAATTCCTGCCGTCCCCTCGTTTGATCAAAGGCCGCCCGGAACAACGGGACGGATCTTCGGTCCTCTCCCTCGATTGAACATTTTCGAAACCACCTTCATGAAACGTCACCTGCCCCTCTTGTTTGTCTCCCTCGTTCTGCCTCTCGCCGCATCGACGGTGTCGGCGCAGGAATTGAAGATCGCCGTGGTCGACATGCAGGAGGCCCTGAACCAGTACTACAAGACCGACATCCAGGTGAAGCAGATCAACGATCTCGCCGACGAGAAGCGAAAGAACCTCGACGAGCGCCAGGCTGCCTACCAGCAGATGACCAACCAGATGGCGGAGCTCGACACGATCTACAAGGACACCGCCCTCGCCGAGGCCAAGCGCAAGGATGCCCTTGAGAAGCTCCAGGCCCTCTTCCAGGAGCGCAACGCGAAGGGCAAGGAGATCTCGGATGCCCAGCGCAAGGCGTCCGCCGAGGTCATGACCGCCCGCCAGGAGATGGAGGCGACCCTCGTCGACGAAATCAAGAAGACCGTCGACTCGATCGTGCAGGCGCAGGGGCTCGACCTCGTCTTCGACAAATCCTTCCTTCCCAAGGCGAACAAGGCGATCCTCTATACGTCGCCCAATGTGAAGGATCTCACCGCCGAGGTCGTGGCCGCGCTCAACGCCGGTGCCCCGGCCGGGACGAAGCCGGCGGCAGGATCGAACTGAGAACCCGGCGTCTCCGGTGCGAAGCCGGCACTGCCGAGGTCTCCCTGGCCATTCCGATGAACACCACGGTCGGCGAGATCGCGGCGATGGTCTCGGGAGAGCTGCTCCGTGGCGAGGCCTCGCATCCGCTGAGCAACTTCGCCGCCCTCGACCAGGCCGACGCCTCCTGCGTCAGCTTCTACGGCAATCCGAAATACCGCGACGCGCTGCAGCGCACCCGTGCCGGGCTGGTTCTGCTTGCCGACGTGGAGGCCGATGCTCCCGAGGCCGGGGCTCTGGTGCGCGTCGCCAATCCGGTGCTTGCCTTCGACCGGATCGTGCGTGCCTACGGCACCCTGCCGCCCTCCTTCGAGCCGGGTGTCTGTGCCAGCGCGTTCGTCCATCCCGAGGCGGTACTCGATCCCTCGCAGGTTTCGATCGGACCGAATGCCTGTGTGCAACGCGGAGCCAGGATCGGCAGAGGCACCCGCATCGGTGCGGGGGCGGTGTTGGGGGAGGGCGTCGAAGTGGGCGAGGACTGCGTCATCGGTCCGAACGTGACGATTTGCCAAGGCTGCATTGTCGGGAACCGCGTCATCCTCCACCCCGGCGTCGTCATCGGGGGGGACGGCTTCGGCTTCGAATTCGTCGAGGGCCGCCATCGCAAGATCGAGCAGCTCGGCATCGTCCGCATCGGCGACGACGTCGAGATCGGGGCCTCGACCACCATCGACCGCGCCCGTTTCGGCGAGACGGTGATCGGCGAGGGCACCAAGATCGACAATCAAGTCCAGATCGGTCACAACTGTCTCATCGGGAAGCACTGCATCATCGTCGCGCAGACCGGCATCTCCGGCAGCACGCGCATCGGGGACTATGTCGTCCTTGCCGCCCAATGCGGGGTGGCTGGCCATCTCGTCATTGCCGACCGCGTCACCTTCGGAGGACGCAGCGGCGTCATCTCCTCGATCGAGGAGCCGGGCGGCACCTACTTCGGCTACCCCGCCCGGACGCTGAAGGAGGACCGCCGCGACGCGATGCGGGTGAAGCAGCTCGGCAGCCTGATGAAGCGGGTCAAGGATCTCGAGACGCGTCTCGGTGGCTGGGTGGATTAGGCTGGGGCTCTGGTTTCCGAAGCGCCTGGCGCGAAGCTTGGTAGCGACGCACCGCCGGGATATCCGCGCAGGTTTCGCGGCGGCGGAGGGCTTGACACCATTGCCCGTGGCGGCGATAGGGATCCTCTTGGCCACATGGATCGTAGGCAGTTCATCGTCCGCTCATGGGGAACCTCCGTCGCGTGCGGTTTTCCGGGAGCGGTCTCCGGCGCGGACCCTGTTCCACCGGACGCTCTCCGCATCGACGCCGACATCCCCGGCGGCAACGTGATCGTGAAAGGCATCCGCGGCGACACTGTCGAAATCGCCCCGGACTTGCGCGACACGGAGGGATTCTGGTTCTACTGGCAGTTCCGGGTGCGGGGTGCCGCAGGGAGGACGCTACGCTTCGAGTTTTCCGACCAGAGGGCCATCGGGGTGCGGGGACCGGCGGTCAGCACCGACGGAGGCCGTACCTGGCGCTGGCAGCAGGAGGCTTTCCCCACCGCCAAGCATTTCGAGCACCACTTCGACGAGCAGGCCGCCGAGACGCGCCTGGCGATGACCTTCCCCTATCTCGCCGCCGATCTGGACGCCTTTCTGCACGGGCACGAGGAGAGGAAGGCGAATCTCGAACGCCACACTCTGTGCCGCAGCCGCAAGGGCCGAGAGGTGCCTTTCCTCAAGCTGGGCCGCCTCGACGAGGACTTCGACACCTGCGTGATCGTCACCGCCCGCCACCATGCCTGCGAGACGATGGCCAGCTTCGTGGTCGAGGGACTGATCGACGAGGTGCTGTCCGACGGTGCGAACGGCCAATGGCTGCGCGAGCACGCGAGGGTGGTCGTCGTGCCCCTGACGGACTTCGACGGCGTGGAGGACGGCGACCAGGGCAAGAACCGGGCTCCCCACGACCACAACCGCGACTACGGGGAAGGGGAGAAGAGCCTCTATCCGGAGACCGCCGCGATCCGCCGTCTCCTCCCCGAGTGGAGCGGCGGTCGTCCGTGGATCTTCATGGACATGCACTGTCCCTACATCCGGGGAGGCCGCAACGAGGTGATCCATCAGGTGGGGCGGGTGGATCCCAAGGCATGGGAACGGCAGCAGATCCTCGGCCGCCTCGTCGAGGCCGAGCGGCGCGGCCCCCTGCCCTACGAGCCGTCGAACGATTTGCCCTACGGCATGGAGTGGAACCGGGCCGCCATTGGCCTCGGCAGGTCGTCCTCGACCTGGATGTCGCAGCAGGCGGGCAATGCGCTCTCCACCACCTGGGAGTTTCCCTACGCCAACGTCGGCGGAGCCGAGGTGAATATCCAGTCGTGCCGGGATTTCGGAGGCGGTCTCGGCGCGGCGGTGCGGCGCTATCTCGAGGAGTTCGTCCTGCGGGGTTGAGGGGCAGAAGCGCACCTACGCTCCTCTTTCATGGAAGTCCCCTGTGGAGACTGGAGAGGGAAAGGACAGCCTCTTCCTTCCGAGGTCTAGCCGGGACATTTCGAACACAGGGGCCTTCGCTTCAGCGATAGGCACGGATTCTCCGTCCTCAAACCCATCCGCGAAAATCAGCGGTCAAAAAGCCCTCCACTGTTCCAGTTCGCCCACGGAAAACCCTCTTTCCAGATTCCCTTTTCTGGATTCCGTAGGCTCCGATCCGCGCCCATGGAATCCGCAGACCGGACCCCGAAAACCCGTCAAACCCCGCCGCCGGAACCGGATGGTCCTGGTCGCCGGGTGCTCGCCTTTTTGTTCTGCTTGGCATGGCTCATGCCCCTTTTCCTCAGTCTGGGCTTCTCGTTCCCCGTTTTCTCCTGGTTTCTCCTCCTTCTCCCTGCCGCCGCCTGGGCCGCCTCCGGTTTGCGGCGCAAGGAATGGCTCCGTTTCGTCATCCTCACCGGCGTCTTTCTCGGTGCGTTCTTCGGACGCGCCATGGAGGGCTGGGAAGGGGCCGTCTGGGGAGCGCTGATCGGATTCGTTGCCGGAACTTTCGCCGCGTGGTTCTCGCTCTGGCTGTTCCGGCGCATTCCTGACCGTTGGGGCTCGGTGGTCGGCTGGTCCCTTCTCGGCATCGCCTTCACCCTGATCCCATTGCTGCTCGCCATCCGCCTGCTTGCCGGCCGCTTCGACGATGACGACAGTCCCTTCATCCTCCTTGCCATCGGGTACGGCGTGTTCCAGGCCAAGGGCAAAGGGTGGTGGCGGGATCCCTTCATCTTGGAACGGGTGCGGCCCGCGGTCGTTTCCTGGCTCCGTTTCTGGGCGGGGCGGTGTGTTCTACCCTGGGTCATCGCCTTTCTCGTCGCGGGAATCGCGGCCGGCCCGGCAGGCGCCCATTTCACCGCGACCGCCGAGGGAGGGGATCTCTCCATTGCGCTGCGGCCTGCCTCCTACGTGTGGCCGATCTGCTTCGCCTTGGCTGCGGCGGCGAGTTGGGTGGCTTCGAGGAAGGAGTCGCCGAATCCCCTTCATCGTATCCTCTGTGCCGTGGTCCTGGTGGGTTGCCTCGTCGCGATCACCGGATACCTTCGCCATCGGGCCGAGATCACACCCGAGCATCTGGATTTGCGCCACGGTCTCTGGAGATCCGCTCGGCTGCTTCGGGAGGATCTCGACTCCATCCAGATCAAGTCCTTTCGCGGCCGCCGGGTCTCCGGTACCTATGCGGTTCTGGTCGATCGCTCCGGGAAGCGCCATTCTCTGCGGGGTGTGGCCTTCCACCACGACATCCGCGATTATCTCGCGGAGCAATGGGAGGTTCCGTGCACCCGGCTCCATTGCGGCGAGGAATGATGGGGACTGTTCCTTCGGCTGAGATTGTGCTTTTCCGTTTTCCGTGAGTGAACCTGTCTGTTAATCGTGGAGGAGCGCTGAGCCGCTTGTTGCCTCAAAAGTAAATCACCCGCGAGCGGCCTTCCCGCCCCGGTTGGCGTAGCGCTGCCTCAGGCGCGGCAGCATCTCTTCCCGTGTCTTTCGGCTCACCGGCACCTGCCGGTTGCCGGTGTCATCCTTTTTGAGTCAACGATCTTTTTCCGCCTCTCCAGGCAGCGCCCCCACGGTGTCATTTCTTATGAGGCAACAGGAGAGCGGCCAGTCTCCCCCTTTTTTCTGGCCGGATGGAGCCATGTGGAATAGGCTTTCCACATGGCTCTTCACCTGAAACTTCCCGAAGTCCTCGAGCAGCATGCCTTCAACCGTCGTCTCTGGGACAGCCTGCACGAGAGCGGAGAGGTGGCGAAATACGAAACGCAACGGGTCGAGACGGACCGCTACGGCCACCTCGTCATGAGTCCGTGGGCGAGCGCCAGACATGGGATCTATCAGAGTCTTGTCGGATTCCATCTGCAGACTCTGCTCCCCGGGGGGATCTCGATCAGCGAATGTCCGGTCTCCACTTCCGACGGAGTGAAGCTCGTCGATGCGTCGTGGATGTCGCGCGAACGCTTCGAACCGATGCGCGAGTTCACCTGCTACGAGAAGGCGCCTGAGATCTGCGTCGAGGTGATTTCCCCCTCGAACACCCGGGCCGAGATGGAGGAGAAGCGGGAGCTCTATTTCGAGATCGGCTGCGAGGAGTTCTGGACTGTCTCCGTCGGCGGAAAAGTGCGTGTCTTTCTTCCCGGAACCGGCGAGGTTCCGGTCTCTCCGCGCTGCCCCGGCTTCCCGCCGCGGCTGGAGATCTGACGGTGTCCTAAGTCTGCGGGGGGTAAGGCCGCTTCGCGGCGAAACCCAAGTTGACCGGAGCGGCAGTCACGGGGAGGATTGCGGCTCGTTGCGAACTTCCCCATCGACCCGTATCGGGTGGATTCTCCTCCTCCCGTCCTTCCTTTGCCTCGATGCGCCTCTCGTGGCGCTCGGCTGGGCCCGGTGCTTTGCGGAGGGGAAAGGGCGGGGGCCTGAATTCGGCGCGCTTTTCTTCTCGGTCTGGGCGGTCTACCTCGCCGACCGGATCTACGACGTCGGGCGCGTCGGAGGGCTTGCGTCGCCGGATCTCCCCCTCCGCCATGAATGGGGTTGTCGGCATCGTCGCCTTCTCATGATCCTGGCGGGAGTCGCGGGGTTCGGCCTCGCCGCGTCGCTCATGGCCGGATTGGCCCGGGAAACCGTTCGGGCGGGCTTTTGGATTGGCGCCGGCACGGCGCTCTACTACGCGGTCTTCCGGTCTCCCCGCGCCTCCTTCCGAAGCTGGCGAGGCATACCTGCGAAGGAGTTCGGAATCGCGATCCCCTTCGCCTGCGGCGTCGCCGCGGCGGCGACGTCCGGTTGGTTTGCGGGAGTCCCTCCGATGCTGTTCCTTTCCCTCGTCCTGCTCGTGGCGGGGAATTGCCTTCTCATCGCCCGGGCCGAACGGGATTGGGATCGGGTCGTGGACGCGGCGGCGTTTTTTTCGGATCGGAGCCGTCCCGGTCGTCTTTCCGAAGGGGTTCTGGTCGCCGCCTGCGCCGTCGCGTTGGGGGAACTGGTCCGAAAGCCTGGCGATGGGGCGGTCGCCATCCTTGTCTGCGCCGTCCCGACCTTGGTGCTTGCCTGTCTGCGGGGCGAAACGGTCCAGCGGCACATGCAGCCTCTCGCCGACGGGATCCAGCTCGCGGCTTGGCTCGTCCCGCCCTTCGCGGCGGTGGGATCGTTCTGGACCGCATGAAGCACTTCCCCGGATCGTCGAACCGGCATGGTGCTCGCCACTCTTGACCTCGCCGACGGGTTGAGGGATGATGGAGCCATCGCCATGAAGACCGTCGTCCCCATCGCCGCCCTTGCCTTCCTGGTTGCCGCAGGCCCCGCGGCGCTACGTGGAGAGGAGGCCCACGCCTCGCTCTACGTGGTGGACCGTTCCGAAGAGTTCGCGGAGACGGGCGGTGCCTGTCTTCCCTATTCCCCGGAGGAGAAGGCGGGCCCGTCTCGCGAAATCCTCGCTATCGCGAAGGGACTTCCGGGTTCGACGATCTTCATGATCGCCTTCGACCGCGACGCTCCCTATCTGGGACTCGCTCCGGTGCTCGTCGAGCAGACCGAGGACTCGAAGCCGGCCCGCTTTCCCGGCGAGGGCGGCGTGTGGCCCTACGAGCGGACGCCGGCTCTGGTCGAGCTTTTCGTCGCCGTGTTCGACAAGGCCGATCCGGAGCTCGCCAAGATCGCCGAATACGCCGAATGGCTTGGCGACGCGCTGAAGGAGAAGAACGAGGTCGAAGCCCTCCTCCATGCCGAAGTCATCAAGAAACGCCTCTCCAACCTGCTCCGGCAGCGCAGCGTCGACGACTACCGGGTGAAATTCGGCGATGGCCTCTCCTCCCTGCGCCTTCCTCCCTCGTCGAAGGCGGCGGTCACCCGGGGAACGCCCAGCGATCCCCTTCTCGACCCGTCGAAGCGCGAGCCGAAGGCCTCGCTCGCGGCGGTTCGCCGGGGCCTGAAGACCCTCGACGAGGAATGGCGCGAGGACAGCCGCCCCATTCCCTACGGCCTCGCCTCGCCGGGCATCCTCGTCTTCCCGGTCACTCCGCCCCCCGCCCCGTGAGCCGATCCTCGCAGGACCCCGGACCGGTCGGGGGCGCGCCGGCCTTCGATCCCGTCGCCGCGCCGTGGTTCTTCCCGCTCGTCGTCCTCGCGGCGCTGCTCGCCCTTCGCTGGTTCCAACCGACGATCGCGGAAAAGTCCGAACTCCTCTGGCTCGATCTCGCTCTCGATGTCCGCGCCCGGGCCGGGTGGTCCGAACCGCTCGATCCCGACATCCGCTTCGTCGAGCTGAGCGTCGACGACGAGATCGCGCGGCGTTGGGCCGTCGATGGCGAATATGCCACCACCGCAGGTCTCTTGAAGACCCTCGCCGCCCTCGGGGTGCGCATCGTCGCCGTCGACATCGTCTACGCCTACGGACGCGAGGAGGACCAGCGCGTTCTTGCCGACGCCATTCGCGAGATCGAATCCACGACCTCGACGCGGGTGGTGCTTTCGACGGCGATCGAAGGAGCCTCCGAACAGTCCCACCTGCTTCGTTCCCTGCCGCGGGCCGGCGGGGAGGCGTTCGCCGAAGGCATCGTGAACGTCCCCGCCGACCGCCATTGGCGCGAATATCGCTACGTCCATACCTTCGCGGGGGAAACCCTGCCTTCTCTCGCCCTCGCCGCCTACGGGGCCTCGCGGCCCTCCGCCCTCGCGCCGGCGGTTGCGGAGGAGGGAGCGATGGAGTGGAAGGTGCTCGAAGGCGGCAAAGCCGTCGTTCGTCGCGCCGACGGCTCGCGGATCTTCCTCAACCTGCGTCATTCCTACTACGACGACACCTACGACAGGGAGAGCCTGCCGAACCTGGGCCGCCGCGTCTGGACCGTCGCCCAGCTCGAGGCATACGCCGAGTCGGAGCCGACCGATTCGGTGCTGGACGACACCATCGTCTTTCTGGGCTTCGATGCCGAGACCGACGGCAAGCCCACCACGCACGGCCCCACGGAGCCGGGCATGTATCTCCATGGGACCGCCCTCCACGATCTCCTCCACGGCACCGCGATCCGGCCCGCTCCGGCGTGGCTCGACATCGCCCTCCATCTTGTCGTCGCCCTGTTCGCCGCCGCGACCTTCTCCCATGTGGGGAGCAAACGCTGGCTTCTCGCGACCGCCGCCGCCGGAATCGTCGCCATCCTCTGCTTCGGCTGGTTCGCGGTCTTGACGAAAGGCTGGCTCATTCTGCCCGCCGCGATCTCCGCCTCCCTGCTCTGGGGCGCCGCCGTTTTTTTCGAAGTGGGGCGGCGCTGGGCCTTCGAGGCGCGCGAGCGCACCCGCCGCGACGCCATGCTCGGCTTCTACTTCTCTCCCGCGGTGCTGAAGCAGGTGACGCAGAACCTCGACATGATCCGGCCTCGTGGCGGCGAGGTCGCGGTGCTGCTGAGCGACCTGCGCGGATTCACCACCCTCTGCGAAACGGGGGAGGTGGAGCGCGTCTTCGAGCTGCTCAACCGCCTCTTCGCCGTGGAGACCGACGCCGCCTTGCGCGAGGACGGCAGTCTCGCCCGTTTCGCCGGAGACCAGTTCCTCGCCTACTGGGGCGCACCCGAACCTTGCGACGACGCGGCCGACCGCGCCCTCCGCGCCGCCCTCGAGATTTGCCGGTCCCTCGAATCCCGTCGCGAAAGCCCGGCGGCCGACGAACTCGACGGCTGGCTCCACATCGGCATCGGTCTGCATCACGGCCGCGCCCTCGTCGGGCACGTCGGATCCCGATCCTACCGCGACTACAATCTGGTCGGCGACAGCGTCAACACGACGGCGCGGATCGAGAGCCAGACGAAGAACTACGCCGCCGCCATCCTCGCGAGCGGGGAGTTCGTCGCCGCGTTGCGGGAGAAACCGGTCGCGCTCCTCGTCGACCGTGTCCAGGTGAAGGGCAAGTCGCGTCCCACCGAGCTGCATGCCGTCTTCGCGGAGGGAGGGGAAGAGGAGGGACGACGCGCCTACGAATCGGCCTTCCATCTCTACGAAGACGGGGCCTTCGCCGCTGCCGCGGAGGTTTTCGACGGCTTGACGGATCACCCGCATCCCACCCTCGCGACCTCGGCCCGGCTCCTCGGGGAACGCTGCCGGGAACTGGCCGCCGCGCCACCGGCGGATTGGGATGGGGTCTACGAACTGACGTCGAAGTAGTCCGTCGAGAATGCGGAGCCGAACCGTAGAGAACCCGTCGACGCTTCAATCGACAGCGCCACGGGCCGATCATCCCGGGCCGATCATCCCGGGCCGATCATCCGGCCTCCCCGGTGAACTGGGACGGTGGGGCCTTGACCGGTTCCTTCAAATCCTGCAGGGAAATCCAGGGATCCGCCTCCGCCTCGACGTCGAGCGACAGGGTCTCGAGCTCGACCGAACCCGGTCCCGCCGCCGTCGCCTGGATGACGACTCCATACTCGCGCACGAGGCGGATGGTCTGGAAGACGGCTTCGCCCCCGTGGGGAGAGACCTCCTCCGGCACGAGGCTCAAGGCGAGCTTGTCGGGGACAAGCGACGCGATCGGAGCGGCGCGCCGTTCCGCGAAGTCGGCTTCGGATCCGAACTCGGGGCGCTCCCGCTTTTCGTAGAAATCGAGCGGACCCCGGACCTCGAACTTCCCCGAGACGGCCCGCCGCACGTGGCTCACGGCGATGTCGGCAAGCTCCAGGCTGGCGAGCGATCCGTCGCCGTCGAACGCCGCGGCGATCTCGCACCCGACCATCCGCTGCGCCGGCAGGGGCAGTTCGCGGGTCGCCCGCAGGACGAGACGCTTCCCCTGATCGAGCCGCAGGTTCCCCTCCACGTCCCAATCGGCGACGAGCAGGATCAGTTCGGTCGCACCGGGAGCGACGCGGAAGTCCTCCACCTTCGCCCCGAAGTATTCGCCCTCGTCGGGGCCGACGGGCACGAAGTCGACCACTTCGTCGGCGAGAGGAAAGGTGCTCCAGACTGGCTCCGTCTCGATTCTCGCGAGGAAGGTGCGACGCTTCGCCTCGTAGTCCTCCATCAGGCCCGCGGCGGGCCGGTCTTCCCGGGCTCGGGCGAAGGCCATGGGAAAACGGCGTCCGTCGGTGTTCGTCATCATGCCTTCCCAGACGATCGTGCCGTGCTCGAGGCGTTTGCGCAGGAGGCAGCGGGCGGTCAGGCGTTCGCCGGTGTATTCGGCGAGATGGAGCTCTCCCTCCTTCGGATTCGTTCCCCGGAGCGTGTAGCTTGTGTCCGGGCGTTGGGGATAGCGGTAGGATCCATGCACCGATCCGTCGTCCCCCCAGGCGAGAAGAAACGCCGCATCGAGCCGGCCGACGTAGCCCGTGTAGCGGGTTTCCCCGGTGGCCGGAGCGGGCGCGGGAGGGGCGGCGGCTTGGGTCCGCGCGAGCTCCATCGGGAATCGGCGTCCGTCCGTGTTGCGCATCTCGCCACGCCAGAGGATGACCCCGTTCGTCACGGATTTCCTCAGATGGCAGCGCGCCGTGAGAACCCCGTCGCTGTATTCCTCCAGATGGAGTTCGCCTTCCGACGGATTGCTTCCCTGGAGCGAGTAGCTCGTCCCGGGCCGGGAAGGATAGCGGTAGACGCCCGAAACGCTGCCGTCCTCGTGCCAATCGAGGGAGAAGACCGCCTCCAGCTTTCCCACCTTGCCGGTGTAGTCCGCCGTTCCCGCAGGCGGGAGACCGAAGGCGAGCAGGATGAAGGCGAAGAGGAAGCGGGCCATTGCCACGAGCATAGTCCATTCCCTGCCTTCCGGTAAAGCGGGGCGGAATCTTCCCGGTGATTTTTCGTGCGTCGCTGCATAAGCGGGTCCGATCCTGCGTCCCCCTCAAAAGCCCGCCCTTTTCTCTGCCATGAACAAGCTCCTGCTTCTTGCCGCCGCCCTCGTGCTTCCGTCCGTGGCTCTCCACGCCGAACCCCTCTCCAAACTCCGCGAAGGCCGCCCCGTCCTTGTCTCGAAGGGCTCCGCCAAGCCGCATCCTGCTCCGCCTTCGGCACCCTCCCGGCCCGACGCTGCCAGGATGGTCTCCGTCCTGCGCGGAAAGGGAACGGAACCCGGGACGAAGCCGTCGCCAGTCCTCTCCGCAGCATCGCGTCCCTCGGTCGCTCCCGCCGCCCCGGTGATCGAGCGCAAGTCGAGGATCTCCGCCGAAGCCGCGCCGAAGGGATTTTCCCCCGGAGCCTCCGGAGGCGCTCCACGGATCAAAAGCGGGCGTCCGCCCGCAACCGGAGAGGCCGAACCACCTTCTCCGAAGGTCCAACACATGAAGAAAGGAAACACCCGCCCCGAAGGGGATTCGCTGCCTGCTCCGGTGAAGGCGGGGCGCATCCCCGCCGAAGGCGATCCGGTACCGCGCCCCCGTCCCAGGAAGCCTTCCGACGGCCTTCTGCTGGCGGAGGGGCTGTCGGAACCGGAAAGGGGCTCCTACGGGACCGCGCCCAGGCCGCGTCCGCCGCAGCCCGCCGAGATCCGCTACCGCGTCGATGCCAGCTCGCGGCTCTCCACCGACACCGTGAAATTCGTCAAAGGCGGAATCGAACTCGCCGACCAGTCCTCCTACGACTACCTCCTGGCCCTCTCCGAAGCCCTGCGCAGCGACGAGCTGATCGGCGAGCGCTTTGTCGTCGAGGGACACGCCTCGGCGGAGGGCTCGGACCACGCCAACCTTGTGCTCTCCCAGCGCCGCGCCAACGCCATCTTCGATTTTCTTGCGAGCCGGGGTGTCGCGACCGATCGCCTCCTCGCCGTCGGACACGGCGAATCCCAGGCCCGTTTCGCCGAACACGAGCCCGAATTCCTCCGCGCGCAGGACCGGCAGGTGATCGTCTTCAAGCTGGCGGAGTGAAACGGCGAGAGTCGCAAATGGCAGGAGAATTCGCGAGAGTTCTCTCCAATCCCGCGTCGTGGATCGTTCCGGCTGCAGCTCTCGCGGGTTGTCTACAGGCTTCCCGCCCGCCATCGCTCGAGAAAGGCCGAGCACCCCTCTTCGAGCAGGTCGAGGACCTTTTCGAAGCCTTCGGGGCCACCGTAGTAGGGGTCCGGTACTTCGCGTTCGTCGCGCTCTCCGCAGAAATCGCAGAAGAGCACGAGCCGAGCCCTCGGGTTCGGGCAGCGTTGCCGCAGGGCGAGGAGATCCTCGTGGTTGCTGCGGTCCATCGCGAAGATCCAGTCGAATTCCTCGAAGTCGGCCGGTTTCACCTGCCGGGCCCGGCCCTTCATGGGAATTCCCCGCTGCTGGGCGGCTTTGGTCATGCGGCCGTCCGGCGGATTGCCGATGTGGTAGTCCGCCGTCCCGGCGGAGTCGATCTCGAACTGCGCGGCGAGACCTTCGCGTTCGAGGAGGTGGTTCATCACGTTCTCGCCGGCGGGCGAGCGGCAGATGTTGCCGAGGCAGACGAAGAGGAGTCGCATAGTCCCTAGTCCTTGGTCCTTTGTCGGTCGTCCGTCAACTATATCCAGGACGCGTGAGCGCCGATCAGGATTACGGATCAAGAGCCACTTCCGTGCCCGGCAGGAACGCCTCGCCCTTGTCGAGCCTCGCGAGGTTCTCCGTCGTGACCCGAGCGATCTCGGAAAGGGCGTCCTCGGTGAGAAAACCTTGGTGCGAGGTGACGAGCACGTTGGGAAAGCCGACGAGACGGGCGAGTTCGTCGTCCTGCAGGATCTCCTGCGAAAGGTCCTCGAAGAAGACGCCCTCCTCGATCTCGTAGACGTCGAGGGCGACGCCACCGAGCCTGCCGTGCTTCAGAGCCTTGATGAGGGCCTTGGTGTCGACGAGGCCTCCCCGGCTCGTGTTGACGAGATAGGCGCC
This sequence comes from Verrucomicrobiales bacterium, assembly GCA_037190325.1. GTDB lineage: Bacteria > Verrucomicrobiota > Verrucomicrobiia > Verrucomicrobiales > DEV007 > Arctic95D-9. Next base: position 127,264 of record JBBCIU010000016.1, on the reverse strand, counting down.
TTCCTTCATCCGCGCGAGAGCGGCTCCGTCGATGAGATGGCGGGTCTCGGGCGTGAGCGGCGCGTGCAGCGAGATCACGTCGGCGCGGGCGAGGAGCTCGTCGAGGAGCGCGTAGGAGACGCCCTCCGCCGCCGCCCAGGTCTCGTCGGGATAGAGGTCGTGGGCGAGCACTTCCATGCCGAAACCCCGGAGGATGCGCGCCGCGATCTTCCCGATCTTCCCTGTGCCGACGATGCCGGCGACGCGGCCATGCAGGTCGAAGCCGACCAGTCCGTCGAGGGTGAAGTTGTGCTCGCGGACGCGGTTGTAGGCACGGTGGATCCTCCGGTTCAGCGTCAGGAGCAGGGCCACGGCATGTTCCGCCACGGCGTGGGGCGAATAGGCGGGGACGCGCACGACGCGGATGCCGAGCTCGGAGGCGGCTTTCAGATCCACCTGGTTGAAGCCGGCGCAGCGCAGCGCGACGAGGCGAACCCCCTGCTGCGAAAGTGCGGCGAGGCAGGGGCGGTCGACCGTGTCGTTGACGAAGACGCAGACCGCGGGACCGCCGGACGCGCTCGCGGCGGTGGCTTCGGAGAGGCGGAAGGCGTGGAAGTCGAACTCGATGCCGGCGGCTTTGCCTTCCTTCACGAAAAAGCGGCGGTCGTAGGGCTTGGCATCGTAGAAAGGAACCTTCATCATCGCGTTTACGTAGATCGCGCCAGACGCCATTCCGTGCAACCCTTCATCCCGATGAATTCCGCCAGCCGCCGCCAGTTTCTCCGCACCGCCGCCGGAGCCGCCGCCCTTTCGGGGCCGCTTCTCTCCCCCTGGGTGAAGGCCCAGCCGAAAAGCGGCAGGAAATACCGCACCGCTCTGATCGGTTCGGGATGGTGGGGGATGAACATCCTGCGCGTCGCTCTCGCCGATGGCTCCTGCGACGTCGTCGCTCTCTGCGATGTCGACGCCGACGAGCTCGAGGTCTCCGCCGACGAAGTCGAGAGCCTGACCGGGACGCTGCCGGCGACCTACCGCGACTATCGCGAGATGCTGGAGAAGGAGCGGATCGAGATCGCCATCATCTCCACGCCGGACCACTGGCACGCCCTCCAGACCATCGCCTGCGTCGAGGCGGGAGCGCATGTCTTCGTCGAGAAGCCGACCGGGCACACCATCCTCGAAAGCCGTGCCATGGTGAAGGCCGCCCGTGCCGCCGACCGCGTCGTGCAGGTGGGCATGCATCGCCGCATCGGACCGCATCACGTCAGCGGGATGAAGTTCCTCAAGGAGGGCGGGGCCGGCGAGATCGGCATGGTCCGCGCCTTCGCCCACAGCACGGGAGGAGCCGAGGCCCCCACCGCGAACTCTCCCGTGCCGGAGAATCTCGACTGGGACCTTTACTGCGGCCCCGCTCCCCTGCGTCCGTTCAACAAGCGCATCCATCCCGGCGGCTTCCGCAACTATCTCGATTTCGCCAACGGCATCCTCGGCGACTGGGGCGTCCACTGGCTCGACCAGATCCTCTGGTGGTCCGACGAGAAGCATCCCAAGACGATCTTCTCCTCTGGCGGCCGCCCGGTCCGGGGAGCGGCGGTGCTGAACGAGCGCGAGCAGACCTCCGACGCGCCCGACCATCAGGTCGTGACCTATCGGTTCGAAGGCTTCACCGCGGTGTGGGAGCATCGCCGCTTCGCCGGGAACGATTCGGAGAAGTCGAAGGTCGGCTGCTATTTCTACGGGAGCAAAGGCGTCTTCCACATGGGCTGGCGCGATGGCTGGACCTTCTATCCGTCCGATGGCGGCGCGGCCGTGCACGAGGGGCCGAAGTTCGACGACGAGAAGGATGGCCACAATGTGCCTCCCCTGTGGCGCGACTTCATCGAGTCCATCGAGACGGGACGGCGGCCCGTGGCCGACGCCGAGATCGGCCATCTCGCCACGAACATGAGCCTGCTGGGGATGATCAGCCAGAAGCTGGGGCGCAGCGTCGCATGGAACGGAGAGAGCGAGACCTTTCCCGGCGACGAGGAGGCCGATGCGTTGCTCAAGCGGGAATACCGCGCCTCTTGGGTCTATCCTGCGTAAGGGTTTCCCGTGCCCGTCCAGCTTTCAAAGTTCGCCAGGAGCCGGATTGAGCTGGTTCAGCACAAAGGGCCGCGTCAGAAGGATGCCGTAGGGAAATCCGCGAGAACCTCCACGAACATTCATTGAAAGGCCCGGGGGAGGGAGTCCTCGCGATCTTCCATCGATGCGCTTCGGGCGGAGCCTGGGTAGCCCCGACCGGCCCGGCCGGGGAGCGCGCCTCCTGACGCTCGTTTGGCTCCGCGAGCCGCACGTCCTTGCCTTGCCCGCATGCAAGCCAAAGTTCCCGGAAGCGAGGAGGAGCGACCGCCTCCCTCAAACTTCAGAACTCTCCCCGGCAGGGCCGGGGAGCTTTTTCCATGGGCGAACGAAAGGAAGCGTCCGGACAGGCGCCGTCGCCCGGCGGTCAGATCAATATCCGTAGTAGCGCTTGCGGGCGGCACGGTTCTTCGAGATTTCGGAACCGGCGATGGCGCCGACGGCACCGCCGACGAGAGCTCCCGTGCCGTCGCCGATGAGGGCTCCGGTGCCTGCCCCGATGGCACCGCCGACGAGGGCTCCGCGTTCGCCAGGCGTGCAGGAGGTCAGGGTTGCGGTGGCCGCGAGGCCGATGGCGAGAAGGCTCAGTTGAAGGGAGGTCTTCATGGGGGAGTGAGGAGGAGGTTGGTTGTCGTTGGTTCGTACGCGGAACCCACCAACCGGCATCCCCGGAAGTGGGTCGGACGCGATGCAGTTCCAGATTGTCGCGTTTTAGGCCGGAAGGAAAGGCAAAAAGCAGGGAAAATCGCCGTGTGCAGGCTCCTTCGGGGGGAGGGGAACCTCCGTCTTGGGACGGAGAGGGCATGATGGCCAGTCCGGACTGGCCCACGATCCAGCCGCGTTGCGGCAATGGAATCGCTGGAGGATTTCGGCGGATTCGTGGTTTCGTCAGGCACCCCCCTTTTTTCCGATGCGGCGTCGGCGAGGACGACGGAATCCTTGTGGAGGTCGAGTCCGATGTGGTATGGTCTCCTCATCGCGCGCTTGGGGGTGATTGCCTTTGGATAGGCCTTCGGGGACTCCCGATTCCGAAGGCAGCCCACGAAGACCTCAGGCATGCCGCCCCTTTCGGCAAAAACGGCCGCATCCAGGGTTCACCGCCATAAGAGGTTCCAGGCGTCGCCATACGTATTTCCAACAAACGAAATCCTCGATGAGCCGCTCCCCCATCGATCCGAAGGTCTCCATCGGCCATGTGCATCTCAAGGTCGCCGACCTTGAACGGGCACTCCGTTTCTACTGCGGCGTCTTGGGCTTCGATCTGACGCAGCGCTACGGCTCGGATGCGGCCTTCCTTTCGGCCGGTGGCTACCACCACCACATCGGGCTCAATACTTGGGAGAGTTTGGGCGGTTCGCCCCCGCCCACAGGCGCCACGGGACTCTTTCATCTGGCGATTCTTTATCCGACTCGCGCCGCTCTCGCCGATGCGTTGCGGCGGCTGATGGAGGCGGGCATTTCACTTGAGGGGGCGAGCGACCACGGCGTGAGCGAGGCGCTTTATCTTCGCGATCCGGACCAGAATGGCGTCGAGCTGTACTGGGACCGCCCCAAGGGGGATTGGCCACGGGCGTCCGACGGCCATCTCGCGATGTTCACGCGGCCGCTCGACCTCGAAGCCCTGCTGGACGAAGCTCTATGACAACCTCCGCCATGATTCGTCCTGCGCTGTCCGGGAGCGGTGGCTGAGCGTGCGGCCGTTCGGCGGAGATCGGGAGAATCATGAACTCATCCATCACTTGGCAACAAATCGTGCTGGTCGCCGTCGGTGGAGGAATCGGCAGCGTCGCACGGTTCTGGATTGCGGTGGTGGCCGCCAATCATGTCCAGGGCGGCCGCTTTCCACTCGGCACGTTCATTGCCAATCTTGCCGGCTGCTTGATTATCGGAATGCTGTGGGCTCTGGGCGAGCGATGGTCCTTCTTCTCCCCTCCGCTGCGCCTTCTCTTGTTTACTGGCCTGATCGGCGGCTTCACGACCTTTTCATCGTTTGGATTGGAGACCGTCTTGCTTCTGCGCAACGGCGACATCGCGATGGCTTCGCTCTATGTCGTGCTCAGCCTCGCTGGCGGTCTGTCCGTTCTATGGCTGGCGATCTGGATGGTGCGCCCCTAGCGTCCTGCGCGGCCATTCTTCGCGGAGCCCCTACCTCACTCCTTCGACCTCCAGATCGATCGCGTAGAAGCCCGTCCGCGCCGTGACATACAGCGTCTTCCCGACGAGCAGGCAGTTCGCCGGGGCCTCGGGCGGCGCGAGGCGCAGGACCTCCTTGCCTGCGGGCGAATAGGCGATCACGTCTCCCTTCCACGTCACGTAGAGATTGCCGAGCTTGTCGATGCTCAGCCCGTCGCTGCCGACGGGAGCGAACTCGCGCGGGTTGGCGAGCTTGCCGGGTCCCTCGATGTCGTAGGCGTAGATCTTCTCCGCGCCGGGATCGGCGATGTAGAGAATGCGGTCGTCGGGAGAGGCGAGGATGCCGTTCGGCTTGACGAGATCCGCCGCCACCTGGCTGATCTTGCCGTTGCGGTCGACGTAGTAGACCGCTTCGATGTCGATCTCGCGGTCGTCGTTCGGACCGTAGCGCGGGTCGGTGAAGTAGAAGCCGCCGTGCCCGTCGGGGACGACGTCGTTGGGGCTGTTCAGCTTCTTCCCTTCGAAGCTCTCCGCGAGCACCTCGATCCTCCCGGCGAAGTCGGTGCGGGTGAGGCGGCGGCTCCCGCCCTCGCAGGCGACGAGGGCTCCCGCCGGCGTGAAGAAGAGCCCGTTCGCCTTGCCGCTCGGCTCGCGGAAGACAGTGGTCTGTCCGGTGGCGGGATCGTAGGCATGGATGCGTTCGTTGGGGATGTCGGTGAAATAGATCTTCCCGTCCGGGGCCAGAGCGGGACCTTCGGTGAACTTGAAGTCGCCCGCGAGTTTGCGGAAGACGGCGTCCTCCTTCACGAGCGGTCCGTCGTGGGCGTAGGAAGGGGCGTCGGGAAGGCGGTAGGAGGTCGTCTCTCCGAGATCCTGGATCCGGATGTGGCGGTAGCGGACCTCCAGGGTCTCCTCGCGGTTTCCGATGCCGTGGACTTGCAGGGCGACGAAGCCGGTGGAGGTCATGTCGTCGACGAGGTCGGCGGCAGGCACGCCGTTGACGAAGGTGCGGATGCGGTCGCCGACGGCCTCGACGCGGAAGCGGTTCCAGTCGTTCTGCTTGAAGGCATAGCGGGCGGCGGGGTTGTCGGAGAGATCGTCGAGCCAGCCGCGGCGCCCCTCGTCGTAGATGCCGCCGCTCCAGCCCCGGTCGGAGGGATCGATCTCCACCTGATAGCCGTGGACCTGGCCGTCCTTGTAGTCCGGGAGGCTGTTCGAGCGGATCTGCACGCCGCAGTTCAGGGTGGGGTCGACCTTGAACTCGAGCTCGAGGATGAAGTTCGCGTAGTTCCTCTCGGTGCAGAGGAAGGAGTTCGGCGTCTTCGGAACGGTCGTGCCGACGATGGCCCCGTCCTCGACCCTGTATTTGGCCTCGCCCCCGCGCTGGGTCCAGCCGTCGAGGTCTTTGCCGTCGAAGAGATCGACCCATTCGCCCGGCTCCGCGGCGGAGAGAGCGAAGGGCAGGGCGAGCAGGGGAAGGAGGAGGTGCTTTTTCATGTCGGGGCCTTGCGGAGTATCGTCCGCGACAGCCCGCCCGCAAAGCCTTTCCGCTGGCGTGATCGCTTCGAATCGGAGCAGGATGCGGGGGGCTTCCGCCAGACGGAAGCTTGCAGAGATCGAGGGATCAGTTCTGTCAAAATGCTTCCCCCACTTCCCCGAGGGTCATTTCTGGAACGTTGATGGTCACGGGGATTTTCGACTTCAGCCTGTTTTCAAGAACGATGATGATCTTGTCGTAGAAAATCTCGATGCCAGCAATTCGAAGCCTGTTATCCACGCCCATGCTCTCGTAGCCCGGAAATCGATATTGGAAGGGTAGTTTGATCGGATGCAGAATGGTCCGGCTTTCCGCCAAGGTCCTCAGCTTTTGGGCCTCGTCGCGAATTGAATCTATCGATCCTGGAATGGATGGAGTGATACACAGGGCATCGTCCCAAACAGTGAATCCAAATACTTTGTCGTGGATTTCGGCATAGGCCATCGATTTTCCGCCAAACCAGGAGATTCCCGAGGATGGTATCGACCATTCGTTGAGATGGGTGAATCTTGCGGTATTGATTTTTATGTCTTCGCCGTGAATTTCCACATTCAAGGCTCTGCTATGCACAGTCTGGGAATGTGTTTCCCTGTCGTCGGAATAGTAAACGACACTTTGTTCAAGATCGCCGATCTCCGCCGATCCCCCCTTCTCGGGATTGGAGAGAATCACTGCCAGCAGCATCGATGCGATCCATGTTTTTCCGTTTGGCTTCATCCGATGGAATCGGTTATTTGGCGCGGGCCCAAAGGGCGAACGAATGATAGAGTGCCGTTTCGTCCAATTCGGGTCTGGAAAGCCGAAGGGCCGCCTCGATGCGCCACGACTTCAGGTCGAACGGCAACCCTTCCTGGCGCTGCGTTTCGAATCTGCGCTGCGCGTTGGGGAAGTACCTCAATAGAAAGTTCGCCGATTCCCCCGGACGGATACGGATCGGGGAGAATTCGGAGATCGGACTCCCTTCCCTCGAATCCTCTCCGCCGGAAGCATCTAGGCCGATGACCTCGATAGGCAATAGCGGGCCCTTCTCCGTGAGGTCCCGGCGACCCGAGTTCACACGAATCCGGTCGCTGTCGGGGCCCGGGAGGCGAACCCGTTCTCCCGTATCGCTGACAAGCTCGATCCACGTTACTGAAATCGTATTGGTGAACATCACCTCTTCGGATCTTGCGTTTTCGATTCTCATCCGGAATTCGGGGATCGGGTCTCCCGTTGGATCCGCGAACCAGATCGAACAGACCAGATTCCTCAGTGTCTGTGGGCGGGGGGAAACCCCTTCGGTATGGACGGGAGGAGCTTAAAGACTGTCACTTTCGAATCCACTGGCTCATTGGATTCTTCGGCCTCCGACCGTTCGGAAGCGAACGCCCATACGGCCATCGCGGTGAAAATCATCCTTGCCGCATTCATTCGTCTGGTTCCTCGGGGCAGTGTGCGGATTCGCGGGGCTGTGCAACAGCCCGCCGGATGAGGACAAGGACGCGGAGGAAGACGCGGCTGGACGATGCGCGTTCCGAGGTCATGCGCCGAGAATGCGGATTTCCGTCGGGCCGGTCAAGCACAATCGGCAGGACGGGCGGGGCTTTTACGAAGCAGGTTCGAGCCGGGGGGCGTTCCTGCCGTGCCATTTGGGGCTATCCCCTTTTGGGGCGGATAGCTCTCCCGACTCCTTGAGTTTTCCCCGGCGCCGTCCTATCCTTCCATCCAGCGCGGCGATGCCGTCGAACCATCGGAACCGGAGCCATTTCAGATGCAATGAGCGCATTGGGAGACGACATCATCCGCCTGTCGCAGGGGAAGGAGATCAAAAACCGGGAGCTGCTCACCCTCTACGACACCCTTCCAGAGGAGGCGCCGGGCCCTCCCGTCATCGTCAGGGTCAGTCGCCGCTTCAAGCCGTCGCCGTTCGCGAAGCCCTATCTGACCTACCAGTTCGAAAAAAGCTTCGATCAGCGCACCTGGCTCCCGGAGCATATTTTCACCAACCGGCAGATCCACGCGATCTACCACCATTACCGGTCCCTCGGCTTCCGGATGGTCGATATCGGCCATCGCATCTACGACCTGGAGACCGCCGCCGACATCATCCACGGTTCGGAGGGCCATGTGGGAGTTTGCAGCGGCATGGGATGGCTCGCCATCGCCTGCGGAAAGACGCCGGACATCTGGTATTCCGCCCAGGCGGGCAGCCGCCAGATCGCCCAGTACAGCGGATGGTGGACGCTCAACGGGGCGCGGATCCACTATTTCGACAGCGCCTTCAGGATGGTTGACTGCGACGTGGCGGCCGATGGCAGGCGCTACGCCTACTGCGGCGAGTAGCCTTCCCCTCACTCCAGAAAATCAAGCTTGCCCATGTCCCTGAGCTTCTCGAAGAAGATCCGCTCCGTCTGCGGCTGGTGGCCCTTCGTGGGATCGGGGAAGGGATCGCGGTCGCTGTAGTAGTGCATTTGAGCCGGGGAATCCCACCAGTCGAATCCGGTCAGCGTCACCCGCTCGTGCCGTTGCAGCATCGACCACACCCCGATGGCTCCGGTGGAGAAGAGCGAGTAGGGAAGGCCGAGGAAGCGGCGCATCTCGGCGATCCGCTCCTTCCCGACCCCATGCACCGGGGTTTCCAGCCCCTCCGCCGCGAGAGCGTTCCGGAAGTCCTCCACCGACTCCTCCGTCCTCGTCCAGGTGTGGATGTGGATCTCGCGGAAGCGGTGCTCGCGGATCATCTTCCGGATCACCGGCGGGCTTGCGTCCCGGTTGTTGAACCAGACGGTCGTGCGGCTCCCGACATCGCGCGAGAAGGCCCCCGTCTTGAAGAGGTTGAAGCGCACGACCTCGTCGTGGCCGTCGATGGTCTCTCCCCGGCCCTTTCCGAGCAGGCTCGGGCCATTGCCGACGATGATCACCCTGTGCTTCATGCCTCGGTTCGGGGGGAATAGCCTCCCAGCCGGAAATCGGTCTCGTAGACGGCGTGGATCCATTCGCGGATCCCGTCCGTCGCGTGGCATTCCACCGGGAAGCGTCGCGATGGGTTCAGCCGCGGCAGCGGCTGGTGGGGGATTTCCAGAGATTCACAGAGTAGGGGCCAGTCGGCATCGAGGGATTCGAAACGGAGAAACCGGTCCAGCATCGGATTCCCCTGCCGGTCGCAGACGAAGCGGTGCTGGGGCATGAGGTGGATGATCCAGTCCAGCAGCGGGGGCTCGTCCTTCAGTCTTTCCACGAAGCGCTCCAGCGTTCCGCATCGGTGGAGGACTTCGTTCCTCAGGGCCTTCAGGGCCGGCATCCCCCTCAGGTAGCGGTAGGCCGACAGGAAGCGGTCCACCGGATGCCGCAGCACGGCGAACTTGAAGTATTCGCCGAACTCCAGAGGAAACGCCCCCTGGTACCCCAGAGCGGTCGTGTGCCCGCCTACGGTCTGGGAGGGGCCGGCCAGCGACCGCTCGACCGAGGTCCCGGCGGTCTTGGGGACATGGACGAAGATCGCCTTCAGATGGTGGAAGATCTGCGGATCGGGGTAGAGCATTGGGAGGGAGTAGCGGAGGAGCAAAGAAGTAGAGAATGCGGCCCGCGGGGCGACGGGAGAGAGGGGCGGGTTTGTGCTTTTTTGTGCCAATCCCCGGTGCTTGCCCTCCAGGAGAGCTAGAGCGCGTAGTCGGTCCGCTTCAGCCAGCCCCGCGAATGGCTTACCGGCCAGACCACGAGCTTGGTCGGCTTGGCGGTGGCGAGGATCGTCAGTTCCTTCGATTCGAGCTCGCCTCGCGCCTCGGGACTGTCGGCGGGGGCGTCGTGGCGGTGCAGCACCTGGCCGCAGGCGTCCTCGACCCCGAAGTAGACGAAGCGGAGATCGTCGCAGCGCTCGATGTCCGAGGCCCGCCATTTCAGGGTCATGCGATTCTCGTGGAGGAAGCCCGCCTCCCACCGCTCCCCGTCCACGTAGATGCAGGGCGGGTCCTTGCCCTCGACGGTCTCGCGCTGGAGGAGCCGTCGTCCGAAGTCGATCCCCGCGTAGCGCTCGTAGTCCGCGTGGCTGCGCACCGTGCCGAGGCCGTAGGGGCCGAGGTCCTCGTCGTTGTCCTCCTCGCGCAGCATCTTGCGCAGGCGTCGCTTGCTGATCACGTCGCGCTCGTGCCACGGCTTTTCGATCGCCGCCTGCGTCTGCTGGTTCGTGTGGTCGTCCCAGTGCTTCGTCCGCCCGGCGCGGGTGTACTCGTGCCAGACCAGGTTGCGGTGGGGATGGAAGAGGTCGTAGCCGAGGGTGTAGGACCGGATGCTGAGGCTGATCTCGTCGCCCGCGAAGTAGAGCTGCGGGTCGTAGCGGTACTCCTCGCAGTGCCGCCCGAGGGTGAGGAAGAAATGGCCCGAGACGAAGCGGGCGCGCACCGGGCCGGTCAGGTCCCGCCATCCGGGGATGTCGCGGGGAAGGAAAAGGATCGTGCCCGAGGGGGTGAAGCGGTCGGCCACCATCTTGAAGGGGCCGGAGGGCGGCGTCTCGCTCACCCCCGGCTCGTAGACCCCGGCGTAGCTCGTCAGGATGGGCTTGGGGCTGCCGCAGGATTCGAGGCTGCCGAGGAGGAAGCGGTCCCAGCCCGGCGCGAAGCGGTGGTGGGAGTCGATCTGCAGGGTGTAGTCCTCGCCCTCGTACATCTTCTGGATCTCGGCCCGCGCCCAGCAGAGGCCCTTGCTCTCGTGCCAGGGCACCCGCTGGATGCGGAATCGGTCCGAGCCGAGGAAAGGCTCGAGGCTGCGGTCCTCCGCGTCGGTCTGCCAGCAGATGCCGAAGCGCAGGTCGTCGGGCCAGGCCGCCTTGGCGAGGCAGTCGCGGATCGTGGGAAGTAGCTCCGGGTCGCGGTAGGCGGCGATTTGGACGAAGATCATGGGAAGGAAGGGGCGGTTCGGTCGCGGATCTTCAGGGTAGGGAAAAACGGATGCGGAAGTCAACCCGCTTGTCGTCCAGGCACCCAAGCGGGCTGAATCCAGGAGAGTGCTGGATTCTTAAATTCCGGGAGTTTCCCGAAGTGGTTGGGTGGTGTTGCATGGAGCGCGCGATTGGTTTGAGAGACTCGTTAGTGATTTGAAATTGGTTCCCCGAACCCGCTTGCGCGCTTACATCTGTCGAGAAATGCTGCATGGCTCTCGATGGCTCTTTTCATGCCAGGACGGCACACCCTGCTGCGCATATCAAGAAGGTTCGCCGACTAACCATTCCTGCCCCGCAGCATGATCCCAAAATTACCGGAGTCGGGGGGCAACAGTCTCCCATGCCCCCTCCGAACTCGGAAAAGAGTCGAATTCTTTCAACGCAACTTCTACGGCGGAGCAGAAGGATTTCTCGAGATCAGGATCCAAATATGTCAATCTGCAAATACAAAAACGCTTGCCGCATTCGTCTAAAATCCATCGATTCTCATCGATCTCCTCAAATAACCAATGTCCATTGCATGAGCGATCATGCACTCTCCTAAGCTCAATGCACATTGGATTAATCTCATTATAGACGAACCTTGAGGAGTATGGATTTCCGACAAGGATTCGCTTCATCACGATTACAAATCTATCATTGATTCGAATGTAAGTCGATAGGAATAGATCTTGGCCCGCAGCAGGTGGCCTGTGGCCACGACGGAGCCGGCCAGAGTGGTGCCTGTGGCGTCGTTGAGGCCGGGAGAAAGCGCCATTGGAACTGCGAAAACCATCAAGTTTGAGGATAAGCCGGAATGGCGCTTTCGGTCAATCCTGTTGTTGGGGGGATTGGCAGGAGAGGCTTATCGGTTATTTGGAATTGATTTCCTGACTCGCTTGTCCCGATTGCTGTTGAAGTAAGGTTATCGGAGTAAATCTTTGTCAAGAAATGTTGCTGACCCCGCCCCCCGTTCCAATGCACAGACATCCGGGATTCCGCGACAATTATTGATTATTTTCTGCCATCAATGAAAAGAAGAGGCAGGCTTTATCAAGAATTGCCGCGTAACCCCGGAAAGATTTTAATCCTCCACCCTGAAAGGATCCAATTTTCTAATTGATTCAATAGTGACATTGGGATCTCGGAGGACCTTAGGGGATCTCCAATAATCGTTTACCGAGTCTTTGAATAGTTTCTCATATTCCTCTGACGAAGCGGCGGCTGACATGTTTCCATATTTAAATTTTTTATTAAAAACCTCTTTCAAAAACCAAGCCCTTGACATTCTGGCCGGATTTCTCATCCACACGTTCTTCGGCCCAGTCTCACTTAATTCATTGATATAGAAATGCGTGGTATTTGTATGGAAATATCCAGCTGGACTCTCGAATTCAGCGTGATGGATAGCATCCAGCAAGCAAGCGGAAATCGATTTCAAAAGGGCTTCCGATATCTTTGATTCCCGCTCAAATTCCATCTGCCAATCCGGCTTTCCTCCTTCAACTGATGCAGTTTCCTTCGTTCTGACGAACAACGCCGATCGAAATATATAACTCGAATCAAAATTACCACCATCATTGGCTATAAAAAATATTTCGAGTGTTTCTTCAGGCTTGTCGCGACCACCCTTGTTATAAGAAATGCACCCAAGTCGTATCTTATCTATCCCAACACCTGATCGGAAGCTTTCAGAGATCTTAGAAAGCTCCTCGCGATAGTCAGCGCCAGCATCAAAGACTCCTCGCTCGAAGTGAACTTCATAGCTTTCAAGCATAAATGATTCTTCAGAAGAAGATACAAATGCTACTTGAAAAAGAAGAATTATAGCCGGAAAAAATGATCGCTTCATGTTATGAGGTAGGCGACATCGCATGGGGACGGTGCCGGGAAGATGTCCATTTCAAAAAAGGGCTTCCCATTTTGAATGTATTCTATAAATTCCCCCATGATGAGACCCTTTCTTTATTGTATGGGGGGATTCAGGAGATGCCTGATAGTGCATTGATGAAAATATCGAAATTTTCGTGCGATGGTTAAATTCCACCCCAAACAGCGAGTTGTCGGAGAATATGTAAGGATTGCGTGTTGGGCCGAAATACAAAATCTCTGAATCGCGAGTGGATATCTCATCGATAATTACACTTCCATTTCCAAAAATGAAGGAGTGTCGAATCCCAAGCAAATCGACATCATCCCTATTGCTAACCTTTGGAAGAAATTTTTCCGTTTTGTGATCTGGATTAAGTCTCGTTTCTCATGGCGATGGATCTTCCTCAGCGGGCCATGAAGAGCGGTCGGACTGATTCATCGAGCCATGGGGGCGGCTTTTTGCCATCCCTTCGGACCGCCCTTCAAGTGAACTGGAACGTTGTCTCTCCATGCCCGGATCAATGTGAACTCCGAACCGCTTCGGACACTCAGCTCCAGGCGGATTTTTAGGAGCCCACTGTAGGCACTGCCTTCGATGAACAGCGCTTCTCCTTTTGTGTAAGCGTTCTCAATCACTCCATCAAACAGACTTCCAGAAAACTCGATGTTTGATCCAGTTAAGGACTTCGGCAGCGCGACGTTATTCATGGTTCTCAAAAAAAAATGTTCCGCAGGAAAGAAATAACCTGCTTCGGTTGCGCGCTCGACAAATTCATCCCAGCCTGAGCACAAGATCGGTTCATTTTGCCTTCCGACTAAAGCGATTCTAGCTTCGGCATGCTTCACTACCTCATGATCCTTGTGCAAGGACGGTTGAAATGAGATGAATTGCTGGTGGAAGTGGGATATTCCGGAGACGACGCCTTCGCTGTAGACGTAGAATTGGCAGAGGGTGCCGAAATAGACAAGTTCGGATCCCGTCCGGATTTCGCACAGCTTCTCCGGCCTTCCGTTGAACAGGAATGTGTGTATCTTCCCCTCGAACTTGCGATCGGATGTCGATGCAACATTCGGTGTATATTCTGATTCTTCGTGATTTGAAATTTCAACAGGATTTTTCATTTTTATTGAAGGGTTGTCTGCGGCGGACATGATAGCATGAAGCACCAACGTGGATACACAAATCGCAGGAAAAGACAATTTTCCGAAGGCGATGAGCCTGATGTCATCTTTGATCAATTTCATACTTCGATCACTCTGAAGTTCACCATGGTTCTCTTGTCTGCCATTCGTTTGTTGGGCGGCAGGTTCGGGGCTGAGAACCCAGCTATGACATATGGCAAGGATTGGAGGTTCCCATATTGTATTCCATAAGAAGGATCCAAGAGCAGATCTGAACTCGAATTCGCAATCCTTACGATCACGTGCTCACTGAAAAACTTCAATGATGGCGTCGGGGTATTCTGCCCAGGGAGCCCAGTCTCATTTTTAATGTCGCCATAAAAATCGCCAACAACAAGAGGAGTCCCCCCGGTATAATCGACCGCATATGGAAAATACTCTTTACCATTGCCATCGTAGGTGCCTTCAGAAGGTATGTTCCAAGCTCCAATACCAAAGAATCCGACCGTCTGATATTCTCCGTTTACGGGGGGGAGTCGGAGATCCTCAACTTTAATTTCGACCAATTCGGATTCTTTTCCGTTTAGCTCACATGCCTTTTGGAGTAACTGGGCCCAAGCGGAACACCTTCCTGTCCCGATCGCCAAAAGCGATGCCAGCCCCGTTGCGTTCGCAGTAAGAGAGGTGCCCTGCTGATAATAATAAAGAGGCCGGGTCCAACTCTTCGCTGCCTCGTCCCACCCTTTGAAGTTCGTGGGGCCTTCAAGAAGTGCCCACGTTTTAGCCACCGCTTCGTCTTCGTTGACTGCGCCATCGTTGGAGCAAGCGAGATGAACCACCGATCTGTAGAGGGATGCGCTATGCGCCGCCGGATCGGCAAGGCAAGCATACAGGATATGGCTCGTGGTTCCCGCCGATCTCCATTCTTTGCTGGGATCGCTGAATGGCTTGCCATCGGTGCTGAACATCCAGTGGATGCTGTATTCCGGCTCATATTCTGTCGTTGATGAGAAGGCCCTGTCGGCTTGAATCGGACCGACGGGGTATGCCAACTCGTTGTAGACGGACATGGAGGCGGGTCCGAACTCGGCGCCGTCGCTGCCGGTCCCCTGGATGTCGATGGGTTCCGTGGGATCCTCCGAGTTAGGGTGCTTCTTGAAGACGATAGGATCGAAGGTTATGGGCTCGCCAACTTTGTAAAGATACGGATGCCTATGGGCGGCAATGCCCTGTCCAGCCCCAGTCTGTTCCCATTGGGGGGCCGTGTAGTAGTCGCCGTTGCTATCCTGCCGCAGGGAATAGCCGCCTACGAAAAAGAATTTGTCAGGCACGATCGAGAGGGGCTCCGGCGTCGGAGATGGCGTCGGTGTCGGTGCCGGGGTGGCCGTTGGTTGGGGCGTCGGCTCAGGCGTCGGCTGGGGTGGTGGGGTAGGGGGCGCTGGCGTCACCGTTGGTGCCGGCGTCGGTGTCGGAGACGGCTCAGGCGTCGGTTCAGGCGTTGGGGTGGGTGGCGGCGTCCATGGAGGAGAAGTCGGCGTCGGCGGTGGTGGTGGCGGAGTCCATGGGGGAGAAGTCGGCGGCGGAGGCGGTGTCCACGAGGGCGCAGTTGGCGATGGTGGTGTCGGCGACGGGGCTGTCGGCATCGGCGGGCTGGTCGGTAGCGGCGTCGGAGGCGGTGGGGGATAAGTCGGCGGTGGCGTGGGTGTCGGGGTAGGCATCGCTTCAAATGGCTGGGATGAATGTTCGTTGCCCGGTTCAGGTTGGCTCCGTGCCCGGCCAATCGGAAGGAATGGCCACCTCAAGTGTGGCCGACCGCGAAGGGAACGGCCCGCTCCCGCAGCCGGTGAGCGCGCCTAGCCGACCTTTTTTATGGGAAACTGCCGGAAAGCAGCCTGCCGAATGGAAACAAGGACACCGGAAGAAAACGCGGCTGGACGATGCGCGTTCCGAAGTCATGCGCCGAGATTGGGAACTTTCGTCAAGCTGGTCAAGGGAAATCGGCGAAAAGTGGAAATTGGCCGCGAAAAGGCATAAAAGCGGCAAAGCGAGTCGTCCTGTTTGCGCCTTTTGCACTTCTTTGCGGCCATCCCTTCCATTCAAGCGCGCTCCCAAGGGCAACCGGGAAGAACGTCCGGCCCGAAAGAGTCCGGAAAACTCCGGCTGAACCCTGCCTGGTGAGCGTCTCAACCCGGTTGCGCAAGGGAGGGGAGAGTGTCAGGTTCGGAGCGCCCGGCCTGCACGCCGGGAACCGCGTTTCTCCCGCCGATGCCCTCTCTCGACTATCCCATCTCCAAGATCGACGAACCGCTCCGGATCGGCGGGAAATGGTTCCGCGCCGGGGAGGAGGCCTGCGTGGTCAAGGCGGTCGCCTTCGGTCCCTTTCCTCCGGGCACCTTTCCCGACGAGGGGCGTGGACAGCTTCGGCGCGTCCGCGACGAGCTCGGGGCGAACGCGCTGAGGCTCTTCGAGATCCCCTCGCTCGACTTTCTCCACGCCTGCGCCGAGACCGGCCTTCGCGCCTTCGTCACAATCCCCTGGACGCAGCATGTCGATTTCCTGAAGCAGCGCAGCGCCCTGGCCGAGGCGGACCGGCTCCTGCTCGAGACGATCCACCGCTTCCGCGGGCATCCGGCCCTCGCGGGATACTTCGTCGGCAACGAGATCGAGTCGACCCTCGTCCGCTGGATGGGGGCCTCGCGCGTCGTCGAGCAGATCGAGCGGCTCATCGATCTCGGCCACGCCAACGATCCCGGCGCTCTCTTCGCCTACGCGAACTACCCGAGCACGGAATACCTCCTGCCGCAGAACCAGGACTTCGTCGCCTTCAACCTCTACCTCGAGACGCGCGAGGCCTATGCCGCCTACCTCGCCCGGCTCCAGAACCTCGCCGGCAACAAACCGCTCTTCCTCTCCGAGTTCGGCATCGACGCGAACACGCATGGCGAGGAGGGGCAGGCGGAGATGCTGAGGTGGGCCGTCGAGGGGGCCGCCGCCGCCGGGGTCGCGGGCACGACGCTCTTCTCCTGGAGCGATCTCTGGCAGCGCGGCGGGACGCCCGTGCAGGGCTGGAGCTTCGGCCTCACCCGGGCGGACCAGTCGCCCAAGCCGGCCCTCGGGGCGGTGCGCGGCGTTTGGGGGGGGCTGAGGCGACCGAGCGACGGAGTCGTCCTGACAAAGATGCCGAAAATCTCCGTGATCGTCTGCACCTACCGGGGCAGCGCGACGCTGGTGAAGTGCCTCGACTCCGTCGTCGCGCTCGACTATCCCGATTTCGAAACCATCGTCGTCAACGACGGCGGCGACGAACGCGTCGCGGAGATCGCCGCGACCTACGACGGCGTGCGGCATCTCGCGACGGAGCACGACGGGCTGAGCGCCGCGCGGAACACGGGAGCCGCGGCGGCGACGGGCGGGATTCTCCTCTACACCGACGACGATTGCGTCGTCGAGCCGGACTGGCTGAAATGGATCGCGGTCCAGTTCGAGAGAGATCCCTCGCTCGGCTGCGCGGGCGGTCCGAACCTGCCCCCGCCTCCGGAGAACGCGACGCGCGCCCAGGTCGCGGCGGCTCCGGGCGGCCCGAGCCATGTGCTCCTCGACGACACCCGCGCCGAGCACCTGCCCGGCTGCAATCTCGCGGTGCGACGCGAGGTCTTCGACGAAGTGGGCGGCTTCAATCCTCTTTTCCGCACCGCGGGCGACGACGTCGATTTCTGCTGGCGCGTCCTCGCGGCGGGACATGGGCTCGGTTTCCATGCGGCGGCCTTCGTCTGGCACCACCGCCGGTTCTCCTACCGCGCCTATTTCCGGCAGCAGATCGGCTACGGACGGGCCGAAGCCCTCCTCATGCCGCTGCATCCCGAGCGCTTCCGCGGGGTCGGCGGGGCCGTGTGGAAAGGGCAGGTCTACGTGACGCGGCGGCGCTTCGGCGCCTTCGTCTACCACGGGCACTACGGCCACGAACCCTTCCAGTTGATGTATCCGGGTGGCGACTCGTGGTTCGGCGAGGTCGCCCTGCACGTGCTTTGGTGGATCGTGATGCTTCTCTTCGCCGCCGCCGGAACGGTCTTCCCCTTCCTCCTGATTCCCGCGGGGATCATGCTCTTCGGCACGGGCTTCGTCGCTTTCGGCAGGGCGGGGCGTTCGCCCATCGCCCCCGCCTACGACACGACGACTTCGCGCTTCGCTCTCGCCGGTCTGATTCTCGCGCAAGGCGTTCTTCGGAGCGGAGCCCGTCTCCTCAAGGGCTGGAGGCACGCCAACTGGGGCCGGAGCCTGCAATTCGTCGGCGGCACCGCGGCGGAGACCCTCGCCAAAGGTTGGTGGAAGCTCGGCGACGAACAGGAATACTGGAGCGACCGCGGGCTCGGCCGGGAGGCGCTGCTCGCCGCGATTCTGAACGCCTTCCCCGGAGCCGGGGACGACGCGACAGGGAAGACCGACATCATCTTCAAGCGCGGTTGGTTCTGGAACTGGGCCGTCGTCACCGCCACCGAATACCACGAAGGCGAAGGTCGGCTCACGAGATTGCGCCTCCTCGCCCGACCGCAGCCGGTGACCCGCGTGCTCGTGTTCCCCTTGTTGTTCGCCATTCCGGTGGCGGTAGCGCTTGGCTTCGGCTTCAAGAGCGAGCTTCTCACCCTGGGGGCGATCTACGGCGCCATTTGGGGGGGCGCGCGCCTTCTCATGTGGGCCAAGCGCCCGCGCTTTCATCGCATCGCCCGCGAGGCGGGATTGGAGGTGGCGTAGCGCCCGATGGACGGGAAAAACGCGCTTTCATGGCGCTTGCCGCCCGCCCTTTTCCCCTGATAGAGTCCTCCCATGAAACGTTCCGTGCTCTTCCTCTCCATCCTTTGCGCCGCTGTCCTTCCCTGTTCCGCCGAAGACGACGTTCTCCGGCAGCATCCCGCCGCCGGGGCCGAAGGGTTCGAGACGATCTACGACGGCAAGGATCTCTCGAAGGTCAAGACCGAAGGGAACTGGGAGATCCAGCCCGATGGCTCCCTCCTGCTCTCTCCGCGCGAGGGAGAGAAGGGATGGGACCGCTACCACCACTACCTGTGGCTCCCCGGCGAATACGGCGACTTCACCGTCGATTTCGAGTTCCAATACACCGAAGGCGGCAACTCGGGACTCTACTTCCGCTGCGCCGACGACGTCGATCCCACCGCCTCCGGCTTCGAGGTGCAGATCCTCGACTCCCATGGGGTCGAGAAGGCGCTCGGCCACCACGACATGGGCGGCATCATCCGCACCAAGGGGGCCTCGAAGAATATGTCCAAACCCGCCGGCGAGTGGAACCGCATGACCGTCTCCATGGCCGGAGACCGGCTCGTCGTCGTCCTCAACGGCGAGTGCGTCCAGGACTTCGACCTGCGCGAGGACAAGCCTGCCGACAAGGAGCTGTCCGCCACCGGCAAGATCGCGATCCAGGACCACGGCCAGCCCTTCGCGGTCCGGAACATCCGGGTGAAGCGGGGCTGAATGCGGGGAGGGCGTTCCGTTTCGCCATCGCTGCGTGCGAGCGGTAGGACTGTGCGGCTCGCTCGGCCAAGCGGAGAAGGGGGAGGCGAGGAACACTCCCGAAGCCGCGTCGAGCGATCCTCCTACAAGTCTCCGGTTTTGCCGGTGGGACTCGATTCGAGCCACTTCTCCAGGAAGCGGTAGGACTCCTCCCTCTCCGACGTCGGGAAGTCGTGTTCGTCGTCGGGATAGGCGATGCGCAGCTTCTCCGGCGCTCCGTGCAGTTCGTAGATGCGACGTGCCGGGGGAGCGACCTTCTCGACGCCGCGCCAGTCGAAGTTGCTGTCGCGCAAGGGCGAGTTCGAGAAGAAGGCGGCGGGGGCGAGAGCGGCGATCAGCTCGTAGTAGTCGAAGGGCACTTGGTCGGGATCGAGCCCGTAGCGGTCGCGGATCGCGGGAATGTAGCGGTCGCTCGTCCAGCCCTTCAGGTCGCCGCCGTAGTAGTCGTGGAGCGGCGTCCATCCGCAGCTCGAGACGACGGCCTTGACGCGCCGGTCGAAGACCCCGAGGAAGATCGCGTTGTGCCCGCCGAGGGAATGGCCGATGGCCGCGATCTTCTCCGGGTCGACTTCGGGCCGGGAGACCAGCAGATCGACGCAGCGCATGTGGTTCCAGATCCCCTTCATCGTGCCCGACTCGTAGCGGTCGGCGGCGAAGTCGTAGTCCTTGTAGTCGCCGAAGGAGAGGTAGTCCGGCGCGACGACGACATGGCCGCGCTCGGCCAGTTCCCGCGCATAGGCGCGGTTGGGGCGTTCGCCCTGTCCGTCCACGATGCCCTTGCCGATGGCGTGGGTCGGGTGCAGGGCGACGATGCCGACGCGGCGGTCGCCCGGCGCGAGTCCTTTCGGCAGGTAGAGGTAGGCGGGGGTGCGGTCGCCGGGTTCCGAGGCGAAGGTGATCGTCTCGCGTACGTAGCGTCCCGTTTCGATCCGCTCGAGGACCTGCACGTCGAGATCGGGCAGGTTCTCCCGCGAGGGCAGCTTGCCCGCCGCCTCCTCGAATCCCGCGACGATGGCGGCGCGGCGGCGCTCCCAGTCGGCGAGCGTCTTCAGCGGCACGGCTTCGCCCGTTTCACCGGGCGCCCAGGCGAGCGACCGATGGCTCTTGGGCAGACCGGGTTCCTGGGCCACGAGCGCTCCCGCGAACAGGGGGGAGAGCAGGAGGAGGGCACCGCGTTTCATTTCACCTCCAAGCCGATCGGATTCAAGGAAGGGGACGGATGCGGAGGTTCCTCCACGCCACGTCGAAGGGGCCCGTGCCCGCTTTGATTCCGTGGACCTGCAGGCCGATATGCCCCTTGGGATGGGTCTTGTAGACCTCTTCCTGCGTCAGGTCGGCCACCGCGGTCCCGTTGATGAAGGTCTGGATGCGCGCTCCCTTCGCGACGATGCGGAAGTGGTTCCATTCGCCGTTCTTCATGTGGGAATGGGCGTGCTTGTCGTCCTTCGGCTCCGGCGAGAGCCAGCCGTGGCCCGTGGCCTCGCCGTAGATGTAGCCCGACTGCCCCGGCGAAGCCTCGACTTCGACCTGGGGACCGAAGAAGCGATGCAGATCCGTGGCCGGCTTGCCGTCCTTGCCCGTGGCGGCGAGATCCGCCTCGGTCTTCTCGCGCGAGCGGATCTGCACGCCCGAGTTCAGACTGTCGTGGACCTTCACCTCGAACTCCAGTTCGAAGTCGCCGTATTGCTCTTCGCTGAGGAGGAAGGTGTTCGGGCTGCCCTCGGCCGTCTCGCCGCGGATCGCTCCATCGACCACGGTGTAGGTCGCGGTGCCGACGGTGGAGGGTTTCCAGCCGTTCAGGGTCTTGCCGTCGAAGAGGGAGATCCATCCGCCTTCTTCGGCGGAAGCGAAAGGCAGGAAGGCGGCGGAAGCCGCCATGGCAAGGGCGAGGAAGGAATGTTTCATCGGATGGTTTCTGAGGAATGGAGAATAAAGGACCCCCTCCTCCCTGTCGATGCCCTTGATCGCGCCCGCCTCCGTCAGGCCTTCGAGAAAGGACGAAAAATTCGCTCCCGGCGACTTGATTCGACGGGATTTGAAGATAACAGTCCACTTAACTCCGTGGTGTAACGGTAGCACAACAGATTTTGGTTCTGTTTGTCAAGGTTCGAATCCTTGCGGGGTTGTTTTCCACGAAGGTGTGTGGATGGAGCCAAGGCGGGTTTGCCTTTGCTTTATCCGAGCAGTTCCCTCATCGCCCCCGCATCGATCTCGGCGAGCGAATCGACGACCCGGCAGGCTCCGCTGCCTTCGAAGCTGTCCCGAGGGTGCGTCGTGGTCACGGCGAGAACCCGCATCCCACCGGCGAGGGCCGCCTCGATGCCGACATGGGCATCCTCCACGACGAGACAGCGCGCCGGTTCGCGGTCGATTTTCCGGGCCGCCTCGAGGAAGACGTCGGGATGCGGCTTGCCGCGGACCACATCCTCGGCCCCGGTGTAGTTCGATCCGAAGAAGCGGGCCAAGCCTGTCGAAGCGAAGCAGACCTCGATGTTCTTCCGCGAGGTCGAGGAGCCGAGCGAGACCGGCACCCCGGCGGATTCGAGCGACTCGAGCAAGGCGACGACGCCGGGGAGCGGTTCGATGCCGTCGGCGGCGAGGAGCTCGCGGTAGATCTCCTCCTTGCGTTCGCCGAGGGCGTGGATCGCCGCATGGTCTTCGGGGGCGGTCCAGTGGAAGACGTGGGGGATGCACATGACGTTGCGCATGCCGAAGGATTCCTTGAACTGCGCTTCCGTCAACGGCTTCCCGACTTCCTCGGCGAGCCGGAACCAGCTCCTCTCGTGCTGGTCGTGCGAGTCGATGAGGACGCCGTCGAGATCGAAGACGACGCCGATGGCGGAGAAGGCGGGAAGATCGGACATGGCTGTCCGGAAGATCGCGCGGAGCGGAGAAAGGGCAAACCGGGAACGACGCAGTCTTTTCTGTGACGATTCATGCGCAAGCCCTGGCCCTTTGACCGGGCGTTCTTCCCGGTCTGCGACGATGTCACCGCGCCTCCGGCTTCCCCTCGGGCCAATGGAGCTTCTCCAGGTCGGCGGCTTCCGCGTCGCTGAGCTGGCCGGGTTCTCGGTTTCCGGCCCCTTGCCGCTTCGTCAGGCTGTCGCCCAGTTCGGCGCGGGCGGCTTCGGCCAGTTTCATCAGTCCGGCGACTTTCTCCGGGTTCGACTCCGCGAGATTGTTCGCTTCGCCAGGATCGGCCAGCAGGTTGTAGAGGGCGACGCCGGTATCGGCATGGCGATAGGCGACGGGCACGCCCCCGTCCCTGCCCTTGCCATCCGGCAGGGTGCGGTAGCTGTGCGGCAGGACGAGTTTCCAGTCCCCGCTCGAGACGGCGTGGAGCTCGTTCTGCTTGTAGTAGAACCAATAGCTCTCGTGGGGATTCTTCGCCCCTTCGGCTCCAGTGAGAAGAGGGCGGATGTCCTTGCCGTCGATCTTCCGCTCCGGCAGGCCCGCTCCGGCGAGACCCGCGAAGGTGGGCAGCAGGTCGATGTTCATCGCGGCCTCTTCGCAGACCGTTCCGGCGGGGATATGTCCGGGCCAGCGCATCACGCAAGGCGTTCGCACCCCGCCTTCCCACACCGTGCCCTTGCCCTCGCGAAGGGGCTTCGCCGAGCCCGAGTGGGTGCCGTAGGAGAGCCAGGGGCCATTGTCGCTCGTGAAGACGACGAGCGTATCCTCGGCGAGGCCGTTCGTGTCGACGGCATTCAGGATCTCGCCCACGGACCAGTCGATCTCGGCGATGACGTCGCCGTAGAGACCTCGCTCCGTCTTGCCCGCGAAGCGCTCGCTCACATAGAGCGGCACGTGCGGCTGGGGATGCGGCACGTAGAGGAAGAAGGGCCGCTCGCGGTTCCGGTTGATGAAGTCGACCGCCTTCGCCGTGAGCCAGGTGGTCATCATGCGCTGATCGCGCTCGTCCACGATCCGCAGCCGCCCGTTCCCCTCGTAGAGCGGCAGGGGAGGGAAGGGCTTCTTCGCCTCGGGATGCTGGGGCCACATGTCGTTCGAGTAGGGGATGCCGAAATACTCGTCGAAGCCGTGTTGCAATGGCAGGAACTTCCTATGGTCGCCGAGATGCCATTTTCCGAAGATGGCGGTGGCGTAGCCTTTCGACTTGAACATTTCGGCCATCGTCGTCTCCTCCGCCGCGATGCCGACGCGGCTCCCCGGACCCAGCGCCCCATGGATCCCGACGCGGTTCGGATAGCAGCCCGTGAGCAAAGCGGTGCGCGAGGCCGAACAGACCGGCTGGGCGGCATACCAGCGGGGAAAGAGGCGGCCCTCCTCCGCCATGCGGTCGAGATTCGGCGTGGAGAACCCCTCCGCCCCGTTCGGTCCGATGTCGGCGTAGCCCTGGTCGTCGGTGAAGACGACGACGACGTTCGGCGGGCGATCCTCACCCGAAGCGACCGAGGCGGCGAGGAGGAGGGCGCAAGGGATGGCGAATTTGCTCATAAGAATGCTTGGAATCGGAGCAGAGCCGTTCTTATCATAGACCATCGCCGCCCGCCAAGGCGCGATTCCCCTTCTGGACCTTCTACCTTTCACTTTTCACCTTTTACGGCGCGATCCCATGACCATCCGTACCGAAGACTACGAACAACTGGGCAAATTCTACCTCGGCCGCAGCTACGATCTCGGCGAGAAGACGCTGGAGGACGACCTCGTCCTCTACGACTCCAAGGATCTCGTCACCCACGGCGTCGTCCTCGGCATGACCGGCTCGGGCAAGACCGGCCTCTGCATCGCCCTGCTCGAGGAGGCCGCGATGGACAACATCCCCGCCATCGTCATCGATCCGAAGGGCGACATTTCGAACCTCCTCCTCACCTTCCCCGACCTTGCCCCCGAGGACTTCCGTCCCTGGATCAACGAGGATGACGCCGTGAAGAAGGGCATCTCGCCCGACGAGCACGCCGCCAAGACCGCCGCCATGTGGCAGAAGGGGCTCGCGGACTGGGGCCAGTCGGGCGAACGCATCCGCCAGTTCCGCGACAAGATCGACATGGCCGTCTACACCCCGGGATCGAACGCCGGACTGCCCGTCTCCATCCTCAGCTCGCTGGACGTGCCGGACTTCGAGATCCTCGACGACGCCGAGTCCCTCTCCGAGCGCATCGAGTCGACCGTCTCCAGCCTGCTCTCCCTCGTCGGGAACAACGCGGATCCTCTCCGCGACCCCGAGCACATCCTGCTGTCGAACATCTTCGCCCACACCTGGAAGGCCGGTCACGGCGTCACTCTCGAGAGCCTGATCCGCCACATCCAGGTCCCGCCCTTCGACAAGATCGGCGTCATGGATCTGGAGACGGTCGTCCCGCAGAAGAGCCGCATGGACCTGGCGATGAAGATGAACAACCTCCTCGCCTCGCCCGGGTTCTCCACCTGGCTGGAGGGCGAGCCGCTCGACATCAAGCGGATGCTCCACACCCCGCAGGGCAAGCCGCGCATCTCCATCTTCTCCATCGCCCATCTCAACGATGCCGAGCGCATGTTCTTCGTCTCGCTGCTGCTCAACCAGACCCTCGGCTGGATGCGGGCGCAGTCGGGCACGACGAGCCTGCGAGCCCTCCTCTACATGGACGAGATCTACGGCTACCTGCCCCCCTCGGCGATGCCGCCCTCGAAGAAGCCGATGATGACCCTGTTGAAGCAGGCCCGCGCCTTCGGCCTCGGCGTCCTCCTCGCCACGCAGAACCCAGTCGACCTCGACTACAAGGCCCTCTCCAACATCGGCACCTGGTGGCTCGGGCGCCTCCAGACCGAGCGCGACAAGGCCCGCGTCCTCGACGGCCTCGAGGGTGCCGCCGCCAGCAACCACAGCGGCTTCGACCGGCGGAAGATGGAGCAGCTCCTCGCGGGGCTCGGCAACCGCATCTTCCTGATGAACAACGTCAACGACGACGCGCCGACCGTCTTCCACGTGCGCTGGGTCATGAGCTACCTCGTCGGCCCCCTCGCCCGTGGCCAGATCAGGAAGCTGATGGATCCGAAGCGTGCCGAGATCGCCGAGGCCAAGGCCGCCGCCCCCGCGCCGCCGGCCGACGCGCCCAAGCCCGACGCCCCCAAACCGATGCGTCCGAGGCTTCCCCGGGGGGCGCAGGACTTCTTCATTCCCGTGGGCGCCGGAGTGCCCGCGGAGGAGGTCAACTACGTGCCCGCGATCATCCGCATCGGCGAAGCACGCTACGAGGACAGCGCCAAGGGCGTCTCCGGCACCGAGTCCGTCGTGCTGCTCAATCCCATCGACCTCTCGAGCGGGAATGTCGACTGGAGCCGCCAGCTCGATCTTCCCAATGGAACCTCCGCGAGCCAGCTCGGCTCCGAGCCCGTCTCCGGAGCCGCCTTCTCCGACCTGCCCCAAAGCCTGCTCGACGAGAAGCTCTGGTCGAAGCTCGGGAAGGAGTTCGTCGATTGGATCTACGGCAACCACCGTCTCACCGTCCTGAAGAGCCCGCTCACCGGCCTGCTCTCGAATCTCGGCGAAGCCGAGGGCGACTTCCGCGCCCGCCTCGTCCACGCCGCCCACGAGGCACGGGACGCCAAGGTCGCGGAACTGCGTGCGAGCTACGAGAAGAGAGTCAAGGCCATCGAGAGCAAGATCGCCAAGGCGATGGACGCCGTGGCGGAACAGAAGGCCCAGGCCAACAGCGCGAAGATGGATACCGCCATTCGCGTCGGCAGCACGATCCTCGGTGCGATCCTCGGAAAACGCGTCTCCGCCACCTCGGGGCGCGGAGCCATGTCCGGCGCTTCGCGCGCCTGGAAGGAAAACCGCGACGTCGCGAGGGCCGAGGAAAAGGTCGACGAGCACCAGCGCGAGCTCGAGGATATGGAGCGCGACTGCGAGGCGCAGATCGAGAAGCTCAAGGCCTCGATGGACCCGATGACCGAACGGCTGGAAAGCTTCACCCTCACCCCTCTGAAGAAGAACTGTGCCGTCAAGGCCGTCGGGATCGTCTGGATGCCCTACCGCACCGATCCCAAGCCCACGCTCGGGGCGGCGTGGTGATGGTGCCGGATCGACATCATGGAATTGGAGCCGAGGTCATTGACCTCGGCCGAGCGTCGCAGGGACGTCCGATCCGCCCTCACTGAGGGAGGTCACTGGGACCGCCCATCAGAACGAAGCGAATCTGTGGTCGTCCGCGTCGAATTCTTTCTGAACACAGAATTTTCAAGGATGGCCACAGATGGAACAGATAGGAAAGGAGGTCCAAGGATGAAATTTTCCCACCCAACCGGGTCTATTCCGGAACCCGACCCTCTTTCCTCCCTCGCCGGACTCCGCCGCCTCGACCACGCGCATTTCTGGCATCCCTTCACCCAGATGCGCGACTGGTGCGCGTCGGAGGAGGATCCGCTCGTCCTCGTCTCGGGGCGCGGCGCGATCCTGACCGACGCCCAAGGAAACGACTATCTCGACGGCAACAGCTCGATCTGGACGAACCTCCACGGCCACCGGCATCCCGCCATCGACGCCGCCATCCGCGAACAGCTCGACCGCCTCGCCCACTGCTCCGCCCTCGGCTTCTCCAACGAACCCGCCATCCGCCTCGCCGCCAAGCTCGCCGAGGTCGCTCCGGGAGGGACCTTGACCCGCGTCTTCTTCACCGACGACGGCTCCACCGCCATCGAGTGCGCCTGCCGCATGGCCGCGCAATACCGCGAGCGCGTCGGCGAGACGGAGCGCCGACGTTTCGTCGCCTTCGACGGAGCCTATCATGGCGACACCATCGGGGCGGCCTCGCTGGGCGGCATCCCCGTCTTCCACGGCCTGCACGGGGCCGCCGGCTATCCGGTGAGCCGCTTCTCGACGGTGGAGGAACTGGAGGCGCTCGACGAAGCCGCCGCCCGCGAGGTGAACGCGGTGATCATCGAGCCCCTGGTCCAAGGCGCGGCGGGGATGCGGCTCTGGCCGTCGGGGATGCTGCGCCGCCTCCGCGGATGGTGCGACCGCCACGACGCCTTTCTCATCCTCGACGAAGTCATGACCGGTTTCGGACGCACGGGCAAGCTCTTCGCCTGCGAGCACGAGGAGGTCGTTCCCGACTTCCTCTGCCTCGCCAAGGGCCTCACCGGCGGCTATCTGCCTCTCGCCGCGACCCTGACGACCGAGCGCGTCTTCTCCGCCTTCCTCGGACGCTACGAGGAGCAGCGGACTTTCTTCTATGGTCACAGCTACTGCGGCAACGCTCTCGGTTGTGCCGCTGCCCTCGCCAGCCTGCGTGTCTTCGAGGAGGAGCGAGTCCTCGACGCTCTTCCCGCGAAGATCGCCGTCTTTTCCGACGCCCTGCGCGAGGCGAAGAAACAATGTCCCCACTTCGGCGAGGTGCGGCAGATCGGTCTCGTCGTCGGGATCGATCTCGTCGAGGCCGCGACCGGCGAGCCTCTCGACTGGCGCGAGGAGACCGGGGCGAAGGTCTGCCGCCAGGCGCGCCGCTACGGACTGCTCACCCGCCCGATCCGGGACACCCTGACATTGATGCCACCGCTCTGTATGGACGAGGAGCAGATTCCGAAATCGGTCAGTGCTCTTGTTAGGGCAACGAAGGATTTGCTGGATTGAGGATGCCGGGCTTGAACGCCCCTCTGTTTTTGCATAGTCTCGGGAGTCCGGGCGTCCCTCCCGTGTCCGATCCCATGCACCCTCTCCCCGCTACCGATCCGCCGGCCTGGCTCATCGTGCTGCTCCCCGTTCTCTTCCTCGTGCTTTTCGTCCCCTTCTGGTGCGGCGTCGTCTGGCTCAGCAGCCGCTTCAGCGGGTGGAGCCGGGTCGCCAAGCACTACCGCGCCCCAGGCAAACCCGAGGGCCAGGTTGCCAGCGCCTTCGGATGCATCGGATGGGGACGCCACAGCTCCCTGCAGTTCCACCTCGCCGAGGAAGGGCTCTTCGTGCAGATGCCCGCCATCTTCGGTTTCGGCTACGCCCCCCTATTCCTCCCATGGAAGGATCTCCATTCTCCGCAGAGCGCCTTCGGCCCGCTCTACAAATGCGTCAAGCTCGCCATCGGACATCCCCGCCGCGGTTGGCTCGTCGTGCCGAAATCGTACTACGAACAAACCCTCCGTCCCCGCCTGACCGAACCATGAACGCAACGCACCTCGTCTCCGCCCTCCTCGCTCTCGCGCCTGCCCTCTGCATCCATTCCACGTACGCCCAGTCCCAGGAGGAAAAGGACGCCCTCGTCAAAGCCGTCGGCAGCGATGCCGGAGAGGCCCTTTTCTCGACGCATTTCGCCGTGCACGCCCTCGCCGAAAACTGGCAGAAGAGCGTCTACGCCGATTTCCAGGCCAAGGAGCTCGCCGCCAGCTACAAAGGTAGCGCCGAGCTCGTTCTCGGCCTCGTCAAAGGCAGATCGGCGAAGATCGAGGAAGGAGCCGGACTTCTCCTGAAGCAGGCCACCGTTCTCGAAGCCTGGATTCAGACCAAGGAGGACAGCCTCGCCGACAGCTACCGGAAGCTCAAGGCCGAGGCCGACGCCATCCTCTTTCCCTCCGCCGCCGCATCCGGCGGGCCGGCCACGGAGAAGGCGGCGGCCGGTCCGGTCAAAGGTCCGGGCATCGAGCTGGAGATCGTCAAGTCCGTGGCTCCCAAAGGCAAACCGGGAACGCTCGGCAAGATGACCGTGAGCCGTCTCGGCGAGGGCCTTCCCCTCCTCGCGGAATGGAGATACCCGGACGGCAACGGCGACCAGGGACTCGCCATCCCCTTCCCCGGCACCGGCAAGCTCGCCGTCTTCTTCGGCAAGGGCGTCAACACGCTCTCCCTCTACCACCGAAAGGGCAATGGCAGGATCAGCGGCCACTGGTGCACCTCAAGCCCGAGCACGAAGATCCAGTCGATCGAACTGACGCAGACCAGCCCCGACGCCTACACCATGGAGGGCGAGAACGGCAAGTTCAGCATGAAGATCCATCAGGAGGGCCTCGCCGCCGTCACCTGGACCTTCGACGACGGCAGCAGGTCCGTCGGCATCGGCGTGGTGGAAGGCGACTACCTCGCCGCCGTCGCCGTCGATGCCGACCAGAAGGCGGGCGTCGGCCTCTACACGCTCGCGGACGATCTCGCCACCGCGACGAGCCGCTGGACCATGGTTGGCGCGGGGGGCGCGGGCACCGAGGAGCTCGAGGTGACCAAGATCCCGGAGGGCTTCTTCCGGCCCGCCGCCGCAGACAATGCGGCTCCCGCCACCTCTCCCCGCAGCAACGAGGTCGAAGCCGAAATCCGCAAGATTGCCGAGGAGATCCGCGAGGACCTCGGCAAGCTCGCGGACTACAAGCCCACCGCCGATCAGGTCAAGGCCATCGTCTCCACCACCGTCGGAGCCGAGCGGCTGCACGCCTACGTCGAGGAGGGCTTCGCCCAGCTCCCCTCCGGCCAATCCGCCGCCAAGCCCGGCCAGAGCGGGGTCCTCGTGACCGGCCCCGATCTCAAGGAGCTGCCCGGCGGCTATGGCAAGACCATCGAGCACTTCAAGCCCGGCGTGGAGATCTACGGCTTCAAATACGTCGAGCCGGGCAAGACCACGGGCATGTCCTACGACGCCCTCTTCAAGGTCGATGGCCGGTGGTTCTTCATCCCCAAGCCCTGGCGCGTCTTCTCCCGGCCTTGAGTGGCGGTCGCCGCGATTCGAATCCAGACCTCTGTCGGACTCCATGCCAAGCACGCACGATTTCGCCTGCCACGATCCCGAGAGCGGAGCCGTGCTTGCCTGCTTCGCAAAGCGCATCGGCCTGGTTGGCATCCTGTTCCTTCTTGGGAACCTGCTTCGGTATCCAGAGAGCGGAGACGGTTTCCTCCTGTCCCTCGGCGCTGTCCTTCTTCTGCTTGCGGGACTTCTCTGGAAACTCGCCTGGTCCCCCAACCTTGTCCTCGAAGCCGACCGTCTCGTGCTTCGGAAATGGCTTCGCCGATACAAGGTGCGCTACGGCGACATCGCCGCCATCGCGCTCCAGTCGGGGACGACGGCGACGGGAGGATTCAATCGCCGCACCGAAGATCGGCCCGCCGAAACGCTCCACCTGAAGCTGCGCGGTCGACGGCTGATGGACTGCGGATTGTCCGAGCGCACGGGCTCCTCCGTGGTCGACTTCATCCGCTCGAAGACCGGATTGAAGGAAACCCATCTCGACAACGCCGAGGACCTGGCACAATGGAAAAAAAGCCTCGCCATCGCCTGACCCCGGAACCGGGGCGCCGCCGCTCCCTTGCTTCGCGGCCGTCGGGCAAGCTCCCGATCGGTAGGGCCAATGGCTCGCCGCCGTCTCGCTCTGGCGGGCGATGGACTGAGCCATCCTCTCCTGCCACTTCTCCGCTATGTCCACCGATCCCACTCCACAAGACCTGGAAACACTCCGCGCGCTGCACCGTCGCGCCATCGCCGCGCTGGACCGCACCCGTTGGGCGGGAGGTGGGCCCATCTATCCGGAGGAGGTGAACGAGTTCATGCGGCGGCTCATCCGCGGCCCTTGGCACATCCACCACTACGATCGGGACCTCTCGCAGAAGACCCTCGCCAACCTGTCCGAGGCCAGTCTCGACGAGCTCCGCCAGCTCTTCCTCCATTTCCACCGCAGCGAGCGCTTCACGACGGGGGCGTGGGCGGGCCTCCTCGAGGGGGACGTGCCCTTTCCCGAAATCTTCGACCGGCTCGAGTCGCTGGTGGCGCCGAAGATCGATCTCCACACCTCCAAGCCTCCCATCGGACATCCCCTGGCCATCTCCGCGATGCGGCAGGCCCGGGTGTGGTTCTTCATGAGCCTCGTGCCCATCGCGCTCGGCCTGCTCGTCGAATATCTGCGCACCCACGGCCACATCGCCCGGGGCAACCAACCGGGGCCTCTCTACATCCTCGCCGTCGGCTTCGCCTGCGTCTGGATCTTCTGCCTTCTCGTCGGCTGGCGCGGTCGGCGCGAACTCGCCCGCATCCGTCGTGGCGACTACCTCGCCCGCTGGCCCCATGGCGGCGGCGGTGTCGGGGCGGACGCCGTCCACGACCGCAGGAGAAAGGTCCAGCTCCTCTTCTTCATTCCGCTCATCGCCTTCTCCCTCGGTGGCCTCGTCCTCGGCGGCATCGGCAGCTACATGAAAGGCAACGGACACCTCCTCTGGCAATTCGGCCTGGGCGGTGCCGCCATCGGCCTCGGGCTTGGACTGCTCTTCGCTGTTCCGGCCTGGTTCCTCATGGGCATCCGCATCGTCATCGCGGAGAAGCTCCCTTCCGAGACGATCTTCACCGAATCCGGTTTCTACCAGCCGGGGCGATTCGTTCCCGTGAAGTCCTGGGCCAAGGTCCGTCGCGAGATCGCTCTCAAGTTCCCCGACCGCTACGACAGCCGGACGCGCCTGGACTTCAAGCTGCACCAGCACAACCCCCTCAAGCCCGAATTGCCCAAGGGCACGACCGCCCATCTCGTCGTCCCCGTCCCAGAAGGATCCGAATACGAAGCCGCGGCGCTCGTCGAACACTACCTCTCCTGACCCAAACCGCCTGGGCCCACGCACAAGACCGCCATGAACCACACGAACGCCATCCCCATCCTCCTCGCCACCCTGACACTGCCCTTTGCCGCCTTGAGCGCCGGCCCGCCACTCGGCGGTCTGACCGTCGCCGTCAGCAGCGATGGAGGAAAGCTCGTGGCCGGTGGCGATACCCGCACCCTTCTCGTCCTCGATCCCGAGACCCTGGAAGTCGAGCACCGGCAGTGGATCGAGCGCCCCATCGTCAACCTCGCCTTCAGCCAGGACGGCGGTACCCTCGCCGTGCTGGACACGAGCGACGATCTGCTGCTCCTCGACACCTCCGACTGGAGCGTCAAGGCGGAGATCCGGAAACGCATCGGCTTCACGGTCAGCATCGAGTCCGATCTCGTCGCCGGCCACGACGGCAGCGGCAACGGTCCCACGGTCTTCGTGCATTCCCTGACCGACGGTGCCGAGAAATTTTCCACTACCCTGCCCAAAGGCGTCAAAGTCGCCGCCTTGGCCCTCAGCAGCGACGGGGGCCGGCTCGCCGTGCTGACGGAAGGGACGAAGGATGCCGGCGAAGCCGAGACGCCTTCCGCCCAGATTCCCAAAGACCTGAAAGGTCTGGCCCTCGACGAGTTCAAGCAGCGGAACGACGGCAAGACATCGACCCTCCATCTATTCGACCTCGCCGCCGGGACGCCGGTCCGCGAGACCAAGACCTGCTACACCACCAACGCCGGCGCGACCTTGCTCTTCGACGGCGACGATGTGATCGCGGTCAACTATTCGAACGTCAACGCGAGGATCGCCCCGGATGGCGAGACCCGCCTCTTCCAGCTCCGGAACTCCTTCAACTACGGCATCGGCCTGTCCCATGACGGCAGCCTCGTCCTCACCGGCGGTCTTGCCCGTCAGAGCGTCACCAAGGTTTCGGATCTCTCCGGCAGCACCTCCACCGTGGAGAAGCTCCCCGGCTGGCCTGAATACTGGAAGGGCTTCAGCGCCACTGCCGGAGGCGGTGCCATCTACGGAACCACCACCGCCTACCGGGTCTTCAAGCTCGATGCTTCCGGGACCGTGCAGGCGAGTGCGCCGGTGCGCTAATGGTTCAGCACGAACTCCGCGGAATTCAGCAGCGACCAGACCAGATCCTCGTAGCGCACGCGCTCCGGCGTGGTGCCGAGGTGCGAGAGGGCGACTTGCTGCTCCCCGGCTTCCGGCTTCCTCGAGAACAGCCGCAGGTAGATCTCCTCGACCGCTTCGGGGGCTGGCTTGGCCACGAGCCCGTCGAGCCAAGGGCTCTTGGCCGCGATCTTTTTCTGGAGGCCGTCCGAGTTCATCAGGTGCAGGGCCTGCACCACGCTGCCGCCGGTCTCGCGCTCGCAGGGCGGTGCGGCGCTGGAGTCGGGGCGGCCGAAGGCGTCGAGGAAGTTGCTCGGGAGGAGGTGGTTCCACTGCCGCATCGCCCGCCCGTCGGCGGGCAGGCCGGCCAGCTTCTCCGGTTGGCCGGTGATCTCCGAGATCGCGTCGAGCAGCACTTCGCCGGGGAGGCGGCGGCGGTAGCTGCGGGAGAAGTTCCGCAGGTCTCCCGCATTGAATTCGTTCGGTTCGGAACTCTGCTGGTAGAGACGGCTGCCGAGGATGAGACGCAGGGTGCGCTTCTGGTCGAAACCGTGCTCGATGAAATCCTTCGCGAGCCAGTCGAGGAGCGGAGCGTTCGCCGCCGGATTCGATTCGCGGAAGTCGTCCACCGGATCGACGAGGCCCTTGCCGAACATCTCCGCCCAGATCCGGTTGACCATGGCCTTGGCAAAATGGGGGTTGTCCTTCTTCGAGAGCCAATCCACGAAGAGGCGGCGCGGATCGGTGTGCCGGTCGATGGAGGCGAAGGCCTCTCCGCCGGGGGGCTTCGGCGTCATCACCGCTTCGCTCACGGGATGCGTCACCTTGCCGCCGGGCTCGAACCACCAGTATTCGGGTTCGCCCGAGATCGGCGCCGAAATCGCCTGCCCCTTCTGCTTCATCGATCCGAAGAAGGCGGCCATGGAATAGTAGTCGTCCTGGCTCCATTTCTCCGAAGGGTGATGGTGGCATTTGGCGCAGTTCAGCCTCACGCCGAGAAAGAGCTGGGCGACGAACTCGGCCATGTCGGCGGGATCTCGCTTGTCGCGGATCACGGCGACCGGGCCGTATTCGTGGGTGTTGCCCGTCGCGGTGAGCAGCTCGGCGACGAAGGCGTCCCACGGCGTGTTGTCGCGGAACTTCTCGCGGATCCACTGGTCGAGGAGGTAGACGGGCTTCACTCCGACGCGCTGGGTGTTCGGCCGCAGCAGGTCGCCCCATTTCACTGCCCAGAAGTCGGCGTAGTCGAAGCGGTTCTCCGGTCCGAGGAGCCGGTCGACGAGCTTGGTCCGCTTGTCGGGAGAGGCGTCGGCGAGAAAGGCGCGGGTCTCCTCGAGCGTCGGGAGGCGGCCGATCGCGTCGAGGGTGGCACGGCGGAGGAACTCGTCGTCGCGGCAGGTCTCCGAGGGAAAGAGCCCCAGCTCCTCGAAGCGGGCGTAGGCGAGGTCGTCGATCGGGTTGTTCCGGGGCAGGGCCGTGTAGCGTTCCTTGGGCAGGAGCGTGTTGGGCGGAATGACGACCCGCACCGCCGCGATCTGATCGACGTAGCGGACGATGACGCTGTTCTCTCCCGTCACGGTGCCGGCGGTGATCCGCCCGTCGTGGTCCACCTGGGCGAAGGCCTGGTCGTTCGAGGTGTATTCGCAAAGATCGGTGACGTCGCGAGTCGTGCCGTTGGAGTAGGAGACCGTGACCTTGAGGGCGCGGACCTCGCCTTTTTTGAACGTGGCCGAGGGCGGGTCGACGGCGATGCCGGTGGGTTCCGGTTCGTCGGGGATGGATCGGGGAGCGCCTTCGGCGATCCATTGACGGATCACCTTGTAGAAGTCGGAGTCCTTCTCGAAACGCTTGTCCCCCTCGTGCGGCACCGTGTTGGTTGCCTTGAGAAGCAGCAGGGAATGATCGGGCGCGGCGGGGAAGATCCGGCGTCCCCTCGCGTCGTGGACGATCTCGCGGTAGTCGGCGTCGGGATCGAAGGAGAAGATCGAGAGCGCGAAGCCGTTCTGCCCGTCGGACTTCGCATGGCAGCTTCCCGCCATGCAGCCTGCGCGGGTCAGGATCGGGAGGACGTCGTTCTCGAAGGAGACGGCGGGCACATCGGCGGCCCGGGCCACGGAAAAGCCTTGGAGAAGGGCGAAAAGAAGGAGGAAGGAGAGCTTCGGGCGCGGGGTTTCACGCAGGGCCGCGGAGGCCGCGATGCGGAAGAAGGGGGCCGGGGGGCTTCCGCTTCCCTGGAAGGGATCCGTGTCATCTGTGCTCATCCGTGAGAATCTGTGGGTAAAAGCGCTCATCCAACCCTATTCGCCCTTCGGTGCAGCCGGCTCGGGTTTCGGCTCGGGTTTCGGCTCGGGTTTCGGCTCGGGTTTCGGCTCGGGTTTCGGCTCGGGTTTCGGCTCGGGTTTCGGCTCGGGTTTCGGCTCGGGTTTCGGCTCGGGCTTCGGCTCGGGCTTCGGTTCGGGTTTCGGCTCGGGCTTCGGTTCGGGCTTCGGTTCGGGCTTCGGTTCGGGTTTCGGCTCGGGTTTCGGCTCGGGCTTCGGCTCGGGTTTGTCGAGCGTTTGGACGAGCTTGCCCTTGTCGTCCCAGACGCGGAGGCGACCGTCCTCGCCGCCGGCATAGGCCCAGAGGCTTTCGCGATCGAAGGCAAGGGCCAAAAGCGGCGTCCCGGCCGTTTCGAAAGCGCGCTCCTTCGCTCCGGTGGAGCGCTCTTGTCCCTCGTGCTCCTTCAAGTCGGTGAAGGCGGAGAGTTTTCCCGACTCCGGCGCGGAAACGACGAGGTCGGTGTTGATCTCGGCGGCTTTCTCCTGGTCCTTCTCCTCGGCCCTCTTCTTTTCGTTGGCGGGATCGGTGTGCCAGGCGAGGCCGTAGAGCGGGCCGGACCGGTTGCTGGCGAAGGAGCCCACTTTCTTCCCGGTGTCGAGGTTCCAGATCTTGACCTCTTCGTCGTCGCCGCCGCTGGCGAGGCGTTCTCCCTCGGGTGAGAAGGCGGCGGCGAGGACATATCCTGTGTGGCCCTCGAGCCGCTTGACGATCTCGTGGGTGGCGCTGTCGCGCAAGGTGATCAGCTTGTCGGCGGAAGCCGTCGCATAGCGTTTTCCGTCGGGGCTGAGGGCGAGGGAGAAGATGCTGTCGCGGTGCGCGGTGTCGAAGGTCTTCGCTTCTCCCGATTCCAAGGCGATCTCGTGGAGCCGGCCGATTTGGGAAGGCATCGAATCGGCGACGAGGAGACGCTTGCCGTCCGAAAGAAAGAGCAGCGCGGTTTGCCTTCCGAGGAAAGGTTCGGTGAATTCGCGGAGGGCTTTTCCCGGCACGGCCGGATCCCAGAGGCGGACGGATCGGAATCCCCCCGAGGCGAGGCGCGTCCCGTCGGGGGAGAAGGCGAGGCTTTGCACCGCGTCCCCCTGGACGGGCGAGACCGCGGCATGCTCGAGGCGGAAGGCGGGTTGGCCTTCTCCGCCGGGAACGACGTGGTACCAGTCGATGGAACCGCCGCGTCCGACGGCGAGCGTCTTCCGGTCGGGAGAGAGGGCGAGAGCGAGGATGGG
This sequence comes from Verrucomicrobiales bacterium, assembly GCA_037190325.1. Taxonomy (GTDB): domain Bacteria; phylum Verrucomicrobiota; class Verrucomicrobiia; order Verrucomicrobiales; family DEV007; genus Arctic95D-9. The sequence goes on along the minus strand of JBBCIU010000016.1, from coordinate 90,944 downwards.
CCCGTAGGAAACGGGCAGGACTCCGAGGTCGATCTCGGCCTTATCGGGCATGTTCAGCTTCGCCCAGCGGTCCGCATCCCAGGGGGCACCCGCGTCGATCCACTGCTCGAGGGCGGCGATCTCGCGCGGTTCGAGCTGGCCCTTGGGCGGCATGTGCATGTCGGCGTCGGGGAAGAGCACCTCGACGAGGAGGCTCTCCTTCGCCTTTCCCGGAACGATCGCCGCGTCGGTGTCGCCGCCTTGGAGGAGGGACTCGCGCGAGTCGATGAGCAGTCCTCCTTTGCGCTTCGCCTCGGTGTGGCAGCTGACGCATTCCTTCCGCAGGATCGCGAGGGGGTCGGCCTCGTCGGCCATCGCCGGAAGGGCGACCGCGAGCAAAGCGGAAAGAAAGTGGCGGGGAACCGGCATCTCCCTGAAGATGCCTCCGCAAGGGGCTGATGGTCAACTGGCGCGAGTGTGGCGTGCGCGGCGGGACGCGGCGAAATCCGAAGCCCGAAATCCGATCGCATGCGGGGCGGGCTTGCGGGGAGAGGGAGAGCGTGGTTCAATCCAGCGATGCCTTTCTCCCGCCGATCCTTCCTCCGCCGTACCTTCGCCGCCGCCGCTGGCTGGTCCGGTGGCCTCGCCCCTGCGCAGGACCGGCGCGGCTGCGGTCTCGCCATCGGTACCTACGGGCTCCAGTCGATGCCTTTGGAAGAGGCGATCCGCCTGGTGGCGGAGACGGGCTACAACGCGATCGAGATCAGTGCGATTCCGGGGACGACGGGTTCCCCCGCGCAGCTGTCGAGCGAAGACCGGACGCGGATCCGCGCCGTCCTTGCCGACAGCGGGCTTCGCCTCTGCGGAATCATGGCCGATCTGCAGCCGAAGCGGGTCGAGGCCGAACACGAAGCCCAGCTCGCCGAGCTCTATCACCTCATTCGGCTTGGGCACGCCCTTTCCCCCGACCGGACTCCCATCGTCCAGACCGTGCTGGGCGGAAAGGGGTGGGAGGAATCGAGAGATCTCTTCCGCGACCGCATCGCCGACTGGGTGCAGGTGGCCGCGGACCAGCGGGGCCTTCTCTCGATCAAGCCTCACCGCAGCCACGCGATGTCGGTTCCGTCGCAGGCGAACTGGCTCATCCAGCAGCTCGGGTCGCCGGACCGCCTCGGGATGACTTTCGACTACAGCCACTACGCCTTTCTCGAGCCGGAGCTGTCGGTCGAGGCCTCGGTTCGGGAATCGCTGCCGCGCACCAACTACGTCGCCGTGAAGGACGCCGTGCGGGAAGGCGGCAAGGTCCGTTTCGCCCTGCCCGGGGAAAGCCAGTCCTTCGACCATGCCGAGATCCTTTCCGCCTTCTACGACGGGGGCTACCGAGGCGACTTCTGCTGCGAGGTCAGCAGCCAGATTTGGAAGAACCAGCCCGGATACGATCCCGTCGCCGCGACGAAAGCCTGCTACGGAAACATGAAGGCCGCCTTCGACCGCGCGGGAGTGGCGAGGAGGTAGGAAACCCGAACTTCGAAGCTCGAAATCCGAACATCGGGTGTCGGAGAGTGGATTTCCGGCTTCGCCGCGTATCCGCGGCGTTCGGATTTCGGATTTACAACGGTGCGGTTTTTGCTACGCTCGCTTTGTAAGCGTCTTTCCTCCGGCCCTCGCTCCCATGGACATCTCCTACACCGCGCCGATCCGCCCCCTCAACCAGCGAGCAAGAATCGAACCGGCCACGCTCGACGATCTGGCACGGCTCGTCGACTTGACGATGGCTCTTTTCGAAATGGAGCAGGATTTCAGTCCCGATCGCCGAAAGCAGGAGCGCGGGCTCCGGGCGATCCTGGAGCAGCCGAGCCGGGGACGCATCTTCGTGGTCCGGACGGACTACGAGATTCTCGGCATGGTGAACGTGCTCTTCACCATCAGCACGGCGATGGGAGGTTTCGTCATCCTGCTGGAGGACGTCATCATCCATCCCGATTTCCGCGGCCAAGGCTACGGAACGCAGCTCGTCGAGTACGTCGTCGATTTCGCGAAGCGGAAGGACTTCAAGCGCATCACCCTCCTGACCGACAAGGTCAACGAGGAGAGCCAGCATTTCTTCGAACGGATGAATTTCCGCCATTCGAGCATGATCCCCATGCGTCTGACTTTGGAGGATTGACCCATGACGGCGGCGGACCGGCAAGAGCGCCTCGTCGAGGAATACCTCCTCGTCGAAGATCCCCGGGAACGCTTCCAGCTGATCGTGGAGACGGCGTCTGCGGGAATGGAGCCGCTCGCCGAGGAGGACCGGACCGAGACGAATCTCGTGCCCGGCTGCGTCTCCCGCGTGTGGCTCTCGGTGCGGGCAAGGGCCGACGTCCGGCTGGACGTGGGCATCGAGTCGGAATCGCCCGCCCTGCAAGGGATCGCGGCGCTCTATCGGCGAGTCTATTCCGGAGCGACTCCGCACGAGATCCTCGCGACGGCTCCGGCGTTCCTCGAACGGCTCGGGATCGACCGCCATCTGACGCCGACCCGGCTGCGGGGTCTGCGGCGATTGCGCGAGCGCCTCGTCGAACGCGCCGCCTGCTTCGTTCCGGAGAAAGCGGGATGATCGATGCCCATCTCCATTTGCAGGATCCTCGCTTCGCGGAGGCTCTGCCCGGCATTCTGGAAACGGTGGAGGGCCTTGGAATCGCCGCCTTCGTCGTCAACGGGACGAACCCGGACGACTGGGAGGCGGTCGGGCACCTTGCGACGAGATGTCCTGCGGCGATGCCCTGCTTCGGTCTCCATCCCTGGTGGGTGGGGAGCGAGAGGGAAGGGTGGCTCGCCGAACTCGAGGCCCACTTGACGCAGCACCCCGATGCCGGGGTCGGCGAGATCGGACTCGACCGGTGGATCCGGGGGAGCGATTTCGATCGTCAACAGGAGGTCTTCGCCGCCCAGCTCGGCCTCGCGCAGCGCCTTGACCGGCCTGTTTCGATCCATTGTCTGCGGGCTTGGGGAACGATGCTCGGGATTCTCGAATCGAGGCCTCTCCGGCGCGGTGTCCTGCTCCATTCCTACGGCGGACCGGTCGAGCTGGTTCCCGCTTTCGTTTCCCTGGGAGCGTTCTTTTCGATCTCCGGCTATTTTTTCAATCCGAGGAAAGAGGGGAAGCTGGCCGTCTTCGATGCGGTGCCGCCTGACCGTCTCCTGATCGAGAGCGACGCTCCCGACATGCTTCCGCCATCGGAGATGCGACGCTACCGATTGTGCGATGCCGAAGGCAGCGAGATCAATCATCCCGGCAATCTCGCCAGCCTATACGAGGCCGTCGCCTCCCGCTACGGTTGGTCCTTGGAGGAAACCAAGGAGCGGATGCAGCGGAATTTCGAAGCGTGGCGTGGGAGGGGATGACCGCCCAGGGGACGATTGGCTGCTTTTCCTCCGAGGAACCCTCGGCTCCACAGAGGAAACCCCGAAGTTTGACCTGTCCGGCAGTTTTCCCTCCTTCATGGAAAAGGATGGTGGAGGTAGGGCAAGGATAGGGCCGGACAGCCCGCGTGGCCGATCGGACGTCCAAGCCAAGGTCCCTCCCTGACCGGGCAGTGCGAAGGATCTGTCTGATGGAATGGGCGGTAAGTCTTTGGGGGAGACGATCAAGTTCGGCCTGTCCGGCGAGTCCTCCCCGCTTATGGGACGTTGGAGGGCGTCACCGCGTGTGTTTGCGGGTTGTCCAGCCGGAACGGCCACAACCCGGTAGCCAAAGGGGATCGTTCTGCATCCTCCCTCGCGCTGTGCCGGGAGAGGGATACAGTAAAGTGCATGGACACCGATTCCGATCGACTGCGGGAACGCTTCGGCCCCGATCCCAGAACCCTCCTCTCGGACAATCTCGCCGAGGTCCGGGGGAGGATCGCGACGGCTTGTGCGCGTGCGGGGCGCCCGGTCGGGACGGTTCGTCTGCTGCCCATCTCGAAGACGGTGCCGGAGCCTATTCTCCGCATCGCCCATGCGCTCGGACTGGACGAGCTGGGGGAAAACAAGGTGCAGGAGGCCAAGGCGAAGGCCGAGGCGATGGCGGACCTTCCCATCCGCTGGAGTGTGGTGGGGCACCTGCAAAGCAACAAGGCGAAGTATGTCGCCCGCTTCGCCAGCGAGTTCCAGGCGCTCGACAGCCTGGGCGTCGCCCGGGTCCTGCACGAGCGGCTCCTCGTCGAGGACCGGGAGATCGACGTGCTGGTCCAGGTCAACACTTCGGGGGAAGCCACAAAGTTCGGCCTGGCCCCGGACGAGGTGGAGGCGTTCCTGCACGAGCTGTCCGGCTATCCGAGGCTGCGCCCGCGGGGCTTCATGACTTTGGCCCTTTTCTCGTCGGACGCCGCGTGGGTGCGTCCCTGCTTCGAGCGGTTGCGGTCTCTGCGCGACCGCCTCGGCGGGCAGACGCCGGCGGGCCTTCTGCCCGAGCTGTCCATGGGCATGTCGGGCGACTACGAAATGGCCATCGAGGAAGGGGCCACCATCGTGCGGGTGGGCCAAGGGATCTTCGGTCGGCGCCCCGGCTCCGACGCGCACTATTGGCCAGGGCTGATTTCCGGCTGATTGGAGGTCACGACAGGATCTCGTGGACGACCCGGCCATGCACGTCCGTGAGGCGGAAGTCGCGGCCGGCGTAGCGGTAGGTGAGGCGCTGGTGGTCGAGTCCCAGCAGGTGCAGCATGGTGGCGTGGAGATCGTGGACGCTCACGGGATCCTTCTCGGCCTTGAATCCGAACTCGTCGGTGGCTCCGTGGACGGTGCCGCCCCGGATGCCGCCTCCGGCCATCCAGACGCTGAAGCCGTAGTGGTTGTGGTCCCGTCCCATCTGGGGCTTGCCGGCGCCGCTCAGCTCGACGGTGGGGGTGCGCCCGAACTCGCCGCCCCAGAGAACAAGCGTGTCCTCGAAAAGGCCGCGCTGCTTCAGGTCGGTGAGGAGGGCGGCGATGGGGCCGTCGAGTTCGGCGGAGAGCTGGCGGTGGTTCTTCTCGATGTCGTTGTGGTTGTCCCAGGGCTGGCCGGCGCCGTGCCAGAGCTGCACGTAGCGGACGCCCCGCTCGAGGAGGCGGCGGGCCATCAGGGTCTGGCGGCCGTGGACGGTGTCGCCGTAGAGCTCGCGGATGTGGGCCGGCTCCTTCGAGAGGTCGAAGGCGTCGCTGGCTTCGTGCTGCATGCGGAAGGCGAGTTCGTAAGAGTGGATGCGGGCGTCGAGCCTCTCGTCGAGCCGGGCCTCGCGGTGGCGGGCGTTCCAGCGGGCGAGCAGGTCGAGCTGGTGGCGCTGGTCGACGGCGCCGATCTGCGGATGGTCGATGTTCTCGACGAGGCGGCCCAACTCCCGGTGGTTGGTGTCAACGTAGGTGCCCTGGAAGGCGCCGGGGAGGAAGGCGGATTGCCAGTTCTCGTTGTCCTTGATCGGCATGCCTCCGGGACACATGGCGATGAAGCCGGGCAGGTTCCGGCTCTCCGACCCGAGTCCGTAGAGAGTCCAGGCACCGAAGCTGGGACGGGCCTGGACGGAGTCGCCGCAGTTCATGAGCATCAGCGAGGGCTCGTGGTTGGGCACTTGAGCAAACATGGAGCGGACCACGGCGATGTCGTCGATGTGCTGCGCGGTCTTCGCGAAGAGCTCGCTCACCTCGATGCCGGATTCGCCGTAGCGCCGGAACTGAAAGGGAGAGGGAAAGGCTGCGCCCGTCTTGCGCTCCGTGGTCAAGGTGTTGGCGAGCGGCTTGCCCGCGTGCTGGGCGAGGGTCGGCTTCGGATCGAAGGTGTCGATGTGCGAGGGGCCGCCGTTGAGGAAGAAATGGACGACGCGCTTCGCCTTTCCAGGGAAATGGCCGCCGCGCGCGAGGAGCGGATTCTCCGCGGCGAGGAGTCCCTCTTCGCCGAGCAGTCCACCAAGGGCGAGGGAGCCGAATCCGAGGGCGGAGCGCTGGAGGAGGGAGCGGCGGGACAGGCTCGGGTGGTCCATGGTAGAGGGTTGGGTCTGCGGGTATGGCCGGTCAGTCAACGAAGAGGAACTCGTTGGAGCAGAGGATCGTCTGGGCGAGCTGCTCCCAGGCGGAAAGCAGGGCGGTCCGGTGGATGGGGAAGTCCTTCTTCGCGTTCCACGGCAGGGACGGATTTTCGGGGTCCGCCTGCGTGTCGGCGAGCTGGATCTCCCAGAGGAACTGGTCGTGGCCGAGTCCGTCCCCGATGTCCACGAGGAAGTCAATGGTCTCGCCCGCCTCGACGGGGAGGGTTTCGACGCTGAGGTCGATGGACTTGGCGTGGACGGAGGCGGAGCCGAGCAGGCCGACGCGCGAGCTGACGACGAAGGCGCGGATGCCGTCGCCCTGGCTGGGCTCGTGGACGAGCTTTGACTGGAACGAGATCCTCGTCGCGCGAGGCGCGGTCCAGCGGCGCACCGCGGCGCGGGTGCGGTCGTTGCCGGGATGCCCTCCCTCCGCGGTGAGCCGCACCCAGCCGAGCGCGGCATCGGGCCAGCCCGGTCCGCCCTGCCAGGCGTCGCCGGTGAAGTGCGGCAGCGGCGTGAAGCCATCGACGCGTTGCTTCGCCTCGTCCATGGCGCCGTATCCATAGGTCCAGTCGGCGGCGGTCGGCGGCTCGCGCGACAGCTCGAGATCTCCGGCCCCATCGATCAGAGCGAGGGACTCGGTGATCTCGGCATGGGTGGGGTCGCGCCGCAGGGCGAGATGGAAGAGGGCGCGGACCCTTGCCGGATCGCCGGACTCGTCGGCCGTTGCCTTGGCCAGCGTCCGGGCGCGGTCGAGGACGAAGGGATGGTTCAGGAAGAAGAGCGCCTGCTGCGGCACCGTCGTCTCGTTGCGCTTCGGAATGTGCAGGTCGGGATTGGCGAAGTCGAAGAGCCGCAGGGTGCCGGGCACGAACTGCCGGTCGACCTGGCCGTAGAGGGCGCGCCGCTTCATGTAGGGAGCGCTGAAGGCCTCGGCCGGCTTGCCACCGACGGTCCGGTCGAGATCCCCGGTCGCGGCCATCATGGAGTCGCGGAACTCCTCGTAGCCGAGGCGGCGGGAATTCATGCGCCAGAGGAGACGGTTGCCGGGATCGAGGGCCTGCGCCTGCCGGCGGGCGTCGGCGTCCGTTGGCCCCTGCGACGACTGGCGGAAAGTGGCCGAGGTGAGGATGTGGCGATGGAGCGCCTTCAGGCTCCAGCCGTCGCGGATGAACTGCCGGGCGAGCCAGTCGAGCAGCTCGGGATGGGAAGGCGGCGCGGCACGGGTGCCAAAGTCGCTCGGCGTGTCGACGAGGCCCTGTCCGAAATGATGGGCCCAGACGCGGTTCACCATGACCCGCGGGGTGAGAGGATTGGCCGGATCGGCGATGGCCTTGGCCAGCTCGTGCCGACCGCTGCCGGAGGAGAAGGCCCGGCGGGACTCGCCGGCGAGGATGCCGAGAAATTGCCTGGGCACCCGCTCTCCCCGGTTCAGCGGATTGCCCCGCAGGAAAATGCGCGGCTCGACGGGGAGAGAGCGGTCGGTGAGGATCAGCGCGGCCTTGACCGTCTCGGGGGCGCTGACGATGGCCTGGGCGATCTGATTGTCGAGCTTCCACAGCTCGTTGAGGGTCTCCGTGTCGAAGAAGCTCTCGACGTTCACAACGAAACCCTCGGGCACTTCGCAGGGCGAGCCCGGTCCATAGAGCACTCGGCGGAGCGCCTCCTCGTCGGGATCCGGCAGTCCCGCGGGCGGGGCTTTTCCGATGGCGACAGCTTCGGACACGGCCAATTTCCAGCGGACGTGGATCTCCGAGAGCACCCTGGCGGAACGGGAGACGACTTCGTCGAACGAGGCCGGCGGAGTGGCGAAGGCCCGGGCCATCAAGGGGTGGGCGCCGTCCAGAGAGACCTCCCTGGCCTTCTCCGCGAAACCCTCCTTCCCGAGAGCAGCGTAGGCATGCCACAAGCGGAAGATCGGATCGCCCTCCTCCGCGGCCGCCCGCAGATGGTCACGCCAGGCATGGACGAAGGCCGGAAGCAGGTCGGTCTTCTGGAAGATCTGGTCGAAGCCGTCGGCGGGATACTTGTCGAGCTCGGTCTGCGCCTTCAGGTAGTCCGCGAGCCGCTCCCTCGCGCGGTCGGCCGCTTCCGCGCGATGCTTCGCCATCGCCCCGTTGCGCGTCGCGACCCGTTCCAGATGGGCCTTCCGGAAGGCCGTGTTCCCGTGCTCCAGCAAGGCCAACGTCTCGATGCTGCTGTCGAAGACGCCGTGGAGGGAGTAGTAGTCGTTCGCCGGGATGGGATCGTATTTGTGGTCGTGGCAGCGGGCGCAGGAGACGGTCAGGCCGAGCGTTCCCCGGGTGACGACGTCGATGCGGTCGTCGATGATGTCGTGCTTCACCCCGAGGAAGCGGCGTCCGATGGTCAGGAAGCCCATCGCGGCCTCGTCGCCGGGACGGCGGTCCCGCATCTGGTCCGCCGCGAGCTGAAGCATGAGGAAGCGGTCGTAGGGCAGATCCTCGTTCAGGGCCGCGACGACCCAGTCGCGGTAGGCCCAGGCATGCGGCCAGCGCTTCTCCTCGCGGTCGTAGACATAGCCCTTGGTGTCGGAATAGCGGGCCACGTCGAGCCAGTGGCGCGCCCAATGCTCGCCGTAGTGCGGGGAGTCGAGGAGCCGGTCGACGAGCCGGTCGTAGGCGTCCGGCGAGGGATCGCCAAGATACTGCGCCAGGACTTCGTCCGAGGGCGGCAGGCCGGTGAGGCTGTAGGAGAGGCGGCGGGCGAGCGTGCGCCGGTCGGCCTCCGGCGAGGCCCCGAGTCCGGCCCTCTCCCGCCGCTCCGCCACGAAGGCGTCGATGGGATGGGCGGCCTGTCCGGGGATCTCGGGATCGCGAAGCGGCTGGAAGGCCCAGTGGCGCTTCGCCATCTCCTCCCGGTCCGCCGCCGAGGTCACGGAGCGGTTCTCCGGCCAGGGCATGCCCATGGCGATCCATTGCTCGACGGCCTCCGCGAGGCGGGGCTCGAGGACACAGGCAGCCGGCGCGGTGGACCGCCCCCGGACCGTCCGCAGCAGTTGGCCGCCAGCCTGGGAACTGACGACCCCGTTCCGCGAATCGAGGCGCGTGTCCCCGTCCTGCCGGTCGGGGCCGTGGCAGGAGACGCAGCGCGTAGCGAGGACGGGACGGATCTCCGTTTCGAAGAACGCCTCCTTCTCCGTGGTCTCGGTCGCCAGGACAAGGCCTCCCGAGGCAGCTATGGCAAAAGCGGAGATCAGCGGGGAAAGCCCCAGCGCCGGAAGAGGGGAATGCGTTCGTTCGAATGCGGCGGCCATGGTCCAAGTGGGCGGAGTTCGGACTGCGCAAGGCAGTGAGCCTCATCGTAGAGAATCGGCCTCCTCCGGAACCAGTCCGGTCTTGGCCGCAAACGAGCCATGGGTGCACGAAAGATGGCGCATTCACCCGGCATTCCGCGCCACGGCCCGGTGCGCCACCTCCTGCAGAAACCTCGCGCCGTCCGGATCGATCCCTTTGGGCACGTAGGGATTGCCGACGGCGCTTTCTCCGAAGAGCACTTCATACCAGACGCAGGCACCGAGATACTCTCCGGCGAGATTGGCGTGGTGACCGTCCATTCCGAGTGTGACCTCGCCACCTCCCTTCGGTTTCGCCCAGCGCCAGCCGACGTGCAGCGAATGCCGCTGCCCCGGCAGGGCGGGAGGCTGCAGAGTCTTCGGATCGAAGGCGGGATCGGGCCGGAATCCCCAGTCCTCGTCGGTGTCGGCGAGGAAGAAGGCGTCGCCCACAGGAATGACCCTCGCCCCGAGCTCGGCGGCGATGGTCCGGTAGGCGTTTGTCAGGCCTCGGTACATCTCCTCCTGGGTCTTCGGCTCTCCTTCCTTTTCGCCGGGTTTCGTGAAGCGCGGATCGTCTACCCGATAGGCCCAGGTCTGGTGCACGAGCAGCTTCGCCGTCGGCGCGTGCTTCGCGATGCGGTCGGCGAGCTGTTCCGCGAAGGGCCGGTAGGTGCGGAGGTCGTGGCTCCTGAGGCTGGCCTGCTGGATCGTGACGAAATCCCAGGCATCGGCGCGGAGCTCTTCCTCGAGGCTTCGCCCGTTCGCGTAGCGGCCCTTCGGATCCTCCGGATCGGCTTCGTGCGTCTGTGCCTTCGTCGCGTGCAGCTCGAGCGAAGCTCCACCGACGACGATGGGCCGATGGACGAGGGTGTGCCCGCCGGCTTCGGCGAGGCCGCCGAGATGGTTCGTCGCGTTCCGGGAGAAGCTGTTGCCGACGGTGAGGAGGCGGACGGTGCGCCCCTCCGCGAAGCCGCTGGTGGCCGAGAGAAGGAGGGCGGGGAAAAGCAGGAGGCGAAGGCGCGCGATCATGGAGCCGAAGGTAGCGAAGAGTGTCGTGGGAGGCAATCTCCGCTAGGCGATCGCGTGGAATCGGAAGCAAGCTCCGATACGAGTATGGCCGTCTTCCCATTCCGACGGAGCTCGCTCACGCAAACCCGACCTCGACAGAGGTCGGGGCTTGCTCTTCCCTGCAAACCATGTGCCAGCAGGAACCGCCGTCGACGTCCATGAGCTTTCATCTTTGCCGCCTCGGTCGTGCCTTCGCCTGCAGCCTCTCCGTTTTCGTTTTTTCCCTCGTCCAGGGACAGGTGACGGAGCGGCGCCCGACGCCGGTCTGGATGGAGGGAACGTCCCGCTACGAGGTCTCCTTCGACCACCGCGAGCCTCTCCTGATGGCCATTCTGCTGGTGGCGGCGGACCGGGAAGCCGTGGTGGAGGTGAATGGGGTACCGGTCGGAGGCGCGAACGATCCGGCCAAGGCCTCGAGTCTCGAGATCACGGGCCGTTTGCGCCCCGGAGAGAACCGGGTCGCCTTGTTCTCGAAAGAGGGTGGTCCGGTCCGGGTGGCGGCGCTGCTGGAGCTGAACGGCGATCTCGCGGCGAGCCGCTGGGTGGCGTCGGGCCCGGACTGGACGGCTCCCGGCGGCAAGCCTTCGCTGGGAGGCGCTGTGGACGCCGATCCGGCGGCGAACCCCTTCGACCCCGCCAAGGTCGCGGATGCCTACAGCAGTTGGAAGTTGGCCCGACCCGGCGAGCAGAACGCCGCGACCGATCCGGCGGGCTTCACGCTGCCGCCGGGCTTCCGGGCTGAGCTGGTCCGTTCGGCCGGCGCGGACGAGGATTCGTGGGTGGCGATGGCCTTCGACCCGCAGGGGCGCATCACCATCGCGCGGGAGAAGCGCGGCCTTCTGCGCCTCGATCCGACGGGCGGAACGGAACTCATCGACGACAGCCTCCTGGAATGCCGTGGGCTGCTCTATGCGGAGGGCGCGCTCTACGCCCACGCCAACAACAGCAAGGTGCTGGTGCGCCTGCGCGACGCGGACGGCGACGGCGCCTTCGAGGAGAAGACCGAGCTCCTCCGCACCGAGGGCGGCGTGGGCCACGGGCGCAACCATGTGAGGCTCGGTCCCGACGGCCATCTCTGGATCGCCCTCGGGAACAACGTGAGGCTGGCCGAAGGGATCGCGCCGAGTTCGCCCCTGCGGCATTTCGCCGACGACCAGGTCCTGCCGAATCCCTGGGACCCCGCCATGTTCGACGGGGACGTGGAACTGCCCGCCGGCCACATCCTGCGGATGAGCCTCGACGGCGGGCTTGTCGAGCTCGTCGCCGGCGGGATGCGCAATCCCCTCGACCTCGCCTTCAACCGGGAGGGCGAGCCCTTCACCTTCGACGCCGACATGGAGTGGGACCTCCGCACTCCCTGGTACATGCCGAATCGCGTGCTGCATCTGGTCTCGGGCGCGGACTTCGGCTGGCGGCGCGGCACGGGACGTTTCCCGGCGCGCTACGTGGACACCTTGCCGAGCGTGGCGGACATCGGGCTCGGCTCGCCCACGGCGGTCTTCTTCGGGTACGGCGGCCGCATGCCGGCCCGCTACGCCGAGGCGTTCTTCATTTGCGACTGGGCCTACGGCCGCATCCTCGCGGTGCATCTTCGACCCGAGGGAGGCAGCCATGTCGGGGAAACGGAGACCTTCATCGCCGGCCGACCCCTGAACGTGACCGACGGCTGCATTGGGCCGGATGGTGCTCTCTGGTTCCTCACCGGCGGGCGCGGCACCCAGAGCGGCCTCTATCGGGTCAGCTACGAGGGGGGCGAAAAGACGGCGTCCCCAGCGCCGAGAGCGAACCCGGTTCACGATCTCCGGCGTCGGCTCGAGACCTTCCACCGAGGCGTCGTGGAGGACCGGGCCGGGGAGGCGCTGGCGCTGATCCTGCCGAATCTCGATCACGAGGACCGCTTCGTCCGCCACGCCGCCCGCGTCGCGTTGGAGCGGATTCCCGCCGAGACGTGGCAAGATCGATTGCTGGAGCAAGCGGACAGTTGGTCTGTCATCCTCGGCGCGCTCGCTCTCGTCCGTACGGGGGAAGGGGAGGTGGCTCCGGCGGTCTTCGACCGCCTTCTCCAGATCCGCTGGGAGTCGCTCGATGAGGAACAACGCTTTGCCGTTCTCCGCGTCCTCGCCGTCGCCCTCGCGCGTCTGGGCGATCCCGACGAGGTCCGGCGCGGCAAGTTGCTGGCCTGGCTGGAGCCGCATTTCCCGGCGGCGGATTCCGGGATGAACGAGGATCTCTGCCTTCTCCTCGTCCGCCTGAACTCGTCCGTGGTTTTGGAGCGGTCCATCGCGCGGCTGCGAAAGGCGGAGACTTCGGAGGAGCTGCTCTTCTACCCGCTGCATCTCCGCTACCTGACGTCGGGATGGGATGTGGAGTCGCGCCGCACCGTCTTCGAGGCGCTGAACCGCGCCGGGGAGTTCGGCGGCGGGGGACGCAACCACACCAAGACGATCCAGGACCTGCGGGCCGAGTACGCGGCCACACTTTCACCCGAGGAGGCGCTCTCGCTCGCGGAGTGGATCCGTCTGCCCAAACCGATGGCTCCCGTCCCCGCCCCGGTGAAGGCGGCTGCGGTGAAGGCGTGGAAGCTGGAGGATCTCCTGCCCCGGCTCGGAGAAGTGGACCGGGGCCGCTCCTTCGAACGCGGGCGCGAGGCCGCCCTGGCCACCGGCTGCGCTGCCTGCCACCGCGTCAGTCCCGATCCCGCGGTGCCCGCCGGCCTCCTCGGTCCGGACCTGGTGCAGGTCTCGGCGCGCTTCGGTCGGCGAGATCTCCTCGACCACATTCTCAACCCCTCGAAGGTGGTCGAGGAGAAATACCGCACCGTCATCGTGACCCGCACCGACGGCGCGCAAGTCGCGGGCAGCCTCGAGAGCGAGGACGACGAGAGCGTGATCCTCAAACCGAATCCGCTGGCACCGGACACGATTGGGATCGGCAAGTCGCAGATCGCGAAGCGCGAGATCTCTTCCTTGTCGCAGATGCCGTCCGGTCTTCTCGACTCGCTCGAGGTCGGTCAGATTCTCGATCTGCTCGCCTTCCTGGAAGCCGACGGCGATCCGAAGCACCGCAGCTTCCAGCCGTAGTTGGAAAGAGAGGAGCGCGCCGTCGGGAGCAATGCCGTCCCTTGACCCTCGGGGGCGGCTCCGCCTAGAATGCGCCTCCCTGCATGAATCACCGTCTTTTCCGTGCGATCGGCTTGCTTTCCCTGGGCCTCCTCTCCGCCGCCCCGTCCCCAGCCGCTCCGCCGAACGTCCTTGTCATTCTCACGGACGACCAAGGCTACGGCGACGTCTCGGCGTACGGAGCCGAGGATCTGCGGACGCCGAACATCGACCGGCTCGCGAAGGAGGGCATGCTCTTCACGGACATGCGTGCGAACGCGACGGTCTGCTCCCCTTCGCGCGCCGCTTTGCTGACGGGACGCTACGCGGACCGCGTCGGGGTCCCCGGCGTCATCCGCACCCATCCCGAAAACTCTTGGGGCTATTTCGCCCCCGGCGTTCCCACCCTCGCCGACGAGTTGGGAGCGGTCGGCTACGACACGGCCATCGTCGGCAAATGGCATCTCGGACTGGAATCGCCGAACACGCCGAACGAGCGCGGCTTCCGCCATTTCCACGGCTTCCTCGGCGACATGATGGAGAGCTACACCACCCACCTCCGCCACGGGAACAACTACATGCGGCGGAATGCGGAAACCATCGAGCCCGAGGGGCACGCGACCGAGCTGTTCACCGGCTGGGCCATCGAATACCTTCGGGAGCGTGCCGGAGAGAAGGAGACGCCTTTCTTCCTCTATCTCGCCTACAACGCCCCCCACTTCCCCATCGAACCGCCTGACGACTGGCTCGCGAAGGTGCGGGAGCGGGACCCCGGCCTGGATCCCAAGCGCGCCGCCAGCGTCGCCTTCGTCGAGCACCTCGACCACGGCATCGGGCGCGTTCTCGACGCGCTCGACGAACTCGGCCTCGCCCGGAACACCCTCGTCGCCTTCACTTCGGACAACGGGGGCTCGCTGCCCCATGCGCAGAGCAACGGTCCCTGGCGCGACGGCAAGACGAGCCACTACGACGGAGGGCTGCGGGTACCCTTTCTCGTGCGCTGGCCCGGGCGGATCGCGGCGGGAACGCGCTGTGGCTATGCGGGACTGAGTTTCGATCTCTTCCCCACGGTCCTGGAGCTGGCCGGGGCCGAGCCGCGAGAGCCTGGGCAGATCGACGCCGTCAGCCTCCTGCCGGCGCTCGAGGGGAAGGCCATGCCCGAGGAAGAACGCGAGCTCTACTTCGTCCGCCGCGAAGGGGGTAGAAACTACGGCGGGAGAAGCTACGAGGCCCTCATCCGCGGCGAGTGGAAACTGATGCAGAACGATCCCTACAGTCCGCTCGAACTCTACCATCTCAAGGACGATCCGCAGGAGACGACCAACCTCGCGGCGAAGGCTCCGAAGGTCTTCAACGAACTGTCCGCCGCCCTCGCGCGGCATATCCAGCGGGGTGGATCGCTTCCCTGGCAACAACCATGACTTTCTCCGAACGATGAAACGACTTCTCGCCATCCTCCTTCTCGCCTCGCCCCTTTTCAGCGGTTTTGTCCGGGCCGAGTCCCGGCCCAACCTGATCTGGATCCTCGCCGACGATCTCGGCTGGGGCGATCTCGGCTGCTATGGACAGGAGGTCATCCGGACGCCGCGTCTCGACCGCATGGCCGCCGAGGGATTGCGCTTCACCCATTTCTACGCTGGGGCCACGGTCTGTGCGCCCTCGCGCAGCGTCCTCATGACCGGGCTGCACCACGGCCACACGCGCGTGCGGGGGAACGCCGGAGCGCACAATCCCGAAGCGCAGGCGCTGAAGCCGGACGACTTCACCGTCGCCGCCGCGTTGCAGAAAGCCGGCTACCGCACGGCTCTCGTCGGCAAGTGGGGGCTCGGCGACATCGGCCCTGCCGAGACCGGGCTGCCGCGGAGGCAGGGCTTCGACGGGTTCTTCGGCTACCTCAACCAGCGCCACGCCCACAACCACTTCCCCGATTTCCTCTGGCGGAACGAGGAGAAGATCGCCCTGCCCAACGTCGTCACGCCCGTGGGTGGCGACGGCGCGGGCTACGCGGAGGATGGCCTCCTCTTCGCCGACGACCTCTTCGCCGACGAGGCCCTGGAGTTCGTTTCGAGAAACCAGGACCGGCCCTTCTTTCTCTACTGGAGCCTCGTCCTGCCGCATGCCAACAACGAGCGCGCCCGCGAGCTCGGCGACGGCGCGAACGTCCCCGACTACGGTCCCTACGCGAAGGAGAACTGGCCCGATCCCGACAAGGGCCAGGCCGCGATGATCACCCGCATGGACGGCTACGTCGGCCGCATGCTCGACCGCCTTGTCGAACTCGGCCTGGAGAGAAACACTCTCGTCGTCTTCACCAGCGACAACGGACCGCACAACGAGAGCAAGCACGACCTCTCGCGTTTCGATCCGTCCGGCCCCTTCACCGGAATCAAGCGCAGCCTCACCGACGGTGGCATCCGCGTGCCCTTCATCGCCTGGTGGCCCGGCACGGTGAAGCCGGCTGTCTCGGAGCATGTCGGCTACTTCCCCGACTGGTTTCCCACCGCCACCGAACTCGCCGGAGCCGAAACCCCTGCGAACCTCGACGGCATCAGCCTCGTCCCGACTCTGCGGGGCAAGCCGGAGCAGCAGAGGACGCACGAGTTCCTCTACTGGGAGTTCCACGAAGGAGGCTTCAAGCAGGCGGCGCTCCATCAAGGCCGCTGGAAAGGCATCCGCCAAGGTGGTCCCGACGCGCCGGTCAAGCTCTACGACCAGGAGAACGACGTCGCCGAGCAGACCGACGTTGCTTCCCGATATCCTGACATTGCCGCCAAAATCGGTGATTACCTCAAGAGCGCCCGCACCCCGCTGCCCGAATGGGAGCCGCGGTGGAAGGCGGGGAAGGGGAAGTGAAGAGGCTCCGAGTCCGGATCCGGGGGGGCCTTCAGTCTTGCAGGCCCAGCCCACGCGGCGCCGCCTTGAAACCGGCGGGACATGGACCTGGGTCTATAGCCGAAGTCATCGACCTCGGCGAGCGTTCAGAGGACATCCGATCCGCACCCGATGGACGCGGCCACAGGCGGAACCGGCCAGCCGGTGCGATGCAGGGGCCTGACCACGGATCACGCAGACGAACACGGATCCAACGGCTTCGCCGCAGTCGATTCGGAGCGGCAGAGGCAGTCCGCAAACACGCCCTTCCGAAACTCCGTGCTTCCCTTGGAGTTGGATTCTCGCGCATACTGGTCCCCCACCCAACCCTCTGCCCCATGAAGCGAACTCTCTTCGTCCTCGCCTGCGCCGCTTTCTGGGGCCTCGCCTCCGCCGGGGAAAAGCCGAACGTCCTCTTCCTGATCTCCGACGACCTCAACAACTACCTCGGCTGCTACGGCAATCCGCGGGCGAAGACGCCGCACCTCGATGCGCTCGCCGCGCGCGGGGTCCGCTTCGACAAGGCCTACTGCGCCTTTCCCCTTTGCGGGCCGAGCCGGAATTCGATGCTCACGGGACTCTATCCGAACAGCTCCGGCATCCTCGCGAATTCGCAGATCTTCCGCCAGACCATCCCCTCGCATCTCAGCCTGCCCCAGGCCTTCCGCCTCGACGGCTACTTCGCCGCCCGCATCGGGAAGCTCTACCATTACAACGTCCCGAATTCGATCGGCACGAACGGCCACGACGACCCCGGTTCGTGGGAGCTGGAGCTGAATCCCGCCGGGGTGGACCGGCTCGAGCTGGACGATGTGTTCACCCTCACGCCCGGCCAATACGGCGGCACCCTCAGTTGGCTCGCCTCTCCGAAGAGCGACGAGCACCACACCGACGCCAAGCTCGCCGCCGATGCCGAATGGGTGCTGGAGCGCTGCGCCAAGGACAAGAGCCGACCCTTCTTCCTCGCGGTCGGCTTCTACCGCCCCCACACGCCCTACGTCGCGCCGGAGGAGCCCTGGTTCGGCTACTACGATCCCGCCGAGATGCCGCTTTTCCCCACCGTCGACCGGAACCCGCCCGAGACCCCCGCCGCCGCACTGGCGAGCTACAAAAAGGAGCAGGACCAGCTCACCGAGGAGCTGCGCCGCCAGTGCGTGCAGGCCTACTACGCGAGCATCAGCTTCATGGATGCGCAGGTGGGCCGGGTCGTCGCCGCGCTCGACCGGCTCGGGCTGGCAGAGAGCACCATCCTCGTCTTCACCAGCGACCACGGCTACCACATGGGCGAGCACGGACTCTGGCAGAAGCTGAGCCTCTTCGAAGGCAGCGCGCGAGTTCCCCTGATGATCGTCGCGCCCGGCGTCACGGGCGCGGGCGGCGTGGCGGCCACGCCGGTGAGCCAGGTCGATCTCTACCCGACGCTCGCCGAACTCGCCGGAGTGAGGGCACCGGAGAACCTCCAGGGCCAGAGCCTCGTGCCCATCCTCAAGGATCCTTCGGCGAAGGGGCGCGGCTGGGCGCTGACGCAAGTGGTGCGGGGCGGTGGCCAGCCGAAGGCGGGCGGAAAGCGCTTCTTCGGCTACAGCCTGCGCACGGATCGCTGGCGCTACACCGAGTGGGACGAGGGGGCGAAAGGAGCCGAGCTCTACGATCACGAGAACGATTCCGGCGAGCTCTCGAACCTTGCCGGGAAGCCGGAGCACGTCGCCACCGTCGCGGAACTGAGCGAGCGGCTCCGGGCGGCGGTGAAGGGCAGTTTTCCTCCAGATGGCACGACACCTCCGGTCAAGGAAGGTCCGCTCTGGGCACCAAATCTGATGGAGCCGTGAAGGGAGGGATTGAGGAATTAAGGGAGTGAGGTTTTCAGAAGATGAAGAGACTGTCGATTCTGCTGTTTCTCGGTACCCTTGGCGGGGTGCTTGCCGCCGCGGAGAAACCGAACCTCCTCGTCATCCTCGCCGACGACCTCGGCTATGGCGATCTCACCTGCAACGATCCGAGGTCGAAGATCGCGACGCCGAACCTCGACCGGATCGCCCGGGAGGGGATGCGCTTCACCGACGGCCACACCTCCTCGGGTGTCTGCACGCCGTCGCGATACAGCCTGCTCACGGGACGCTACCCTTGGAGGACCCACTTGCAGAAAGGGGTGCTCGGCGGCTTTTCCCGACCGCTCATCGCGGAGGACCGGGTGACCCTGGCGAGCTTCCTCAAGGGGCAGGGCTACCATACCGCCTGCATCGGGAAATGGCATCTCGGCATGGACTGGCCCCTTTCCAATGGCGGTGTCGCGGACGACGGCGGCGACTTCTCCAAGCCCTCCGCCGACGCGGCCAGGGTCGACTACGCCTCGCCCATCCGGAATGGACCCGTGGACCGCGGCTTCGACCACTACTATGGGATCAGCGCCTCGCTCGACATGTTCCCCTTCGTCTGGATCCGCGACCGCCACGCCACGGAGGCGGCGACGGTGGAGAAGACCTTTGTCCGGGCCGGTCCCGCTGGTCCGATGTTCGAGGCGGTCGATGTGCAGCCGGGGATCACGGATCGTCTCGTCGCCTACCTGGGCGAGCGCGCCGCCGAGGCAAAGGATGGCAAACCATTCTTCGCCTACGTGCCGCTCGCCGCGCCCCACACGCCCATCGTGCCGAGGCCCGAGTTCCAGGGGAAGAGCGGTCTCAACGCCTATGCCGACTTCGTCCTGCAGGTCGACGCGGACATGGGGAAGGTGCTCGATGTCCTCGGCTCGAACGGACTCGCGGAGAACACGATCGTCGTCTTCACCTCCGACAACGGCTGCTCGCCGCGGGCCGGGATCGAGGAGCTGAAGGCGGCCGGTCATTTCCCGAGCGGTCCCTTCCGCGGCCACAAGGCGGATCTCTACGAAGGCGGGCACCGCGTCCCCTTCCTCGTGCGCTGGCCGGCGAGGACGAAGGCGGGCTCGGTTTCCGACCAGCTCGTGGGACAGATCGACCTGCTCGCGACGATGGCGGATCTGCTCGGGGAAACGCTGTCCGACGATGCGGGGGAGGACAGCGTCAGCTTCCTGCCGGCCTTGCTCGGGGAGGGGGGCGACGGGGCGAGGGCCGGCATCGTCAGCCAATCCATCGACGGCAGCTTCGCGATCCGCGATGGGCAGTGGAAGCTGCTCCTCTGCCCGGGGTCCGGGGGCTGGAGCCATCCCCGCCCCGGGCGTGACGACACTTCCGGAATGCCTCCCTTTCAACTCTACGATCTCGCCTCCGACCTCGGCGAGGAGACGAACCTCGCCGAAGTGCAGCCTGAGCGCGTCGCGCGGATGAGGATGGCGATGGAGGCGGCCATCGCCCGTGGGCGCACGACGCCCGGTCCGGATCTGAGGAACGATGTCGAGATCGAGCTGGTGAAGGGGGAGGGAAGGAGTAAAGCAGTAGAGAAGTAGAAACACGATCCGACGGTTCGAAGCGGCATCACGGGCGAAGGAGGGTTCTTTTCAAGGGGCCGTATCCTTGACGCAGCCGAAAACAGGCCAGAGGCCGGGATTCAAGGAGAGGGGCTTCCCCAAGTCCTGGTTGTCCGCCCCGGGCCGGAGGCCAATCGGGAGCATCCGGGCAGCGAAGCACCTCCGTGCCCGTTGGATGCGAAGCACGGATGGCATAGGTGTCCCGACCCATCCGGGTGTCTCCAAGCCCGGCCATCAGCGAAAATCAGCGCCCATCGGCGGGCCAAAATCCTTCCGGGTCCGGTTCTGTTCCTACCCCGGAATCGTCGTCGCGTCCTTCGGCGGATTTCTTCCGATGAAAGGATGCTGCTCGAGATCGACGACTTGTCCGCTGATGGGACCGCTCTCGTCGGCGAGCCAGTAGATGGCGGCCATGGCGATCTCCTCGGGCTTCAGAATGCGTCCGGCGGGGGCGTAGACCTTGGGCAGGTGCGCGGGCCAGTCGTCGGAGAGGCCGTGCTCGCGCTTGCGCTGGGCCTCGTTCTCGGTGAGGACCCAGCCGGGGTTGATCTGGTTCACCCGCACTCCGTTCTCGCGCATGAGGGTGTCGCCGAGGTTGCGGGTCATGGTCATCAGTGCGCCCTTGGAGACGCTGTAGGGGAGCAGGTCCGGTTCGCCGCTCCAGGCGTTGACGCTGCCGATGTTGAGGACGCTGCCGTGCCGTTCGGAGAGATGCGGCAGGGCCGCCTTGATCAGGAGGAAGGGGGCGAGGGTGTTCACCTCGAGCATCCTCCGGAAGAAGGCCGCGTCGGTGGTGTGGAGATTGCCCGAGGCGACGAGGGCGGCGTTGTTGACGACGGCGTCGAGGCGTCCGAAGCGCTCCACGGCGAGCGCGACGAGACGTTCGGGGCAGCCTTCCTCGACGAGGTTCTCGAGGTGCAGGACGGCGCTGTCGGGGCCGAGCTCCGAGACGGTCTCCTCGCCGAGCTCCCGCTCGAGACCGTGGACGACGACGCGCGCGCCTTCGGCGACGCATTGCCTGGCGATGGCCCGGCCGATGCCGGTGCAGCTTCCGGTGACGATGACGACTTTGTGGGCGAGGCGCATGGGAGGAGGAGAAGTAGAGGAGTAAAGAAGTAGAGGAGTGGAGAAGGAAGTCAGCGGCGGCCGTGGTTGAAGTCGATCGGGGTTCTCCTTGTCTCTGCGCCGGGATTGTCGCGGATGTCGACCGTTCCGCAGCTCGGATCCACGGCGATGACGGCGGCCTTCCCCGGAAAGGTGTTTCCCGACATCTGGATCCCGTGCCCGTTGGGAGCGAAGGTGACGGCCTCCTCGGGGGCGGAGTCGCCGAGCTGGAAGACGTTGTCCCGCACGATGACGGGACCGTAGCTGCCGCCCTGCTCGTGCAGGGTGAAGTAGAGTTCGGGAAAGCGGCGGGGCTCTCCCGTCTCGTAGCTGCGCCGTCCGCGGCGCGGGTCGGATTCCCCCTTGGTGGTGTTGTTCACGAAGACGTTGTTGGCGAGGATGAAGTTCTTCGGCTGGTTGATCCACGAGCCGCGCCCGCCGTTGCGGAAGGTGTTGCCGACGATGGTCACGTCTTCGCACGACTTCTCCACGCTCATGACGCGCGAGCCGTTCGTGCCGTCGATGAGATTGCCGGTGACCGTGGCGTTCCGGCAGAATTCGGCGAGGAAGAAGGCTCCCATGCGCGAGCCGAGGATGTGGTTGTTCGCGAAGACGACGTTGTGGCAGCGCTGGACGTGCATGGTGTCGCCGAGGGCGCTCAGTTGGCAGCCGACCACGCGGACATCCTGCGCCGAGGTGATGTCGAAGGCCCCTTTTCCTGGTCCTGCCCCTATCGGCGCATAGAGCGACCAGAAGGCGGCGGAGAGATTGTGGACGAGAGCGGGTCCTCCACCGGCCGCTTCTCCGAAACGGATCGGTTCGCCTCCGGGCGTTTCGGAAATCCGGATGAAGCCGGGCGTGGATTCGACGACGAAGTACTGTTTCCCGCGGACGAGGGGGAGCGGCAGGCCGGCCCCGAGGAAGGAGAGGGCGTGCCTCGGCTCCGCGTTCCGGGCGAGGGGCAGGGGATCGGCCGAGTTGTCGAAATGGATGCGGTCGTCGCCGGCGGAGAGGGCGAGGTTCTCCCGCACCCGGTCCATGCGGAAATAGCGCCGCGCCCGCTCCACCTCCCAGGTTTCATAGTCCTCCGGCCAGGTGAGGATCTGCCAGAGGTAGCCGTAGTCCCACATGAACTTGCCGCTGCGCAGGAGGGTGCATCCCTCCAGGACGATGCGCTCCGCATAGGCCACGACCTCGCTCTCGCTGCCTTCCTTCCCGAGTCCGTGGACGCCGATGACCGCGCCCGCGACGCCGTCGGACCTCACGTCGCGGAAGAGGAGGTCGTGGATGCCGCCGGGCTGCGTCGTCACGACTTCGATGGCGCGGGTGTGGGCGTTCGGCTCCCAGGCGTTCTCGCGCCGCGCTGGATCGAAGACATGGCCGAGGAATTCTCCCCCATGCCAGGAGAAGCGCTTCAGGTCCTTTCCCGCGAAGAGAACGACGCGCGCGCCGTCCTCGAGCCGTTCGGGAAAATGGAAGCGGGCTCCGTAGGCGAAGACGGTGGTGTCGGAAGCGAGCGGGATGGGGCCGGTGCCGTCGAGGCGGTAGTCGCCGGGAGGAATCGTGACGATGCCGCCCCTCTCCGCCGCTCTCGCGAAGAGCGCCGGAAGCGCCGCGTCATCGCCCGCGTCGAGGGAGGCGCCGGCCAGGAGGCAGGGAAGGAGCCAGACGATCCGTCGGGAATGCATGGTGCGGGAATGGTAGCGGAAAGGGTCTCCTCTCCGCCACGACAAAATGTGTGCGGAATGCGACAGGCGTTTTTCGACGGATCGATCAAGGTGAGGCTCGGAGCGTAGCGCATTTGTCCCACCGTCTTGTTAGGCGTTTGGGTTCGCGTGGTTGAACAGCTCGTGATCGAGGCACTCAATGGTAGAGAAACTCGCGAGATGCAGAGCCTCTGCTTCCAAAATCGAAACCTCGACGGTGCGTAGACCGGATTCCCAATCGAAGCAGACAAGACGTTCGATAGAATCCTGATGTTCGAACGTGAAAGACCAGTGTCCCACTCCGTTGCGAACTTGTCGAAATAGTTTGTGACCAAACAAGTCGCGAGCCTGAGCTAGAAGCGGATACTTCGTGTGGTGAGTCCGCAGGAGGATGTTCAAAGGGGAGTCGGCACTACGAAGAGCTCTTCCAAGGGGGCCGTCAATGATGAGGAACGTCGGCAGCCACCTGCTAATCATTGACCCGTGTCTTGCAATTAGGCGCCCTGGTAAAGGAATATCCTGCCAACGACCGTGACTGACCATCATGAGATGGGAGAGAAGAGTGTGAACAGTCGCTTGAATTATTGGATTGGCACGGAGGTAGTCCCCCAACTCTCGTCTAAGCGATAGGTCTGCGTTTAGAGCGCGGCATTCAGCGATAAGGTCGGAATATGGAGTCCTCGACTCCGTCCACTTACGAATAAGCCCGCGTTCAGCTAACTCTCGCAGTAGCTGGCGAAGAAGGCTGTCCTTATCGGTCGGTTGCATGCTGGAGGTCATATTCGTCTAACAGGGATCGATCCAGCACGACTCGTGGCGGACCATGCCGAGGTGGGGGTAGTAGTCCGCTGCCTTTGGGGCGGCGAGCAGAATCAGCCTTGCTTCCGGTCCCGCGGTTTCCTTGACGAGGCGGATCAGCTCCCGCCCGATGCCTTGCCGCTGCCACGACTCGTCCACCGCGAGGTCGGAGAGATAGCAGCAGAAGCTGAAGTCCGTGATCGCGCGGGCCGCTCCGACGAGGCGGTCCCCGGCCCTCGCGGTGGCGACGACATCGGCGTTCCGCAGCATGGCCTCGATGCGTGCCAGGTCGTGGACGGGGCGGCGCTCCGCCAGAGTCGAGCGGACGAGCAGATCGACGAATTCCGGGGCGCCGAGCTCGGGTTCGAGGCGGTAGGCGATGGCCATGGGTTCCGCCGGGACGGTCCTTTCCTCTCTCCCGGAAGTCAATCCCGGAACGGAGGGGGAAGGCAAGGCGGTCTTGTGCTTTCGTGGGCCTGCCCTACCGTCACCGCTTCCGCCCCGCCATGAAGCTGCCCCTCACCGCCGTCCGCCCCGCCCTCGTGAACCGTCTCTATCGGGGCGCGTTCCGGTCGGGCCACGGGAGGGAGCGGAGTGGTCTGCGCCAGGGGATCTCGCGGGCACTCTTCTACCTCGCCGAGGCGGCGAAGTTTCCTCCGGGCTCGAAGCTCGAGGTCGACCTCGCCGTGCGTGGCCAGCCGACCACGCTGCGCCTGAATCCGTGGAACCGCCAGCTCTGCCCGCTCTACTTCGCCCGCTACGCGGAAGGATACGAGACGACCGTGGCCCGCAGCATCGCCGCTTTCCTGCCCGACGACGGGGTCTTCGTCGACATCGGCAGCAACTGGGGCTACTTCCCCTTGCTCTTCGCTTCGCGCGAGGCGTTCACGGGAAAGATTCTGGCCTTCGAGCCGGTGCCTTCGACCTATGCCGATCTCGCCGACCTCGTGGAACAGGCGGGACTCGGCCCGTGGATCGAGACGAGGCAGGCGGCCGTGGGGCGGGAGGACGGTGCCGTGGCCATGAGCGTTCCCCGCCACAGCGGCCTCGCGAAGATCGACGAGGGGGGAGGGGGCGTCGACGTGCCCCTGGTGCGCTTCGATTCGCTCGGGCTGGAGCGCGTCGATGTGGTCAAGATCGACGTCGAGGGCCACGAACTCGCCGTCTTCGAAGGGGCGGCGGAGACCCTGCGCCGCCTCGGACCGGTCCTCGTGTTCGAGAGCGGGGTGGGGGAGAGGAAGGGCGCCCAGCCGCCGCTCGAGTTTCTCGAGCACCTCGGCTACCGCCTCCACCGGCCCGAGCTGGTGGACGGGGACATCGTCTTCCATCCGTTTTCGGCTTCGGAGCGTCCGGGAATGGAGAAGTATTTCAATGTCGTCGCTTGGCCGGAGTCGAGGGGAGGGGTTGAGGTTTTAAGGGATTGAGGCTCTTGCTTTGTCGTTCTCCGGCTTCGGCGAAGGCCGCTCGTTGAAAAGCCTCCTCCGCTCGTTTACACTGGCGCATCGCCAAGACATCCGACACTCCCCCGATCCCGAACTTCGAGATTCTCGGCCGCATCGGCGGAGGATCCTACGGCGAGGTCTACCTCGCGCGCAGCGTCACGGGCATGTACCGCGCCGTGAAGGTGGTGCGCCGCGAGGACTTCGAATACGAGCGCACCTTCGAGCGCGAATTCGAGGGCATCCAGCGCTACGAGAAAGTCTCGCAGGACCATCCCGGGCTCGTCGACGTTCTCCACGTCGGACGAGACAGCGGGGCGGGCTTCTACTACTACGTGATGGAGCTCGCCGACGACGAGGGCGGCGAGCCGGGCGAGGTGCGCCCGGAATCCTACAAGCCGCGCACCTTGTCCTCCGATCTGCGCCGCCGATCCGTGCGCACCGTGCGCGAATGCGTCGATCTCGGCATCGCCATAGGCGGGGCCCTCGGCCATCTCCACCATGCCGGCCTCACCCACCGCGATGTGAAGCCCTCGAACATCATCTTCGTCAAGGGCCAGCCGAAGCTCGCCGACGTGGGCCTCGTCGCGAGCACGGGACAGCGCACCTTCGTCGGCACCGAGGGCTACGTGCCGCCGGAGGGACCGGGAACCAGCTCGGCCGACCTCTATTCCCTCGCCATGGTGCTCTACGAGATGCACACGGGCAAGGACCGCCTCGATTTCCCCGAGCTGCCCACGAACCTCGAAATTCCCCCGAGCGTGAACCGCGACGAGTGGCGCTCCCTGAACGCGGTGATCTGCCGGGCCGGTTCGCCCGATCCGCGCAAGCGCTACGAGTCGGCCCACGGCTTCGTCCGCGCGCTCGAGACGGTCTGCGCGGTCTCGTGGAAGGCACCCCAACCGAAGCGCCATTTCCTGCCTGCCCTGTTCGGGACCGTGGCCGTGCTCGGGCTGCTCGCCATCGTCGGTGCGACGGGCTGGTGGCTGTGGCAGGACAAGCAGAACTTCGTGGCCCATCACAGCGTCCTCCTGTCCGATTCGGGGGACTCGAAGGGCGTGAATGGCGCCGGACTCCGGACTCCCGTCGGGGCGGTGAAGCCGATCGAGACCGGCGCGGCGGAGAGGGTCGGATCGGAGACCGAACCGGGTCCCGTCGAAGCCGAGGTCAAGGAGCCGGAGTCCGCACCAAAGCTCCCGGAATCCGTAGGCACGAAACCCGATCCTCCCGCCGAGACGCCGGTGGACGAGCCCGCCAAGCCGATCGGGGAGAAGAAGGATCCGCCGAAGGACGAGCCTGAAAAAACGCCGGAGAAGACTCCCGGCATGCCCGCCGAAGCGGAGAAGGAACCGGAGCCGGACGAGCCGAAGGCGAAACCGCTCGTCGCCAAGGAGGTCAGGGGGCAGGTGAAGATCGCGAGCCATCCGCCGGGAGCGAAGGTCTTCCGCGACGGCAAGGAGATCGGCGTCACCGAGACGCGTCTGCTCGACTTCGAGCTCGGGCCGGTCGAACTGGTGCTGAAGCGAGAGGGCTACCGGGACTCCGTCCATCGTCTCGAGGTGAAGGAGGGTACCCAGATCGTCAATGCGACGCTGCTGCCCGACCAGGGTCCGGTTCCGGGCAGTGCGTGGAGGAATTCGCTCGGAATGGACTTCCAGCCGACGCCGCTCGACCGCCATCGGTCCGTCGGTGAAGTGTCGGTGGCGCTCTTCGAGCGCTTCGTCGAGGAGACGGGGCGGGAGATCCCATGGACGGGTCTGCAGGGAATCGCCCATGTGCCGGAGGACGGGCCGCTCTGGCAGTTCTGCGACTGGCTGACGGAGCAGGACCGGCGGGCCGGTTCGTTGGGCCGGCGCGACTACTACCGTCCGCTTCGCAATGCGGTGAATGCCCGCAGCAAGGCCTTCTCCCTGGAGATCGTCCACGATTTCGGCACGCTCATCCTCAACACCGAACCGAGCGGGGCGGAGGTCTACCGGGGCAGCGAGCGCCTCGGCGAGACGCCTCTGGTCCTCAACGATTTCAGGCTCGGTCCCTTCGAGCTGGACCTGTTCAAGAACGGTTTCAAAGCCGCCGTGGCCGCGGGCGAGCTGATCGGAACGGAGGCGCAGGATCTCGTCGTGGCCTTGACTCCCGATGATTCGGTCGTTTTCGGCGAGCGATGGACGAACAGCCAGGGCATGGTCCTTGTTCCGATTGGGAGGCTCCTCGTGGCGGCGACGGAGACCCCCGCGCGAGCCTATCTGGAATACATGAACCAGGGCATCGCCCTCGATCCGGCGGCCGCGACGGTGGGACTTGACTATCCTGCCTCGGCGGTGGACCACGCGGCGGCCGTGGCCTTCTGCGAATGGCTGACGAAGCGGGAGCGCGAGCTCGGCCGGATCCGCCCATGGCACCGCTACCGTCTCCCCACCGACCTGGAATGGAGCCGTTTCGCGGGATTGACCGGCGAGACGGGAGCGACGCCGGCGGAGCGGAACCGGCTCGGCGGCGGGTCCTTCCCTTGGGGAAACCAATGGCCGCCACCGGCGGGAGCGGGAAATTTCGCCGACGTTTCCGCGGTGGGCTTCTTCGGCGGCAAGGTCATCGACGGCTACACCGACGGCTACGAGACGACCGCGCCGGTCGGCAGTTTCGGCGCGGCGGCGAACGGTCTGCACGATCTCTCCGGAAATGTCTGGGAATGGGTGCAGGAGCCCTACACCGACGGGCGCGACGGCCTCCATGTCGTGCGCGGCGGCGGGTGGAACTCCGCCGACCGCGAAGTGCTGGCCACCGCCTACCGGAATCCCGTCCCCGTGGCGGCGCGGGAGACCTTCTACGGTTTCCGCTATGTGCTGGAGGACGAAGGGGGCGGGGGGTGAGGCGTAGCCCCGGCCGGATCAGGGCAGGGCACCCGCCTTTCGCAGCGTCGCGCCGACGACTTCGGTCCAGCGCGCGTAGCCCATGGGGCTGAGGTGCAGGCCGTCCTCGAGGAACCACTCCTTGCCCGGCGCGCCTTCCGCCCCCGCCAGCATCGGGGCCGCGATGTCGGCGTAGTGGAGAGATTCCCCGGCCTCGCAGATCGCGGCGATGGCTTCGTTGGCGCGGGCCATCTCGGGCCACAGGTCCCACCGCTTGATGCTGGGCTTGATGGCGATGTAGACGAGCGGCACGCCCGGCAGCTTCTCCTCGCAGAGGGAGACGAGGGTTTGGAAATCGGTGGCGACCTGCTCGGCGGTGCGGCCCTTGGCGATGTCGTTGTCGCCGGCGTAGACGATCACGGCGCGGGGCTGAAAGGGGACGACGAGGCGCTCGAAGAAATGGACCGTGTCGGGCAGCATGGAGCCGCCGAAGCCGTGGTTGACGACCTTCTCTTCCGGCCAGGAGGCGCCCAGATCCCACATGCGGATGCTGGAGCTGCCGACGAAGAGGAGCGATCCCGGTGCGGCGGGCTGCTCCTTCCGCTTCGCCTCGAGGGCGGCGATGTCCTTCTCCCACCGGCCCGGGCCGCTTGGCGTCTCGGCGAAAGCGAGGGAGGCGAGGAGGACGAGGGCAGCGGGAAGAAGTCGGTGGGCACGCATGTCTGCCGGAGACAGGACGCGGCTCCACAGCGATTTCAAGCCCGCGATGGCGGACGCCTTGCGTTTTTGGCGAGGCGTGACGAAGATGCCCTCCCCACCGAATCCATGGGCGGAACGGAACACAGCAGCCCGGAGCCGGTCGGCGTCGAAGCCATTCTCGAGGCGCTCGAGAGCGGCGAGGCCAACCGGATCGCCGAAATCGCCCAGGAGGCCCATCCTGGGGACGTCGAGCTTGCGTTCGAGCGCCTCGACGACGAGGACCGCGAGCAGGTTCTCGACCAACTGCCCGCCGAGGTGCTTTCGAACTGGGCGGGCTACCTCTCCGCCTCGGATGTCGAGCACCGTCTCAGCACCCTGCCCGAGACGGAGCAGCGCGAGGTGCTCGAATCGTTCTCCGACGACGAGCTCGTCGATTTCCTTCAGGAGGTCGACGAGGAGGACCGCAGCCAGTATATCGGGTTGCTCGACGAGGAGACCCGCCAGATTTCCGAGGATCTCCTCAAGTACCCCGAGGAGACCGCCGGCGGCCGCATGACGAAGGCCATGGCGGTCGTGCCGGTGAACCTGACCGTGAAGCAGGCCCTGGACACGCTGGAGGCGATCCGGGAGGAGGCCGAACTGCTGAGCCGGATCTACGTCGTCGACGGGGACCGCCGCATCCTCGGAAAGCTGAGGCTGCGCGACCTCGCCTTCAGCAAGTGGGAGACGCCCATCCGCGAGCTGATGGATTCGGACCAGATCTCGATCCACGCCATGGCCGACCAGGAGGAGGCTGCGCAGAGGATCGCGCGCTACGACCTGATGGCCCTGCCGGTGGTGGACGACGAAGGCCGTCTCCTCGGCGTCATCACGCACGACGACGCCCTCGAGATCCTCGAGGAGGAGTCGACCGAGGACATGGAGCGCATCTCCGGCATCGGCGGACAGAGCGAGTTCGCCTATCTCCAGACCTCGTCGCCGGCGCATTTCCGGAGGCGCTTCGGCTGGATCCTCGCCCTCGCCTTCCTCGCCCTGTCCTCGGGATTCGTGCTCCATGCCTACGAATCGGTCCTGACGAAATACTACATCCTCGCGCTCTACCTGCCCATGGTCGTGGCGGCGGGAGGGAACACGGGAGCGCAGTCCGCCACGATGGTGATCCGTGCGATGTCCCTCGGCGAATTGGGAACGCGGGAGTTCTGGCGCGTGGTCTGGAAGGAGGGGCGTGTCGGGATGATGCTGGGATCGCTTCTCGGCTGCTGCGTCGCCCTGCCGATCGCCGTCTTCATGCCCGACGCCGGCGGCGAAGGCATGCCCGGCCCGTCCTCCATCGCGCTCGTGGTGGGTTGCGCTATCATGCTCCAAGTGCTGACCTCGACCCTGATCGGAGCGGCCTTGCCCCTCGCCGCGAAGAAAATGAAGCTCGATCCCGCCGTGGTTGCCTCGCCGGTGATTACGACGGTGGTGGATGTGACCGGGAGCGTGATTTATTTCAGTCTGGCGCAGGCAATTTTTGGGTGAGAGGGATTGAGGGGGCTGGAAAGTGGGTGATCGAGCAGGCTGACTGGGAGGGGGACTTTTCAAGTCCCCCTCCCAGTCAGCCGCAGGCGAAGCCGCTTCAGGAAAATGCAGGAACGAACTACTGGAGGGAATTTCTCGGGCTTTAATTATTGTTTTTATTGAAATTATCAATTAAGGTGAAGGATGAGTGATTCATCCTGGCGGAGAGGGGGTGGTGTGCCTGGGCTGCTGGCGGCGGCCGCCCGGTCGCGGCCCGATGCTCCGTTTCTCGAGGACCGCTTCGGCACGATCTGGACCTATGCCCAGGTGGAGGAGCGGGCGCGCCGCTTTGCCGCCTTTCTCCGCGATTCGGGGGTGCGGCGCGGCGACCGGGTCGCGATCCATGCCCGCAACCGTGCCGAGATCGCCGTGGCTCTCTTCGGAACGTCCCTCGCCGGAGGGATCTTCGTCGTTCTCAATGCGAAACTCCGTCCCAAGGGGCTGGCGGCCATCCTCGCCCAGGCCGAACCCGCCGCGATCGTCGTCGATGGGGAGACGGCCGCGAATCTCGAGGGGATCGGGCTGGGAGAGGCCCGCGTCCTCGTCGTCGGGGAGGACTCATGGGCCTCGGCCTTCGGGGGCGAGCCTTGGGCGGCGGAGTGGGAGGGTTTCGACGTCGATGCGGCCTCCCTCGTCTTCACCTCGGGCAGCACGGGCACTCCCCGGGGCGTCGTCCTTTCCCACGACAACATCACCTATGCCGTCGGCGCAATCCAGGAGCGGCTCGGCTACCGCCCCGACGACATCGTCGGCGGATTTCTCCCCCTCGCCTTCGACTACGGGCTCTACCAGATCCTCCTCGCGGCGCAGGCGGGGGCGAAGCTCTACCTCGGGGATCCCGACCAGGTGGGGCCGAGACTGCCGCAGGTCCTCCGCCAGGCGGGCGTCACCGTCCTGCCCGGAGTGCCTTCGGTCTACGCCGCCCTCCTCGCTCTCGGGCGCCGCGGACCGCTCGACCTGCCGGCGCTGCGCGCCATCACGAACACCGGGGAACGCCTGCCCCTCGCCTACATCGAGGAATTGCGCCGCCTGTTTCCCGGACTGGAGATCTTCGTGATGTACGGGCTCACCGAATGCAAGCGTGTCTCCATTCTCCTGCCCTCGGAGTTCGAAGCCCATTCCGACACCGTCGGGCGGGCTCTCGACGGAACTGAAGCCTACGCGGTCGATGCCGAAGGCCGCCGACTCCCTCCCGGCGAGACCGGCGAGCTGGTCGTGCGCGGCCGCCATGTCGCCCTCGGCTACTGGCGGGCGCCCGAGGAGACGGCCCGCCGCTTCCGCAAGCGCGCCCCGGAGACCGCGGTCGAGCTGTTCACCGGCGACAGTGGTTCGGTCGATGGGGGCGGCTTCATCCGCTTTTCCGCGCGGAGCGACGATTGGATCAAGCACCGGGGCCACCGTCTCAGCCCCCTCGAGATCGAGACCGAGGCCTGCCAGATCGACGGCGTCATCGAGTCCGCCCTGCTCCAGCGGGAGGAGGACGACACCCTCCACCTCTTCGTCACCGTCTCCGATCCCGCGGCGACGGCCCCGGCGATCCTGAAGGCGCTCGGCGAGGTCCTCGAACCGGTCAAGGTTCCCGACCGCATCCTCGTGCTCGACGAAATGCCGAAATCGATCAACGGCAAGGTCGACCGGAAAACCCTCGCCGCCCGGCTCGCGGACTGAAGCGATGGCCTACCGCATTGCCATCGCCACCGGAGCTTCCGAGGAAAGACGGCGCGTCGCCGCCTTCCTCGCCGGTTTCGTCCGCGATGGAGAACTCGCCCATCCCAAGCCCGGCGACGACGAGGCGGCGGTCTGGGAGCGGCGCATGGGCTGGTGGTGGGACGACAATCCGCATTGTCGCGGGGATTCCCCGCGCGGCTTTCTCCTCGAGCACGAGGAGGCCGGGCTCGTCGGTTTCAGCGGCTACATTCCCTTCGACTACGAGTGCGACGGGGAAACGGTGCCGAGCCTCGTCGCCACGACGCTCTTCGTCCGCGAGATGCATCGCGGCGCGGTGATGGGACTGCTCGCCAAGCAACGCTCCCTCGCGAAGACCTACCAGATCGTCGATGGCTCGCCGTCTCCCGAGATGCGGCGGCTGCTGGAGAAGTTCGGCTATCGCCAAGCCGGAGCACGGGCCCGGTATCTGGTTCCGAGATGGGCGCCGGCCCGCGTCCTGGGACGCGCTCTCGATTGGGGCTTTCCCCTGCCTTCCTCCGCCGAAGCCGCGGATTGCCTCCTCGTCGGCGATCCGGCGGAATGGGATGGGTTCCACGAGCCGCACGATGGCCGCATCCATCGGCACGGAGGCCGTGTCACGGCCGAGTGGTTGCTCCGAGCGGGTTCCGAGCCGAGGAGCTTCCACGGCCTCATCGCCGCGGACGGGAACCCGCTCGCCTGCGCCCTCGGCGTCCACAAGAGACGCTTCGGGTGGAACGTCTGCCTTCTCCTCGACCATCGCGACCATCACCCCGGGGGGGCGGGGCTCGGGCTCCTCGTGCGCAAGCTTCTCGACGAACCCGCTGCCCTGCCCGCTGGCACCGCGGGCATCGTCCTTTCCCGTTTCGATGCTCCTGCGCTCCATGGCGCCGCCGGACACCGCGCCGCTTCGAATCTCTACTTCCATCTTCCGCCGCCCTGGCAGGACCGCCCCAAGGCCTGTCTCCCCATCGAGGGCGATCTCGTCCTGCTCTGACCCGTTGCCGCCACATGAAGTGCCTTTGGCTCACCCGCAAATACCCTCGTCCGACGAACAGCGGGGAACTCATCTACTCGGACGGGCTCATCCGCTCCTTTGCGCGCGCCGGAGCGGATCTGACGGCGATCGCGCACGACAACGACGAAACTCCCGTCGGCGACGGGAGCGAGGCCAGTGTCTTCACCGACGGGGACGGCATCGTCTGGCACCTGGGATCGCCGTCGCTGGGGGGGCGCCTCGGCAGTCTTCTCGGGCCCCTTCCCGCCGACTCCTGGCGGCTCAAGAACGGCGGGCCGGAGAAGACTTTCGTCGAGGTCATTTCCCGGCAAGAGTGGGACGCCGTCGTCATCGACCACGCCGCCCTCGGCTGGGCCCTGCGTCCGCTCCAGGAACGGCGGCGATCCGGCGGCCTCCCGGGCGCTCCTCTCGTCGTCTACGTCTCCCACAATCACGAGGCCAAGGTCCGGCGCGAGGTCGCGCGGAATTCCACCGCCTCCTGGCCGCGCCGCCTCGCCCTGCGCCTCGACGCGGAGAAGTACGCCCGGCAGGAGGAGGCTCTCTGCCGCGAAGCCGATCTCGTCACCGCCATCACCCCCGCCGAAGTCGAGGCCTATCGCGAAGGGTTTCCCCGGCAGCGCTACCTCTGTCTCACGCCCGGCTACGCGGGTCCCTTCCATCCCGACCGCGAGATCACGGCGGAGACGCCCCGCCGCGTCGTCATGTCGGGCTCCTTCGAATGGATCGCGAAACGGATCAATCTGGAGCGCTTCCTCGAGCAGGCCGCCGCTCCGCTCGCGGCCGCCGGAATCGGTCTCCAGATCGTGGGCAAGGCCGACGAGGCTTTCCGCACCGCCGTGGGCAAGCGCTTTCCCGGCGTCGATTTCGTCGGGCGCGTGCCGGAGATGACTCCCTACCTTCTTGGGGCGAGGATGGGCCTGATCGTCGAGGAATTCGGCGGCGGATTCAAGCTGAAGACTCTCGAGTACCTTTTCCACGGACTCCCTCTCGCCGGACTCGTCCAGGCGGTCGAGGCCCTGCCCCTGAGCAGTCCCCGGCACTTGCTCCTGGAACGCGACGTCCCGGCCCTCGTGGCCGCCGTCGTTTCGGCCATCGAC
Organism: Verrucomicrobiales bacterium; assembly: GCA_037190325.1. GTDB lineage: Bacteria > Verrucomicrobiota > Verrucomicrobiia > Verrucomicrobiales > DEV007 > Arctic95D-9. Next base: position 57,213 of record JBBCIU010000016.1, on the reverse strand, counting down.
GACTTCGACCGTCTCAACGCGATGAGGACCGAAGCGTTTTCGATCTGCCGCGACGCCTTCCGGTGGGAGGATCGCGGCCAGGAGCTGCTCGCAAGCCTGCGTCAATTGCGACAAGGGGCCGTCAAGGGAGAAAAGGGGCCTCGCCCGACATCTCCGACCGGTTTCGCCGCGTAGTCAGGGGGTGCATTCGCATTGACATCCCCCGATTCCAAGCTTCCTTCCCCCGCAGCATGAGCGCCGATACCTCCGATTCGACCAATCCTCTCTCCAACTTTCTCGGGAACGCCTTCCTCTTTCTCGTCCCCGGCGCTCTCGTCGTCATGCTCGGCGTCGTCGGCGCCGCCTTCGTCAAAGGGATGAAGAAAGAGCCGGCCAAGGAGGCGGCAGCTTCCGCTCCGGTGGCGGCCGTCGCCGCGCCTGCCGCCCCGACACCGGCCGCCACGCCCGGAGCCCCTGCCGCCGATCCGGCGCCGGCCGCTCCTGCGGGAGGAGGTTCCGCCGGTGGCATCGATCCCGCGGTGATGGCCCTCGGCAAGGCCTCCTACGCCACCTGCGCCGCCTGCCACGGCCCCGACGGAACCGGACTCAAGGTCGGTCCCGCGCTGATGGCGCCCAGTCTCGTTGGCTCCCAACTGCTGCTCGACGATCCCGACAAATCCCTTCTCGTCATCCTCAAGGGCATCGCCAAGGAGAACATGGACTTCATGGGCGTGATGGCCCCGCTGGCCGCCGCTCTCGACGACGAGAAGCTCGCCGCCGTCCTCACCTACACTCGCAACGAATGGGGCAACAGCGCCCCGGCCGTCACCGTGGAGCAAGCCGCCGCCGCCCGCGCCAAGTTCGGCGCCGTGGACGCTCCCGCCGGAGTGAAGCGCGCCGAGATCGACGCCGTCGTCGCGGCCCACAAGTGACGGGCAACCCGAGGGCGAGAGCTTTCGTCCGAGCGAGAGGGAAGGTTGGGTCACGCGCGCCGCGCTCCTTCGATAAAGCGCCGCACCTTGTCGGGATCCTTCCGACCGGGACTCGACTCCACTCCGCTCGCGACATCCACGGCGGCGGGCCGGACCTGCCGCACCGCTTTGGCCACGTTCTCGGGAACGAGGCCGCCGGCGAGCACGATCTGCCGTTCCGGCCAGCGCGACACCGCTTCGGCCCCGAGGGCCCAGTCCATCGTTTCGCCGCTGCCCCCGTAGGCACCCGGGGCGTAGGCATCGAGGAGCAGGGTGGGGGAGCCGTATGCCGTCGCCGCATCGAGCGTGGTCCGGTCGCGCACGCCGAGGGCTTTGAAGACGGGCAGGCCCTGTCGGGTCAAGGACTCGACCCTGTCCGGCGTCTCGTCGCCGTGGAGCTGGATCCAGTCGAGCGCGCCGCTGTCGTGGATCCGGCGCACTTCATCGTCGGAGGCGTTCACCGTCACGGCGACGCGGAGGACGCTTCCGGCGAGCGCTTGCAGCCAAGCTTGGGCCTCGTCGAGCGGAACGAAGCGCTTCGATCCGGGCCAGAAGTTGATCCCGATGGCGTCGGCTCCCGCGACGGCGGCGGCGGACGCCTCGTCGCCGCGGGTGAGGCCGCAGATTTTCACGGCGACGCGCCCCAAGTCCGGGGGGAAGAGGAAGCGCGTCGTCATGCAAAAGGGCGGATCAAAGTTTCGTCAGGGCGTCGTCGAGGGCGTCGAGCAGGTTCTGGATCGTGGCCTCGGTCTCGTCGCCCATGTTGGAGAGGCGGAAGGTCGTGCCCTTGATCTTGCCGTAGCCGCCGTCGATGGCGAGGGAGTGGTCCTTGCGCATGATCTGGCCCAGCTTGGCCACGTCGATGTCCCGGTTGTTCCGGATGCAGGTCAGAGCCTTCGAGCGGTATCCTTCGGGGGCGAGGAATTCGAAGCCGTTCCTCTCGACCCAGGCGTGGACCATGCCGTTCAATTTCGCATGGCGGGCGAAGCGGTTCCCGAGACCTTCGGCGAAGATCGCGCCGAGCTGGTGGTTCAGCCCGTAGATCGTGGCGATGCAGGGCGTGCTCGGGGTCATGGACTTCTCGTGGTTCGCCTTGAACTCGAGGAAGTCGAAGTAGTAGCCGCGGTCGTGGATCGTCGCGGCGCGGGCGAAGGCGCGCTCCGACGCGGTGAAGAGCGCGAGGCCGGGAGGCAGGGCGAGGGCCTTCTGGCTGCCGGTGAGAAGGACGTCGACGCCGAGCTTGTCCACCTCGATGGGCACGACGGAGAAGCTGGAGACGGTGTCTGTGACGAGGAGCACGTCGTCGTATTTCCGCACCACGGCGGCGATCTCGGCGAGAGGGTTCATCACCCCGGTCGAGGTCTCGTTGTGGATGAAGGTGACGAGGTCGAACTCGCCCGTGGCGAGCTTCGCATCGACGTCGGCGGGATCGACGGGCACGCCCCATTCGTATTGGAGCGCCTCGGCCTCCTTGCCGCAGCGGCGGGCGACGTCGACCCATTTGTCGGAGAAGGCGCCGGAACAGAGGCAGAGCACCTTTTTCGCCGCGAGGTTGCGGATCGAACCCTCCATCACGCCCCAGGCGGAGGAGGTGGAGAGGAAGACGGGCTGGGTCGTGCCCATCATCTCCTGGAGACGGGGCTGGATGGCGTCGTAGAGGGCGACGAAGTCCTTGCTGCGGTGCCCGATCATGGGGGCGGCCATGGCCGCATAGGTCGCGGGCGAGACTTCGACGGGTCCCGGAATGTGGAGTCGGATGGATTGGCTCATGAGTGGGCGAAATAAGGCCCGCGCCGGGGATTTCACAAACCGATTTTCGTCCCGGTCGTGGCAAAGGGGGGCAAATCGGCAGCCCCAAAATCCTTTTCGGCACCGGCTTCGCCGCCTCGGATTGGCGCATCTGCGGGCGGAATGGGGTGGCCTCGGGGTGGTCCGGCATGCTTTCCTTTGACCATGCGCCTGCCCCTCCTCGCCTGCCTTGTGATCCTCCCGTCCCTCCGCGCCGCCGATCCGCTCTACGAGATCGACCTGACCGTGGCGAAGCGGGGTTTCGACGGCAAATCCTGCTGGGTCCACGCCCGGGCCGGGGTCATCCCGCCGCAGGCGCCGGGGAACGCCTCGGCCGTTCCGCTCGCGGTGATGACCCTGCAGAAGCTCGAGCTTTCCGGTTCGGACGTCTTCCATGCGCTCAATACGATGCGAAGCGCCGACCTCGGCAAGACCTGGAGCGAACCGGTGGAGCACGCCTCCTTCGGCCGGACGCCCTTTGCCTGGGGCGGACGCGACGACCTCGAGATCACCGTCTGCGACTACTGGCCGAAATGGCACGCCGCCTCCGGCAAGCTTCTCGGCATCGGCCATACCGTGGTCTACGAGAACAACGCCGTCGCGAAAGTCCGTCCTCGCGGCACCGCCTACGCGGTCTACGATCCGGCGGAGAACTCGTGGTCTCCCTGGGAGGTCCTCGCCTTGCCCGACGATCCGAAGTTCGAGAACGCCGGGGCCGGCTGCGTCCAGCGCGTCGATCTGGAGGACGGTACCGTGCTGCTTCCGATCTACTTCAAAGGTCGCGAGGACGCCGCCTACGCTTCGACGGTGCTGCGGTGCGCCTTCGATGCCAGAACGCTGCGCTACCTCGGGCACGGCGACGAGCTGTCCGTTCCGGTGAAGCGGGGGCTCTACGAGCCTTCCCTGGTCCGCTGGGGCGGCCGTTTCTTCCTGACCTTGCGCAACGACGATCACGGCTACGTCTCCGTGTCCGACGATGGCCGGCGTTTCTCCGAGCCGGTGGCGTGGTGCTTCGACGACGGCGAGGATCTCGGCAACTACAACACGCAGCAGCACTGGGTGGCCCATCGGGAGGCCCTCTTTCTCGTCTACACCCGGCGCGGAGCGAACAACGACCACGTCATGCGCCACCGCGCCCCGCTCTTCATCGCGCGGGTCGATCCCGAGACCCTCCGCGTCGTGCGGGCGAGCGAGCAGGTGCTCGTGCCGGAGCACGGGGCGCGGCTGGGGAACTTCGGCGTCACCGAGGTGAGCGAGGACGAGACCTGGGTCACGGTGACGGAGTGGATGCAGGGACCGGGACCGAACTACCACGACCCTTCCCCCCTCATCGCCCGCGGCGCGGACAACCGCGTCTGGGTGGCGAAGCTGAAGTGGAAACGCCCCAATGAGGAGTAGAAAGGACCGACCACAAATCGCACCAATGACACGAATGGCCCGATCTCGAAGCCTTCTTCATTCGTGTGATTTCGTGTTCATCCGTGGTCGAAACCCGAACCCATTCCGCCTTCCGGTTTTTCCCAAATGAAACGGCTCCTCGCTCTCCTTCCGTTTCTCTGCGGCCCCCTCCTCCTCGCGGCGGAAACGCGGCCGAACCTTCTCCTCCTCATGGGCGACGACCACGGCTGGGAGGAGACCGGCTACAACGGCCATCCCCATGTGAGGACGCCCGTCCTCGACGAGATGGCGGCGACGGGGGTGAGGCTCGACCGTTTCCACTCCGCCCACCCGAGCTGCTCCCCGACGCGGGCGAGCTTCCTCACGGGGCGCCATCCGAACCGCATGGGAACCTTCGCGCCGGGGTGGTCCTTCCGTCCCGGAGAGATCACCATCGCCCATCTCCTCGCGCAGGCGGGCTACCGCTGCGGGCACTTCGGGAAATGGCATGTCGGCGCGGTGAAGCGGGAGTCCCCCGTGAGTCCACTCGCGATGGGTTTCCACGAATGCCTCGCCCACGACAATTTCTTCGAGCTGAACCCCTCCCTTTCCCGCGACGGCGGGCCGCCCGAGGTCTTCTCCGGCGAAAGCTCGGCCATCCTCGTGGAGGAGGCGATCCGTTTCATCGGCCGGGCCAGAGGCGAGGGCAGACCCTTTCTCGGCGTGATCTGGTTCGGCTCGCCGCACGAACCCTACCAGGGCCTGCCCGGGGACCTCGCCCTCTACGACGAACTGCCCGCGAAGTACCCTGACAAACCAGTCAAACTGACTTCGAACGAGACCGGTCTCCGGACGACGCGACCGCTCGGCGACGTGCTCCGCGAACGCTACGCCGAGATCACGGCGATGGACCGGGCCATCGGGACGCTGCGGCGGCATCTCGCCGAGACGGGCTTGCGGGAGAACACCCTCCTTTTCTACTGCGGCGACAACGGCACCTCCGCCGATGGCATTCTCGCCTCGCCTCGCCTCACCGCGGAATGAAAGGCGATTTCTACGAAGGCGGCACGCGCGTGCCCGGACTGCTCGAATGGCCCGCGCGCTTTCCCGAACCGGTGGCGACGTCCCTGCGCGCCTCGACGAGCGACCTGCTCCCCACCGTCGCGGCCCTCGCCGGAGCGTCCCTGCCCGATTGTCCCCTTGACGGGATCGACCTGATGCCCTTGCTCGCGGCGGGACAGACGGAACGGCCTTCGCCCCTTTTCTTCTGGGGCTACGACATCCGATCCTTCCTTGCGCGGAAACCAGAACCGTATCTCGCTCCCGAGCTGCAGAAAGGCACGACCCCGCTCGTGAAGATCGCCAAGGGGATCGCGACGCGGAATTTCCAGAACTACCGCCATCCCGGCATCGTCGAAGCCGACCATGGCGGTACGCGCTCCATCATCGAGGGCCGCTACAAACTGCTCGTGCAGGACCGGAAGGATGGCGGACCACGGCGCGAGTTGTTCGACCTCGAGGCCGATCCGCGCGAGACGCGGGATTTGGCGAAGGAGCATGCCGAACTCGCCGAGTCCCTCGCCGGGAAGCTCCGCGCTTGGCAGGACTCGGTCTTGCACAGCCTCGGGGAAGGAGACGTTGCGAAATAAGCTCGCCTTCTCCCGGCATCGCTGCTTTGATCTCGCTCCAACTTCATGATCCCCATCGACTTCACCGGAAAAACCGCCCTGATCACCGGCGCTTCGCAAGGCATCGGCGCCTGCATCGCCCGCACCTTCCACCGCGCCGGGGCGGAGGTGGCCATCAACCACCCTGACATCGGCGCCACGCGGACCGACGCCGAGGCTCTCGTGGCGGAACTGAACGCAGCACGTCCCGACAGCGCCCTTGCCGTCGCGGCCGACGTCTCCGACGCGGAGCAGGTCGCGTCGATGATGGCGTCGATCCGGGAATGGAGAGGAGGCTCCGATTTCCTCGTCAACAACGCCGCCATCATCCGCGACCGCACCATCGCGAAGATGAGCCGCGAGGAATGGGATGCGGTCCTCGGCGTGAACCTCACCGGCGTCTTCCTCTGCTGCCAGCACGGGCTTGCGGCGATGCGCGATGGCGGGGCCATTGTCAGTTTCGGCAGCATCGCGGCGATCCAGGGCTTCTACGGCCAGGCCAACTACGCCGCGGCCAAGGCGGGGGTGCAGGCGATGATGCGCGTCCTCAGCCGCGAGGCCGCGCGGCGCGGCATCCGCGTGAACGCCGTGGCCCCCGGCGTCATCGACACCTCCATGGCCGCGACCATCCCCGAGAGCGTGCGCGAGGAGATGCTCAAGAACGTGCCCCTCGGCCGCTTCGGCACGACCGAGGAAGTCGCGAACGTGGTCGCCTTCCTCTGCTCGCCGCTGGCCTCCTACGTGACCGGGCAGACCATCGAGATCAACGGAGGGTGGCGCGGCTGACGCCGCGCCAAGTGAAGGGTGAAAAGTAAAAGGTGCGGAGCCGGAACCTGAAGCGTGAAACTTCAAACCTGAAACTTGAATGCGTGCCCAAGCTTGTCTTTCCACTCCCGACGAAGCCATCGCCGCGATCCCGAGCGGGGCGACGGTCGCCGTCGGAGGCTTCGTCGGCGCGGGACATCCCGAGCTGCTCACCGCCGCCTTGGAGCGCCGCTTTCTGGAGGAGGGTTTGCCGCGTGATTTGACCCTCTACTATTGCGCCGGGCAAGGGGACCGCGGCGAGCGGGGGCTGAACCACCTCGCCCACCGGGGGCTGCTCCGGCGCGTCGTCGGCGGCCACTGGAACCTCGCCCCGAAGCTCGGCGCCCTCGCCCTCGCCAACGAGATCGAGGCCTACAACTTTCCCCAGGGCGTCCTCTGCGTGCTGCTGCGCGAGATCGCGGCGAAGCGTCCGGGCGTGTTCACGCAGGTGGGGCTGAACACCTTCATCGATCCCTTGAACGGAGGCGGGCGTCTCAACGAGCGCACCGTCGAGCCGCTCGTCGAGCGCATCGAGATCGATGGCCGGCCCTGGCTGCGCTACAAGTCGATGCCGGTCACCGTCGGTCTGATCCGCGCGACCACGGCGGACCGGAACGGCAACCTCACGATGGAGCGCGAAGGGCTCGTCGGCGAGGTGCTGCCCATCGCCCAGGCGGCGAAGAACCATGGCGGGATCGTCATCGCGCAGGTCGAGCGCCTCGTCGACCGCATCGAGGATCCGAAGTCGGTGCGGGTGCCGGGGATTCTCGTGGACCACCTCGTCGTTTCGCACGGAGAGGCGCACGACCAGACCTTCGGGGAGGTCTTCAATCCGAACTACATCGCGAGCGGCGGCGACCTTTCCGCCGTGCCCCGGATCGGGGTCTCGGAGCGTCGGCTCATCGGAGCCCGCGCCCTGCAGGAGGTGAGGCGCGGCGATCTCGTCAATCTCGGCATCGGCCTGCCCGAAGCGGTGGCCTCGGTCGCGGCGGAGACGGGGCGCTTCGGGGAGTTCACCCTCGCCGTCGAGAGCGGCCCTATCGGCGGCGTGCCGGCCTCGGGATTGAGCTTCGGATGCAGCCATTTTCCCGAGGCGGTCGTCGACCAGCCCTCGCAGTTCGACTTCTACGACGGCGGCGGCATCGATCTCGCAGTGCTCGGGGCGGTCGAGGTCGATCCGGAGGGAAGCGTGAACGTGACCCGTTTCGCCGGTCGCTTCGCCGGGGTGGGGGGCTTCATGAACATCGCCCGGAACGCGCGGCGGGTCGTCTTCTGCTGCACCTTCCGCGCCGGGGATTTCGAGATCGCGGTGGAGGACTGCCTCCTGCGCATCGTGAAGGAGGGACGCCATCCCAAGTTCGTGCGCCAGCTCGCCGAGGTCTGCTTCCATGGCCCCTCCGCCGTCGCGGCGGGGCAGCAGGTCCTCTACGTGACCGAGCGGGCCGTCTTCGAACTGACGGGCGACGGCCTGCGCCTCGTCGAAATCGCGCCGGGGATCGATTTGGAAAGCGAAGTGCTCGGGCAGATGGAGTTTTCCCCGGCGCTCGCGAGTCCCTTGCGCACGATGCCTCTCTGATATGTCATTTGTTCCGATGAACCCCGTCCACCTCGTCGACGCGAAACGCTCCCCCATCGGCCGCTTCGGCGGGGGCTTGAAGTCTCTGCCCGCCGCGGACCTCGCCCTCGCCGCGGCCGGGGCGGTCGTGCCCGAGTCCCTGTGCCCGGCAATCGACGAAGTGATTCTCGGGCAGGTCCTCCAGGCGGGTAGCGGGATGAACGTGGCCCGACAGGTCGGCTGGCGCCTCGGGCTGCCGGAGACGACGCCTGCCTTCACCGTGAACATGGCCTGCGGCTCCTCGCTCAAGGCGGTCGCCCTCGCCGCCGACTCCATCCGGCTCGGGCAGAGCGATGTCGTCCTCGCGGGTGGCGTCGAGTCGATGAGCCGCGCCCCGCACTACGCGTCCGACACGCGCTGGGGGAGGAAGCTCGGCGACTCGACCCTGACCGACGCGATCTTCCTCGACGGCCTCAGCGATCCCATGCTTGGCATTGGCATGGGCGAGACGGCTGAACGCATTGCGGACAAGCTCGGCATCTCCCGCACCGAGCAGGACGCCTTCGCCGTCCGTAGCCAGCGCCTCGTCGCCGAGCACCGCGCCGCCTTCGCGCGCGAGATCGTCCCCGTGACCACGCGCGAGGGCCTCGTCGCCGAGGACGAGCATCCCCGGGCCGACACGACCGGGGAAGGGCTCGCGAAACTGAAGCCCGCCTTCCGCCCCGAGGGCAGCGTCACCGCGGGCAACGCCTCGGGCATCAACGACGGGGCCGCGATGGTCCTGCTCGCCAGCGACGCGGCCGTCGTCCGATATGGCCTCGTCTCCCGCGCCCGCGTCGTCGCGACGGCGGCGGTGGGCTGCGATCCGGCTCTGATGGGATTGGGTCCGGTCGAGGCGATCCGCAAGGTGTGTGCCTTGGCCGATTGGAGCCTGGACGGGGTCGAGGCCATCGAGATCAACGAGGCCTTCGCCGTGCAGACGCTCGGGTGCGCCCGCTTGCTGGGCTTGAACCCGGAGCGCCTCAACCGGCGCGGCGGCGCCATCGCCCTCGGGCATCCCATCGGCGCGAGCGGGGCGCGGGTGCTGACGACCTTGCTTCACGTGATGGAGGATGAGGGCCACCGGCGCGGCATCGCCAGCCTCTGTATCGGCGGGGGCATGGGGATCGCGATGGCGGTGGAGAGGTGAGGATGGGCAAGGATTGACACGACATCGGAACCGGAGGGTGAGAGCGGCCGGGTTCAACCGCCCGATGCGGAGCCGGAGGTGTTGGTCCGGGCTTGGACACTTGCCAGATCACCTCCGCCCTCACAGCCCCTTCCGGTGCGTCTCCTCCGCGAGCCACACCGAGACGAGGGTGATCACCGCCATCCCCACGAGATACCACGCCACCGGAGCCGGATCGCCGCCGCTCCGCCCGAGCAGATAGGTCGCGATGAGCGGGGCGAGTCCTCCGGCGAGCGGCGAGGCGAGCTGGTAGCCGAGCGAGGCGCCGCTGTAGCGGACCCGCGTGCCGAACAGTTCGGAGAAGAAGGCGGCCTGGGGTCCGTACATCGCCGAGTGCCCGATCAGTCCGACCACCACCGCGAGGACGACGAGGACCGGGAGCTTCGTCCCGACGAGCCAGAAGAAGGGAAAGGCGAAGAGTAGCAGGAAGACCGCCCCGCCGAGATAGACCGGACGTCTTCCCCACCGGTCCGAGAGCGCGCCGAAGGCCGGAATGGCGACGAGCTGCACCGCCGAACCGAGCATCACCGCGTTGAGCAGTGCCGGTTTCCCCATGCCGAGCTGCTGCGAGCCGTAGCTGAGGATCAGCACGGTGAAGATGTAGAAGAAGGCGTTCTCCGCGAAGCGCGCCCCCATCGCGAGAAAGACGTTGCGGGGATGGTCGCGGAGCACCGCGAGGATGGGCACCTTCGGTCCGGGATCCTCCGCCTTCGCCTTCTCGAAGACGGGGCTCTCCATGATCTTCAGGCGGATGAACATGCCCACCGCGAGGAGCAGCGCTCCGAGGAGGAAGGGCACGCGCCAGCCCCAGGCAAGGAAGGCCGCCTCGTCCATGCGCGAGACAAGCATGAAGACCCCGTTCGCGAGCAGCATCCCCACCGGCACACCCGCCTGCACCCAGCTCGCGTGGTAGCCACGCCGCCCCGAGTGGCTGTGCTCGACGGCCATGAGCACAGCCCCGCCCCATTCCCCGCCCACACCCACGCCCTGCACGAAGCGGAGCAGCACGAGCAGGGCCGGAGCCCACAGGCCGATGCGATCGTAGGTCGGGAGCAGGCCGATCAGGACCGTGGCGACCCCCATCATCATCAGCGTCGTCACGAGCATGGACTTCCGTCCGATCTTGTCGCCGTAGTGGCCGAAGATGATTCCGCCGAGCGGTCGGGCGAAAAAGCCCACCGCATAGGTCGCGAAGGCGGCCATCGTGCCTGCGAGCGGGTCCAGGTTCGTGAAGAAGAGCCGGTTGAAGACCAACGCCGCGGCGGTGCCGTAGAGGAAGAAATCGTACCACTCGATCGTCGTGCCGACGAAGCTGGCGACGACGACGCGGCGGGTGTTCGCAGGGGTGGGGGAGGGGACGGACATGGGGGATGGGGCGAGAATGGCAGAGCGGCGGGAAGGAGGTCAAGGACCGATGATGGCCGGATGGCGTCCTCCTCCGCCTGTCCCGCTCCCTTTGGCGGCCTGCGCGAAATGCTTGCTTTCCCCGATCCTTCGGGCAAGGTAGCGGGTTCCGACTTCCCTGCCTATGAGCGAAAAATCCCTCCAGATCTACATCGACGGCCAATTCTTTTCCCAGGAGGACGCGAAGATTTCGGTGTTCGACCACGGTCTTCTCTACGGAGACGGGGTCTTCGAGGGCATTCGCTTCTACAACGACCGCGTCTTCCGGCTGGAGGAGCACATCGACCGCCTCTTCGACTCGGCGAAGGCGATCCACCTCTCCATTCCCGCGACGCGCGGGGAGGTCGTCGAGGCGACCCTCGAGACGATCCGGAGGAACGGCCTCCACGACGGCTACATCCGCCTCCTCGTGACTCGCGGGGTCGGCTCGCTCGGCCTCAGCCCCTACCACTGCAAGCGCGCCTCCATCATCGTGATCGCCTCGACCATCTCGCTCTACCCAGCGGAGAAATATGAGAAGGGCCTCATCCTCGCGACCTGTGCGACGCGCCGCCCCAACCATGACGCCCTTTCCCCGGCGGTGAAGTCGCTCAACTACCTCAGCAACGTGATGGCCAAGGTCGAGGCCATCGCCGCCGGCGCCGAGGAAGGCGTGATGCTCAACGCCGCCGGCTACGTCGCCGAATGCACGGGCGACAACATCTTCACGGTGAAGCACGGCATCGTCTACACCCCCACGGTGGCCTCGGGCTCGCTCTACGGGATCACGCGCGGCGTCGTCATCGAACTGGTCGCCGCCGCGGGGTTCGAGCTGCGCGAGGTGGAGATGAGCCGCTACGATCTCTACACCGCCGACGAGGTCTTCCTCACCGGCACCGCCGCGGAGGTCGTGCCCGTGGCCGAGTACGACAAACGCGTCATCGGCACGGGCGAACCCGGCCCCGTCACCCGTCGGCTCATCGCGGATTTCCGAAATCTCGTGCAAACCACGGGGACGCCGATTTACGAAACCGCTCCCGTGTCGTAACGTTTCGAGGGCGCCGTAGCGCCGGCTTGCGGAGCCGGGGCGGCTCCCCGGCCCTCCCATGAACTGCGACATCTGCCAGAGCGAAAAAGCGACCATCTTCTTCAGCCAGATGGCCGAAGGGAAATTGCAGAAGGTGAACCTCTGCAAAGGCTGCGCCGACGAGAAGGGCGTGACCGATCCGACGGGCTTCGCGCTCGCCGACATGCTCGAGGGCATGGGCAAGCAGACGGCGATCGACGCGGGGCCGGCCAAGCACGAGCTCGTCTGCGGCAGTTGCGGCTTCACCCAGACCGATTTCAAGAAGACGGGCCGGTTCGGCTGCGCCGACTGCTACGGCGTCTTCGACGAGGGGCTCGACGGGCTTCTCGAGGCGATGCACAAGCATACCCATCACGTCGGCAAGGTGCCCGCGAGCGCTCCCGACCCCTCCGACCGCCTTTCGGCCTCGTCCCCCCTCCCCGCCGGAGAGACGAATCCCAGAGCCCGATTGAGCGAATTGAAGCAGGCGTTGTCGAAATCGGTCGAGGACGAGGACTACGAGGAGGCGGCCCGTCTCCGCGATGCCATCTCGCGCCTCGAAACCCTCCTCGGCGAATCCTGAACCCTCTTTTGTCTTTTGGCAAAAAACTGGCACCCCGGGTGCTAACCAACGATCGAGACTGACGCGGCGATGCGCTTTTCCACCCTTCTGAAGAAACCCGCCGAATGGATGCGGACTCCCGGCCCGGAGAACGACATCGTCATGACGAGCCGTGTCCGTCTCGCCCGGAACCTCGTCGGCCATCCCTTCCCCGGCTGGGCGAAGAAGGAGGACCGCACCCGGGTGATGGAGAGGGTCCGCCCCGCGCTCGAGGGGCTCGCGGAGATGAAGGACTCCTTCTCCGAGGAGATGACCCAGCTCACCGCGATCGAGAAGCAGGTCCTCGTCGAGCGCCATCTCATCAGCCGCGAGCACGCGGCCAAGGGGCCGGGCTGCGCCACGGTGATGAATCGCAAGCAGACGGTCAGCGTGATGATCAACGAGGAGGACCACCTGCGCATGCAGGCGATCCGGCCGGGCCTGCAGCTCCTCGCCGCCTACCAGTCCCTCGACCAGATCGACACCGAGCTGGAGGACGACCTGCCCTACGCCTTCGACCGGCAGTACGGCTACCTCACCGCCTGCCCCACGAACCTCGGCACCGGCATGCGCGCCTCGGCCATGCTCCACCTGCCCGGCCTCGTCCTCGGCGAGCAGATCAACCAGACCATCCAGGGAGCCAACAAGATCGGCCTCGCCGTGCGGGGACTCTACGGGGAGGGCACCGAGGCGCTCGCCAACCTCTTCCAGATCTCGAACCAGAACACCCTCGGAGCCCGCGAGGAGGACATCATCGCGCACCTCGACCGCGTCATCGGACAGCTCATCGCGAACGAGAAGAACGCCCGGATGAAGATCCTCGAGGACCGGCCCACGATGATGCGCGACCAGATCGGACGTGCCTACGCCGTCCTGAAATACGCCCACATCATCTCCTCGAAGGAGGCGCTCAACCATCTCTCCATGATCCGTCTCGGCTGCGACCTGGGCTTCATCCCCGAGGAGGAGCGCGAGACCATCACCGTTCTCCTCACCGAAATTCAGCCCGCCCATCTGCAAATTTCGGCGAAATGCAAGCTTTCGCCCGAGGAACGCGACATTTTGCGTGCCGACATCATCCGCAAGAGCTTAATTGGGCTGACGCCGCCGGATTTCCGCAGTATACTGACCGACAGGGACAACGACGATGAATAATTTCACCCCCAGAGCGCAACAGGTCCTGGCCCTCGCCCGCAAGGAGGCGGACCGCTTCAACCACAACTACGTGGGGACCGAGCACTTGCTCCTCGGCCTCATCAAGCTCGGGCAGGGGGTGGCCGTCAACGTCCTGCAGAAGATGAACCTCGATCTCGAGACCGTCCGTCTCGCGGTGGAGAAGCAGGTCGGCAACGGTCCCGAGACCAAGATGGTGGGCAACATCCCCTACACCCCGCGGGTGAAGAAGGTCCTCGCCCTCGCCGGCAAGGAGGCCAAGGCGCTCAACCACAGCTACGTCGGCACCGAGCACATCCTTCTCGGGCTGCTCCGCGAGGGCGACGGCGTCGCCGCCCGCGTCCTCAAGGATCTGGAGATCGACATCGAGCGCACCCGCAACGAGATCCTCCGCGAGCTCGACCCGAATTTCTCCGGCGGCCCCGGCGACGACGAGGAAAGCGATTTCGAGGAGCCCGGCGCCGGCAACCGCAAGGAGGGCAAGACCCCCGCGCTGAAGGCCTTCGGCCGCGACCTCACCGAACTCGCCAACAACGGCGAGCTGGACCCCGTGATCGGCCGCAGCGGGGAGATCGAGCGCGTCATCCAGATCCTCTGCCGCCGCACCAAGAACAACCCCGTCCTCATCGGCGAGGCCGGAGTGGGCAAGACCGCCATCGCCGAAGGACTCGCGCAGGAGATCGCCTCCGGGAACGTCCCCGAACTCCTCCGCGAAAAGCGCGTCATCACCCTGGACCTCGCCCTCATGGTCGCCGGCACGAAGTACCGCGGCCAGTTCGAGGAGCGCATCAAGGCGGTGATGGACGAGATCAAGCGGTCCAAGAACGTCATCCTCTTCATCGACGAGCTCCACACCATCGTCGGGGCCGGTTCGGCCGAAGGCGCGATGGATGCCTCGAACATCATCAAGCCCGCCCTCAGCCGCGGCGAGCTCCAGTGCATCGGCGCGACCACGATGAACGAATACCGCAAGTTCATCGAGAAGGACGCCGCCCTCGAGCGCCGCTTCCAGCAGGTCAAGGTCGAGGAACCCAGCGTCGAGGACGCCATCCTCATCCTCCAGGGGCTCCGCTCCAAGTACGAAGCCCACCACAAGGCCCGCTACACCAGCGAGGCGATCGAGGCCTGCGTGACGCTTTCGGCCCGCTACCTCACGGGGCGTTTCCTTCCCGACAAGGCCATCGACATTCTCGACGAGGCGGGCGCGCGCTCCCGCATCGCCTCGATGACCCGTCCTCCCCAGATCAAGGAGCTCGAGGTAGAGATCGAGAGCATCGTCGCCGAAAAGGAAGCGGCCATCAAGAACCAGGACTTCGAGAACGCCGCCGCCCTCCGCGACCGCGAGAAGAACAAGCGCCAGGAAGTCGAGGACATCCTCAACGAATGGCGCGCCACCAACGAGGAGAAGATCGTCACCGTCGACGAGGACGACATCATGACCGTCGTCGCGAAGTGGACCGGCGTTCCGCTCCAGCGCATGGAGGAGAAGGAGACCGAGAAGCTCCTCAAGATGGAGGACGAGCTGAAGAGCCGCGTCATCGGGCAGGACGAGGCCGTCGTCGCGATCTCGCGCGCCCTGCGCCGCAGCCGGGCCGACCTCAAGGACCCGCGCCGTCCCATCGGCTCCTTCATCTTCCTCGGTCCCACCGGCGTCGGCAAGACCTACCTCGCCCGCAACCTCGCCGAGTTCATGTTCGGCGACAAGGAGGCTCTCATCCAGATCGACATGTCCGAGTACATGGAGAAGTTCACGAGCAGCCGCCTCATCGGTTCGCCTCCGGGCTACGTCGGCTACGAGGAGGGCGGCCAGCTCTCCGAGGCGGTGCGCCGCCGTCCCTATTCCGTCGTCCTGTTCGACGAGATCGAGAAGGCCCATCCCGACGTGATGAACCTGCTCCTCCAGATCCTGGAGGAAGGGATGATCACCGACTCGCTCGGGCGCAAGATCGACTTCCGCAACACCATCATCATCCTGACCACCAACGTGGGGGCCGACGTCATCAAGCGCCAGGTCACCCTCGGCTTCGGCGCGATGGGCGGCGGCGACGAGAACTACGACAACATGCGCGACAAGATCCTCGAGCGGGCCAAGGAGGCCTTCAAGCCCGAGTTCCTCAACCGCCTCGACGAGAAGATCGTCTTCCACGTGCTCGACCGCGAGAACCTCATCCGCATCGTCGATCTCGAGATCGACACCGTGCTGAAGCGCCTCGCCGCGAAGAACATCCACCTCAAGCTCGACAAGAAGGCCAAGGAGTTCCTCATCGAGCAGGGCTACGATCCGAACTACGGCGCGCGCCCCATGCGCCGCGCCGTGGAGCGCCACATCGAGGACCCGCTCGCCGAGCATCTCCTCCGTGGCGACATCAAGGCCGGACAGACGGTGAAGATCACGCACAAGAAGGACGAGAAATACCTGACCTTCCGCCCCGAAAGCGCCGACTCCCCCGAGGACGACGCCGTCGAGGTGGGCTCCGCCGACGAAGCGTGATTCCCGCCAGGTGCGGGAATCGCGGCCTCTTGCCTCTCATGCAGGGAGGAGCCGCGTTTCCTTCAGCATTCAGCAGTCCGTCAGCAGCTTGCGGTTCTTCCACACGTAGCTCAGCCCCGAGACCAGGGTCAGGATCATCGCGAGCCAGACCAGCGCCTTTCCGAGCGCGTGCGGCCCGAGGCCGCGCCAGTCCAGAACGGGATTGAGCCAGGCCAGGGCCGGCTCCCTCGCCGCGAGGACGATGAGGAAATAGATCACCGCGACGATCTGGAAGGTCGTCTTGTATTTGCCGAGGTTCTCCGCCGCGAGCACGATCCCGGCGGCGGAGGCGACGAGGCGCAGGCCGGTGACGAGGAATTCGCGGGCGAGGATCACGACGACGATCCACGCGGGGAAGAGCCCCTGCTCGCAGAGGATCACGAAACCGGCGCACATCAGAACCTTGTCCGCGAGCGGATCCATCAGCTTGCCGAAGTTCGTGACGAGGTTGCGCTTCCGGGCGATCTGCCCGTCGAGCAGGTCGGTGTAGGCCGCGATGGAGAACAAGGCGAGGGCGATCGTGCCCGCGTGGGGGATGCCGTCGATGGAGAGGACCGCGACGAAGACGAAGGTCAGGACGAGCCGGGCGACGGTGAGTTGGTTGGGCAGATTCATGCGAGGGCCGCCGCAGCATAAGGCGGGGCCGGAGGCGGGGCAAACGGATCGGGCAAGGAAAATCGCGCCCGAGGAGGAGAGCGTGGGGCGGTTCCGGAAAAAGGCGGCGTTTGGACTGCGAAGCCCGACCTTCGTGGGCGTGGCTCGTTGGCTCGACGCATCGGGCGCGTCGAGCCAACGAGCGGATATTCGAAGCGGCGGGAGGACCTGCCCGCCGCCTCAACGCGAGGCGAAGCGGGGACGTCGGCGGCGTTCGGAGGATGGGCCGCCGCTGCGTGGAGGACGGGAGGTGTTGTTCCTGCCGTTCCCCTGGCCACGGCCGCGCGAGGTGTTGCGGGCGTCCTCGCGGCCGTCGATCTCGCACATCGCGAAACCGGGGATGCTCTCCACCGGGATGGGGCGCTTCAGCACCTTCTCGATATCCTTGAGCAATCCGCGCTCGTCGGCGCTGACGAGGGAGCAGGCGCAGCCTTCCTCTCCGGCGCGGCCGGTGCGGCCGATGCGGTGGACATAGTCTTCGGGCACATTGGGCAACTCGTAGTTCACGACGTGGGGGAGCAGCCGGATGTCGATTCCGCGCGAGGCCACATCGGTGGCGACGAGAACGCGGATGTGGTTCGTCTTGAAATCGGCGAGGGCCTTGGTGCGGGCGCTCTGGCTCTTGTTGCCGTGGATCGCGGCGGAGGGAATGCCGTCCTTGCCGAGCTGTTCGGCGAGGCGGTTCGCCCCGTGCTTCGTGCGGGTGAAGACGAGCACCTGGTGCCAGTCGCCGTCCTGGATGAGCTGGGAGAGGAGGCGGCGCTTGTCGGCCTTGGCGACGGGATGGATGACCTGTTCGACAGTTTCGGCGGCGGTGTTGCGGCGTGCCACCTCGACGAGGACGGGGTCGCGGAGGATCCCTTCGGCGAGCTCCTTGATCTCGGGCGAATAGGTCGCGGAGAAGAGGAGGTTCTGGCGTCGGGCGGGGAGCAGCTTCAGCACCTTGCGGATGTCGTGGATGAAGCCCATGTCGAGCATGCGGTCGGCTTCGTCGAGGACGAAGATCTCGACTTGGGAAAGGTCGAGGGTGCCTTGTCCGACGTGGTCGAGGAGACGGCCTGGCGTCGCCACGAGAATGTCGAGTCCGCGGCGGAGGCGGTCGATCTGGGGATTCATGCCGACTCCGCCGAAGATCACGGTGGAGGAAAGGCGGAGCCCCTTGCCGTAGGTCGCGACGCTCTCGCCGACCTGGGCGGCGAGTTCGCGGGTGGGGACGAGGACGAGTCCGCGTGGATGCCGCGAGCGGGTCTGGCCGGCGGCGAGGCGTTGGAGCATGGGCAGGGTGAAGGCCGCCGTCTTGCCGGTGCCGGTCTGGGAGCCGCCGAGGAGGTCGCGCCCCGCGAGGATCGGAGGGATGGCCTGATGCTGGATGGCGGTAGGCTGCCCGTAGCCCTTGGCGGCGACGGCTTGGGAAAGTTCGGCGACGAGGCCGAGTTCGGAGAAGGACATGGTTTTGGTATATATGTTAGGATTCAGGGGGACGGCAGGCTCCGCACTGTGCAGGGCGTCGCAATACCGCAGGCGGGAACGGTTCCCACCTCTTCACGGGATGACACATTGAAGAGACGTCATTCCCTTCCCCCGATCGATTCGGACGCCGCATGGTTCGGCGGGCATCCGGGCGCACGGTCATGGGACCGCGAACTGACGACGCCAAGGGACATCCGAAACGCGTCCTTGTCAACCGAGGATCGCCTCGGCCATCCGCATGGCCTCCAGATTCGGCTTCACTTCGTGGACGCGGTGGAGGCGTACGCCCTGCCCGCGGGCATGGGCGGTGGCGGCGACGGTGGCCCAGGCCCGGTCCGCGACGTCCTCCGATCCGACCAGTTTGCCGAGGAAGGACTTTCTCGAGACGCCGAGCAGGATGGGGCGTCCGTCCACGGTGTAGCGGTCGAGCCCGCGGAGGATGGAGATATTGTGCTCCATCGTCTTGCCGAAGCCGATTCCTGGATCGAAGACGATGGATTCGGGATCGGCTCCGGCGGCGAGGAGGGCCTCGAAGCGCTCCCGGAAGAAGGCGGTGATCTCGCCGTGGAGGTCGGCGTAGGCGGGCGCGGCCTGCATTGTCCGGGGAGTGCCCTGCATGTGCATGATGATCAGGCCCGCGCCGCTCTCCGCCGCGACCGCCACCATCCCCGGATCGCGGAAGCCGCGCACGTCGTTGATCACCCGTGCCCCTGCCACGACCGCCGCCGCCGCCACCTCTGCCTTGCAAGTGTCGATGGAGAGGATCGCGTCGGGACATTCCGTGGCGAGGCGCTCGATCACCGGAAGGACGCGCCGCCGCTCCTCGGCCTCATCGACCTCGGCCGCGCCTGGGCGGGTCGATTCGCCACCGATGTCGATGAGGGCCGCGCCCTCGTCGATGAGCCTTCGGGCCTGGGCCACCGCCGCCTCGACCGTGGCGAAGCGGCCGCCGTCGGAAAAGGAGTCGGGCGTGACGTTGACGATGCCCATGATCTCCCCGCGCTGGGAGAGGTCGAGAGTTCGGTCTAGGCAGCGCCACTTCATAGGACGGGGATGAGGTAGGCTCCCGGAATACCTTTGTCCAGCGTGGCGAGCTGCATGGAGAAGTCGTGTGCCAGCTCGAGCAGATGGCCGTCGGTGAATTGCCTGGCTCCCGACACGCAGGATGGCAGGCGGTCGGCTCCCAGCGAATCGGGGATGAGGTCGAATGGAATGCGGCTGCTGTCCTTCAGGCCGCGCAGGGTTTCCGAGGCTTTCGGGGCATCGTTCTCGAAACCGGCCTGGATGCTGACGCGCACGAAGCCGACTTCGGTGATCGCGCAGTTCGCACGCCTCGCCTCGGAACCCATGAGCGATGCAAACCAACGGATGATGCGCGTATGGTCGGCATGTCCCTGATGGGCCAGGGCGACGAGGGTATTCACGTCCAGCAGCCACCTCATGGGTAATCTTCCAGCAGGGTCTTGACCATCTCGGTGGTGACCGGCTCCGCTTGGTCGGGGGCCTTCGTCACACGCAACCCGGTCTGGGGGTCGGTGACATACTCCCGCACAAAGCGGCGGATGTTCAGGCGTCAGGACCACGGAATCGCCCTGAATCTCGCACAGAAGCTTTGTCCCCGGAGCCAGATGCAGCTTGCTGCGGACCAGCCGGGGCAGGGCCACCTGTCCCTTGCTGGAAAGAGTCGTCGTCGTCATGGGGGAAGCTAGGCGACGGGCCGTGCTTCGTCCAGTGAGACGGACTTACGTTAATGGCCGCAGGTCCCGACATTTCTCGGAGCCGCTTGGTTCAGGGGAGGGATTGGCCGCAAAAAGGCGTAGAAACGCAAAAAAGGAATCGGGAGCGTAGGGATTCGAATCAGGGAAGTCAATCAACTGGCAGGGCTTTCCACCATCGCCTTGCCCGGTCTTCCCTTGGAATAGGAGGCGAGCTTGAGAAGCCGAAGGCAACGGCGGCCATACCATGAGGATGCGAAAAACAGTCCGCCGAAGTAGAGCAACCCTGTGCATAAGAAGACATTCCAAGGTGCCATGCCGAAACTCAAAGCCGTGATCGGCAGCCCGATCATATTCCATCCCCGGTTGCCTGCAGCACGGAGGGTTTCTGGAGTGATCTCTGTGCGATCCCCCTTGAAAGCCCGATGCGTCAAATAGCGGTAGTGCCCTTCAAGAAATCGTCGCCGTCCATCGTCTGATTGATCGTAGCGTATCTGGAAAAAGACATAGCAAACCGCACCCCAAGCGAACAAGACCACAAGGCTGAAGATGGCTGCGATGACCCAGTTCATTTTTCATGGGCATAGCAGAAAGGCGACTCCAGGCCCAGCCTTTTTGCGCTTTCGCGGCCAACTCAAACCAAAGCCGGAGCCAAAGGCCGGCAGGCTTCCGGCTCGGGGGCGCACATCCCGCGGTTCGGCTTCTGCGGCTGGAGACCGAGCTTCTGCAGCAGGGCCAGGTCGGCCTGGGACTGCGGGTTGCCGGTGGTGAGGAGCTTGTCGCCGTAGAAGATGGAGTTCGCCCCGGCGAAGAAGCAGAGCGCCTGCAGCTCCTCGCTCATCTGCTTGCGGCCGGCGGAGAGGCGGACCTTCGCCTTGGGAAGGGCGATGCGGGCGAGGGCGATCATGCGCACGACTTCGAAGGCGTCGACCCCTTGCGATTCGGCCATGGGGGTTCCCGGAATGGGGACGAGCGAGTTGATCGGCACGCTCTCGGGCTGGGGATTGAAGTTGCTGAGGATCTCCAGCATGCGGAGCCGGTCCTCGGTCTTCTCGCCGAGACCGAGGATGCCGCCGGAGCACACCGACATGCCAGCGTCCTGCACATGGCGGAGAGTGTTGAGCCGGTCCTGGAACGTGTGGGTCGAGACGATGTTCGTGTAGTGCTCGGGCGAGGTGTCGATGTTGTGGTTGTAGGCGGTGACGCCGGCCTCCTTCAGCTTGGCGGCTTCGTTCGGGCCGAGTTCGCCGAGGGTGGTGCAGACCTCCATGCCGAGCTCGCTGACGCTCGAAACGATGTCGAGAACCTGGTCGAAGCGCTTCGTGCCGTCCTTTACGCCTTTCCACGCCGCCCCCATGCAGAAGCGGGTGGAACCCTGCTCGCGGGCGAGGCGGGCACGGGCGAGGATGTCCTCCTTCTCCATGAGCCGTTCCGCCGCCACGCCGGTGGAGTAGCGGGCCGATTGGGCGCAATAGGAGCAATCCTCCGAACAGCCGCCTGTCTTGATGCTGAGCAGGGTGCAGAGCTGCACTTCGTTTTCCGGCCAATGCGACTCGTGGACCCGGCGCGAGCGCTGGATCAGGTCGAAGAAGGGGAGGGCGTGGAGCTGGGAGAGTTCGTCGAACTGCATCGGAGGGATTCGTATGGAAGATTCCGGGATTCCCGGAAGCAGATCACGAAATCGGCGGATTTCACCTGTTTGTTGCGGAAATTCAGCTCGTCCAGCGACCGCCGGGCGAGACGAAGGGCAGGGTGTTCTCGTAGGAACGGGAGTAGTCGGTCTTGCCGATGGCCCCGATCATCTTGACGCCGAGGACGCGTCTCCATTCCGCGCTGAAGGACTCGCCGCTGTGGCAGCCCCAGCTCTTGCAGTAGGCTCCGCGGGCGAAGGCCCGGCGGTTGATGCGCTTGAGGTCGCTCTGGTGGAGGTAGACCTTCGAGGCGCCGAGGATGTGGTTGCTGTAGTCGAAGACGAAGCAGAACTTGTTGGAGTGGCCGAAGAACTCGAAGCCGGAGACTTTGACGGCGTTTCGGTTCTGGCCGGCGTTGATGTAGTGGATGAGCTCGTCGGTGGTGCTGAACCAGACGAGGCGCACCTTGTATTTGTCCCGCACGCTTTCGATGTTGGAGATGAGGGACTGCCGGTCCTCGGCCTGGCGGGTCTCGTAGCCGGGCCGGTAGACGAGCCAGGTGATGTTGACCGCGCCGTTGCTCGCCTTCTGGAGCTGTTCGATGCGGATGCGGGCGGTGCGGATGAAGTTCCCCCACCAGCGGTCGTGGCGGTGGGCTTCGCGGCGGTAGTTCTCGTGCGCGAGCAGGGAGGGGCCGCCCGAGACGATGAGGTACTCGTCGTTCGGGTTCAGCGCCGCCTCGGCGGGTGGGGCGGCGGGGATCAGAAGCGCGCCGAGGGCGGCGATCAGGAGAAGGCGTTGGGTCATGTCGTGCGGGGGAAGCATAGCGGCGGGGAGGCGGAACGCAACTTCCCCGCCCGCGAAGACGCCGGTCAGCCCAGTCCCACGAAATCGGTCACGGTGTGCCAGAGCCGTTGCACCATCCGCTTGCGGCGCTTCGCCTCCTCTTCCTTCATGCGCTGCTGCTGCGCGGCCTCCTCGTGGGCGACGAGGCGCTGGTAGTGCCGCTGGACGCGGCCGACGAACCAGCGCCAAGTCGTGCCGGGCTGGCCGTTCTCGAGGAGGAAGTGCGGACAGTTCTTGTTCGGGGTCGAGTAGCCCTCGCGGGGCCAGTGGTAGTGGGCGCGGACGTTCTCGATGGGAATCTTGTGGTGGTACATCAGTGAGGCCGCGAGCCTCGCGGTGCGCTCCATCGTCGCGAGCTGGTCGTTGCCCTTGTGCTCGCACATCTCGATGCCGATGGAGTAGCGGTTCCCGGGACCGTCGAAGTCGGCATGCTCGCCCCGTTCGCTCGTGGGGAGATGCTGGATGACGGTGTCGCCCTGGACCGTGAAGTGCCAGCAGAGATAGCCGCAGACGCCGCCTCGCAGCGCTCCGCGGTTCAGCGCCTTTGCGTGGGCGTAGGCGTCGCCGGTGTAGTTCTGGGTGCTGTGGATCGTGATGTAGCGCGGCGACATCTCGCGGAAGAGACGCCGGCCGTACTTGCCCTCGGGAATGAGGTCCACTTTGAGGTTCAGTTCCTTCTGCGCGTCTCCCGGGTTCAGCGGGCTGCTGGCGATGGCGCCGAGCTGCCGCTCCCAGATCTGACCCTTCGAGGAGCCGGGGGAGCTTTGGTTCGTGTTGCAGGAGACAAGGATGAGGAGCGCCGAGGCGACAAGCGAAGAGAGGAAGATGAAGGTGTGCCGATTCATAGTTCCTGAAGCGATGTCAATTCGAGATGAAAGGAAGAAAATAACGGCTTTCGACAATCTTCGCAAATTTATTTAATAAAATTTAAAATCTTCTTAAATCTGAGAATCAAGCCCCCGGAAATGAAGGGGGCAAGTTCGTTATTTCAGATCCGCATCGAAGCCGATGCGTTGGCCGGGCACGAGGTGGTCGCTCTCGATGCTCAGGGAAGGCGAGGGGCCGCCGGCCTTCACCTCGAACGTGGCCTCCGTGCCGGGAGCGAGGCCCTTCAGCGAGGTCTCGCTGCGGATTCCCTCGACCGCCACGTAGGCGTGCCGGTAGATCGGCGCGATTCCCTCGTTCCGCACCGTCACTTTGGACCGCCCCGGAGCGCTCTCGAAAGCCGTCACCCGGAAGCGGTAGCCGCAGGTCTCGCCGGCTTCGCGGATGCGTTCGAGGGGATGGTGGTTCGGCTGGTCGTTCCCGATGATGTAGCTGATCCCGAAGCGGGCCGCGGCCGCCTCGAACGATTCGCCGTGCGGGCCGTTTGGGGAGAGGGCATGCTTCTGGTCGTGGTCGGTGTAGTAGCTGAACTCGCCTCCGGTCGGCGCTCGCAGGTGCCGGTCGCGGCCCAGGGTATTCCAGTCCCGCTCGTTGACGCGGGCGTGCTCTTCGCAGAGGAAGGAGTCGTCGAACACGCCGAAGGGCAGGTCGAGCAAGGCGGGATCTTCGAGGAAGGGAGACACCCTCTCCTTCGCCGCATCCACGGAGAAGCTCCACGGCGTCTCCTCGTAGCATTCGGCCATATGCCGGAGGAATTCGGCTTGGAAGGCCCGGTCCGGGAAGGTGCGCCCCAATTCGAAGGGGCCGTCGTAGATATGGTATTCGGCCCACAAGCCAAAGCCCACCTGCACGAAGGCCAGGCGGGGATCGCGGTCGTAGCGTTCGGCAAAGGCAGTGTGGAAGGCTTTGACGAAACGCTTCAGTTCGGGATGCGACCAGTCGGGGAAGCCGGTCTCCTTGCCCTCGCTGAGGCCGGAGACCTCTTTGTAGTCGGGCAGGGCGCGGAGATGGGCGGGAGTGGCCGCGGGCCGGCCGGGATAGACGAAGAAGAAGCGTAGGATGGCCTGGTGCCGGCGTTCGGCGATGGCGTCGAGCTTTTCCTCCACCACGGTCCAATCGAAACCGCCCTCCTCCGTCGTCAGGAGTCCGTAGCCGATGTAGGAGAATTCGAGCTGGATCGCATCGCTGCGCCGGTGTGGCGAGGTGTCCCATAGCACGATGCCCGTCATCGGCTGGACCCCTTCCGTCCGGCTCTGAAGGGGGATGGGACGGAGCGGTTCTTCCGCTCGCGCCGACAAGGGAAGGAGAGGCAGGAGGAGTACGCCGACGCTGAGGGGGAAGAGTGGGGATTTCATGGGATCGCTCGGTCCGGAAATTGAAGGCGAGGAATCCTCGTTTGCAACTTTCCCTCTCGACCTGTCCGCGCCGGTGACGCGCGACGGCAAGGGCCTGAAAAAAGGCAAAAAACCCAGGCGGCTGGGTTGAACGCTTTTCCTGCCTATGGGTCGGAGGCCTCCATGAAACGTTCCACCGTTCTCGTTCCGTGGGCCGATGGCCTGAAATTCCGCACGGCAGCCCGCATCATTCGATCGGCGCAGCGCTACCGCTCGTCCATGGTGCTCCGGTGCGGGGAGAGGACGGCCGATGTCCGCAGCATCATGAGCCTCGTCCTTCTGTGCGCCTCCATGGGGGCTGCCGTCACCATCGAGGCGACGGGAGAGGACGAGCGGCGGGCGGTCGAGGCGGTTGAAAAAGTCTTTGCCGCCGGCGACGACGGATTTTGAGCGGAAGAATGGCGAGTCCGCGCTTGCCTTCGTCGTGAAAACGCGTTTCAAATATCAGGACGTCGGCAGGAGTGTTCCTGCGGACGCGCTTCCATTCGAATCCCAAAATCTCCATATGAAAATCACCACCCTGCTCTCCCTTCTCTGTGCTCCTCTCCTCCTCTTCTCGGTCTCCTGCGAGAAGAAAGGGCCTGCGGAGCAAGTCGGCGAGGCGATCGACGAAGCCGCCGAAGCCGTCGAGGACGCCGTCGACCCGAAAGGCCCGGCCGAGAAAGTGGGCGAAGCGATCGACAACGCGGGCGAGAAGGTCGGCGAGGCGATCGACAAGGCGGTGGGGAACTGAGAATTTCCGGCAGCGGGAATTTTTCGTTTTTCGAGGTGGCGGAACGCGATCGCGTTCCGCCACTTTCTATTTCCTCCGCAGCACGCGGACTTTGTGGGCCTCGCTGTCGCCGATGTAGATTCCGCCGTCGGCGTCGGCGAAGACTCCGTGGGGGCGGGCCAGTTCGCACTTCAGCGGATCGCCGTCGGGACCGTCGCCTTTCTTGCCGGTCCCGGCGATGAGTTCGATCCGGCTGCTCTTCGCGTCGATGACACGGATGGAATGGCTCTCGCAGTCGGCGAGCCAGACATTGCCCTCCGCATCGACGGCGATGCCCTTGGGACCGCTCAGGGTCGCCTCCTTGGCCGGTCCGCCGTGGCCGGTGAAGCCGCTCTTTCCGGTGCCGGCGATGTGATGGATGGTCCCGGCCTTGAGGTCGAACTTGAAGACTTGGTTGCCCTCGCGCGTCGCGAGCCAGAGATTGCCCTCCCGGTCGAAGTCGAGGGAGCGCGGCCCCCGCAGGGGTGTTCCGGCGATGGGCGAACCGTCGGGCGTGTCGCCCGCCGCGCCGGTGCCGGCGAAAGTGGAGAGGGTGCCGGTCTTCATGTCGATCCGGCGGATGACGTGGTTGCCGATGTCGCACACGTAGAGGTCCCCCTCGGGGCCGAACTGGATGCTGTGCGGCTGCTTGAACTGCGCCTCCGTCGCCGGGCCGCCGTCGCCGCTGTAGCCCGCCTCGCCCGTGCCGGCGATGGTGGTGAGGAGGCCAGTCTTCATCTCGATCTTGCGCACGGCGTGGTTCACCATGTCGACGATGTAGAGATCGCCTGCGGCGTCGAAGCGGATTTCGTGCGGCTTGTTGAAGGTGCCTTGCAGGGCCGGACCACCATCGCCCGAGAATCCGGTCTCTCCCGTGCCCGCGATCGTCGTGATGACGCCGTCCTGCCCGATGCGGCGGACGCGCTGGCCGGTGTATTCGCAGTAGTAGAAGGCCCCGTCCGGTCCGCGCACGATGCCGAAGGGATTGTCGAGCTCGGCCTTCAGAGCGGGGCCGCCGTCGCCGCTGTGGCCCTGCTTGCCCGTGCCCGCGATGGTTTCGATGGTCCATTCGGCGGAGGCGGAGAGGGGGAGAAGGAGAGGCAGGGAGAGGGCGAGAAGGAGGGCAGGGGAGAGGCGTTTCATGGAGGGAGTTTGGCGGAGGAGAGGGGCAAGGTCAATGCGAGGTGGTTTCGGGATTGCGTCGGGTTGGTTGAAGCACGATGCCGGACTTGTGAATGTGTCGAACCACACTCGGAGCAAAGTGGAGATAGAGGCGAAGCATCAAATGGCACGGATAGGACGAAGATAGCTGAATTCGTCCTATCCGTGTCATCCGTAGTCCAAATCCTTTGAACCGGATGAGTCGCTCGTCTTGCGATTCCGCCCCAGCGATGCAATCGCTGCTTCGATGAAAGACCCGGCCGTCTATTTCGCATTGGTGTTCCTTGTCCTGTCGATCCAAGGCCTCGTCTGGGGCATCGGGCGTCATTCGCTGGAGCTCGATTGGTGGCGGACGCTGCCTTTCGCTTTCCTCCTGCTCTACGCGTTGCCCATTGCCGCCGCGACGGGATTGACGCCGCTGGCGGTCGCGCTGTGCTATGTGATCTCCGCGATGTTGGTCTGGACTCTTTCCGGCTTTTTCTACGAAACGGAGCGCTGGCAGCGATGTATCATGGCCGCCGTCTTCCCCGTTCTGGGGATGGCTGCCCTGCCCTTGGGAGTTTGGCTTCGCCAAGCCGCCTTCGGCTGGTAGGGGGGGACGTTCCGCCGCCGTCTCGTCGGATCTCAGGAGAGCTCCGGTTTTGGCGGCAGCAGCTCCTGCGGCACCCGCGCCGGATCGAACTCGCGGGGGCGGTTGCTGGCGAGCCAGAGCAGGCCGGCGGGAATCATTCCAAGGACGATGAGAATCCTTTCCCAGGTCCAGTCGTTGACCGCGGAGCTTAAATGCCACAGCACCGTCGTGAGGATGGCGAGGCCGCCGGCGAGGACGGTGGATTGCAGGAGCCAGTTCGCGAACGAGGTGCCGGCGAGGTAGCGGCAGCCTGGGCCATAGGCGGCTCGCCGCCGGATCAGCTCGAGGACGAAAGGGCGATAGCTGGCGCTGCGATCCTCGAACGCCGCGAAATCGACGTAGTGCCCGCTCGGAAAGCTGGCCGAGACCCCGCGCGAATCGTCCAGACGGCAGAGGCATCGCTGCTTCAGGTATTGAGTCGGAGCGTATTCCAGGCAGATGCGGACGATGGAATGGAGGGGAATGGAAAAGGGCGGCAGCCCTTCGACGATTTTCAGGAGAGTGTCGCCCTCGAGCCGCCAGAGGGTCTCCTTCTCCAAGACCGACGCGCGGCAACGGTGCTCGATCCGGAGGGGAGGCGGCGTCATGGGCGGTGGAAATAGATGGAGGTGGGAGGCGAACCGGCCCTTGTCTTCTTCCCGCCGGATGGCAGGTTTAAACCTGCGCCGCCGGGATGGTGGAATTGGTAGACACGCTTGACTTAGGATCAAGTGCCGAAAGGTGTGCAGGTTCGAGTCCTGTTCCCGGTACCGCGCGCGGCCGGCCCGACAGGATCGGGCGACGGACCCGACCCTGTCGGGCCGGTAGCTTTTCTTTCCGACGATGGACGACAATCTCGAAGACCTCTATCAGGAGATCATCCTGAGCCACAACAAGCGCCCCCGCAACGAAGGCGTCCTCGACCCGCACAGCCACGAGGCCGAGGGCTACAACCCCCTCTGCGGTGACCGGCTCCGCGTCTATGTCCGGCAGGCGGGACCCTTGGTCGAGGCGGTGCAGTTCACCGGCGAGGGCTGCGCCATCTCCCGCGCCTCGGCCTCGATCATGACCGAGGCGGTGAAGGGGCTGAGCGGCGCGGCGCTCGACGCGAAGATCGCGGAGGTCGTCGAGCTGCTCACCACGAAGGAGGAACCCACCGTCGATCCCTTCGAGCTCGGAGAGCTGGCCGCTCTCCTCGGGGTGCGCAAGTTTCCGGCCCGCGTGAAATGCGCCACCTTGGCCTGGCATACGCTCTCCGCCGCGCTGAAGAAGGAGGAGAGCGTCTCCACGGAGTGAGAGGCTGGAAAAGGCGCTTGCTTTTTGTTTTCTTTTGAATACTGTTCATTGGATCATAAATCGTGAGTGGCATGTTCTACGATCAGAGCGAATCCGGCACCATCGCCTTGCAAAGCCCCAGTGTCGCGCAGCGTGGGGTCGGCGATGTGGTCGATGGGGTTTTCCTGGCGCCTTCCGGAAGTCCTCTCCCCCAGGAGGGCCTCGACCCCGCTCCGCTTGCCGATGCGTTCGACGGAGAGGAGGAGGCTGGTTTCTCCCGCGGTGTCTACGAGCGCGAGCTGATTCAGAGCGTGTGGGAGTTCGGCGAGATCGTCCCGGGGACCGACCCCGCGCTGTGGCGTCGGGACGAGTTCGGCGATTGGATCCACCGCTTCGATTATGGACGACGCGGCTCCGCTTTCGGCTGGGAGATCTTCGATCCCGGTGTCGGACGGCACTCCCAAGGGGTCTACGCGATGCGCCCGATGCAATGGGAGAGCTACATCCGCCAATACGAGGCTTTCGCGTGAGCGGAGGGCGAAGCCGGGGCGGCCGATCTCAACGGAGGAACTGCTCGATCCAGTCGTAGGCGGCTTCGCGGATCTCTTCCGGGAAATCGTGTCCGACATCCGGATGAACCACCCGGATCAGGTCGGGCACGCGGTAGAGACGGTAGATCTGGGAACCTGCCGCAGCGACCCGGTCCACGCTCTGCCAGTGGAAGTTGGCATCGCCCACCGGGGCGTTGACGAAGAAGGCCCGCGGAGCGAGCGCCCCGACCAGTTCGTGGAAGTCGAAGGGGATGTCCCCGATGGCGTAGGCGAGGAGCTTGGGCATGTAGCGGTCCTGGCACCACCCCTTTCCGGGAGCCCAATGTCCCGGCCGGTAGTCCAGAAAGGAGTCGAAGCCGCAACTGGCCACGATCACCTTGATGCGGTCGTCGAAGACGGCGGTGAAGATCGAATTGTGGCCCCCAAGGGAATGCCCGATGGTGCCGAAGCCGCCCTTCTTCACGAAGGGCAGCTCGGCGAGCACATCCAGAGCGCGGACATTGTCCCAGACCGCCTTCATGGTTCCGCTTTCGTAGCCGAGCTGCCGCCAGTCGGGGTCGTAGGGGATGTCGAGGCCGGAGCGGCTCCCGAAGCCCAACGAGGGATAGGCCGGGGCGATCGCGACCAGGCCCCGCTTCGCCAGCGCTTCGCCGTCCTGCACGTTGCTCCCGATGTCGGGGCCGGGCGGCACGTCCTCCAGCTTGTGTCCGCCGGTGCCCATCAGGCAGAGCACGCCGGGGCGCGGATCGGAGCCGTCGCCATCGACCACGTCCTTGGGCAGGAAGAGGTGGGCCGGTGTCCGCGAACCCGGTTCGGAGGTGTAGGTGATGCGCCGCCGGATGTAGTCGCCGAAGTCCTTCTCCTCCTCGATCCGCACCTCGAGCGGCACCCGTTTTCCGGGGCCGGGCAGGGGACCCATGACGGCCTGCGCTCCCGCGAGGATCTCCGCCCGCCGTTTCCGCCAGTCGGCCACCGACCGCACCGGGACGGTTTCGCCCGCTTCGTTGCGGAATTCGAGCAGGTTGGCGCGGTCGAGGCGCTTGCCGGGAGGATCGGCGGATTCGGCGACGCGGCACGCGCCCAGTCCCAGGACGATCGCCAATGGGAGAGCCGACGGCGGGAGAAGGCGTGCGACGGGAGAGGGGAGCAGAGGCCTGCCGGACGGGACGCTGTGTTTCATGGGAAACGCGACGCTACCGCCGGGAATCCGTGCGCTCAATGGCGCTCTTCCGCCGTGGGGAGGGAGCGATCGGTGTCAGACCGGCAGCGGCGGGGGAGTCCTCCGCGTCGGCGGCAGGGGCGGGGGAAGACGCTTGCCGGGGCGAATGGCGCCGGAGAGGACGAGCGGGTCCTCTCGGCTGAGAGAGCGTACCCGTTCCCGCAGGATGGCGATCCGCGAATGTTCCTCCGCGGTGGGCGTGCGGGTGGTTTTCTGCTTTTGATAGGCCAGCTCGGCGGCCGTTTGCAGGAGGATTCTCCGTTTCCAGGCGTTGACGACTCCCTTCGACAGCATGCTGACGGGCCCCCTCTGCCAGAAGCTCGCGGCGTCGAAGGCCTGTTCGGCGAAGAGGGTTCCGTTCGCGACCTCCTCGGAGAGGTGGATGCGCACCCAGCGGTTTTCGTGGTAGAGGCAGATGGTCACGGTGAGGGCGAACCAGAGGACGCCGCAGGAGACGCCGAGAACGGCGTAGAGGAGGTGATGGCCGCCAAGGGTGGCGAAGTAGTTGTGAAGGGCGTGGGTAGCCATCGCGGCGCCGAGCCCAAGGACGGGCCAGAGGATTTTCAGGACGGGATTGGCGGAGAATTTTCCGAGGGCGAGACCGACGCCGAAGAGTCCGGTGAAGAGAGCGTGCAGCATCCCGAAGAGAAAGGCGCGCATGAAGAAGAGGACGAGGAGGCTGACCGCATTCGGCTGGCCGGCGAAGTAGAGGATGTTCTCGATCGCGGCGAAGCCGAATCCGACCATGCTGCCGTAGACGAGTCCGTCGAGGACGGAGTCGATCTCGCGCCGGAAGAGGAGAAAGATGAGGAGGACGCCGAAGCCCTTGACCAGCTCCTCGGTGAGGGGGGCGAGGAAGCTGGCGTCGTAGAGCTCGCTCATGAGGGAGGCTTCCATGCCTTCGGGCGGCTTCGGCGCGCCGAAGATGAGCTGGGCGACGAGAGCGAAGAGGATGGAGGGGACCGCACCCCAAAGGAAGGCGGCGAAGAGGAGGGGGAGGGGCTCCTTTTCCCAGCGGTCGATGCGCCAGATCACCATGGCGTAGATCACCATGGGAACGATTCCGAGGACGACGGAGGCGAGGAGGAGGGTCATGGCGGCGGAAAGGGTAGGGCTCTCTCGCCATCGGTCAAAATCGAAATGAACGGCAAGGGGGGAATGCGGGATGTCCGCCGAGGTTTGGTAGGGATGCACCGCCGGGGCGTCCACCGAAGAACCGGGGTCCCTCCGATGCCGTCGCCACGGCGGTGCGCTCCTATCCGGACGAAAGAAGGCGGCCCGTCCGGACCGCCTCCTTCGATTTCCCGGGAGGGATGAGCAGCTCCTATTGGCAGGCCTCGCACTCGCCGCCGTTGAGGAGCGCCTCGAGGGAGCAGGCCTGCTTCTCGGCCTCGGTGTAGATGCGCACCTCCTTGTTGATCTTGATGGAGGCCTTCTCGATGTTCGAGGCCTGCTGGGTGCGGAGGTAGTAGGTGGTCTTGAGCCCCTTCCGCCAGGCGGCGCGGTACATGTGCGAGAGGGTCTTCAGGTCCGGGGTCGCGAGGAAGAGGTTGACCGACTGGGACTGGTCGATCCACTTCTGGCGGCGCGCGGCGGCCTCGACGAACCATTCGTAGTCGATGGAGAAGGCGGTGGAATATTTCTCCTTCAGATGCGCCGGGATCTCGTCGATGTCGGCGAGCTCGCCGTCGTAGTACTTGAGCCGCTCGACCATGTCCTCGCCCCAGAGGCCGAGGGCCTTGAGGTCGCGGACGAGGAAGGTGTTCAGGACGATGAAGTCGCCGGAGAGGTTGCCCTTCACGAAGAGGTTCTTGAAGGTCGGCTCGATGCAGGGCGAGCTGCCCATGATGTTCGAGATCGTCGCGGTGGGGGCGATGGCGAGCACGTTGCTGTTGCGCATGCCCTGGCGGCGGATCTTCTCGCGCAGGGCGTCCCAGTCCATGCGGCCGCCGCGGGGGACGTCGATGGCTTCGCCGCGCTCCTCCTCGAGCAGGTCGACGGTGTCGGGGGGGAGGAGGCCGCGGCTCCACTTCGATCCCTCGAAGGTGGAGTAGCTGCCGCGCTCGGCGGCGAGGTCGCTGGAGGCCTCGTAGGCGAAGTAGGCGATGGCCTCCATGAACTCGTCGTTGAAGTCGACGGCGGCCTCGCTCGCGAAGGAGGTGTTGCGGAGGAAGAGGGCGTTCTGCAGGCCCATCACGCCGAGGCCGACGGGGCGGTGGCGGCTGTTGGCGTTCTTCGCGGCTGCGGTGGGGTAGTAGTTGATGTCGATGACGTTGTCGAGGGCGCGCACGGCGGTGCGGACGGTCTCGCGCAGCTTCTCGAGGTCGAGGGAGCCGTCGGCCCGGAGATGGGTGTCGAGGACGACGGAACCGAGGTTGCAGACGGCGGTCTCGTCGGCGGAGGTGTTCAGGGTGATCTCGGTGCAGAGGTTGGAGCTGTGGATCACGCCGACGTGGTCCTGGGGGCTGCGGACGTTGCAGGGATCCTTGAAGGTGATCCAGGGATGCCCGGTCTCGAAGATCATCTTCAGCATCTGCTTCCACAGCTCGATGGCGGGAACCTCGCGGCCGAAGATCCTGCCGGCCTTGGCGTCGGCCTCGTAGGCGAGGTAGCGCTCGGCGAAGGCGCGGCCGTAGAGCTCGTGCAGGTCGGGGACCTCGTTGGCACGGAAGAGCGTCCAGCTTTCCCGCGCCTCCATGCGCTGCATGAAGAGGTCGGGGATCCAGTTCGCCGTGTTCATGTCGTGGGCGCGGCGGCGCTCGTCGCCGGTGTTGCGGCGCAGTTCGAGGAAGTCGGCGATGTCGTTGTGCCAGGTCTCGAGATAGGCGCAGCCGGAGCCGCGGCGCTTCCCGCCCTGGTTGACGGCGACGAGCTGGTCGTTGTGGAGCTTGAGGAAGGGGATCACGCCCTGGCTCTCGCCGTTGGTGCCCTTGATGTAGCCGCCGGTGCCGCGCACCGCGGTCCACGAGCCGCCGAGGCCGCCGGCCCACTTCGAGAGGTAGGCGTTCTCGGCGATGCCGCGCTGCATGATGGACTCGATGCTGTCGTCGACCTTGTAGAGGTAGCAGGAGGAGAGCTGGCTGTGCATCGTCCCCGAGTTGAAGAGCGTCGGGGTGGAGGAGCAGAAGCGGCGGCTCGCGTAGAGGCGGTAGAGGTCGATGGCCTTGCCCTCGCGGTCCTCGGTCTCGTCGATCATCAGGCCCATGGCGACGCGCATCCAGAAGAGCTGCGGGGCCTCGATGCGCTTGTGCGTCTCGCCGGTCTTGTCGATGATGAGGTAGCGGTCGTAGAGGGTCTGGATGCCGAGGTAGTCGAAGTCGAGGTCGGAGGTGGGGTTGAGCGCGTCGGCGAGGCGGTCGAGGTTGTAGTCGAGTAGCTTCGGCGAGAGGCGCTCGATCTCGACGCCGCGGACGAGGTTGGCCTTGAAGGCGCGGCGGTGGAACTCGGCGAGGCGGGCGACGCCGTCGCGGGAGATGTTCCAGTCGAGGACTTCCTCGTAGATGTAGGTGAGGAGGATGCGGGCGGCGAAGCGGGCGAAGTCGCCGTCGCGCTCGATGAGGCTCTTCGCGTTGAGGACGATGGTCTTGCGCAGGTCCGCCGCGGTCATGTCGTTGAAGAAGGCGCGGCGCAGCTCGTGCTCGATCTGCTCGGGCGAGAGGCAGAGGTCGAGGCCGGGCAGGGCGAAGTCGATGCGGCGGCGGAGGTCGGAACCGTCCCACAGCTCGCTGCTGCCGTCGGCGTGCCGGACCACGATCATCGACTCCTGGGTCGATTCCTCGTGCCGGTGCTGGGCTTCCTCCTCCTGCTGGCGGAGGAGGGCGCGCTGGGCGCGGTAGAGGATGTAGGACTCGGCCACCTTGTAGTGGCCCTGTCGCATCAGCTCCTCCTGGACGCGGTCCTGGAGGTCCTCGATGCGGATGAACTCCTGCCCGCTGCGGGCGATGCGTTCGGTGAGCGCGGTGGAGATCTCCCGGGCGGGCGAGGAATCCATGCCGAGGGAGAGGAAGGCGCTGCGCACCGCGATCTCGATCTTGTTCGAGTCCCACGCGGCGACCTCGCCGTTGCGGCGGATGACGCGGCAGAGGGGTTTCTCCAGGCCGTTGCCCCGCGGATCGCGGCGGGCGATCTCGGTCTTGTGCCCGATGAGGAGGCTCTTGGCGACGTCGTGCGCGTTCTGCCGGACGAGGGCCATCTCGATGATGCTGGTCAGTTCGCTCGTGGTGAGCAGGACGACCCCGTCGGCCTCCTCGGTGTTCGCCTTCTTCGAGAGCACGTCGGCGACCGAGCGCACGATGTTGGCGACGAGCTGGCGGTTGCTCTCGGTGAAGATGTCGTCCTGCTTGCGGGAGAGGGCGAGGTCGGTGACGGCGCGGCCCACGGTCTCGGCGATCTTCTCGATGCTGAGCTCGGATTCCTCGTCGTCGGCGCGGACGACGATGCGGGAGGACGGGGCGGGATGGTTGGAGGCCATGTCGCTCCAGTTGAAGCGGGGCTTCATCTCCTGCGGCGTGGCGGCGGCGCGGTGAAGCTCGCGGTCTTGTTCGATGAGGTGGCGGGTGATCATTGGAACGGTGCGGTTCGGGATGGAAACGGGACGGGAAAGGGAAAACGGATGGGCGCGGCAGGGTCGGGTGCGGGGTCCGACCCTGCCAGACGGTGGACGGATCAGAGATCGTCGTCGCTGACCGCGGCGAGCGCGCTGGCTTTCGAATATTCGGTGACCTTCTGCTCGAAAAAGTTCGCCTCCTTCTTGATGTCCATGGTCTCGGCGAGCCAGGGGAAGGGATTGCGGATGCCGGGATGCAGGGGATTCAGCCCGATGCCCTCGAGGC
Organism: Verrucomicrobiales bacterium; assembly: GCA_037190325.1. GTDB lineage: Bacteria > Verrucomicrobiota > Verrucomicrobiia > Verrucomicrobiales > DEV007 > Arctic95D-9. The sequence goes on along the minus strand of JBBCIU010000016.1, from coordinate 22,097 downwards.
GGCGGTCGGCGATGTAGTCGATGTACTGGCAGAACTCGTCGGCGCTGAGCCCGACGGCGCTGACGGGGAGGCAGTCGTTGATGAAGTCCTTCTCCAAGGCGATGGCCTCCTTCATCGTCTCGACGAGCTCCTGTTTGAACTCGGGCGTCCAGATCTCCATGTTCTCGCTGACGAGGTCCATGAAGAGGTTGCGGAAGACCTCGATGTGGTTCGACTCGTCGCGCAGGGTGTACTGGAACATCTGTCCGATGCCGGGGAACTTGTTCTGCCGCTTCAGGGCGAGGATCATGCCGAAGAGGCCGTAGAACTGGGTGCCCTCCATGCACTGGCCGAAGACGAAGATGTTGCGGGCGAGTTTCTTCTTGTTCTCGGGATCGGTCAGGTCGACGTCGCGCCGCAGCTCGTGCGAGGTCCGGGTGACGAACTCGTTCTTGCGCTTGATCGTGGGGATCTGCTCGAACATGGCCTCGCACTCGTGCGGGTTGATGCCGAGGCTGCTGATCATGTAGAGGAGGCTGTCGGCGTGGATGTTCTCCTCGTGGGCGTGGCGCCCGAGGACGAGCTTCAGCTCGGGGGCGGTGACGAGCTCGCGCACGACGTGGATGATGTTGTCGCCGACGATGCCCTCGGCGGCGGAGAAGTAGCCGATGCCCATGCGGATGATCCAGCGCTCGGAGTCGTTCAGCTCCGTGCCCTGCCACTGCTCGATGTCCTTCTGCATCTGGATCTCCTCGGGCTCCCAGTGGTTGGCCTTCATCGTCCGGTAGAGGTCGTAGGCCCACTGGTATTTCAGGGGGAGGAGGTTGAAGGCCTCCGACTTGCGCCCGTTGATGATGCGCTTGGCGGCGTAGGCCTGCTCGGCCTTGGCCTGGTCGAGGACGAAGGTGCGGTCTCCGATGGTGAATGTCTTCTCCATGATGGCGGTCGGGATGGAAGTGCGGTGGTGAGGGATGAACGGGTTCTCTAACTGCCGTGAACCACCTGATTTTTCAGGATTTCGAGGACAGGCCAAGGGTGGACGGCACTCGAAAAACCATCAAAACAAGCAATTCTTGATAGCCAGTGGGAATTTGGTGAAAGCACCATATCTTGTTGGCCGGTTTTCAGAATACACAAGATGTAGTGGTCGTTCAAGAATATTTTGCCTTTCCGAGGGTGTTTTGGCCCGATCCCTTGTGCTATAAGCGATTCCGTTGCCAAGGGGTGGAAAATTGTTTCGCAAAAGCGGAGTATCAGGGAAGACGAACCGGCTGAAGTCCGGCTGGCGTCACGAAAAAGGCGGGCCGGATGAGGTTCCGGCCCGCCTTTCGGGGAAGGTTCTCGAGGGCCGGGGGAGTCACTTCGCGGCGGCGAAGCGCTCGGCCACGGCATCCCAGTTCACGACGTTCCAGAAGGCGTCGACGTAGTCGGGACGGCGGTTCTGATAGTTGAGGTAGTAGGCGTGCTCCCAGACATCGAGGCCGAGGATGGGGGTGCTGGTCTCGAGGCCGGCGGCGGCGCCCATGGTCGGGTTGTCCTGGTTCGGCGTGCTGACGATGGCGAGGGAGCCGTCCTTCACGACGAGCCAGGCCCATCCGGAGCCGAAGCGGCCGAGGGAGGCGGCCTTGAAGGCCTCCTTGAAGGCATCGAAGGAGCCGAAGGCGGCGTCGATGGCCGCGGCGAGGTCGCCGCGGGGGGCTCCGCCCGAGTTGGGGCCGAGGATGTTCCAGAAGAGGGTGTGGTTGACGTGGCCGCCGCCGTTGTTGCGGACCGCGCCGCGGATGGCCTCGGGCACGGCGTCGAGGTCGGCGATGAGGTCGTCGGCGGTCTTGGCGGCGAGGTCGTCGTGTCCTTCGAGCGCCTTGTTGAGGTTGGCGACGTAGGTGGCATGGTGCTTGCCGTGGTGGATTTCCATCGTCTTCGCGTCGATGTGCGGCTCGAGGGCGTCGGCGGGGTAGGGAAGGGCGGGCAGTTCGTAGGCCATGGTGGATGTGGGTGGTTGTTGGGTTCGCGGTTCCAGCGGATGGCTTCCGCAAGGACACGAGAGCGCCGCCCCGGAGGATTGTCAAAATCCCGTTGCGGCGGAAAGGGCGATATTTCGTTCCGGATTGTGGACGGATCGGGAGGGTTCCGCGGCCGGCATGGGGGTCAGAAGAGGAAGACGAGAGGAGGGACGGAGACGTCGAGGCGAGCGTTCGAGAGATCGATGCCCTCGGATTCGGAGATCGAGGTGGCGACGTCGTCCGAGAATTCGACGGTGATCCGTCCCGACTCGACTTCGATGTAGCGGGTCGCGGCGACGGTGCGGCCGAAGGCGTCGAGGGTCGTGTAGGTCTGAGGGACCCGCTTGTAGGAGATGTATTCGAGCGTGTCGGTCCTTCCGTCCTGGGTCACGGTGGATCCACGCTTGTTCGGAGGGCCGATGGCGGCGGCGACCTCGGCGACGGTCATGCCGAGGGCGATCTGCCGGTTCTCGATCAGCTCGGAGACGATGACGTGGCGTTCGTGATAGAGGCGCAGGTTCTCTTCGAAATCTTCGGGCAGTCCGGCGGCGGCGGCCTTGCTGATCCAGCCCGCGACTTGCCCTTGCTGGGCCCGCGCGCGCACGCGGTAGGCCTTTTCGCTGACGGCGAGAAGGACGGCGTTCTGGTTGGCGAGGAGATTCCCCATCCAGCGCTCGCCCTTCAGGTTGGCGTAGACGGGCGCTTCCGCGGCGATGCGCACGAGCACCTCCTCCTCGACCATGCCTTCGAGATAGATCGCTCCCTCCTCCTTGACCAGCTTGCTTTTTCCGCGGTCCTCCTGCTTGACGGTGACGATTCCAGGGCGGCGAAGCTGCGCCTCGGCCAGGGGAACGACGAGGAGCAGCAGCGAGGCGAGGGCAGGACGTGCGTTCATGGCGATGGCGGGCGGAGAGGGAAAGGCCCCGTACCGGACGAACGGAGCGGACGTTTCATGCGGTATCATGCCTGCCGCGATCGCGCGGGGCAAGCATTTCCCGGAGATGCGCCGCCTTGCCGGAGGGCGTATCGTTTCCGGCATGCCGAGCGACGCGAAACCGGATCTCCAGAGGAAGCTGCGGGAAGTCCCCCACAAGCCGGGGGTCTACCTGCACAAGGACCGACTCGGGTCGATCATCTACGTGGGCAAGGCGCGCGATCTGCGCAAGCGGCTCGCCCATTACTTCACGCCTTCGCGGCAGCGCCTCGCCGAGCACAAGACGCGGGCGCTGATCGAGAGCATCTGGGACTTCGAGATCCACGAGGTGCGCAACGAGCCCGAGGCGCTCCTGCTCGAAGGCAAGCTGATCAAGGAGTACCGGCCGAAATACAATGTGGTCTTCCGCGACGACAAGCGCTTCCTCCTCGTGAAGATCCATCCGGAGGAGCCCTGGCCGCGCTTCCAGCTCACCCGGCTGCGCAAGGACGACGGAGCGCGGTATTTCGGCCCCTTCCCCCATTCGGGCGCGCTGCGGCGCACCATCGCCTGGATGAACCGCGAGTTCGGCCTGCGGAGCTGCCGCCCCCTCGTGCCCGACGAGCAGGACTACCGCCACTGCCACAACGACGTCATCCGGAACTGCACGGCGCCCTGCGTCGGGCGCATCTCGCGCGAGGACTACCTCGACCGGGTCGAGCGGGCCTGCGAGTTCCTCCAGGGGCAGGCGAAGGACCTCCTCGCCTCGATCGAGGAGGAGATGCGCGAGGCCGCCGCCGCGCTCGACTTCGAGCGGGCCGCCGAGCTGCGCGACATGGTCGCGAACCTGAAGCAGACCCTGCATCCGACGCGCCAGTTCCGCCGCCGCGGGGTGCCGGGCCAGGCCATCGATCCCGCGGGCGACGTGGCCGAGCTGGGGGAGATCCTCGGCCTCGGACGCCCGCCGGCGGTGATGGAGTGCTTCGACATCTCCAACATTTCCTCGAACCACATCGTCGCCTCGATGGTGCGTTTCCGGAACGGGCTGCCCGACAATGCGAACTACCGCCGCTACCGCATCCGGACGGTGAAGGGCCAGGACGACTTCGCGAGCATGGCCGAGGTCATCCGGCGGCGCTATTCGCGCATCCTCCTCGAGGCCCGCGGGCGCATCGGGGCCGAGGAGGCCGCCGCGAGCCAGGAGAATCCGCTGGAGGCGATGCGCCGGATCGAGGCGGACGAAGCGCGGGAGGCGGAGGAGGGAGGGGCGAAGCGGCGTCCCTTCGTGCGGCTGCCCGATCTCATCGTCGTCGACGGGGGCAAGGGCCAGCTCGGGATGGCGGTGAAGGAGCTGCAACGGCTGGGGCTGCACGATCTGCCTGTGATCGGACTGGCCAAGCAGCGCGAGGAGGTCTTCCGTCCAGGAGAGTCCGAGCCGCTCGTGATTCCCCACGACCAGGGCGCGTTGAAGCTGCTCCAGCGCATCCGCGACGAGGCGCACCGCTTCGCCAACGGCTATCATCAGCTCCTCATGAAGCGCCGTGTCGAGGAGAGCATCCTCGACGATTGTCCCGGCGTCAGCCAGGCGCGGAAGGAGCGTCTGCTGGAGCGCTTCGGGTCCGTCGCGCGCTTGCGGAAGGCCTCCCGGGAAGAGGTCGCGACGGTGCCGGGGATCGGAGGAAAGCTCGCCGACGAAATCGTCCGTTTTTTGAAAACCCATTGAGGAAAAGGGCGTATTCCGCAGGTGACCCGTCCGCTTTCCGTGATATGATGCGGAAGACGATTCGTCGCGAGTCGACTCCTTTCTCGAAATGATCTTCCTCCTGCGCCTCCCGATCTGCGCCCTGGTTCTCGTTGGAGCGGTCGTGTCCCCGCTCCCGGGCCAGGCCCAGCAATACGAGTTCCCGGGGATCGACAGCGGAATCGTCACCCAGGATCCGCGCCCCGAGTCGGTCGAGCCGGATATGCAGGCGATTCCCCGCTTCGAGGACGCGCCCGCGATGGCGCCGCCGGAGCCGATCCGGGCGATGCCGGTGAACGAGGACGACGCCGGCGCGGTGGAGATCCCCCAGGAGCTGCAGGATGATCAGCCGGCGATGCTGCGGGCCGAGCCCTTGGCGACCGAGGCCGACGTCGAGGAGGAGGTCGACGAGAAGGATTCGACCCTGAAGAAGATGGACGCCCTCGGCGTCGATGCGACCGAGGCGCCGGTGACCGCCAGCGAGGTGAGGGCCCAGGCTCCGCCGGAGAAACCGGGCCAGGTCGGCTCCTCCGTTCTCACCCGCACGGAGGCGCGCACCTTCACGTTTTCCGTCCCCGCGCCCCGAGGCCAGCTTCTCGACCGGAACGGCTATCCTCTGGCCCAGAACAAAGTGGTCCACTACGCGGCGATCACCTTCCCCTTCCTCGGGGCCGAGGTGCCCGACGCCGAGGTCCTGCGCTACGCGGGCGAGCGCATGGTCCACGTCAACAACATCCTCGGAACCGACTGGGACCTTTCGGGCAAGACGGTGATCGAGCACTACCGCGAGCGCCGCTGGGTGCCGCTCGTCTTCTCCACCGTCCTCACCGACAGCGAGGTGGACGAACTGACCCGGCAGAAGATGGAGGGCCTCACCCTGCAGCCGGTCTACCTGCGCCACTATCCGCAGGGCACCACGCTCTCGCACGTTGTCGGATACGTGGGCAAGCGTCCGCCCCGCCTCACCGGGCCGATCGTCAACGACGAGGATCTCTGGGGCCAGGCCATCGGGGTCGACGGGCTGGAGCAGGCCTTCGAGGCGGAGCTGAAGGGCACTCCCGGCCGGGTCAACGTCCTTTTCGAGGCCGACGGCACGAAGGTGAAGGAGGAGGTCCTCTCACGCCCGCGCCCCGGCTTCAATGTCGTCACCTCGATCGATCTCGAGATGCAGAAGATCTGCGAGGATCTCCTTGCCGAGAAGGTCAAGCGCGGAGCCATGGTCATCATGGACGTCCACAACGGGGACATCGTGGCGATGGCGAGCTATCCCCAGTTCGATCCGAACCTGTTCATCCCCGCGATCAGCCAGGAGAACTACGCCACCCTCGTCAACGATCCGGCGAAGCCGCTCTTTCCCAGGGCCTACCGCGCGACCTATCCGGCGGCCTCGACCTTCAAGGTGGTCGCCGCGCTCGGCTTCCTCGAGAGCGGCTACATCTCCGCCAACGACCTCTATCCCTGCCCGAACGCCTGGAAGGTCGGCAACGTGGTGATGCGGAACTGGAACACGAAGGGCGAGGGCTCGATGAACGTCGTCGGCGCCCTCACGCGGTCCTGCAACACCTGGTTCTACGAGGTCTCGACGAGGGCCGGGGCCGATTCGATGAGCTACATGGCGACCCGCCTCGGTCTTGGCGACAAGACGGGCATCCCCCTCCGCGAGGCCAGCGGCTTCATTCCCAACAACCGCTACTGGGTCGACAAGTACGGCTACCTGATGTCCGACGGGGAGGAGGCGGTGATGAGCATCGGGCAGGGCAAGGTCGAGGTCTCCCCGCTGCAGGTCGCCCGCATGATGGCCGGCGTCGGCAACGGGAAGCAGGTCGTGAAGCCCCGTCTCGTCCTCCAGGTCCAGGACCTCAACCACGAGATCGAGCGCACCTTTCCCGTGGAGACGATCGGCAACCTGAACGTCGACGACTACGCCCTCCGCGCGGTGCGGCGAGGCCTCTACGACGTCGTCAACGCCGGCAACGGCACCGGCAAGCAGGCCTACCACAAGATCACCGTTTCCGGCAAGACGGGCACGGGGCAGTGGAACGTCGCCCTGAAGCAGAACATCTCCTGGTTCGCGGGCTATTTTCCGGCGAAGAATCCGGTCTACTCCTATGCCGTGATCTACGAGGGCGATCCCGGGGAGGTCGTCAGCGGCGGCAAGCAGTCCGCCCCCATCGTCGGCGCCTTCCTCGAGCGCTATCTCGACGAGGAGAACTACAACGAAGTCCGCGCCCGCGCCGAGTCGCTCGCGGGAGACGAGGGCGAGGAGACCGAGCCGACTTCCTATCGCGACCACCAGCCCGTGACCTCCATCTTCCGCGAAGGCGAGGAATCCGCCGAGGAAGGCGTCATCGGGGAAGTCGCGCCGGTGCAGGAGCGGACCGCCGCGCCGCCGCGCCAGCAGGGTGGAGGCCTCATCCAGAGAATCTTCAAGCGGAACCGCCGTTGACCGTTCCGCGGGGCCTCGCCGCATCCACCGGTGTGAACTTCGACCGCCATCCCACGCCGCCGCAGCTTTTCCGCCAGTTCGAGCGCGGCGAGATCAGCCGCGAGGAGCTGCACGCCTCCCTCGCCGTGCATGCGAGAGGACTCATCGAGGAGATGGTCGAATCGCATCGGAATCCGAAGACGTCCTATCTCGAGCGTCTCCGCAACCACGCGGCGGCCAGGAAGCTGTCGAAGAAGCATGGTCCCGCCCGCCTCCGCGAGATTCTCGCGACGCTCGGCGCGATCGAGGGGTTTCCTCCGGCCCAGATCCTCTGGAACGCGAACCATGGCGACGTGCCCCTGCACTGCTTCTTCCGGACGCGGATCGAGCCGGTCTTCCGCATCGTCCGCCTCGAGGTCCAGCCCATGCTCGTGAGTCTCGACGTCGAATACGGCGCGAACGACCGCGGGAAAACGACGCGCGAGTCGATCCTGCTGCAACGGAACGCGAGGCTGGAGCTGGAGCTGCTCGACCGATTCGAGAAGTGAAAATCCGAAGCTCGAAATCCGAAGCTGGTCATTCGGATTTCGAGCCTCGGATTTCGGATTTCCCCTACGCCGTCAGCTTCAGCTCGCGCTGCTCCTCGATCTTCGCGAAGGCGAGGATCGCCGCGGTGTCCTCGATGTCGGCGACCTGCACGCCTTCGCGGACGAGGCCCTCGCAGATCTCCTCGGCGGCGGCTCGTTCGTCCTCGCCGTCGGGCATCTTGACGACGAAGAGGAACTCCTCGGGGAGGCAGCCGACGCGCTTGAGGCGGGCGACCTTCGCGATCCACTCGTCGCCGTAGGTGTAGATCGGCGTGGGGGTGCTGCGGGCGAGGTTGAGGGGCTTGATCGCCTTCTCCGGAATCTCCGCTCCCTGCGGGGTGAAGGCGAGCGGGATGCCGACGTGGTAGGCGTCGGTGCCGACCCAGGACGCTTCGCGGTAGAGACGGCCGAGGCGCTGCGTCTGCAGGAGCCGGCGGATGTCCCGGGTCAGTTGCTTCTCCTCGTAGTCCGCCTGGGTGAGGTGGCGATGCTCCACGTAGCGGTCGTAGAGCGCGGCGATGGCGGCGTCCATGTCCTCGCAGAGACGAGTGCCGCGGGCGGCGTAGAAGAAGGCGGATCCCGACGGGGCGGCGAGCTTGCCGAAGAGATCCTCCTCCTCGCCGACGAGGAAGTCGCCCTGGGCCGGATGGTTCCTCGCGACCTGGCGGGCGTCGTCGGTCCAGTGGTTCGTTTCGATGGCAAGGGCGGAGAGCTCGCTCTCGAGCCGCTTCAGTCCGGCGCGGTAGAGGCCCAGATCGAACTGGGGGAAACAGGCCGAGACGCGGCGGGTGCGCTGCGAGGAGATGAGCTTGTAGCCGAGATAGCGGCTCTTCGCCTCCACCGCGACGATGCCCACGTTGACGTATTCCCCCAGTTCCGGGTAGGGGCGGAAGCCGATCGCGGCGTAGTTGAGGATCAGGTTCATGGCGGCGCTGGATCGAAGAGGGTTCAGCCGGCGAGCAGACCGTCTGCGGGCAGCTTCGGCTTGATGAGGCGGGCCTCGATGTCCTGCCGGGTGTAGGAGAGCAGGTTCTTCCTCCTCGGGCCCTTGCGCCATTCCTCGGGCATCTCGTCCCAGATGTTCGTGAGGTGGTAGATGGACGATTCGAAGCGCCTGCGCCATTTCGCGAGGAAGGCCTTCTCGAGAAAGGGGAGCGCGTCGCGGAAGAGGTGGCCGCGCCGGAAGGCGACCTGGTCGAACTCGGGATCGAGGCAGCGGTCGTGGTCGATCAGCAGGACCTGCTGCAGGACGGGATCCCAGAGCGCGTTGGGATCGCCGCCGATCCGGTCGAGCTGGCGGTCGGGATTGCGCGTCCACCAGTCGAAGCAGAGGCAGCGCAGCTTCGTCTCCTCGGCGATGGAGCGGAGATGGCCCGAGCGGACCTCCTCGGCGAAGGGCACCCGCAGGGAGCCGAAGGCCGGGCCCGGGGTGAGCGACCCGGCCCCCTCGAGGGCGCTGTGGGAAAGCAGCGCGGAAGGCAGATCGAGGAGGCGCACCGGTGGCACGGGCAGACCGCATTCCTCGGCGAGACGGCTCATCAGATAGTCCATGGCGAGCCGGTCGTGGGAGACGTTGTCGCGCTTGAGGAAGTAGAAGTGGCCATCCGCTCCCTCCACGAGCCAAGGGCGGCTCTCTCCGCTCGCGGCGCGGCCGCAGAGCGCGATCACGGCGACGGGGGAGGCGGCTTTGGGTCGCTTCGTTCTCGGTTGGGGGCGTTTGGCCATGGCGGGAGAGGACGAGAACGAACCTAGTCGGGGCGGAGACTTTCCGACAACTGAAATTTCGTTCCCCGCCTCTCTTCGGAAGGCGTCACTCGCGGGTCGCGAGCTGCGGCATGTCGTCGCGAATCCGCACGGCGTAGCTGTGCCATTCCGACCCCGGCCCGGATTGGATCCACTCGCTGCCGATGCGGGATTGGGCGGAGATGGATTTGCCGTTCCACATGGCGGCCATGTCGGCGTCGGCGGTGCCGCTTCCCGGCCGCACCTCGATCTCGGCGAAGCCTTCGGCGTCGAGGTTCAGATCCTTGTCGGCGAGGCTCACGCCGAGGTAGCGGTAGTCGTCGAGCGCCACGGGGATCGAAAGACTCCCGTCTTCGCTTTCGAGGCATACGATCAGCGCCCGGTAGACGGCCGTCGCCCGCATTTTCACGACGAGGATGCCGCCCGGCTGGAACTCGACGACCTCGCTCGTGCCGTCGACGTATTTGTTCCGGTCCTTGGAGAGGTTCCGGAAGGACAGCCTCGTTCCGTTGTAGCGGAGCTCGACTTCGCCTTTGGCCACGACATGGACGCGGCCCCGGAAGGCGCCGGGACCGGCCGGGTCGTCCTGGAACCGTGGGTCCTGGTCGAGGGCGGCGCGGGCGTTGCGCGCGGCGAGAGCCGCATCCAAGTTCCCGAGCCGCGTCTGCTCCTGCTCCAAGGCGACGAGAGCGGTCTGGTAGTTTTTGACCAGTTCGGTGCGGCTCCGCTTGCCGGCTCCCCGCAGGCGCTGCCGCTCCGCGAGATACTTCGTCCGCGTTCCGGCGACGGCGGGGTGCTCCGTTCCTCTCTTCTCGAAGGCGGCGGCGTTGAAGTCGCTGCCATCGCCGAAGCCCTCGATCTCCGCCTTGACCTGCAGCGCGGCTTCGAGCTTGCCGGCGGCGGTCTCCGAGGTGAGAAGGCGATTCAGCGCATCCCCGTAGGAGCTGTTCAGCTTGGCGACCGGCTCGTCGACCTTCGCGAGCGCGTCCTCGAAACGTGCCTCGAGATCCAGAAAGGGTTGGATCGCCGCTGCCTCCTGGGATCGGGCGGGAGGGGCGCTCCAGGCCATTCCGCAAAGGAGAAGGGCGAACCACTTGGCTGCGCCCCGCTGGCGTTCCCGTCTCTTGGAGACACCGTGGCGCTTTGGAAGTTCGGCGACGGAAGAGGTGGAAAAGCTCATGCCCGGATATTGTCGGAAAACGAAGAAAGGGTCAATGGCGAAGGTACCGCCGCCGCCGCCGCCCGCTTCCCCGGCTGGCCGCCCCCGGGGAATTGTTTCCAATGCGCCGCAGGCCATCGTATAGTCTTCCCGATGCCTTCCTTCCACCCAGCGGCGGTCCGCGCCGATTTCCCCATCCTTTCCCGCGAGATCGACGGAAAACCCCTCGTCTATCTGGACAACGGAGCCACGACGCAGAAGCCGCGTCGCGTCATCGAAGCGCTCTCGCGTTTCTTCTCCTACGAGAACGCGAACATCCACCGCGGGGTCCACTACCTCAGCCGCGAGGCCACCGACGCCTACGACGGAGCGCGCGACTACCTCAAGCAATGCCTGCGCGTTCCCGCGTCGCACGAGCTCGTCTTCGTCCGGGGCACGACCGAGGCGATCAATCTGGCCGTGCATGGACTCGCCTCCCGCCTCCGCGAGGGCGACGAGATCGTCCTCACGATCATGGAGCATCACGCCAACTTCGTGCCTTGGCAGGTGCTCGCGGAAAGGACCGGCGCCGTCCTGCGTTTCGCCGGACTCCGCGACAACGGAGAGCTGGATCTCGAGGAGTGGGAATCGCTCTTCACCCCGCGTACCCGCATCGCCGCGTTCCCCCATGTCTCGAATGTCCTCGGCACGGTCAATCCGGTCGCCGAGATGACGGCCTTCGCGAAGGCGCGGGAGGCGGTCGTCCTCGTCGACGGAGCCCAGGCCCTGCCCCACGGGCCGGTCGATGTCGGAGCGGCCGGAGCCGATTTCTACGCCTTCTCCGGGCACAAGGTCTTCGCCCCCGACGGCGTCGGCGTCCTCGTCGGACCCCGGGCGCTTCTCGACGCGATGCCGCCCTACCAGACCGGCGGCGACATGATCGAGCGGGTCTCGGTCTCGGGAACGACCTTCCGGAGCTCGCCGGAGCGCTTCGAGGCGGGGACTCCGAACATTTCCGGGGCGATCGGTCTGGCCGAGGCCTTCCGCTATCTGGAGGGAATCGATCGCGAGGCCGCCGCCGCCCACGAGGAAGCCCTCGCCGCCCGCGTTGCCGAAGAGCTCGGGAAGATGGAGGGAGTCCGTCTTTTCGGAACGGCGCCGGGCAAGGCCGCGATCGTCTCCTACCACTACGCCGCCGCCCATCCCCACGATGTCGGGACCATACTCGACACCGAGGGGGTCGCGATCCGGGTCGGCCACCATTGCGCGCAACCCCTCATGGACTATCTGAAGGTTCCGGCGACGGCCCGGGCCTCCTTTGCCTTCTACAACAACGAGGAGGATGTCGAAGCTTTTCTCCGGGCGATGAGGAAAGTGGAGCGGTTCTTCGGGTGAGGGGAAGGGGGCGAAGCCGTTCCCGGCGGCTTCGAGGCGGGAGGAGGCTCCCTTCCCTATTTCCCGTCCACCACCCTCATCACACCGCGCATCACGTAGGCGTGTCCGGGGAAGGTGCAGACGTAGGGATACTCGCCCGCCTTCTCCGGCGCTTTGAAGGTCAGCGTCTCCTGCTTGCTGGCGTCGACGAGCTGGGTGGCGTGGAGGACGGCCTCGGTGCCGGGGTTGTAGTGCTTGCCCCAGCCTTCGACACCCATCTGCATGGCCTTGGAGGAGACGTCTTCGATGGTGCCGGGAGCGACGATGAGGAGGTTGTGCGGCATGACGTCGGTGTTGTCGAGCGTGAGTTCCACGGCCTGTCCGGCTTTGACGGCGAAGGCCTCGACGTCGAACTTGAGCAGCGCGCACTTGATGGTGAGCTTGGCGGTTTCCTCGCCGCTCAGGTCCAGTTCCTTCACTTTTCGGCCGGGTTGGACGGGTGCTTCCCCGGTGAGCTTGGTCCAATAGGGTTCGTAGAAAGTGCGGAACTGCATCCCCCGCTCTTCGATGGTGTTGTTGCCCCGGAAGTGGGTGTTGCGTCCGCTCCAGTGCCAGGCGACCTGTTTCACGGCGGGTTTGGCCTGGGGGACGGCGATGGCCTCTGCCTTCTTCAGCAGTTCGAGGTCCTCGGCGCCGTGCTGCTGGTGGATCCAGAGGGCTTCGAGCAAGGGAACCGCATCCTCGGCTTTTGCGGGATCCAGCTTCGCGGCCCAGGCCTTGGTCTGGGCGATGACTTCGTCGCTGGGACGGGCGCTGAGTTCCACGCGCACCTGATGGCGGATGCCGTCGGCGGGATGGCGCAGGAGCCCGAGGAGGTGCGGGATGCTTTCTCCCCGGATGCTCGGAGGTTCCAGCAGGGGACGGCCCTTGGCCGTGACGCGATAGATGCGGCCATGCCTCCGGTCGCGGCTGGCATCCCGGAGATTGTAGGGCGAATGGGTGATGACCGCATTGTGCCAGTCGGCGAAGTAGAGAGCGCCGTCGAAGCCGACCACCGCATCGGAGGGACGGAAATTGGGATCGCCGGGGTAGTCGGCGGGGAACTCCCTCGGCGTGGCTTCGGAGTTGGGTTTGAAGGTGGGATCGGTGCCGGTGAAGAGGAAGTTCTCCGCCTCGACGCCATCGACGACGCCGTTGTCGTGATGGGTGAGCTGGTAGCGTTTGATCCCTTGGAATCCGATGGTGTTGAGGATGAGGAAATTGTCCTGGTAGGCCTCGGGAAAATGCGGGCTGGAGAGAACCAGGCTGGAGGCGACGGGACGGACCGTGGTCGGCACGAGCGGGCGCTTCTGCCAGCCTTCCTGGAAGGTCGCGGGATCCTGCCCCTCCTCCGGCTTGTCGGCGTGATAGACGTGGAAGGCCTTGCCGGAGGTGCCGTCGGTGATGAAGAGATTCCCCCACTTGTCGAAGCTGATGCCGTGGGGATTCGGGCTGTTTTCGACGACGAAGGAGAAGTCGAAGGTACGGGGATTGAAGCGATAGACGCCGGTCGTGCCGGATTCCTCGCTGACCCGCCAGGGGGTCTCGACGTTTTCGAGGATGAAGATGCCGCGCTGGTAGTAGATGTAGCCGTCGGGGCCAAGGGCGAGGTTGTTGGCGGCGTGGTGGGTGTCGTCGGCGCCGAGGCCGCCGAAGAGATGGATCTTCACGTCGGCCACGTCGTCGCCGTCGGTGTCCTTGAGGAAGAAGACGTCGGGAGCGGAGGCGACGACGACCCCCCCGTTCCAGAACTCGAAGCCGGTGAGCTGCGACACGTGGGCGAAGGTCGTGGCCTTGTCGGCGACGCCGTCGCCGTCCTCGTCGGAGAGGATGACGAGCCGGTCCTTGACGGGGCGGCCGGGATGCCACTTGGGATAGTCCTCCCATGAGGCTACCCAGAGGCGCCCGCGGGTGTCCACCTGCAGGGCGACGGGGTTGGCGACTTCGGGGAAGCGGTCTTCGGCGGCGAAGAGCGTGACTTCGAGGTCGTCGGGGAAGGTCATGCGCTGGATGGCCTCCTTCGGGTCGAGGTAGGTCACTTCACGAACGATGTGGGTGCCGACCTTCACCGGCTCGGGCACGTTGCTGTCGTCGATCTCGTGGTCCTGCCCCTTGGCCCGCGTCCACACCTGCACGTCGCGGTTGGCGGTCATGACGTCGAGCATGAGGAGTTCGCGGTTGAGGGTGGCGTGGTTGCCGTCCTGCACGGAACGGCTGCCCCAGACGTCGTTGCCGCTGGCGGCGCGGTAGCGGTTGAACCAGTGGCGGTCCTTTTCCAAGACCGCTTCGCGGAGGCGTTCGAGTCCGGCTTCGTCCAGGCCGGGAGTTTTCTTCAGCACTTCGCCGACGAGGTGCCGGGCCAGGGTGCGGTTGCCTTCGTCCTCCAAGTGGACGCCGTTGATCGTGAGAGGCGCTTCGGCGTCGTCGTACCAAGCTTGGGAGGCGGTGAAGAGATCGACGAAGGGCACCTGCTTGTCCTTGGCGACCTCGGCGGTGACGCGGGAGATGGCGGCGAGGCGGACGTTGTTCTCCTTGCCGTCGGGCAGGAGCGGGTTGCCCAGGTCCTCGTGGGCGAGGGGGGAGAAGAGCACGATGCGGGGAGCCTTGCCGCCGGGCAGGTAGGTCAGGGTGCGGATATGGTCGATCCAGCCCGCGAGCTGCTTGCGGTAGTCCTCGGGCTTTTCCGCGAAGGATTCGTTGTAGCCGAAGAAGGCGAAGATGACCGAGGCCTGCACGTTGGCAAGATGGCTGTCGCTGTCGCCGAAGCCCTGGTGGGCACGGGGGCGGTAGTGCACCTGGTCGCCGGAGTAGCCGAGGTTGCGGACGACCAATTTGTGCTCGGGATGGGTGGCCTGCAGGTAGGTCTCGAACCAGCCGTCGTGCTGGAGCCGTTCGGCGAGGGCGTTGCCGACGAGGGCGATACGGTCGCCGGGCTCGAGAACCCATTCGTCGGCCTCGAGACTTTGGCCGACGGCGGCGGACAGCGCCGACGCCACGAACCAGCCCATCGCTCTGCGGAGGATGGACGATGAAGAAAGAATTGCTGTTCCCATGGCGGAAGCGTTCCGGTCAAGCCCGTCGGGATTCAACCCAAAAGGTGCGCCATACCTTTTTGCGCCGGATGGGAGGCGTGCCTGCGCCTCAATCTGGCTTGGTTGAACGCAGGTTGCAAGAAAGTGCAGAAGCTCCGGACCGTCACCTCGGCCTGCCTCTGCCGACGAGCGTCGTCTTCACCGGCACGGCATTGCTGTGGAGGGTGACCACGGCCTTTCGCGAGCCCGCGGTGCGGGGGCGGAAGGTCACCTTGAACATGGAGGAGGCGCCGGGAGCGAGGGTCTTCCCAGGCAAGGTCGTGCGGAAGTCCTTCCTGGCCTTGCCGCTGAGCTTGACCGAGAGCTGGGTGAGCGGGGAGCCTCCAATGTTGGCGATCCGCACGCTCTGCGCCTTGCTGCGCTTGCCGACCGGGGTGGCGGGGAAGCGTTTGGGTTTGCTCATCGTGGCTTTGGCCGGAGCGGGAGGAACGACCGGGTCGTTCAGCAAACGGGCGATGTGGTGACGCGTCTCCCCGCCGAGGCGGGTGAACCACCCGCCCAGCAGGATCTTGCCGTCGGCCTGCACCGCGATGGCCCCGACGCCGCTGTCGGCCTCCGGGGCGAAGGCGGTATCCAGGGTCCCGTCCGCGTTCAGGCGGGCGATGCCGTGGCGCGTCTGCCCGCCGACGCGGGTGAAGCCTCCTCCCAGCAGGAGCTTGCCGTTGGACTGCACCGCGATGGAAAGGACCACATTGTCGGCCTCCGGGGCGAAGGCGGCGTCCAGAGTGCCGTCCGCGTTCAAGCGGGCGATGTGGTGGCGCGTCTGCCCGCCGACGCGGGTGAAGTTGCCTCCCAGCAGGATCTTGCCGTCGGCCTGCACCGCGATGGCCCCGACGCCGCTGTCGGCCTCCGGGGCGAAGGCGGTATCCAGGGTGCCGTCCGCGTTCAGGCGGGCGATGTGGTGGCGCGTCTCCCCGTCGATGTGGGTGAAGTTGCCTCCCAGCAGGATCTTGCCGTTGGGCTGCAGAGCGATGGAATGGACGTCGTCGTCGGCCTCCGGGTCGAAGTCGGTGTCCAGGGTGCCATCCGTGTTCAAGCGGGCGATGCCGTGGCGCGTCTCCCCGCCGATGCGGGTGAAAGAGCCCCCCAGCAGGATCTTGCCATCGGGCTGCACCACGATGGAATTGACCCCGGCATTGGCCTCCGGGTCGAAGGCGGCGTCCAGGGTCCCGTCCGCGTTCAGGCGGGCGATGCCGTGGCGCGCCTCTCCGCCGACGCTGGCGAAAATGCCCCCCAGCAGGATCTTGCCGTCGGCCTGCACCGCGACGGAAAGGACCGCGATGTTGGCCTCCGGATCGAAGGCGGTGTCCAAGGTGCCGTCCGCGTTCAAGCGGGCGATGCCGCGGCGCGTTTCCCCGCCGATGCGGGTGAACCACCCGCCCAGCAGGATCTTGCCGTCGGTCTGCACCGCGATGGACTCCACCCAGGCGTCGGCCTCCGGGTCGAACCCGTCGAGAGTTTGGGCTTGGATTTGGAGGGCGTCTCCGGCGAGAAATCCGAGCGCGAGCAGGAAGGAGATCCCACCCTTGCCGGGCGTCGGGGAAAGGGGGCGAAGCCGGAGTGCGAAGAACGCGGCGACGAGGGAACGTTTCGTTTTCATGGAGTAGCCATCTGTTCCCGGATTCCCGCGATGGGAGGGCGGTCAAAGGCGAAAAGCCGCTTCAACCATGGGGCCGGGGCTATGGGGGGCAATGGGTTTCTGTTGGTCCGCATTCTCCAGCGGATTTCGTCGCGAGACACCATGCCCCGGGGCAGGCCACGGCAAACCGCAGCAGGCACCGGGAGGAAGGTCGCGCAGGGCAGCGATGGCGGACATCTCACCGGTCGTCCCTTCCAGACGGTCCGGACGTGAAAGGGGACAACGAGGATGGCCCTTCGTTTTCAACGGAACCGCCTCAATACACGTCGCGCTGGTAGCGCTTCGCCTTGCGCATGGTCTCGAGGTAGGCCTTGGCCTCCTCCGGGGACTTTCCTCCGTGGTCGGCGATGATCTGGATGAGCGCCTGCTGCACGTCCTTGGCCATGCGCGAGGCGTCGCCGCAGACGTAGAGGTGCGCGCCGGCCTCGAGCCAGCGGTAGACCTCCTCGCCGCGTTCGAGAAGGCGGTGCTGCACGTAGATCTTCTCCTTCTGGTCGCGGGAGAAGGCGAGGCTGAGGTCGGTGAGGACACCGCTCTCGAGGTATTCCAGCCACTCGAGCTGGTAGAGGAAGTCGTAGGAGAAATGCTGGTCGCCGAAGAAGAGCCAGTTCTTACCCTTCGCCCCGCGGGCGGCGCGCTCCTCGACGAAGGCGCGGAAGGGCGCGATGCCGGTGCCGGGGCCGATCATGATCATCGCGGTGTCGTCGCTGGCGGGAAGGCGGAAGTTGTTGTTGTGGTGGAAGTAGACCCGCACCTTGTCGCCCACCTGCACCTCGTCGGCGAGATAGCAGGAGCAGACACCGGTGCGGTCGCGGCCGTGGCTGTGGTAGCGGACCGCCGCGACGGTGAGGTGCACCTGGTCCTCGTGGGCCTTCAGGCTGGAGGCGATGGAGTAGAGCCGCGGGGCGAGCTTGCGCAAGGCGCCGGTGAAGCTCTCGGGCGTCCACCGCGCGAAGGGGTAGGCCTCGAGCAGGTCGATGAGCTGGCGGCCGTCGACCCAGGCCTTGAGGGTGGCCCGCCCCTCCTCGTCGAGCAGCTTCTGGAGGTCGGCGTTCTTCGCGACGGCGTTGTACTTGTCGACGATGGCGGGCTGGAGGGTGGTGATGTCGAAGTCGTGCCTCAGCGCCTCGGCCAAGGTCTTGTCGCCGAGCTTGGCGGAGCCGGAGAGGCCGGTCGCGGCGAGGACTTCGTCGACGAGGGAGGCGCGGTTCGCGGGCAGGATGCCGAGGGCGTCGCCGGGCTCGTAGGCGAGGCCGGAGCCGTCGAGGTTCAGCTCGAGGTGGAGCGTCTCCTTGGCGGAGCCGGTGCCGTTGAGGACGATCTTCTCGAGCAGCTCGGAGGGATAGGGATTCTCCTTGCTGTAGATCTCCTGGTCCGCGACCGCCGGAACGACCAAGGCGGGGACAGGGACGGCCACGGCGGCCGGATCGGCTGGGAAGGCGGAGAGCGAGCCCTTGAGCCAGGCGTCGAAGGCGGACTGGTAGTCGACGTCGCAGTCGGCGCGGGCGTGGACGCGCTCGGCGCCGAGCGCGGCGAGGCGGGCGTCGAAGTCCTTGCCCATCTTGCAGAAGTGCTCGTAGCTGGTGTCGCCGAGTCCGCAGACGGAGAATTTCAGCCCGGGAAGCTTCGGCATGGTCTCGGCCATGAAGGCCTCGTAGTAGGCGACGGCGTTGTCCGGCGGATCGCCCTCGCCCCAGGTGCTGATGACGACGAGGAGGCGCTCGGCGCCGGCGAGGGCGGCGGGCTTGGCGTCCCCCATGTTGGAGAGCGTGGCCTTGAAGCCGGCCTTCTCGGCGACCTTCACGGCGGCTGCGGCGAGCTTCTCCGCGTTGCCGGACTCGGACCCGTAGAGCACGGTCAGTTTGCGTTTCGCCGCCGCACTGGCAGCCGGGGAGGCGGGGGGGCTGCTTTGGGCGATGCCGGAGAAGAAACCGGAGAGCCAAAGAGCCTGGTCGCGGCCGAGGCCTTGCGCGAGCTGGTGGGCGATCTGCTGTTGATCGGGCCGGAGCGGGGAATTGGGGAGGGACATGGGGGAAAGAGCTTTTTAGCGGGTAGCTGTTTGGCTGTTTGGCAAAGGGGATGAGGAAAGCACAGGCTTGTCTGAATAGCTAAATGGCTAAAGAGCCAAAAGCTAAACAGCTACCAAATCCTTGTGGAAATCGCGTCCGTGCTCGGTCGCCTTCACATAGCCGGCGCGGATCGTGAAGTCGCCGAAACGCTCTCCCGGAAGCCGGTTCTTGGCATAGTCGAGGATGACGGGACGGAGGAGCTCCTTGATCTCCCCGCCTTTGACGGCGGTACGGTAGAGCTTGTTGAGACGGTCCCCGGCAAATCCCGCACCGAGGTAGACGTTGTAGGTGTCCGGTCCCTTCCCAACGAAGGCGATCTCGGCGATGTAGGGCCGGGCGCAGCCGTTCGGGCAGCCGGTCATGCGGATGGTGATGGCGTCGTGCCGCAGCCCGGCCTCCTCCAGCACCTCCTCCAGTTCGCCGACGAGGCCGGGCAGAAAGCGCTGCGCCTCGGCGAGGGCGAGGGCGCAGCTCGGCAGCGCCACGCAGCTGATCGAGTGCAGGCGGAGGGCGCTGCGCCCGATGGAGTCGAGCATGCCGTATTCCTCGAGCATCTTCTCGATGCGAGGCTTCGCCTCGGGCGAGATGTTGGCGACGATGAGGTTCTGGTTCGCCGTCATCCAGAACTCGCCCTCGTGGATCTTGGCGATCTCACGCAGGCCGGTCATGAGAGGGTAGTCCGGCCGGTCATGGACGCGGCCGCTTTCGATGTAGAGGCAGTAGTGCCAGTTGCCGCGATGGTCCTGGGTCCAGCCGTAGGGATCGCCGTTGGACTCGAAGGCGAAGGGCCGCGGCACCTCGAGCTCGTATCCGAGGAGGTTCTCGACCTCGCTGCGGAAGCGGTCCAGGCCGAGGCGCTCGATCGTGTACTTCAGGCGGGCGTTGGCGCGGTCCTCGCGGTTGCCATGGTCGCGCTGGACGCGGAGGACGGACTCGGCCACGGCGAGCGCCTGGTCGGGAGTGCAGAAGCCCATCACGTCGGCGAGGCGGGGGAAGGTGGCCTCGTTGCCGTGGGTCATGCCCATGCCGCCGCCGACGGTGACGTTGTAGCCGACGATCTCGTCCTGCGCCTCGTTGAGGATGGCGATGAAGCCGAGGTCGTGGGCGTAGACGTCCACATCGTTGCTCGGCGGGACGGCGACGACGATCTTGAACTTCCGCGGCAGGTAGTGCTTCCCGTAGATCGGCTCCACCTCGTCGGCGGGCTCTCCCACGAGCGGGGGGTCCTGCGTGACCTTGACCTGCTCGCCCGACTCGTCCCCGATCCAGATGTCGTGGTAGCTCGTGGAGCGCGGCAGGAGGTGGCTCGAAAGGCGGTTGGCGAGTTCGTTGACCTCGTCCCGGACCTGCGACTGGACGGGATTCGGATTGCAGATCACGTTGCGGTTCACGTCGCCGCAGGCCGCGAGGGTGTCGTAGAGCGCCTGGTTGATCTCGTAGATAGTCCGTTTCAGGTTGCTCTTGATGACGCCGTGGAACTGGAAGGTCTGGCGTGTCGTGATCTTCAGCGCGCCGTTGGCATATTCATGGGCGAGGCGGTCCATGTCGAGCCATTGCCGTGGCGTCGCCACGCCTCCGGGCGCCCGCACCCGGATCATGAAGGAATAGGCCGGCTCCAGCTTCTTCTTGCGACGCTCCCGCCGCAGATCCCGGTCGTCCTGCTGGTAGGTGCCGTGGAACTTCGTGAGCTTCTGGTCATCGTCCGAAAGCGATCCGCTCGCCGCGTTGGCCAAACCTTCGAGGATGGTGCCACGCAGGTAGTTGCTGGCTTCTTTGAGAGCTTCGTTGCCGGATTTGGCCATGGCGTGCGAGAAGTGAAAAGGGATATATTTTAAAGTTGCGTCGCTTACTAATGTATTGTATTGAAGGATTTGCAAGCGATTTTTCCCATGCGCCTCCCGTTGAAGACCGAGTATGCCTGCCAAGTCCTCGCTCAGCTGGCGAGTCGCCACGAAGCGGGCGAAGTCCGGCAGGTCGAGGAGCTGGCGGCGGCGGAACGGCTTTCCCCGAACTACCTTGTCCAGATCCTGACGACGCTGCGCCAGGCGGGTCTCGTCATCAGTCGCCGGGGGAAGAACGGCGGCTATCTTCTCGCCCGTCCGCCCGGCGAGATCACCCTCGCCGAGATCGCCGTGGCGATGGAGGGCGGATCGCTGATCGAGAGCAGCCCCGGCAACGGCGGGAAATCGGCCGACCGGGTCCACGAGGCCTGGGTGCGGGCGAACGAAGCGCTGATGCGAAGCTGCGCGGAGATACCGCTCACCGATCTGGTCCCGCCGCCCGCTGAAAGCGAGGGGGTTGATTGGGTGATTTGAGGGGGAATTGGGGCTTCGTCCTTTCGTTTCAAGCCCTCCGAATCATTCGGGAATAAAGAAAAGCCAAGGAGAGGGACTTGCCAAGTCCGTTCGAGTCCGAGACGCTTCGGTTTGGACGAGGCGTTTGCTTCAGCGTTCAGCCAGGGGGGGCGACCAAGGCGCGAGTCCTCCTGCCACCGCTGCGCCTCGGTCCGAGAGGTGAACTCGTTGGCTTCCGGTCTGCGCCCGAACTCCACGCTGACTTTCGCGAGGAGGCCCTTGAGCCATCCCGGCGGTTCCGCGCGGTGGAGTTCCTCGACGGTCTCTGCCACGTCGGGCGATCCATCGGGATCGGTCTTCGGACCATCCGGCAGAATGATTCCTAACAGAAATGTATCAGTCGGTCCGGTATCTCGATTTTCGGAGACTTTGTTAGGAAATTCTCAAGGGTTGGTCTCGAATGTGCTGTTGGGGACAGGTCGTGATCGCGCTTGGAACGCCGATGGATGCCCCCTCGGGGACACCTGGTCGGACCAGGGCGCGGTCGCCAACTTCCCTCCCTCCTCCTCGAAATGAACAAGATAGCCACTCGCAAAAGCGGCGGCGCAGCCATGCTCCGACGCTCGCATCGCTTCCAAGCCGTCGTCTGCCTCCTCCTTCTCTCCTCGCTCTGTCCCTCCCAGGTCCGGGCCAATCCCTCCGGAGCTTCCGTTGTCGCGGGGAAGGTCAACTTCGCCGGCATGGGCACCGCCCACCTCGACATCAACAACCTCTCCCAGCGGGCCATCATCAACTGGCAGACCTTCTCCATCCAGCAGGGAGAGGTCACCCAGGTCAACCAGGCCGCCAACGCCTTCACCCTCAACCGCGTCGTCTCCGGCAATCCCACCGCCATCTACGGCCAGCTCAAGGCCTCGCAGGGTGGCGTCATGGTCGTCAACCCGAACGGCATCGTCGTCCACCAGGGGGGCTCGGTGGACGTGGCCGGGATGCTGACCCTCTCGACCCTCGACATCCAGAACAAGGACTTCCTCAACGGCGGCTCGAACCGCTTCCGCGGC